>DAIQOK010000016.1:0-79610 GCA_036787895.1 Bacteroidota bacterium | reverse complement strand
GAAAAATTCCAGAATAACTTTTTCTACTACTTACACACTTAGTGGGATACTACCGGCAACCCCAATAATAGGTATCTAAAGGTGCCTTTTCAGGCCGCCGGTTTATCATGAAACAATTGTAGTTGCCTACCAGCACGTATTGCCGAAAATTTACGCTCGATGTCGTAGCGCAGAAAATTCGCCAACTAACCCACGCGCAGTCAGGTAGGGACCAAATCCCAGTTTCGTATTCGCCTTATCAAATTTGCTTACTTCAATATGTGTTGCCAGATATCATTGCCAAAAGCAAAGACCATGAGGGAGATAAGGATGACCATACCAACATATTGAGCGGCCAGGAGCACTTTTTCAGGAAGTGGCCGGCGAAGTAACATTTCGAACAACAAAAAGACCACATGTCCGCCATCTAAAGCAGGAATAGGCAGTAAATTCATGAAGGCCAATATCATTGATAATAAGCCCGTGGTCATCCAAAAGCGGTACCAATCCCATTCTCCACCGTACATTTTTTTAGCAATGGCGATGGGGCCTCCCAGTGATTTTTCGACCGGTATATCGCCTGAAAAAATTTTGCTAAAGCCTTTTACGTTGTCAGTAATTACCTTCCAGGCCATATTCGCCCCGGCTGGAATACTTTGTAAAAAACTGTATTGGTTGTAGCCGGTTTCCAATTCTTCCACCACAGGGAAAAAGCCAAGTGTACCAGCCGTTGAAATCTGAGCGGTGAGTTGAAGGGTGTCCGAACTACGAACTACTCCTATGGTTGTTGTTTTACCTGCATTTTTAAGTAAAGCTTCCTGGAGTTCGTTGAAATAAACGACAGGCTCAGTACCAACTGCGATTATCCGGTCACCCTCGACAATACCGGCATCTGAGGCTGGCATGCCTTTGGCCACTTCCCCTACGGTAAAGGGCAAACGTGGTTTCACAAATAAACTCTTGTCCTCCTCCAATAGTCGGGCTGTAAAATCGCGAGGTATGGAAATGTTTTCCAAAACGCCATTTCTTTCAACTTCGAGCACGATATCATGGCCAAGCAAAACATTGCTACTGATGATTTCATCAAATCTTTCAACGGCTTTACCATTGATGGAAACAAATTTGTCACCATTCCGAAGTCCAATATCCTGAGCCACCGGGGAAGCAACTATGCCATATTTAAGTGCTGAATTTGGGATATACTTTTCACCCCAGTACATCAACATGCCGGCAAAAATGATAATCCCAAGTATCGCATTTACGGTCACGCCACCGAGCATTACAATCAATCGTTGCCAGGCCGGTTTGGTCCTGAATTCCCAAGCTTGCGGTGGGGTGTTAAGCTGCCCTGTGTCAAGCGATTCATCGACCATACCGGCAATTTTGACATAACCACCCAAGGGTAACCAGCCAATGCCATATTCCGTTTCGCCTATTTTGAAACTAAATAGTTTAAAACCCCAGGCGTCAAAAAAGATGTAGAATTTTTCAACGCGTATGCCAAAAGCCCTTGCTGCTGCAAAGTGCCCTAACTCATGGAGAAATACAAGGAGAGAAAGTCCCAGTATCAACTGGGAAATCATAATCAAAACTGTCATCAGCTGCTTTTAAAGAATAACGAAATGAGAAGACTCTAAGTTTCGTGTCCTCAAAAATAGCGAGCTTTTGGCTATATAAGTGTAGTGGACTTAGTTTTCGTAAACGTAAACCGTTATAAGTGCTTCTGAAGTTTGATTTCCTCCTTTGGCTTCCAATTTTACAAGATGCCGACCCGGGCGTGAAAAGCGAAATTTGACGCTTTCACGAGTAATGATAATTCCATCTTTGTGACCAATGGCATTGTTGTCAAATCGCCAGACAAACGTTTCCGCATTTTGACTGCAATTGGCGTGAAAATGGATTTCTTCATTCACTACAAGTCGATCTGTTTTTTTATCGGTTGTGATGCAAGCTTCGGGCACCTTCGTACAGGATGAGGTACCAACAACGATTAGTGCTGAGTGTAAAACGAAAGCAAGTACATTTTTTTTCATGGCTATCTTTTTAGCGGTGTTGGCTGTGGCAAGTTATCCACCTTTTGCTAATCATACGAAGTTTGGCACGATATGGTTTTGAAAATCCTAATAATTTAAAATGAACTAAACTAATTTTAAACTTAACTCATTGATTTATATAATAATTACCTCAGAATACAAAAGTATACTTGAGTGAAATATTAAAGTTTCTGAATGTATTGTTCTTCGGTTTTGCCTATTGCAATGGTATAAAAAATAGACAAAAGGAATAAAATTCCCAATAATGGAAAAAATGATTTCAATTATGGAAAAGAAAAAGACGACCATTCGGCGAAAGCCTGATCTTTCAGTGACTAAAACTAGACCTACGAGAAGTAGCGCCTATTGGATTGGATAGTTTGAAATAAATAAAGATGAATGCTATTCGCGCCTGGTAGCCCGACTTTGATTATTTGATTTGGGTCCAGGCAAATTGCTTTTGGATTTCATTCTGCAGATCATCTTCATGCGAGCAGATAGCGCAAACGGCTGGGCCGGATTGCTCGCTGAGCGTTTTAATGTTGCTGTCGATATGAAGGCAGTCATTTCCGGTCGCCTGGCTGCAGGAGGTGCCGGCGAAGAGTAGGAGACCGGCAAACATGATGAGGAGAATTGACGACTTTTTCATGACGCTGTGAGCTGTTTGAATGCATGAGCAAGGTACGACCAATTTTTAAATTTCAATAGTTTGGCATGAAATATTTTGAAATAGGTGCATGACCAGCCGACGGATATTGTATAATTATTAATTAAAACTTTAAAAATCAGGTTATTATAAAATAGTTGTTAAAGAAAATGACCTTATATTTAAAAAATTTAAATAAAATTACTGCATGATTTTCGACTAAATAATTCTAATTTGTAGTAAAACTTCCAAAATTGGGAAAGAATTAGTTCAAATTTGGAATAAATAGACTGCTATTTTGACCTGCTTGAGAAGCGAATTTTCTTTTTTTAAAAAAAAAATAGCTCTTTGTCCAAGAAATTTCATTTCAATTTAGTTGAACTGAAATTGCACGAGGCATTCAAGGTGCCTCTACGGTAGCTAATTAGAAAAGTCAATGCGTGCCGGGCAAGATGGCCCAATGGGGGCAGGCTTTAGAGGAGGATGCAAAATGGGCTTGGTGTTTTGCATAAGCCTGGCTAATGGCATATAATGCCCAACAAGCTTCGATGAGAATACTTGTCTAACTGTCTATATTTGCTTGGCTCGGAAGTCGAAATGCGCTATGATAAGCGTTATACCTCATCGGCAAATGGAACAGAAATTAGAATTCCCAGCCGAGGAGAACAATTATTCTCCGATGCTTGGGTTAATTACCTGTACGATTAAACTGACCTCGTCACGCTGCTGGTTATTTCCTACCCTGAGCTTGACTTCATAGTTACCCACTTCAGCAAATTCTAATTTGACTGTTGGGGCACTGAAAGTTTGATAACTTCCCGGTTTTCCAATCGACCATTTGTAATCTTCAGCATTTTTGCTGCAACTGGCCTGAAATTGAACCAGCTCTCCAACTAGAAAGGTGGTTGAGCGCTGCTGTATGGTAATACACGCCTCAGGCTGCTGTTTTGTGCAAGCCATAAAAGCAGCACCAACAAGTAGCAAAAAGAATACAGCAGTCCTTTGAAACATAAGTTGCGTAAGTCGACGCTCAAATATTCAAAGCCTGCAATTGTTCTCTCCAAATTATCGACCAATGCTAAGTTTTTGTCGATGAATGCCGGTAATGGTATATGCCTCTGTGTGCTGATTTAAAGTTGCAAATAATCAGGGATATGTTGATATTGCAACATATGAAAGCAATAAATACCGGAAGATTGTTGGGCATGTTGTGGTTCCGCTTAAACCGACGCTTATCAGCCAATTTAAAACAGGCTGGTTTTGACATTACTGCAGATCAATTGCGTTTATTAACCCAATTAGCTGAAAATGAAAGTTGTAATCAGCTTTTTTTGGCCAAACAATTGGGGAGAGACAGGTCGGCCATCACGCGAATGATACAGCATCTTCAAACAAAAGCTTGGGTGAGCCGTAAGCCCGACAAAGAAGATAAAAGAGCTTTTACAGTTGTACTGACCATGTCGGGGCGACAATTACAAGAAAATGCTGCAGCCATTGGCCAGCAAACCTTAGATGAACTTTGGGCTGGATTTCGGACAGAAGAAAAAGATCAATGTTCCGATTATCTCTTTCGCATGGCCCAGAATGTACGTTAATCGGGACTTAAAGGTATTTTTTCTCGAACCAAAAAGTGCCGAAGGGCACCAAGCTCATGCTTGCTGCCAGCAAGGCCTTATAAAAAGACCAACTTTGGTTTTGCCAAACTTCGAGCAAGCAAATACAATAAGCAACGAATAATACGCCATGCGTCCAGCCCATATAGCTTACCCCATAGGGCCAATCGGCCAGGTATTTTAAAGGCATCGCCAGTAAAAGCAAAATTAAAAAAGAACTTCCTTCCAGCCGGGCAATCCAGCGGAATCGGGCTAAGGGCGTGTTAAAATCCATGGTAGTGCAAAGAAAGCCCGTATGGAGCAGTACAAAAAGCTAAAGTTGACAGCGTGAGGTAGGTACTGGCTGAATTGTCTATTCCGGTTTACCAAGCAACATGATTTGGCCGTCGGGCGCGGAAAGTTCCAATTGATTGCCTAGAAGCTGATATTTAAAATTGCCTTGAGCAAGAAAGGTTTGGATTAGCTGTTCTGGGCTTTGCGGACAGGCCATTTTAGTAGTGGCTATAGGGCCCAAGGTCATTTTGCCCAATGCGGCGAATAAATTGCCGGTGAATTGGTTACAGCCGTCGTTCCCACTGACTTTTGCTGCTTCTGGCACTAAACTAATCATAGGCGTTTTGCTGTTGGCGGCTGTCATAATTGGTTTCCCATCAATCGCCTGAATCACCCAGTTGTCTTGCAAACGGTGGTCGAAGGTGGGTGTGCCACATCCGTTATAGCTGGTATAATCAAGTTTTACTGCCACTTCAAAGGGGAAACTTTCGCCCGACATTTTATCTATACAGTTCTTTTCCCAAAACCGGACTTCGAGTAAGCCGCTTTCGGTTTGTAGTACATAACGGAAACCTTCACCATCGTTTAACAATATTTTTTCGCTTAAAACAGCTTTTCTTGCATTACCGTTGATGTCCTGGAATAGAATTGTTCGATCGCTATTGATTTGGAGACTCCAGCTCGGTTCATTACCCATAGCATACCAACTGATGCCTTCATTTAATTTGGCTGCATTTATACTATCCCGGGGTGAAAATGCAGGTATGGGGGTCGTTAAGCTGCTTTCTTTTTTCGATTTACAAGCTGCGAACAGCAAAAAAGGCAGCAAAAACAAGGCGTAGCGCATAAGCAAGGTTTGGGGTTTGAACGAATTTAAGCGCTTAGCAGCAGCAAAACCAATTTAATTTCAAGAATTGAAGCTCATTTGCTGCTGTTATAAAAGGCGTATGGCGAGGTAGTGGGATGTTGAGCCTGCCAAAGCGCAGAGATGCCACCAGGCATGGGCGTAGGGAATTTTTTTACTGATGAAAAAAAGTGTACCACCGGTATAAAATAAGCCGCCTAAGGCAACCAGTCTGACACTCTCAGGTGGCACATAAGTTACGAAGGCATCGTAAATGACAACTACCATCCAGCCCATGGCAATATAAAAAAGCAGAGAAATTTTGGGAAAACGGAAGCCCAAGGTGGCCTTAAACAATAGCCCGCTAATGGCCAGGCCCCAAATGACCCACAGCATTAAAGTGCCGAGATTCCCGGGCAGTGCAGTGGTTAAAAAGGGGGTGTAACTGCCGGCAATCAGCACGTATATGCTCATATGGTCGACAAGGCGAAGTTGTTTTTTATAGCTGGGATTTTGGACTGCATGGTAGATAGTAGAGGCCGTATAAAGTAATACCAAAGAGGTAGCAAAAACCAATTCACCTAACCAGGCGGCACGCCAGGGCAAATGGGCCGACCATCCGATGCCATAGATAAGTGCAGCTACAGCCAATACCGCACCTAAGCCATGCGTTATGGCATTAATTTCTTCTTCATATGGGCGAAATTCTTTCTGAGCTTGGGTTGTCATGAGATAGTTTCCAATTGTACTGGCTATTTATTTTTTATCACTTTTGGTAACTCGCAATGCCGGAGCTTCACCTTCTGGAGGAAGATAATTCGCTGGAATAGTGGTTGTATTGCCATCCCGAGCTGCCCGGTAATGTGGCGACATAATTTCGATGCCATTTTCATTAAAAACATCCTGAATATGGGCATGAAGCTCACTGTAAATGGCAGGCATCTCGATGGGTTTTTGGGTGAAGGCATTGAGTTGGTAGCTCACATAAAAGTCGTCGAGACTGGTTTGTAATACGTAAGCCGGTTTTGACTTGACTATACCCGCAGTACGTTTGGCTGCCTCGAGCAGCATTTCATGTACCTTTTTCCAGGGCACATCGTAACCAATCGTTACAGTAGTATACAAAGCCAATCCCTGAGCACGCGCACCAACGGAATAATTCACTGATTGCCCAGCCAAGACTGCCGCGTTTGGAATAGTGATTTCCTCGTTTTTTGGAGTTCGAAGTCGGGTGATGAGCAAGTTTTTTTCTACCACCTCACCTTTAAACTCACCTAATTGAATAACATCTCCCACCCGAAAGGGCCGCATATAAGTAATCACCAAGCCAGCAACCATATTAGAAATGGCAGAGGAAGAACCCAATGAAAACAATATGCCGAGGAAGACAGAAACACCCTGGAAAATTTTGCTATCGGAACCGGGGAGATAAGGGAAAATCACCACAATCATAAAAGCATACAGCAGAAAACGTACAATATTATAGGTTGGGATAGCCCACTCATTGAAAAAGCCGGGAATCACGAGCACTTCTTTTTCAATTTCGGTTGCCAGAAATCGCAAAAAACGTACAACTGTCCGTGTTACCACAAAAATGACCACGATGGTAAACAGATTGGGAATAAAGGCGAGTATTGCCAGCAATATTGACTTAAAGGGCGACCAGATATAACCAAAGAGGAGTTTGGCCAGTCCTTCCGTAAATGGGAAAATGCTGAATACCACCGGCAAAAGGAGGTAGAAAGAAAGTAGAATAAGTAACACACGGCCAGCCTTGAGTAACCATGACATGGCCAAAGAAGCTCGTTTTTCATCGAATAGCTGGTAATTTCCGATGCGCAGCCGGGTAAGTAGCTTGCTTTGCAACTGAAAGACGTTGGCCTGAATTCGACGATAAGCCTTATTGATGCCGACGATGATTCCCGTAAATACCGCAATCACTAAAACAACCAACAGTACTTTAAACAGCCATTGCAACCAGGCAGTCGAAGCTCTTTGCTGTTGAACGCTCCTTACAATACGCTGCTTGTAGTCTTTGGCGATATCAAGCAGTGATGTCAGACTGAAAACAGCATCGGCTTCGGTCAGTAAGAGCACGGTTATATCAGCTGCATAAAGCAGTCGATAATTCTCACCGTCTTTTTCGATGGTAAGCAGTTTAGGATTGAAATCAGCTTCGTCTACAAGTTCAGCCAGTCGTTGTTCAATTCGAGCAATTCTTTCTTGGAGTGTTAATGGCCCAATACCGCTATAAAGCATAAATAAGGTGTCGGTACCGAGTGTGACGGCTTCGGGGGTGAGGTTATCGAGTATTTTCTGCTTTTTGGCTTCATATTCGGCAAGCAGCAGCGAATCCTTCACTACATATTGTGCTTGCAGCCGTTCCAGTTTGAGTTGGTCTTCGAGCAGATTCCGGCGCAAAAGGCGAAGTGAATCCAGTTCATTGCCTGATGCAGAGAACGAAAAAACCAAAAAAAGCAGAATCAACCGTAGTAACAGCATCATGGAGTTACCGGTTTTTTGGTGGCTATGGCTTTGATTTTCCAGCTCAGGCCGAGGGCTGCATACCAATAGCTCTCACTGTAAAGTCTATTGCTAACTAACCTTTGGTTGCCGCCGTGTAAGTCCAACATGAAATTAGGCGTCAACTTCCAATATAAACCGCCGTTGAACCACTGTACCAGATCCGGCCGATCGATGAGCACCGATTCATTTTTGGTCTCCACAAAAACACCCAAATTGTTGCCCAAATCAAAGGCAAAATTCACAACGTAAAAGAATTCCGGGCCAACAAAGGAATTTTGGTGCTGCAGGCCAATATTACCAGTGGCCGAAATCCGGCTTCCAATTTGTTTAGCGCCAAGCAAACCAAAAACATAGCCATAGGCGTTGGCAGGGCCAGGTGTTGGATTGAAATCCACAGTGCCTAGAAGTAATATTCCTAGCGAAAAATCGCGTTCTGCCTCTGTAAAAAAGGTGTGCCGTAAGCCTGCCCTAAAACTATCAAAACGCGTAGGATGACTAAATCGTTGGGGAAAGGGCGTATAGCCAAACCTGATGAGATTGGGATCTAATCCTTGCGTACTTAAAAGCGAAAATCCCAGATCAAGCTCTGTACGCCGGTTCAGACCAAATCGAAAAAAATAATCGCCTTGTCTATCCTGGGTAGGTTGATAGGCATTATTTCTGGGGAGGATGCCGTAGTGGCCAAAACTACCTCCAAACTGCATTTGCAGATAATGTTTGCCAACGACCAGTGGTGTATTTGCCAAACCGGGTCTGTCGCTCGAAAAGTTATTTGCAATTTGTGCCTCCGTCAACCAAGGGCTGGCGATAAAACAAAAAAACAGGCAAAAAAGTCTTGATTTCATGAAAAGAAGCGGTTTTGGTCAATGGCCAATTTTGAGAAACGGCACATCTGCTTTTTAAAAATACGGTTTATAAAACAGCACACATTTGCTTAGCCGAAAAAAACAATGTAATTATCGTTTTTGCATAAGCTCACCGACCATACTATTTTTCCAGCTCGTAAAATTGCCGGCAATGATGTGTTTACGGGCTTCTTTCACCAGCCACAAATAAAAGTGGAGATTATGTATAGAGGCAATTTGAGCGCCTAACATTTCTTTGTTACGGATAAGATGAGCGAGATAGGCTTTGCTATAAACCTGGTCGACTACTAAATCACTTTCTGCATCTATCGGGCTGAGGTTGCTGCGCCATTTTTCGTTTCGCAAATTGATGATACCGGTTTTGGTAAATAACATACCATTGCGTGCATTGCGAGTGGGCATTACACAATCGAACATATCAATGCCAAGTGCTATGCTTTCGAGTATGTTGGCAGGGGTACCTACGCCCATGAGGTAACGGGGCTTGTCGTGAGGCAAAATATCAGTCACCAAATCGGTCATGGCATACATATCCTCATGAGGTTCGCCGACGCTCAGTCCACCAATGGCATAACCTTCACGATTGGTTGCAGCTACGAACTGTGCTGATGCTTTTCGTAAATCGGGATAAACGCTGCCCTGAACGATGGGAAATAATTTTTGGGGGTAGCCATATTTGGGTTCCGTTTCGTCGAAACGCTGTATACATCGCTGCAGCCAGCGATGGGTAAGCTCCATAGAATCTTTGGCGTATTTGTAGTCGCACGGATAGGGAGTACATTCATCAAATGCCATGATGATGTCGGCACCAATGCTGCGTTGTATATCCATGACACGCTCTGGGCTGAAGAGGTGTTTGGAACCGTCGATATGACTTGAAAAAGTGGCGCCTTCTTCTTTGATTTTACGGATGTCGGACAACGAAAACACCTGGTAGCCGCCACTATCGGTGAGTATGGGGCCATTCCAACCGTTGAATTTGTGCAAACCTCCGGCTTGTTCAAGCAATTCCGTGCCCGGTCGCAGGTAGAGATGATAGGTGTTACCCAGGATAATCTGGGCCTGTATGTCGTTTTTGAGTTCGTGCTGATGAACTCCTTTTACAGTTCCAGCTGTTCCAACAGGCATGAAAATAGGGGTTTCGAGGTTTCCGTGGGCAGTTTCAAGCAAGCCCGCACGGGCTTTGGAAAGAGGATCCTGTGCAAAAAGTGTAAACGACATCTGTTTAAAAATTGTCTGTAATCGCGTAAAGGTTAGCTGTAGCTTTGTCGTGCGCAAAGTTAGCGTATCCTACGTCTGGAAAACCTGTTGACATGAATCTGGTATATTACCTGCCTCTGGCTTTGTTGGGCTTATTGCTCGTGCTGAATTTGTTTTATCATTATTGGTTCTGGATCAGATTGTTGCTGTATAAGGACAAACAATCGGTCTTTAACCGCCAGGAATTGCCGGTTTCTGTTATCATTGCAGCTCGCAATGAAGCAGCCAATTTGGCGAAACATTTGCCGGCCTTTTTGGAACAGGATTATGCCGACTTCGAAGTGGTGGTAGTCAACGATTGTTCTTTCGATGAATCGGAGGATGTATTGAAAGAACTGCAGCAAAAGTATACCCGATTGAAGGTGGTTACCCTAGCCGAACAGCCTAAATATCCCACCGGAAAAAAATTCGCACTCACATTAGGTATCAAAGCCGCCGAACACAATGTGCTCCTTTTTAGCGATGCTGATTGTTATCCTGCTTCTAAACAGTGGATACGTCAGATGCAAAAACAATATATCGACAAAACTGAAATCGTGCTGGGTTTTGGTGGCTATGCCAGGGAGAAGTCGTTATTGAATTTATTTATCCAGTACGATACCACATTAACCGGGCTGCAATACCTGAGTCATGTACTTGCAGGACGTGCTTATATGGGCGTAGGTCGTAATTTATCCTATTACCGCTCGCTCTTTTTCTTCCACAAAGGATTTGTGTCGCACATTAAACAGCTCTCCGGCGACGACGACTTATTCGTCAACCAGGCCAGCACCGGTGCCAATGTACGCATCAGCATAGAACCGGAAGCCTATACGATTTCAATTCCCAAAAAGAGTTGGAAAGCCTGGCACCGTCAAAAAAACAGACATAACAGCACGGGTAAATTTTACCGTAGTGGCGATAAATTTTGGTTAGCTTTCATTGCCTTTAGTCACTCGATGTTGTTCCCGGCTTTGGCCTATGCTGTATACAGCTACTGGCGAGACCCGCTTTGGTTATACATCAGCCTGGCAATTTTCAGTTTTAGCTTGCTTCACCGTTGGCTTTTTCTGGGATTGGCCGGCCGTAAATTTGGCGACAGCAGGTTTGTATGGGCCCTGCCGCTTATCGATCTGATTCATCCACTTTTCCAAATAAGCTGGAGTTTAAGAGGGAGTTTCAGCAAAAACAAATGGTAATGGAACAATTACTCCGCTATTTCCCGGCCTTATCGGCAGAGCAACAGCGCCAGTTTGCGGCTTTGCAGGATTTGTATGCCGAATGGAATGCCCAAATAAACGTAATATCCCGAAAAGACATGGATGCTTTTTATCTGCACCATGTATTGCATAGTTTGGCCATAGCCAAAGTAATGTCGTTTAATGCCGGCGCTAAGGTGATGGATGTGGGTACTGGTGGTGGCTTCCCCGGCATACCATTGGCCATACTTTTTCCGGAAACTCATTTTACGTTGGTGGATTCCATCGGTAAAAAAATCAAGGTGGTGGAAGAAGTCAGTAAAGCCCTGGGTTTACAAAACGTCAAGGCGATACATGGAAGGGCAGAAGAGGTGAAGGGTCAATTCGACTTTGTGGTAAGCCGTGCCGTTACCCGCATGGCGCCTTTTTATGGCTGGGTGAAGGACAAATTTTTGAATAATAGCAGGCACAGCCTGCCTAATGGCATTCTTTACTTGAAAGGGGGAGATTTGATTGATGAGCTCGATGAGGCCAAACGTCCTTATCGGATATATCCTATTCCCCGTTTTTTTGACGATACTTTTTTTGAGACCAAAGTGGTGGTCTATGTGGAGGGCTGATACTATTCGTCCGCAAGTGTTTTAAAAATAAACGGCTGTCCCCTCGCGAGGACAGCCGTTTGTATGTTGGCCTTTTTAGTTTATCGGCCGCTGATAATCATGCGTTGAATATTGCGTCGGTTGCCATTTTCGATGCTTACGTAATAAACACCTGCGGCCAGATGCTGCATATCCAGTTCACGAACCACCTGCAATTCGTTATCGTCGATGGTGGTTTCGTAGAGGGTGCGGCCAGTCATATCGCGTAAAATGAGTTGAACGGGCTGGGCTTGCATTTGTTCGAAACTTACACGGAACATACCCGAATTCGGGTTAGGATAAACGTTCAGTTTCGTCACGGCCTGCAGTTTGTTAACACTTAATCCGCTAATGGTCACCGATTGCGTCAAGGTATCGCTGCCACAATTGCCGCTGGCAATAAGACGCACATCAAAACTACCGTTGGTAGCGTAAACGTGGGTAACCTGCTGACCGGTTGCCACGACACCATCTCCAAAACTCCAACTAAAGCTGTTGGCATTGGTAGAATTGGCCGCATTGAAGTTAATTACCGGGAAGGCTGATTGGTTGACAGTAAATGCTGCCGTTGGCGCCGCCTGAGCGATCAGGTTTTTGCTCACTAAAGGCGAAGTACAAGTGCCATATTCGATGCCCAAATCATAGAAATAATAGTAGGAGCTTTGATTAGATGCCGTGCTTCCACTGATGTTGAATACGCCTGGTATACTGTAAGGATATACGGCACTACCATTATTAAACAACATACCACCGGCACTCTGATTGTTGGTTGGCGACATCCTGTATACACCCGGGGTCAGGTTGATGTCGACATTGACGATTACCGGTGCATAAGCATTGCTCTGCGAAACCAATATGTTCTGAGAGGTGATAATATTGTTGTTCGCATTATCTCTAACAACCAAAGCTACAGTGCCCGACCGATTAGGATAAATTTTCATGCGGGTAATTCGAATAGGTTTGAGTACTTCAAAAATCATAGCATTATTGCCTACCGTAAATTCGGAAAAGGCCTGAGCATTTCCGAAAGTAGTATCGGCCGGACCAACTTGGTAGTTTTGAACACCAAGTGCGCGTGCCGAAATGGAAGTAGACTGACTGATGCTGGTAGTAATGGTGTCGCCGGTGCCGATTTGAGTGCCTTGTGCATTAAACCAGCCAATATTCTGAGCACCGCTACTTGGATTGTTCCAGAGTGTCACATTGCCTCCAATACATACCGTATCTCTGTTCGATACAATTACCGGATTAAGAATGCTACGAATGGTACGGGCTATTTGCAAGGTATCGTTGGAACTGTCTCTATCGTTGGTGCTGGTCACAATCGCCTGGAACTGCGTTGCACCTCCAGCGCCTGTATTAATGTTGCCCACAGTAACCACCGTACTGGCGCCCGGTTGTATGGTAGTTGTGAAGTTCTGATTGATAGTGGTACTTACCGAACCACTTACGTTAACCCGAACACTGTAATTGGAAACAGCTTGCACACCCAAATTAGTCAAACTAACCTGAACCGGGAGCTGAGGTCCGGTACAGCTGTTTTCAGCTGGTGTAACAATAGCGGTTAATTGCAAATCGTTGTCCTTGAGCGTGCAGAAGCTCAGCGGGCCAGACCAACTGGAAAGCTGACCGCCACAACTGTCTTGAATATATACATCATAGCAATTGAAAACCGATAGATTGTTAATGGTATAAGGCTTGGTGGTAATTCCTCTAATAACGGTACCACTTCCTTGGGTGAAGCCTGCCGGGCCATATTCGATGTTCCAGCTGAGGTTATTGGACGACTGCCAGCTGATGGTTGCGGAAGTCAATCGGGTGGTATCTACTGCAAGCTGGTTCGGTGGATTACATCCGGCTACTGTGAATTCATAAGCACCCACATCCGGGAAATTTGGATTGCGCGGATTACCATTGATGTCGGTGGTGACATACGGGATGCTTATAGCAGCATTGTTTAAGGCAGGACTTTGTGGGGTGTAATCAAAGACCGATGTATTCACAAAGGCAGGATTAACATCGGTACTGAGTGGATCGAAGGTACCGGCACCTGCAGCACGCCAAGCCGCCATGGTAGCATAGTTCACTGCAGCCAACAAACCAACACCGGGCGTTCCGGCTGGGGCATTAACGTACAGATTGTTATAGTTGCTTACAATAGCAGCTGAGGTATTTTCAATGCCAATAGCTTGTTTACTGCCAATACCGTTGCGGGTTTGCGCTACATTGTTGTTCAGGAAACGGACATTGGAAATGGCACCCTGGAAATAAATACCTCGACTATCACCATTCGATGTAAGCGACGACGACATATCGAAAGTATTAAAGACCACATCAGCAAAACTCACATTGTTCAACAACACCGCATTGGTGGTAGAGTTGCTGTTGAGTTCGTAGACCAGATTGTTGTAAATCCGGTTAAGTCCAACACTATCCGGTGGATTTACAGAAGCCAGGCGAATTGCAATAGCAGCCGTTGCTCTGGAGGTTGCGGCAGTATGACTATCGTGTATGCGGTTGCTGTAAATTTGGCTGGCAAAAGCACCTGCTTCGAGGTTGATGCCCTGGAAGGTGGTTGTAGGCCCTCGGTTGCTGCGGTGGATATCATTACCGGCTACCACAGTACCGAAAGTCAGCGAAAGATGAACACCGGTAGCGCCAAAGTCACGGATGACGTTGCCAATAATTTGGTTATTCACCGCGCCTTCACTGCCTGAGGCTCCATTAAATCGAATACCCATATGACCACCAATAATGAGGTTAGAATCTACCAGATTGTTGTTGGCTTGGGTAGCTGTAGTATTGTTGGCGAAAGAACCGGAGGATACGATACCCATGGCATTGTTGGCAGCATTGGTTACCGGTATGACCTGGATAGTGCTTAAATCAATCCGGTTTTTGGTGATATGATTGAAATTCGCACCGTTCTGCATCAAAATGCCAATACCAAATTCGGCATTGGTGGAACGAAGTACAAAATTTCGCAATGTTACATGCTCTGTGCCATTCATGAGCACAATGTATTTGAAGTTGGTGTTGGCATCAACTGAAATGGTGTCTCTACCGCCATCAAAAATCAAGGTATTCGTTGCACTTGTTCCGGGAATGGCCGGAATTTCCCAACGCTCGTTGCTCAGATTATTCGGGAATTGAACATTGATTACAGCAGGACCGGCAATACCTGCACAGCTGAGGTAATTCATCAGCTCGCTGAGTGATGGGAAATCGTTACCAGGCAGGCCGGCAGTGTAGGTTCCGGTAGCCAGTGGAATACACAATCGAAGGGTAATCGTGTCGTTGCTTGGGTCGCTATCGGTGCTGCCATTGGGTGCTGAGGTCCAAACGCGAAGTTCGGGTTGGCCACTGGCCGGTGTAACGAAAGTTTGGGTAAAGTTGATGTCGACCGAATCGAGGAAAAGTAAGTTGCCGGAAAAGGCCTGCGTTACCACAGGGCCATTATCAACCTGATAGTTTAACGAAAGGCTGGTGAGTGGGGCGTTACCTAAATTCTGGAGTCGTATACCAACAGTAACTGTAGTATTGGCCTGTTGCAGCTGTGTAGGCGACAATAAGCGTACTATTGAGCTATTATTAGCCGATTGCTGCACTTCATACGCACCAATGGTGGGGCTAACCAAACTCCTACCATTGCCGGCCAAGTCGGTGGTAATGCCGGCAATAGGGGTACCTGCATTGCCCAATAAAGAAGCCGGACTGGGACGAAGGTCAGTGGAGCTGGTGTATTGAGGGTCTACTTCGATAGTATTGAGCTCATTGCCTGCAGAAACCGCCTGGAATGAAGCCAGTGTGGGGTAGGCAGTAGCTGGATTGTTCAGATAGCCATAGCGTGCCGGAGCTGGGAAATGCCAGTTATTGTTGGATGCTTTGAATACGTTGGTATCGAGGAGATAATTGGCATGTATCCAAATTGAACCCAAATTAGCCGGCAACGCACCAGATGCGGCTGTAGAGTAGGCGCCAATGCTATTGTTTTTAAGCGCAAGTCGATTAATGGATTGTGCTGTTGAAGCTAGTAAAGGGCCTACATACACCAAGCCGCTTTGGGTTGTTGAGGTAGAGTTAATCCCAATAAATATCGAATTGTGATAGAGTTCAAGCCAATCATTTCCGCCACCAGTGTTGGTTTGTACCCAAATGGCCCGACCGGTTGCGCTGGTTAAGCTCACACTGAAGGCATTGTTGTAAAAACGATTGGTTAAAATTGAATCACCATTACAATTCGAGAGAAAAGCAGCAGCTGCTCCAAATGTGCCATTGGCCAGGTTATCGGCAACCGTAAAATTTAAACCATTGGTCATGTTAATGACGTATCCTGACGCTACGGCGGTGATAGTATTGGTCATGCTATTGCCAATGACCTGCGTACCGCGGTGCTGACCAACAACGTTTACGGGTGTATGATAGATATCGGTGAAGGTATTGCCAATGATTTGCAAATCCCGAATGGTGTCAGGGCCGGTTATGGCTTGTCCCCAAACGCCATAATAGCCATCTGAGAAACTGGAATTGGAAATAGTCGTATTGTTGTTTCCAACTACTGATACCAGGCGATTTTCTGCGCTTACCGAACCAGTTAAACCTTTGAATTTGCAGCTTAAAACGGTAATACTTGTATTATTGACGCCTATACTTAATAAATCATCTCTGGCCTCAGGCGTAGCATTTCTTACAAAACTCAAATTATTTAGCGTGATGTTGCTTGAATTCGTAATTGCCAGCGTAGTGCCGCTTGTAGAGGTGAAGACCACACTATCGGCGATGCCATTAGCACTGGCGATTAAAATACTGGCACCAGAGCTTGGAACAACATTGTTAAGGATAAAATTACCTGTATAGGTGCCTGAAGCTATACTAATAGTTACGTTGCTTGAGATAGAAGCACAATTTAGAGCAGTCGTTAGCGCTTCCATCGAAGTAAAGTTGGTAGCGGAGGCAGGAAGTGCAGGATTGACTGTATAATTACCTGCCATGCTGTTTTGCGCCTGAACCAATACGCTGGTAGAGTTGGATGAATTAGCCCCACAACTCACTCTACAACGATAATAAATCGCATTGTTAGTTTGGCTTATAGGCTGGTAGGCAGCCGTGGCACCGACTATATCGTTGAAGTTCACATTATCAATAGACGATTGCCACTGATAACTGAAACCCGATTGGAAAGTATGCCCACTTAAGCTAAGATAAAAGGTATTGCCAAAACAACTCGAATTACGGGAGGCCGTGGCCGTTCCTGCTACTGGTGCACCTGCACAGGCTGTGCCGGTGATGTAGGTAATTCGAATGGTTGGTCTTACAGTACGGAGATTGGCGAGGGTATCGTTCGGACTAATACTATTGCCGGCTATCGTTCGGTTGGTGACGCTGTTGCCACTCCAGTTAAAACTGCCACTGGTGTAGCCCGGTGCACCCAACTCCCAGTTAGAGGCTACTTCCAATGCTCCTCCACTGTAAACAAAAGGAGTGGTCAGCGGAAAGTTCACAAAGCCGGCAGGGTAGGGAATGACTTGGTTCGAGGAAGAATAGGCTAAGGAAGCTCCTTGAATAAGTTGACTGAAAAAAGCCGGAACGGCAGGCGCCTGTGTAGCTGCAGAGTTTTTCAACCAAAGTTCAAAATTATTGAGGTGTGGAGCATCGGTGCCGGTAGTACTTCCTTTGTTGAAGGCAATCGCTGTAATGATTGCTCCATTGGGCAAACCTGCTGTTGTAAGTTCGGCAGCTGTAAGCGTATAATGGTGTTTGGAGGCAAAAAGTGTGGCAG
Organism: Bacteroidota bacterium; assembly: GCA_036787895.1. Lineage (GTDB taxonomy): Bacteria > Bacteroidota > Bacteroidia > UBA7662 > UBA7662 > UBA7662. The sequence continues at coordinate 61,975 of DAIQOK010000016.1, read as the reverse complement.
TAACCCTGAAAATAGGCCCAGGATCAGCAGCAGCAGTATTGGAATTGAGCAGATTACTCGTGCTCGTGCCAATCTGAATGTTGGTCTGAGCCTCTGCCGACAAATAGGCGCTCAGAAAGCCAAACAGGATAAAGAGTTTTTTCATAGACTTTAGATTTTTAAAGGCCATGAAAATAGAATAAAATTTGAAAATTCGGCGCAATTTTTTGAGGTTTGAAGCTAAAATGAAGCATCATTTTGTTTTAAATCATTTCTTATGACACTTTTATGACAAATTAGAATTTCATATTATTATTCTTTTAATACGTAATTTATTTTAAATAGCTAAGTAACCACCTATCCATTTCCCAAAGCATATGCTCAATACTTTCTTTGGCCCGATAGCCATGACTCTCATGAGGAAGTACCACATAACGCACGGTTCCACCATGTCCTTTGATAGCATTGTAGAGTCTTTCACTTTGAATAGGGAAGGTGCCGGGATTGTTATCGGCCTCCCCATGTATCAATAACAAAGGTGTTTTAATTTTATCAGCGAAACTGAATGGCGACATCTGAAAGTAAACTTCAGGCGCCTGCCAGTAGGTGCGTTCTTCTGCCTGAAATCCAAATGGGGTTAAAGTACGATTGTAAGCCCCACTTCGGGCGATACCTGCTTTAAACAAAGTTGAATGAGCCATTAAATTGGCGGTCATAAAAGCTCCATAACTGTGCCCGCCTATGGCCATACGGTTTTTATCGCCTATGCCCGATTGCGTCATATAATCAACGATGGCTGCGGCATTGGCCACCAATTGTTTGATGTAGGTGTCGTTGGGTTCGGCGTCGCCTTCACCTACGATGGGCATGCTGGCATTGTCGACCACGGCATAACCGCGCATCACCCAAAAAATCGGACTCCCTGAGCTGATGCGAGTATAATTGTATTTAGAGCCTTTTACTTGACTGGCAGCTGCCTGAGATTTGAACTCGCGTGGATAGGCCCAAATCAGGGTGGGGAGAGGTCCTTTACTTTTATCATAACCTGCAGGGAGATAAAGTGTCGCTGTGAGTTCAACACCATCGTTGCGGTTGTAGCGCAATTGTTCTTTACTCACATTTTTGAGCTGTGGATAGGGGTCAGGAAATTGCGTCAATGCCTTGAGCCCAGGACTTCCGGCAGTTCTCAAAAAATAATTCGGATTTTCATTTTGTGATTCCCGGGAGCTGATGAAAGTTTTTTTCGCCGGATCAAGCAGGGCGACGACATACTCATAATAAGGTGCCTCACAACGCCATAAACGTTTGCTTTTGCCTGTTTTGAGATCGTATTGATCCAAAAAGGGCAAATCGCCCTCAGGAGAACTCCCCGCACCGGTCATAAAAAGTAGGTTATTGTGAATGAGCAGGACCGATCGGCCAAATGTATTGGCTTGCATCAACGGACTGCCCGGATCGCCATAGGCATCTTCATAATCCCTTTCCCGAATACGTTTGTTTAGCGTAAGCTGCGCAGGATTCAGTAGATAAACTTCTTCTTGCCGATTGTTCCACCACCTGCCCATGACCAGGGCTGTTGTAGCATTGCCCCACATTACGCCAGAAAAACGCAACTTGATCTTAATCAATTCTTGCGCCTGACCATCAAATGGTGGCAAAAGCTGCATCAACCTATCACGAAACTCAGCTGCTTGCTTAGGGTCGCCACCATCCAGTGCCTCCACCCAATAGAGGGTTGCCGGCGCATCGGCGCGCCAGGCATGCGAGCGGGGCGTTTTTTCTACGGCATTAAAGGCACTGGGAATATAGTCGGTAAGCGGTATGTCGATGATAGTTTTCAGCTTGTTGCCAGCTATGTCGTAAATGGCTACCTCTGTAGGAAAACGGTTGTAGGGTACCAGATAGCTGAAGGGCTGCTTTAATGTTTTGGTGAGTACAAACCGACCATCGGGAGAGCTGCTGAAGCTGGCGAGTAGCTGGTTTTGGAGCAAACTTTTTTCTGTACCGTCGAGCTGTATATGGACCAGGTCGATAGCGGCATAATAACTAAATATAGCCTCATCATCTCTGTTTTTGAGCAAGTCCTGGTAGGTACGCGATGGTGCTTTTTTACCCAGATTTTCTTCAATGACTGGCCCACTTGGTACCCGCTTGGGGATCGGAGCCGGTCCACGACCTTGAGGTACTGCCGAAAATAACAAAGACTTACTGTCCGACAGCCAGTTATAAGTACTCCCCATCACATCATTCACAGCACGTTTGCTAAGACGACGGGCTACTTTGGTGGTAATATCAATAACCCAAAGGCTGATTTGATCGGCATCGCCTTGGGTAAAGGCCAGCTGTTTGCTGTCGGGCGACCATCCGGTATTGCTAAGCATTAAAGGCTGAGGAAGGCCGCTGACAGCGAATTCTTCACCGCTTTTCACATTTTTCAGCCGAACACCTACGTAATAGCTGCTGCGGCTCGGGCCGAAATTATTTGGGTCGATACGTATACCGGCTAACCGCAGTTCTGGTCTTGATACAGCTTCAATCGACGGAAAATCGGAGCGTTCATACAATACCATCCAGCTTCTGTCGGGCGAAAGACTGACCAATGGGGTAGAAGGAGCATCGAGCAGTTGCTGAATTTCAGCAGGTGGTTTTTGGTAAGGGGTATTGAGTTGGGCCAACACAGGCTGGCAAAAAAGTAGCAATAGGAGACTGAAAAGACTGTTTTTCATCATAGAATTATTGTCCGCCGTGGCGGTAAGTGAGTTGTATCAAATAGTGTCGTGCCGCACCAATATTACCTGGTACAATCATATAGGCTTCGTTGGTCAGATTACGGACTATAAAACTGGCTTGTATTTTTTCATGCACATCCATCCCAAACCGCAAGTCGAACAACCAATCGCCTTGGTTATCGCGTTGACGGTAGGCAGCCACTCCTGGTATGGCTACTTCAAACAATTGGTCGATGCGCTGTACAAAACTGTTGTAACGAATATTTACGCCGCCATGCCATCGTCCTCTCCGCACATCCACATCTCCACGAAACAGGTGGTTACTTCGGTATTTTAATGTCGAGTCGAGGGTGAATTCGGGCAAAGAAGGTACGGGAGTAAATCTTTCGATGGGCTGAATGTAAGTGTGACCCAATTGTAATTGCAGAGCGACTTTCCCGATTTTTCCCTGGGTACCGGTGCTGAGTTCAAGTCCGCGAATGCGGGTTAATCGATTGCCAAGATTCACAGCCTGAAACCCAAAAGCAGTTGATGCCAGCTGAAATTCAATCATATTGTCGAACTGTGTCCAGAATCCCGACAAATCTACCATACCGCTAAAATTCCCCCAACGCCAGCCTTGTCGGATGCCTATTTCACTGCTCCAGCCACTTTCGCTGCCCAGATTGGGATTAGGCACAATTAAAATACCGCCTGCTGCTGCATTGGCATAACGTTCGGCGACCGATGGGGTCCGAAACCCCTGACCGAAAGAAGCACGGAGCCAGCTCGCACTTAGCAAACGGTAATTGATGCCCCCCCGAAAAACGGGATAGTTGATGGGGGTTTCCCGGTTAATGACAAAAGATTCGTATCGAAAACCCAGCGAATAGTTGAGTCGTTTGAAGTTTTGGTCGAACTGTAGGTAGCCCGCCAGGTTACGACTGTCGCGATTGCCATACAAAACGCCACTCTCAATGCCATTGTAAATGTGAACACCTCCTGCGGTGAGTATGGTCTTCTCGGCAAAGAAAAGTTTCAAAGGTCGTTGATATTGGTATTCGTTGTAATACACATGTCCTTTGGTCCGCCGGTCGGCACTTCCCCGGTTTTCGGTAAAGTAATACCGGTTTCTAAAGCTGTGTTTTTGTCCCGATTTACCTATATATTGTACATAGGGGTCGATATTATACCGCAGCCCCAATTGGGTGTCGTTGGTGCCGGGAGAAGGGAAAAAGGCAGCCGTATCGCTCTCCCAAAAGAAAAAGTTGCCGGATGAATCCCGCATGGCATTGACATTCAGGCCCACGCTCCAATTTTCGGTAAGTCGGTATCGAAGATTGACATTTCCCCGGATACGTTTGCTGTAGTCGCCGATGCGATAACCTTCATCATAGAGACTGTACATGCCTGCAGTGAAGTCGAGTTTGCCAAACTGTTGGCTGTGCAAAAAACTTAGGCCGGTTTGGTAATGTGGTCGGTCGGGAAAAGGCGACCTAAATTCTGCGCGCGGTTGACCATACAACCCGAAAAATGTCTGGATTTGTGTTTTAGGTGTGCCTGTAGGATAAGCGGAACGCAAATTGACGATGCCGCCCAGCGCACTCGAGCCAAACAAAGCGGAAGAAGCGCCTTTGATGACTTCAATTTGTGCCACATTTTCGATGGGGATATAGGCCCACTTTACATCCCCGGCATCGGCACTCAGGAGGGGCATATCATCTACCAAAACCAATACCCGGCTTCCGGCACCATACGAAAAACCACTGGTACCTCTGATGTTAGCCTGGCCATTCAGCACACTTACACCCGGTATACGGTCGAGGGCATCATCGAATTTGGTGGAATTGTTGTTTTCAATTAAACTGGCTTGCAATACCTCCATCGAAACAGTTACTTCATTTTGTCGCTGCTCGTAACGGCCTGCTGTTACTACTACCGGATTGAGTATGGCCAGATTGGTATGCAGGGAAACATGGAGTTGCAGTTGTTGTCCAGTCGCTAAACTTACTTTTTGGCGCAGACTCACATAGCCTATATAGCTGAATTCAAGCTGAAAATCGCCCGCTTGCTCAAATTTCAGACTGTATCTACCCTCAGCATCAGTTACCGTTCCCCGATTGGGACTATATACGATGTTCACCCCGGCCAAAGGTGTACCGCTTTCTGCATCTTTTACTTGGCCAACCAACTGTTGGGCAAGTATGGGTTTTATATAAACCAACCCGAATAAAAGCAACAACAGCCCTTTTTTCATTCGCCTAAAACCTGAAATTAAACTGACCCACAAAAGCGCGCTGTTCTCCAATATTGCCGGGAACGACCATATAACTTTCGTTAAACATATTCCTCACAATAAAACTCACATTAAAATGCGCGTCGAAGTTTTTCACAATGCGGGCATCAGCTATCAAATCACCTTCTAAATGCCGAAGCCGGTATTCCGTTAACCCTGGCATAAAGGCATAAAAGTCTTCATCAATATTCAGAATTACACTGTTGTAACGCACATTCATGCCCAGCTGCCAGCCCGCCCAACCCAAGGTAATATCTGTTCGCGCCAGGTGTTTGTAGCGGTATTTCAGGTATTGCATCAAATCGGCAGGGAGATTATACAAAGATTGTGGTGGATTCAGATTAATGGGATTGACGTAAGTATAGCCCAACAGCCACTCCATCGAAAACTTCCCGCGACTGGTTTTTCCACGCAAACTGCTTTCCCAACCGGTAATCCGAGCTTGAACCACATTGGCGGGGGCGAAACGGGCATAACGTTGCGCCAGTGCACCCCAATTGTTGTTACTGATGTCCTGTGAATCGCGAGCAGTATAGGTTTCAGGCAGCACCACCCCAAAAGCATATTCAATCATATCGGTATAATCCGTGCGGAAAAGTGCAATGTCAAACAGGGCGTCGAATTTTCCCAGTTGAAAGCCCTGCAACAGACCAACTTCATAGGTTTTACTCCGCTCGGGACGTAATTGTGGGTCGCTTTGCAGACGGATTGAACCTATAAATGTATTGCTGAATAGTTCAGCTACCGAAGGGTAACGAAATCCCTCACCATAGCTAGCACGTAAAAAAGTAGACTTGCACAGCTCAAAATTTAATCCGGCACGATAAACGGGCGCGCCTTCGCTTACGCTGCCATTGATGACAAATTGTTCATAGCGTCCACCCAACGACCAGCTCACACGCCAGACGTTTTGGTCGAATTGTAAATAGGCTGATCTATTCCCGGTATTTTGGGTACCGTAGAGCCTGTCACTTAAAATGAAGTTACTTTGATTTACCAGACCGCCCGTGATTACGGTGCTTTTGGCCCAGGGAAATTGGAATCGGTGCTGGTATTGGTATTCGCTGTAATAATTTTCCCCCTGGCCAAAATCTTCGTTGTTGTAATTGGTATAAGACCGATAATACCTATTGCGCAAACTATGTTTGCTGTGTTTGTTAGGGATATATTCAATAAAGGGATCAACAGCCAAGCGGTGGTTGAGTTGTGGATTAACCGATCCTTCAAAGGGTTCGAAAGCATCCTTGTCGCTGGCCCAAAAGGTGTATAAACGGGTGGAATCGAGCAGATAGGTCATATTTATTCCCACAAACCAGCCTTCTTTCACCCGATAGCGGGTGCCCAGATTCAACCGCAGCCGACGGCTCGGGTCGCCTATACGGAAACCGTCGTCGTTCATGGCATTCATAGCCAGGGTAAGATCAAGATTGCCGATTTTCCGTAAATGCGAAAGTTGAACACCATGTGCTAAAGGTCGACTACGCCTACGCCAGGGATCATTATGCTCCTCGTTGGGAGCGTCGTAACGTTGCTGGAAAAACGTAACATGAGTTTGCGGTACATCTGAAGGCTTTTTGGTCCTGAAGTGAACTACACCGCCCAAGGCTGAAGCACCATACAAAGCCGAGCCACTGCCTTTGATGACTTCGATTTGATCGACTAGTTCCATAGGAAGCACATTCCATTTCACTTCTCCCGACTCAGCCGTTATCAGCGGCATGCCGTCGAGCAGCACCAGCACACGGCTTCCAACATTGTAGGTGAAACCACTTGAGCCCCGAATATTCAACTGACCCCGGGCTACATTTAAGCCCGGCATGCGGTTCAAGGCATCGTCGGCGTTGATGGAGTTATAGGCCAGGGTTTGTCCTGCTTTCACCACTTCCATACTTTGCACGGCGGTTGAACGGGATTGTTCAAAACGACTGGCAGTAATCACCACTTCATTCAGGGCATTGGTTTGTGGTTTCAATAAGATGAGCAATTCGGTGTCGCCACTATGCTCATCTACACGATATGTTAGGAGGAGATTACTGTAGCCGATATAACTGAAACTGAGGGTCAGCTCGGTTTTTTCGGTGAATTTTAATTCAAACTGACCTGCCAAATTGGTTATTGTTCCTCCACCATTATATTGAATGGTTACACCAATAAGCGGTAATTTACTTTCGGCATCTTTTACTACGCCGAACAGCCGATATTGCGCTGAGGCATCAAAAAATGACAAAAGAAGCGTGAAACCTAATAAAACACGCGTGATAACTGAAAAACGCTCCGGCATATTCGCACTAATTTACGAGTCGGAATGGAATTGGAACAAACTGAATTATTATATACCCTGGCTTTGCTCCAGGTAGCCGGTGTTGGGAACAACAATGCCAGGGCTTTGCTGGGGCGTTGTGGAAGTGCCGAAGCAGTTTTTAAAAGTAAACGTCAGCTGCTGGAAACAATACCTGGCATTGGCCCGAAAGTAGCGGCTGCAGTTCGTGAACCTGCTTCACTGAAACTGGCAGAGCAGGAGTTGAATTACATCCTCAAAAACAACATTCGCCTATTGCATTATCAGCAAGCCGACTTTCCCCAGCGGCTAAAACGTTGTGCTGATTATCCCTTGCTACTATTTATGAAAGGTCAAGCCGAATTAAATGCCCAACGCATCATAGCCGTAGTTGGTACACGCAAAGCCACTCCTTATGGTCTGGGATTAAGCAGGCAATTGATTTTGGGCTTAAGTGCATTGAATGTCACCATCGTAAGTGGCCTGGCTTATGGGATAGATATCGCCGCCCACCGAGCTGCGCTGGAAGCCGCCTTGCCCACGCTTGCCGTGATGGGCAACGGACTCAGTCGGATTTATCCCGCAGCACACAAACCGGTAGCCGAGAAAATGTTGGAAAAAGGAGGTTTGCTTACAGAATTATGGCACCAAGCCGAGCCAGACAAGGAGAACTTCCCGAAGCGGAACAGGATTGTGGCAGGTATGGTTGATGCAGTAGTGGTGGTAGAGGCTGCTCAAAATGGTGGCGCATTAATAACGGCAGAATTAGCCAATGGCTATAATCGGGATGTATTTGCTTTTCCAGGTAGGGTGAACGATGTCAGCAGTGCCGGAGCGCACCGTTTGATCCGACAAAACAAAGCAGCTCTCCTGACCAGCGCCGAGGACTTGATGGAGGCACTTAATTGGTTGCCACAAGCCGAAGAAATACCTACCCGGCAAATGCAACTATTTCTGGAACTGGAACCGGAGGAACAAGCACTCCTCGATTTATTGAGCTTGGCGCCGCAGCTTTCGGTAGATCAACTTTGTGCTCAAAGCGATTTGCCGCTCAGCAAACTGGCTTCGTTGTTACTCGCACTTGAATTTAAAGGTCTGGTCAGAGCTCTCCCGGGAAAGTTCTACTGCCGCATGGCATAAAAAAAGGGGCCCGAAGACCCCTAGTGTTAAAAAAATACTACCTGATGAAAATGAAGACACGCAGGAACTGCAAGCTTGATGCCAAGAAGCTAGCATTTTGAATTAAAAAGGAAGAAAGTTGCTTTTTGGCCTGTATTCGTCTTCTGGAGTTAGATGAACTGTCTAATAATTCAGAATTACTGTCTACTATTCTGAAAAAATAGACAGCAGTTATTTAAAGTCCTGAACATTCAACTGCAGTCTGCAGCCAGCATATTCATAGCCTTGGTTGCTTGCGATAACTAGTGTACGTCCGGCAGTTTCATTTTCTTTGAGCTGAAGATACCAGTCTATTCCTGCCTGATCTAAATTGGAAGTGGGCTCATCAAGTAGTAGGAAAGGCACAGCGCTATAAAAGACGAGTAGCAGTTTCAATCGCTGTTTCATGCCGGATGAATAATCTCTAATGGCTTTGTGACTCACCCGATGCAAAGCTGCCGATTCGAGCAGACTGTTATAATCACCGGAATACCGGCTGCCTTTCAGTTTAAAATGAAAATCGAAAAGTTCGGTAGCGCTTAAATGTTCTGGCAATTCCAGATAAGGGGCAGTGAGCATCATCTGGTTGTAAACCGTCTCCCTTTCTATTGTTTTCTCGCCCGAAAACCAATCGATTTTACCTTCTGAAAGTGACAAATAACCCGACATCACACCAAGTAGTGTTGATTTACCGGAGCCATTCGGGCCGGTTAACGCCAATTGCTGACCAGCTGGGAGCTCTAGGGAGAGAGCACGGAAAATCCAATCGCGATTAAAGCGTTTGCCGGCCTGATGGAGTCGTAAACCGACCCCACTTTTCATTCGATCATACCTTTGATCACCCCGTAGGTGGATGACCGGATGAAATCGAGTATTCTTGTTTTTTCGGTCGAATCGGCTATTTCGCTTTCAACAATATCGAGTGCTTTGGAAATATTGTAGCCGCGCACATAAATGATGCGGTAAATATCCTCTACCTGACGAATCATTTCTTCATTAAAACCTCTGCGGCGCATACCAATCACATTCACTCCGGCGAAACAAAGGGGCTCTTTAGCAGCTTTAACAAAAGGAGGGACGTCTTTGCGGACCAAGGAGCCACCACCAACAAAAGAATGTGCACCTACCGTCACAAACTGCTGAACAGCAACCATACCTTCGAGTATGGCCCAGTCTTCTACCAGAATATGTCCGGCTAATGTAGCCAGATTCGCCAGAATCACATGATTACCTACAATACAATCGTGTGCAACATGGGAATAAGCCATCAAAAGACAATGCTCACCAACGACTGTTTTCATGCGGTCGCGGGTGCCCCGGTTTACAGTTACACATTCCCGGATAATCGTATAATCGCCTATGAAGGTAAATGTCTGCTCACCCTGGTATTTTAAATCCTGTGGCGCTGCCGAGATTACAGCTCCTGGATAAATTTTTACGTTTTTGCCAATACGAGCGCCATCAAAAATGGTCACGTTCGACCCAATCCAACAGCCTTCGCCTATTTCAACATCACCTTCAATGGTGACAAAAGGAGAAATAACAACGTCGTTGGCAATTTTTGCGTCGGGATGTATGTATGCCAGTGGTTGCTTCATTAGTTTGTCTTCTTAACAAGTTGTGCCATCAGGTCGGCTTCTAATACCAGGCGATTTCCTACAAAAGCCTGACCGTACATCTGACAAATGCCACGACGTATGGGTTCTTTGAGTACCAATTTAAAGATTAATGTGTCGCCGGGAACAACCTTGTCTTTAAATTTCGCATTATCTATCTTCAGGAAGTAAGTCCAATAGCCACCAGGATCATCCATCAAACTCAAGCAGAGTATACCACCGGTTTGTGCCATGGCCTCGATAGAGAGCACGCCAGGCATCACCGGATTATTGGGGAAATGTCCAATAAAATGGGGTTCATTCATGCTCACATTTTTGACGCCTACCACATGGGTGTCACTGAGCTCGGTAATTTTATCGACCAGCAAAAAAGGATAACGATGCGGCAGAAACTCCATGATTTTATTCACGTCGAATACAGGCTCTGCCAAAGGGTCGTAACGTGGAATGTCGTATTTCGCTGGTTTCTTTTTCAGGCTTTGTTTGAGGTTTTTGCAGAACTCCACATTACCGGCATGACCTGGTTTCGAGGCTATGACATGACCTTTAATGGGTCGGCCGAGCAAGGCGAGGTCACCAACCACATCAAGTAGTTTGTGGCGGGCAGGTTCATTCACAAAGCGCAACTCCACATTATTCAGTATGCCTTCGCGACGTACTTCCATGTGAGGCTTATTAAACGCCTTAGCCAGCTCTGCCAGCTCTTTTTCATTGACGATTTTGTCGACAACCACAATGGCATTGTTCAGGTCGCCACCGCGGATGAGGTTATGATCGAGCAACATTTGCAATTCATGCAAAAAGGAGAAAGTACGACAAGCCGCAATTTCTTCTTTAAAATCGCTGATATTGTTTAGCGTTGCATGCTGTGTGCCAAGTACCGGCGAATCATAATCTATCAGTACCGAAATTCGATAACGGTCGTAAGGCAGTATCGTAATTTCTACATCCTTTTCGGGATCGTAGAAATGAAAATTTTCTGTGATTTCGAGATAATTACGGGCAACACCCTGGTCAACAAAACCGGCAGGCTCCAGCACTTTGATAAATTCGATAGAACTACCATCAGCTATGGGTGTTTCAGGACCATCGAGCTCGATGAGCACATTGTCGAGTTGCATGCCTACCAAGGCGGCAAGTGTATGCTCTACGGTATGCACCTTGGCCAGGCCGTTTTGTAGGGTGGTACCCCGGGAGGTATCAACTACATAATCAACGGTGGCAGGAATTTCTGGCTGGCCTTCCAGATCTGTTCTTTTGAAGACAAATCCATGGTTGACCGGCGCCGGATGAAAGGTCATGGTGACCAAAGCACCGGTATGTAAACCTACACCGGCAATACTAACCGGAGCACCAATGGTGCGTTGATTATCCGTCATTTTCCTTATTTCGTGGTTAACTGAAGCTGGGCAATGATTTTTTCCAGCTCTTGAATTCGTTTTTCCAATTCGGGCAAACGTTTGATGGTGGCATTCGACCGCATTGAGCCCATATATTCCTGAACAGGCGTTCCGTTGTACTTTTTATTGGGTTCATTCAACGAACGGGTAACGCCACTCTGTGCTCCAAACTGAGAACCTGCAGCAATGTATAAATGCCCAACGAAACCTACCTGGCCGCCTACAACAACATTACGATCGAGTCGGGTACTGCCTGAAATGCCACTTTGAGCAGCTATCACCGTATTTTCCCCGATCTCAGCATTGTGGGCAATATGTACCATATTATCGAGTTTCACTCCTTTTTTAATGAGGGTAGAACCCATAGTACCCCGGTCGATGGCACTGTTAGCACCTATCTCCACATTATCTTCAACAACCACATTGCCGTTTTGCGCAACCTTACTGTATGTTCCGTCTTTCTGCGGTGCAAATCCAAAACCGTCACTGCCAATCACCACTCCTGGATGAAGAATACAATTGGATCCAATTTCACAATTGTGCTGGATAGAAATGTTCGCAAATAGAATGGTATTGTTGCCAATGCGTGCATTGGGGCCTATATATACCCCAGGCATAATTTTTACATTGTCGCCAATCACCACACCCTCACTGATATAGACAAAGGAGGCCACATAACAATCTTTGCCTAAAACAGCTGAGGCTGAGATGAAGTTATTTGGCTCGATACCGGTTTTGTCGATGCTGGATTTGTTGTAGAGTTTAAGCAGGGTAGAAAAACTGGAATACGGATCATCTACACGCAACAGAGTTGCAGTAGTTTGAGCCGGAATTTCGAGTTGTTTACTAACGATCAGGAGCGCTGCCTTGGTAGTATTTATGAATCCCAGGTATTTGGGATTTGCTATGAAACTGATACTCTCGGCATCAGCTTCTTCGATTTTGGCGAGTTTACTCACTTGGATAGTTGGGTCTCCTTCGAGTACACCACCTATTAAGTCAGCGATTTCCTTCGCAGTAAATTGCATCAATCAGGTTTGATTAGTTGACAAATATCCGAAAATAGGTCGATAATCAAAAAGCCCAGTGAAATTGGGGCGAAGTGCGAAACGGATTCAATCGAAAAAGGCGAATTAAGGCTTGTTTTCAAGAAATTTTGGTAGCCAGAGGTAGTGTTTTACCACGGTTTCAGCCAACGATTTCAAATTAAAATTGTCTGATAACTCGGTGACATCGACTAACTGACCGTCTTTTCGCAGTATGAGAATGCGGTCGGTTTTCGGATTATAGGCATTGTTAGTAATGGTGCCGGTCGCCAATAAATACTCTTCCTGACCTTTTATTTCCGGATAAAGGGTCAATAGTTTGTCTTTTAGTTCGGTAAGGTAGTGGGTTGAAAAGGGTTCTTTGCTCAAATAAACCCGGTTGAGTTGTCGGTTAAATAAGGCATAACTCAGATGAGCGAGCAACAAATCGGAATGGGTTGACCAAACCTTCAAGGCACTGAAGATGTCGTGATCGTCGAGGGCTGAAAATTGTTGGATGACAAGTGGATCGTTCTTAAATCTTTCAGCATCGATATTTTGTTCCAGGAAAAAGAGTAGGGCTGGTGTACCAAATAATTTTTCGCCTCGCATGGCCAATTCTTTGGCGCGTTTGAGGATGCTGGCAATCATGAACTCGGCCGACAAAACCGTTTTGTGCAGATATACTTGCCAATACATCAATCGGCGGGCAACTATGAATTTTTCGATGCTGTAAATACCCTTTTCTTCGATGACCAACTGGTCGTCGACCACCTCAAGCATATTTAATATCCTGTCCCAGCTCACCACACCTTCTGATACGCCGGTAAAAAAACTGTCGCGGGTAAGGTAATCGAGTCGGTCCATATCGAGCTGGCTGCTCACCAACTGATGTAAAAAACGTTTGGGGTAACTGCCTTGAAAGATGGCGATGGCTGTATCAAGTTTGCCATACATTTCGGCATTGATGTCGTGCATCATCCGCATACTGATGTCTTCGTGATGCACGTCCCGGATAAACAAAAATTCGAGGGCATGACTGAATGGTCCATGTCCCACATCGTGCAGCAAAATGGCAATGTAGGCCCCTAAAGCTTCCTCATCACTGATTTCATGCCCTTTTTGCCGCAAAATGGCTATGGCTTTTTGCATCAGATGCATGGCACCCAGGGCATGATTGTAACGCGTATGCATGGCTCCAGGGTACACCTGATAGGTCATGCCTACCTGTTTTATCCGACGAAGACGTTGGAAATAAGGGTGTTGGATCAGGTCGTAAATGGTTTCATGCGGAAGTTGTATAAAACCGTAGATCGGATCGTTGATGATTTTCTTTTTATTCAAAACAATGCTTTTAGAAGCGTGTACGGAAAAGGCCGTAATTTCGTTACCCTTCCAAGCCACTAAATTACGCTGAATGAGCCAGAAGATACACATTCTCTGGGCCGATGACGAAATCGACCTCCTGAAACCACATATTCTCTTTTTAAAATCAAAAGGTTACGAAATCACCCCGGTAACCAACGGGGAAGATGCGGTAGAGGCTGTGCAAAATACCAGCTACGACATTGTATTTCTCGACGAAAATATGCCCGGTGTTTCCGGGCTGGAAGCCCTGGCACGTATAAAAAACAAACAGCCTAATCTGCCGGTGGTAATGATCACCAAAAGCGAAGAAGAATACCTGATGGAGGAAGCTATAGGCTCGAAAATCGCTGATTATCTAATTAAACCGGTGAATCCAAACCAGATTTTGCTGGCAATTAAGAAGATAGTCGACAACAAACGTCTGGTCAGTGAAAAAACGACATCTACCTATCAGCAGGATTTTCGACAGCTGGGCATGGAGGTTAATGATGTGTATGATGTACCAGGATGGGTTGAATTGTACCAAAAACTGGTGTATTGGGAAATCGAACTCGAAAAAAGCGAGGACGAAGGCATGAAGGAAGTTTTTGCCATGCAGAAATCGGAAGCCAACCGACAGTTTGGTAAATTTATCAAAGAGAATTACCTCGATTGGTTCGAAAGTCCTGATAAGGCGCCCGACCTGTCGTATAATGTGCTTAAACGCAAACTTGTCCCGCTTATCGATGATAAAAAGCCAACTTGGCTAGTGGTCATCGACAACTTGAGGCTTGATCAGTTTCGCATATTAGAGCCCTATCTCAATGAATTTTTCCGACTCGACAGTCTGCAACCCTACCTCAGTATTTTGCCTACGAGTACTGAATTTGCGCGTAATTCCCTTTTTGCAGGCTTGATGCCTGCCGAAATCAAAAAACGTTATCCCGATAAATGGCAAGACGGTGAATCGGACGAGGGCAGCAAAAACATGCACGAAGAGTTTTTTCTGCACGAACAGCTGAAAAGATATGGTCGGGATATGAAATTCAGCTACAACAAGGTCACTACGCTGCATTTTGGCAAACAACTCAACGATAACCTCAGCAACCTTTACGACAATCAGCTGAATGTGGTGGTCTATAATTTTGTGGATATGCTTAGTCATGCCCGTACCGAGATGAATGTTATCAAAGAACTCGCCGATGATGAAGCCGCCTACCGCTCCATCACCCGTTCCTGGTTTGAGCATTCGCCACTCTTCGATATGCTCAAAAAAGTAGCCGCCAAAGGGCATAGACTGGTGATTACCACCGACCATGGTACCATTAAAGTGGGTGAACCTGTACGGATAATCGGCGATCGGAATACGAATACCAATTTGCGTTTTAAGGAAGGAAAAAACCTGAGTTACGACGATAAAGAACTGTTGGTATTTGACAAACCGGAAAAAGCTGGACTTACCAAACCATATCTCAGCTCTACCTATGTCTTTGGCACCGACGATAAATACTTCTGTTATCCCAATAATTACCACCATTTTGTCAATCTTTACCGAAATACTTTTCAGCATGGTGGAATTTCGCTCGAAGAAATGATCGTTCCCTTCGCCGTTTTTAGTGCCCGATGAGTGCTGTGTATGAACTGAGCGATTTACAGGATTTGCCGGCTGCAGCTGCCTGGTTAATTGCGCAAGCCGGCGAGCAGAAAGTTTGGTGTATTTCCGGGCCGATGGGGGCAGGTAAAACCACGCTTATTGCGGCTATTTGCGCTCAATTGGGGGTGGAAGATACTGTGAGCAGTCCGACCTACGGGCTCGTCAATGAGTATAAGGCAGCTGAAAAACGCATCTATCATTTTGACTTATACCGCCTTAACGATATCGAGGAAGCACTCGATATGGGTATTGAAAGTTATCTCGAAAGTGGCCATATATGTCTCATTGAGTGGCCTGATATTATCGTTCCTTTGTTGCCATTGGTTCATCTGCAAATCAGTTTGCGTATCTTGGGGAACCAAACGCGCCAACTGATCTGTGACCATGCCCGCTGAATCTGCACCTTTTTCCCGTTTTGCTGCCACGCCTTTAGAACAACCTTTGCGAATTTCGCGTAAAGCCACGCAAATGTCGATTGGTGTGCCGCGTGAGCGGGGTTACCAGGAAAACCGGGTGTCGTTAACGCCGCAGGCGGTAAGCCGTTTGGTAGCTTCCGGTCATGAAGTCACCATCGAAAGTAAAGCCGGTATTGCCAGTTTTTATAGCGATAAGGACTATACCGAAGCAGGTGCCAACATTGTGTATTCGCCGGAGGAGCTCTATAAATCACATATTATTGTGAAAGTCGGGCCCATTCCTATGGATGAAATTCAGTACCTCAGCCCCGGTCAGATTGTGTTTTCGGCCATTCATTTGCCCACTATAACTCACGATTATGTGAAAGCACTTGTCGAAAAGCGGGTTATTGGGGTGGCTTACGAATATATGAAAGATGCCAGCGACAGCCTGCCTGTAGTAAGGTCGATGAGCGAAATTGCCGGCAGTTCGGCTATTTTGATTGCAGCCGAATACCTGAGTAATCAATTTCAGGGCAGCGGTAAACTTTTGGGTGGCGTCTCTGGCGTACCTCCGAGCAAGGTAGTCATTTTAGGTGCAGGCACAGTAGGGGAGTTTGCGGCCCGTACGGCCATAGGTTTGGGTAGCGATGTACGCATATTCGATAACAGTATTACACGGCTCAAAAGGTTGCAGAATAACCTGGGAATGCGCATTTATACGAGCGTAATCCAGCCCGATACATTGGCCCAGGAATTAAAAACAGCCGATGTAGTTGTAGGCGCCATCCATGCCGAAACTGGCAGAGCTCCGATGGTAGTTACCGAGGAGATGGTACAGCAGATGAAGGCCGGATCGGTAATTATTGATGTGAGTATCGATCAAGGCGGTTGTTTCGAAACCTCGGAGTTGACCAATCATACCAAACCAACTTTCAAAAAACACGACGTTATTCATTATTGTGTGCCCAATATTCCTTCGCGTGTCTCCCAAACTGCTTCGATGGCGTTAAGTAATATTCTGAGCACCTTGCTGATAGATGCCGGAGAATTTGGCGGCGTCGACAGTTATTTTTGGATAGAAAAGGGGTTGAGAGCAGGCATTTATTGCTTTAATGGGAATCTCACCAACAAATACCTCAGCCAGAAATTCGATATGAGTTTCACCAACCTGGAGCTCTTGGCTGCTGCACGCCTCTAAATCAACGCTATGAAACCTTTGCTTCTACTTTTTTGTCTCAGCTGTTTTTACAATATCAGCTGGGCGCAAACTTCCATACAGCCAGCAGAACAACAAATACATCAGATTTTAGCCGACCAACAGCAAGCGTAGAATAAAGGTGATTTGGAAAAATTTATGGCTGGCTACTGGCAGTCAGATTCGCTGCAGTTCATCGGTAAAGGTATCCGCCACGGCTGGCAGGCTACACTGGATGGTTATAAAAAAGGCTATCCCGACAAAGCCAGCATGGGAGAACTGCGTTTCGATATCTGGCAAACAATGAAATTGGCTGAAGATGCTTATTTAGTTTCCGGAAAATACACCCTCAACCGTGAAAAGGACCAGCCCTCTGGGCCATTTACCCTTATTTTTAGACTCAAAAAAGGAAAATGGGTGATCGTTTACGATCACACCAGTGGCTGATCGATTTAAAAGTAGATTCATTTTTTGCTGAGCTTACCCCTCATCCTTCCAACTTCTTCCTTCACCCTTCTTTTTTCCTCCGCGCCATCTCCTTCACTATCAACCCCAATTCTCTGCCCATCTGACCTGCGATGGATGTGTTCTCTTGCGCCCGGCGGATAAGGTATGGCATCATCGATTGGATAGGTGCATAGGGTACATATTTGGCCACATTGTAACCGGCATGGGCCAGGTTGTAGCTGATGTGGTCGCTCATGCCATACAATTGGGCAAACCATATGTAAGGATGGTCGGAGGAAAGCCCTTTTTCAGCCATTAGGTTGGCCAATTTAAGGTTGCTGTCTTCGTTATGGGAGCCGGAACAAACGGCCATATGCTCAATGTGTTCCACACAAAAGGCTACAGCAGCATCGTAGTCCCGGTCGCTGGCAGCTTTGTCGGGTTGGATAGGCGACGGATAGCCTTTTTTGGCGGCACGCTCCCTTTCTTTTTCCATATAGGCACCACGCACTAATTTCACCGCATACCAATAGTTGTCCTGGCGAGCCTCCGCATAGGATTTATGCAGGTAAGCCAGGCGGTCGTGTCTGTACATCTGCAAAGTATTGAAGACGATGGGTTGCTCTTTGTTGAACTCCCGCTGCATATCGGTCACCAGATTGTCGATGGCATCCTGTATCCAGCTGTCTTCAGCATCGATAAACAACATTTGTTTGGCTTCCCAGGCGGCATGGCAGATGGCATGCACCCGCTCCCTGGCGCGTGCCCACTCGGCGGTTTCGGTGGGATTGAGCCGAGCATGGCTGTTTATCTTTTCGAGCAGTTCAAAACGAGCAACACCGGTTATTTTGAAAACACTGAAAGGTATACGGCTGTCGTGACGGGCCTTTTCGATGGTGCGGATGATTTCAAATTTGCAGGCATCAAGCTCTTTTTCGTCGGCTTTGCCTTCTACTGAATAATCGAGTATGGTGCCGATTTTGAATTTACCGAGCTCTTCAATGGCTGACTCACAACCTGCAATCGACTCACCACCACAAAAATGATCAAAGACAGTCGCGCGCACTGCCCAGTCGATAGGAAGATGAAGTTTAAAGCTGAGCTCTGCTGCACCGGTGAGTAGTTTGACAAGGGTGGGTGAGTGCATCATTCGGAAAAGCCAATAGGCTTTTCGCAGTTGCTGCTTGGATTTAGAGGCAAAGGCGATTTTAGTGTCACTAAAATTCAGTACGGGGTGGGTTTCCATAGCTCAAACTTGACGCGAAATTAAGACAATAACATCCAATTGCGACGGCTGTTTGCAGCATATTCAGTGCAATTTTTAGTTTATGGCTTGGTGTAAATTTTGGGTAGTGGTCGGTCTGTCAGGCTTTCTGCGCTTTATCCATCTCCTGCTGAACAAAAAGCACTTTCTTTGCATTTAGTTAACATGACTTCACTGTCCGACATACAACCCAAAAGCCGCTGGATTAGTGGCGACCGGCCCTATCTCATTGCAGGTCCCTGTTCGGCTGAAACTCCTGAACAGCTTAGAGCTACCATACAGGGGTTATTGCCTGCCAAGCCTGATGCCATTCGGGCAGGTATCTGGAAACCCCGCACCCGGCCGAATACCTTCGAAGGCGTTGGTCCGGAGGCACTCATATGGATCAAGGAGGCTACCGAAGGAATAGCTGTACCCGTAATGGTGGAAGTGGCCAGTGCCAAACATGTAGAACTCAGTTTGGCGGCAGGTATTGACATGATTTGGATTGGTGCCCGTACCACGGTGAACCCATTTATGGTGCAGGAAATTGCAGAAGCTTTGCGGGGAACTAAGCTTCCGGTGCTGGTTAAAAATCCTGTGAACCCGGAATTGGAGCTCTGGATTGGTGCCTTGGAACGTTTGCACAAAGTAGGTATTACCCAATTAGCAGCAATTCATCGTGGATTTTCAGGCTACGAAAAAACCATTTACCGCAATCACCCCAACTGGGAACTGCCCATCGAATTACGCCGGCAATTACCCGATTTGATGATGATATGCGATCCCAGTCACATCAGCGGCAATGCACTTTTGGTAGCCGATACGGCTCAAATTGCGTTAGATCTGGATTTCGATGGACTCATGATTGAAACCCACCACGATCCGGCCCATGCGTGGAGTGATGCGGCTCAACAAATCACCCCTGATCAACTCTGTCGTTTGATGAAAGAGTTG
This sequence comes from Bacteroidota bacterium, assembly GCA_036787895.1. Lineage (GTDB taxonomy): Bacteria > Bacteroidota > Bacteroidia > UBA7662 > UBA7662 > UBA7662. The sequence goes on along the minus strand of DAIQOK010000016.1, from coordinate 42,274 downwards.
GTTTTCCGTCGGGAACATATTGAAGACCCCGCGTTTAATACCCAACTCGAGCAATTACGAACACGTATAGATGGTATTGATGAAAATCTGCTCAAACTTCTGTCGGATCGATTGGAAATTATTAAAGAAATAGGCGCAGTAAAAATGGAAAACGACATTACCATTTTACAACCAAGTCGCTGGGCAGAAATTTTTGAAACACGTTTGGCAGAGGCCGGAAACAAAAGTCTCGACCAGGCCTTTGTAAGTCGGTTACTCCATCTGCTTCATGAAGAGTCGATCAATACCCAGGTGAAGGTTTTTCGCGAACAACGCCACAACACACCAAAAAATCAGGCATGAACCAGCAGCTCATCTTTACTGATGAACTGGAAAGCGCTTTAAAATCGCTCATTCACGGCCTGCAACCTGCAGCAGTGGTGTTTTTAGCAGATGAAAATACGGCACAGCATGCAAAGGCACTGGCTATTCAAACCGATGCCAGTTTATTTGTCCTGGCTGCCGGCGAAAATCAAAAGGTAATTAGCAGCGCCGAACAAATCTGGCGAAACTGGCTGGATATAGGCCTCGATCGGCATGCTTTACTCGTAAATGTGGGCGGTGGTATGATAACCGACCTCGGTGGTTTTTTAGCGGCGACTTACAAAAGAGGCATGCGCTACATCAATATTCCTACCTCTTTACTTGCCCAAGTCGATGCCGCTTTTGGTGGTAAAACGGGCATAAATCTCCACCACATTAAAAATGCCATTGGTGCATTTCACCAACCCGAAGCTGTTTTATTCAGCCGGAAACTGCTCGAAACTTTGCCTGTACGCGAATTGGAAGCAGGAAAAGCAGAAATGCTGAAACATGGGCTAATAGCAGATAAAACTTTGTGGCAGCTATTACTCTCGCTGAAAACCGGCGAAATACCTGCGCAGACCCTGATCCAAAAAGCAGTTGCCATCAAAGCTGAAATCACTGCACGCGACCCTTTTGAAACGGGTGAACGTAAACTGCTAAATTTTGGGCATACCGTTGGACATGCCCTCGAAAGTTTGTCGATGGAACTTGCAGAGCCACTTTTGCACGGCGAAGCTATCGTGCTGGGTATGCTGGCCGAAGTAGAAATTTCACTGCAATTGGGGCTACTCAAACTAGCTACAGCCCGGGAAATTCAACAGGAATTGCGTCGACTTTTCCCCCAACTCAAACCGGTATTTGATTTTGAGGATTGGCAATCCTATTTGTTGAATGATAAAAAAAGTGAAGGCAACCGACTGCTTTTTACATTGTTGCATGAACTGGGCGCGGCTACTTACAATAAGGCTGTTGAAATCGACCAAATAGCCTATTCCTGGCAAAAATTACGGCAAGAATGGGATTGATACTACGGTCGGCGCCAGCGACACTCGAAGGCAGTCTCCGCTTACCCGGCGCCAAAAGCAGCAGCAATCGTTGGCTAATCATAGAAGCACTTTCGGATAAAAAGTTGGAGATAATTGGCCTGGCCACGGCTGAGGATACCCGACTGTTGAAACAAGCGCTTGAAACCACAGAACCCATTATTAATGTAGGGGCTGCCGGTACTGCCATGCGGTTCATGACGGCTTTTCTGTCCCAAAGGCCGGGCACATTCGAATTGAGAGGAAAAGATAGAGCACACGACAGGCCGATTGCTATTTTGGTGGATGCCCTCCGGGCTTTAGGTGCGGAAATTACCTATCTCGATAAATCGGGCTATCCACCGCTTCGAATTGCAGGCAATAAACTACATGGTGGGCGGTTAAAAATTGACGCGAGTGTGAGCAGTCAGTACCTAACTGCTTTGCTGCTTGTCGCTGCAAAAATGCAAAACGGACTCACTTTACTTTGGGAAGGAGATTTGAGTTCCGCACCTTATATTGCTCAAACCCTTGAAGTATTACAACAAGCAGGTATTGGTTACGAGCAGTCAGCACAACATATTGAAGTGTATCCCGGGGAATTTAAGCTCAACCCTGTTGAAATAGAACCGGATTGGTCATCTGCAGCCTATTGGTTGGCATTTACCTGTCTTTTACCAGCTAAGCTTCGGTTGTTGGGCTTAAAAGCTGACAGTCTACAAGCCGATAAACGAGCACTTACACATTTGCAAGCCTTTGGTTTACAACACCGGTTTGAAAGTGACGGATTGGTAGTTTGGCGCGAGCCTACGCTCAATGAAACCCAGAAAATTGAATGGGATTTCAGGGATTGTCCTGATTTGGCACCAACACTAATTGTATTATGTGCTGCACTAAAACGGCAAGCCGTATTTACAGGCATACAAAGTCTCCGCATCAAAGAAAGTGACCGACTGCTGGCTTTGCAAACAGAACTGCGGAAGTTTGGCGCGCAACTCCACATCAATGAAGCATCGGCTGTATTAGTCAGTGGTTGTTCGCTTGAACCGACGGAAACCATAACAGTTAATAGCTGGCAGGATCATCGTATCGCCATGTCGTTAAGTTTAATGACGGCTGTTGGTTATGCGCTTTATTTTGATACGATTGAGGTGGTTTCAAAATCCTATCCTGCTTTTTGGGAAGATTTAGCGAAATTCGGCTTTCAACTCGAACAGCAAGATGGCAGGTAGCAGTTTTGGTCAACTTTTCCGCATTACCACCTTTGGCGAATCGCATGGCCCGGCCATTGGCGTAGTGATCGATGGTTGTCCGGCCGGTTTGGCGTTTGATCAGGCATTTATTCAGCTACAGCTGAGCAGGCGCCGTCCCGGGCAATCGGCTCTGACCACGGCACGCGATGAAGTCGATCAGTTTGAGGTGCTTTCCGGGGTTTTCGAAGGTAGAACAACCGGCACCCCCATTGCTTTATTGATCCTCAATAAAGACGCTCGTTCGGCTGACTATGCTGCATTAAAAGATGTTTACCGGCCGTCGCATGCTGATTATACCTATGAAGCTAAATATGGCATACGCGATCACCGTGGTGGTGGGCGATCATCTGCCCGCGAAACAGCTGCTCGTGTAGCTGCTGGTGGCTTGGCCCAACTCTTACTCCAGGCAGCCGGTATACGTGTATTAGCCTATGTGTGTGCTGTAGGGCAGGAAAGCTATCAGGAGGAACCTACTGCACAACAGCTGTTGACCATCGATGCCAATGCTGTTCGCTGTCCTGATGAAGGTGCAGCGGCCCGCATGGAAGCTGCCATTGATGAAGCTAAGGCTGCCGGTGATTCTTTGGGTGGCATCATACGTTTGTTGGTAACCGGTGTTCCACCTGGCTTAGGTGAGCCGGTTTTTGATAAACTGGAAGCAGATCTGGCTAAAGCCATGCTGAGTATCAATGCGGTGAAAGGTTTTGAGGTAGGTGCCGGATTTGCGGCTGCGGCAGCACGCGGTTCAGCCATGAACGATAGTTTTTATACCGAAAGTGGCCAGGTACGCACCTTGACTAATCATTCCGGAGGCATCCAAGGGGGCATCAGTAATGGGGAGAATATTAGTTGCCGCATTGCTTTCAAACCAGTTGCTACTATCCAGCAACCACAAAACAGTATCGATAAATTAGGTCAAGCCATCACGCTCGAGGCCAAAGGACGACACGACCCTTGTGTGGTACCCCGAGCAGTTCCTATAGTTGAAGCCATGGCCGCCCTGGTGTTGGCCGATCATCTGCTCCGACAACGGAGTGCAATTTTGTAAGCATGAAAAAGAAAAAACTCGCTCTTCACTGGAAAATAATCATAGGCATGACCCTGGGTGTAATTGCTGGCTTGATTGCCAGTAGCACAGGTCAGAATGAGCTGGTAGTCGATTGGATCAAACCCATTGGAACCATCTTCGTCAACTTGCTCAAGTTGATTGCCATGCCGTTAGTTTTGGCTTCTTTAATTGTTGGCGTTGCCAGTTTGAAAGATGTGAGCAAATTATCCCGCATGGGGACCAAAACCATCGGCATCTATTTGAGTACGACAGTTATTGCCGTGAGTTTGGGTTTGGTCATTGTAAACGTCATGCAGCCTGGAAGTTATCTGTCGGTCGAAAAACGCGACGAGCTCAAATCTCGCTATGCTACGGTAGCAGCAGATAAGACAGCGAATGCCGATAAAATTGTGGCCGATGGTCCGCTCCAGCCGGTTATCGATATAGTGCCGGATAATTTGTTTAATGCCCTCGGAAACAATACCAATATGCTTCAGGTGGTTTTTTTCGCAGTTTTTTTTGGCATTGCGCTTATACTTATTCCTGATGAAAAGGGGCGACCGGTCAAATTATTTTTCGCAGGGGTAAACGACGTTATACTCAAGTTGGTCGATATAATTATGCTTATGGCGCCAATTGGTGTTTTTGCGTTATTGGCTGCATTAATCGCCGAATTTGCAGGGACCAACCCAGCCGAGGCCTTGGATCTGCTGAAAGCACTTAGCATGTACAGCCTCACTGTTTTGTTGGGTTTGGCGGCTATGATTTTTTTAGTCTACCCAATGATGCTGCGGCTGTTTACCAAATTTGGTTACGCTCGTTTTTTCAAAGGAATTGCACCAGCTCAAATGCTGGCTTTCAGCACCAGTTCCAGCTCTGCCACTTTGCCGGTAACCATGGAGCGGGTAGAAGAACACCTGGGGGTAAGTGAAGAAGTTTCAAGTTTTGTACTTCCGCTAGGCGCTACCATCAATATGGACGGAACAAGTCTGTATCAAGCCGTTGCGACTGTATTCATTGCGCAAGCTTTTGGCACCGATTTAAGCATTATGCAGCAACTTACCATTGTGCTTACTGCCACCCTGGCCTCAATTGGCTCGGCAGGTGTGCCTGGTGCAGGTATGGTTATGCTCGTTATTGTACTGGAATCGGTGGGTTTGGATACAGCCGGAATTGCCTTAATTGTTGCCGTAGATCGGATACTCGATATGGCCCGTACGGTGGTTAATGTAACCGGTGATGCTTCAGTTGCTGTTGTGGTAGCCCATACAGAAAATCAGCTCCAAGCCGTTACCGACGAGGAGCTGATGTCATAAAAGCTGAAGAAATTTTACGCTTTTTTCTCAGAAATCTGGTTCAGACCATTAGTCTTGCCAAACAGTTCCATCGATTTAGCATTGTAGGCCAAAGCAGCTTCTTCGGGCGTTTTGAATAAACCGAGGTCGATACGCTCTTTGTTGAAGAAGATAATCGCCCGGAATTTTTTGCCGCTTTTCACTACACCACGGAAACCAAATTGATTTTCGGTTTTTGAAGTGTTGCGAACAACTTTGGCACGAATGGCCCATTCCAGATTGGCTAGGCGGCAATCGAGAGGGTTGCTGTTGAGCAAATTCACCAACAAACGCTCAGGAGATTCATGTTTAGGGATGAACTTCTCAGCAATAAGTTTGTGTAGATAGATGGTTTCGTTTTTGTAAACCCCACCTTCTAAAGGCCAGTTTTTCTGAAAAAATGCGTATCCACGGGAGTGGCGACGCAAATTTGCCAGAAATCCGATTTTTTTCAGATAGGGATTTTCCGATAGGAATTCAAAAACGTGGTCGTCAACCAACGCCACATCAGTGGAATTTTTGAGGGGTAATTTTACAAGCATGGGAGTAAAGGTTGTTTATGAATTCGGCTTAAAACACAACACGGTTTAAATATACAGGGTTATGTTTTAGTATTCTGCTTCTAAATCAAACCTTTTTACAAATTCTAAAATATTTGGGTTTTTTTCTACCATTTTGGCCAATTTTTCGTTGGAAGTGACTGGCCGGATGGCTTCTTCGGCCACGATAATTACATCGCATCCAAAATTCAGAGCAGCAATACCGGTATGCTTTCTTAAAAATGTAAGCATTTCCAATTTTTCTTCATCCAGCACTTTTTGTTGAGCATCGTTATAAACTGGTAGTAGAAAATAGTGTTGCTCATCGGGCTGGGGAGAAAGTGGCGCAACCACTGAATGCAAAAAGTCTTTTTTATCCGCTTTGAGTTGAACAAGTAATAATTTCCAGGCTTCAGTAAAAGGAACCGGTTTAGGGTTTGCAGACTGGCTGTTGGCCGATGTTTGTGCAGCAATTTCAGCTTTGATGGCAGTCTGATTTTGCTGCAATTGGTCGAGATTCGACTTGGTTTTACTGATGCTCGAACTGACTTTTATGCTGGCAACTGCGGCTTTGACCGGTTCATTAACAATGGACGGCTGATTCGGCTTCGGTACTTCCAGGGGAGCAGCTGCTGGTGCAAGGGGCGCAACTTTGACTTCCACCGCAGGAGGTGCCGCTAACAATTCGGCGACTACCGGCTTAGTTAAGTCCTTTTTTTTTTCGATTTGTTCGGCCAATTGGGCGGGCTGCACAATTTGGTAAACAAAACACATCTTCATCAACGACAACTCAACCAGCAGTCGGGGATTTTTGCTTTGTTTGTAATTAACCTCACAATAACTGGCAATGTTGAGGGCTGAAAGCAAAAAACCACTGTCGGTTTGTTGACTCTGTTCAAGATAACGTGTTTTAACTTCTTCGCTTTGTTCAAGCAGCTTAACTGTTCTGGCATCTTTGGCCATAAGTAAGTTGCGGAAATGTTCCGCTAAGCCAACCATAAAGTTGATGCCATCAAAACCTTTTTGGATAACTTCATCAAACAATAAACTTACTTCAGCCAGTTGCTGCTTACGGAGCATATCGGTGCAACTGAAATAATATTCGTAGTCGATAATGTTGAGATTGTCGATCACTGCCTGAAAACTCAGACTGCCGCCGCTAAAGCTTACAATCTGGTCCAGCATCGACAAAGCATCACGCAGGGCACCATCCGCTTTTTGGGCTATGACGTGCAGTGCAGGTCCTTCGAATTGTATTTCTTCTTTAGTGCAAATTTCAGCGAGTTGTTTACTTATGTCGCCGACTTTGATGCGGTTGAAGTCAAAAATCTGACAACGCGACAAGATAGTTGGCAGGATTTTATGCCTTTCGGTAGTTGCCAGGATAAAAATGGCATAACTCGGCGGCTCTTCCAAAGTCTTTAGAAAGGCATTAAAGGCTGCCGTGCTGAGCATATGCACCTCATCTATGATGTAGATTTTGTATTTGCTGCCTTGTGGCGCATAGCGCACCTGGTCTACCAGATTTCGAATGTCGTCTACGGAGTTGTTCGATGCCGCATCAAGCTCATGAATGGCCATGGAGGTGCCACGATTGAAACTCTGACAGGAATCACATTGATCGCATGCTTCTCCTTCCGCATCGATGTCGGTGCAGTTGATGGTTTTCGCGAAAATACGTGCACAGGTGGTTTTACCTACACCTCGTGGACCGCAAAACAAAAATGCCTGGGCCAGTTGATGTGACTTGATTGCATTTTTAAGTGTTGAGGTAATATGCATTTGCCCCACTACGGTATCAAAGCGCTGTGGACGGTATTTTCGGAAGGATACTACATACGGCTCCATCTCACAAATGTAATCGTTTTGAAAAGCGTTTTATAAGTCGAGATATGCACATTGTGCACATACAGAAACAAAAGAGGCCACTTTCAATAGAAAGTGGCCTCTCTGCTTCATTCACCGCTTTAGAAGTTAATTGCCCCCAGATCTGTTACACTTCCGGTTGTAACACCTACCGAATTTAGGGTAATGTCGCCCAAAGAACCGCGACCTTGTACAATAACCTGATAGCTGCCGCTATTTAGACCACCAATCAAAAACTGGCCATTCGGTTTGGGAATGCTACCAAAAGTATCGGTACCGCTAATCGCCATCACGTAAACTGCAGCCGAATCAGGATTGGCATCACCGCGAATGGCGCCGTTAATGGCTGATGTCTGCACCCGGATTACAGGTTTTAACATATAGCTGCCATTGCCTTGTAACACAATACTGCGTCCGGCATCAAAATCAAGTGTGTAAGTGTAAGCAACGCCAGCTTGTAAGTCGTATTGAACGTTTAGCTTCAGACCGGATTGTTGAGCTGAGGGAGTGGCCAATAAATGGTTTATACCGTTAACGACAACACTATTGTTGTTGCCCAAAATCAAACGAATCTGATTTAATCGGCCCGGCGGTACACTGGCATCTGCCATCAGCGTGTCGAGACCATTGGTGAAATCGAGCAGATTGTAGATGCCTGGTCGAGCCAGCGTTATGAGCTGACTATTTTCTCCGGCTTTGATTTCGATTTGCTGGATGTCGATGTAAACAGCATCAAAAGCGCCGGGAGCGTCGGTCAGGCGAAATTGAACACTGGCATTTTGGGTCGATTCCTCCTTGTTACAAGCAGAAAGGGTGAAGCCACCAACTGTCAGTAGCAACGTCCAAATGAGGTTTTTTCTCATGATTTTAACCAGTTAAATGAAAATTGATGATCGAACTTATATTTTCGGCTGTGCAGGCTTTAGACCTGTAAAAGCTGGTTTTTGAATACCAGGAAAAGCGTAGTTAGCAGACAAGTACCATCGAACGGGCACAAACAAATATACGTTTGATGACAAATAATATTGTACTGCTGTAGAGGATTTTAAATTTTCGGCTTGAACAACTGATGGAGTTCAAATTGAAACCTTTGGTTGTCCTTTTATTCAATTCGAATAGCCGTTTGTATTTAAAAATCAATTAGCTATCTTTGCAGTCCATTTTTAACCTAAAACCATACACATAGTATGAACAATTACGAAACCGTATTTATCATGACCCCGGTATTGACCGAGGAGATGGTAAAAGACACGGTCGCTAAGTTTGAGAAGGTGTTGAAGGAAAACAACGCCGAAATCGTTCACCAGGCCAGCTGGGGCTTGCGTAAACTTGCTTATCCTATCCAGAAAAAAACGACCGGATTCTATCATTTGATAGAATTCAAAGCAGATGGCGAATTGATCGACAAACTCGAGCTTGAGTTCCGTCGTGACGAGCGCATCATGCGTTTCCTGACCGTGGCACTCGATAAGTTTGCCGTTACTTACAATGCTTCGAAACGTAAACCGGCTGCTGCCAAAACTGAAGTGGAGGCTTAATCATGATTAATAATAGTTTCGCAACCGTTCCACAGAAGGACGAAAACCGCAAGAAGTATTGCCGTTTCAAAAAAAATGGCATCAAATACATCGATTACAAAGACGCCGACTTCCTGCTGAAGTTCGTTAACGAACAAGGTAAGGTGTTGCCACGTCGTTTGACCGGTACATCATTGAAGTTTCAGCGTAAAGTAACACAGGCCGTTAAACGCGCCCGTCACCTTGCCCTGATGCCGTACGTAGCTGATGGAATGAAATAAGAGGAGATAGTAAGACATGGAAATCATTCTGAAATCAGACATCAAAGGTCTGGGATACAAATACGATGTAGTGAAGGTAAAGGACGGTTATGGCCGTAATTTCCTCATTCCACAAGGGTTGGCTGTAGTGGCTAACAACTCTAACCGCAAAGAGCGCGACGAGAATGTTCGTCAGGCTGCTTTCAAACAAGACAAAATCAAAAACGACGCGACCGAAATAGCCGATAAACTGAAGGACCTCACCCTCAAGGTTGGTGCGAAAGTGGGCGAAAACGGGCGCATCTTCGGTGCAGTAACTACCCTTCAGGTAGCCGATGTATTGAAAGACAAAGGTTTTGATATCGACCGTCGTAAAATTGCCCTCAAAGGTGAAATCAAAACGGTTGGTACTTATATCGCAGAAATCGACTTGCACCGCGAAGTGAAGGTTGAATTGAACGTAGAAGTAGTAGGCGAATAATCAACTACCATCACACAAAAAGCCGCTTCTGTTTGGAAGCGGCTTTTTTTTTGGAAAAATTCCAGATAATGTGCTGATGTGGCGGGTCGCAGGGCTCCCCTTTAATGTGCTCATGTGCTAATGGGATTTAGCCCTGGCAATAGGAGAATTTGTCTGAGGATAGTATTGCTTTATCGCGCAAAGCGCGATAAAGTTCATACACTATTCCCAAAATTTTAATTAGCACATTAGCACATTAGCACATTAGCACATTAGCACATTAACACATTTTTCCCGTCTACCTAATAAAAATCTTCTCCACTTTTCTTTGCTCACCTTGCTTAATCTCTATGAGATAGAGGCCGGATTGAGCCTGAGTTAAAAATGATAAGCGGTCGACTTCTGTAGATGTAAGCGTAATCTGATGTTTTCGGCCTTGCAAATCCACCAAACTTACCTGAATCGTCAGGCTGGGATCGAAGTTGCCACTTACATAAATTTGCCCATGTTCTACTGGGTTGGGGTAGATTGTCCATGTGCTTTTTTCGAGCTTTTTCACCGAAGTTGGAAGAGCCAGAAAACAGTTGTTATATTGCTGCTGTACATAATCGGATACTGCCAATAATTGGTTAAAGGCAGCAGCTGAATCGGTATTTAGCGAATCTCTCCCCCAAATTCCTGCATAAAGAAGCTGCTGAACTGCACCAGGCAGCATTTGCACTTTACCATTGCTCATAACAAACCGGCGGTCACCGGGTACATTCGGCGCAGCACCGCTTCCGGTTTGTTGTTCTGTCCAGTGAAACGGTGGAGCAGCAGCTGTGCCTCCGGCATAAACATACCCCCAGCCGTTAGGATCGCTATTGCCAGGATAAGCAAAACTGTAGGGTACATTGGTAGATCCTGAACTTCCCAAATATCCGGAACCTCCAAATGTCATGGCGGTTCCGTCTTTCCAAAAACCACTTAAATATTGCATAACATGCCTGGCAACGGATGGATTTCCGGCTACAGTTGCATTGTTATCAAAAGAACGAAACGAAGTCATTGCAATTCGTTCAGGCTGAAGGATACCATCACAGTCGACTGTCATCTCATCTGTTTGTCCATCCCTGTCGTTGTCGATACCATCATTCAAAGCTGAAAAGGGGCCTTCCAGTTGTAATAGGCCAAAGGTGGGTGGGTTTAGTCCGTAACCTCCTATGCCATCATCATTGTTATCACTATTGTAGGAGTAACCCAGATTTCGCCCAACATCACATCCAATAAAATCGTCATTACTTCCTCCTAAATCAGGATCTAGAAACATGCCGGTATAAACCGAATCGTATATGTTGTTAGAACGGTTAATGATTTTATGGCGAAAAAAAGCTGCCTGATTGAGAAGGGAAGTGCCTGAAAAGGCAAAATTTTCTTCCTGAATTTCCAGTCCAATGGCCGGCGTACCGGTTCCTGAAATGTTTCCCATGGCATTATAAACATGCCAGGTGGCCTGGTCGCCGGCGATTCGTGGGTATTCTCCTAACTCAGGTTCGTAAATATCATTGTTATTCAAATCTACGAAAGGAGCGAGCAGCTGTGCTTCAAATGTGCCAGCACGGCCATTTCCAGGCCATTCAGCTATATCTACCGGTGCCTGATATGTTGCTTGATTAAATTGTAATTTGTGTTGTTCAATGTCACTTTTGCTCACCTTCCAAATGCGATCGTAAACTTGGCAGGTTTGCATATTTGTGCCTACATTGTTCCCGGTTCCGAGTGGACCCGGCCAAAAACTCACACCAAGCGTTTGGGTTTGCCGGTAAGTCTGCGCAGCTACTAGCAAGACCTGGTTGGCATTTTTAGCAGCGATCCAAAGTGAACCGGCAAATACCATTGACTTTCCACTGTTAATAGGGGCTTCGAATCCCAAACTTCGACTATTCGGGCTGGAAGAAAAGGGCCATTTGTCTCCACCACCTAAAATGGTAGCGCGTATTGAATTGATTTCAAGGTTGGTTCGACTAAAGGCGGGAGAGCAATTGAATGCGACCCGTAAAATTGGAGAATTGGATTCACCGGCTGGAGCACCTGCATTAATTGTTTTCGGGTTCGCAAGCGATAGTCCAAGGAGCAACAGTAGGGTAAGTTTTTGTTTCATAGCTCAGATTTTGGCTTCAATCTACAAAAGCAAGCAGATTAAAAACAAAAGATAGTGAATTTTTGACAAACTAATGATGTAAATTGTTGCGAATCGCATTACCTGCCCGAAAGGGCCGACAGCATGGTAGCGGCTTTCAGTTGGCATTCTTCCCATTCCTGCTCCGGAACCGAATCATAAGTAATGGCACCACCCGCCTGAAAACTCAGATAATTATTATTTCTGTTATATACTATACTGCGAATGATCACATTAAAGTCGCAATTCCCTTCCGGACTAATATAGCCCACCGAACCTGAATATAGGGAGCGCCTACTGTCTTCGAGCCGGTCGATGAGTTCCATTGCTTTAATTTTGGGTGCGCCGGTCATCGAACCCATGGGGAAGGCATTTTTGAGGGCTTGAACTGTGCTCACTTCCGGTCTAAGTGTGCCGGTAACCGTGCTGATCATTTGGTGAACGGTGGGGAAGCTATATACCTGCATCAACTCCGGCACTTTTACCGTGCCGGGGAAGCAACTGCGGTTGAGGTCGTTGCGTACCAGGTCTACAATCATCACATTTTCGGCACGTTCTTTTTCGTCGGCAGCGAGAGCGGCTTTGAGGGCGGCATCTTCCACTACATCTTTACTCCTTCTCCGGGTGCCTTTAATGGGTTGCGAAAAAAGTGTTTGTTGGTATCGGGCAAAAAAACGCTCAGGGCTGCCACAAATCAAATGCTGACCATCTGATTGAAAATAGGCTGAAAAGGGGGTAGGAGATAGTAAATTCAGCCTTTTGTATAGCGCGATGGGGTCGGTTTTTACGTCTTCTGCATACCACTCCATACAATAATTTAGCTCGTAAACGGTGCCTTCTGCTATGGCTTGTCGTATGTTTTCGACTTGTGACAGGTAGTTCGCTCTGCTGGTACGGCATTGCATAGCGATAGGTGAAAAACCAGCTTCAGGCATCACTTCCAGGGCGTCGATGTTAGCTTTGCTCCAGGCAAAAGTCGTTTCATTACGTAGAATACGTATCTCGCCCTGACTACAAACGATGAGCAGTTGTGGTCGGAAAAAACGAGCAGACTCGAAAGCCAGCGGATCAATATGCCTTGTTGCAAGCCTTTCGAGCTCATTTTTCAGGTCATAGCCCAAAAATCCGAGGTAATAATCTGGTTGTTCACGAACGAAGCGGTCGAGTGTATCCAGATAAGGTGATTCGAGCGGAAGTGGTTCTGCCTCCGAAACGCCGAGCAGCCAGTCGAAGGTGAGATACCCCATAGGCAGTTCGGCTTGCTGCTGGCTGTTACTGTTGTAAACCGCCAAGTGGCGGGCGTTCCGGAAATGATGCAGCAATTTGTGCAACCAAAGCTGATCCATTCCGGCTGGCATAATTAACGGTATAAGGTCTGGTTGCGATCGGGGCCTACCGATACAATTTTGATAGGCACTTCCAACGCTTTTTCAAGCCAGTAGATGTAGTCCATCAGTTCAGCCGGCAGCTGATCCATGTCTTTGATTTGGGTCAAATCCACCTTCCAGCCGGGAACGGCTTCGAAAATGGGTTTTACATCCTGCAAATCGAAAGGCAGCTGATCGGTTTTTACACCATCTACTTCATAATGGGTGCAAGCAAAAATCTCCTCAAAACTGCTTAGCACATCCGATTTGGTCATGATGAGCTGGGTAACGCCATTCAACAAGATGGCATATTTCAGCGCGGGCAAATCTATCCAGCCACAACGGCGTGGCCGACCGGTAGTCGCGCCAAATTCACGTCCTTCCTGACGTAAACGTTCGCCAATTTCATTGTCGAGTTCGGTGGGGAAAGGACCACCACCCACCCGGGTACAATATGCTTTGAAAATGCCATAAACTTCACCAATGCGGTTAGGAGCAATTCCCAAACCCGTACAAGCACCTGCCGTGACGGTGTTCGAGCTGGTTACAAAAGGGTAGGAGCCAAAGTCGATGTCGAGCATGGTGCCCTGAGCGCCTTCGGCCAGCACTTTTTTGCCGGCTTTCAGCGCGTCGTTAATGAGGGTTTCGCTGTCGACAAAAGGAAAGATTTTCAGGAATTCCACGGCATCAAACCAGGCAGCTTCTTTTTCGTCAAAAGCCGGGTCGATATAATTGTAAACGGCCAGGGTTTCGAGATGACGTTTTTTGATGGCGTCGTAAGTAGCCCGGAAGTTTTTGCTGACGAGATCACCAACCCGCAGACCCGAACGGCCAATTTTATCGGTATAAGTCGGACCAATTCCTTTTAGGGTAGAGCCGATTTTACCCACGCCCTTGGCAGCTTCGTAGGCGGCATCGAGTATAGGGTGGGTGGGCATGATGAGGTGTGCCTTGCGCGAAATCACCAGACGTTCGTGTACCGGAACGCCCATTTTTTCGAGATTTACAATCTCTCTACGCAAAATAACCGGGTCGATGACCACGCCGTTACCAATCACATTTTGTACACGACTGTGAAAAATACCAGAGGGTATGGTGTTGAGTACCACCTTGATGCCGTCGAATTCTAAAGAATGTCCGGCGTTAGGGCCACCCTGGAAACGGGCGATAATGTCGTATTGTGGGGTGATTACATCTACAATCTTCCCCTTGCCTTCGTCTCCCCATTGGAGACCGAGCAGCACATCTACCTTCATTGAAAGCTGTTAAAGCCCAAAGTTAAAGGTCTTTTCGACGGAATCAGCTGTTTTTGTGGAAATGTGGACATTCCCCTGTTTCGGTCAGCTTTTCGCAGCTGGCGTACAAATGGAGGCTGTGGTGATGCACTTTATGGTGGAAAAAGCTCCCCATGTCGCTGCGAATTTCCTGTATACGCGGATCACAGAACTCCTCTACTTTGCCACATTCGATGCAAATGAGGTGGTCGTGTTGTTTGAAACCATAAGAGCGCTCGAACTGCGCCATGTTTTTGCCAAATTGGTGTTTGGTCACCAAATCACATGCCTGTAGCAGATCAAGCGTATTGTATACTGTGGCCCGACTCACCCGATAATTGCGGTTTTTCATCTGAATGTAGAGCGATTCCACATCAAAATGGTCGGTTCGACTGTAAATTTCTTCGAGTATAGCAAATCGTTCCGGCGTTTTCCGGTGGCCGTGTTCCTCCAGATAGGCGGAGAAGATTTTTTTTACTTCTTCTGTTACACTTACATTATTGGCCATACTCAGGGGATTGTTTTGCGAAGTTCAACAATTTTAACGGCTTTGTAGTTTCGGTTTAGCCAGCTCAATCCGGCTGAGAATCAAATCTGCTTACTTTTAGCACCCCTTTTACCTCTTTCAATTTACGCATCAAGGTATCGAGATGTTTGGTGTCGTTCACATATACCATAATATCTCCTTCAAACATACCATCGTTGGAGACGACGGATATGGAGCGCATATTTACTTTCAGGTCGCCTGAAATCACTGTTGAAATGCCGCTAATGATGCCAATGTCGTCGAGCCCGGTGATGCGAATGCCTGCCAAAAAGCTGACTTCCGAGGCTTTGGTCCATTTGGCCTTGACAACCCGATAGCCGTATTTCGACAGCAGTTGAACGGCATTAGGGCAGCTTACCCGATGAATTTTGATGCCTTCACTTACGGTTACAAAGCCAAAAATGTCGTCGCCGGGTATGGGATTACAACAATTGGCGAGGGTATAATCGATTTTGCTGAGTTTGTCGTCGATGATGAGGAGGTCGTCATTTTTATTGCTGTTCGACTTCACCAAATCCCCAAAATTCTGTTCATCGATACGATTGACCCGGCCTTGTTTTTTCTCTGGTTTGAGGAGATAGGCTTTTATCTGAGCCAAATCTACCTTCTCGATTGCGATGTAATAATACAGGTCGAGTACAGAATGCAGTTTGAAATAACTGACGATTTTTTGAAGAATATCGTCGTTAAAGGGAATTTTCCATTGTTTTAGTTTGCGCTGGAGAATGTCTTTGCCGAGGTCGGAATTTTCTCTTTTTTGCTCTTTGAGGACCTGCTTAATTTTGTTTTTGGCCTTGGCTGAAGTCACAAAATTGAGCCAGTCGGATTTCGGCTTCTGAATATTCGAAGTGAGTATCTCAACCTGATCACCGTTTTGTAGCTGGTAACTTAGTGGAACAATTTTGTGGTTGACTTTGGCACCAATACACTTCATGCCAATGTCGGTATGTATCTCAAAAGCAAAATCAAGGGCGGTGGCACCGGCTTGCAGCTTTATCAAATCGCCTTTGGGGGTAAAGGCGAACAAATCTTTGGCATACAACTGAAGTTTGATGTTGTCCATGAACTCCAATGCATTGGGCTCCGGATTTTCGAGCACCTCACGTATGCGCGTTAGCCATTCGTCGAAGGCATTGTCGCCGGTTTGGTCTTTGTATTTCCAGTGGGCAGCAAAGCCTTTTTCTGCGATTTCATCCATCCGCCGACTCCGTATCTGCACTTCTACCCAACGGCCACCCGGGCCCATTACGGTGGTATGCAGCGATTCATAACCATTGGCTTTAGGGGTCGATACCCAGTCGCGGAGGCGGTTGGGATTGGGCTGATAGATGTCGGTTACGATAGAGTAAATGCGCCAGCAATCAGGTTTCTCTAGCTCTGCCTGGCTGTCGAGAATGATGCGGATGGCAAAAAGGTCGTAGACTTCTTCGAACTCAATGCCCTGCTTTTTCATCTTGTTCCAAATGCTGTTGATCGACTTCGGCCGACCTTTGATATCAAAGTGGAGACCGGTTTTATCCAACTCGGCTTGTAAGGGTGCAATAAAATCTTTAATGAATTTGTCCCGTTTGGAGCGAGTTTCACGTAGTTTGCGGGCGATATCGCGATAAACTTCTGCCTCTGTATATTTTAAGGACAGGTCTTCGAGTTCTGATTTTACCGCATACAATCCAAGGCGGTGGGCGAGGGGTGCAAATAGGTAAGCGGTTTCAGAAGCGATTTTCAGTTGCTTTTCCTTTGGCATACTTTCCAGCGTACGCATATTGTGCAACCGGTCGGCCAGTTTGATGAGGATAACCCGCACATCGTCAGCGAGGGTAAGCAACATTTTGCGGAAATTCTCGGCCTGGTCGGAGCTGTTGGTCGACTTATTATATAAGCCCGTGATTTTGGTTAGCCCATCAATGATTCTGGCTACCACATTCCCAAACTCCTTTTCTACCTGGTCAAGGGTGATGTCGGTGTCTTCCACCACATCATGCAAAAGTGCACAGATGATGGAGGTGGTGCCTAAGCCAATTTCCTCAACAGCAATACGGGCTACTTCGAGTGGGTGGTAAATATAGGGTTCTCCTGATTTTCGGCGCATGTCCTTGTGGGCTTCGAGGGCAATGTCGAAGGCCAGGCGGATAAGGCGTTTATCGCCTTTTTTTAGAAAGGGCTTGCAGGCCCGCAACAACGCCCGGTAGCGGCGCAGAATTTCTTTACGTTCAGCTTCTTCTCGTGAAAGCACGGGGACGACATCCATATAAAATAAAAAACCAGGGGTGAAGCCTTAAAATTAGGGAAAAAGCGGGTAGCGTGTTGCTTCACATTTTTTTAACGCGGAGTTCACGGAGGTTTAGCGTTTCGCAGCGCAGGGGCTCAGTGAATCGCTGTTTATCCTCCAAATCTCTGTGTTAAAACCTAAAATTTCCAAACTAAGATCATTATAACCTTTAACCAACGAAGCTGACAGAAGTATTTGTCTTTCACATCAATTACCCTTACCTTTGCGCTCCCATGATAGAAGGTCGTGGTTCTGCGGATGTGGCGAAATTGGTAGACGTGCCAGACTTAGGATCTGGTGCCGCAAGGCGTGTGGGTTCGAGTCCCTCCATCCGCACTTTTTTTAAATCAAAATTCAAAATTTCAAATTCAAAATTGAAGTGTGAAAGTTTGAAAATTGGGGCGCTCAGTTTATGATTTAATCGAGGTTAAGGAACGTAGTTCCATAACTTCCCCGGACTAGTGCTAAGGAGCGAAGCTCCAGGACTCACCAATTTTGAATTTGAAATTTTGAATTTACTCAGCTCGTTAGAAGCAATATCTCTTCATCTAAGTACGCGACATTTATAAAAGTATCCGAAGTGAACATTACCGCAGAAAAAATCAGCAAACTAGAAAACAAAGTTATACTCCAGTTGGAGCCGGCCGATTATGCCGCCAAATTTGATGAAGCCCTCAAAGACTACCGCCGCAAAGTGAGTATGCCCGGTTTCCGTAAAGGGATGGTACCGGCAGGTTTGGTAAAAAAAATGTACGGCAAAGCCTTGTTGTACGAAGAATTGAACAAGCTGGTTCAGGAGCAGGTAGATGGTTTCTTGAAAGAACAGGCACTCGAGATTTTCGCACAACCGGTACCAGAAGAAGGACACGATCCTTTTGCAGCCGGAATCGAAGAAGCCACTGCTTTTACCTTCCGTTTCGACATTGGTTTGAAGCCAGAAGTTACAGCCAATATCCCTAGCAAAACTTTCGTGAAATATGCGGTTGAGCCCGACCAAAATCTGCTCACCAATTATACCAACGATCTTCGCAAACGGTATTACAACAATGCCTATCCCGAAACCTCCGAAGCCGGCGATAATGTATTTCTGCGCCTGAAAGAGCTCGACGAAAATGGTGAACTCAAACAAGGAGGTGTGGTTACCGTTAGCCTCGTGAAATTGGCCGATATCGCCGACAGTCAGTTACAAGCTGAACTTACCGGAACAAGCAAAGACTACAGCACCCGCAATCAACTCAGCGCCATCTTTGGCAATGACCAGGAGAAAATCGCTGCCGGTATTAAAAAATCGGTAGAAGAACTCGCGGCTATCAACCCGAACTTCGAAATTACCGTAAGCAATATCATGCGAGATGGTATGGCCGAAATGAATACCGACTTTTTCCGTCAGGTGTTCGGCAATGAGGAAATCGATACCGAAGAAGCTTTCAACGATCGCATTAAGTTGGAATTAGGTCGTGGATTGCAGGCCGATGCAGAGCGTTTGTTGCGCAACGATTTGATGGAAGCCCTGCTCGATGCCGATAATATCGAACTACCCGATGCCTTCCTGAAGCGTTGGTTGAGAACAGCAACCGAAAATCCAATCGACGAAAACACCCTGGAAAGCCAGTATCCTGAATATGCCAAACAATTGCGTCGCGATTTGATCATCGACGCGATACTGAAAGAAAACAAGCTGGAAATCGATTCGGAAGAAATCATGAACGAAGCCCGTGGCTTGTTATACCGTCAGTTTTCGAGTTATGGTATCCCGATCGAAGAGAAAGATTTGAACAAATATGCCCTTGAATATCTTCGTAAAGATGATAACTACGCCAATCTCTACTATTCAGTAAAATTCCGTAAAGTAGAAGATCATGTGCGTGCGTTGATAAATGTCGAAGAGAAATCGATATCCTATGCCGATTTTGAGAAACTAACTCAGAAAAAATCTGTTTAATTACAGCAAAAAGGATACTATGGATTTTGGAACCGAATTCCGCAAATACGCCGTGAAACATTTAGGTCAGAGCGGCAACACCATCGACAGTTACACCCGCCATCAAGTCAACAATCTCACGCCTTATATCATCGAAGAGCGTCCCATGAATGTGGCCTCTATGGACGTATTTTCACGTTTGATGATGGACCGCATCATTTTTATGGGCGTTCCGGTAAGCGACGAAGTGGCTAATATTATTCAAGCACAGTTGCTTTTCCTCGATTCAGTTGACAGCGGTCGCGACGTACAAATCTACATCAACAGCCCGGGTGGTTCGGTTTATGCCGGCCTAGGCATTTACGATACCATGCAGTTCGTGAGCGCGGAAGTGTCTACCATCTGCACCGGGATGGCCGCCTCTATGGCCGCTGTTTTAATGTGCGCCGGAGAAAAAGGCAAACGTACCGCCCTCAAACACAG
The DNA here is from genome assembly GCA_036787895.1 of Bacteroidota bacterium. Taxonomy (GTDB): domain Bacteria; phylum Bacteroidota; class Bacteroidia; order UBA7662; family UBA7662; genus UBA7662. Next base: position 22,611 of record DAIQOK010000016.1, on the reverse strand, counting down.
CCGCATCATGATTCACCAGCCCATGAGTGGGGTGCAAGGTCAGGTATCTGATATGGAAATTACACTGAAAGAAACACTGAAGCTCCGGGATGAGTTGTATAACATCATTTCTGAGCATAGTGGACAAACTTTCGAAAAGATTATGGCCGACAGCGATCGTGATTATTGGATGACCGCTGAAGAAGCCAAAGCTTACGGCATGATCGACGATATACTCGTTCGTTCGCCGAAGAAAAAAGGTTAAAATGGCAAAACAGAAACTACATTGTTCCTTTTGTGGCAAAGACAAAGATCAGACCCGGATATTAGTGGCTGGTCTCGAAGGTCATATTTGTGAAAGTTGTATCGAGCAGGCTAGTGCCATCATGAATGAAGAGGGGCAGGATGCCAGTCCAGCCAAAACCTTCAAAAACTACAAAGCACATAAACCGCAATACATAAAGGACTATCTCGATACCTATGTTATTGGTCAGGATACTGCCAAAAAAACGATAGCAGTTGCCGTATATAACCACTATAAGCGCATCAATCAGCAGTTGGAGCAAGAGGTGGAGATTGAAAAATCAAACATCATACTTGTAGGGGAAACCGGTACCGGTAAAACCCTCATTGCCCGAAGTATTGCCCGCCAGCTGAATGTGCCATTTTGTATTGCCGACGCAACGGTTTTCACTGAAGCCGGTTATGTGGGTGAAGATGTAGAAAGCATACTTAGCCGATTGTTGCAAGCTGCCGATTATGATGTCAAGGCTGCTGAGCGCGGCATTGTGTATTTGGACGAGATTGATAAAATTGCCAGAAAAAGCGATAATCCATCGATTACCAGAGATGTATCAGGTGAAGGTGTGCAACAAGCCTTGCTCAAAATGCTCGAAGGTACGGTGGTCAATGTGCCTCCACAAGGTGGTCGCAAACACCCTGAGCAGAAGTTTATTCAGGTCGATACCCGCAATATCCTCTTCATTTGCGGCGGTGCCTTCGATGGCATTGAAAAAATCATCGCTCGCAGGGTAAAACTGAATGCCATAGGTTACGGCATAGAGCAAAAAGATAAATTCGACAAGGAAAATCTGTTGCAATATGTGCAGCCAAACGATTTGAAACAATTTGGTCTTATACCAGAACTATTGGGTCGTTTGCCTGTTGTGACTTACCTGAATCCGTTAGATAAAACCACCTTGCGTGCCATACTTACAGTGCCCAAAAACGCGCTTTTCCGACAGTACGAAAAGCTGTTTGAGCTCGAAGGTATACGATTGGAAATTGCAGAACCCGTGCTCGACTTCATTGTTGACAAGGCCATGGAGTATAAGCTGGGTGCGCGTGGCTTACGTTCCATTTGTGAAGTCATCTTGAATGAGGCCATGTTTGAATTACCCACCGCCAACCCGAAACCGGAAGTTTACCGGCTCGAGCTAGATTATGCGGTTAACCAATTCGAACGCTCAACCATCAGCAAGTTAAAAGCAGTAAGTTAACTAAATAATAGCCGGGCTTCGGGAAAACCAGCCCAGCCATCTAGTCCTCCTGTATGTATCCACAAAACCCGGGCAGTTTTGCCGGGGTTTTGTTTTTCCAGACTTTGGTGGATGGCTTCCAGTGTTTTAAGACCATAAACCGGATCGGGAAGAATGCCGGTTTGTTTATACCAGTCGAGGCCGATGGCCAATTGGGAAGCGCTATACTTGCCAAAACGCGGTCCGTTGTCGGGGAGATGAATTTGAGTTTGCGGATAAATAGCGCTAAGTTCCAGACCAAGTTGATTACAGAAATCAGCGCTTTGAACAGCCAGTACGCCGTGTAATTGACAAAGAGCCTGCTTTTTTGCCAGAAAGCGAGCCACACCTTTTAATGTAGTGCCGGTACCGGCCGGCAGCCAAATGTCGCGCCAGTTATGCCCTTCATTTTCAGCGAGAATAGCTTCACAGCCCCTTTCGGCCAAGTCAGAAGCACCTCCTTCATCGATGAAATAAACGTCGTCACGCTGACCAAAAAATTGATTGAAAAGGGCTTCTTTATCGCGATAGGCAGCACGACTAACGGGCAAAAGCTCCATGCCATATTGTCGGAATTGAGCCAGTTGACCAGCCATGTCAGTTTCCAACTCATCTCCTCGAATAAAAGCTACCGATTTGAAGTCCAGTGCTTTAGCAGCAGCCGACAAGGCGAGTAAGTGATTCGACCAGGCGCCGCCAAAACTTACCAGTATTTGTTTTCTTTTTTCGTGCGCATCTTCCAACACTAAGCTCAGTTTGCGCCATTTGTTGCCGCTTATGAGTGGGTGAATCAGATCATCCCGTTTGACGGCTATTTTGTGTGTTTCGCCACCAATTTTCCAGTCAACTTCAACCAGCGGGGAGGGCAATACGAGCTCCATGGGCCAAAAATAAAAACGACCATCTGAAGATGGCCGTCGTTAAAGAGTAGGATTGTTTTATTGTTTAAAAACCCGGCTGTTTTTCAGCAAACCATTACCGCTGATGCGAATTTGGTATAAGCCACGTCCTAAATCGTCGAGGATGAAACTGTGGCGGCTTTGACCTGTCAGTGTTTCTGACTTAACCAAACGACCTTGCAAGTCAAAAATATCCAGCTGCAAATTTTCAGCCTCTAAATCGGCTACATCTACATATAAAGGCTGGCCGGCATCGATTAAGGTAGGGAAAATGGCAATTTTTTCTGATTCCAATTGACGAACAGAGGTGCCAAAATTGGTTCCGGCGCGGAAACTACCACTCGCAGATGGCGGCATACAGGTGTAAGCATGATTAAACGGACGGACATTCCAAGTGTGCGCTGCGCCTGAGGACATCCGGAATACCGGTAGGAAATATGCCGTATCGCTGATTACCACTTCTTCTACGATCTGGTTGTTGCGCAGTATGCGGAAGAGGTATTGAGTTGCTCCTGGCGCGGCTGTCCATTTGAAAAACATATAGTCGCTATTCACCACGGTGTTCGGGTTATTAGGTTCGATAGGTACACTGTTGGTGGAAATGACACTGAATGGCGCCATGGGCGTAATCATCAGGTAAGCACGACTACCTTGCGTGGTGCTGTCGCCTACGAGTGTGTGACGCATGGTGTTGATCTGTTCTTCCGAAAAACGGTTCTGACAATTGTCGTTGGAGTACGACATAAATAATGTCTCATCCGGGTCGAACAAATCACCGTTAACATCAAGCTGTGTCGGCGGGTTGCCGGCACACGACCAACGAGTGCCGATAAAGTCCGCACGGGTATCGCAGAAACGGTCGCCTGCCCAGCTGCAATTGGCTGGCAATCGGCCACCAACTGTGTCGGTAGCGCTGCGGGTAATACGTTCAGAAATCGGACTCGAAGGATGGTTAGAGGTACCATCGAAAGGGTGGGGCAAAGCCAGATAATGCCCCATTTCGTGTGCTAAAGTGGTATTGCCAACCTGTGAACAGCCTACGCTCATCATCAGTCCGCCATTACGCAAGGTCGTACCCGGACCGGTTCCGGGGAAGAAGGCATAGCCACAAAGACCAATCAGGCCGAGGTTCACAAAATAAACATTTACCTTTCGTGCCTGGTTGTACTGAACCATCATCTGGCTGCCGGTTTGAAAGGAGGTATGGTCGTACAAACTTGGATCATTGATGTAATTCACCCCATCCAGATAAAATCGTATGCCGGCAGACAAAAATTTATCGTTTAACTCGCAAATCACGGTCAACATGGTGTTGAAGTTGTATTTGCTTCCGCTGTTAGACGTTACAATATGCATATACAAAGGCACATTGAGTATTTCGGTATTACTTACGCGTTGCTGACCTCTCGACCGGTAGCTTTCACCAATCTGTTCTAGATACTCGAAAAGCGCACGTTCAGGTGGCGGCGTACCACAACCGTCCTGGGCTTGTACAGCAACTTGAAGCGTAAGAAAGAAAAGCAGCAGGTATAATTTCTTCATGGTTAAAATTTCTTCAATTAATAAAAGGCTTTGTCAAAATATTACAAAAGCAGGTTCCAATTTAGTTAAAAAGCTCAAATTATGGTTGTTGCAACAATAATTTATGTCGACTCACTTGTCCCGATTGCGCAATTTCCAGTATCAACCACTGGCTATTCAACCACGGAATTTCCAGGGAGCTAAGCGCTGAGCTGATGCGTTTGGTTTCATAGAAAAGTAGCCGTCCACTACTATCCAACAAGCGGAATTCAGCTTGTAGACCTACGGTCAAACCGCTTATTTGGATTGATTCCCCGTTTTTCAGTTGCGTGGGATAAACCCTGAGATTTTGCAGCAACTGATTTTCCAAACTGCTTGTGTTGCTGTAGAGGCCGGTAACAAAGTCTCCGCGCTGGCCAAAATCGGTGCACAAATTGGCACCGTTGAAAGCACGAACTTCCCAAGTATGATCGCGGTTTGCTCTTATTTTGTTGGAAAGGTGCAGATATGCAGTATCGCTGATCATGGTGTCGATTACCGTAAAACTGCTGCCAACATATACTCTGAGCTGATAAAAATCTGCTCCCGGAACCGCTTGCCAGCGGAATTGGGCCTGGTTTGGTACCAAAGTATCACCATTGACCGGTAAATGTAAAGTGGGGGCGGTCAGTGAAGGATAATTGGGCATCGGTACAATAGTTAAATAGCCTCGTGGTGCTGAAAGTGTATTTACAGTAGCGCGCATGGCTTGCTGTTGTTGCTCGCTAAAGCGGCTGACACAGATGTCGTTGGCATAGCTCATATACAAGCTGGAATCGGGTCGAAAGCGGTCGCCATTAAAATCGTTAACGACCAGTGAAGTTGGACACGACCAGCGATTAGCGATAAAATCGGCAGGCGTATCGCAAAAGCCATCACCTTCGGAAGCACAATTGGCACCTTGTCGACCAGGAGCTTCCTGTACCAGCCGTGTGACTAACTCAGCATTGATACTTGAAGGTGCTTGAGAAGTGCCGTCGAAGGTATGGGGCAAGCTTAAATAATGGCCTAATTCATGCGCGAGGGTGGTGCCGGTGGGTTGGGAGCAGGGGAAACTCATCACGATGGCTCCATCATTCTGAAAACCACCCGGGCCTGAGTTGGGGTAAAAAGCAAAGCCACAATAGCCCATTTGAGCCAGATTGGTGTAATAGATGTTGATGGTTCGCTGAACATTAAAATCTTCAATCATATCGAACAGCTCGAAAGCATCCGGCGCAGAAAAAAAGCGATCTTCATCGATATAACGTACTCTGCCCGGCATATAGAAAAATAGCCCGGAGCTGGCAGTTCGTTGGTTGAGATTACAAATGGTTTGAAAAGCCTGACTCTCCGTAAAACCGCTACCTCCTGCCGAAGTTCTTACAATATGCAGGGTAATGGGAAGTTTAATGACGTTTTCGGTGCGAGGCTGATTGTAATCAAGTTGCCTGATGAAGTTTTTAATGTGAGCTGGTGCAGCTGAAGTACCACAGTCGCCTGGGAGCTGTGCATGCATGCTCAAGCTCATGGCCAGTAAAACGAAAAGAAACAAATATCGCATCAGTAGGGGGTGGCTAAATACTAGCTTTAAATATACCCTAAAAACAGTTAATAGCTTGTCAATCAGCGGTCAAAAAAAAACCGGCTAAACATCTGCTCAGCCGGGTAATATTGGGTTATAGCCAGAAAATTAAGGCTGGACTACAATTTTACGGAAAGTTTGCTGAACACCTTGTTTGAGATGGAGCAAATAAACGCCGCTCGGCCACTGACCAATGCTAAAGCTTGCTTTTTGGTCTTCAACATCAATTACGGTTGAAAGCACTTTTTTGCCCGATAAATCCTGGCAGTGCACTTCTAATTTACCGGGTGAAACACCTTCAAAAGTCAGGTTTTCACCCGGACTAAGGAAAGTCGGATAAAGCTTTAGTTTGGCATCAAAAACATTGGCTGTTTGGAGGGGAATAAAATTGCCGGTTCTGAAGGTGCCACGGGCAGATACTGGCGCGCACAAATTGCTGGGGTTGAGCGCTCTGACTTCCCATTGTAAGGTTCGGTTGGCTCGAATATTTGTGTTGGTATTCAAATAGGCGGTGTCGTAAATCAAGGTATCCATCAATATTCCGCCAAATTGGTAGATTTTAAAGTTGTAAAAAAGTGCACCAGGAACGGCTGACCACTGGAAGAAAGCAAAATTACCTGCAATGTTTGAGTCGCCTTCGGCAGGTAACAACAAGGTTGGCGCAGTTGTAATTTGCGCATAAGCCGGCATGGGTGGATCAAGGAGATAACCCCTCGAGGAACTGGCACTCGCCAGGGTATTTCGCATGGCAGTGATTTGCTGCTCGCTAAAACGACTGGTGCAAATGTCGTTGGCATAGCTCATATAATAACTCGAGTCGGGCCGAATACGGTCACCGTTGATGTCTTCCTGATAAAGTCCGGTAGGGCAGCTCCAGCGGTTGGCAATAAAATCGGCTGGGGTGTCACAAAAGCGGTCGCCACCGGTATTGCAATTGGCACCTAAGCGACCGCCAATGGTGTCGTTTACATCGCGGGTTACACGTTCTGCATTGGTAGGATGGAGCGGATTATTGGAAGTGCGGTCGAAAGTGTGAGGCAAGGCAAAAAAGTGACCTAATTCATGGGCCAATGTAGTTCCCGTAGGCTGGGAACAAGCAAAACTCATAACCACTGCGCCCCGATTGTTGGTGCCTCCGGGGCCCGAATTCGGGTAGTAGGCAAAGCCACACAAACTCATTGCACTCAAATTGGTATAGTAAATATTGACCGTTCTGGGCACATTGTTATCATTGATCATGGTATTGGTCACACCATACGACGTTACATTGAGGTAGTTGGTGTTGTTGATGAAATTGATATCGCCAGCTACATAAAAGTTCATATTGGCACTGGCAAAACGCTCATTTACATTACACAGACCGTCTAAAGCACGCGCTGGGCTAAAACTGCCACTTCCCTGGTCGGTACGGACAATATGTATGGTCACCGGTACATTGATGGTATTCTCCAGCAGGTTAACACTATAATCGATTTGTTCGAGGTATTGAAGGATGTGCTCGGGTACTTCTTCTGTTCCGCAGGACTGGCCGCCTTCTTGTTGTGCCTGACTTGAAAAGCAGAGTGCCAATAAGGTAAAAAGCAGACTGAGGTATTTCATAAAGCTAAAAATGAGATTGAGGACTTAACCGAATATTAACCAAAAAGTTTGATGCCATTGTCGCGAAAAGTTAATTCCAGCGCCTAATGCAATCTGCAATTTACAGACAAAAAGCCTTAAATGCATGAAATATCTTGGTAGATAAATACAAAAAAGCCGACAAAGGGTATTGTCGGCTTTTTAAAAAGTATTTGTTCTTTAACGGTTGATGACAATTTTTTCGAACTGGCTCAAACCATGCTGACTTACACGGACGAAATAGATACCAGCTGCGGTTGCCTGTATAGGGAGCGAAAGTTGTGTTCCCGGTTCCAGGGCAGTTTTTTGCTGTTGAATCACCCGACCACTCAAGTCTTGAATTTGAATGTCGATTTCGCCATTCAAATCTTCCTGAAATTCAAAATGAAGTTGATCACCGCTGTTTAAAACAGTTGGATAGACTTTGAATTTTAACTTCTCGAGGGCTTCAATGCTGACGCCGTTCGCAACTGTGGTAAAGATTCTGTCTGCCGTCCAATTGATGCAGGTAAGCTTGTGGTTGAGTGCAGTAACCGACCAGCGATAGTTGGCACCGCCGTTTAGTTTGGTGCCGGTGTATAAGTAAGAGGTGTCGCTAACCAGTATTTCCTCCAGGGTAGTGAAGTTGAAACGCAAACGCAGCAAATACATGGTCGCACCAGGTACGGCACTCCATTTGAAAAATGCCCAGTTATTGGGAATGCCTGTGGCATTGGCTGCCGGCTCCAAAGGTGTTGGCATACTGGTTATGGTATCGTAAGGATCCATGGGCGGTACCAGCCAGTAGCGGCGGGGACCAGACACGCCATTTACTATCGTTACAGTAGCACGCATGGCTGCAGCCTGCTGCTCTGAAAAACGGGTTACACAATTGTCGTTGGCGTAATTCATGATGAGGGTAGCATCCGGGTTAAACACATCACCATTCAAATCAACCTGGGTGTGTGAACGCGGACAGCTCCAGCGATCGCCGAGGTAATCGGCCGGTGTATCGCAAAAACGGTCGCCTGCAGTGGCGCAATTGGCCGAAACGCGGGGAGATACTTCATTGTTATTGCGGGTAACCCTTTCGGCAGTTGGACTGGCAGGTGCACCCGAAGTGCCTTGAAAAGGATGCAACAGATTCATGTGGTGACCCAATTCATGCGCGAAGGTGGAATTGCCGACGCCGCTGCAACCCGGGCTGAGGTAAACAGCGCCCTGGCGTGTGGTGGAGCTTGGGGAGCCGGTTCCGGGGAAATTACCAAATCCACACAAACCAATTGCAGTCATATTCACATAATAAACATTTACCACATTGGCTACATTGTGTATAGGGTTGATGGTGTTCTCATCGCCACGCTGGAAATTGCTTGACCAGGCAGTATTGTCGATATAATTTACATCGCCACGCAAGAAAAACTGCAAGCCATAAGGTTTATACCAGGTATTCAGTTCGCACATATTGCGCAATGCGTCCGAAAATTGAAAACCGGATACACCTTGGCTGTTTCGTATGATGTGGATTTTCATGGGAATGAATATCGTTTCATTCACAATTCGGGCATCCATATAGCCATTTTGATGTAATTGTTCAAGAAAAGCAATGTTTTCGGCGGTTGGCTCATCTGTGCCACACACGCCAGCATTTTGTTGTGCCAATACTCCCAAATGCAATAGCAGGAAAGCGAGCAACGTAAATAATTTGTTCATTGAAGCGGTTAAAGTTTTGAGTTAGTCGGCTAAGGCTTCCTTTTTTAGTTGAAAGGAAATTTAAAATTACGGCTTTCTGACGTAAAAACGAAAATCATCAGCCATTAAAATACCTTAAATCAGGTAGGACACAAATAGTAAAAGCCGTAACTGAGAAGAAACGGCTTATACAGGCTTATTTCTAACTAATGCAGAATAACCACTTTCTCTACCTGTTGATAGCCAGCTCTTTGGGCGGAAAGCAATAAAATTCCATGCGCATACGCTTCAATTGGCCAGGAAATAAGCTGGTCCCCTTCAACCCTTACTTTTGTGCTTTGCAGCAGTCGCCCATTTAAATCGCGTAATTGTAATTCTACCTCCCCGGATGCATCAGCTGGGAATTGCAAATTAACTGAGCCGCCTGCTTCTAATTGGGTAGGAAATGCCTTAAATTGTAATTGTTGGCGTTGTTCGATGCCTACACCATTAGCCACGGTGGTAAAGTTGCGGTCGGTTGTCCAGTTAATGCAAGTAACCTTGTGGTTTATTGCTGCTACCGACCAGCGGTATTGCACATTGCCGTTTAGTTTAGATCCGGTATAGAGGTAGCCGGTATCACTCACTAAAATTTCTTCAATCGTATTGAAGTTAAACCTTAAACGTAAGAGGTATTTTGTTGCACCAGCTACTGAACGCCACTTAAAATAAGCAAAATTATTAGGAATACCAGTGGCATTGGCTAAAGGTTCGAGTGGAACGGGTAGAGATGTTATGGTGTCGTAGGGAGGCATAGGTGTTGTTAACCAGTACCTGCGGGGACCAGAGACTCCATTTACAATAGTCACCGTAGCTCGCATAGCCGCTACTTGTTGTGGGGTGAATTTGTCAATACAAACATCGCTGGCATAGCTCATTATTAAGCTAGGATCTGGGGCAAAAATGTCTCCGTTTACATCTACCTGTGTATGCGATCTTGGGCAACTCCAGATGAAATCCAGATAATCAGCTGGGGTATCGCAAAAACGATCACCGGCAATGTGGCAGTTGGCTGAAGATCGGGGGAGGGGTTCGTTGGGATTGCGGGTTACCCGCTCAGAATCAGGCCCACCACCCGGACTGGTCGATGTCCATTGAAATGGATGCATGAGGTTCAGGTGGTGACCCATTTCATGGGCAAAGGTGGTGTTGCCAACGCCGCTACAGGAAGGACTCAAATAAACTGCTCCCTGACGGTTTGCCGGCGAAGAAGGAGGGCCGGTTCCCGGGAAATTGGCAAAGCCACAAAGCCCGGATGCAATTATATTTACATAATATACATTTACTACGTTGGCTACATTGTGGATAGGGTTGATAGTATAATGATCTCCAGATTGAGCATTGGGGCCAACCACAAAATTTGAATAATACTGCGTATTGTCGATGTAGTTAACGTCACCGTGAAGAAAGAACTGTAATCCATGCGGCTTAAACCAATCGTTTAGCTCACACATATTCCGCAACGCATCTGAAAATTGAAAACTTCCAACGCCCTGACTGTTCCTGAAAATGTGAATTTTCATCGGAATGAAGATGGTTTCGTTTACGATGCGCGCTTCGTAGTAACCTTGTTGGTGCAGATTTTCGAGAAAATCAAGATTAGCCTGACTGGGCTGATTGCTGGCACACCAAGGTGTATTTTGAGCATGGACAGTTAGGCTAAAAAACAGCACTATGAGTGAACTCAGCATAATTTTCATGAGTATAGGAATTAGTTCTGTTTGGACAGCAACCTACTAAAAATCAGCTTAATCACAAAAACGAAGGCAAAAATACCACAGAATAGGTAGACTTAAATTTCTGCTTTCACATAAAAAAACCGGTCAGTTACCCTGACCGGTTTTTTGTGGTTTACTCTGAATTAATTTCCTACGACTACTTTTTGCAGGTATTGCTGTCCATTTCTGCTTACACGCACAAAATACAAGCCATTGGCCGGGAGTTGAATCGGCAACTCTACTTGGTCCTGATCTACAAATAACTGCTGACTTTGCACCAATCTTCCCTGTAAATCTTGCAATTGAATGCGGACTTCTCCTCGAATATCCTGGTCGAAACTTAAGCGAATGTTCTCACCATTAACTACCAAACTTGGATAAATCTGAAACTTCAATGCCTCGAGTTCAGCCACCTTGACCCCATTGGCGACCGTGGTGAAATTTCGGTCGGCTGTCCAGTTGATGCAGGTAACTTTGTGGTTGATGGCTGCCACCGACCAGCGGTATTGTACGCCGCCATTCAGCTTGGTGCCGGTATATAGATAGCCGGTATCGCTGACCAGTATCTCCTCGAGTGTGCTGAAATTGAAGCGTAGTCGAAGCAGATACATTGTTGCGCCTGGGACTGAATTCCACTTAAAATAAGCCCAATTGTTTGGTATGCCGGTAGCGTTGGCTGCAGGCTCTAAGGGTGTTGGGATGCTGGTTATTGTGTCGTAGGGTTCCATGGGTGGAACCATAAGATAGCGTCTTGGGCCGGAAAGGCCATTGACGATAGTTACCGTAGCGCGCATGGCGGCAGATTGTTGCGGGCTAAAACGGGTATGGCAGTTGTCGTTGGCGTAACCCATGATAAGGGTTTCATCAGGTTGATAAATGTCAGCGTTAATATCTACTTGGGTGTGAGAGCGTGGGCAGCTCCAGCGAGTGGCGAGATAGTCGGAAGGGGTGTCGCAGAAACGGTCGCCGGCACTTACGCAATTGGCCGATAACCGAGGTAAAACCTCATTGTTGTTGCGGGTTACCCTTTCGGCCAAGGGGCCGGCCGGCGCGTCGGAATTGCCCTGAAAGGGGTGAGGAAGGCTGAGGAAGTGGCCCATTTCATGGGCGAAGGTTGAATTTCCTACACCACTACAACTGGGTGCGAGATAAATAGCGCCTTGCCGGGAGGTGGTTGCCGGTGAGCCGGTGCCGGGGAAATTTGCAAAACCGCATAGACCAATGGTTGTAACATTGACATAATACACATTAACGCAATTCGCTACATTGTGGATAGGATTGATAATGTCGTTGTCGCCATTTTGGAAGTTGCTGAACCAGGCGGTATTATTGATGAAATTTACGTCGCCACGCATAAAAAACTGAATGCCGTGGGCTTTATACCAGTCGTTTAGTTCGCAGATATTTCGGAGGGCATCCGAAGTCTGAAAATTACCCACGCCCTGGCTATTGCGGATGATATGAATTTTGATGGGAATAAAAACAGTTTCGTTTTCGATGCGGGCCTCCATATAGCCACTTTGGTGGAGTTGTTCCAGAAAGCGCAGATTGGCCTCGGTTGGCTCTGCGGTGCCGCACCAATTGGCATTCACCTGATTTTGAGCGAGGGCCGGAAATACACTTCCGAGAACGATGAAGAGGGTAAAAAGCTTTTTCATGAGATGGTTGCTGCTAATTTGGATGTTCACCAGTTTTTAGTTTCGGATAACCTACCATAAAGTTATGAAAGTAAAGCTGATGCTGTATTTTTGCAGCGTCATAAAAATCTCAATATTATCATGAAAATAACCGTCGTAGGAGCAGGCAATGTAGGGGCAACCTGTGCCGATGTAATCGCCCACAAGGAATTAGCCAACGAAGTAGTACTGGTTGATATCAAGGAAAACTTCGCTGAAGGTAAAGCGCTCGACATCTGGCAAACTGCGCCGGTGAATATGTATGATACACGCATGACCGGCTCAACCAACGATTATAGCAAAACAGCCGGGTCTGAAGTGGTTGTCATAACCTCCGGTTTGCCTCGCAAACCCGGTATGAGTCGCGACGATTTGATTCAAACCAATGCCGGTATCGTCAAAAGTGTGACCGAAAATGTGCTGAAACATTCACCCAACGCCATCATTATCGTGGTATCTAATCCACTTGATGTGATGACCTACTGCGCTTATCTCGCCGCTAAAATCGACCCGAGCCGCGTATTTGGTATGGCCGGTGTACTCGATACCGCTCGTTACCGCGCCTTCCTCGCCGAAGCCCTTGACTGTTCACCCAAAGACATTCAGGCAGTGCTCATGGGTGGTCATGGCGACACTATGGTGCCTTTGCCGCGTTATACTACCGTTGGCGGAATTCCTGTAACCGAACTCATCGCTGAAGATAAATTGAACGCCATTATCGAGCGCACCAAAAAAGGCGGTGGCGAAATCGTCAATCTCCTCGGAACTTCTGCCTGGTATGCTCCCGGTGCTGCTGCCGCGCAAATGGTTGAAGCCATTGTGCGTGATCAAAAACGTATCTTCCCGGTTTGTGCCATGTTGAACGGCGAATACGGCCTCAAAAACATTTATATGGGTGTACCGGTGAAACTGGGCAAAAAGGGCATCGAACAAATCATCGAGCTTAAATTGAATGCCGACGAAATGAAACTGGTGAACGAAAGTGCCGCTGCAGTCAAGGAAGTCATGGACGTACTTGACAAGATGCAGGCAAATTAATTTTCAAAACCTTATTTTGGAAGACGATGCGCGAGCATCGTCTTTCTTTTTTTAGATGAAATACAACATTAAGCTTCAGCATATTCCACTGGAGGCCGACGGTTGCCACCTGCTGCTGGAAGCCAAAATCGGCCAAGAAAAACTCCGACTGGTGGTAGATACAGGGGCCAGTAAAACGGCCCTCGATGCCACTTGGCTAAGAGAAATACTGCCCGGATTGGCTTTCGAAAAACAAGAGCAAGCTTCGGCAGGGTTGGGAACGACCACCATGGAAAGCGCCCTGGCAGTTTTGCCTGAATTGAAGTTAGGCAAACTTAAAATCCGACATCTGGCTGTGGCTGTGCTCGATTTAAGCCATATACGTGAATCGTATCGCCTGCTCGGGTTGGGTGATATTCACGGTGTGTTGGGTGGCGATGTCCTCCTAGGTTATCAGGCCAGTATAAGTTATCCCAAAAATCGTTTACGTCTCTATGCCGATGCTTGATCCACTAGAGCAACAATTGCAGCAGCAAATGCTCTGGCACGGGGTAGGCCCCGGCAGCAGATTATTGGTGGCCATTAGCGGTGGCCTTGATTCAGTAGTTATGTCGTATATGTTGCTGAAATTGGGCTATAAGCAACAACTGGCCCATGTAAACTATCATTTGCGTGCAGAAGAATCCCAGCGAGATGAAGACTTCGTCCGTCAGTTTGCGGCTAAATACCAATTACCTTTACACTGTTTCGACCGGCCGATAGCCTCCGAAGAACGTCACGGCCGTTCCCTTCAGGAATTGACACGGGAGATCCGCTACAGCTGGTTTGCCAGTTTGAAGGAAAAGCTGCAACTCGACTATCTTGCAACAGCCCATCAGGCCGACGACCAGGCCGAAACTTTATTGATGCAACTGGGCCGGGGAGCCGGTATTTTGGGATTAAGTGGTATGTCGGCTTTGCAGCATAAACATATTCGGCCATTGCTGCATATTGAGCGAACAGCACTGGAAGCTTATGCCCAAAAAGAAGGGCTACTTTGGGTCGAAGACAGCTCCAATGCCAGTGATTATTATCTCCGTAACCGCTTTCGTCACCATGTACTGCCTGCTTTGCGCGAGGCCATACCCGGCATCGTTCCTGCCATGGTTAAAAGCGCCGATCATTTACGGGAAGCAGGCTATTGGCTCGAAAAAGCGTGGTGGCCCACCGTCAAAGAATGTATACAACACGCCGATCATGGCTATTTGATCCGGTTGCGGCCGCCCCTTACCTTGCCTGAAGCAGCCACTTTATGGCATATGTTGCTCCACAAGCTCGAATTGCCTATGATGCTGTTGCCAGGTTGTATGCTTCTTCGCGACAAACAAAAAGGAAAAACTTTCGAAACAGCCCATTGGAGAATAATCAGGGAACAGGAAGTCCTTCGGATTGTGGCCATCGAGGAAGGACAGCAAGAGCAACGACTACAACTTACAGGTGTTGGTAGATTCAAATTCGGTCAAGGCACACTTGAAATAAGTGCCGTAAGCGGGTTTAACGGTATTCCTCACCCGCTGGAGATTTATGTGGATGCCGATCAGTTGAGTTTGCCGCTTCTACTGCGCGACTGGGAAAAAGGAGATATGCTCAGCCCGTTTGGCATGAACGGGAACAAAAAGGTAAGTGACATTTATACCGATGCACATTTAGGCAGGGCTGAAAGGGAGAAGTTTCCCGTTCTTTGCACCACTGAAGAAATTTTATGGGTGTGTGGGCTGCGTCGCTCGAAAGCAGCGCCCATCGCAGCAAATACCCGCAACATCTGGAGAATAACATGGCAACAGGGATAGTAGATGAAGATTGGCTGAACGAAGAAAGTGAAGCCCAGGACGAATTGTATGAGCACCATCGGCTGGTGGTCGACAAAGGACAGACTCAGCTACGGCTCGACAAGTTTTTATTCGACCGCTTACCCAAAGTATCGCGTAACCGCATGCAGAATGCTATCAGGGCCGCATCGGTCAAAGTAAACGGCCAGCCTGTGAAGGTCAGTTACAAGGTGAAACCCGATGATGTCATTCAGATTATCCTTGCCTTTCCGCCACGCGATACCACCATCTATCCCGAAGACCTACCGCTGAACATATTGTACGAAGACGATGATCTGCTCATCGTCAACAAAGCAGCCGGTATGGTTGTGCATCCCGGTCATGGCCACAGCAGTGGCACTTTGGTCAATGCGTTGGTGCATCATTTTGCCGGCTTGCCAACCCACCGCAATGGCGAAATCAGGCCGGGCTTGGTGCATCGTATCGACAAAGACACCAGTGGCATTCTGGTTATCGCTAAAACCGAATACAGCATGACCCACCTGGCACAGCAGTTTTTCGATCACAGCATTGATCGCACCTACAATGCCCTGGTTTGGGGAGATTTTGAAGAAGAAAGTGGCACCATAACCGGACATATCGACCGAAGTTTACAGGATCGCATGATACAGGCTGTATTTCCGGATGGAAGCAGGGGTAAACATGCTATTACCCATTATAAGGTCCTGGAACGTTTTGGTTATGTAAGTTTACTTGCATTCACACTGGAGACTGGCCGCACCCATCAAATCAGGGTGCATACCAAACATATTGGTCACCCTATTTTTAACGACAGCACTTACGGCGGCAACAAAGTTTTACGCGGCACCACTTTTACCCGCTACAAACAATTTGTGGAGAATTGTTTCCAACTCATGCCACGTATGGCCTTACATGCCCGATCATTAGGTTTCACCCATCCCACAACCGGGGAGAGACTGTTTTTTGAATCAGAGCTTCCCGAAGATTTTGCCGGCGTACTTGAGAAATGGCGCGACTACGCCCGCTATAAACCGGTAGAAGAGGAATGACGAACCAAGAACTTTTCATCATCCGGCATGGGGAAACCGACTTCAACCGGCGAAGCATTGTGCAAGGCAGGGGGATGGATACTGATTTGAATGCCACCGGAAAAGCTCAGGCCGATGCATTTTACAAGGCATATCACCACTTACCTTTTGAGCAAATTTTTATTTCGGAACTCCGGCGAACAGAACAAACAGTTCAACCATTTATTGACCAGGGTTTACCGGTAAAAAAATGGGCCGGATTGGATGAGTTCAATTGGGGTATGTTCGAAGGCAGGTCTTTTGGCGACTTCCACCACGACTACCGGAATTTGGTCGATAGCTGGTGCCGGGGCGATTACGACGCCCGACCTCCCGGCGGTGAAAGTCCGGCAGAGGTAGCCCTTCGTCAACGAGCTGTTATTGAAGCTTTGGAGAAAGATACGGCACAAACGATACTGCTTTGTATGCATGGCAGGGCAATGCGTTTGTTTTTATGTCAGTTGCTTCAACGGCCTTTTTCTGACATGGACAGCTTTGAACACAGCAACCTGAGTTTGTATCAACTTCGTTTCGAGGCTGGACTATGGAAATTGCTCAAAGCCAACGATACGGCACACCTCAGTTTGTTGTAAATCGCTCTAAAAGGGTGCGTATCATTTTATCGATGCATGCTGCCGGGTTTTTACTGAAGATACCCAACGGGCGATTGGCGATGATGGCATTTACCGATAAGGCTTCGTGACCCAAAAGTTGTGCGAGTCCGTAAATCCCGGCAGTTTCCATCTCAAAATTGGTAATGCGAAGGTCTTCGGATGTAAACGCAGCAGCATCTTCCAGTAGAGACTGGTATTTTGCTTTGTATCTCAATTCACGTCCCTGAGGGGCATAAAAACCCGGACTGGTCAGCGTAATGCCGGTCATTTCATCTTTCACCAATTGGCGGAGCAAGGTTGTTGAACCGGCAGTGAGATACGGAATGGCCACTTCCGACAGCTTCGGCATGGCCACACGAATAGCTGCGAGTAAGGTCAGGGTTGAAATATTTTCAGTGGCCTGGTAAAAGGGCATGAGCCCGTCGATGCCCAAACCGTGAGAAGAGGCCAGCAAACTATCAACCGCTATGTCTTTTTGCAAAGCGCCAGAGGTGCCAAGACGGAGTAATTGTAAGCTGGTATGATTAGATTTTTCGGTACGATGAATCAAATCGATATTTACGAGGGCATCCAACTCATTGAGCACAATGTCGATATTATCCGTTCCGATGCCGGTACTCACCACCGAAATGCCGGTATTCCCGATGTATCCGGTATGGGTAATAAATTCCCGGTGTTGTACGCGGTAATCGATCCTGTCGAAATACTGGGATACTGCCGTTACCCGATTAGGATCACCGACCAATATCACTTTATGCGCCAGTTGTTCAGGTAGCAAATTGAGGTGATATACTGCCCCTGCTGGCGTAAGTATGAGTTCGGAAGCCGTAAAGGGAGTTCTCAAAGGTATTTTGATTTGATGACGTCCATGTGGTGGATTTCATGACCCACACAAACGCGACCTATGGAGGCCACCGTAACCCGACTTTTATTTGCTACGCCTTCCTTTTCGAGCATTTCGGGGGTGAAACTTTCAAAAAGTGCAACAGTAGCGTTGCGTACCATGGCAAATTCATGGGCTAAATCGGCCATGCTCCGGCGGTTGGCATCGGCTACAGCTACATAATCATCTTGTTCAAAGCCTGCCAATTCTGTGGCGTCGTGGCGGGCAAAGCGTAAGGCACGATAGGCATAAATTCTTTCGGAATCGATGAGGTGTTGCACTATCTCCTTAATGGTCCATTTACCGGGCGCATAACGGAACATGGCTTGCTCCTCGCTGATGCGTGTAAGTATGATTTGGGTGGTGTCGTGGGCTTTTTTCAAACTTTCTACCAGTTCGCCTTCCGACAACTCCATATAGTAGTTGTAATAGGCGGGGAACGATTTAGGCGCTGATTTATTCATACACCAAATCTAATCAGCCAAAAGAAATCGCGTGTGTGAAATCAACTTTTTTTATCCGTATTTACACCGAGTTGTTGGCGTACAGCTGTGGAAATAGCACTTTCATCCTGCTGCAGCATACATTTAAAATGACCTTTAGGGCAAGCAGCATAGCCAATTTTGCTGCAAGGCCGACAATTTAGCTGCTGCTCGAAACTGTTGTAGGTGGCTTCTTCCCGCAAATAAGGATACATACCAAATGCCGGCACGGTATTGCCCCAAATAACATTAATTTTTTGGTTGAAAGCTGCAGCTATATGCATCAATCCGGTATCGTGGGTGATTACCGCTCTGGCTTTACGTAGCAAATAGGCTGATTCGTTGAGTTTAAAACTGCCGCAAGCATTGTAAATTTTTCCATTGCCCCGTTCGGCAATCCAATCACCCTTGGCCTTGTCTTCCGGTCCACCCAGTAAGATGACTGGCGAGGAGAGTGTAGTGCAAATTGCCAGTATTTTTTCGCGCGGTAGCATTTTAGTGGCATGCTGTCCGCCAATGACAAAGGCAACATATCCTCTTCGGTAAACCGGGGCGAGTTGGTTGTCGGGTAACTGACTGTTTTCAGGGATAAAATAATCTAAACCTTGTCCATCGTTAACCACACCCAAAAACGAAACAGTAGCGAGATAACGGTCGACGATATGAACCGGCGGCATTACATTTATTTTGAGTTTCACCAGCAGCCATTTGGCCCAGTTGAGCTTGTCGAACGACCGGCTTCTGCTTCCTAAGGCCAGCTTAAAACGCAGACTGCGCAAATTGTGATGAAGATCGATGATGTAATCGAAAGCTTCTGCTTTCAATTGTTTTATCAGCTCCTTTTCATTTTTGCCCAGTAAATGAAGCTGATCGATATAAGGATTGGCAATCAGTACTTCTTTGTAGGTGGCCTTGGTGAGAAAATGTATTTCTGCCCCCACACATTGTTGTTTCAAACAACGGATAACCGGGCTGGTGAGAACAATGTCGCCGATGGAGCTGAAACGAATGAGGAGAATTTTCACGGCGAGCAACTGGCTGAGGTGGGCATACAAATATAAACGGGCAATAGCTGCATTACTTGCTATTGCCCGTTAAGAATACCTTAAAAGGTCAAAAATACCCTGTTTAGTGTACTTCAGGTATGAACTCCATACGTGCCTGGATGCGGTCGTTTTCGAGCATGTTTTTGACGCTTTTCCATTGTTGATAAGGCAAACCCAGCTCTTTTTCGATGCTGCGCGCCTGCATGCCGGTGATTTCCTTCAGCAATTCGTCGATTGGATTTTTTAACTCAGGAAGTTCTTTCAGCCGGTAGTTCTCCAGCTTCGCCATGCGGGCAGCGGTGGCAATGGCATCATCCAGGTTACCCAGTCGATCGACTAAGCCGATTTCGAGGGCCTGGGTGCCCGAATACACACGGCCCTGGGCCATGGCGTACACCGAGTCGAGTGGCAATTTGCGGTGATTGGCGACCTTGCCGGTAAAGTCGTCGTAAATATTGTTGACGATACGTTGAATGATGGCTTCTTCATCGGCCGACATGGCCCGGGTGGCTGTACCCAAATCGGCATATTTGCCGGTTTTAACCCGGTCGAAAGTCAAGCCGAGTTTGTCTTTCATGAAAGGAGAGATGTTGGGGAGCAAACCAAAAACGCCTATCGAACCGGTGAGGGTAGTTGGTTCGGCATAAATGGTATCGGCGGCAATGGAGATATAATAACCACCCGAAGCAGCCAGTCCGCCCATGGATACCACCAAAGGTTTTTTCTGCTTGATGAGGGTCATTTCCCGCCAAATCACATCGGAAGCCAGGGCACTGCCACCTGGAGAGTTTACACGCAATACAACGGCTTTCACATTGTCGTCGAGGCGGGCATCACGTAAGGCTTTGGCGATGCGGTCGCTGCCAATGGATGTATCGTCGCCTTCACCACTGTTGATGTCACCAATGGCATAAACGACGGCTATGCGGTTTTTTTCGGTCAGCTTCCCTTTAGGTATGGCCGACATATAATCGCCTACCGACACCAATTTCAGGTCTTTAAGCTTTTTCACTTCCGTTTTGGCCATGAGTAAATCTAGGACTTCGTCGCGGTAGGCGAGTTTGTCGACCAGCTTTTGCTCCACGGCATTTTGGGCATTTTCTACGCGTAACTCGTCGGCAATAACACGGAGGGTATCGACCGGAATATTGCGGCCAGCCGAAACATCATTCAGGAAGCTGTTGTAGAGGCTGTTGAGGAAGGTACTCACCTGATAACGGTTGTCTTCGCTCAGGTTTTCGCGGATGAAAGGTTCACCGGCACTTTTGTATTTGCCTACGCGAATGAGTTTAACTTCCACACCCAATTTATCAAGCATACCTTTAAAGAACATGGGCTCACTGGCGTAACCCATAAACATGAGGTCGCCTTCGGGATAAAGAAATACGCTGTCGGCCAACGAAGCGAGGTGGTAGGTGGCCTGGCTGTAGGTTTCGCTGAAGGCGTAGATAAATTTGCCCGATGCCTTAAAATCTACCAGTGCATTGCGTATTTCCTGGCGGATGGCCATATCGGCTTGGATGCTGCTGAGATCGAGGAAAATGCCGCTGATCTTGTCATCTTCGGCTGCAGCACGTATGGCACGGGTGTAATCGCGGAAACCGGTGGCCTGGTTGTTCTCGAAACTCATGAAGTCGATACCACTCAAAGGATCTTCCGAACCCCGGTCGGCAATGAGCTGACCAAAGTCGAGATGCAGTATGCTGTTCTTTTTAATTTCAACAGTTTTGTCGCCGCTGCTCATTAAGCCGGCGATTAAAGCGCTGAAAAGCAGCATTATGACCACAAGGGCCAGGATAAAGCCTGTCATAGAGGCCAGGGTAAATTTCAGAAACTGACGCATAAGGGATATGTTTGCATTCCAAAAATACATTTCTGTGCGAAAGCAGCACGACCTTTTCTTGTTAACCGGCGCCAATCTGGGGCCACGTTACCAAAACTTAACATTCGCCGCCCAAAAACTGCGCGAAAGTTTGGGTGAAATGGTCGCGCAATCAGCCATTTACGAAACCGCGGCCTGGGGCAGTGGTTCGGTGAACGCCTACCTCAACCAAGCCTTGTGGCTGCGTACGGAGGCGAGCCCTTTGGAAGTACTCGAGACCGCACTCGCTATCGAACGGGAAGCCGGTCGGGAAAGGGAAGGTCGCTGGGCCGACCGCACCCTCGATATTGACTTGTTGCTCTACGACCAGGAGGTGCTTGACACGCCACAACTCCAGCTGCCCCATCCGCAACTGCCCAACCGCAGTTTTGCCCTCATTCCCCTTGCCGAAATAGCAGCCGGTTTTAGCCATCCTGTGCTGCATAAAACCATGGCTCAGCTGCGTGATGTTTGTGCAGATACCTTAGCCGTTCAAAAGTGGGAGGCCGGCGTATGAAAAAATACCTTGTCATCGAAGGCAATATTGGTGCAGGAAAAACCACACTCAGCAACCGCCTGGCCGAACATTGGCAGGTACCGGTTTTGTTAGAGAAGTTTATGGAGAACCCCTTTCTGCCTAAATTTTATGCCCAGCCTGAGCGTTATGGTTTTTCGGTCGAGACCGCCTTCCTGGCCGAACGTTACCGCCAGATGCACGACGAATTTGCGAGCGCCGAACTCCGACAACAAGCTGTAGTTGCTGATTACAGCTTTTACAAATCCCTCATTTTCGCAGGAAAAACGCTTCAAGGCGACGAATACCAGCTGTTCAAGGAGATTTTTGGCATCATCAACAGCAAATTGCCTCAGCCACATTTGTTTGTCTACCTGAAAGCCAGCACTACCAAACTCCTCCGGCAAATTGCCCAACGCGGCCGCGATTTCGAACAACAAATTACCGCCGATTATCTGGAGCAAATCGATCAGGCCTATCTACACTTCATGGAACAGGCCAGTGGTTTACGCTGTGTGTTGATTGAAACCGAAAATCTGGATTACCTCAATAATGAGGAGCACTTTAACTACCTCGTGGAGCTACTCGACAGGCATTATCCTTATGGGATGACGAGGATTGAGCCTGCTTTGGGGTGCTAAGGTTGGGGAATTATCTGTTGAGATGATTGCCGAAATGTGCTTATGTGACGCGGCGCTTCGCTTGCTTGGGAATGTGCTTATGTGCCAATTGGGGGCTCTTAAATTGTAAAGATTCTGTCTTGTGTGTTCAAGTGTTTTCAAGTTTCGCTTTGCTCAACTGGGTATGAATCACTGCTCGCAAGGGTGAAATTTCATCAGCACATTAGCACATTCCCAAGTTTCGCTACACGAAACGCCACATTAGCACATTGGGGCTTTTTTCTCTGGAGTAAGTAGCCAAAATACCTTCCACCATGGCCTCCATTAACCCCAAATTAAAATTTCAGCCTGTACTTGCTCTGTTGCCGCTTTTTGCTAAATTGCTTCGTGAATGTCGTGTTAAATGTGTGTGCTTGCTATTGTAATACAGGAAAAGTT
>DAIQOK010000015.1:0-83762 GCA_036787895.1 Bacteroidota bacterium | reverse complement strand
CGATTTTTACATAAATTCATTAACCCAAACTGTCAACCTATATCAGGACTAGACATTGCTATCGACTATGGACTATCGACCACGGACTTCACAAATCGCCAAAACCCTCAAATCCACATCCTAAGTCAGAAACCCGCTGAAACCGCCCTGCCAACTACCGCACAAACGGGTCCTGAAACTTCGGATCAGTCGCAAAAGAATTATCCGTTAAGGTATTTAAAAACGCCAATAGCGCGTCTTTTTGATTTTGATTCAGGTTCAAACGTATGGGTGTGCCCCCGGGTGTACGCAGGGGTGGACTCAAATTCGGATGGTTCTGCACCCCACTATTGTAATGTTCTATTACCTGTTCAAGCGTGGCAAAACGGCCGTCGTGCATAAAAGGTGCATTCAATGCAATGTTGCGTAAGGAAGGCGTTTTGAAAGTAGCCACCAGATTCGGGGCACCATTTACGCCACCAACCCCGGCATCGGTAGTTGTGGCATCTAAACCGTTGTTGCGCGGGCCGGGTGCAATGTGGGCATCGGTGCCATGGCAGGCGGCACAAGTGCCCGGACCATTAAATATGCCCTTACCCATATTCTCCTGCATAGTAAAATTTGGGAAAGGATCACCGGTATTTGCTACCAGAGCCCTGCCTTGATCATATTTACTTTGGTAACTTACCATGCTGCGAACATACTGCGCTAGAGCCAGGGCAATGCGGTTGGTTGTCACAGCCGTATCCCCAAAAGCTTTGGTAAATAAGGTAGGATAATAAGCTTGTCCACGAACCCTTGCTACCAATTGGTCGAGCGTTAAACCCATTTCAACGGTATCTTGAATCGGCATCAACACCTGGGCTTCGAGGGTTGCCGCCCGTTCATCCCAGAAAAAGCGGCGATTGGCATAATAACGTGCATTCACAAGCGACATAGAATGCCGACCGGTTTGACCACCACCGTGACCAATACTCAGCACCCGAGGATCGGATAAGGCTTTATCGGCCTGATGGCAACTGGCACAAGCTACGGTATTATTGATGCTCAACGCACGATCGAAAAAAAGCACCCGACCAAGGGTAGCGCCGTCGTTGGTAATGGGATTGTTAAGGGGGGTATTATCGGCCTGCAGCGTATCGAGATAAAAAGGCAGGGGCAGATTGGCGTAATTGTAAGGTGTAGCCGGCAAATTCAGCGCCGCCATTGGATTTGTTGGATTGTTAGGGTTGCCTGGGTTGGCCGGATTTTCGTCCCTATTACAGGCTATCGCAAAGAGTAAAAACAGCGCAAATACGCCGTAGAGATGGGTTTTGGTTTTCATCAGACTGAAGGTTTAGTTAGTTTCGGTTGGTCTTCGGGCGCTTAGACGAAAGATAGGCGCTTGGGTTTAATGCCTGCTTTTATTTTGGCGGGAAACTGGGACCTGAGATATTTTGTGGCCATAGCTAGTACATGGTCAACGGTCAATGCAGCCAGCTAGCGTGGTAATTCAGGGTTTTAAAATGATACGCGGGTCCACCGCTGCGCTGACCATGTGCACCTGCGGTGCGATCCATACGCTGCGCTGACCACAGATTATGCTGTCCAAAAGATACAAAAGGCCAAGCGCAGCGGTGGTCAGCAAAGCGGGTCGTCAGCTGCACGAAGTGCAAGCAGTGGTCAGCGAAGCGGGTGGACAGCAAAGCAATGGACTTAGCCACCACAAATCGCAGTAATTCTTTTAGCTTAGCACCATGAAAGGACCCATTGGCGTATTTGACTCAGGCTACGGTGGACTCACCGTTATGCGGTCGCTGGTCGATGCCCTTCCTCAGTACGACTACTGCTATCTCGGCGACAATGCCCGGGTACCCTATGGGCCTCGTTCCTTTGAAACCGTATACCAGTTCACGCTCGAATGTGTGCAGCAGCTTTTCGAATTGGGCTGTCCGTTGGTCATACTTGCCTGCAATACCGCCTCAGCCAAGGCGCTGCGCACCATCCAACAAAACGACTTGCCACGCATCGCCCCCGACCGGCGGGTTTTGGGCGTGATCAGGCCGACTACCGAACAATTGGGCCACTTCAGCAAAAGCGGTCAGGTTGGTATATTAGGTACCACAGGAACAGTGAATTCGCGTTCCTATGTCATTGAGGCGGAGAAATTTTTTCCGGCTCTTCAGGTTTTTCAAGAAGCCTGCCCTATGTGGGTACCGCTGGTTGAAAACGGGGAACATCAAAGTCAGGGAGCAGACTTTTTCATAGAACAGCATCTGCAGCGCCTATTTGCTCACGGACCGCGCATTGATACGTTGGTTTTGGCTTGTACCCATTATCCCTTATTGATGCCCAAAATTCAGGCACATCTTCCCGAGAACATCCGCATCATTAGTCAGGGCCCCATTGTTGCCGAAAGCTTGACCGACTATCTCCTGCGACATCCTGAAATGGAAGAACAACTCAGTCGTCATTCAAGTCGCCAGTTTTACACCACCGACGGTCCCAGCGATTTTGACGCCAAAGCAGCCTTATTCTATGGTGAGCCAGTTCAATCGCGGCATATTTCATTGTAAGTCAATGGCTGTGGAAGATAAAATACATCTTCGGGCTGCTGTCCTTCCCCTTCCAAAATTCGCGAACACCCTTATCCTATTCATTCCTGCCCATACAGTTCAAGCCATAGGTGGACTCAAAACCCGTTTATTGTGCCGCATCAATCATGGTGAAGCTTTTACAGCCGGTTTTGTTGCTTTTGGGGAAGGCAATGCTTATTTGCTACTTAACAAACAAAAAAGACAACAATACGGCATTGAAATCGGCATGGAGCTGAACCTGCAGCTCGAACCCCACCCCGATGAATTGGGTATGCCCTTACCGGAAGTGCTGACTGAAATCCTCGCCCAGGATGAAGAGGCCCATCGACGCTATTGCCAACTGGCACCAGGCAAACAGCGATACATTGCCTATTATGTAGGGCAGCTCAAAAGCACCGACAAACAAATAGAACGGGCACTACAGCTGCTTGGCAATTTGAAAAGCTGTGCTGAGGGCAAAGAAAGCTTCGAGACCTTACTTCGTAAATAAAGCTGCTAAAGGCACAAAAAAACCCGCCGAAGCGGGTTTGGTATTTATTCAGTCTTCTTTTTAGCAGGGGCCTTTTTCGGCTTGGCTTCCGCCGACGCCTCATCGACTTTAGCAGAAGCTTTCGTTTTTGCTCCTGCCTTCTTTTCCACCGGTGCAGCTTCTTCTTTCGATTCTTCTTCCTTGCTGAAATCGAGCACCGGTGCTAAAGTCTGGTACCAGCGGATAAGTTTGCGCATATCGCTCATATACACCCTTTCTGTATCGTAATCGGGAATAATTTTAGCGAAAGTTGAGGTAATCAACTGTGGCTCGGCTTTGTTGGCATCGATGCCACTGAGTTCAATTTTCTCCTCGTAAATACGCTGAAAAACATCTTTAAGCGCGATTTGATCTTCCTGGGTATATATACTAATGTCTTCCAAAGCAGCGACACGCGCTGTACCCGGTATAGGATAACGTTTGCGGGTTTCGTCTATCGCTTCCACAATAAAACCGCCTTTTGAGCTGCTGATTACTTTGTACAATCCCGGTTTGCCGGAGATGTTGACGATTCCTTTTAAATCCATGCGCGTAAATTGATGGGCAAAAATACGCTTTTCTACTGATTTTCTTGCCATTTAGCCGATTACAATGATCCAAGTAAGTGGAACACCCTCTGACAAATAGGTCAAAGTAACTCCACAGGGTCCTTCTCCGGGCCAATTTTGCCCAGGTGGGTGAACTTGAAACCTCGTTCAAATTTCAGACCGTAGCCAAATACGCGATCCATCCCAATATGTCCCCAAAGTAGTATGCCAGCAAAAAGGAGGTATTCATTATCCAGTCCCATGCCCAATGCGGCCAGCAAAAAGGCAGTAAGTACATGATGACCTACATTATAGCACCAGGCACCTAGGCGGGCATTGAACAGGTAACCAACCATGCTTAAATCGGGGACCAGCAACCAAGCCCAGAACCACCAGGCTGGGTATCCCAGCCATACGCTTAGCCCATAAGCCCCAAACCATTGGGCCAGGTATTCGAGTTGAGTGAGTTTTTTCATAGTTAAATCTAATAAAAAAAGCCGCCCCGGTTTTCCGGGGCGGCTCAACAATTCAAGACAATGAATTAACGCTGAATCATCAGACGTTTAACTGCCAGTTCGTTACCATCAGTGATACGTACGAAATACATACCCTGTTGCAAAGCAGATACATCGATCGTTACTTCGCCAGTAGTTGCAGGCAATACTTCTGTGCGGAGCATTTCCTGACCCATTGAATTCACAATCACTACGTCCATTTTGCTCGACAAAGCACCTTTGAAATCAAGGGTAGCTACAGTGTTTGCAGGGTTAGGATATAGTTTAATCGACTTGCTGAGTTCAGTCTCTTCGATTGAAGTAATTTCACCACGACGCAACTTGATGTTGAATTTCGCAGTGGCTTCTTTCGAAAGTGTACCTGAGTTAGCAACGACTTTCCAGCGACCAGTGAAGCTATTACCTACTGCTACTCCTCTGCTCGTCAAAGTATCAGCCAACACACCGTAGTTAATCGATACATTCGGGCTGGTAAGACCAGTACGCGTAAGGATAGCAACTGGGTTAGAGCTAGTGGTTTCCAAGGTCATATCGTAAGTAACAGCACCAGTTGTGGAACGTACAGAAGACTGCCAGGTAAAGTTCACCGCTGTAGTAGGCGCGCCATCTACATTAATTGAGTCATTATTCGCAGGCGTGAGCAAGTTGAATGCCGACAAGGTGTCTGGAATTGCAACCGCGCCTACATGTGCTTCAATCATTAAACGGAAGCCAGCCACTGCACCTGCACCGCCACCACCAAGGTTTGCACTAAAGTAAGCATTCGGACGGGTTGGGTTTTCAGCCTGGAAAGCAACCGGGAAATAACCTGTAGCATTGGCAGGCTGAGCCAAACCAATCATAAAGGTAGTATCCGTAATGTTCGGAGCAACTGTGAATGGGAAAATCACCCAGGTGTTCAAATCTGCCGTTGCAATCGTAATTGGAGCAGATTGAGCGATAATGGTACCAGTATCATTGGTAACAACAGCGTAAACTGAATTGCCAACAGTAGCCGCATTATTCGCTATCCGAATTCGAGCTGCTCTAATCTGACGCGTGCCGTTGATACGATATTTATTCAACAACAAGCCTGATCCTGTATTAAAGCCTACCGAACCATTACCCACTGTAACTGTATCCGCATAGCTGAAAATACTGTCGGTTACTTGCTGTAGCCAGGTTCTGCTGTTGTTAGCATTCAGTTGGTCAGCAGGAGCTACAACACTGATATTTGTGAAACCGGTATTCGCTGCGTTGAAAGGGAAAGCCAGAAGTGCTGTAGAATCCGGTGCCAAAGTTACATTCGCAGTTGTAGTGCCAGTGTTTGCACCACTGATATTCAGACTAATTGTTGCGTTTGTGACTGTTTGAAAGCTGTTATTCTTCACAAAACCCGTGATGGTTTCTGGTGAGCCATAAATGCGAGGGTTTCTTCCTAGCGCCCAAATGTTATTCACTTCGAGATCGTTCGCTTTACGTTCAACACCCCAGGTCATTTCTGGGCGGAACTGCGTATTGGCTGTGTTGGTCAGGTTAGCCGGAGCAGTTGTTCCTTGAGCCGCAGCAGAAGAACCCGGAATAGCTGTATTCGCAGCATAAGTAGCTCCAGTAGTCGCAAACGGAGCTGCCGCATGCCACTCGAAAGCATAATCCAAGGCACCACCGGTATATACAAAGGGTTGATTAAATGATGCAGTGAGTAAACCTGCGGTAGATCTCAGGGTCAAAGTATCTTGATGAATTAGCATCAGACCGTTAATCGCTCCAGTCCATGGTAAACCACGGGTATATAAAGAGGTTGTATCCGGAGCATTACGAATGTATAGACGGAACATACCTCTTACAGCTACGTTCGCAGAGGCAATATTACGAATCGCCATACTCTGCATAACAGTTCCACTATCAATACCTGCAGCCAATAATTCAGCTTGAGTAACTATACCAGCAACACGCAACACTGTCTGCGCTACCAAACCTGTAGGTCCACGTGTTCCAGTTGATGAAGTACCAGATGCCGCAGGAGCCACAGCCAAACGAAGTGGCGCTAAACCAGCACGATTCAAACGAATATCAAAAGTATCCACCGCCCAAATTGTCAAACCACCTGCATTGATTCGAACCGTCCATGTTGCTAAGGCAGTAGTACCAACCGGGATACCTAAACTTGCCATTAAAGCATCAATTTGGTAATAGTTCAAAGTTAGGACAGAATCTAAACCGTTATTGTTGCTACTGAAACTGGCCAAAGGTGCTGCAAAGTTTTTACTGGTATCTGACAACAACCAAGTATAAGTAACTGGATCAGAAGAAGCTCGTGTCCAACTAGCGTTTATAGTTGTTGAACCAATACCGCTTATGTTAAGCAAAGCATTATTAGCAGGAGCAATAAGTGTAACTGGGCTCATTGGACGGCCAATCATGATATTATCAAAATCAATGAAATAATCGCCAGCACCCCATTTGTTTTGTACTTTAATTTTAATGTCCTGTCCAACATAATTGGTCAACGGAATTGAAACACTCGCCCAATTTGTTGAGACGACATGATTACTTGCATCAATACGATAAACTTGGGTATAGGTTAATCCGCAATTTGTTGAAATCAAAATTGTAATAGAATCAGCAGCCACAATTGGAGTAGCAGTGGCAGGATAACCTGAATAGTTAATAATTCTATACCTAAAACTGAAACTGGAATTTGCCAGAATAGGACCAACAACTGGCATTGCAAATTCCGAGCTGGTTACACTGCTATAAAGGTTAGTATACAAACCATTTCCGGTTTCACCATGTCCGCCTGGACCAATTTGCCAATTCAACCAAGGCGAGCCTTGCGTGAGTGTACCCAAAGCTGGGATAAAGCTCCAGCCGACAGGTGGGTTCGTGCCAGAAACATTTTCAAATCCTTGACCAAAAGGCAGCGGCTCCCTTAAAGCCTGACGTGTGATTTGAGCAAAGTTGTTGTTTTGTGCTACACCGTCACCAGTGACGTTTACGTTTCCACTAAAGGTGTAAGTACCTGCAGCGGTCATGTTCACAGTTGGTGACATTAATATTTGCAAGGTATCACCAATGGCGAGCGTGCCTGTATTTCTGGTAGCGGTTAGTACTACCGGACCACCTGGTGCCGATACATTCACCGTTACAGTCATATTGTTGTTTGCAAAATTTAATACGGCAGCTCCAGAATTTCTTATTACTGCTTTTACCGGTTCATTCGGCTCAAAACAACCAGCAGAATTGGGCTTAACAATTAATTCAACTGCGGTTGCATCGGTAGCAATTGGAGTAAATTCATATGCACCTAAATCAGGGGTGGTAGCATTTCGTGTAACACCATTAATGTCGGTTGTGATTCCGGGTTCAGGTGTACCCAGGTTATTTAAAGCCAATGAGTTTGGCACGCCGGTAGTAGCACTTAAGAAAGCTGGATTAATAGCTACGGAAGTAGTATCACGTGAAGAAACCGTCTTCCAATCAGCCAAAGAAGCGTACACAGTTGTGCCATGGGTTGTACCCAACTTAGCAGTCAGATGATACGGCTCACTACCAATATCCAAGTTATTGTTTGCAAATGAATTAATGGCGGTAGCGAAAGGATAAGCATCAGGTAGCCAATAAGCGTACATACCCTTATTACCGGTTGCAGCAGATGTAATCCGATTCGAAAAATTATTATTTCTTACAGTTAAACCAGTAATTCCTACAGCTGTTACGCAAAACGCAGCAGAACTAGCTACGGTATTTGCATTAGTAGGATAGTTACCCGACATATTTACTGTGTTATTAATAACACGAATACCAGTTCCTGCAGCCAGACGAATACCAAAGGCATTAAATGTAGTAGATGTAGCACTATAGTTACATGTATAAATATTAGAAACATCATTATTGTAAATGAAGTGATTATTTCCCGCAGCAACATTTATACCGTAAGCCCCCCAGCCAGAAGCAGATGGATTTGCAATTGTATGTATTTTGTTATTCGAAACAATACAAGAATCCGCACCGGTAGCTAATTCTATAGCTGCAATACTTACACCTAGAGTAGTGATTTGATTATAGACAGTATTACCATTAATCACTGCTCCTCTTGAATAACCTACCTGAATGCCACGAAATGTGTTTTGTTCGGTAGAGTTGGCAGTTCCAACCTCATTATTGGTAATAGTTAGCCCGAGATAAGGCGTCAAAGGAGCATTGGTACCTATATATATACCTCTGTAGCTTCTTTTGATAATATTTTCAGTAATCGTGAGATTATTGTTAGGTGCACCTAATCCCTGTGCCCAAATTGCGGCTGTGGATGTCGTAGTACCTACTGTAGTACCAGCCATTATAGTACAGTTTCTGATAGTTACATCATTACAACCACCACTTGCTTCTGTTGTCCCTGCTAATAAAATACCCACGCTCGTTCCCGATGCCAAGGTATTTTCAATAGTCAAATTATTACCAGTATTGTTAATACGACCATCAATTATAACCCGGTCAGCACCTACAAGCACAATTACACCAGAATTGGTAATTGAACCACTGATTCTTCTGGCTCCGCCTGATGGGCGAATCGTAACTGTATAGTTACCAGCACCTACTTCTGTCCATTGACTCAACCCTGCAGCCGCTGGCTCTGTAATATCGCTTACAATATTAACAGTGAGGTTTCCACTGAGTCCAACAGCATTCAAATCGGCAAATAATGCATTAAGAGTAGCATATGTACCTCCAGTACCTACTGTAACTGTACCTGCCAATGGGGCACGTATTGTTCTGTTACCCGAAGGGTCTGTAACCAAAGGCGTTCGAGCAGTTCCTCCTATCGTAGCCGAGGTAATTTGACCATCTATTACATTATTTACCGGGGCAGTACCTGAAATATCATAGACTAACCAGAAGTAATTTGTTCCTGAACTTAACACTTGTGATCCAGTAACAGTATGCGTTCCAGAAGGGTTGTTAACCGTAGATCCAAATTGTGTGGCTGTAGAAAATGAACTACTCGTACCAGTATAGTATATTTTAGCAGCCGTTAAATTCGCAGCAGCCGTTGTACCTGTAGTATTAAAAGTAATGCCGGTTGTACTCATTGGATTCGCGCCACCTGATGTAAACACATCATAACGCAAAATAGCTACATTGGAGCCACCTTGTGGGGCATCACCAGTAACCTGAAGAACTGTAGAACTGTCATATACATGGGGTAACAAATTTGTTGGACTAAAAGTATATACACGACGAGTAGTTGATGTACTAGCAAAATCAGCCAAAGGACCAACCGTATTATACGTATTAGAATAATTTGCAGTAATACTTGCGGAATGTGAAGAAACCTGAACAGTATTATGTGTGCCAGTTGCAGTTGAGACACCCACTTTACAAGTAGTCGTGCTTCCCGCTCCTAAGGCCATACTTCCGTAAACGTATTCTAGAATATTTCCATTTTCGTAAAAACGCACTTGATAATGTAAGTCATCTGTAGTACTGGTATTTGTGAAGCGCATACCCAAAAATTCCACAACAAAGACCTGATTGGGTGATGTTCCAAATACTTTCGAATGTACTTTGCCATTCGCAGTAATTGCGCCATTGTTTAATCCTGTACCAAATGCAGCCAAACGAATTCCTGTACCGCCCGACACATTATTTCCTGCAGTTATGCCAGAAGTAGTAGTATTGCTCAAACCAATACAACCGTTAGTAGCAACCGACCAAGAAAGGATGGGTGCAAAAGCCGTACCAGTAGGAAAACTAAATGGAAAACCACTCGGCCATAGAATGTTTGTTGCATTTCCAGCCGTTCCTGCATTCGGTGCCAAATGTTGGGTAGTTCCCGACGACATATCGATGGGATTACCATTGCGATCTTGTGCTAGATTTCCGTTCGTAGTTGTCATAAAGAACAGCTGCGTAACAGAAGTTGGTGATTGAGCGATCGATTGAAACGATACACTCAGCCCCAACAAGAGCACCAAGAAAGCCGTACTAACAAAGTAGTAAGATTTCTTCATAAGCTTAATTGTTTAGAATTTGATGAGTCAAGGTAAAAGAATTTCTTTTCAAAACAAAAAAATATACTTGACATAACTTTTACGATAAAGTCAATACCTGGAAATACTGGCAAAGAAATACTGTCGATTCAGCCAATACGAGACTTATAAAAAATGTGCTGTAATGCTGCTTTTGGCACTTTTTAACCCTCTTCTATCTCCTGCATACATCACTTCTCCTCCAAATCGACCTCCCTCAGGGCCCATATCCACTATATAATCGGCTGTTCGGATCACATCCAGATTGTGTTCTATCACCAAAACAGTATTGCCCCGGTCGGTTAATTCATGCAGTACACCCAATAAAACACGTACATCTTCAAAATGCAGCCCGGTAGTAGGCTCATCCAGGA
Source organism: Bacteroidota bacterium (assembly GCA_036787895.1). GTDB lineage: Bacteria > Bacteroidota > Bacteroidia > UBA7662 > UBA7662 > UBA7662. The sequence goes on along the minus strand of DAIQOK010000015.1, from coordinate 73,254 downwards.
TATAAAAGGTGTTACCCGTATCGCGTTTGGACAATTCAGCCGCCAGCTTCACCCGTTGCGCTTCGCCACCCGACAAGGTAGTGGACGATTGCCCCAGGGTCACATATCCCAGGCCCACATCCTGCAAGGTTTTTATCTTGCGTAAGATGTTGGGCATATAGGCGAAAAACTCCACGGCTTCGTGTATGCTCATATCTAGTATGTCGCTGATCGACATGCCGCGGTAACGTACTTCCAAAGTTTCGCGGTTGTAACGCCGGCCCTGACAGCTCTCACAAATCACCTGCACATCAGGTAGAAAATTCATCTCAATAACACGCATACCACCGCCACCACAGGTCTCGCATCGCCCACCTTTTACATTAAAAGAAAAACGCCCGGGTTTATAGCCCCTGATTTTGGCTTCGGGCAATTCGGCAAATAAAGCTCTTATGTCGCTGAATACACCGGTATAGGTACTCGGATTGGAACGGGGCGTACGCCCAATCGGCGCCTGATCAATTTCTATGACTTTATCTACCAGCTTAATGCCTTCTATTTTGCTGTATGGCATGGGCTTTTTCCGACTGCCGTACAAATGTTGACTCAATATGGGATAGAGCGTTTCGTTAATCAAAGTAGATTTACCCGAACCCGATACGCCGGTAACACAGATGAATTGTCCCAACGGGAAAGCCACATCTACCTGTTTCAGATTATTACCGCTGGCACCATAGAGTTTGAGGTATTGCTGGTTTTTGGGCTGCCGCAATTCCCGCACTCCCACCTGAATTTGCCCGGCTAAATAGCCAGCCGTAGTGGTGGGCAAGGCCAAAAATTCGGCAGGTGTGCCGGCGCCAACCACCGAACCACCAAATGCTCCTGCACCCGGCCCCATATCAATGACATGGTCGGCCTGGCGAATCATATCCTCGTCATGCTCCACAACGATGACCGAATTGCCGGCATCCCGGAGGCGTTTCAAGCTGTCGATCAGCCGGGCATTGTCTCTTTGGTGCAGCCCGATACTTGGTTCATCGAGTATATACAATACGCCTACCAGCTGAGAGCCAATTTGGGTGGCTAAGCGAATGCGTTGCGATTCTCCACCCGATAAGGTGTTAGAGGTTCGGTTCAACGACAAATAACTCAAGCCGATGTCGAGCAAAAAGCCGAGGCGGGTACGGATTTCCTTTAAAATTTCGGCGGCAATCGTGGCTTCATTGCCTTTGAAATAATTGTCGAGCCCATCAATAAACTCCGCCAGTTCGTTCAATTCAAGCTGGGCGAGTTCGGCAATGTTTTTTCCTTTGATTTTATAATGCAGCGATTCCTGCTTGAGCCGACCGCCACCGCAGCTGGAGCAGCTGCTGTGGGTCAGAAATTCTTCGGCCCAACTTTGAATGGAGATAGAAGCCGGATCGTCATGTTGTTTTTTGATGAGGTTGATGAGGCCGTCCCAACGAACACTGTGCCCGTAGCCTTCATCTTGTTTCGATGGCACTTCCAGTTTTTCGTCACTGCCGTACAACAGCAATTTTAATGCTTCGGGGCTCAACTGACCCACAGGCGTAGTGAGACTGAATTTGTGCCTTTTCGACAATGCCGAAATCATTCGGAAAACCCAGATATCGCGGTATTCGCCCAAAGGAGCGAGGCCACCGGAAACTATACTCAGACTGGCATCTGGCATGACCCGTTCCGGATCTACATCAGGTACGCTGCCCAAGCCATCACAATCGGGACAGGCACCATAGGGAGAGTTGAAAGAAAAACTGTTGGGCTGCGGCTCGTCGTAAGCCAGACCCGAAACAGGATCCATCAAAAATCGGCTGTAGAATGATAAAGCGCCACTGTCGAGATCGAGTACCTGCAATATGCCTTTGCCGGTTTTTAAGGCACTGTCGATGGATTGTTTCAAGCGTTTACCCTGATCGCCATCGAGTATGAGCCGGTCGATAACCAGTTCGATATCGTGGACTTTGTAGCGATCGACCTGCATTTTAGGTGTCAGATCGAGCAGCTCTCCATCAACACGGATTTTCAGAAAACCTTGTTTGCGTACCTGCTCAAACAACTCCCGGTAATGTCCTTTTCGTGCTCTGACCAAGGGTGCCAGTATGGCAATTTTTCCGCCTCGGTATTTGTCGAGTATGGCTGCTTCGATTTGGGCATCAGTAAAACGCACCATCCGGTCGCCGCTCACATAGGAATAAGCTTCACCCACCCTGGCAAAAAGCAGACGCATGAAATCGTAGATTTCAGTGATGGTGCCTACCGTAGAGCGCGGATTTTTGTTGGTGGTTTTTTGTTCAATCGAAATCACCGGGCTCAAGCCCTCAATTTTATCAACATCCGGCCGCTCCATGTCGCCGATAAATTGGCGGGCATAAGCCGAAAAACTCTCCATATATCGCCGCTGACCCTCGGCATAAATGGTGTCGAATGCCAACGACGATTTCCCGCTGCCACTCAAACCGGTAATGACCACCAGTTGGTTGCGCGGAATTTTGATGTCGATATTTTTGAGGTTGTGAACGCGGGCGCCGTATACTTCTATGTAATCGACATCTCCGCTAAGTGTTGGCGTTGGCTCCATTAGCCTGCAAAATTAAGCAATGATTAGCTCATTGCTCAACAGCAGTTTCCTCCAAAGGTTTGGGCACATGTATTTCGAGCAGTTGCCCCTTCACCAGGTCGGTCGATTCCAGCTTATTCCAAAGCACAATATCCAATACCTTAATGTTAAACATCGCTGCTATGCTGCGGATATCTTCGCCCTTTTTCACCGTATGTTTGATATTGATATACGCCTGGTCGGTGGTTTTTTTCTCTATGGCTACCACTTCGGGCTGGGTAATCATATATTCCGGCTTAATCTCATTTTCGGCCGTAAATACCGATGGATCCGGTATATCGATGCGGTAACGTTTGCCGTTTTTGTTGGGGAGATAGGTTTTCCGTAACCACGGATTAAAAACTTTCAGGTGTTTATAAACGATGCCCTGGCTTTTGGCGAAAGCTACCAGGTCGTTTACGGTGGTATCTACATAAACCGCATTGGTCTTGAGGGGCTTGTAGAGATGTTTTTCGCGGAAGTTGTAGCCAAACTTACGCGGATCTTCCATGATGGTTTTTACCGCCACCAAACGTGGAAGATAACGGGAGGTTTCGTTGTTAAGGTAAAGCCCATGATAATCGTCGACCCCTTGCAGGCGCACCTGATTGCGTAAACCGGTGGTGCCCATATTGTAGGCTGCAGCTACCAACGACCAGGAACCAAATTCTTTATAAGCCTTTTTTAGGTAGCGGGTCGCAGCATAGGTCGACTTGATGGGATCGTAACGTTCATCTACCTCATCATTTACTTCCAAACCGTATTCCAGGGCTGTGTTTTTCATAAACTGCCAAAAACCCACCGCCCCAGCCGGTGACACCACATTCGAGAGGCCACTTTCAATGACAGCCAGGTATTTAAAATCTTCGGGCACCCCCTCTTCCTTCAAAATTTTTTCAATGGTCGGGAACCAGCGGTTAGCCTTTTTGAAAAAGATGAGGGTTTGGGATTGGTAATAGGTATTCACCAGTATTTCGCGGTCGATGCGTTCGCGCACTTCAAAATCGAACATGGGCACCTTTTCACCGGCAAAGCTGATTTCTTCCGGCAAGGGTATGGCATATACCTGATAATTTTCCCAAAAAGCTTCTAGATATTCGCTTTCGGTGGTGTATTTACTGGCGGTGGTTAAACGAAACACCATGCTTGCCACCAGCGCCAGCATAAAACTTTGTACAAATTTGTTCTTCGACCAACTTTTCAGTTTATCCATTTATTTTTTTTTAAACACCGGTACCGTAGAGCAAGGCTCCCCATACATCAGCGTCTTAACCACTCCCACCAGTTTAGTGGTCATGGCCGTATACACGGCCGGTGAGATGCTTTCATCTCCACAACCTTTCAAAATTACCCTTTCGCCTAAGTAAGGCGTAAGCTCCCATTGTTGAATAGCTTCGAGCAATTGTGCTTCTTTCACCGCTTCCGGACTGCCATAACTACAACTTCCGCCGGCTTGAACCACATATTGTGCAACCAACATCCAGGCCCAGCGTGCAACGATGGCATCGTTGGAACAATGCAGGGCAACAAGCTTGCCCGAATACACCGACCAATCAAATTCTTTCAAACGTTGCCGGAAATCCTGCTCTTTCAACACAAAACCGTGGAGCAAATAATCCTTCAAATCAAAGCTTAAAGGCATAGTAACCGCAAAAAGTTGGGCAGGATCCAAGGTGATGAGGCCGCTCTCGGCGACTTTATTACGTATTGCTTCCATGGTTGAGATTTTTCCCAGAACGGCAAAGCCTTTCCGTAGAACGGAAAGGCCTCGCATTTAGTTTCTTGTGACTGACTAGTAGAAGTTGTAACGCAAATCGTTGATCTGGATACGCTCTTTCAAGGCGTTGACCGACTCATTTTGAGCCCGTGACGCCAGCTGCATCGAAAGATTACGTTTGGTTGGTGCGAAATCAGTTGTAGTCGGTGCTTCAGTAACCTCATCTACTACTACCAGGTAAACACCACGCTCCCCTTTGATTGGACCAACTACCTTACTCTTTTCAGCTTTTACAACCGTACCCAACACGGTGAGCTCGCGACCCATAGCCGGCATAAAGTTCGACTGGAAAGTTGCGCCACTGAAGTTCTGCACAATATTGTTCAACTCACGAGCCAGGCCATCCATATCGTTTTTGGCTTTCGCTTGCGCAGCTTTAGCTTGCTCAGCGAGCTTATCGCCTTTTTTGGCTTTACGTACGGCTGCTTCTACTTCGGTTTTTACATCTTCAAAAGGACGCGTGCCTTTTTCGGTGATTTTGGTCAGCACAGCAACTACATACCGGTCTTCTAGCTCAAAAGTAGCGCTTACGTCACCTTTAGCCGCCTTATATGCCCAGCGCACAATTTCACGGGCATTTTGGAAACCCGGAATGGCACGATCGCCAATTTTAATGTTTTCGGCAGTGCGTTTTACCAAACCTTCGGCTTCCACACTTTTGGTGAAATCGTCGGCATTGCGGTTTTCGCCCTGGAATTTATTGGCCTTGGCAAATACATCGCGATAGGTATCGGTCGACGACTGAATTTCATTCACTATGGTGCCGTATTTCACGGCATTACGCAGGCCTTTTTTGTCGGTGATATGGATAATGTGGTAGCCAAAATCACTACGCACCAACACAATATCGCCTTTGTTGCCGTTAAAACAGGCATCATTGAAAGGCTTCACCATCATTCCTTCGGCAAAAAAGCCAAGGTCACCGCCTTTTACAGCCGAACCCTGGTCGGTAGAGTTGGCCATAGCGAGCGTGGCAAAATCAGCACCACCATCTACCAATGCTTTCAAACTGTCGGCTTTGGCTTTGGCGCTTACTTCATCGTTGTTCTGCACAGGCACAAGAATGTGACGGGCACGTACTGAGTCAGGACGACTGCCTTTGGCGACTACTTTTGTGACTTTAAAATAATTGCCTTCTTCGTAAATGTCGCTCATGCTGCCTACAGGGGCCTGAAAGAGTAACTTCTCCATTTCTGAGTTGAACAGATCCTCTTTCACCCAGCTATCGGCATAGGGCAAATCGCTATTGAGTGAGATGAAGAGAGAGTCGTTGTCGGTGCTAGCAAAATCGTTCAGCAAGTCGGCCAACACCTGGCGGGTGCGGGCACTGTCATCGGCAGTGGGTTGTACGTCAAAAACGATGAAATCCAAAGAGCGGCTTTCTTCTTTTTGTTCGTAGTCCTTGCTGTGTTTTTTGTAATAGTCTTTCAGCTCACCGTCTGAAAGCTGAATACTGCTATCGGCAATGCTGGCATAATCCAACAAAATAAACCGTCCCGATAACGAACGACCGGCTTCGGTTTGATTACGTTTAGCAGCTGCGGTGGTTATATACAAACCTTTCGCAATCAGGTTGTTGTACTTCTGGGTCTCCCGCTCCTGTTTGATGAATTTTTCGAAGCTGGCCCAACGCTTTTGCATGTCTTCAGGCTGCTGGTCGAGATTACGCAGGAAAGTAACAACCTGGTTGCGGTCGAATTCGCCGGTTTGCGGATTCGAGAAGGCCTGACGAACCGAAGGATGGATATTGGTACCCTGAACCATGTCGAATAACTCATCGATACCTACGCCCAAACCCAAAGCCTTGTATTCGGAATTGATCAATTGTTCTTTGATAAGTTCGTTCCACACCTGATCACGAAGCATGGCGAGCGTAGCATCATCTACCTTGTCCTGCTGGGTATTGGCTTTGTAGTTGTCGACGGCTTCCTGTACACGGGTCTCGAAATACTGAATGCTCACTTCTTCGCCATCGATTTCACCGGCTACATTGGTGGGGCGGTTAGAGAATATACCGTTGCCGCTGAATACATCCATTGCAAGGAAGGAGAGGATAGCCAGGCCTATAATTGCCACGAGCAAACCTGCTCTATTCCTGATGTTGGTAATAATTGACATTAAAAAGTGATTTTAAGAGTTCGCAAAAATAAAGTTTAGCAGCAGAATATCAAGCTGTAGTCAGATATATAGCTTCAATCTGCCGGCTGGTCAACAATTAATCGTACAGTTTCGACCCGGGTTTCGGAAACAGCGAGGATTACAAAGCTGTAACCCGGAATTTGAATGACCTCATTCAATTCAGGTATGGCCTGGTGATGTTCAAAAATAAGTCCGCCCAGCGTCTCATAATCGCCTTCGGGAAGTTTGAACTTGTAAGTCTCGTTCAAATAATCGACTTCATGCCGGGCAGAAAAAATAAATTCTAATTCACTTAGTTGCTTTTCAAGCATATCGTCCACATCGTGCTCGTCTTCTATCTCCCCGAAAATTTCTTCGATTAAATCTTCCACGGTAATTATACCGGCCGTACCACCAAATTCATCTACAACAAGCGCGATACTTTTGCGATCGGCATTAAACTGCTTGAGCAAGTCGAGGGCTGCCAGGGTTTCAGGCACGATGGGAATGGTCATGGTGATCGATGCAATGTCGGTCTGTGGCTGAAACATCGACTGAAAATGCACATAACCGATGATGTTGTCGATGTTTTCTTCGTATACCAATATTTTGCTGTGCTCCGACTCGGTAAAGAGCTCCCGCAAACGTTCCAGGCTATCTTCTTTGTCGATGGCCACAATCTCAGTACGATGTACCATACATTCGCGCACCTTAAGTTCGGTGAAATAAAGTGCCTTTTGAAAGTAATTCAAGTCTACCTCGGTATCGCCGGCTTCATCCACGCTGGTAGTATCCTGCACCAGATGATCGAGATCATTTTTTCCGAATACCTGCTCATGCTGTGACAAGTCCATACCAAAAAACAGCTTCAATACGCCACCGGTAAACTTCACAATTAACCAAACAATGGGATAGAACAACCAGTAAAACAACTGCATCACCGGTGCAAACAAATACAACAGCCGATCGGCCTGCAGGCGGAATATGGATTTCGGCAAAAACTCACCGAAAATGAGCACCACAGCGGTAGACAAGATGGTCTGAATTACCAAAACCGATAGCTCATTGTTCAGATGAATCGGTAAATGAGTTACTATGAGGGGTTCAAGCAGCAAAGCCATCATCGAACCATAAACCACCAGGGCAATGTTGTTACCTACCAAAATGGCTCCAATAAAGTCGCTCGGATGCTTCAAGAAGCCTGATATTAGGCGGGCACTCAGCTCCCCTTGTTTGCTTTTCAGCTCAATGCGAAAACGATTCGCCTGAAAAAACGCAATCTCCATACCTGAAAAAAAGGCGGAGAAAACCAGACTTAAAAAAATAATGAGCAGGATTTCCATAGGCTATCGGGCTGCAAAATACAGCTTTAGCAGCGATAAGTTCACTCTGTTGGCGCTTCAGTTTCGCTACCCAAAGCAATGGTGCCCCGGATATTCAATATGCGGTAGCGGGTAAACCGCTGGTTCGATTCAAAACCATCGCCGTAAATAATTTCATTTGGCGTATTGATCCTTACAAACTGATCGGTATAAATCCGGTCTTCCTTTTCCAGCCAGATGAGCTTTTCGGTGCGCAAGGTATCTCCCAGCTCGTTGATAACAATCACATTTCCATAAGCCTCCATGGTACCGGTTGCCTGGTAATTGATCGCCCGGTTGGCGGTCATGGTGGAGCTAATTTCCCCTAAACGGTCATAAAACACCGCTTTGATACCATCGGGCATTTCCGTAACCGGCTTTTCGGTCAAATCGCGTATCATGGTCGGCGCCATAATGCGGGCGTTCACCCGGGCCGAGTCAGAATAAATCAGCGTGACGTCTTTGCCGCTTTCCTTTTTCATATTCGGGTCAACAGCAAACTTCCTGAGCTTCTCCTGCGAATTTTGGCAAGAGAAACCCAGGAAGTAAAGGCCTATCCAAAGGAGGCGGTACATGGGATTAATCCGATGAACGAACCGTTGTGCTTTCGCCTATCCAGCAACCTACTTTATAGCTGGAGCCTTTAGCGATATTGTTGAAGAAAAGGTCTTCGCCACGTGGGAAATAACCGGAATACTGTCCGATTTTTTTGTTGGCATCCTCAGCAATTGAAGGATCGATACTTTTGGCGTATTGGTATTTGTCGACTGCCGCCCAGAACACCGACTGCGACTCAATACCTGAACCGCACTGGCGACTGCTCGAAGCATACAGATCACCGATGAAGAGGTAAGGTTTACCCCATTTCGGCAACAAACGCGCAGCTTCCAAAGCAGTTTGACGGGCTTTGGCAAACTGGTTATTGGCACTGTAAACGCTGGCCAGCTCGAAGGTATATACAGCTTTGGCAGAATCATTGTCGGCACGACTGATGGCCGCCTCGTAGTACTTCACCGACTGACCCAGATCGCTGTCCTTATACTTCCGACCCAAAACCAGGGCGAGTGTAGCCGATGGGTTTTCTTTGTATTTCGATTCTGCCACCGTTACGAACAACTCCTTGCCGGTACAGCCTTTGCTCAGCAACAGACTAAAAAGTAAGTCGCGCAATTCTTTGTTGGCCGGATCGGCCTTGTATTTGGCCTCGAACAGCGCGGTGATTTCATCACAATCTTTGATAATGTTCCCTGCGAGGTCTGCATCGAGCGATTGTTTGGCTTCGAGATACTTCTCTACATTGTTTTCTGTAGCGAGATTGTGTTGAATGATTTTGTCCATCGATTCATAAATCTCGATAACCTGCTCTTTCGACAATTTACCTGCAGAAAACTCTTTGAGTGCTACTTTAAAATAGTAGGGCATCACAAAATATTCGGTGCTATTGCCACCCAGCTTGATTGACCGTTTGAAAGTGTTTAGCACATTAATGTTGGGCTCAGGCGTATAATTAAGCATGTCTACCGCCTTACGACCAACGATATTGCCGGCATTTTCAGGGAAGTTGGCCGCGCGTACATCGTAAATCATAAAAATGGTATCGATGATCTGGCTGCGTCTTTCCTTGTTTTTTTCACTGGCCAACATGGCTTTGAACATGGTGATACCATCCATATGGGTGGTTTCCCGGGCACAAGGGGCGTCGTTGAATACGGCGCGCCAGGTTTCCATAGCGGCTTCGTAGTTCTTTTGTTTGAAAAATTCGCGGTAAACAGAAATGTTCTGGATAGTTTTTACACTGTCCGAACCCCATTTCTGGTCACATTTGTTTTTCAGTGGGGTGTCGGCCTTGACTTCAGGGGCTGTGCCCAGCAGCGCAAAGGCGAACAGGATGGAGAGGAGTTTGACACTAATTTTCATGACACTAAGTTTTAATCGTATTTCCTTTTCTGGAACCAACGGTCGTTGAGCGTAAAACCAACAGTTACATTATTGAATTGTTCACGTATCAAACCATTGCTGGTGGTACCACGTAAGCCCGACTCAAATGCGACACTGACGGTTGAATTCGACCGACGAATCGGAAAGCTGGCTCCAAGAGTTATGCCAAGTTCGTTGATGGCTTGGTCACGGAGTTGTAAATAAGTATTGTGATAGCGGAAACCTGCCCGGTATTGAACCGTTTTGAAGTAGCCACTTTTGCCTACAGCATTAACATCGGGGCGGTATTGCAGACCGGCAGCGATGGCCAGGCTATTTTGTAGGGAGTCGTTGTTGCCCAGAAAACGGTATTTAGACCAATCCTGCAAGCGAATTTCGGCACCGAACAGCCAGCGACCGTTGATATCATAGGCAGCACCCAAACTCAAGGCCAATGGAATATCTACGCTTCCCTGGGTTTCGGGCACATTCGACACCGTATCCCTCACCCGAATAGTACTTCCCTGGTACGTATAGCGATCGGCTGTGAAATTGCGGCTGGCATTTAAACCACTTGGCAACTCAAGCACCAAGCCCATTCTGAGCTGGTGGCCATTGGCCAATTTGGTACGGTATTGTGCGCCGAGATGAAAACTCACGTCCGACACCCGTACTTCGTCCTGTACCCGCAGATTGAAGGTATTTAAGGTATCGGCATATTCAAAACGACGGGTTTGATTCATGGTGCCAAACAATAAGTTGGTGGTAATACCCACATGCCACTTTTTGTTGATTTTAACCCCATTGCTCCAAAATACCCGGTTGATACCCCCTAAACCTTCGTAGAATTCGTTCCAGCTCGAGAAAGATGAATCGACCCGGGTGCGTATGCTGTAATTGGTAGATGAAAAAGGCAAAAAACCTATAGCCGTACCCCAACGATCCGAGACCGGAAAGCCAAAAGTGAAGTAGTTGATATTAAAATTAGATTGATTCAGTTCCTGCACACTTGACTGTAAATTCAAAAAGCGGCCACTGGCAGCAAATTCGAAAGTCGTCAATTTTAAGCCCGACAATCCTGCGGGGTTGGTCAGATGTAAGGCCAGTGGATCGCTCATGGCAATGGAGAGCCCACCCATGCCCCGGTTTTGCACGAGATTAAACGCTTGTAAATCGCCCAAACCAAAGCGGGAATAAGGAGAACCGGTGTTGGTTGTCTGTGCTTGTGCCGGGGCAAACAGCAAAAGAAACGGTAAGCATTTACTTACCGTGGTAAAAAGTCGAATCAAGTAAGGCATTCAGGCCGTATAACGCCAAATGAGGCTCGGCAAATATCTGCTTTCCCAAGGTTTTTTCAAAAAGTGAAGTGTCACCTCCCGATAAAATAATGGTTAAATCGGGCTCTTGAGCCTCGAAAGCCGTGATACGGGCCAACAATTCTCCGGCCATGCCGTGAAAAGCGCCCGATAAAAGCGCTGATTCGGTATCAAAACCCAGGGCAGCGACAGCCTTTTCGGGGTCGACAAGTGGTAAACGCCGGGTAAATGTGTGCATGGCCTGCAAACGCATGCGATAGCCGGGCGAAATATCACCCCCCAAATGCCGGCCATCGGCACCGATTAAATCGTAGGTAATGCAGGTGCCCAGACTGATGACCAAACAAGCTTTGCTCGGGAATTTGGTAAGTGCTGCCAAAATATTGGCTTTGCGGTCCTGCCCCAGGGTTTCGGGGCTCGTATAAACCGAAGGGAAAGGGAGGGCATCATAGCTGCCGAAAAAGGTGAACCGATGAATGTCTGCTGCTTTAAGGGCATCGAGCAAGAGTGATTCGCTGAGCGAAACGGTAGAGAAGGCAGCCAGATCGGCTTTAGGCAGACTTTCAGTTAAAAATTTTTCGGTAGCGACCTGTTCGAGTTGAAGCAGTTCCTGGCCTTCAAACAGGGCGTATTTTACCCGGGTATTGCCGGCATCAATTACCAATCGTGTTGACTTACTCATGCCGTATAAAAATAAATTTCCTTGTGGTTCATGATCATAGGGCCTTCAGGACCATCGAGTAACAGCCGACCATCCTGATCTACCCCACGTATGGTAGCAAACAATTCCCGGCCTTGATATTGAAAACGCCGGAGGCGGTCTTTGCCCAAAAGTTGTTGCAGGTAATCATATTGGAGCTGATCGTGCCGGCCAGCCTGCAGTTGCATATAGCGGTATTCTAAGGCAGCAAATAATAGTGGCAGCTGATCGCCGATTTTATAATACCGGCCGGTTACATTGAGCAGAGAAACCGGATTAGGTAGGGCGGGCGGAAAATAGCCCTGGTTAACATTAATACCGATGCCCACCACCGTTTCGGTAATTCGGTTGCCCTGTATACTGTTTTCGATGAGTATACCGGCCAGTTTTTTTTCCTGGTAGTAGATATCGTTGGGCCATTTTACAAATACGCCCTCGCCCAGGTAGTGCCGGCCGAAGTCGGCCACAGCCAAACTCACCGCCATATTCAGTTGGAACTGCGCACTTGCCGGCAAAAAATCGGGCCGGAGGTAAATACTGCAAAGTATATTTTCGCCTTCATCGCTGAACCAGGAGGCACCGGTTTGTCCACGACCTTTTTCCTGAAAATCGGCGCTTAAAGCGAATCCTTCGGGTATTCCGCAACCTGCCTGCGCCCAAAGTCGGTCGTTGGTACTATCTACCACAGCCAGGTGTACGTGGCTGCAGCCTATCAGGCGACTGTCGTCATTCAGTTTCTGCAAAAGAAATCCCTACTTTTGTACAAATCTAATCATTACGAATGGCTAAGGCACAGCCTGCTGCAGAAAGCATACAGCAATACATCATCCACGGTATTCAGGAGAAAAAAGGCAAGAACATTACCTTGCTCGATTTGCGTGGACTTAAGGAACGTGTTACCGACTTCTTCATCATCGCAGAAGCCGAATCGTCGACCCAGTTGAAAGCCATTTCTGAATCGGTGGTGGAAGAAGTGAAAAAAGCTGTTGGGGAACGTCCCTGGTCGGTTGAAGGCCTGGAGAATTCACAATGGATACTGCTCGATTATGTAGACGTGGTAGTGCATCTGTTCCAACCGCAATACCGGGAGTTTTACGGCATTGAAGAGCTGTGGAACGACGCCAAACGCACCGATTTGGGAGAATAACGGCAAAGCTCCACGTTTTTTAAACTTTTAAGCAGCAGGTCACGTTAGCATCACATTACGCCAAACGCATGAGTAAAAAAGAAACTACGCCTAAAAAATCTCCGCTCAACAAATCGGAGCAAAATAAGCCCCGATTTAACTTTTACTGGATTTATATCATCATCGCCGTTTTATTTATCGGCATGCAAATCCTGAATTCCGGCGGCTCGACCAAAAAAATCGACTGGCAGGAATTTAAAACCAGCATGCTCGAAACCGAGGAGGTAGATAAGTTGGTAGGTTACCGCGCCGACGATATTTATAAAATCGAGGTCTTTATCAAAAAAGATAAGCTCGAGCTCTCCAAACACAAAGAAGTTAAAGAAGACTCCTTTACCGGCGCAACTGGTCCGCATTATTATTTTACCGAAAGTTCGCCTGAGGCCTTCGAAAACCGCCTGGTTGAGTTTTATAAGGAAAACAAATCACTCAAGCCTATTTCGGTACAATGGGAAAGTCGGCCCGACTGGTTCTCCGGCATACTTGGCCTGCTGTTACCTATGGCACTCATCATCGGCCTGTGGTTTTTGTTTATGCGCCGTTTCAGCGGTGGTGGACAAGGCGGTGGCGCGCAGATATTTAATATCGGCAAATCCAAAGCTACCCTTTTCGACAAAAACACCCGCGAAAACATCACCTTCAACGATGTTGCCGGACTTGAAGAGGCCAAGGTAGAAGTGATGGAAGTGGTTGACTTCCTCAAAAACTCTAAAAAATACACCGCGCTCGGTGGAAAAATCCCGAAAGGTGTGCTGCTCGTAGGTCCTCCCGGAACGGGTAAAACCCTCCTGGCCAAAGCCGTTGCCGGCGAAGCTCAGGTGCCGTTTTTTACGCTCAGCGGTTCCGATTTTGTGGAGATGTTTGTAGGTGTTGGCGCCAGCCGCGTCCGCGATTTGTTCAAACAAGCCCGTGAAAAAGCCCCTTGTATCATTTTCATCGATGAAATTGATGCCGTAGGTCGTTCGCGTGGCAAAAACCAGATGATGGGCGGCAACGACGAACGTGAAAGTACGCTCAACCAATTGTTGGTAGAGATGGACGGCTTCAGCACCGACCTCGGCATCATCATGATGGCCGCCACCAACCGCCCCGATGTCTTGGATGCCGCCTTGTTGCGTCCCGGCCGTTTCGACCGCATGATTACGGTGGATCGCCCCGATTTGATAGGCAGGGAGCAAATTTTTAAAGTTCATTTGAAGCCGATTAAACTCGGCCCGGATGTGAATCCGCAGAAACTGGCTGAACAAACACCGGGTTTTGCCGGCGCTGAAATCGCCAACGTTTGTAACGAAGCTGCGTTGATTGCTGCCCGTTCGAACAAAAAGGAAGTCGAACTCGCCGACTTCAATGCCGCCATCGACCGCGTAATTGGCGGTTTGGAGAAAAAAAATAAAATCATCTCTCCCGAAGAGAAAAAGATAGTAGCCTATCACGAAGCCGGACATGCCATTGTGGGCTGGTTTCTCGACAGTACCGACCCGTTGGTGAAAGTAAGTATCGTACCGCGTGGTGTGGCTGCATTGGGTTATGCCCAATATCTCCCGAAAGAACAATACCTCTACACCACCGAACAACTGCTCGATACCATGTGTATGACACTTGGTGGCCGGGCTGCCGAAGAAATTGTGTTTGGCCGCATCAGTACCGGTGCACAAAACGACCTTGAACGCATTACGCGGGTGGCATATGGCATGGTAACCATGTACGGTATGAACCCGAAAGTTGGTCCGCTGTCGTTTAACGATCCGAATGGCGAATACCAATTCCGCAAGCCATACAGCGAAGAACTCGCCAAAATCATTGATGAGGAAGTGCGTTTGTTGGTAGAAAATGCCTACAACAAAACCAAAGAATTGTTGCGCGAACGTCGACATGAGTTGGAGCTGATTGCCCAGGAGTTGCTGCAGAAAGAGGTGATTTATACCACCGATCTCGAACGCCTGGTTGGTCCGCGCCCCAACCAGGTGCCCGACCTTAGCGCCGAAATTCCGCAGGTCATCAGCAGCGAAACCATAGCCGATCCTGCAACCGCCGAAGAACAGCAGCCCGAAGCCTGAACAGCCCATTGATTTATGCGCGAGACCACTTCGAAAGAAAAAGTCCTTAAAAAAATCCGCAAAGCGCTGATTCACCAAACCCCGCCTAAGCACCAGGTGATGGATTTGGAAGGCGCGATTTACCACAAGCTGGACGCTGACCTCGCCATACAATTCGCCGACCGCCTGGTGGCCATCAACGGCCAGTTTGCGTTTTGCGAAAACATGCTCGACTTCGCCGAAAACCTGATAACGCTGGTCCAAAACCATGGTGCCGAAGAGATTTTTTGCTTCGAACCTGCGATTCAGGCCCTGCTCGATCAGATTGAATTCCCTTACCAAAAAGACAAAAGCCGGCTCGACAAAATGGAGATCGGCATCACCTCCTGCGAAGCCTTGGTAGCCCTCACCGGCAGTGTGATGGTAAGTTCTGCCCAGCAAATGGGACGTACGATGACCGTTTATCCGCCGGTTCACATCGTGGTGGCCTATATGAATCAACTTGTACCCGACCTCAAAGCCGGTTTCGAGCTCATCAAAAGCAGGCATGACGGTCGTTTACCTTCGCTGGTGAGCAATATCACCGGACCCAGCCGTACAGCAGATATAGAGAAGACACTCGTGCTGGGAGCACACGGCCCTAAGGAATTCTACGTATTTTTGGTCGAAGAAGCCCCACTTTGAGCCAAAAGCGCAACATATATTTTGCCAGTGATTTCCACCTCGGTGTGCCCGATTATGCAGCCTCGCTGGTACGTGAAAAAAAGGTAGTCGCCTGGCTCGACAGCATCAAACACGATGCGGCAGCCATCTATCTGGTCGGCGACATCTTCGACTTCTGGTTTGAATACCGCTATACTGCCCCCAAATATTTCACCCGCTTACTCGGCAAAATCGCAGAAATCACCGACAGCGGTGTGCCCGTCCATTATTTCATCGGCAATCACGATATGTGGACATTCGGTTATCTCGAAAAAGAGCTGGGTGTGATACTTCATAAAGAAAATGTGGTTGTCGAAGCCAATGGCAAAAAAATACTTATCGGGCATGGCGATGGCAAAGGCCCCGGTGATATCGGCTACAAACTCCTCAAAAAGCTGTTCCGCAGTCCGGTTTCGCAATGGTTTTTTGCCCGATTACATCCCAATTTTGCCTTTTGGATGGCGCAGTTCTGGTCGTATAAAAGCCGGGTAAACAATACCGACCCCCTCGTTTTTGAGAAAGAAAAAGAGTGGCTGTACCTCTATTGCGCCCATAAACTTCAAAGCCACCATTACGATTATTTTGTGTTTGGTCACCGCCATCTGCCGGTAAAAGTAGAAGTAGGGCCGGGCAGTGAATATATCAATCTGGGCGATTGGCTCGTTCATTTTACTTATGCCGTTTTTGATGGGGATACGCTGGACCTTCGTTCTTATACTGCTGTTTAGTACCGCCTCGGCTCAGGACAGTCTGCGGATCGTAAAACAATTCCGCCCCGAGCAGCCCATCCGCAGTTTTGCCGTCGATAATCTCGATAACCTCTACCTCCTCACCCGTGCGCGTGAGCTCGTAAAATACGACGCCCAGTTGAAGTGGGTAGGCAACCACCGCAACCAGGTGTTGGGTCCGTTGCGCCAGGTAGATGTGACCAATCCCTTACAATTATTGCTGTTTTACGCCGAAAATGCCGTGCTCCTCCAGCTCGACAATATGCTCTACACCACCAACCGTTTCGAGATCGGGAAGCTCAACCTCAGCGAAAACTCCCTGGTATGTCGCTCCTTCGACAACAACATCTGGCTATACGATGCCCGGGCTTTTCGTTTACGCAAACTCGCTAACGATTTACGCGTGGTGGTGGAAGGCGAATGGCTGCAAAACAAGCTGCAAACGGCCCTTTCGCCCACCGATTTGATCGAATCCGGCGAACGACTTTACCTCAACGACCCTGAAGTTGGCATATTGGTCTTTGATTTATACGGTGCCTATCTCAAAACCCTGCCCATCACCGGTCAGGAAACGCTCCAGGTTTACCAGGGCAAGCTGTATTACAGCCAGGGCGACCAACTATTTTATTATGATACCCAAAAGCTGCAGCACCAGCCCATAAGCCTTCCCACCGGTTTAAAAGCAAAACAATTCCGGGTAAATCGCAGCGGACTATGGGTGTTCGACGGCGAACAGCTATTTTTGCTGGCTCCATAAACACCATGCTCGATAAATACCCCGCCATAGCCGGCCGTTTTGAAGTGGTGAGCGAACAATTGCTCGACCCGCGCATCTTCGATGATATGAAACGTTATACCCAGCTCAACCGCGAATACCGCGAGCTGGAGAAGATTGTTCATGCCTTCAAAGCTTACGAAAATCTGCTCGGCAATATCGAAACCAACAAAAAAATCCTGGCTACCGAAAAAGACCCGGAATTTCTTGAGATGGCTAAAATGGAGCTCGACGAGCTGCAAGCCCAACAGTTGCCTATGGAACAGGCATTGCGTTTGCTGCTCGTGCCCAAAGAAGAAGCCGACAGCCGCAATGTGATGGTAGAAATACGGGCAGGTACCGGTGGGGATGAAGCCAGTTTGTTTGCCGGCGACCTCGCCCGCATGTACCTCCGCTATTGCGAACGCCGCGGCTGGAAAGTCGACCTCATCGACGAAACCGAAGGCACCGCCGGTGGCTACAAAGAAATCATCTACAAAGTAAGTGGTGAAGACGTTTACGGTACATTGAAATACGAATCAGGCGTACACCGCGTGCAAAGGGTTCCTGCCACCGAAACCCAGGGGCGTATACACACCTCTGCCGCCACGGTGGTGGTCATGCCCGAAGCCGAAGAAGTGGATGTGCAGATCAACCCGGCTGATATTGAATTACAAACCGCCCGTTCGGGAGGCGCCGGTGGTCAGAACGTAAATAAGGTAGAAACCAAGGTGATGCTGACCCACAAACCTACCGGCATAGTCGTGACCTGTCAGGTAGCCCGATCCCAGCTCGCCAACCGCGAAATGGCGATGGAGATGTTGCGCACCAAATTGTATGAACTGGAACTGAACAAACGCAATTCTGAAACGGCCAGTCAGCGCAAAACCATGGTCAGCACCGGCGACCGCTCCGCCAAAATCCGCACCTACAACTTCCCGCAAAGCCGCATCACCGATCACCGCATCGGGCTGACGCTTTACAATATGGACAGCTTTCTGAGTGGCGATATTCAGGAGATGCTGGATGCGTTGCAGTTGGCGGAAAATACGGAGCGTCTTCGTGACGGAAGTTGAGACAGTTAAGCGAGTTACCCACCGTTCGGTAAACTCACGGCAAGAACAGCCAGTTGTGCCACCGTTCGGCTAACTCACGGCAGGAATAGCCAGTTTTATTAATTCAAAATTTCAGGTTCAAAATTCAAAATCACGCGGTAGCGGGATTCCGCCATTTGTGGGATTCCAAATTGGTACGACAGCTGAGGTTATTCCTTATGGTCAAGGTGAGTGCATCGAGCCATATTTCTACAGTTTTAAATACAGAGAAAAGAAAGTAAATCAGTTTCGCGGAGAGCTTTTGAGAATTTGTAATAAAAAAGTGATTGTACTTTCATCTATTCAATGGCAACATCCCAGTTGGCTCCATTTCTTTTTAATACAATTGTATAAACCCAATAAGGTGATTCACCTACGCTAGTTTTAAAACAGTCTATTCCCTCAAAATTAAAAGTTTTACTTTCCATAAGTCCAACTGGAACAATACGAATTAAATCATATGAATCTACATCAAAATTCCAGCGAATTTTTCCCATTTCCAGCCAATAAAATGGATCTGACCATTCTAAATTTTTAAGACTCTCGCTACTGCCTGCCATATTAATATTCGCTCCAACAATCTCTCCTTCAATGATCTGATAAAAAATTTCTGTCCCTTTTGCGGTTATAGTGTACATATTCGGGTCCAAATCTTCTACCACATTATAAGCATTCCTTTTTAGTGAATCCAAGGAATTATGAACATTAGACAAGAAGTCATGGATGATTTGGGAATTGAGTTTTTTATCCATAATAAGCAAAGTCAGTTCTTTCCCGTTTTCAATTGCTTCTGCTAAACCAAATTCCTCAGCCAGTCTACAATTTGGACGATTCTCGGTTGGAAAAACTACCTTTCCTTCATAAAAAACAGGGTCGGTAGCATATTTATACTGAACGGTGTCTTGAATTTCAATAGGCTTTGTGCAACTTGAACACAAAATCAGCGCTAAAACCAAATTAATAGCAATATTCATTTTTTAATATTAAATCTGAATTTACTAAAAATCACTCGATTAGAGCTGACGTAGGGAATATTTAGGTTCCATTAAATCAGCTAATATTCATATGCATTGATATCTAAATTGAAGAATGCTCTTATCATACCGTAACAAAGAAACAAAGAAATCGCGGGATGACTTTCTTCTTCTATCCTTTAAAGTCGCTCTGTTATCAATTTCATCAACAAAAATGAAAATCAAACCTATACTATCATAAACCACTGAATAAACAGACTTAAACGAAGAAACATAATTATAATTTCTTAAAATACCTGTAGAATCTAATTTAAAGCACTCGTAATTCCACATTGGTGCGGCTGCACCAACTGCCCTTCCAATTAGGATTAAAAGACTATCATTCCCATTACGAAGTAAATATCCTTCAGGATAATTATTGGTTTCTTTAAATTCTGTAGTTACTCGACTAAATTCGCCCTGTGAATAAATTAGACTATCTAAATTTAATGTTGAATAAATTGAAGAATCAATCGAAGTAATCACTTTTTTATCCTTAATTGACTGCAATATTCCTTCAAAACAATACTCAACTTTATCTCTTTGGTTATTGCCCTTAATAGAATTGCGCTCGTGCTGAATAAAACAGCAAGCCATACATATAAAGATTAGGCAGCTCAGCATAATTTTTTTACAGTACTGCAAAGTAGTCTCATTTTGAAATGTACCATTTAGACCCTTGATTACGGAATTTGGAAAAAATTGTTTGTCCAATTGCAGCAGTCGTACTTAACTGACTTGAACCAAGATGATCGGAATGATAAAAGTACCTCTCGCCGTCGGGGCCCGAATTAGTGAATTGGTAGGATACATCCATACTGTAGCTGAATTCCATTTGTTCATTTAATCCGGCGCAATCGGCATTTCGCGTCCAGGGCGTAGAGAGCGTTTGTGATTTTTCCTCGTAACCCAAACCACTAGGCAAAGGCACACTTGTACTGAGCCCCGTCGAAGTATGATCATTTAAGGGGTCGTAAGTTAAATCAGGGTGACTGCTAAAGCCCCCACCTACACGGCTGGCAATACGGCTCGTGCCGTTGTAGTAGTATGTGATCAATAGATTGCTGGTCTTGGTCATCTTTTCGGGTAAGGAAAAACCAATATAGCCCTTATGTTGTAAAGCTCAATGTTATATGGCTAGAAAGTTCTAAAGGAGCCCAGTCGAACCATTCTGCGATGGTTTATTTAACACAGAGTGAATCAGGAGCTTTGCCAAGGAGTGGTTTTTCAATACGTTATTAGCTTTTAGTATGAAGAACGCATTATTTATCTCATAAATACAAAAATTAGACTCCTTTAGAAATCGGAGATTCTTTGAATAGAGAACGAATTACTTATTCAAAATAGAGCATTAATGTCATTTTACCAGATAAAATATCTTTCACTATGGTCTTTATTTCATGATTACTTCTTTCAGAATTTCTAATTTTCTTAAGGGCATAACGTATTTCTTGTTTATAGAAATAAATAAAAGACCGATTATTCCAATTATTCCCAGGCACAAGCAGATATAATAGCTCATTTTCATTTAACTTTTTTTGAACGTATAAATCACACCCGTATTTAAAAAATTCAACAAATTTATCTTTTGGCAAGGAATGAGCTGCCATAATTAAAATAATTTTTCGCTGTTCGCTAACATCAGCACTTTCCAAATAATTAAAGAACTGAGTAAAGTTTAATCCAGCAAATGAACATAATTTAATAAAGTATTTATTTGTTACTAAATCACTGGTGGATGTTAGGTCAACAATATCATTCTCAATTTTACTCAATACACTATCTATATGAATGGATTCATTAGACATTGGTGGTGAATAAAAAACAGGCTCAGGATAATTATACCACAAAAGAAAAATTACTAAGCAAATAAATGCAATTATTCTTTTCATTTTAAATTTTTTAATTTCCTGAAAATCTTCGAAGTTTTGGGGCTTGATTAGTACGAAAACCCCAATCGTTTATCACAACTGATCTAGTCGCTGCACTAACAACTACTCCCGGCCGCAACACAATTCCAACGTGGCCAGTTGCATTCATAGTTTGACGAGGTATTGAAATTACATCACCCCTCCTTGGATTTTCACCTGAGTCTAAATTTCTCCAGTTTGTAATATTGAATTGAGGATCTCCCCATTGACCAGCCGTTGGCGGATACGGCCCTCTTCCAGGTAATCTAGCACCAAGGCCTCCTTTGTTTGGCAATCCTGGGCTTGCACCCGCAGCAGATGTAATCTCATAGACAAATTGATTACATTTATAATCGCCAAACCAAAAATCACCTCGAAAAGAGTTTAATGACCAATTAGTAAACCCTTCATAATACTCAGCAATATTTCCAATTCTTAAACCAACATCACTAAAGTTTAAGGTGTTTCCAGAAACATCTGAAATTCCAGAAGTATTATTTCCATTGTTCCAATTATCCAAATTAGAGAATATTTCATCTGCCTCCTCATAGGATATGCCTAAGTGTTCACTTAATGAAAGTGCGTTGTCACCTGGGTCTGCGATTAAATTCCCTTCAGAATCCGGTTGCCAAACTGACGTTCCATCTGGGTCGACAAAGTTAACAGGGTTTAGAAGTGTGTAATTATATGGTGAATGGCTCGGATACTTATCACTCATCGGATCCACACTCAGCCACACACTCAACTCCGGGCTGTAATACCGTGCGCCGAAGTAGCTGTTGCCAGTCTCTGGGTCTTTCTCCTTGGCGGAAAATTTAAAGGGCGAGTAGTAGCTGGTGCTGTTTTGTTCTTCGGCCAGGGTTTCGCCGTAAGGCACACGTTCGACAGGCTCAGTGCAGGAGTAGGCCAGGAACTGGGTAGCATTGCCATTTTGCTCAGTAGTGCTTATTTTTAGAAGGTCTTCGCGAATGCTGCACATTTCGGAAGTTATGAAAGCTGATGAACCGAGGTGATCGCTGTGGTAAAAATACCGTTCACCGTCGGGGCCGGGGTTGGTGAATTGGTAGGCTACATCCATACTGTAGCTGAATTCCATTTGTTCATTTAATCCGGCACAATCGGCATTTCGCAACCAAGGTGTAATCAGCATTTGTGATTTTTCTTCATATGCTAACCCACTGGGAAGTAGGATGCCTGTGCTGAACCCAGTCGAAGTATGATCATTTAAAGGGTCATACGTTAAATCAGGATGACTGCTAAAGCCCCCACCCACACGGCTGGCAATACGGCTCGTGCCATTGTAGTAGTGTGTGATCAATAGTTTGCTGGTCTTGGTCATCTTTTCGGCTAAGGAAAAACCAATATAAATCTTCTGTTGTAAAGCTCAATGTTATAATGTTAAAAGGTTGGGCCCTTGAGCGAAGAATCAGCTCCATTACCATCTCGACTCAAATCTTCGGCTAACTTAGTTCGACAAACGCACCACAGACGCCTTTAGCTCGATGCACGAATACTGCTAGGAGAACCGCTGCCTTCGACTCCGCTCAGGCACCGGTTTTAAAAGCTCGTTTAACCTAAACCTCCGACACCGACTGCCGCACCCTTCGGTAAACTCAGGGTAGGCAAAAAGATAAATCATCAACAATTTTAACTAAATAAAAGTCAAGCTAAATCAGGAGCAGACAACCTTAGAAACTTCTTCCTGCCCATCTCGACTCATGTCTTCGATAAACTCAGACATGGCTCGATGACCGGCATCTGAAGTAAAAACCGAAGGTTTCGGCTGCGCTCAACCATCGGTTTGGTATCAACTTTATAAGCAGCAAAAACTTGAAACTCGAAGGAAAAAGTTTCCCGAAACCCTGGCTCCTTAAACTCACCATGATATCTACTTTTTTTACCGTCATGGCGAGCCCTGTCTAACCACCGTTTAACCGACTGCTGAACAAACGTCCACCGTTCGATAAGCTCACGGCAAGAAACCCCGTTTTACCGATGGCTGCAAATACGCCCTATCCCCGCAAATTAGCTTGCCTCACCACCTCAAACAACATCACCGCGGCAGCTACCCCTACATTCAATGAACCTACAGTGCCCTGAATGGGTATACGTGCCAGATGCGTTGCTTTTCTCAGGAGCGCCGGACTAATCCCGTCTTCCTCCGATCCCATGATGATGGCGGTGGGTAGGGTCATATCGATTTGGTAATAGGCTTCTTTGGCGTGTTCGCTGGCGGCAATGACCTGTACCCCACTTTCGAGCAGATAATCAACCACCCGCTCCAGCGAGCGCTCGCGACAAACTGGCAGACTGGCCAAAGCCCCTGCTGAGGTTTTCATGGCATCGCCGGTAACTGAAGCGGAATCACGCTCGGGAAGCACCAGCGCACCTACGCCGGCACAATAGGCGGTACGGGCAATGGCGCCGAGATTACGTACGTCGGTGATGCGGTCGAGCACCAGCAGTAAAGGCGTTTTGCCCGATTCAAAAAGCATCGGCAAAACGTTCTCCAGCTTTTGGTATTCGATGGGCGATACAAAAGCGATAACCCCCTGGTGATTTTTGCCGGTGAGCCCGTTAAGCTTTTCTTTAGGTACTTCCTGTACCACTATTTCGCGCTGTCGTGCCAGGCTGATCAACTCCTTTAGCCCTTCGTTTTTAACATCGCGGGCAACCAGTATGCGGTTGATTTCTTTGCCGGCCTGAATGAGTTCATAAATGGCATGAATACCGAAGGCGAGGTCTTCAAATTCGGGGCGGGAAGGGCGTTGCTGGCGTAGGGGGCGGTTCATAATTGGAGCTTAGTGATGGGACGCGGATTTTTTATGATTAAGCGGATTTTCGCGGATAGAATTTTTACAAAGGTCGGTTAAAAAAAGAAGAGGCCACCCTGGCGGGTAACCTCTTAAGTTATTCAGTTGTAAAAGCCTTAGTTCGGCATGCCGCCGCCGGTAAATACTTTAAAACGTTTGTCGAAATCATCGGCGAGCTCGTTCTGCCCATTGGCGCGGGCGATGCGTACCATTTCATTCATGATGGCCATGGCATTCTGCATATCGCGCTCGTAGAAACTGAGCACTTTGCCACGCAGACTGCGGTAATAGCGGGCATCTTCTTCAAACACTTCGAACAAACCTTTCGCCATGCGGTTGGCTTCTTCGGTGCTGCCGGCCATGTGCAACAACTCCACCATGCGGTAAGTGTACAGCATATAAGGCACCTGCGGATGTGGCATTTCGGCATCGGCTTTCAGAATGACCTTGGCGGCTTCTTCTTTTTTGCCTTCTCCCAATAATACCTCAGCCAAACGAATGGCATTGCTGCGCAAATTGATGGTCATGCGGCTCGACTCCGGATCGACATAAATTCCCTGGTTCATATTGCCCCATTTGAACTTATTCATGAAGTTGTCGTACATGATTTTGGAATCAACACGTGCACGCTGACCTTGTTGTGAAGGCGTACGCACAGGCACCAAACGATAGGTAAGCCCTTCGAGCTGGAAATAATCTTCCAAGCCGAGATAGGACTCCGGCCCCATCGAAATGGTCCAGTACACCGGGCGCTCCCAGTTGTTTTGCGCCAGGAGATCGAGTACGATGAGGTCGTTTTTGAGGATGTTGTTTTTCGGGAATTCCCAAACCACGGCATCCAGCATCATGGCGGTATCGGCCATGGCACCTTGTTTCACCACATTGGCTTTGTTCACCGGAATAACGAAGTTTTTAGTCGGGAAATAATTGATTAAATCACCTCCCTGGGTCGGCAGTTTCGCCTGAGGATCTTCATTGGTCACAAAATTCATGATTTGTCCTACTTCATAGGCTCCAGTTAATTTGCGATCGTAAAAAGGCACATAATCGCGTACACCCTGGGCAATTTGCTCTGGTCCTATGCTCAGTTTGATTGGCGCACTGGCATTCATCGGGCGACGCAGCTGATTGATGTACCAATCAGTACCCAATAGACTCAGGTTAACGATGCGTACATCGGTGCGTATGCCTTCTACCTCCTGGGCATACCACAACGGATAAGTATCGTTATCGCCCATGGTGAAGAGGATGGCGTTAGGCGCACAACTTTCGAGGTAATTGATGGCAAAGTCGCGGGCGGTGTATTTGTTGGAACGGTCGTGGTCGTCCCAGTTTTCGGCAGCGAGTATGCCGGGTACGGCAACCAAAGTAATGGCAATTACACCCAAGGCAACCACGGTTTCGGGCAGACGTTTGCGGAGCAGCTCGAACAAACCAAGTACACCCAGACCAATCCAGATGGCATAAGCATAGAAGGAGCCTACATAGGCGTAATCCCGCTCACGGGGCTGAAGTGGCTCAGGGTTGAGGTAGACGTTGATGGCGATACCGGTCAACACAAAGAGGAAAGTAACCACCCAGAAATCCTGTTTGTCTTTGCGGTATTGGTACCACAAACCTATCAATCCCAACAATAATGGCAGTCCGTAGTATACATTACGGCCCTTATTCATGCTTTTGCTACTCGGGAGAAGTTTGGTTGGTCCCACCCGACTTTCGTCAAGGGCATCGATACCGCTGATCCAGTTGCCGCGCTCATAATCCATGCCCTGGCCTTGTATGTCGTTCTGGCGACCCACAAAATTCCACATGAAATAGCGGAAGTACATATGTCCGAGCTGGTAGCTGAACAGGAAGTTCATATTGTCGCTGAAAGTCGGCTTTTGCCCGTCGCGTAAACCCAACCATTGTTTGTAGAAGTCGATGTGGCGTTGTTGTGTCCCGGCCCGTTTGTAAGCCCGTGGCAGGATGGTCATCTGCGCCTTATCATAAACGGCGGTAATGTCCCTACCGGTAGGGATATAGGCATCGTCGCCTTTGCGGTAGCGCATTTTGCCTTCTTTCTGATCCACTACATTCGCTGTAAAATAAGGGCCATACAATAAAGGACGATCGCCGTACTGTTCGCGGTTAAGGTAGCTCAACAGCGAAAAAACGTTCTCCGGATTGTTCATATCAATCGGCGGATTGGCAGCCGAGCGTATCACAATCATGGCATAAGTGCCATATCCCATGATGATAAAACTTAAGGCAAGGAGGGCGCTGTTGTAAAGTACTTTGCCGTGTTTGTGCGTATACCAAATACCATAAACGATGGCGGCAATCAACAAAGAACAGAAAATCACCACACCTGAGCCGAAGCCAAGGCCGATGGTATTCACAAAAAACAAATCGCTATAAGCCGAAATGGTGGTAATGCCCGGAATCACACCATATTGTACAAAACCTAAAATACCCACCGAGGCGAGCAGGGTATAAATCACCCCTTTGCGACTGGTTTCGTATTTGCGGAAATAGTACACAAAACAGATGGCCGGAATGGCCAGCAAGTTCAATAAGTGTACACCTATAGATAAACCCATCAGGTAAGCGATGAGAATCAGCCAACGGTTGCTGTCGGCTTCGTGTGCTACCCGCTCCCACTTCAAAATGGCCCAAAATACGATGGCCGTAAAGAAGGAAGAATAAGCATAAACCTCACCTTCTACAGCCGAAAACCAGAACGAATCGGTAAAAGTATAGGCCAGTGCACCTACGGCACCTGCACCCATGAGGGCAAACAGGGCGCCGCTGCTCATGGCACCTTCTTTCTCGAGGAGTTTGCGACCGAAAGCTGTCACCGTCCAAAACAGGAACAATATGGTGAAAGCCGAGGTAATGCCACTCATGAAGTTCACCGTCCAGGCTACCTGACTCGGGTCGCTTGCAAAAAGGGTGAACATACGCCCGGTAAGCATAAAGAAAGGGGCACCGGGTGGGTGCATGACCTGCATTTTGAAACAAGCCGAGATAAATTCACCACAGTCCCAAAAAGAAGTAGTGGGCTCAAGGGTGAGCGTATACACGACCGCGGCCACGGCAAAAATGAGCCAGCCTATGATATTATTGATCCGCTGATATTGAAGCATGCGTAAAGGGTTTTTAACAGGGTCGAAAATAAGGTTTTTACCGACAATAATGCCTATTGTCAAAAAGCTTTAACCAAACGTTAAGCAGCCAAGACTAAGGCATGCCATCCTTCATTTTCGCAAATCTTCACATTTGCCGGTCAAATTTTGACTCAAATCATGTAAAGGCCTTGCACTTTTTACATTCCATGCTATATTTGCACTCCCAATTGCCCGATCGTCTAATTGGCAGGACAGCAGTTTTTGGTACTGTACGTCTAGGTTCGAGTCCTAGTCGGGCAACACGGTAAAAAGTAAAGCCGGAATAGTCGCAAGATTATTCCGGTTTTTTTGTGTGCTTGTAGCGCGTGCCGCGCAGTCGATGGTCGATGGGTCGATAGTCCATAGCCGATTTTCAGGACGAGACACTTTGTCGAGATAGGGAAGTTATTGGCTCAAGAAGAGCTACTGTGAGTCCACCGCTGCGCTGACCACTTGCCCCTGACGGGGCGGTCCACATGCTGCGCTGACCACTTTTTTCGCTGCGCGAAAAGGTCCACACGCTGCGCTGACCACCGCTGCGCTGTGCCAGCCAGGGCTCGTGGTCCAGTTGATTTGTCCTAATTAATGCCTGCCGCAGCCTAGCCTGCCAACCGATACATGCCTACCATTGAATAGCTTTTCCCGCTATCCATGCATAGTTTGGTTGAATCAAATGGGCTATTAACCACGCTAATTTTTATCTTTGCGCTGCCAAACCCTTGAGGATTTGGATTGTTCAGACCTACAAAAAGCAGCATATGGAATTTAACCTTACCGAAGAACACCTCATGATTCGCCAGGCGGCACGCGATTTTGCACAGACGGAATTGTTGCCGGGTGTAATTGAACGCGACAATGATCAGAAATTTCCGGCTGAACAAATCCGTAAAATGGGCGAGCTCGGTTTCATGGGTATGATGGTCAGCCCTGAATATGGCGGCGGCGGTATGGATACCATTTCCTATGTCCTGGCCATGGAAGAAATTTCCAAAATCGACGCTTCTGCTTCGGTTTGTATGTCGGTAAACAACTCCCTGGTATGTTGGGGCCTCGAAACTTTCGGTACCGAAGAGCAAAAACGCAAATACCTGCCAGAGTTGGCCAGTGGTCGCAAAATAGGCGCTTTCTGCCTATCTGAGCCCGAAGCCGGTTCGGACGCTACCTCCCAGCGCACCCTGGCCGAAGACAAAGGTGAGTATTACCTGCTCAATGGCACCAAAAACTGGATTACCAACGGCAACAGCGCATCTATTTATATCGTTATTGCACAAACCCATGTCGAAAAAGGCCACAAAGGCATCAATGCCCTCATCGTTGAGCGGGAATCGGAAGGTTTTGTCGTAGGCAAAAAAGAAGACAAAATGGGCATACGTGGGAGCGACACCCATTCATTGATGTTCACCAACGTCAAAGTGCCTAAAGCCAACCGCATTGGTGAAGATGGCTTCGGTTTCAAATTTGCCATGAAAGTATTGAGTGGCGGCCGTATCGGTATTGCTTCTCAAGCCCTTGGCATTGCCAGTGGCGCTTATGAATTGTCATTGAAATACGCCAAGGAGCGCAAAGCCTTTGGCACAGAAATCAAAAACCACCAGGCCATCCAATTCAAATTAGCCGATATGGCAACCGAAATTGATGCTGCCCGTATGATGTGTTTGCATGCTGCCTGGCTAAAAGACCAACACCTGGATTATACTTTGGCCAGCGCACAAGCTAAATTATTTGCCTCCACCGCTGCCATGCGCATCACTACTGAGGCTGTTCAAGTTCACGGCGGCTATGGTTATGTGAAAGAATTCCACGTTGAGCGCCTCATGCGCGATGCTAAAATCACCCAGATTTACGAAGGCACCAGCGAAGTTCAAAAAATCGTCATTGCCCGCGAGGTATTGCGCTAAACTGAATCAACGCCTATACACGAGCCACCCCGAACAGGGTGGCTTTTTTTACGAAATCATCTCCCGAAATTAATGCGTTCCCAACCCGCATTGAAATGCATGGTGGGTATAAGCGTCGGACTGACAAACAAAATCAAATTGACCTGACAAACAGCACTGTCGGTGTCGTAACGAAATAGCTGCACCCAAGCCTGCTTTCAACTTCTCCACAAAAAAAGACGGCTCGTGGCCGCCTTCTTTTGTTAAATGCTCAGATCAAAACCAGGCATTAAACCAACTGCGCTGCATGGTTCTTCGTATCCACTTTCTCGATTACTTTCTCAATCACCCCTTTTTCGTCGATTAAAAAGGTAATACGCGCAGTACCCATATATTGGCGGCCGTACATGCTTTTTTCGACCCAGGTACCGTAGGCTTGGTGTACCGACTTGTCCTCATCGGCAAGGAGATGGAATGGGAGCTCGTATTTGGTGGCGAATTTGGCGTGCGATTTAACGCTGTCGCTGCTCACGCCAACCACCTCTATGCCTTTGGCTTTGAGCTGCAGCTCATTGTCGCGGAGGTTACAGGCTTCGGCCGTGCAACCGGGGGTATCGTCTTTTGGGTAAAAGTAGAGGGCAACTTTTTTGCCTTTAAATTGATCGAGCGAAATGGTTTCGCCCTTTTGGTTGAGGCCGCTGAAAACCGGTGCTTTGTCGCCTGCTTGTGGTCTGCTCATAATAGATTAAAATTTGCTTGATATCGGGTGATATTACCCACGCCATCTTTAACAACAATTTCGAGCAGATGATTTCCCGAAGCCAGCTTTTTTTGCAAAGGCAATTGTAAGTTGGCGGTTTTGCCATCGAAATAATGGTATTCCCATTGACCATCAATATACACCTGGTAACTGGAAAGTCCCACCAGATTATCGCTGAGTTTGAAATTCAGCTGCTGACCGGCACGGTAGCTGGCACCCGGCCTAAAGTTTAATGAACGAATTACCGGTGCTACTGTATCAATGCTTAGATAAAAATCGCCGAAGCTGCGGACTTTAGCTTCAAAAAAATCGGCCTTCCAAACCCCGGAGCTTGCATTTCGGGCATTATTGATCCCAACATTCACCATGACGGTTTTAGAGCGTAAGCTATCAGGCAAGCCGCTTTGTTTGATGGAAATGGTGTAAAAGCCATGAATGGGCTCATCGGCGGTATGTAAGCTATGAACTGCCGAATAGGCCATAAAAGGTTTTAGGGTTCGGCGGTAAGCCAGATCCAGCGTATCGTAAAAGTTCCAGGCTGGCATGCTTACCCGTAGGTCTTCTCGAATAATGTTGAGGGGTTTGTCGGGTGTATACCTCTCGGTAGGCTGAGGCGTGGCTAATAATTCTGCGGTTCGACTTTCAGCTCCCGTCACCACCAGTTCCAGCTGACTGGTATTTCCGGCAAAGTCAGTAGCCACCAACCATAAGGTTTTGGATTCCCCCGGACCCAATTGGAGAATACCATCGCTAGCCAAGCGGGCTAGCACGGTAGATTTATTGCCTGGTGCACGCATTAAACGATAAATCTGTTCGCGCTGAAGCATCTTTTGTTTATAGTCCATGACCGCATTGGCGTATCGGGTATCGGCAAAGGCGAATGCATCGGCCTGAAAGCGGTACAGGGTATCCTTGCCATCCAGTAACATCAGGCGGTAAATGCCATTATTGAACCCGTTGCCGTCGTGTTTATCGTAAACTTTGGCTTGCACATAAAAACCACCCCATATCTGAAGCTGCTGTTTGGTCAAAAAACTGTTACCGGCCTTATCTCGTTGCACCCACAATTTTTTCGGTTTTCCTGAACCATTAATTTGACTCCCGGGGCCGTGTGGTACCAACTCAACAAAGGCAAAGGTGGGCGCAACTTTGTCGGCAATTTGAAAGCCAAAAAGCTGGGGATTGAGAATTTCTTCGGTTTTGGTATCGCGTACCTCAAAATGCAAATGCGGACCTCCTGAACCACCGCTATTACCACTTAATGCTATCACTTGTCCCTTTTTTACAGGCAATTCATTGGGGTAGAGGGTAATGTCGAGCTCAAACGACTCCTTCTCATAATGTTTTTTGTAGACCCAGTCGGCAATCGCCCCCTGAAACTGCTGCAAATGGGCATATACCGTGGTATAACCGTTGGGATGATCTACATATAACGCCAAACCATAACCATAAGCAGATACTTTTACCCGACTCACAAAACCATCAGCTGCGGCATAGATGTTCAGCCCTTCAACCGAATTGGTACGAATGTCTAATCCACTGTGAAAATGATTGGTACGCAACTCCCCAAAGGTGCCCGACAATTTTAAGGGAATGTCCAATGGCGAGCGGAAATAGCCGTTGGGATAGGCCTGTTGCGCACGGGCAGGCTGGTAAAGCGCTGCCAGCCAACCGAGCAAGAAGGCTATATGACATGACCCAAAACGCATCAGAAATTCGGACTGAGCACGAAACGGGAATAAAAGTCTTCGATATGCTCCACAGCCTCTTTGGCGGTGTCGACCACAGCAATGAGGTCGAGATCCGACAGGTGAATGTTATTCTCCTTGTCGTGCATCATATTTTTCATCCAGTCAATCAAACCCTGCCAATAGTCCTTACCCACCAACACAATCGGGAATTTGCCAATTTTTTTGGTCTGAATCAGCGTCATCGCCTCGAACAATTCGTCGAGCGTGCCAAAACCACCGGGCAGCACCACAAAACCCTGGGCATATTTGATAAACATCAGCTTACGGACAAAAAAGTAGTCGAAATTGATAAGTTTATCGCTATCGATATAAGGGTTGCTGAATTGTTCGAAAGGCAGATCGATGTTCAAACCTACCGATTTACCACCGGCGAGTTTCGCACCTTTGTTGCCGGCTTCCATGATGCCAGGGCCACCACCGGTAATCACACCAAAACCCTTTTCGGTGAGCATGGCGCCAATTTCTTCGGCGAGTTTGTAGTAGCGGTTGTCGGGTTTAGTGCGTGCTGAGCCAAAAATGGATACACAGGGACCAATACGCGCGAGTTTTTCAAAACCTTCAACCAGTTCGGCTATAATTTTAAATATCTGCCAGGAGGAGGCAGCTTTGATTTCGGTCCAGCTTTTTTGCTCAAACGCACCGCGGATGAGCTCTTCTTTATCGTCAGTCATAATATTGCTTTAGTCACAAATTTACCTTTCACAGCTAACAAACGCAGTCCTAAGAAAGTTATGACACCGTTCAGGATTAATAATTCGAAGCCGAATTTATAGCCCCACAACCACGCTTCGCTGTTGGCTTGCAATATATAGCAAATCACCGGCGAAAGTATGGCTATCAACGGCACCCATCTATCTTTTACCACATAATTGGTGAAAAGGCCGAAAGCAAACAAACCGAGCAAAGGACCATAGGTATAACCCGCCACCTTGAAGAGCTGGGTAATCAGGGAGTCGTTGTGCAGCGAGTGAAACAGCAAAATCTGTAATCCCAACACCAACGACATGGCGATATGTACTTGCATTCGGGTTTTGACATCGCCTTTTTTTTCATCGAAGCCCAAAAAGTCAACACAGAAAGAAGTGGTTAGCGCAGTTAAAGCCGAATCGGCACTTGAATAGGCCGCAGCGATGAGGCCAATGATAAAGGTAAAGCCAGCCAAGGGAGCAAAATGCTGCAGGGCCAACAGGGGAAATAACTCATCGCTTTTAGCGGGCAGGGCAATGCCTTTGGTATCGGCATAAATGTACAAAAGCGCTCCCAGGCAGAGGAAAAGCAGGTTTACGAAGACCAGGACAATACTAAACCACATCATGTTTTTCTGGGCATCGGCCAAACTGCGACAACTCAGATTTTTTTGCATCATGTCCTGGTCGAGGCCGGTCATGACGATGGTTATAAATGCCCCTGAGAAAAACATCTTAAAAAAGTTCTGCGACCCCTGCCAGTCCCAGAAAAACACCTGCGACATGGGACTGGCCTGCAAGCTCGTAGCCATGTCGCTCAGCGACAACTTCAAATCCTCACCTATAATGCCGATGGAAATGATTACTGCGCCCACCAAAAAAGCAGTCTGCAAGGTGTCCGTCCACAAAATGGTTTTTATGCCGCTTCGGAAAGTATACAGCCAGATGAGCACGATGGTAACCACAACCGTCGCCCAGAAAGGTATGCCCCAGGCTGCGAAAACAAAAGTATCCAACACCATGGCGACCAAATACAGCCGGAAAGAGGACCCGATAGTCCGCGAAAGCAGGAAAAAAGCCGCACCTGTACGATGAGAAAAAAAGCCGAATCGTTGCTCGAGATAAGCGTAAATTGAGGTCAGATTCATCTTATAATACAGCGGCAGCAATACCTTAATGATGACAAAATAGCCCAACAAATAGCCCAACACCAACTGCATATAACTAAACGACTGGCTCGCCACCGTTCCAGGTATCGACACAAAAGTCACCCCCGAAAGGGAGGAACCAATCATGCCAAAGGCCACGACATACCAGGGAGCGGCTTTGTTGGCTAGAAAAAACGATTGATTATCTGCTTTCCGGCCGGTAAACCAGGAAATTGCAATCAGCAATAGGAAGTACAGGGAGATGATCACGAGGATCAGGCTGGGCGTCATGAGCACGAAGTTGCTGGGATTTTCGGACTATGCCAAAAAAGAGTTTGCACCAATTTAGTTTTACCAATAAGCCAATAGACCAGCCAACCCGTTTTATTCATTACTGCCGCTACTACCACAACCCCAGCGTAGAGAAACTCGCAAAGAAAATTCACCACAACCCACTCCAAAAGCACCAGCCGGGTGAAATATTCGCATTTCAATCTAACTATCGTACAACTGAAAACGACCCGAACAAACAAAGAATTGATGCTACTGCATCCAAAGCAGCCTTTGTAGGTCGATACCCAAAAACAAGACCTCCAAATAGCAATTCGACAAGAATCGTTGCTAATTAAAAATAAAATCATAGATTGAATTCAAATTAAGGCCATGAAATACAGTCTATTAAGCCTGTTTTTATTTTGGATACAGCCTTGTTTCGGTCAGCCGAACCAAAGCGATTTAATCGGCAAATGGATCAACCAGGATTATGGTTACGCCATGGTCCTTGAATTTACAGATGCCCAAAACGGCAGCTTTGAAGGTGAAAACTTCACATATCAACTCAAAAGTTCAGCAAGCTTGGTTTTGGTCATCCATGGTCAGTCGACTACCTATTCCTATCAGTTGCAAGGCGATCGGCTCACCTTGAGCGGGGGCGACCTGGACGCGGCCATCAGCTTTTCCAAATCGGCTAGCCCCGCTAAAAAATCTGCCCCCGTTACTACACCGAATTCAACACCCCTAACATCCCCTGCAACTTCTACCGCTCCGGCGAACAATGCACTAATTGGACGATGGCTTGGTCAGGGAGAAGTGTTGGAGTTTAACAAGGATGGCAAATGTATTTTCAAAGATGTAGAGCTGAATTATACGCTGACAGCAACCCAAATTATCATAGATGTGCAGGCGCAAAAACTTACCATGCCGTATACTTTGGCCGATAACGAATTGCAGCTCAATTTAAACAACCAAACCTATTATTACCGCAAAGAAGGGAGTCCGCCCCGAAAAAGCAGCTCCAAAAACCCACCCGAACTCGCCGGGAAGTGGTGTTATATGAGTACCTATATGCTCAATAGCAATAGCGGAGGTGGTACCGGTGGCAGCAGCTCTGAAGAGTGTATTACCTTGCATGCTAACGGGCAATTTGAATACTACGCCGAAAACTCCATGAGTACCAATACCAACAGTTATTGGGGCGGCACCAGCTCCCAAAACAGCGATAGCGGCAGTTGGTGGTTTGATGGCGAAAAAATACATTATCAGTCGCAACGAACAGGTAAATCCGGCTCCTATCAGCTCGAAAAACGCAACCACCCCAAAAACCGCGACCCCATGATAGTTTTAGATGGCCGGGCTTATGTTACTCAATATCAGAAAGCGCCGTGGTAGGCTCTTTTTCATGAACAGGGCAAACGCTTACAGTTCGGCCAAACAGCCAGTAGCCAGTTTATTATATCCCCCCACCCAACAAGCCCCAAAAACCCCCGCAGGGCGAAATATTCATAGAAAAGGTCATCCCACTACCCCTACAAAACCCCAGCGGGACGACACATCTTAGCCCTACGTTCAGCCGCTACAATTGCTGCGAATTCTCCTGCAAGTTCCGCAGCAGCTTGCGGTAAATTTTATCGCGGGTCAGGTTTTGCTCCAGCTGCCCGTTAATCGCTATCGATATCCCGCCAGTTTCTTCCGAAACAATTAATACTACGGCATCACTATGCTCCGAAATACCAATGCCCGAACGATGCCTAAGTCCAAGCTCCTCGGGCAGGTCCTGGTTTTCGGTAACGGGCAGGACACAGCTGGCGGCTTTGATCCGTTTGTTGGCAATGATTACGGCGCCGTCGTGCAAAGGACTGCTTTTCTGGAAAATGCTTTCCAATAAACGCGAGGAGATTCGAGCATCGAGTGGGGTACCACTATTCGCGAAAAACTGCAGTTCGGAAGTCCGGGCAAAAACGATAAGCGCGCCGGTCATACTCGCGGCCAGCGTCTCGGCAGCTTCGAGTGTTTCACGGATATAGGCCACATCCTCCTCATCCTTATCTACCCCCTTAAACAAAAAACGCCGCAACCAACCGTAATTGCGAAAAGTGGTGTTTTTACCAATCATAAGCAAAAATCGGCGGATTTCGGGCTGGAAAAGGATGATCAGCGAAATAACCCCAACGCCTATGAACTGCCCCAGTATTTTGCTCAACAAACGCAGCTCCAACGCATCTACCGCCAGCCATAGCAGGTAAATGGAGATGAGACCGAGCAAAATATTGACGGCCAAACTGCCTTTAACGAGTTTGTAAATCTGGTACAGCAAAATAGCCACCAGGGTGATATCGATGATGTCGAGCAGGGTGAGGGTTAAAAACCCGAGATCAAACAGTTTCAAGACGTTTCCAAAGTTGAATGGCCTCCATGGCCGGTTTCACATCATGTACCCGCAATATACGCGCGCCACGTTCCAGCGCCCAGGCATGCAAAATGCTGCTACCATTCAGCGCCTCTTCAGGCGTAGTGCCAAGGGTTTTATAAATCATCGATTTGCGCGATACACCCACCAATAACGGATAGCCCGCCAGGGTAAAGTGTTCAAGCTCCTTCAATAATTTGAAATTCTGTTCTACCTCTTTGGCAAAGCCAAATCCTGGGTCGAGTATGACGTCTTTTACGCCCAAACGATTCAATTTTACGGCCATTTCTACCAATTCCCGGTAGATATCGGTAATCAAGTCGTCGTATTGAGTCAAACTGGTCATGGTGGCCGGCGTACCCCGCATATGCATTCCAATATAAGGTATGCCTAATTCGGCAACGGTAGCAAACATAGCCGGGTCGAGTTGGCCGCCTGAGACGTCGTTCACCATACAGGCACCGGCACCGACAGCTGCCCGGGCTACTTCCGAACGAAATGTGTCGATAGAAATTAAGGCCTCCGGATAACTTTCCAAGATGGTGGTAATGGCAGGCAACACACGTTCCTGTTCAGTTTCTGGGGAGATTTCTTTGGCCCCTGGACGGGTAGAATAACCTCCAATATCGAGGAAAGTGGCACCCTCTGCCAGCATTTGACCGGCTTTAGCAACCACCGCCGAAAGTGCATGGCCTTCCAGCCGACTGCCACCATAAAAGCTGTCGGGCGTAAGATTGAGTATGCCCATCACGCGAGCTTCCCGCAAATCGATGAGCCGACCGCTACAGTTGAGCGTGTATTTTTGTCCGAAGACCGTATCTTTAAGCTGCAAAAAAGGCGTTTTTACCACCCGAAGTTAATCTATTCCCGCTTGAATCCCCAAACCGCTACTGAGTTCGACCAGGTTATTGCCCAATGCAGGGCATTATTTGTCAAAAAAGCACACGATTATGGCACTGCCTGGCGCATTTTACGCACGGCTTCGCTCACCGATCAGATTTTCATCAAAGCCAGCCGTATCCGCAGCATTGAAGAAAAAGGCACCCAAAAAATCGCCGACGACCTGAATGGCGAGTTTGTAGCCATGATTAATTATTGCCTCATGGCCCTCATCCAGCTCGAACTCGGCAGCAGCACAACCGATACCTCCTTGCCTGCCGACCAGGCAATTGCATTGTACGATAAAGAAGTAGCGCATACCAAACAGCTCATGCTCGACAAAAACCACGATTATGGCGAAGCATGGCGGGATATGCGTATTTCTTCGTTCACCGACCTCATCCTCATGAAATTGTTGCGTATCAAACAAATCGAAGACAATGCCGGCAAAACCTTGGTCAGCGAAGGGGTTGATGCCAACTACCGCGACATACTCAATTATGCCGTATTTGCACTCATTAAATCAGGTTATATAAAATGATTACTACCCTGCTTCGTTTACTCGTCGGCGGACTTTTCGTCTTTTCCGGCTTCATTAAAGCCAACGACCCCCTCGGTTTTGCCTACAAACTCGAAGAATATTTTGGCGTATTCGGCACTGACATTTTTGTACCCTATGCCACCCTAATCGCCATGTTCATCACCCTGGTAGAAATGGTGGTTGGTTTTTCACTCCTCATCGGTGCCCGCAAAAAGCTCGTTTTATGGGTTTTACTCCTAATGATTGTGTTTTTTACCTTTCTTACCTTTTGGTCGGCTTACTTTAATGTTGTAACCGATTGCGGTTGTTTTGGTGATTTCCTCCACATGACCCCCTGGCAGTCGTTTACCAAAGATGTGGTGTTGTTGGTGATGACCATTGGCCTGTTTATCGGCCAGAAGCAAATTAAACCGCTGTTTTCGACCAAAACGGACTGGAAATTAATTGGCGCCTTCAAGTTGGCGATTATTGCCTTTATGTTGTACAGCTGGTATTACCTGCCATTGTGGGATTTACGTGCTTATCAAGTCGGTACCGATATCCCCGCGGCCATGGCCGTTCCTGAAAACGCGCCTTTGGATGTTTACGAAGACACTTGGATGTACCGGGTGAACGGCGAAGTGAAAAAATATACCACCGATCAGGCACCCTGGGATATCGAAGGAGCCGAGTTTGTGGACCGCAAAACCGTGCTCATCAAAAAGGGCTATACACCGCCCATTCACGATTTCACGATTACGACAGTTGAAGGTGATGAGTATACCGACGACTATCTCCAGGCAGAGGTAGCCGTGATTTTTGTGGCTTACGACCTGAGTAAAAGTCGGCATTCGGCCTGGGAAGAAGTGCTTGGCTTGCTGAAATGGGCAGATATGAAGGAATACCGTTCGGCTGTGCTAACGGCATCAACCGCCGACCAACTGACCGCTTTTGAAGCCAAATACAACTACAAGCTGCCTTTTTACATCACCGATGGTACTACTTTAAAAACCATCGTTCGCTCCAATCCGGGTTTGATGGTTTTGAAAAAAGGCAAGGTAATGGGCTTGTGGCCGTCGACAGCGCTGCCGGGCCAAAACGAACTCGAAGCGCTGCTCGATTAATATGCTGGGCTACCTCCTGAAAAGGCTTTTATCCGGATTGCTGGTGCTTTTCGGGGTGGTGACCATTGTATTTTTCCTGTTCAATGTCCTCCCCGGCGATGCCGCACAAATGACCCTCGGTCAACGCAGCGACATTGCCTCCCTAGAGGCCGTGACCAAAGAATTGGGACTCGATCAGCCCAAATCAAAACAATTTGCCCTTTACTTGAATGACATCAGCCCGCTGAGTTTACACCAACACAGCACTGAAGCGGCTGACAAGTACAACTACAAGAGGCTGATACCTCTGGGTGACGAGCGTTGGTTGGTAGCCAAAACTCCCTATCTCCGGCGTTCCTACCAAAGCAAAGCCACCGTGAACGAAATACTGGCCGGG
The DNA here is from genome assembly GCA_036787895.1 of Bacteroidota bacterium. GTDB lineage: Bacteria > Bacteroidota > Bacteroidia > UBA7662 > UBA7662 > UBA7662. The sequence continues at coordinate 34,277 of DAIQOK010000015.1, read as the reverse complement.
GCTTTGCCGGGTACGGCTATTCTTGCCCTCGCAGCCATGGTCATGGCTACTATCATCGGTCTGTTTTTGGGTGCCTTGGCTGCTTTGTACCCGCAAAGTTGGGTAGATAGACTGGCTGTCTTCCTCTCGATTATCGGCATTTCCGTGCCGAGCTATTTTGCATCGATAGTCGTTGCCTGGCTGTTCGGTTATCTCTGGCACGATTGGACCGGCCTTTCCATGACAGGTAGTTTGTACCATATCGACCCTTTTCTGGGCAGGCAAATTGCCTGGGAAAACCTGATTTTACCGGCATTTACACTTGGATTGCGACCACTGGCCATTATCGTTCAATTGAGCCGCAATACTTTTCTCGAGGTTTTGGGCATGGATTATATCCGAACTGCCCGCGCCAAAGGTTTGTCGGAACGTCAGGTATTGTGGCGGCATGTGATGCGCAATGCCTTAGGGCCGGTAGTTACAGCTATCTCAGGTTGGTTTGCTTCTTTGCTGGCCGGTGCGGTTTTCGTGGAGTTTATCTTCGGTTGGAAAGGCTTGGGTAAGGTCACCGTAGATGCCTTGATGAAGTTTGATATGCCGGTGGTCATGGGGTCGGTTTTGTTTATTTCTGTGGCCTTTGTGGTCATCAACATACTCGTCGACTTTATATACGCTTGGCTCGACCCTCGAATTCGTTTACAATGAGCCGCATTTATCTAGTAGGACTGCCCGGCACCGGCAAATCTACCTCAGGCAAACGTTTCGCCAAAAAACTGGGCTGGGGTTATGCCGATTTAGATAAGTTGGTGGAGATGCGCGCCCATCAGCGCATACCCGATATCTTCAAACAACAGGGCGAAGCTGCCTTTCGCGGCTTGGAAGCCAGCTGCCTGCGCGAAACCGGTGCCAGCCACGAGCTGGTGGTAGGCTGTGGAGGTGGTGCCGCTGCCTGGGGTGATAATATGGACTGGATGCTTGCCCATGGACGGGTCATCTGGATCAACATCCATCTCGAGGAGTTAGTGAAACGCCTCATCGTCTCCCGCGGAGAAAGACCGTTCTTTCCCAGCCGAAATCCTGACGATATCAGGCTGCGACTCGAAAATTTATATACGCAACGACAGGCCGCTTATGCCCGTGCCAATGTGGTCGTGGCAAGCGAAAACGCGCTCCTGGCTTATGCCGCTGAACTTCGGCTACAAACCGACAGAAAGTAACAAAGGCATAACAGCCCCTTCATCCCAATATCATACCGGTACTGTTGTTTTGTACAAACCAGCACCGACATGCAAAAACGTCAAGTTGACATGGTGGTCATTTCCGATGTGCATCTGGGCACGTACGGATGTCATGCCACCGAATTGCTGCAATATCTGAACAGCATCACCCCCGGACTCATCATTCTGAATGGCGACATCGTAGATATATGGCAATTCCGCAAAAGATATTGGCCCAAAACCCACATGCTGGTCGTCAAGAAAATTTTTGAATTCCTGAGTCAGGGCGTACCGATTTATTATCTCACCGGCAATCACGACGAACTTCTACGCCGTTTCAGTGGCTTACAATTGGGGAATTTCCACCTGAAAGACAAACTCCTGATTGAACTTGATGGTAAAAAAGCCTGGTTTTTTCATGGCGACGTTTTCGATGTTACCATGCGTTATTCAAAATGGCTGGCCAAATTAGGGGCTGTTGGCTACGATACCTTGATCATGCTCAACCGCTTCATCAATTGGTGCTCCGATAAAATGGGTCGCGGCAAAATCTCCCTATCCAAAAAAATCAAAGACAGTGTGAAATCGGCTGTGAAGTATATCAACGATTTTGAACAAGTCGCTGCCGAGCTCGCCATCGACAATGGTTATAGTTTTGTGGTTTGCGGCCATATTCATCAGCCGAGTATTAGGGCTTATGAAAATGCCAAAGGGCAAACTACCTACCTCAATTCCGGCGACTGGATTGAAAACCTGACCAGTTTGGAATACCATGAAGGACAATGGCAGATTTATCAGCATCAAGCCACGGAGCACTTTGATTTTGCCTTGGAGGAGCTCCACGATGAAAAAAGCATATTTGAGGTTTTCGAAAATGCCTCGCTCGATGAAGCCCTCTTATTGAGTACCCTCCTACATTACGCCAAAGCAGGTTAATGCGCATATTATATGCTATTCAAGGCACCGGAAACGGTCATGTGAGTAGGGCAAGAGATGTGATTCCTTGTTTGCAAAAACATGGAGAAGTTGAGCTACTGATTAGCGGCATTCAAAGTGATGTTGGCCTGGCCTGGCCGGTACGCTATCAATTTTATGGTCTGAGTTTCATTTTTGGTCAAAAAGGCGGCATCGATCTGAAGACAAGCATCACCAAACTTCGGCCATGGCGGTTTTTTCGCGATTTGTATCGTTTACGCGTGCAAGATTATGATTTGGTCATTACCGACTTCGAGCCGGTTAGCGCCTGGGCTTGTCGTTTGCGTGGCAAAAAGTGCTACGGCTTAAGTCACCAATCGGCTTTCCTCAGCTCATTAACTCCACGACCCGACTATATGCGCGCTCCTTTTGCGGAGTTCATCCTTAGGCATTATGCGCCCATCACCGATTATATCGGCTTTCATTTCGAATGTTACGACCAGCGCATCAGCACCCCTGTGATCCGGGAAGAAGTCAGGCAGCTTCGGCCCGCTCAAACTGGGCCAATCCTGGTTTATTTGCCCGCCTATGCCGATGACTTGCTGGTAGCGCACTTTCAGCAACTAGCTGAATACCGTTGGTTGCTTTTTTCGAAGCATACCCGCGTGGTTCATCAGCTAGAAAATGTGCAGATTAGCCCGGTAAGTAATACAGCATATTTGGAAGCCTTGGCCAGCTGTTCGGCGGTTTTGACCGGGGGTGGATTTGAGGCTCCGGCTGAGGCTCTTTTTCTGGGCAAAAAAATTATGGTCATACCCATGAAGGGGCAATACGAACAACATGCCAATGCGGTAGCCGCCGCCCGTCTGGGGGCTAGTGTTGTTCGGGAAATCAAAGCCGGATTTTCGGTCCAATTGCGGGAGTGGTTGTTAAAGCCTGCTCCCCCCATCCAAAACTTCCCAAACAACACCCAGGAGGTGGTTGACAAAGCCATACAAACATGGTATACAGCTTAAAACGCTTTAAAGTGGGTTTTTTGCTTAAATGTATATCGTTTTGTATAGTGGTAAAATTAGTGGTTGCAGTGTGGTCTGGCTACCTTGGAATTTGCTGAAAACACTAAATCATGCCTAAATCCACCACCCATCGTTCTGCCCAGGCTCGTGTAATAGGTCTGCCCTTCGATGCCCAATTACAGTTTGAACAACCCACCCAACTGACACCCCAGGAAGGCTATCGGCGATCACTTTTATTGGTCTGTGACCAAATACCACCAAGTGCCGATTTAATGGCGATGCTCAGTAAAATGTTTGATGTCAAGGTAGTCACCGACCCCATTGCCGGTCTGCTGGCTTTACAATCTAACAGCTTTGAACAGGTAGTTATAATGCTCGAAACCGTGCAGTCAAATCTTTGGGTCATGTTGCGGAGTTTAGACAGCCGCAGCAAAGGCACCCCGCTTCCCATGCTCCTTTTTTCACCGGGTATGGAGGCCAGTCAAATGCAAAAGGCTTATGGACTCGGCGTACTTTTCTGCTGCAACCGGCAGCTGGATGCCCGGGATATCAGCAATCAGCTCACCGCCTTTGCCGCATTTCACGATAGGTTGAAGCAAAGTATACTCAACAAAGCCGGTTTGCACGATGGGCTTTTGCGTGCACCAGAGGCTACACATGACTTTCTCCACGCACTGAATGCTATAATCAAAGAAAAATTCACCCAAAGCGACCTGAGTGTCCACGATTTAGCCAATGAATTAGGATTGAGTATAAGCACCCTGGAACGCAAATCTTTGCAGCTCACTGGCATGCGCCCCAAAGCTTATCTGAATGAACACCGCTTGCTTTTTGCTTACCAGTACATTACCAATACTAACTGTAGCATCATGGAAGCCAGCCGAAAAAGCGGGTTTGCCAGCTCTTCCTATTTCAGCGTAAAATTTATGTCGCGTTTCAAAATGAGGCCATCCGATTTGATGCGAAGTGAGAAACGCTCTGCCTGATTTCAAAGCGTAAGCACAAACTCTTCCAGTCTTTCGTGGTGCTCCAGTCCTAATTTCCGACGAAGTCGGTAACGGGCAATATTCACACTTTGCTGGGAAATTCCCAATCGACGGGATATTTCACGCGAATTCAGGTGCAGCCGAATAAGGCACATTAAGCGAAGTTCAGCCGGACTGATATCGTTGACTTTCAACCGCAATCGCCAGTGAAAACCGGGATAAATTTCGTCGAAGGCGAGCAAAAACAGGTTCCAGTCTTCTTCGGTTAGCAACTTCATCAGATGCAAAGCGCTGAGTTGATCCAGCTTCCCTTCATTCACCGGAATTTCTTCCTGCGGGTCTCCCGTTTCTTCCTCAGCGGTTTGTTGCTGCTGACTCATAAACTCCTGTCTGAACGGCATCAACTTCTCCAAACCAGGGGCTTTAAACAGCAGCTGACTCAGGTATTGTTGGTAATTGTACACCAGCCAACTCGTACCCACCACCAGTAATAGGAGCATGGCAGGCCACCATTTCAGCTTGTTTCTACTGCTGCCGGGAACCAAAAGGGCCTTTTGAACGACAAGAGAAGCTGATAAATCGGGGGGTCCCACCGCCAAATCGGTTCGCAGCTGATTTTTTAACCAACGTGCCCGCACCATATCACGTGCTTTGAGGTAGTTGCGGTAGTGTTCCCACTCCTGCCGTTTGTCGAGCAGTTCAGCCCGCTGATAAAGGGCATATTCGCTTTGCATAATGGCAAATGGACCGCCGTACTCTTTGGCTACTTCAAGCGACCGCAGCAAGTAATAAAGACTCAGCTCGGCATCTTCTTTTTGGGTATATAACCTGCCTAGTGTCCAATACAATTGCCATTCCTCCAGCAAACTAAATCGCCCCACTTGCTGGGCATGCAAGGCGATTAATAATTTGTCGAATGGCTCACAGGACTTTACCAGGTTTAGCCTGGCCATGGTGATAAAAACAGAGCCTGCACCGGCGTAATTGGCCAGATCGAGGCTTTCTAAAAGCGTTTGTAGCGAATCATAAGCAGGCACCAGCCATTGAAAGCCGGGTTGAAACTCCAGTTTGCGGCTGTCGTCTATCCACCACTTTTGGTCGAGAAACTGCGTTGGCCAGCGGTCATGTACAAACCACTCTGCCATTTCCAATGGTTCAATCTCCCGTATGGTGTATTCTTCATCGGCCGAGGCAGCCGTTTGCGCCAGCCCGTTTGAGGCGAACAACAGTCCGATCATCAAACAGAACAACGATAACAGCTTTGCCGTAAGATATGCCCTGGGATTTTCCATAACGCTTGGAAATATGAATATACAGAGCTTAGTCGATACTCAGGCGTTCTCCCTCACCAAAAGCGTAAGAATGCCGGTTTATTCTTTGATCATTGGCGCGATACCACGCAGCTGTGAGCTATCCTGCAGTACCCATTCCCGCTTTTCGGGCGAATAAACAAAGTCAGCATCTGGCCATTCGAGATAATCAAAATTGCCGTAATAGGCCGAAATATCTCCCTGCTCTACCAAACGCTTAAACAACTCCTGACCTCGCTCCATTTCTGAACTGCTCAAACGAGGAGAATAAAAGCGCTGATCCAACCAACTGATGTTGCCAAGCTCATCCAGCTTACAAATTCCACCTACATAGCGGTAATGCTCGTACATACTTTTAATGTCCTTTTTGACATAAAGAAAATAATACAATTCGCCATCGCGGTGAAAGGCAGCCAACCGACTTTGGTGATTGCGAACCAGGGTGTCGTAATAGCCGTTGTATTGGTCCTGAAACCGGTCTGCCGGCTTGATGTCGTTGGGACGGGTATCCACATGAACTGCCAGCTTCCTTACCCAGGCAGCTGCTTCGTGTTCGCTTAGGAGTGCTTCCGGCGCATAGTTGGCCGTATTACAACTGCTCAAAGCGATCACAAAAACTAAAATCAAATATCGCATACTACAAAAATGATAATAAAAAAGGAGTCTGGCTTTCACCAGACTCCCCAAACAATCCTAATTAGCTTAGTAAACTTTGTTCACCGGATTCAATTCAATCCAGGCAGTACCCCAGTTCCAACCTGCATTGGCAGAAGAACCAAAGGCACCGATATAGGTAGCAGCTTCAAAACCTGCAACCGGTGTAGCACCGCTGTTCAACGGACTGGCAGCAGAAAGCAATGGGTTAAAAGTATAGATTGAGCTTGGTGCATCGGCCCAAACCTGAGCTACGAAGGCAGCAGAATCACCCAATACTGCATTGGCTGTCGCGAAATCGCTTGGCAAGCTAGAACCACCGCTTACAGCCGAATTGGCAGCGTTACGGAAAAAGTAGTTGCCATTAGCTACTGCAGTAGCACCTGCACCGTTAAAACGGATACCGGTAGGGAAACCAGCAATGATAGAGTTATACACTTTCATAGCCGAGTTAGAATTGATTTCAACTGCAGCCTGGTAGTTAGCGTTAATTGAAGTTGTGAACACACGTGGACCAACTACAGTAATGTTAGCAAATTCACAAGCTGAATGAGGAGCAGCAGCGGCATTCGAGTTCGAAGAAGCTTCGAAGGCACGTGAACCTGATTTATCAGCGATGTTGGCATCACGGATAATCAAACCGTACTGTACTTTACCTGAATAACCACGGTCAGAATCAAAATCATCATCCCAGGTGCTGATAGCGATGAGGTATTTGTGGTTGTTGTAACCACCGAACCACTCATAAGCATCGTCGTTAGCGTAAGAAACTACGATGTTCTCGATGATGGTGCCTGAACCAACCGAACCCATGGTGAGTGAATTCAATTCGTTGTCAGGAGAAAGCTCCTGACCGGCAAATTCAATACGTACGAAACGCATAGTACCACTGTTCTGGTCGTTGATAGCAGGGCCTGAACCGGGACCATACAAACCATCTTCAGTACCGGTTGCCGAAATACCTTCGATAGAAGAATTAGGGTTACCGTTATTGTCGGTATTACCACAAATAACGATACCCGCCCAGTCACCACGGTTGCGGTAACCTACAGGCGCATTCGAAGTAAATACGATAGGGTTGGTGGCTGTTCCTTCGGCCATGATTTTGGCACCACGGTTGATGATCAAAGCACCTTTAGTGGCTTTGTCACCGAAGATGATAGTTCCGGCTGGCACAGTAAATACTGCAGGGGCCTGTACAAATACTTTGCCTTTCAACAAGTACTTTTTAGTAGCGTCTAAGGTAATGTTGGTGGTAATGTTACCCTCAATTACGGTTAAACCGGTAGGTGTTGGGTTAACGGGAGGATCTACCTTCTCGTCTCCACATGAAACAAGAGCAACTGCGAGCAGCGCCATTGTTGCAAATCTTTGCATCATTTTCAAGGTGTTCATAAGGCTATTTTTTTTAGTTGTTTAGCTGAGACAAAAGTAGCGGCATCGTATTAAGCCGATGTTAAGCCGGAGTTACGCTTATGTCATCAAAAACCTGCCTTCTTCAAACAAAAAAAGCCGGCAAAACCGGCTTAAAAGGAGATAAAATCGTTTAGAATCGAATGCTTAAGTCAGCCGTAAAATACTGACCAAAACGCTGCTCCAACACTTTTTTGTCGACAGCATCGTTCAATTTTTCGTTAAAATCGCCATCCTCTCTGTAAATGAGGGGCGAATTCAGCAAATCGCTCACGCCAACCTTCAAACTCATGTTTTTACCTAAGGATTTGGTTACACTCAAATCCACCAAATGACGGGGCATTTCGTAGATGGTGCGGATTTCATTATCTCCGACCGTAAAAATGCGCTGACCATAAACGTTGTACAAGGCCGAAAACTGCCATCCCCTGTCACTATCGTTATAATATACGCCTGTGTTAATGACATAAGGCGATTGCCCCTGCAGCGGTCGGCGACTGTCCTGAGTAAGCGTAGGGTCGTCGCCCAGGTTGATTTCACTTTTGATATAAGCGGCATTCAAAACCACATTAAAGCGGTTCCAAAAAGAGCCAGGATTATTCAGCGCTAAGGATTTGCGGAGCTCCAATTCAGCACCATAACTGATGGCCGACTGGGCGTTCCGAAACACAAAAATGGGATTGGATGTACCGGTGACAATGTAAGTCTCTATTGGATTCACAAAGTTTTTATAAAATACACCTACTGTAATCTGCTCCGAAGGCGATGGATAAAATTCGTACTTCAGATCCACATTGTCGATGGTAGCAATTTCGAGCGCTGAATTACCCACAATGTCGATAGCGAAGTTAAAGTCGTAAAAGCTGAACGGCGCTAACTCCCGGAATTCAGGTCGGTTAATCGAGCGACTATAAGCCAAACGGAATTGCTGGTAATCATTGAGTGCATAGGTGGTGTTTACAAAAGGCAGCAAACTCAAAATAGGGTTGTCTACATTCACCGGAACGGTTGGTGCAATGCGGGTATTTAACTGCTGCCTATTGAACTCGGTACGTATACCACCGGCAAGCGTCAAATGACTGGTAGGTTTGTAACTGGCACCGGTATACCCGGCCAACTGGGTGTTTTTAGCCGTATAAGCATCGGTAAGGTTGGTTCCTTCCGACAAGATGAAACCATTCGGGAAACTGATATTTTCGTCGGCAAATATCCTGTCCAAAGGCAAGTCAAGTAAGCGAGCATCAAATTGGTTCGACGACTGGCGGTATGCCATCCAACGCGCATTAAACTTCCGGTCTTTCAACTCAGCATAATAGCCGGCACGTAGGGTGAGCTTGGGTGTTCTCACATCTGGGCCAAACTTATGTTCAATCTCAGAAGTCTGGGTGATGATGTTTTCTGTTAAGGCCGAAAAAAAGCGGGCACCATCAAAGGTGTTGGAACTTGGCGGGATAACTACCCGGTATGGCTCATCACTGCCCAATTGTTTCTGGGTGCGTGCGCGACGCCAGTCGGGTTCGTTGCGGTTAGTGCGAGAATAAGCGGCTGTAAAGTTGAGAACAGTGCGGTCATTGGGCAGCTCATATTTCAGGTGGATGTTGCCATTGTACACCATCCGTTGCTGGTAATACAAAGAAAAGTTGCGGACATCAAAACCCTGAAAATCTTCTTCACCATTCCGAATGGTGGTTTCCTGCTGACCATTTTGAGCAAAAGTATTGCGAAATTCAAGCAAAGTGCGTTTGTTCAACTGCATCGCCCAATTGGAAATCAACCCCAAACGAACGTTGTTGGCATTCTGTGAATCGCGGTAATTGAACTGTTGAACACTGGTATTGTCGTCGGCGTAGTTGATATAGCGCCAGCGTTCTACATCCAAGGCGGTACGGGTATTCGAATAAGTGATGGAATTGAGGGTACTGATTTGTTTGCCCTTGAACTTCAGTCGGCGACCCATATCATAACGCAAGCGCAAATCGGGCAATGCCATGCTGTTGTTTACCGCCCAGTCGTTATTTAGGGTTTTGGTAGCTTCTGCTACTGCTTCATAGTTGAAACCTAAATTATTAATGTTGGAGGGAAAAGAAGCTGGTAAGGATCGGCGGCCATCGTCGAAACCGAAGCGGTCGGTGGCACTGCGGTTGCTGAAGCTGAAATCGGTAAACGTAGTTCCAACGCGAACACCTGTACCTATGCTGATGCTGTTGAAGTCGGATTCTACCTGGTTTTTGGTATAGATTTTAATCACAGCACCGCCAAACTCCCCAGGCAATTCGCTCGAGCCTGATTTAAACACCAACATACGCTCAATCATATTGGAGGGCACCAGATCGAAGGAAAATGCCTTTTTATCCGGTTCAGTTGATGGCGCAATGACATCGTTCAACATAACCGTATTGTAGCGTTCACTTAAGCCACGTACAATTACAAAACGATCGTCCTGTATAGTAATGCCGGGAATACGGCGAACTACCTGTGCGGCATCCCTATCCTGTGACTTCTGAATTTGCTGGGCAGAAATGGCGTTGATGACCAGGTCGCTTTTTTTCACATCCATTAAAACCGCAGCTTCTGTGGTTCTTACGCGTTCGGCTACCACATCAACCCCTTGCAACTCAACATTACTTTCATCGAGTTTGATGTTTAATGTCAGGGTTTTGCCGGCTTCGAGTTTGATATCCTGTTCAAATGCCTTGTAAGAGATATAAGAGGCATAAACCGTATAATAACCCGGTGCTATATTGGTGATTTTGTAATTACCGTCGAAATCGGTAGAAGCACCAATGGTTTTGCCTTTCAACACCACATTTACACCGGGCAAACCTTCGCCGGTTTTGGCGTCGGTGACTCGGCCCATTATGGTGCCGTTTTGGGCATGAGCAATTGAAAAAGAACTTAAAAGAATAAAAACAAAGGTGAGCAGCTTGCGCGCCATAACGAATTTGAATTGCGCTGCAAAGCACCTCATCTAAGATTAAGAAATCATTAAGTCCACATGACGACTATATTAATCGCTTCATTACGATGCTTAAAATCAGCCTTGTGAAGGGTTGAGGCAAGATTTGACACCTTTTAGGCCGAAAAATTCCGCAGTTTATTTTCGATGAACTGCAAAGATTGTCAGATGAACATTCTTTGTATATTTGAAAAAACTATTCAAATGAAAAAAATACTGTTGTTGCTTTTCGTTGGTGCTCTGGGTTTTACTGCTTGTAAAAAAGACAAATCCGGCCCATCCACTTCGCCTGAGGAAACTTATGCCAATCGTTTGAATGGCAACTGGAATGTAAGCTCACTCAACTATAATGCTACTATCAGTTTAGGTGGTTTCCCTATCCCTGTTTCAGGTACAGCCCAAAATGCAGGCACCATTTCATTTAATACGCCTACCCGTTTCTGTAATTATAACATCAAGTTCCTGCCCAATCTGCCGGTTCCTATTGACACCGTTCGTTTGGTTGGCGCCGGAAGCTGGACCAATACAGCTTCAACTGTAACTGTAGTGGACACTGCCACCCAACAAACCATCGTGTTTACAGCTACCACCAATACCGATGCAGTTCAGATTATGACCACCTCGGTCAACTACCAATTGGACTCTGCAACCACTGTTCCGGTTACGCTGAACTTCACACTGACCAAATAAAATTTACCCTTACCCTAAAAAAAGGCCTGTCTAACACACAGGCCTTTTCTATTTTCGCATAAACCTAAGTCGCATGCTCAACGAAATGCTCAGCCCGCTCTCCCGGGAAACCTTCGACATCCAATGGCCCGAAGGCACCCTGGGTTATCATACCCCCAAGTATTTCGATAAACTCCCTGAACTCGAAGGCGTTCGATTGGCGATAGTGGGTATCAAGGAGTCGCGTAACCAGGACTTGAACCGAGGCTGCAGCGAAGGCCCCGACTTCATTCGCACCGCCCTCTACCAGCTTTATGGATCGAGCATCCCTTGGGTAGATTTGGGGAACATCAAAGCCGGTCACGATATCGACGACAGTTATTTTGCCCTCAAAACCGTGTGCTGGGAGCTCATCAAACAAGACATTATTCCCATCATTTTGGGGGGAAGCAACGATATGGCTTATGGTCAGTACCTCGCTTATACCGATTACGACAAAACCATCGATTTGCTTGCTATCGACAGCAGATTTGATTTGGAAGCCCGGGAAGAAGGTTTCGATGCCAAAAACTACCTCTACCGCATCATCAGTCACCAACCTACCCATCTTTTCAACTTCATCAATCTGGGTTACCAGACTTATCTGGTGAATCCCGAAGAAATCCGCCTCATCGACAAACTTTTTTTCGATGCCATCCGCCTCGGTGAAATCCGGAAAGATATAGAAGAAGCCGAGCCCTATCTGCGTGCAGCCGATATGGTGAGCATTGATATCAGTGCGGTTCGTTTATCGGAAGCACCGGCCAATCCTATGGGTTCGCCTAATGGTTTTTTTGCCCATGAGTTGTGCCAACTGGCCCGTTATGCCGGCCTCAGCGACAAACTAAGCTCCATTGGTTTTTACGAGTTTAATCCCGAATTCGACCGTCAGGGACAAACCGCTGCTCTCCTTGCCCAAGCCATCTGGTATTTTGCCGACGGATTTATGAACCGCATGCAGGATTTGCCGCGGGTGAAAAATAAAAGTTTTGTCAAGTACACAACCACCCTGAAAGCAGGTAAGCACGATTTGGTCTTTTACAAAAGTAAAAAATCAGGTCGTTGGTGGATGGAAGTCACCTTACCTCCCATCAAAGGCTCTAAAAAGGAAAGAACCCACCTGGTGCCTTGCTCTTACAACGACTATCTCATGGCTGGCAAAGATGAGCTGCCCGACAAATGGTGGAAATTTCACCAGAAGTATATGCTCTGAGCTATTGGTGGTGCAGGTAGCGTTCCATTTGCATACCACGTGACCCTTTAATCAGTATAGTTTTGCCCTTCAAACTTCCTATAGGTTGCTGGTCCATGAGTAATTCCAGCGTGTCGTAGAAATCGAAATCGGGGAAATTTGTCTTAAACTTGCCAAAAAGTGGCCCGCATAAATACACCTTGTCGAATTTCCCTTGCCCAATGAGTTGCAGCAGCGAAAGATGTTCTTCGTTGGCAGCATCGCCCAGCTCGAACATATCTCCCAATACCAATACTTTATGGTCGGCTTCGAGCGCTGTAAAATTTTGCACCGCCGCCTGCATGCTATGCGGATTCGCATTGTAGGCATCTAAAATGATCCGATTGCCACCTGTTTCGAGCAGCTGCGAACGATTGTTGGCCGGTTTATAAGCGGCCAATGCAGCATTAATCTTATCGTAGGGTACACTACAATACCTGCCAACGCAGGCTGCCGCCAGCAGATTCACATAATTATAGCTCCCAAACAACTGGGTTTCTACCACAGGTGCACGCAACATAAGTCGGTAACTGTTCTCCCACTGCATACGCACAAACCACTCTGCGCCCAACAAACGTCCCACACAATCGGCTTCTTTGCTGCTACCATAATAAATAGCCGGACCAAAACGCTCGGCATAAGTTGCTAGTTCGATATCGTCCTGATGTACGAATAGGGTGCCCTTATTTTTAGCCACATAGGCATAATTTTCACATTCGGTGGCGATGATGTTTTCGAGACTGCCGAAACCCTCGAGATGTTCTTTGCCCACCGAAGTAACCAACGCATAGTCGGGTTGAGCAATTTCACAAAGCGGCATCACCTCACCCGGGTGGTTGGCTCCCATTTCGATGACCGCATATTCGGTATCACGCGGCATGCGCAACAAGGTAATAGGCACGCCAATTTGGTTATTCAGATTACCCGGGGTTGCCCAGCAACGGTAATGGGAAGAGAGAACTTCGCGCAACAGTTCTTTGGTGGTAGTTTTGCCATTCGATCCGGTTACACCTATCACCTTCAGCCCTTTGATCGATTGCCGGTGCAAACGAGCCAGGTCCTGCAGGCATTGCAGCACATCATCCACCAAAATCATCCTTTTATCCTGCTGATAAGCCACCTCATCAACGATTGCCCAGTGAGCACCGTCGCTCAGCGCTTTAGCAGCAAAAGCATTGCCATTGAATTTGTCGCCCTTGAGCGCAAAAAACATAGCACCCGGCTCAATATGTCGGCTATCGGTCGTAAAACGGCCATCTCCCTCCAGGAAAAGCCGGTAAATCTCTATTAAATTCAAGTTAAAGCCTGTTTTTGTGTGATGTTGTGGCTAAATTCGTGAAAAGCGTTGGCTATGAAAAAGATTTTCGCAACTGGTTTTTTGTTAGGCTGCAGCATGTTGCTTCACGCACAGGATTTTCAATTCCGGCCAAGTGATGCTTTGGAAGTTTTTAGCTTAAACAATACCCAATTAAAACATCCCTGGGCGGGAGGTATAGGGGCAGCACAATTTCAACAAATCGACCTCAACCTCGACGGATTGGAAGACCTGGTAGTCTTTGACCGGGCCGATAGCCGCTATATGACCTGGCTGCGAAGCATGGAAAATGGCCAGATCAGCTGGAAATTCCGGCCGGATTATGCCGCTGTTTTTCCGCAAACCGACAATTGGTGCAGGCTTATCGACTACGATGGAGACGGTAAAGCCGACCTTTTTACTGCCCTCAACGGCAGTGTTCGGGTATATAAAAATGTGAGTACAGGCTCAGTCCCGCAGTTTCAGCTCATGGTAAACCGACTCGAAGCTGATTTCGGCTTTGGTTTTCCGCTCACCATTTTTGTCCTCAATATGGACATCCCGGCTATCGCCGATTTGGATGGTGACGGAGACATCGACATTCTTTCTTTCGATAATTTTGACGTGGGTTCTATCAACTACCACCGCAATATGTCGATGGAGCGATATGGCCGCCGCGATACCTTCGACTACTTGGTCACCAGCCGTTGTTATGGTTTGTTTTACGAAAACCAGAACAATTCTAACGTCATTCTCAATATTAACCGCGATTGTAGTCTGCCTGCTCCCAGAACTTCCACCGGAGGTACATCCACCCCGCCGGCAACACAACGCCCCAGCCACCTCGGCTCTACCTTGCTGCCGCTCTTCCTGCGCTCTGACACCCTCGCAGATCTCCTGCTTGGTGATGTGGAACATCCCTTTTTAACCCTGCTCATCAATGGCGGCACCCGCGATACCGCACGCATCGTTCAAGCCAGTGTTGGTTTCCCAAATTATTCTTTACCGGCACAGATACATGCCTTCCCAAGTGCTTTTTCAGTAGATGTAATAGGTAGTTCCAAACGCGACCTCATTGTAACGACCAACGACCCTTACGACTCTCGGCTGGGAGAACATGTGTGGTTGTACGAAAATTTGCCACAGCATCCCCGCGACAGCTTCAGCTTCGTTGGCAAAAAATTCCTGATTAACGATATACTGCAGTACAATCGATTTGCTGCACCGGTGTTCATCGATATCGACAACGATGGCGACCAGGATTTACTCATTGCGCATCAGAATGGCGCCCGCCAACCGGTGCTTCATCTGTACACCCGCAACGGGAACAGCCTCACTCATGTCGACACCAATTTTCTCAATGTGAAAGCCAGTCTCGTAGGCAGGATAAACCTCGGCGCCGGCGATTTGAATGGTGACGGCAAAGCCGACTTACTCATTGGAACGGCTGCAGGACCTATTACATATTACAGAAATACCGGTAGTACCGGCAACATCAGCTTTCAGTTCGAAACAGCCGACTTCCAAAACTTGCAGGCCGGAACTTATACCAGTCCGGAGATAGGCGATGTGAATGGTGATGGCAAACCCGATTTGTTGGTCGGCAACCAATTTGGCGCAGTGGTTTACTTCGAAAATACGGGTACAGCTGCCAATCCCCTCTTCAGTAAGGTTACCGATTCATTGGGCCGTATAGATGTTAGAGACGACTATTTCACCGGCTCGGCCGTGGTACGCATGGCCGACTTGAATAACAATGGCAATCCCGACTTAGTGATTGGTAATGAGTGGGGCAGTCTGTTCTTTTATGCCGATATCCGCAATAAGATTACCAGTCAAATTCCTGTCAGCAACCAGGCGTTTTATTACCCTACAGTTAATGTCACCAAAGATTTACGTCCCGGGCAGTTTGTGAGTCCGGCTATAGGAGATATTAATGGCGACAACCTGCCTGATTTATTCGTGGGTTCTTTCCGTGGTGGTTTGGAAATGTATGTGAATTCCAGCTCACTGGTGTCGGTAAGCACGGAGAAGATAGAAAATGCGTTGTCGATTTTCCCAAATCCAACCACAGATTTATTGACCATTCGCTTACAATCAGATCTGGCTCAATTAAAATCTTACCGCTTATTCGATTTACAGGGCCGGCTTTTGCAGCAGGCCACAGTATCGACAGCTGAATTTGAGCTACCCATGAACGCCTTTCCGCAAGGTATTTATTTGCTTGAGTTGCAAACCAATACCGGCCAGCGTTTGCATCGGCGGGTGGTAAAAAGGTAGCTTTAACTGTCAATTTAACCTTGTACGCCAAAATTTCTAAGTTAAAAACAATGCTGTCTCAGGTAGCAAAACTTTAGTTTAACAAACAGCCTACCCCCAGCACATAACAACTAAGCCACTTGAATGAAAAATCTATTTTTCACAGGTATTAAATATGTGTTTATACTGGGCATAGCCATTTACCTTCTCTTGGCCTTCATCCCAAGAAGATATGAAGTACCTGCTTCTAACTAACGTCCTGGCACTCAATTCTGGCAATTAAGCACTGGTTCAAAAATAGCCTATACCAAGGTGGACCCGGTGGTTTCATCTCCAATCCAAACATTAAGGCACTGGCACCACTGGCTGAAGCAGCTTATACCATCTTTATACGACCAAATTGGTAGCGGAGCGTCAAGCAAATTAAAGCATATAAAGGAGTATAGTACCGACCGCCACTAAAAGGATTGGAAGAAATAATACAACAAATAGATTCAAATCGGGTCATTCTGATTGGTCAATCGTGAGGAGCGAAACAGGCTACTTTATTTGTAGCCGATAAGCCAAAAAAAGTCCACAGCTTAATATTCACCGGACCCGGGACTATGCTACCTCTACGGCAAGAATTACTCAATATCCAATCACCCGACAGTTTAAATTTAAAAAATCCACCCTATTCGAATCAGGACGCTATCAAAAAAACCATCAACCTGAGAATGGCTGCTGTTCGATTTTTTGCGAAATCCTTTGGCTTTAAACTGGCCACCGATGCTGAGGCAGATGCCTTTCAAAGCCATTTGAACAATGAACTGAATAAATCGACTGTATGCGAACTTTCCAATGCACCGAAGGCTGAAGCTGGTGGCGGCTTTTACGCTCAACTCATGACGGTACAAAGCTTCCGTGAAATAAAAGACCCAAGACCCAAACTGAAAGGCTCGAGCATACCGGTACTCCTTATGGAAGGCCAATGCGACAATCAAGCCTTGGGCTGGATAACTGAGTACAAAGATCTCTTCCGCAACCATCAATTGCAGATTATCTCCAATGCCGGGCATGCCATTGCAGTGGAACAGCCTGAACTTTATATGAATACTGTCCGTGACTTTTTGATTCGGGATAGGCACACCGCCGAATTATAGCAGGCCTTTAAAAGCTACGCTTACTAGTCGACGACATGCAATATTGACCGCACCAAGGTTTTTGCTGCTTACGATCGAATTAATGCGGGCATGCCATCCGCTCTCATTTCCTGAAAGGATATCAGGCCAAAAATTCGATATATACCCTATCAAACGCATACAACAAAAAATGGCTGTCAGTATTTGACAGCCATTTGTATAAAATATTTGGTTTTTAGTCTCCCGTCTAAAAAAATCACTTCTTCGAACTCGGCTTACCCACGCGGGTCATCGCACAACGGAAACCAATATCATCGCGCGACTCTGATTCCTCCAGATAACGGCGGGTACCCGGATTCAACCAATATGGCAAGTCTCTCCAACCACCGCCTTTATATACCCGGCTCTGGTTGGTGATTAAGCTATTCCGCTCATTGTACATGGCCAAACTGTCGAGATAGTCGATGACATTCGGGTTAGCATAACGTTTGGTATCGAGTGTGCTTACGATGCGACCAACGCTGTCTTTTTCCAGGAAGCCGTCGGCATCTGTCTTTGGCAAGGTGTAAACGTTACCACGGAAGGTATTGAAATCATCACCATCGACATAAGTCATCGGGCGATAAACGTCGGCAACCCACTCATTCACATTACCGGCAATGTTGTACAAGCCGTAATCGTTAGGCCAATAGTATTTCACCGGAGCAGTTGGCGCCGCATTGTCGTTCAAATCGTTGGCGATACCCATGAAGTCACCACGACCTCTTTTGAAATTGGCCTGGATTTCGCCTTGTTTTTTGCCTTTCGGATACCTAACGCCATGGCCGTTCCAAGGATAAATTCGGCGGTCGCTGATATTTTCGCGATCGGAATTACCTACTAAACCCTGAGCCGCATATTCCCATTCTGCTTCGGTAGGCAAGCGGTAGCTCGGCAACAATAAACCGTCGGCAAGGCGGATATTACGTGTATCACTGTTTGGGTTGAGGTCTTTGCGTGGTCTTTTCACCTCTGGCTGGTACAAACCCGCGAGATAAGATTCTGTATTGAAGTTCTCTTCACCAAACTGGTTAGGGTTGGGCTTAATATAGCCGGCGCTGATTAGGATTTGTTCGTTCACCCTATCGGTACGCCATACACAATAATCGGCTGCTTGTTTCCAGCTTATACCCACCACCGGGTAATTTTGATAGGCGGGATGACGGAGGTAGTTGGCTACAAATGGTTCGTTAAAGCCCAAATCGCGACGCCAAACCGTGGTGTCGGGCAAGGCGGCCCGATATACTTCGGGATAAGTTTCCCCAAATACACGTTCCAACCAGTATAAATACTCCAGCCAGTCGGTATTCGACACCTCGGTTTCATCGAGATAAAACGACGCTACTGTTACGCGACGTGGCGTATTATCGAATTCATGGGCGATGTTTTGTTCGGTAGCACCCATCACATAACTACCGCCCTGTATCAATACGAGGCCGGGACCAGTTTCCTGCTCTTTGTATTTTACTACCTCAAAACCACCATTTTTGGGGTCGTTGTAGTTCCATCCAGTTTTGGATGATTTTTGACTGCAAGAGGCCAGCACCAGGGATGCGAGGGCCAGACTCATTATCAGTGACGTATTTTTCATTACAGAAAAATTTAATGATCAGCGGTTAAGCGCGGCTAATTTAACTAAAAAGTCGGGCATTTTATTTTAACCATTTTCCGACGAGGTATCCTTTCGAATGGCTCGAGCTGGATAGCGGCCGAAATTTCGTGCGAACCAATAGCAGCAGCACGGAGGCGGGAAGTAGTTACATCGTAGCTGTAACCAAAACGGAAAATGTTCTGTTGCAGGCCCAAAGAGAAGATAAAGGCATCGCCAAAACGGTACCACAAGCCGCCAACTATGGGGCCACGTGAAATGTAAGTGCCTAAATTCACCTGACGGGCGGTGCCTTGAAATTGCACAATTACATTGGGAGAAATCATGGTGCCGGGCATATTACGACTACCGCGAATGGCTTCAAAATTGGCACCAGCATGTAAAGTGGTCTTCATATTCCAAGGCGAAACACCGGGAGGAATCATCGACTGGTTTGGCTGCGTCAGGTGGTGAATGGCAAATCCGCCATAGAACATCTCAGAAAAAAGGATGGCACCCACCGAGAAGTCATGCATATTGGCATTGGTCTCATTGGAAACAGGCAGATTTTCAGCTGTGGTACCTTGCTGAACGCCGAGACGAGCATCAATTTCATCGGGGAAGATGAGGCCCGACCAGTTCAACGACTTCTGCGCAAACGTATACTGAAAACCGGTCTTCAACACCAAATCCTGGTTAATCGACAGATTATTAGAATAGATAACCGAAAACTGATTGTGGCGGAAAGCAGCATCACCGATACGGTCGGCCAACACATGTACACCAACACCACCGCTTAATGCCGACACATACTGGTCGTAAGAAGCACTGTAAGTCACAAAATTCCCCGAGAGCGAGGGCCACTGGTTCCGGTAGTTCAAATTAAACCGCGGACCGACACCGCTTCCCGCAAATGCAGGATTCAGGTAGAGGGGATTGGCATAAAACTGGGAGAAACTTGGGTCTTGTGCACTTGCCCCAAAGGAAAAAAGCAAAAGAAAACAAGCTGCAAAAAGCTTTTTAGGCATTCGGCGGGTTTAAACGAACTGTAAATTTTAAACTTTTTCGCTGTTTAATCAAGAATTGAAGTTGAAATTTGAAAACTATTTCACTTTCGACTCCAAAAACCTACTTGGTTACAGCAGGGTTGTTGTACTAAAGTTAGGCTTTTAGTGTTTACTCTTGGTGTTAAAATGCAGTAAAATGATAAAAAAGTCGTTAGGACTTCTGGCATTGTTCCTGATTATCAATCAGCCTGGCTTCGCACAAAGTCGGCAATATCAAATCAGCTGGACCCAGAAAATAGCCGAAACAGTCAATGAAACCCGGACGATTTATCAACTGAACTGCAATCCTTGCGCCTTTCCGGAAGGTGCAACTGCCCCACCACTTTATGTTACCCAGCTCGAGGGCTACTCGGCAGCCAGCATTTCGGATATACGCGCTGAAGTGGTTCCAAACGACCAACTTAGCGGGCTGAGTTATCTCGATCAACTCCCTGGCAGTTTTGAGCTTCGGCAACAAGCCGGTCTGGTACGCAAAAAACTTCAATTAGGTATTCAAATCAACACCCTCCGACGTAATCCAGCGACCGGTCAGGTAGAACGCCTGCTTGGCTTCAGCCTCCAGCCCGAAAGCAATCAATTGCCGGCGGAATTACGCTCGGCAGTACGCCCGCGTATTGCCAATACCCCTTCGGTGCTGGCCACCGGCGACTGGTATAAAATCGGCATACCCGCCACCGGCATCTACCGCATAGATGCCGCCTACCTGGCGAGTTTGGGTATCAACACCACTGGCTTAGACCCTCGTCGCATCCGCATATTTGGCAATGGTGGCGGCATGTTACCCGAAGCCAACGCAATTTTCCGCTACGACGACCTGGTGGAGAACGCCATTTTTGTCGCCGGTGAAGGCGATGGTAGCCTCGATGCCGGCGATTATGTACTATTCTTCGCGGAAGGCGCCCACCAATGGAAATTTAATGCCGGCAGTTACAGCCACGCTACCAACCTTTATGCCGACACCAATTATTATTTCATCACCATTGGTCCGGTAAACGGCAAACGCATTGGCACACAAACGCCGCCTCCAACTGCCAACCAGCAGAGTAACAGTTATGACTTATTGGTTCAATACGAGAAAGAACTCAAAAATCTGATCAGTAGTGGGAGAGTATGGTACGGAGAAACCTTTGATTTAACCACCAGCCAGAACTTTAGTTTCTCGCTGCCCAATTTGATTACCAGCAGTCCGGTTAGTTTGAAAGTCGCGGCTGCCGCCCGAAGTTTGGGGGTAAGTTCCAGCTTTACTGTTCGGGCCAATGGCGCCCCGGCCCTCACTTTGCCGGTAACTTCTACCTCCACCTATTATCTCGACTTTTACGCCCATCTCACCGAAGCCAGCACTTTGCTTAACCTCCCGGGCAGCAATCTCGACCTCAACATCGTTTATAACAAACCCAACACCTTTTCACTCGGCTTCCTGGATTACATCTGGCTACAAGGGCGTGCCAATCTGACCCTCAACGGCATTGGCAATCAACTCTACTTTTTTGATAAAAACAGCATAGGAAACGGCAATATCACCGCCTTTACTGTTGGAGGACTCACTGCCGATGCCCAGCTTTGGGATGTTACCGACCCGGTAAATGCGGAAGCCATGCTGTTGAATGGAGGGGTTTTTACCAGACAAACCGATAGTTTAAAACGTTTTATTGCCTTCAACGGCAGCAGTTTTGCTGCACCTGTGCCCCTCGGCCGTATCGACAACCAGAACCTACATGGTATCAGTGGGGCCGATATGGTGATTGTAGCACATCCGCGCTTTTTTGCCCAAGCCCAGAACCTCGCCAATTATCGGTCACAACGGGATAATATGACTGTGGTGGTGGTAAGTCCGCAGCAGTGCTACAACGAATGGAGTTCTGGCCGGCAAGACATTACCGCCATACGGTCGTTTATAAAACACCTCTACGACAAGGCCGCTCCCGGTCAGGAGCCGCGTTATTTGCTCTTATTTGGCGATGCTTCCTATGATTTCAAATACCGCATTGGGGGCAATACCAATTTTGTTCCCACCTTTCAGAGCCCGGTGAGCACCGACCCTTTGCGGTCGTATGCCTCCGACAGCTATTATGGCCTGCTCGACGACAACGAAGGTGCCTTTTTGGTAAATGGTGCCGACCGTATGGACATCGGTATTGGCCGTTTCCCTGTCACTACCGAAGCCCAGGCCGAAGGCATAGTCGCTAAAATCAAACGCTACGAAACCACCTCAGCCCATGGCGACTGGCGAAACATCATCGGCTTCCTTGCCGACGATGAGGACGGTAATCGCCACTTGCTCGATGCCGAAATCAATACCGTTCATGTAGAAAACCGCTATCCTCTCGGCATTGTTCGCAAGTATTATTTTGATGCTTACCGACAGGAATCGCGGCCCGGCGGCACCCGTTACCCCGAGCTTAACCGCGATGTGAATGCCCGCATCAACAAAGGGCTGTTGATATTAAATTATAGCGGGCATGGCGGCGTAAACGGCATGGCCGAAGAGCGCATCATGACCATACCCGAAGTTCAGGCCTGGAACAATGCCGACAAACTCATGTTGCTGGTTACTGCCACCTGTGAATTTGCCCGGTTTGATGATCCCGGATTTTTATCTGCCGGAGAATGGGCTTTGTTGAATCCCAATGGCGGCGCCATTGCTTTGTTCACCACCACCCGCGTTACCTTTACCGATGGCAACAGTGCGCTTACCGGCAATATCTACCGCGACCAATTGTTTAATCGTAGCAATGGCAGTTACCCCCGATTAGGCGATGTGATGCTGCATGCCGCCAATCCCCTGATTAGTGGTGTAAATACCCGAAATTTCAGCTTGCTCGGTGACCCATCCCTTCGTCTGGCCTATCCTGAGGAACAAGCCAATCTGACCCACATCAATAATGTGGCCGTTAATCCGGTGCCAGATACCATACGTGCCCTGGCCAAAGTCACCATCAGTGGCAATGTCACCGACCGCCAAGGCAATTTGCTGACGAATTATCAAGGCACGCTGTATCCGACTGTACTGGATAAAATTTCGAGTATAACCACGCTCGTTAACGACCCTGGTTCGTTAGCCTACACCTTTCAGGAGTACCGCAACATCATTTATAAAGGTGCCGCCAGCGTTAAGGATGGCTTATGGAGTTTCAGTTTCATTGTGCCACGCGACATTGCCTATAATTATGGTCTTGGCCGGATTAGCTTATATGCCACCAATTTGCAGCAAGATGCCGGCGGGGATTTCCGAAATGTGATTGTAGGAGGCACCGACACCAATTTTGTGGTAGATGAAGAAGGCCCTTTGCTTCGTTTGTATATGAACGACAGGAGTTTTGTAAACGGCGGGCTCACCAATAAGAGCCCCAATTTTATCGCTGAACTAATGGACAGCAGCGGCATCAATACTGTGGGTAGCGGCATCGGCCGGGATATTACGCTTGTTAAAAACAACGAGGTCAACCGGCCTATTATCCTCAACGAATTTTATCAGGCAGCTCTCGACGATTATACCCGTGGCGAGATTACCTACCCTTTCCAGAATCTCGATGCCGGTAATTACCAGCTGAACCTGAAAGTTTGGGATGTATTCAACAATTCAAGCGATGGCAGTCTCGATTTTGTGGTGGCTGATGATGCCGGTTTGGCCATTAAAAATTTGCTCAATTACCCCAATCCCTTTACCACACGAACCACCTTTCATTTTGACCATAATCGGCCCAATGAGCAGCTTGAAGCCTTACTACAGGTATACACGGTTAGTGGGAAACTGGTAAAAACGCTGAGACAAAATATTTTAACCCAAGGCTTTCATGCCGACCAATTGGTATGGGATGGGCTGGATGATTTTGGCGACAGAATTGGCCGCGGTGTTTACATTTACCGACTAAAAGTGCAAACTTCAGGCGGTGAACGTGCAATAGAAACACAAAAGCTCGTTATACTACGCTGAATCAACAAGCCGAACCTTTATATTTGCTCCTTAATTCAAATCGCATGCGAAGTATTAAATCCCTGATCATCACTACCCTCTGCATTCCTGCTGTTGGTGTAAGCGTATTTGGTCAGGTAAATTCAGGTGGTCTGGGTGGTGCCAATTTGAACACCATAACCACCTCCGTACCGTTTTTGATGATTTCGCCCGATGCCCGTGCCGGCGCTATGGGAGATGTTGGCGTTGCCACCTCAACTGATGCCAGCTCAATGCATTGGAATGCCGCCAAGATGGCCTTTGCCAAAGAAAAGGTAGGTCTGGCACTGAACTATACCCCCTGGTTGCGTAATCTGGTACCTGACATTGCCCTTTCATATCTCTCCGGTTATGTACAAATTGATGAGTTGCAGTCGTTCGGTGCCTCATTGCGGTACTTCTCTTTAGGTGACATCACATTTACCAACCTCAATGGTGAAACCATCGCCACCTTCCGACCCAACGAATTTGCGGTAGATGCCGGTTATGCACGTAAGCTGAGTGATAATTTTTCGGTCGGTATTGCCATGCGTTATATCTACAGTAATCTGGCGGCAGGTCTTGACCAAAATCAGCAAACCAAACCCGGTCAATCGGCTGCAGCAGACATTTCGGGTTTTTATACTACAGCTACCGAGGTACTCGATAAAAAATCACAACTTTCTATTGGATTCAATATCTCAAACATCGGAGCTAAAATCGCGTATACCGAATCTGGTCAGAGCAATTTTATCCCAACCAATCTCCGTTTGGGCAGTGCACTTACCATGGAAATCGACGATTACAATGCCATCACCGTTGCCCTTGATTTCAATAAATTGCTCGTACCTACTAACCCTATCTATCAACGCGATGCAAACGGCCGCATCGTATTCGACCCACAGGGAAATCCGGTTATTCAGCAAGGGGAAGATCCCAATCAAAAAACACTGGCCGAAGGTATGTTTAGCTCATTCAGCGATGCACCCGGCGGTTTTGCCGAGGAATTGAGAGAAATCAATATTTCAACGGGTGTAGAATATTGGTATAACAAAGTCTTTGCAGTTCGTGGTGGTTATTTCTACGAGCACCCAACCAAAGGTGGTCGACAGTTTTTCACCATGGGTGCCGGTGTGAAATACAATGTTTTCAACCTCAACTTCTCCTATCTCGTACCTACGACCAATTTACAAGGTGGTAATCCACTGGAGAATACCTTACGTTTTAGCTTGTTATTCGACTTGCAGGCTTTCAGCGCTTCGGCCAACGCCCGTTAAACTGACAAACATCGTATGAAAAGCTGAACCTACTTCCGGGTTCAGCTTTTTTATTTCAGGAAGGGGTTATTTCGTTTTTCGTAACCGATGGTAGTGGCCGGCCCGTGGCCCGGATAAACGATAGTCGCCTCCGGCAAGTTGAACAACTGTTTTTGAATCGAGGAAATTAAGGTATCAAAATCACCACCCGGTAAGTCGGTACGACCAATACTTTCGCGGAATAATACATCGCCGCCAATGAGCCAACCCCCTGCTCTGTGATAAAAACAAAGGCTGCCAGCCGAATGTCCGGGGGCAAACAAAACTTCCAGCTCGAAATCGCCAACCTTTAATACATCGGCTGCTTCAATATAGTCGGAAGCAGCAGGTGATTGGATGGCGGGAAAGCCGAAAGTAGGCGCATAAGCCGGCAAACGATCCAGATTGGTCTGTTCTGCCCGATGCATTTGCGGACTTAAACCCCATTGCTCGTAAACAAACTGATTTCCCAATACATGATCAATATGTGCATGCGTGAGCCACAGCGCTTCCGGTTGAAGTGCTTTCTGGTTAATAAAAGCCAGTAGTTGAGCTTGTTCGTAGCGATCATAACAACCCGGGTCGATAATGACAGCGTGGTGACTGTCGTCGTACAGCAGGTAAGTATTTTCGCTGAAAGGGTTAAAGGTGAATTGTTTAATGTTTAACATACTGAAATGCGACTTTGCCCGTATTTTTATTGGCTTTTGAACGTGTCCAAAGATAAAACATCGGAGGCGCTGCAGGGTTGTATTTACCGGAATGATGGCATCTAAACTTGTTTTGCGTTTTTTGGGCTTCTTCTTTTTAGGAGGAATGCTGCTGCCTGTTACGCTACTGGGGCAGAATCAGGGTGCACAGACCTTCTTCGGTAAAAACAAAATTCAGTACCGCGACTTTGAATGGTCGTCGTTAAAGGGGCCCAATTTCGAGGTGTTTTACAATGTTGGTGGCCGTGAGCTGGGCGTGTATACCGCTACCATAGCCGAAGAAACCATACGTCAGGTAGAAGATTTTATGAACTACCGGGCCGACGGTCGCTACCAGATACTCATCTACAATAACATATCCGACTTGAATCAGTCCAATTTGGGCTTTGATTTAGAATCGTACAATACCGGTGGTTTAACCCGACTTTCCGGCAACAAAGTACTGGTGCATTTTGGTGAAGGTCGCGATGCCTTCGTCCGCGATTTGCGGGTAGGTATTGCCAAAGTCCTCATATTCGACATGATTTATGGCGGCAACATTGGTGAACGGGTGCAAAATGCCGCTACCATTTATTTGCCCGATTGGTACCTCAACGGATTGTTCACCTATATACGCGACGACTGGAACACGAGCAGTGATAATGCCTTGCGGGAGCAGTTGAGCAGTGGTCGCTATAAAAAATTCAACCAACTCCTGCTCAACCACAGCGACCTGGCCGGTCATGCATTCTGGCACTTCATCGCTGAAAATTATGGTCGTAATGCCATTCCCAACATCATTTATCTTACCCGTGTTAACCGCGATTTTCAAACCGGCTTACGTTATGTAACCGGCAAAAAGCTCAAACTACTCACCAAGGACTGGATGGCGTATTACCAGGGACGCTACCAGGCCGACGAGCTCAACCGAAGCATGCCAACGGACACGCTCTATATGCGTAAGTTCAAAAAACACGTGGAGCTTACCCAATTTAAGCCCAGTCCCGATGGTCGTCGTATTGCCTATGTGGAACATAAAAAAGGTATACACCGTATTTACGTGCACGACCTAAGTACCGGTAAACGGGAGAAACTGCATAAAAGCGGGGTGAAGTGGCAATTCCTGGCCAATAAAAATCAATATCCGGTACTCAGCTGGCATCCGAATGGCCAAAGCATAGCCTTTTTCTACGACATCCGGGGTCGGGTACATTTTGGCACCATACGTATGCGTGAAAAGGCCAAACCCGAGCTCAATACCTATCCGTTATTTCGCTTTGATCAGGTGTACAGCATGGATTATAGCCCGGATGGCCAGCATATAGTACTTGCCGGTGGCCGCAGTGGGCAAAGCGATATCTATTTCTATCATGTGCCTTCAAAACGAATCACGCCCATAACCTTCGATGCTTTCGATGATTACGATCCCCAATTTTTAGGCAACAGCGGCAAATTCATATTTAGCTCCAACCGGCCCATCGATACATTAATTCAAAACTTAGGCGACTCGTTGCCGGCCCAAAGTCATACCGACATCTTTGTTTATACCCCAGCCCAAACCAGCCGCAACCCGCTTTTCCGCATCACCCGAACACCCGGGGTAAACGAAAAAAAGCCCATTTGGTTGCAGGGCAATTATTTCAGCTTTCTCAGCGATGAAAACGGGGTGTATAACCGGCGAATCGGACAACTCGACAGCATCGTAAACGTTTATGTGAAAGACAGCGTGGTTGTCGGCACCGATAGTCTGGGGCAACCACAAAACCTCACCCTGCGCGACACCGTCCTGGAAATACGCGACACGGCTCAAACGACCCTGGCCACCAACTACAAACGCAACCTGCGCAATCATACTGCCGTAGGCCGCACAGGGGTATATTATGAGTTTTTTGAACAACAGGAAAAGCGACCCTTATTGTACCGGGGCCGTTACCGCATTGATAGTTTGGGGGCAGTAAATACCGTTGCTGAAGCCACCAGCTTTAAAAGTGGTGTAAAAACCGGGCCTTCATTTAGTATTGCCGGTCAGGAAACGGTTGGTCCAAGCGGCGAGGTCTTCGGGCTGCTCGACAACCAAAACTTCCGCAAGCGCAACGACAGCACCGGCCTGGTAGATAGTGCACGTTATACTTTTCAAACCAGAACGCGTTTCCCCCTGCTCGAAGAAGCCGATCCTGAAAGTGGCACAGCTCGTATTACCGAAATCGAAGCCTTCCGGCGGCAAGCCACGCCTCAAAACAAAGACCCTTACCGGATAGCTCAAACGCGTTTGTATACCACCGACTTATCCATAGATTATGTGGTTTCGCAGGTAGGCAACACCATTTATGAGAATAATATGCCCAGTTTTGTTATCAGCTCGCTGAATAGCCTGAACCAGAATATGGGCCTGGTGATTAAAGGAGGCTTGTCGGATGTATTCGAAGACTACAAATTATCGGGTGGCATGCTCATTAATTCCGACTTTAGCAACAACCAGTTTTACCTGATGTACGAATACCTGCGGCGACGCTGGGATCAACGTTATATTTTCCTTCAACAGCGCAGTCGCCGACAAGTAGGTGCCGATTACTTCCGAACCAATACTTTGGAAGGTATCGCTTCATTCAGTTATCCGCTTAATCGTTATCAATCGGTACGCCTGGCAGCTATAGTACGGCACGACAAAGACGAGCTGTTGGGCACCGATCAGCGGCAGTTATTGGCACCGGCTACTATGAACTATTGGTCGGGCGCTAAAGTCGAGTTTGTGCAGGATAATACCACCGAAATTGCCCTCAACACCCTCAGAGGTACGCGCTGGAAGTTTTATGTAGAAGCCTACAAACAGCTGAACGTCTCCAAAAACTATATGACGGTCATTGGTCTAGATTACCGCACCTACTTACCCCTCTACAAAACACTCATTTGGGCCAATCGCGTGGGAGCCAATTCTTCGCTGGGAGCCAGTAAAGTCCTTTATGTGTTGGGTGGGGTTGATAATTGGATCAGTCCGCAATACGACAACCAGCTCGCACCGCCTGCCAACGAAAACTTTGTATTTCAGGGTGTAGGCACCAATTTGCGCGGTTTCTGGCAAAACGCACGCAATGGAAGCAACTATGTGCTTATCAATTCGGAGCTGCGTTTTCCGGTGATCAGCGTCATTTCCCGCTCGCCCATCTCCAACGACTTCCTCCGCAGCCTCACCGTAGTAGGTTTCACCGATGTAGGCACCGCCTGGAGTGGGAAAGATCCCTTTAGTCTCGACAACCCCTTCAACGTCACCCGCTTCGAAAACGGCCCGGTGCGTGTAACGGTGGTCACGAATAAAAACCCCATTGTGATGGGCTATGGCTTTGGCTTCCGCGCCAGGGTATTCGGCTACTTCATCCGTGCCGACCGGGGCTGGGGCTTAGACGACGGCCAGATTTTGCGGCCGGTGTGGTATTTTTCGTTGAGTTTGGATTTTTAGATGAGGTATACTTGCTATTAATCTAATATTTAAAACAAAAAATATGACGGTATACTATTTAGGGGCCGGTGCAAGCGCTAATTCAATCCCTATTATATCTGAAATAAATGTTAAACTGAAAGAGGCTATTGAGCTACTCAAGTCTTCAAAACTTAGTATTCTTGTTAAGAACCCACATTATAGCTCAAATTATGAGCTCCTTTTAAATATTTGGAAAGATATTCAAGATAAATTACCTAGATATCCAACTATTGATACTGTATTATACAATCTCCAATTTCATTCTGATCCAAATCAGTTTTATCACGGAAAATTAGCATTAGAATGTTTGTTCAATTTTTGGGAATGGAAATCTCATGTTGATATTAGATATAAAGGACTAATAGCATCCTTTTATAGACTAATTAACTCCAACAAGCAATTGAATAAACCAATTACAATAATTTCATGGAATTATGATATTCAGGTTGAACGATCTTTATGCTACATGCTAAATATCAAATTAAGTGAGATTGAGAATTACATTAACGGAGATCCAAAAAATTTATCTCACAATAAACTAAACCTGATAAAACTAAATGGAACCATTGACCTTCATCTTGCGAGTCACTTAAGAAGAAGTTCTAAAGAATCGCTAGATCGAGCATTTAATCATTTTGTAAAAAAAATTGACTCCAGTTCACAATCAACTATACGATTTGCATGGGAAAGACCTGAAAATGAAGCTGAAATTTCAACATTAGCTGCTCAAATAAAACAATGTAATTCTATTGTTTTTTTAGGTTATTCATTTCCGAATTTTAATGCAGAGTATGACGTGAAACTAATTCGAGATATTGAAACCAAACGAATCGTTCTTCAAACTAAAATTGACCAAAATAGATTAGCACATCCTCAATTAATATCTGAATTATCTAAACTAAAATCAAATTTACCTCCGCGCTACTTTAAGCATGATTTATTTCAGATTGAATATGATATTTCAAGCTTTCATGTTCCAATTGATTATGCTTGATGGTTTTATTAGGCATTAAATTATACAAGAAAGCAGAAAATAGACTTTTATTTCAAATAATTTAGTATTAGAAACTATATATTGAAATCAAAATTTGACAACAACTTTCTCACCTAAAAACTTATCTTTCCTAATGCTAAGAATGCTGACTAATTCCCTTTAAGAAACTAGATTGAGGAAAGTCATCATTGATAGTCAATTCGATAAAAGCTAACTAAAAAGGGATTTTCAAATGAGTGAAGACCAAAAACGTATACTAGAACAACAACTCTGGAACATTGCCAATACGTTGCGGGGAAAGATGGATGCCGACGAATTCCGCGATTACATACTGGGCTTTATCTTTTATAAGTACCTGAGCGAAAAAATGGAAATTTTCGCGAACGACATCCTCAAACAGGATAAAATCAAATTCCGAAATATCACCTCCAAAACCCCACAGGCCAGCGATTTCCTGGAAGCCATCAAAGAAGAGGCTTTAGAAAAATTGGGATATTTCCTGAAACCCGAAGAATTGTTCTCCGAGGTAGCCAAAAGAGGCATGGGCGGCAATGATGAGGTGGATAAGTTCGACGAAAGTAAGACGAACTTCATATTGGAAGACCTGCAGAAAATTCTGACCAATATCCAGCTGAGTACCATGGGTACCGATAGCGAAGAAGATTTCGACAATCTTTTCGAAGACATGGACCTCAACAGCACCAAACTCGGCCGGACCCCGGAAGCCAGGAATGCCATCATCGCCAAAGTATTATCGCATCTCGATAAAATTGATTTTAAACTCGAAAACACAGAGTTGGATGTGCTGGGCGATGCCTATGAATACCTAATTGGGCAGTTTGCAAGCGGAGCCGGTAAAAAAGCAGGCGAATTCTATACCCCTCAAGAGGTTTCTAAAATTCTCGCCAAAATTGTGACTACCGGTAAGCACAAATTGAAATCTGTTTACGACCCAACATGCGGCTCAGGCTCATTGCTGTTGCGTGTAGCACGTGAGGTAAAAGATGTGGCTATGTTTTACGGTCAGGAAATGAACCGTACTACCTACAACCTGGCGCGTATGAATATGATTTTGCATGGCGTGCATTACCGCGGTTTCGACATTAAACAGGAAGATACACTCGAAAACCCACAGCATTTAGAGGTCTTACCCTTTGAAGCCATCGTAGCCAATCCGCCCTTCTCAGCGAATTGGAGTGCAAATCCTATTTTTACCAGCGACGACCGTTTTAGTCAGTATGGCAAACTAGCACCGGCCAGTAAAGCCGATTTTGCCTTTGTGCAGCACATGGTTTATCATTTAGCCGAAAATGGTATCATGGCCGTGGTTTTACCACATGGTGTTTTGTTCAGAGGTGGCGCTGAGCAACATATCCGCAAGTTCTTGATCGAAAACAAAAACTACCTCGACGCGGTGATTGGCCTGCCTGCTAACATATTCTATGGCACCAGCATACCCACATGCATATTGGTTTTTAAGAAGTGTCGTGAAAACCCGGACGATATTTTGTTTATCGATGCCAGCAATGATTTTGAAAAAGTAAAAACACAAAACATATTGCGAGAAGAACATATCGAAAAAATCATAAACACTTTTAGAAACCGAACGGTAATTGAAAAGTACAGCTATCAGGCCAGCTTGAAAGAAATTGCCGACAACGATTACAACCTCAACATACCACGCTATGTAGATACCTTCGAAGAAGAGGAAGAAATTGACATTCATGCTGTAATGCAGGAAATAAAAGCCCTGGAAGCGAAACGCGCCGAACTCGATAAAGAAATCGAAGGGTATTTCAAGGAATTAGGTCTGGTTTTTTGACAATGACTTTAAAAGACTAAAGCATGAAATCAGACGAAATAAAACAGTTGTTCGAGCAATTCGAAAACGCTGCTGCCGAACTGGAGGGCATCGAATGCTGGAGTGCCCGCGACTTGCAAAACTTATTGGGTTACAGCAAATGGGAAAACTTTGAGAATGTAATCCAAAAAGCAAAAGAAGCATGTCAACATGCGGGAGAAGAGATCGCTTACCATTTTCCTGACGTCAGGAAGATGGTAGCCATTGGTTCCGGCGCAGCTAAAGAGATCGATGACATCCTATTAACACGTTACGCCTGTTACCTCATTGCCCAAAATGGGGACAGCAGAAAAGAAGAAATTGCTTTTGCACAAAACTACTTTGCTGTTCAAACCCGCCGGGCTGAATTGGTTGAAAAACGCTTGTTGGAATACGAAAGGGTAAAAGCCAGAGAAAAACTCAGCCAGACCGAAAAACAACTTTCGGGCATACTCTACGAAAGAGGGGTAGACAGCCAGGGTTTTGCCTTAATCAGAAGCAAAGGCGATCAGGCGCTATTTCACTTAAACACACAAACGCTCAAACGAAAAATGGGCGTGCCTGACAGCCGCCCGGTGGCCGATTTTTTACCGACCATCAGCATCAAAGCCAAAGACCTGGCAGCCGAAATGACCGGACTCAATGTGCAAACCAACGACCTCAAAGGCCAACAAAACATAGAAAAAGAGCACATCGATAATAATCAAGCCGTACGCGATATGCTCGCCAAACGCGGAATAATACCCGAAAACCTGCCACCCGCCGAGGATGTAAAAAAGCTGCAACGCAAACTCGACAGGGATGAGAAGAAATTGTTCAAGGATAAGCGAAAGAAGGGGTAAGTATGCGTAAAACAGCTAAAAAAGTCGCTAATGTTCCAAATTTGAGATTTCCGGGGTTTACCAAGCTTTGGGAAGTAAAAAAAATAGGCGATATAACGAGTAAAGTTAATAGTGGGAAAACTCCAATCGGAGGAGAGGCTGTATATACACATTCTGGAATTCTTTTCATCAGGAGTCAAAATATTAATAATGACCGCTTAGTATTGGAAAATTCAGTTTTCATAACTGATTCGGTAAACAGCCAAATGAAAAACAGCATAGTTCAATCAAATGACATTTTACTCAATATAACCGGTGCATCTCTTGGTCGAAGTTGTGTAGTTCCCAATGATTTTAAAACAGGAAATGTAAATCAACATGTTTGTATAATACGTTTACACGAACAATTTGATCCACATTTTATTCAACCAATCTTATCTTCTAAGAAAGGGCAACTAGTTTTCAATAGTCTACAAACTGGAAGCGGAAGAGAAGGACTAAACTTTGAAAGCATTAAGGGAATAAAACTCTTTATGCCCGACTACCTTGAGCAACAAAAAATTGCTGTATTTCTGTCTCGCTTAAATATGCGTATTCAAACCCAAAACAAAATAATTGAATGTCTTAAAACCCAAATGCTGGGATTACAAAGCATATTATTCGGACAGAAGATTAATTTGAATGAAGGAAACAAGAATTTTTACCCTAAATGGGAATATAAGTTGGGAGGAGAACTTTTTGATAGTATATCGAATAAAAAGCATAATTCTGATTTGCCTATTCTTGCTATAACTCAAGAACATGGAGCAATTCCAAGAGAATTGATAGATTATCAGATGACAGTAACCGATAAAAGCATCGAGAATTACAAAGTTGTAGAAATTGGTGATTTCATAATTAGCCTAAGAAGTTTTCAAGGGGGTATCGAATTTTCTAATTACAAGGGGATTTGTAGTCCTGCCTATGTCATTCTTCGAAACAAGATTAAAATGAATCTACTTTTCTATAAGTATTACTTCAAAACAGATTTTTATATAAAGATGCTCAATAAAAAACTCGAAGGAATTAGAGATGGAAAAATGATTAGTTACACATATTTTTCTGAAATTTCTCTGCCTTTCCCTTCTCTAGAAGAGCAAGATTGGATTTCCAATATTTTGACCAAATTTGATCAAAAAATATCAATTGAAATGTCAATTTTAGAAAATCTAGAAAAGCAAAAGAAGTATTTTTTACAGCAAATGTTTGTCTAAGTAAATCATACAAATAAATTTTGTAATAAGAACTTTTTCTGCTCTTCTAGTTTACGCAAAAGCTGGTTCTCCAATTCAATTTTTGCGTCGATGGCCGAAAGGAAGTTGGCGATTTTGGTTTGTTCACTTATTGATGGACTAATTTTTAATTCAAATCTTTTTAAGTTTTTCATCTGAATATTTGGCAACCCTGAACCAACGCGTAATTTCATTATATGTTTTTCAT
>DAIQOK010000014.1:0-89900 GCA_036787895.1 Bacteroidota bacterium | reverse complement strand
GTGAAAGACTTGCCGGGTGTACGTTACCACATCATTCGTGGTGCACTCGATACGTCGGGTGTAAACGGTCGTAAACAGGGCCGTTCGAAATACGGTGCCAAAGCCAAACAGGCAGCAGCTCCGGTAAAAGGTGGAAAAAAGAAATAATCAGAAATAGGTCATGAGAAAAGCTCGTGCTAAAAAAAGAATCATTGAACCAGATCCGAAGTTCAATGACGTGGTCGTTACCAAGTTCATCAACAATATGATGTACGATGGTAAAAAAAGCATCGCCGCCCAGACTTTCTACGAAGCCATGGAGTTGGTTGAAAAGCGTGCCAACGAACCGGGTGTTGAAGTTTGGCGCCGTGCGTTGAACAATGTAATGCCATCGGTTGAAGTAAAAAGCCGCCGTGTAGGTGGCTCTACTTTCCAGGTACCCATTGAGGTAAACCCAAGCCGCAAATCTGCGCTGGGCATGCGTTGGTTAATTGGTTATGCCCGCAAGCGTAACGAAAAAACCATGATGGAAAAACTGGCCGGTGAAATCCTGGCTGCAGCGAAAGGTGAAGGCGCTTCTGTGAAGAAGAAAGAAGATACCTACCGCATGGCCGAAGCAAACAAAGCGTTCTCGCACTTCAGATTCTAAGTTTTTATGGCAGATCTTAAATTTACACGCAACATCGGTATTGCCGCGCACATTGATGCCGGTAAAACAACCACGACTGAGCGTATTCTGTATTATACCGGTATGACCCACAAGATTGGTGAGGTACACGACGGTGCTGCTACCATGGACTGGATGGTTCAGGAGCAGGAGCGTGGCATCACCATCACATCGGCGGCTACCAAAACTACCTGGAAATGGCATGACCAGGAGTATGCAGTTAACATTATCGATACCCCGGGTCACGTGGACTTTACCGTAGAAGTAAACCGTTCATTACGTGTACTCGATGGTCTCGTATTTTTATTTTCGGCTGTTGACGGCGTTGAGCCGCAGTCGGAAACCAACTGGCGCCTGGCCGACAACTATGGCGTAGCTCGTTTGGGCTTCGTGAATAAAATGGACCGCCAGGGTGCCGACTTTTTTGCGGTATGCAAACAGGTAAAAGACATGCTCGGTTCTACCGCTGTACCTTTGCAAGTGCCCATCGGCAACGAAGAGCATTTCAAAGGTGTGGTTGACTTGATCACCAACAAAGCCATCATCTGGGACGAGGCTTCCAAAGGAATGACCTATACCGAAGTGCCTATTCCAGACGATTTGGTTGAAACCGTTGCTGAATACCGTCAGATTCTCGTTGAAGCTTGTGCCGATTACGATGAAGTATTGTTGGAGAAATTTTTCGACGATCCGGCTACCATCACCGTAGACGAAATGCGTTCGGCTATCCGCGCTGCAGTTATCGATGGTGCATTTGTACCGATGATGTGCGGTTCTTCGTTCAAAAACAAAGGTGTTCAGGCGATGCTTGACGCGGTTTGTGCCTTTTTGCCGGCACCAACCGACAAAGAAAAGGTGAACGGACACGATCCGAAAACCGATGCTGAAATCAGCCGCAAACCGGATGTAAAAGAGCCTTTCTGCGCGCTCGCATTTAAAGTAGCTACCGATCCATTCGTAGGTCGCCTTGTTTTCTTCCGTGTGTATTCAGGTCGCCTCGACGCTGGTTCATATGTATTGAAAGTAAGGAGCGATGCCGACAAAGGTATTGTCATGGAAAAAGAACGTATTTCCCGTTTGTTCCAGATGCATGCCAACGACCGCAAAGCCATCGAATTTGTAGAAGCCGGTGATATTTGCGCAGCTGTAGGTTTCAAAGACATCAAAACCGGAGATACCCTCTGCGACGAGAAACATCCGATCATACTCGAAGCCATGCAATTCCCTGAGCCGGTAATCGGTTTGGCGATTGAGCCTAAAACCCAGGCCGATGCCGACAAACTCGGTAACGCTTTGGCTAAACTTTCGGAGGAGGATCCTACTTTCCGCGTCTTCACCGACGAAGAAACCGGACAAACCATCATCCAAGGTATGGGCGAGCTTCACCTCGAAATCATCGTCGACCGTTTGCGTCGCGAGTTCAAAGTAGAATGTAACCAGGGTGCTCCTCAGGTGGCCTATAAAGAGGCCATTACAACCTCTGTTACTCACCGTGAAACCTATAAAAAGCAAACCGGTGGTCGTGGTAAATTCGCTGATATCCAGTTCGAAATCGGGCCAAGCGATGACGAAAAGCCGGGTCTTACCTTCATCAACGAAGTTGTTGGTGGTGCTATTCCACGCGAATTTATTCCATCAGTTGAAAAAGGTTTCGCCGCCGCCATGTCGAATGGTGTATTGGCTGGCTTCCCCGTGGATAGTTTGAAAGTTCGTTTGTTCGACGGTTCTTTCCACGCGGTTGACTCCGACTCACTCTCGTTTGAAATTGCTGCCCGCACTGCCTTCCGTGAAGCTTGTCGCAAAGCCAACCCCGTATTGCTTGAGCCTATCATGAAAATCGAGGTTATTACTCCCGATGAGTATATGGGTGATGTGATGGGTGACTTGAACCGTCGTCGTGGTCAGATGCAGGGAATGGACACTAAAAATGCTGCACAGGTTATCCGTGCACTGGTGCCATTGTCAGAGATGTTCGGCTATGTGACTGTACTTCGTACACTTACATCAGGACGCGCTACTTCTACCATGGAGTTTTCACACTACACCGAGACACCAAGGAATATTGCCGAGGATGTACTCGCGAAGTACAAAGCCATGAAAGCGGAAAAAAATTAATTATCAGGAGCCATGAGCCATCGTATACGCATCAAATTAAAATCGTACGATCATAATCTCGTCGATAAATCGGCTGAGAAGATCGTCAAAACCGTGAAGACCACGGGTGCAGTTGTGAGCGGTCCTATTCCGTTGCCGACTGAAAAAAGAATCTTCACCGTGCTGAAAAGTCCGCACGTGAACAAAAAAGCCCGTGAGCAATTCCAGCTCTGCTCTTACAAAAGAGTGTTGGATATCTACAGTTCTTCTTCGAAGACGGTAGATGCCCTGATGAAGCTGGAGCTTCCGAGCGGTGTAGATGTAGAAATTAAAGTTTGACAATAACTGAGATGTCAGGAATAATTGGTAAAAAAGTTGGAATGACCAGTCTTTTCAGTGCCGATGGGAAAAGCGTCCCATGCACAGTTTTGGAAGCTGGTCCTTGCGTTGTGACGCAAGTAAAAACCGTCGAAACAGACGGTTATGCTGCCTACCAGCTGGCCTTCGGAGAGAAGAAAGAGAAGAATACTTCTCAAGCCATGCAGGGACACTTTAAGAAAGCAGGAACTACCCCCAAGCGTAAGCTGGTGGAGTTTACCACTTTCGAATCAGCGCTGGAAAGTGGTTCAACCGTGACGGTTGACATTTTCGAAGAAGGCGAATTTGTAGACGTAGTAGGTGAAAGTAAGGGTAAAGGTTTCCAAGGCGTTGTGAAGCGTCATGGCTTCGCTGGTGTTGGTGGTCAAACCCACGGTCAGCACAACCGTCTCCGTGCTCCCGGTTCACTCGGTGCATCTTCATTTCCAAGTCGTGTATTCAAAGGAATGCGCATGGCCGGCCGTACTGGTGGCGATCGTGTTAAGGTACAAAACCTGGAAATCATGAAGGTATTCCCTGAGCAGAACATACTCGTAGTGAAAGGTTCCGTTCCAGGAGCTAAGGGTTCATTCGTAATCGTGGAGAAATAATCATGGAACTTCCTATTTTCAACACAGCAGGCGTAGAAACGAAGTCGAAAGCGACTTTGCCTGCGGGCGTTTTCGGCATCGAGCCAAACGACCATGCCATCTATCTCGATGTAAAGCAGTACCTCGCGCATCAGCGTCAGGGTACGCACAAGTCAAAAGAGCGTAACGAGATTTCCGGTTCAACCCGCAAGCTGCACAAGCAAAAAGGCACCGGTGGCTCACGTAAAGGTGATATCAACAGCCCTTCCTTCCGCGGTGGTGCTCGTGTTTTCGGACCACGTGTTCGCGACTACGGCTTCAAGCTGAACAAGAAGGTGAAAGTCCTCGCCCGTAAATCGGCGCTGACCTATAAAGCACAAGCCAACAACATCATGGTTGTAGAAGATTTCAATTATGAAACGCCTAAAACCAAAGCATTTGTAGGCCTGCTGAATAACCTGAAACTGAGCGGCCAAAAGTTGCTCGTGGTACTTCCTGAAAACAGCCACAACATCGTGCTGTCGGGTCGTAACCTTCAGAAATTGAAACTGGTGATGGCCAGCGACCTCAACACCTATGATGTGATGAACGCAGGCAAGATCCTGATGGTAAACAGCTCGATCGCGAAGATCGAAGAAACTCTTAATAAGTAAGGCCATGGAATTGCTGAAAAAACCTATCATCACCGAGAAGATGACCATGCTCGGCGAGAAGCGTAACCAGTATGCTTTCCGGGTCGACAAAAGGGCCAATAAGATCGAAATTAAAAAAGCGATCGAAGCTATGTTTGGTATTACCGTTACCGCGGTAAATACCATGGTCTATGCCGGTAAAACGAAAAGCCGCTATACCAAAGCGGGTTACGTACAAGGCCGCAAAGACAGCTTCAAAAAAGCCATTGTCACCTTGAAGGAAGGCGATAATATCGATTTCTACAGTAACATCTAAGAAAATGGCAGTAAAAAGATTTAGTCCGGTAACTCCGGGTTTACGTTTTAAGGTTGCCAACACCTATGCTGAGGTAACCACCAACACGCCTGAGAAGAGCCTGTTGGCCCCAACAAAACGTTCCGGCGGACGTAACAATACAGGTAAGATGACCATGCGCTACATTGGCGGTGGTCACAAAAAAATGTACCGCATCATCGATTTCAAACGCGACAAGAAAGACATTCCTGCCGTAGTAAAAACGATTGAATATGATCCAAACCGTACCACGCTCATTGCTTTGTTGGCTTATGCCGATGGTGAGAAGCGCTATATCCTGGCTCCCCAGGGTCTACAGGTCGGTCAAACCGTTGTCGCTGGCGAAGCTGTAGCTCCCGATGCTGGCAATACCCTTCCTTTGTCGAAAATTCCTTTGGGTTCAGCCATTCACAATATCGAGCTTCAGCCCGGTCGTGGTGGTCAGATGGTACGCAGTGCCGGTGCCAAAGCTATTTTGGCTGCACGTGATGGTAAATATGCCATTGTGAAATTGCCGAGCGGTGAAACCCGCATGGTATTGCTCAGCTGTGTAGCTACTATGGGTGAATTGTCGAATGAAGATCACTTGCTCGAAATCAGCGGTAAAGCTGGTCGCAAGCGTTGGTTGGGTCGCCGCCCTCGTGTTCGTGGTGTTGCCATGAACCCGGTTGATCACCCTATGGGTGGTGGTGAAGGCCGCGCAAGTGGTGGTCACCCACGCTCACGCAAAGGTTTGTTGTCGAAAGGCTACAAAACCCGTCGTGGCAAGAGACAGTCAGACAGAATGATCATTAAACGCAGGAAAGGATAAGCAATGGCGCGTTCACTTAAAAAAGGACCATTTGTAGAGTATACCCTCGAGAAGAAGGTAGACGCACAGAACGAAGGGGCTAAAAAGACCGTAATCAAAACCTGGTCGCGCCGTTCGATGATCACCCCTGATTTTGTGGGACATACGTTTGCCGTACACAATGGCAACAAATTCATCCCGGTATATGTGACGGAGAATATGGTTGGACACAAACTCGGTGAGTTTTCTCCTACCCGTAACTTTCGCGGTCACGTGGCTAAAAAAGATAAAGGAAAGAAATAATGGAAGCAGTAGCCATACTCCGTAACTGTCCCAGCTCTCCCCGCAAGATGCGTCTCGTTGTAGACCTCATCCGCGGCAAAAAAGCTGACCAGGCGCTGAACATTCTGCGTTTCGCGAAACAAGACGCGAGTCTTCCACTCGAGAAATTGCTCATGTCGGCCATCAATAACTGGGAGAAGAAAAACGAAGATCAGTCGATTGATACCGCTAACCTCTACGTAAAAAGCGTACAGGTAGATGGTGGTCGCATGCTCAAGCGTCTTCGCCCGGCCCCGCAAGGTCGCGGGCACCGTATCCGCAAGCGTTCGAATCACGTAACGCTTGTTATCGACACCCTGACCACTGTAAACGACTAATAGCAAATGGGACAAAAGATTAATCCTGTCAGCCTGCGCTTAGGCTATATCCGTGGTTGGGATTCCAACTGGTTCGGTGGCAATAATTACGCAGACAAACTCGTAGAAGACGAGAAAATACGCAGCTATCTCAATGCACGTATCAACAATGGTGGTATCAGCCGCGTGGTGATCGAGCGTACTTTGAAGCGCATCATCATCACCGTACACACCAGCCGTCCCGGTATCGTGATTGGTAAAGGTGGTGCCGAGGTTGATCGCATCAAAGAAGAGATTAAGAAGCTCACCAGCAAAGATGTTCAAATCAACATCTTCGAAATCAAACGTCCGGAATTGGATGCTGCCCTGGTTGCTGAAGGCATTGCCCGTCAGCTTGAGGCCCGTGTTTCTTTCCGTCGTGCGATGAAAACTTCGATTGCCTCTACCATGCGTATGGGTGCCGAAGGTATCAAAGTACTCGTTTCAGGTCGACTGGGCGGTGCTGAGATTGCCCGCAGTGAGCAATACAAAGAAGGACGTATCCCCTTGCATACCCTCCGTGCCGACATCGATTATGCTTTGAAAGAAGCACAAACCGTTTATGGTAAAATCGGTGTGAAAGTATGGATTTGCAAAGGTGAGATTTATGGTAAACGCGATCTTTCCCCCAACGTAGGCAGCCGTGCACAGGCTGGCGGACCAAATACCGGCACACCTGAGGGTGGTCGTGGTGGTGACCGTCGTTCTGGTGGCGAGCGTCGCGGAGGTGGCGGAGCAGGCGATCGTCGCGGTGGCGGCGGTGGCAGTGACCGTCGTCGTACAGGTGGTAACGCTGGTGGTGGTGATCGTACCAGAAAAGGTTAATTGATAAGGAGCCAGAGAGATGTTACAGCCGAAAAGAACGAAATTCAGAAAGATGCATAAAGGCCGGATCAAAGGCAATGCTACCCGCGGTGCGGAGTTGGCCTTTGGATCTTTTGGTCTGAAAACCCTGGAAGAGCACTGGATTACTTCACGCCAGATCGAAGCAGCTCGTATTGCGGTAACCCGCTTTATGAAACGTGAAGGTCAGGTTTGGATCCGGATTTTCCCCGACAAACCTATCACCAAAAAGCCTGCAGAAGTGCGTATGGGTAAGGGTAAAGGTTCGCCGGAATATTGGGTAGCCGTAGTTAAACCAGGTACTTTGATATTTGAAGCAGAAGGTGTACCTTTGCCGGTCGCTAAAGAGGCCATGCGCCTTGCCGCTCAAAAACTGCCGGTTAGCACCAAATTTATCGTACGAAGAGATTACGTAGGAGAATAAGAAAAGACATGAAAAACTCCGCTATAAAAGAACTATCCACAGCAGAGATTGCTGACCGGATAAAAGAGGAGAAACAGCAGCTGACGAAGCTGAAGTTTACCCATGCTGTGTCGGCTATCGAAAGCCCGGCCAAGATTCGTCAAACGCGCAAGGTAATTGCCCGTTTACTGACCGAACTTACCGTACGCCAACAAGCAACCGCCAACAATCAATGATCGCTGAGATGGAAAGGAACGCAAGAAAAGAACGTATCGGTAACGTTGTAAGCAACAAGATGACTAAAACCATCACAGTTGTGGTAGAACGTAAAGTAAAACACCCGATCTACGGTAAATTCATGAAGAGCACGAAGAAATTCATGGCGCATGACGAGAACAACGATTGTAATATCGGCGACCTCGTACGCATCAGTGAGACCCGTCCGCTCAGCAAGAACAAACGTTGGAGATTGGTAGAAATCATTGAAAGGGCTAAGTAATGATACAGCAGGAAAGTAGATTAGCTGTTGCAGATAACAGTGGTGCCAAAGAGGTACTTTGCATCCGCGTATTGGGTGGAACCGGCAAACGTTATGCCAGTGTAGGCGACAAAATCGTTGTTTCGATTAAGTCGGCTATTCCTTCAGGTAACGCTAAAAAAGGAACCGTATCCAAGGCTGTCATCGTTCGTACCCGCAAGGAAGTACGCCGTAAAGATGGTTCATATATCCGCTTCGACGACAATGCTGTTGTATTGTTGAACAACCAGGATGAGCCGCGCGGCACACGTATTTTTGGCCCGGTGGCCCGTGAACTTCGTGAGAAGCAGTTCATGAAGATTGTTTCACTGGCACCTGAAGTACTTTAATCAGAACACCATGGCAAGTACAAAACTGAAGATTAAAAAAGGGGACCTCGTCCGTGTGATCACCGGCGATGACAAAGGCAAAGAAGGCCGTGTCCTCGAAATTATGCCAGCCGAATTGAAGGCGATTGTTGAAGGTGTGAATATGATCACCAAACACAGCAAACCAACAGCTACCAATCCGAACGGCGGAATCGTAAAAAAAGAAGCGCCTTTGCACCTGAGCAACCTTATGGTTGTGGTAGGTGGCACACCAAGCCGCATCGGTCGCAAGGCCGGCGACAACGGTAAACTCGTGCGCTTCGCTAAGAAAACCGGAGAAATAATCAAGTAATGGCTAACGAAACTCGTCTTAAGACCAAATATAAAGCGGAAGTGATTCCTGCCATGCAGGCCAAATTCGCTTATAAGAACGTGATGCAGATTCCGACCTTGACGAAAATCTGTATCAACCAAGGCGTTGGTGCTGCTGTTTCCGACAAAAAGCTGATAGATGCAGCTGTTGCGGAAATGACACAGATTACCGGTCAGAAATGTGTACCTACCATGTCGCGTAAAGCGATTTCTAACTTCAAACTTCGTGAGAAAATGCCGATCGGCGTTCGTACCACTTTGCGTGACGTTAAAATGTATGAATTCCTGGATCGATTGATTTCGGTTTCTTTACCTCGTGTGCGTGACTTCAAAGGCATAAGCCCCAAAGGCTTCGACGGTCGCGGTAACTATACCCTGGGTGTAACCGAACAGATTATCTTCCCGGAGATCAACATCGACAAGGTGAACAAAATCACCGGTATGGACATCACCTTTGTAACTACTGCCAAAACCGACGAAGAGGCTATGGCCTTGTTGCAGGAACTTGGTTTACCGTTCAAAACCGCAAATAAATAATCCATGGCTAAGGAAAGTGTAAAAGCAAGAGGTCTCAAACGTCTGAAGACAGTTGAGAAATACGCTGCGAAGCGTGCTGCCCTCAAAGAAGCCGGTGATTATCTGGGTCTGCAGAAGCTGCCTAAAAACGCTTCTCCTGTTCGTTTGCACAATCGTTGCAAATTGACAGGTCGTCCAAGAGGTTATATGCGCCAGTTCGGCATCAGCCGTGTACTGTTCCGCAAAATGGCCAGTGAGGGCAAGATTCCGGGTGTAACCAAAGGAAGCTGGTAATTAATAGTATAAAGTTTTAGTAATGACTGACCCGATAGCAGATTATCTCACCCGCTTGCGCAACGCCATGAAGGCGCGC
The DNA here is from genome assembly GCA_036787895.1 of Bacteroidota bacterium. Classification (GTDB taxonomy): domain Bacteria; phylum Bacteroidota; class Bacteroidia; order UBA7662; family UBA7662; genus UBA7662. The sequence goes on along the minus strand of DAIQOK010000014.1, from coordinate 80,427 downwards.
CATCGTGTGGTAGAGATCCCCGCTTCGAACATGAAGAAAGAGTTAACGAAAGTGCTCTTTGACAAAGGCTATATCGCCAATTATAAGTTCGAAGCTGATGGTCCGCAAGGCACCATCAAAATAGCCCTCAAGTATATGCAGGGCACCAACGAGCCGGTTATCCGCAGCTTACAGCGTATTAGCCGTCCGGGCTTGCGCAAGTATGCTGGAGTGGGCGAGTTGCCACGTGTGATCAATGGGTTGGGTATCGCCATTGTATCTACGTCGAAAGGTATCATGACCGACAAAGAAGCGCGTCAGCTGAATGTTGGTGGTGAAGTATTGTGTTACGTATCTTAATTCAGGAGGAAAACATGTCACGTATTGGTAAACTCCCGATTTCATTGCCTGCCGGTGTAACTGTGTTGGTATCTGATAAGAATATCGTAACCGTTAAAGGCCCTAAGGGCGAACTCTCACGTCCGGTTGATACCGACATTAAAGTGTCGATCGACGAGAACATCCTCACCGTAATCCGTCCTACGGAGAGCAAACGTCACCGTGCCTTGCATGGTTTGTACCGTTCGCTCATCCACAACATGGTTATTGGTGTGACCGAAGGTTATACCCTTCAGCAAGAACTCGTAGGCGTAGGTTATCGTGCCAACGCTAACGGTCAGTTGCTGGAGCTTTCTTTGGGTTATTCGCACGAAATCGTGTTGGAAGTGCCGAAAGAGGTATCACTGAAGACAGAAACGTTAAAAGGTAAGAACCCTGTAATTACATTACACAGCAACGACAAGGAACTGATTGGGCAGGTAGCTGCTAAAATCCGTGGCTTGCGTAAACCAGAGCCTTACAAAGGTAAAGGTGTTCGTTTTGTGGGTGAGGTTCTTCGTAGAAAAGCAGGTAAATCAGCCTCTAAAAAATAAGCTTGAGCAATGGCTAATCAGAAAATTGATCGTAGAACACGTATTAAAAGAGGCATTCGCAAGCGTGTTACTGGGGTTGCTGAACGTCCGCGTTTGTCGGTTTACCGCAGCAACAAAGAGATATATGCCCAAATTATCGACGATGTAGCAGGTGTCACTTTGTGTGCCGCTTCTTCTACCGAGAAGGATATCGCTGGTAATAAAGGAGATAAAACATCTACCTCTGTTATGGTAGGTAAAGCACTCGCTGCGAAAGCGGTTGCTGCCGGTATCACCCAGGTGGTATTCGACCGTAACGGTTATTTGTACCATGGACGCGTGAAAGCGCTCGCAGAAGGTGCCCGTGAGGGTGGCTTAAATTTCTAAGCTTAAAGAGATATGTCTACATCGAACATAAAAAGAGTAAAAGCAAGCGAGATCGAATTGAAAGATCGCCTCGTTAGCGTACAGCGCGTAGCCAAAGTGACCAAAGGTGGTCGTACTTTCAGCTTCTCTGCCATTGTGGTAGTGGGCGACGAGAACGGTATCGTAGGTTACGGTCTCGGCAAAGCCAAGGAAGTATCCGAAGCCATCGCAAAAGGTATTGATGACGCGAAAAAATCGCTGATCAAGGTGCCTTTGATGAAAGGAACTGTTCCCCATGAGTCGAACGGTAAGTTTGGCGGTGGTCGCGTATTCATCAAGCCGGCTTCGCACGGTACCGGTGTTATCGCTGGTGGTGCCATGCGTGCCGTATTGGAGAGTGCCGGTATTACCGATGTATTGGCCAAGTCGAAAGGTTCGTCTAACCCACATAATGTGGTGAAAGCAACCATCGACGCCCTGGCACAATTGCGTGACCCCCACACCGTGGCCGAACAGCGTCAGGTTAAAATGAGTAAAGTATTTAACGGATAAGCAGATGGCTCGTTTGAAAATCACACAAACCAAAAGTGGCATCGGTCGCACCTTGCGTCAGAAGCGTACTTTGATAGCACTTGGTCTGCGTCACCCGCACGCCAGTGTTGAACACGAAATCACACCGCAAATCGCTGGTATGCTCATGAAAGTGAGTCACCTGATTAAAGTAGAGGAAATCTAAGCATGGAACTCAGCAATTTAAAACCCGCAGCGGGCAGTATTAAAACCCGCAAACGTATCGGTCGCGGACAGGGATCGGGACGTGGTGGTACTTCTACCAAAGGTCATAAAGGTGCCCAGGCACGTACCGGCTATTCGAGCAAACCAGGTTTTGAAGGCGGTCAGATGCCTTTGAAATTGCGCGTGCCGAAGTTTGGCTTCAAAAACAACAACCGTGTTGAATACAATGGGGTGAATCTCGATGTATTGCAAGCCCTGGTTGAGCGTTTTACCGCAGTTGATATCACGCCTGCCTTTTTGGCGGAGCATGGCCTCATCGGCAGCGCCAACAAAATGGTTAAAATTCTTGGTCGTGGCGAGCTGAAAGCTAAAGTGAACGTCAAAGCTCACAAATTCAGCGCCACAGCTAAAGCCCAAATCGAAGCCGCTGGCGGAACAGCGGAAGTTATCGCCTAATTCATGAAGAACTTCATCAATACAATCAGGAATATCTTCAAGATTGAAGAGCTCAAGTCGCGGATCATGATGACCCTAGGCTTACTGCTCATCTATCGTTTGGGTTCCTATGTAGTACTCCCGGGTATCGATCCTGTGGTATTAGAGAATCTCACGCCAAGCGGTGGTCCTTCGGGATTGACAGGTCTGATCGACTTGTTCGCAGGCGGTGCCTTCTCCCGTGCCTCGGTATTTGCCCTTGGTATCATGCCGTATATCTCGGCATCGATCGTAGTACAGCTTCTAGGCATGGTAGTTCCTACCTTCCAGAAGATGATGAAAGAAGGTGAAAGCGGCCGCAACAAAATCAACCAAATCACACGTTACCTGACCATCGTGATAACCGGTGCACAGGCCATTGGCTTCCTGATTAACCTCAAAGCTCAATTCCTGCCGGCGATTATTCTCCGCTCAGGTGATTCTTTGGATCTGTCGTTTGTATTGTCGACCGTGACTGTACTCACCGCAGGAACCATGTTTGTGATGTGGTTGGGTGAAAAAATCACCGACCGTGGCTTAGGCAATGGTATCTCCCTCATTATCATGGTAGGTATTATCGCTCGCCTCCCGGTATCACTCGGTGCTGAATTGCAGTTCCGTATAGGTGCAGGCGGTGGTGGTTTGGTGCCTTTCCTCGTTGAGATTGCCATGTTGGTAGCCATTGTAGCAGGAACCATTCTCCTGGTGCAAGGCACACGTAAAATACCAATTCAGGTAGCCAAACGTGTAGTGGGTAACCGCATGTATGGTGGCACCCGTCAGTATATCCCTATTAAGGTGAATGCTGCCGGCGTAATGCCCATCATCTTTGCCCAGGCCATCATGTTCCTGCCAGCCACGGTAGCTCAGTTTTTCCCCGAGAGTGACTTCAGTCAGGGCGTGGTTTCGGCTTTCGTCGATTTCACCTCTGTAACCTACAACGTTACCCTCGCGATATTGATTATTGTATTCACTTACTTCTATACGTCGTTGTCGGTGAATAGTAATCAGATGTCGGAAGACCTGAAGCGTAACGGTGCTTTCATCCCCGGTGTAAAACCCGGTCGTAAAACCGCTGAGTTCCTCGATGATGTGTTAGCGCGCATCACCCTGCCGGGCTCTATCTTCCTGGCCATCGTGGCCATACTCCCCGCTATTGCGACAATAGCCGGCGTGAACTCTCAATTTGCCCAGTTTTATGGTGGCACCTCGCTGTTGATCATGGTAGGTGTGGTATTGGACACCCTCCAACAGATCGAAAGTCATTTGTTAATGCGTCACTACGACGGCTTAATGAAGACCGGACGTATCAAAGGCCGCAACGCAGCAGGTGCAACTGTTTAGTCCACTTAAAACAATATGGCAAAACAATCATCGATAAAACAAGACGGCACCATACTCGAAGCCCTCTCGAACGCCATGTTCAGGGTAGAGCTTGAAAATGGTCACCAAATCATCGCTCATATTTCGGGCAAGATGCGGATGAACTACATCAAGATACTTCCGGGAGACCGGGTTCAGGTGGAGATGTCGCCTTACGATTTGACCAAAGGAAGAATTTGTTATAGATACTAAGACCATGAAGGTTAAAACATCCATTAAGAAGCGTAGCGTTGACTGCAAGATTGTCCGTAGAAACGGCAAATTGTACGTGATCAACAAAAAGAACCCTAAGTACAAACAAAGACAAGGATAAGCCATGGCAAGGATTGCAGGGGTAGACCTACCTAAAAACAAAAGAGGCGAAATAGGCCTGACTTATATCTTCGGTATAGGTCGTTCAAGAGCCCGTATGATACTCGAGCGTTGCGACATTGACGTAAACGTGAAGGTGAACGAATGGAATGACGATCAATTGACCGCCATCCGTAAAGTCATCGCTGAGGAAATCAAAACCGAGGGTGAACTTCGTTCCGAGGTACAACTGAGCATCAAACGTTTGATGGACATCGGTTGTTATCGCGGTCTCCGTCACCGGAAAGGCTTGCCTGTGAGAGGCCAGCGTACGAAGAACAACGCTCGTACCCGTAAAGGAAAACGTAAGACTGTAGCAAACAAGAAAAAAGCTACCAAGTAATAAACGATAGTAATGGCTAAGAATACGAAAGTCGTCAAGAAGCGGGTAGTGAAAGTGGAGGCCTCAGGCCAGGTCCACATCAGCTCGACCTTCAACAACATCATTATCTCTATCACGAATAATGAGGGTCAGGTTATTTCCTGGGCTTCTGCCGGGAAGGCTGGATTCCGTGGTTCAAAGAAAAACACCCCTTATGCTGCTTTGGTGGCGGCTCAGGACTGTGGCAAAGTTGCCTATGATCTGGGATTCCGTCGTGCCGAAGTATTCGTAAAAGGACCGGGTGCCGGACGTGAGTCGGCTATCCGTACCCTCGCCGGATTGGGCATCGAGATTACCACCATCACCGACGTTACCCCAGTGCCGCACAACGGCTGTCGTCCTCCGAAACGTCGTCGTGTTTAATCATTAAGTAACAGAACAATGGCAAGATATACAGGTCCCAAAAGCAAAATCGCCCGTAAGTTTAAGGAAGCGATTTTCGGTCCGGATAAAGCGTTAACCCGCAAAAATTATCCTCCCGGTCAGCATGGTGCTTCACGTCGTGCTCCGAAAAAATCGGAATACGCCATCCAGTTGATGGAGAAGCAAAAAGCGAAATACACTTATGGTGTACTGGAGCGTCAGTTTGCGAAAACTTTCGACCGTGCACAGCGTAAACGTGGTACTACCGGTGAGAACCTCCTGAAATTCCTCGAGGCCCGTCTCGACAACACTGTTTACCGTTTGGGTATTGCACCTACACGTTCAGGTGCCCGTCAGTTGGTTGGTCACCGTCACATCACTGTGAACGGTAATCTCGTCAACATTCCTTCTTACGAACTTCGTCCCGGCGATGTTGTAGGTGTACGTGAGAAATCAAAGAGCCTCGAAGTGATCACAGAAGCGTTGAGCGGCAAGACCATGTCGAAATTCTCTTGGTTGGAATGGGACAAAGACAAAATGGAAGGTAAATTCCTCGACTTCCCGATGCGGGATCAGATTCCTGAGAACATCAAGGAACAGTTAATCGTCGAATTGTACTCCAAGTAATTTTTTTAACTTAATATTCTATCTATACATGTCGATCCTAGCATTTCAGAAGCCAGACAAAGTAGTGATGCAGAAGGCCAACGACTTCGAAGGAAGCTTCGAATTCAAGCCTTTGGAGCCCGGATTTGGTGTTACTATTGGTAACGCGCTTCGCAGGATCCTGCTCTCTTCGCTGGAAGGTTACGCCATCACCAGCATCCGTATTCCGGGTGTTGACCACGAATTCCAGACCATCAAAGGCGTGGTGGAAGATGTAGTGGAGATTGTGCTCAACCTCAAGCAGGTGAGATTCAAAAAGAAGTTTGATACTGCTGATGCAGAGAAAATCTATGTAACAGTTAAAGGCAAAGACACTTTCGTGGCTGGCGATATTGAGAAGTTTTCTTCCAATTTCACCATACTGAACCCCGAGTTGGTGATTGCCCACATGGAAACATCGGTGAACTTCGAAATTGAACTCACTTTGGAAAAGGGTCGCGGTTACGTTCCTGCCGAAGAGAACAAGGTAGTTGACTCTCTCATTGGTGTTATTCCTATCGATTCCATCTTTACGCCTATCAAAAACGTAAAGTATGCAATTGAGAATACCCGTGTAGAGCAAAAAACCGACTACGAGAAACTCATCATCGATATCAAAACCGACGGTTCTATCCATCCGGAAGAAGCTTTGAAAGAAGCAGCCAAAATTTTGATTCAGCACTTCATGCTGTTCTCGGATGAGTCGATCACCTTGGAGTCGAAGCCAAAAGATGTAGCCAGCGAAGTAGATGAGAACATCTTGCATATGCGCAAAATCCTGAAAACGCCGTTGAGCGATTTGGATTTGAGCGTTCGTGCCTACAACTGCCTCAAAGCTGCAGAAATCAAAACCCTGGGCGACCTCGTGAAATACGATATCGCTGATCTGTTGAAATTCCGCAACTTCGGGAAGAAGTCGCTGACAGAGCTGGAAGAGCTGGTCCGTGAAAAAGGCCTCACTTTCGGCATGGAAATCACCAAATATAAACTTGACGAGGAGTAAGCATAATGCGTCACGGCAAAACAATCAATCACTTAGGCAGAACTGCCCCACATCGCGAGGCTATGTTGCAGAACATGGCGATCTCGTTGATCGAGAAGAAACGTATCAACACCACTGTGGCGAAAGCCAAGGCGTTGCGTAAGTTCATCGAACCTATAATCACCAAATCGAAGAAGGATAACACCCATTCGCGTCGTACCGTATTTTCTTATCTTCAGGATAAGGAAGCAGTAAAATCACTTTTCGGCGACATCGCTGTGAAAGTGGCTGACCGTCCGGGTGGTTATACCCGCATCATCAAAACCGGTTTCCGCTTAGGCGACGCCGCTGAGATGTGTATGATCGAGCTGGTAGACTACAACGAGCTGTTGCTCGGTGAAGGCAAAGAGAAAAAGGCGAAAAACACCCGCCGTTCACGTGCCAAAAAAGCCGACAATGCTGTAAAAGCTGCCCCTAAAGCCGAAGCTGCGAGCGATAGCGCTGAGGAAGCAGCAGCTGTATAAGATTTGTTTTTTCATGGTAAGGCCCCGTTCGTTGTAAGATGAACGGGGCTTTTTTTGTACCTACAATGGAGTTTCCACGGTTTGTGGATTATTCGCTACCGAATTGCCTTTGAAAAACGGCCTTTTTGACGTTAAATTTGCAAAACCTTTCGCATGAAACTATTCGAAAAAGTTCCGGCCATCATTCTACTCGAAGACGGCACTTTTTTTCACGGCTTTTCCGCCGGTAAAATAGGAACCACCTGGGGCGAAATCTGCTTCAATACCGGCATGACCGGCTATCAGGAGGTGTTCACTGATCCATCATATTTCGGTCAAATCCTGGTGGCTACCAATGTGCACATAGGGAATTATGGCATACAGCATGCTGAATCTGAATCAAAAAAGATACAGATTGCCGGTCTGATTTGTCGTAACTTTAACATTGCTTATTCACGTAAGTCGGCCGACCAGAACATTCAGGATTATTTCCTGGATCACGGCTTGGTGGCCATAACCGATATCGACACCCGGGCACTTGTGCGTCATATACGCTCCAAAGGAGCTATGAATGCCATCATTTCTTCCGAAAATCTGGATGTCGCTGCCTTAAGTACACAATTGAAAAAGGTGCCTTCGATGGAAGGTTTGGAGCTTGCCTCGAAAGTATCTACGCCAGTAGCTTATGATTTGGGTGAAGCTGATGCCAAATTCAAAGTGGCCGTAATGGATTATGGGGCAAAAGAGAATATTATCCGCTCATTATTGAGCCGTAACTGTCAACTGAGAGTATTTCCTCACCATGCCAGCCTTGCCGATGTACAGGCATATCAACCACATGGCGTAATGCTCTCGAATGGCCCAGGCGATCCGGCGGTGATGCACGAACAAATTGCAGTGGTAAAACAAATGCTCGATGCCAATATGAGTATTTTTGGTATATGTCTAGGACACCAATTGCTCGCTTCGGCAGTAGGGGTGAAAACATTCAAAATGCACCACGGACACCGGGGCATCAACCATCCGGTTAAAAATTTACGCACGGGCAAGTCGGAGATTACTTCTCAAAACCATGGCTTTGGCATCGATCCTGAGAGTGTGAAAGCCAATCCTAATGTGGAGATTACCCACATTAACCTAAATGACGATACTATCGAAGGTATCCGTATCAAAAATAAAAAAGCATTTTCGGTACAATACCATCCCGAAGCCTGTCCGGGTCCATATGATTCACGATATTTATTCGACGAATTTATAGCTCAATTAAACTAACAGAAGCTCTATGCCAGTAATTGAAGACATTTTTGCCCGCCAGATCCTGGATTCGCGAGGCAATCCCACGATTGAAGTAGATGTAATTACTTCGGATGGTTATACCGGCCGTGCTGCTGTTCCTTCGGGCGCCTCTACTGGTATTCACGAAGCTGTAGAGCTCCGCGACGGCGACGATGCTGCCTATTTAGGAAAAGGTGTCATGAAGGCTATCGACCACGTTAACGACCTCATCTGTGAAGAGTTGGTGGGTATGGATGTGTACGACCAACAAGGTTTGGACGAAGTGATGATAGCCCTCGACAGTACAGCAAATAAGTCGAAACTTGGTGCCAATGCCATTTTAGGTGTTTCTTTGGCAGCTGCCCGTGCCGGTGCGGCATCGTGTAATATGCCACTCTATCGTTATGTAGGCGGATTAAACGCAAATCTGTTACCGATTCCGATGATGAACATTCTCAATGGAGGTTCACATGCCGATAACAGCATCGATTTCCAGGAGTTTATGGTGATGCCGGTGGGTGCCACCAGTTTCAGTGAATCATTGCGTTGGGGTACCGAGGTTTTTCACCACCTGAAAGCTGTTCTGAAGAAAAAAGGATTGTCGACCAATGTGGGCGACGAGGGCGGTTTTGCACCCAACATCAAATCGAACGAAGAAGCCATCGAAATTGTCATCCAGGCCATCGAGGCTGCCGGATACAAGCCGGGTGAAGACATCTATATCGCCATGGATGCAGCTACGACCGAGTTTTACGATGAAAAAACCGGATTGTACACCTTCAAAAAGTCGAGCGGCAAACAAATGAACTCCGCCGACATGGTAGCCTATTGGGCCGAATGGGTAAAAAAATACCCTATCATCAGCATCGAGGATGGGCTGGCCGAAGACGATTGGGACGGTTGGGCGGCGCTCACCCAGGCCATTGGCAGCAAAGTACAATTGGTTGGCGACGATTTGTTCGTGACCAATGTAAAACGCTTACGTCGCGGTATTGAGAACAAAATTGCGAATTCGATTCTCGTGAAAGTGAATCAGATTGGCTCACTCACCGAAACCATCGATGCCGTGCAGACAGCGCATATGTCGTCCTACACCAGCATCATGAGTCACCGTTCGGGTGAAACTGAGGATACTACCATTGCCGACCTGGCAGTGGCACTCCGTACCGGACAAATCAAAACCGGTTCTGCTTCCCGTTCGGATAGGATCGCGAAATACAACCAATTGCTGCGTATCGAAGAGGAATTAGGCGATAGTGCACAATTCATGGGTAAAGCTTTCAAATTTGCGTGATGGAACGGCTGAAAAAGGTTTGGCCCTGGTTGAAAAACCGCTATGTGCTCACCCTTCTGCTATTTGCGGTGTGGATGACCTTTTTCGATAGTCATGATTTAATTACCCAATACCGCTACAAAGCCCGGTTGAGTGAACTTGAAGCCAACAAACGTTTTTACCAGGAACAAATAGAGCAGGTAAAAAAGGACCGTGACGAGTTGATGACCAATGCTGAAAAGCTGGAGAAGTTTGCCCGTGAGAAGTATAAGATGAAAAAAGATGACGAGGATCTATACATCGTCATCCGGGATTAAATAGAAAGAGCCGCTCCAGAGCGGCTCTTTCTATTTAAGGTTTATAGGGCAAAGCCATTCGAAATCGTGCCTGGCGTAATTCCACCGACTGGTCGCCATTGGCCGTGCTTAGCCGGCAGTCTAAGCGACCACTGATACGTCGGGTAGGGAGGCCGTTTCGGTCGTTTTGATAGGGTAAAATGGCTTCGATTTCGAAATTCGCCCAATCGGGCTGAACATCATAACTACTGCTGAAACGCTTCTTATCGGCTGAGATATAATCCAGTCGCACCTTCCCTAATTGCAGTGGGTCGCTGGCCGTATTGCCGCTGATGCGAAAGTTGGAGGTGCAAAAGGCATCTGGGTTACGTGAGATGTTTTTAGTTCTGCGCACTTCACAACCGTTACCAATAACGAGGAGTGTTACCTGGAAAACAGGCGATGGTATAGAATCGAAGAATAAAAAAGGTTGCTGAATCGAAGTGGCTACGCCATTGATGATCCAGCTGTAGGTAAAAGGCCGCGTCACCTGAATATTGCTGGTATCGAGCTGAGCCACGGTAGTACCTTGAAAACGCATCAGGCTAAAATCTGCCTGACAATTGGCAGTGCCGGCATCGATGGTGGTAGGAAGACTGATGCTGTTGGCACAACCATTGGCAAAAGAAGTGGTAAGTCCAATGACATAATTGCCTGTACGAAGCTCAATTTCGGGATTTACTCCTTCAAAACGGCCAATCAAGCGGTTTTGAGGCGCCGATCGGATCTCCCATTCATGCCGAATTGCTGGGTTTATGCTGCCGCCGTCTGGTAAACTGCTCAAACTTATCCTGCGGAAATTGCCGCCGCTACCGCCAAGTTGATAAGCATACGACCTGATTTGTATGCTCGAATCAGGGATCATTGGTGCACCGTCGGCATTTACTTTATGGTCGCGGAGGCTGATTTCGAAATAATCAGTACAATCGCTACAACCCAAAGGACGAATAGCCGATTGCATTTCATAGACGGCCAACGCATCTTTTTGAAGTGATGTATTCATATAAAGTGACCTTTCGCCGGCGATATGGTGTATGGGCTGGCCGTTGAGCCTACCGCTCAACTCAAACTCGGGCAGATTCAATTGTCCTCCACCGCTGGGCAGTTCAGTTTCCCTGCAGCTGATAAAGAATAGGGTAAAAGCGCTTAGAACAAACATCTTTTTCATAAGCTGAAGCGATAAAAGTGATAGTGGAGTACAAAACGAAAGGATTTTTCGGCTGGGAAAAACATGCCCGGGCGACTTTGTTGTTGATAACGAAGGCCCAGCGCAAAGGCCTCGTTGAACGTATACCGATAGCCGGTATGCCAGCTCCATGGAGAAAGGCCAATACCCGAAATTTTACCACGCAGCTGCTCATTGCTGCTGTTTATCATATCCTCCCCAATCATGGTTGTTTGTAATTGGTAATGTGAACCGAGGTAGGAGTGGTAAGCAGCTCCCAGCTCCAGCTGATGTTTGGGAGCTATACGGTAAACGAGACCAACAGGTAATTGGAATTGCCAGTAATTACCTACATTGGTCGTTTGAGTAGTGATGGTTCGTCCAAATCCATAAGTGGTGTCGCTTTTCTGACGGCTATAGCTGAAACCGATATTGTAACCCAGTGCAGCACCTAACTGCAGGCTAAGGCCTGGTCGCATTTCCCATTGCCAATTCATGCCGAGTCCGTATTGTTGTTGCAATACATTGTTTTCGGAATTTCTGCCTTGCTGACCAGCCCAAGCAAAAGCAGCCAAACTACTTTGACGAGCTTGTTTCGTTGGTCGAGTGTCATATTTAAAATCGAAAGCTGGAACTTCACGCTGACTGGCTGTGAATGGCAATGGTGAATTCAGACGGCTGATCAATTTACCAGGACGGCTGTAAATAAATTCGAAGGTATTGATTTCGGGCCGAATACTATCAGCGAGGCTTGAGGAAGGGTGGTTTTCCCGGGCTTGGTTAATCAGTCGAACTGGCGATTTTTTTGCCGGCTGGCTGCTATCTGCCTGATAGATAACGTACAGCTTACTCTCTGCATGGGAAGTTGGAGCCTCTAGTGGGATGTTTTTTGATGAAGCCGAGCTTTGCTGGCTGGTGGTCACAGCTGGTGCAGTTGTCAAAATCGTTGGTGGGCCTAGTTCCTGCAGGCCGCTGATACCGGCGCCCACAAGTGTGCTCACAGCCAGCAATAAAAGCGTCCACCACCAGCCACCAAGGCGGCGATTGCGTTCTGCTGCCAACAAACGTTGCGCTTGATCCCAGGCAGCCGGGTCGTAAGCGAACTCGGTTTGTTCGAGTATTCGTTTGACCGATGCGTCGAAGTTCTCCTTAGGCATTTCGGTGTACTTTAGTTTCGTTAAGCATGGCTTGCAACAGATTTCTAGCCTGGTTTACATGCCATTTCGAGGTGTTTTCGCTGATGCCGAGCAGTTCGCCTATCTCCCGGTGTTTAAAACCATCTACAGCATAGAGGTTAAAAACATGAGCAGTCATGGGCGGCAAGCTACGGATCAAATCCAGCAGATAATTATAGCCAATCTGATCATCGATGCTATTGGCCTGAGGTTCGTCCTGTTCGAGTTGGCTGTAGTCTTCGGCTTGACGCTGTAGACTGCGGTAGCGTTTTTCTGACCTGAATCGGTCGATGATCACATTTACCGCTACCCGATGCATCCATTGTGGGAAGGGCAGGTTGCGGTTGTATTTTGGCAATTGATAGATGATGCGAACAAAAGCAATGTTGAGCAGTTCGGTTGCTTCCTCCTTGTCGCGGGCGTAACGCATGGCAATTTGCATGAGTTTGCTGAAACAGCTTTTGTACAGCTGATGCACGGCTGCCTGTTTTTTTTTCAGGCAATCATTGAGGAGGTCGGTACCAATTTCCATAACAAATACAACAGGGCGGGACGAGCCCACCCTGTTGTATGGAAGGGGTTAGTTTATCGTACGATTAGTTTGTGCATGCTTGGTGTACGTCCGTCAATACTCAGCATATACATACCTGGGGCAATACCGTCGAGTGGGAAGTGAATCGTTTGCTCACCGGTTTCGAGCTGTACATGGAGCGTGCTCACGATACGGCCTTGCAGATCGCGCAGACTGATGTTGCGTTGTTGTCCGGAAAGAGCAGAAAGTTGAAGTTGAACCGAACCACTGGCCGGATTCGGATAAATACTTTGCAACTTAAATTCGGCCTCAGCGATGCTCGTGGCCACACTATTACCATTGATGGTGAAGTTTATGCCATCGGCATTGGGGTTGCTGGCATCGAGAGTAATGGTGCTTACCGCTGAAGTCAGCCCAAAGTGTTCAACACGTACTTTGTAGGTGCCGAAGGCAAGATTACCCAATTCGTATCCACCGTCGGTACGACTATGGGTAGCGAGCAGCACATTGTCCTGAACATCCATCAACTGAACCTGAATGCCGGCTATGCCACCAGAATTAACGAAAGGCAAACCGGGGAAGATGCCACCACGAATTCGACTGCCGCCATTGCCACCACCGGAACCGGGAAGCAAGGTAATGTTGGCTGAACGTTGTAAGGTGGCCGGACCAAAATTGAACAAGTTGGCTGCACTCCAGGTGCTTACATTGCCAAAATAGGTGGGTAAGTAAGAAGAAGCATTACCGGTTGTGAGGGTGGCCAGTATGCTGTAATTGCCAGCGGTATTGGTACGGAACCAATAAAAGGCCGAACCATTACGTGCTGAATCTGTAGCCAGCATGGTGTCAATAGGCGTCCAGCCGTTATTGTTAATGTGAATGAGTATCACTCGTACAGTATCCATCGCTGCTACTGCCGGGGTAAAACCATTGACGAAACCACTTACAAAAAACATATTGTTAGAGGCCGTGGTAAGCAGGGTGATATTATTCGTATTGATGCTAATGCCTGATTGAATATTGATAACGACAGCCTGTGCCAGTAAAGTAGTTTGGCCATAATAGGTAGGCAAATAAGTAGCGGCATTCGCCGAACCCGGGGTCAACTGAGCTTTGACGAGATAGTTGCCCGGAACGAGTCTAAAGCCATAATTAATCAATCCCGCTTGGATAGTATCCCAGCGGTAAATCACCGTATCCAATAAGATGGCACCGCCGCGCATAGCGTATAATTCTATCATTGCAGTATCCCCGGCAGCAACAGGACTAACCCAACCATTTAACCAACCAGTGCCCTGTGGCGGATTGCTACCACGACATACCAGATTGAGTGTAACCGTCATATTGGCCGGTGAATAGAAGCCTGTTGTACTGTCGAAATTACTCCCACAATTAGTCAAGGCTACTATTACTCCTTGGGTACTGGGTGCGGAGGCATAACTAATACTATAAAAACCTGAGGCATTGGTATAAACCGTATCCCAGCCAGTAGCCGTATTGGGATTAGAATTTAGGTAGACTGCCTGATTGGGGATACCTACCTGAGCCAGGTCGCGTACGTGACCTTGTACTGTAAATGTTTGTGCCCAACCGCTAAATGCAATCAGACTGAAGCCGATGAGTAGTAGTAATTTTTTCATGAGTATTGGTTTTATACCCCTATTACGCTGCAAGCTAAGCTTAGGGTTGGGTACACTACCATTAAAATTTCAATAAGCCCCGGAATACCGCCGAATAAACCATTCAAAGGCCATAAGGCCGAGAACCAGCAACAGCAATATTTTCAAATGAATGAGGTCGCTGATGCGCTGTTCGTAATAAGCAGTTGGTACCAGCCTTTGGCGTTGTTCCAGTAATTCAGGAATTCGATGCATTTCGGTTAAAGATACAACTGCTCCGTCGCTCAAATGCGCAAGTTGGGCGAGCAATTGATGGTCGGCCTTAGCTTGTATGGCTTCCAGATTTAATGCACTGATGCTGAAAGCACCGATTGCCGTCTCATTTTTGCCATTATACTGGCAACTGGCCGTAAAGGTATAGTCGCCGGGGGGCAGAGAGCCGGCATTGAGGCGGTATTTCTCTCCAGATCGACCAAAGCTGAAATTATAGGTTTTGCCATCGACCGAGCTGACTTTCAGATTTACATCCGGTTCCGTAACCGCTTCGTAATTGGCGTCATACAATTCTGCCTCAAATAATAAGGCCTCCTGTTCATTATACAGTTTGCGGGAGCTGTTGGCTTTAAAAGTACGTTTATCTTCTTTCACTGCCAGATAAGCCACGGTTTTCCGAATCAAATCACCGAGCGGATCGGTGGTTAACTTATCTTCTGCCTGGGCCAATCGCCAGCGCCAGAGACCTTCAGCCAGAGTATAAGCCAAACGCGGACGGGTATTGGTGTTGAATGCCCAAAGCGGAAAGTCGGTGGCTACACTTCCTATACGCTGTTTAAGTAGGATATTGAGGTTGATGGCCTGCTGAAAAGTGCCAAAGGGTGCGTCGAGAGGAGGAAACGACTGGATTTGACGGAGCGAATTTTCTTCCAGGCTAAACAATTGGAAACCAGGCTGCGGATTGGCCATAACCGGATTGGTGTTGCCGGGCCGAGCATTTAATTGCAATTGATTTTGCATCTGGTTAAATGTCGGGAAATGGGTTTGACTCCCGGTAATGAACCAACTTGGCCATTTTTTTTGACTTAGGAGATTTAGCCAGGCACCAGCGGATGAAGTAGGAAATTGATGCAGAATCACCAGATCGGGCTCTTGTTCTAACTTCAATGATTCGCTGGCAAAACGTACATCTACCTTATATTGAGGTGCACTCTCCAGGGCTTGCCGGATGGTGGCTATGTCGGGATGCGGACTGGCAGCGAGCAAAAGAATGCGCGTTTCATCGTCGATTACTTCTACATAGATGTCGCGGCTGTTATTGGCCGGATTTACGTCTTTACCGCCATGCTTGATGACCACCCGGTATTTGCGAATGCCGGCTTGATCTGCTGCCGCTGTAAAGCGGATTTCATCATATTGGTCGCCTTGCAGTATGGACCAACTTTGTTTACTGCGTAAGCGGTTTTGGCCATTGGTTATGTCGTAAAGCTGTATTTCGGCATTTTGACCAGTTAGTTTGTGGGCTTCGAGACCAACAAGCAGCGGAAATTCGCGCCCTTTAAAGACCAGACTATTCGCACGCAACTCACGAATCAGGGCATCCTGGTAGGTTTGGGTATCGCCCAGGGCCACTGCATAAATCGGGACACCAAGTTGTTCGGCGAGATAAAGTGGGTTGGCACCGCGGTTATAAATACCATCGGTGGCGACTACTATAGCGGCTATTGTTTGGCTGCCGAAACGAGCGGAAATATCCTGAAAAGTTTTACTTAGGTCAGTGGCCTGTTCAGTGTAGGTGAAGGGATGGTCGTCCTGCAACCGGTCTCCAAAATTCAACTTGCGTAACCGACTGCGATCCTCGAGCGATGCAGAAATATTTTTCCAGCCTGTTTGAAGCGATTTTTTTTCCAAAGTACTGAGTTTTTCCAGCGAGCTGCTGTTGTCGCTCACCAGTAGTACCAAGGGTTTTTCGGTGACCTTTTGTTCGGTTTTGAGGTAGGGATTAATCAGGAGCACGACAATCAAAGCAACCACCACTGCCCGAAAAGCGGCTGCAGCCCATTTCCATCCTCGGGCAGGGTAGGAGATGCGGTCGTGCCGATACAGCAAACCGGCATAAAGCACGGCTGCCAGCAAACTCAATACCCAATACCAAGCTGATACAGCGGTGATTATTTCCATGTGGAAAGCTAACGGGAAAAACGGCTATTTGGTTTACATCTGCAAGCCACCACAAACATTGATTACCTGACCGGTAATGTATTTGCTGCGGTCGCTGGCCAGGAATACAGTCAGGTCGGCTACGTCGTCGGTGGTACCCGGCCGGCCGAGTGGAATCATTTTGTTCCATTCCTCAATCACCTTGGGATCGAGGGCATCGGTCATTTCAGTTTGGATGAAGCCAGGTGCAATGGCATTACAGCGAATGTTGCGTGAGCCGAATTCTTTGGCAATGGCCTGGGTAAATCCGATTACGCCTGCTTTGGATGCGGAATAATTGGCTTGACCGGCATTACCATCTCTACCTACCACCGAGCTCATATTAATGATACTGCCTTTCCGCTGTTTCATGAGGTGGCGGGCGGCATGTTTGGTGATATTATAAACCGACTTCAGATTGGTATCAATTACCGCATCCCACTGCTCTTCGCTCATACGGAGTAAAAGACCATCTTTGGTGATGCCGGCATTGTTTACGATGACCTCCAGATCTCCGAAGTCGGCGATGATATCATTGATGAGTTTTTCGGCTTCGGCATAGTTGCCGGCATCTGATTTATATCCTTTGGCACGTACGCCGGTGGTCTGAAGTTCGGCCTCGAGTGCACGGGCTTTATCTTCGCTCGACAAATAAGTGAAGGCGACATCGGCACCTTCGGCTGCAAATACGCGGGCAATGCCCAAACCAATACCTCTTGAAGCGCCGGTGATCAGCGCTACTTTTCCGGCCAGACTTTTCATACAAATGGGTTTATCTGCCAAAGATAAGATTTATCCGAAAGGGAGGAGGCAGCTTTCAGCCTTGTTTCGCGCTAAGTCGGTCGAGCTGTTTGCATAAACGACCCAAATGCAGCTTTTTTAAAGGCTCACGGTGTGCTCTGGCATAGTTGGTGAAAAAGCTGTGGTTCTCCAGGAAGTTAATTTGCAGCTTCAGCCATTCGATAGGTTCTACAGCCACATTCATGGCTTGCAATTCATGCCGCAACTGGTTGGCCGGGCCGTCATAATCTTCGGTGCCCAGATAATCCAAATCGGCATCACAAAGTACCTGAGCCATCAAATCGAGAGGTTTTTGTGGGATTTTGGTGGCCATGATCATATCACAGATATGGTTGATTTCCTTTTCAGTAAAGCCGTATTGTGGCAGTTGTAAGCGAACGATTTCACAGCTTTTGAGTTCATGCTCTTTAGGACTTTCCAAAAAACCACTGTCGTGGAATAAGGCTGCTACTTTGATCAAGGCGACTTCCTCAGTTTCCAAAGCTTCGTAGGTGCCGATAAACTCTACCCGCTCAATGACCGACAAAACATGATGTATGCTGTGGTATTGCAGTTCAGGTTTTAGTCCTTTTTCCAGTATGTCGAGCCAGATAGGAGCTACTTGCGTAAAGCGCTGCGAGATGGATGTGTGCATGGTACAAATGAAGCTAAGAAAAGTAGGGGATGTTTGTCGTCATGTTGCAAGCTTTTTCCTATTCACACGGCTTGATTCACAAAATACATCTCAATCTCCCCCTTGTTTTTGGCTTTGATTTTACCTCTTGGCATGCAACCATACTTTTCCTTAACCAATTCATAGGTCGACCCACTGATATTTATTTTGCCTGCCTCTGAATGCTGTTCCAGTCGAGCTGCGGTATTCACAGTATCTCCCCAAATGTCGTAGGCGTACTTTTTTACGCCAACTATTCCCGCCACTACAGGACCTGAGTTGATGCCAACCCTTACCTGAAATGGACTCTGACTTTTTCGGATGAAATCACAAATCTCTAAGGCTGCGGATATCACCTTTTCGGCATGTTTTTCGGTTTCGTGCGGCAATCCACAAACTGCCAGATAGGCATCGCCTATGGTTTTGATTTTTTCGAGTCCGTGTTTTTCGATGATGGCATCGAAAGCGGTGAAGTTTTTGTGTATTTCGTCCACGAGTTCGGTTGGAGAGAGTTGCTCACTGATACCGGTGAAATTCACAAAATCGGTGAACAGTACGGTGACATTATTGTATAAACGTGCACCTGATTTACCGGTGGTTTTGAGCTCGTTGGCCACTTCTATTGGAAGGATATTTAGTAAAAGAGATTCGGTTTTTTTCTTTTCGGATTTGGTTCTGAAAAGTCCGAATAAAACAGAAACTGCCAATAAAAAACTAAGAATCAATCCTGCTAAAAACCATTTTTGTTGTTTTTTTTGACCTATCAGCAAAAGTTCCTGCAGGTTTTTTTCACTGGTCATGGCCAGTAGCTGAGATTGGTTAAATTCTTTTTCTTTGCGAATAAGACTGATTTCTTTATCCTTTTTTTGTCGTTCTGCTTGTTCCTTTAAATAGGCGAGTTTTTGAATTTCCTCTTCCTTTTTGCTGATGGCTATTTCCTGTTTTTGACGTTCGTTGAGTAATTCTTGCGACCTAAGCTTAGAAACAGCTAATTCATTCTCAAAACGTAAAGCAGCTTCTTTTTTCTCAAACTCATAATACAATTGGTTTCTCGCCAAATCATTGCGTTTTTCCTCGCCAAGCAACGCTTCGTTTAGGCGTAAATAGGCTTTGTAGGATGTGTAAGCTGCCTCGTAGTTTCCATAGGCTTCATGTATTTCACTTAAGGTTTTATTTAAGTCAGTATAAAGCATCAACGAATTATTCGATGCCTTCGCCATTACATCATCAATAAGTTTAACGGCAATTTCATAGGCCTTACCCCGTGCACTGTCAGGATTTGAACTACTATTGGCGGCAAGCTGCATATGTGCTTTCGCCGTGGTAATGACGAGTGGAACCAATGAGGCTAATTGAAATTCACTTTCCTTGAAATTCAATGACTCTTCATACCAACTGAGTACCTGATTGAAATCTTGTTCGAGAAAAGCTATTTCAGCCAGGGCTCTGATTGCATTAAGTATGAGCAGCGCGTTTTTTCTGCGCAAAGCATTTTCATACACCATGCGGTAATTCTCTTTCGATGCCGTTAGATTTCCGGACTCCTTATAAATGTTGCCGGCCATACTTATGGTGCGGTCTATGCCATTCAGGTTGTTTGTGGATTCGTAATACTTTCGGCATTCCATATTGTAATAGAGTGCGCTGTCGTATTTTTTGATCTCCTTGAAGTACTGACTCAAGACCACCGACGCGTTTGTTATTTGTTCGGCATCTTCTAATTTTTTTGCAAGTGTCAGGGACTTTTGAATATGACGATATGCCCCTGGATAGTCTTTAAGTTTAAGATGAACAGAACCAATGGAATTCAGTATAAACACTTGATTTTTAGTGTGAAAATTATTTGCGTCATAGATTTCATTCGCTTCATTCAAGTAATTAATCGCAGCTCCAACATCTCCTCTTATGTTTTCGAGTTGACCTATATTTCCCAGTAGCCTGGCTTGTTGAAGCGGTTGATTGAGTTTTGTAAATACCTCGACCGCCTTTTCAAAATAGTATTTCGACTTTATATAGTCGGAATTTAGCTGATGTATTGAGCCGCATATTTCTAAAATATTTGCATACTTGGTGCTGATCGGTAAGGATTGCTGAATTGTTGCCGCCCTCTCGGCATATTGGATGGCAAGTGGCCAATTTCTTTGATTGCGATATTCCAAGGCAATCATGGTGAGTACTTCGACCTGACGCATGCTTGCGCCGACTTTCGAGAAACAGCTATCAGCTGATAAGAGAATTGGAATTAGATTAACATCATGATTACTATTGTGTTTAAGTCCGGCTATGAGTTTGTAACATACCCCCAAAGCATAACAGTCGTTGCGTTGTTCATGCTTGCTCACCAGAACTTGTAATCTTTGGAGAGCATCTTCTTTACGCCCCTTTTTGCGTAACAACTCACATTGTAAGTATTCGGTTTCGAGCTTCAAAGCCTCTGAGCTTAGGAGGGCCGACGAATTGATTGATGCAAGCGATTTTTCGGCTTGATCTATATCAGAACTGATATAATGGTAGATGAGTTGATTGGTGAGCTCGTGCCAAACTTCAGTGCCGAGTTTTGCTTTCTGTTGGAGTCTAAGGAGTTCGTTAAACTCTTTTTCTGGCCGCTGTATTTGTGCTTGGCAGGTAAAAAATACCGCAAGCAAGTTTAGAAGTAGAAGCGCATGTTTCACAGCGAAAGTATTTTAAGCAATTTCCTGATGAAATTGATGACCTGGCTGATGCAGTATTGCAACAATTTGTCTTATTGTTTCATTAGAATAGTTGATATGTTCGTTGGCTACCGATCATCGGTAGAAACAAAGTACATTTCAATTTTGCCTTTGTTTTTGGCATTTAATTTACCCCGATAAATGCAGCTGAAATCGTTTTTGACGAGCTCATAGGTTGTGCCGCTGATATTAATTTTCCCTGCTTCGGAGTTTTGCTCCATACGTGCAGCCGTGTTCACAGTGTCACCCCAAATGTCGTAGGCGTATTTTTTTACCCCGACTATGCCTGCAACTACCGGCCCGGAGTTGATGCCCATCCTCACTTGAAACGGACTGCTGCTAAGCTGAATAAACTCACAGATTTCGAGTGCGGCCAATACCACTTTTTCGGCATGATTGACTGTTTTGTGTGGCAAACCGCATACTGCGAGATAAGCATCACCAATGGTCTTAATTTTTTCGAGTCCATGTTTTTCGATAATGGCATCGAAGGCTGTGAAGTTTTTGTGGATTTCGGCCACCAATTCAGTAGGTGAGAGCTGCTCACTGATGCCGGTAAAATTGACAAAGTCGGTGAAGAGTACGGTGACATTGTTGTAAAGTCGGGCTTCTGAAGCGCCGGTTTGTTTGAGCTCCGCGGCTATTTCTGACGGTAATATATTCAGGAGCAGTTCATCGCTTTTTTGTTTTTCCTGATCACTGATATTTTTGGCTTTACTGATGCTGTTACGTTGTTTGAAAAACACCAATGCGAACAAAAATACCACCGAAAACCCACCCAAAAGCCCGTTTCTCAAGAGCTGCTGTTTTTGCATTTTTTGTAGAACGATGGCGTCTTTTTTTTCCTGTTCTGCCCGACTTAATGCCAGTTTTTTGTCAAAGGCAAACTGCATTTCGGTTTGCGTTTGTTTTTTGGTATTGGCTTCATTAAATAGGCTATCGTGATAAATCAGGTACATTTTATGGTTTTCAAATGCTTGCCGAAAATTTCCCAAAGCGCTGTCGGCGATGGCCAATGCCAGATAGCATTGTTCAACAACGTATTTAGCACCTGCGGTTTTGCCCAATTCCAGTGCTTGGATTATCAATTTTTTGCCTTTATCGGCTTGATCGAGCGCGATATACACCCTGCCCATATTAAGGTTTACGCCTGCCATACTTATTTTGTCACCAGACAAAGCTTTAATTTTTTTGGCAGCCTGTAATTTTTCCAAAGCAGCTTCAAAATTGCCCTGATTAAAATAGAGTATGCCCATATTCCCATAATTATTCGCCAGCCAATCCTGGTCATTAAGCGCGACATTAATTGTAACGGCAGCTTCGTAATACTGTAAAGCAGTTTTGTAATCACCTTGTTGTGCATAAACAAGGCCTATATTCCCGTAAGAGCCGGCCATGCCTTCCTGGTTACTCAACTTTTTTTCCAGCTCTAATCCGGCAATCAGGTATTTTAAGGCATTGTTGTAATCCTTCAACGACAAATAAACCAAGCCGATATTGTTGTTCGTATTGGCCATTTGTTGGGTTAACGCCCTGTTATTGCTGAATTTTAGCACCGACAGGTAGTTTTTTATGGCTTCGGGGTAATTTCCCTGATCGGCATAAATGAGCCCGAGATTGTTTAAAGCGACAACAATTCCTTTGGGGTAGTCCAGCGTAACGGCCAGTTTTTTGGCGACTTCTGCGTCTATAAGCGCAAGGTCATATTGATTTGTATTGATATAATTCCGGCTTCTGGAATTGAGTACATTGATGTGGCTGGTATCTTGCGGCTTGCCCGATAATAGCTGTTGCAGGGAATCGGGCCAAGAAAGCGCCGGGTCTTGTGCTGCAGCCTTACATGTCACACTCCAACCTATTAGCCAGGCGAAGTAAAGCAAAGTGCCTAAGCGCGTCATATCAGCTTGCTATTATCCTGTTCTACGAAATACATCTCTATCTCTCCCTTATTTTTTGCTTTGATTTTTCCTCTGGGGGTACAAAGGCAGTTGGCTTTTACCAATTCATAGGTTGAGCCGCTGATGTTAATTTTCCCGGCTTCTGAATGTTGTTCCATACGCGCTGCGGTATTTACGGTATCGCCCCAGATGTCGTAGGCGTACTTTTTTACACCGACTATCCCTGCGACCACCGGACCGGAATTAATGCCAATTCTTACCTGAAATGGACTGTTACTCTGCTGAATAAAAGCACAGATTTCAAGTGCGGCCAACACCACTTTTTCGGCATGATTGACTGTTTCGTGTGGCAAACCGCATACTGCTAGATAGGCATCACCTATGGTCTTAATTTTTTCCAGTCCGTATTTTTCGATGATGGCATCAAAGGCCGTAAAGTTTTTGTGGATTTCGGCTACCAAATCGGTAGGGGAGAGTTTTTCGCTGATGCCGGTGAAATTGACAAAGTCGGTAAATAATACGGTTACATTGTTGTACAAACGCGCTTCCGATGCCCCTGTCGCTTTTAGCTCATTAGCAACCTCTGTCGGGAGTATATTCAACAATAAGGCATTGGCGCGATTACGTTCTTCCCGAATACGGCGACGCTGAACATAGAGCACAACGGCTATGACTAATAATACAACTAGGCCGAGGAGTGTAAGATTACGTTGCCGTTGTTTGACAAGTTTATCAGCTTCCAGAGCTGCAATCTGCTGCTCTTTTTTTTCGCTTTCGTATTTGGTTTGCACTTCGCTGATGCTGCTGATTTTTTCAGCGGTGAGCAGGGAATCGGCCAATTCGGCAGCCTGAGTTCGGTATTGGTAGGCAGGCTCAAAAGCCTTCAAACGGGCATGCGTTCCGGCCAGTTGATGCAGATTGGCTAGCACTTCTTGAGCAAGCCCCAGTTGTCGGTTTTGTGCGAGCGCCGTATCAAAATGCAGCCGGGCCAGTTGGATTTGGTTAATGTCGAGATATAATTCCCCCAGATTAGCGTATACATTCGCTACTTCCGTGGGCATATCCAAAGTTCTATACAGTTGCAAGGCCTCGGCATAATAGGCGATGGCCCTGGGCGATTGATACAGAGCAGCATAAACCAAAGCGAGGTTATTCAGGTTTTGCGCAACCGACATTTGGTCGTTTTGAGCACGACAAAGCGAGTCGGCCAAAGTATAGTATTTTAAGGCCTCCCGATAATTTCCCAAATGGTAATTTCCATTGCCCAGGCTGATGTAAATACCCGATAAATAGGCCGAATTGGGCGTTTTAGAGGCATATTCCAGTGCCTTTTGCAAACTTTTTAACGAGGCTTCGTATTGGGCATAGCCTTCCTGAATATCACCAAGGGTATTGTAAACCAAAGCCTTTATCTCCGGGTCGTTGGTCCGGTCGCTGTACCTTAGGCCCTCATACAAAACCATAAAAGCGGAGTCAGATGCACCTAAGGCATCAAAAATGTAAGCGAGTAGTACGCAGTTTCCCGCAGCACCTTTGTAATTGGCGGTTTTAATGTCGATTTGTAAAGCCGTTGCTATGTAAGCCCGGGCCGACTCATTTTCACCCCTGGTCATCAACACAGAACCCAGCCTGACGTAAGCACCGCGAATACCACTGCTATACTTTAGCTTTTGAGCAAGAAATAAAGCCTTTTTGGATAGGGTTTCACAAGAATCGAGATCTATCCGCTGCAAAGCCGTGGCTTGTGCCAACAAACGTTTTATTTCGGCCGTATCTGACTGGGCAATTCCGGCAAATGACTGGCTCAAGCAAACAGACCAAAGACCAAAAATCAGAACGATTTGCCGAATGGTTGCCATAGCTTTTTTGCCATTTTGCTTACTTTGAGCCAGATGAAAAGGGGGGTATACAGTCATAAACATCGGGCGGAATTCAGATACTAATGGAGTATCTGCGTTAAGCTGAACAAAGTGTTTTAACTTTTAGATAGGTACAATTGTCTCGTAATCAAAAGAAACAGGATCGGATGATACCGTATATTCCTGCAATACCACTGATGAATACTGATTTAGACTGGAAGAAATAGAGCCCATTGCGGCAACTGCACCCGGGTCGTTTTGTGGGATTAATGGCAGTGAACCACAGAGTTGGACAGGATTTTCGGTGTCCGGTTGAAGTGGGAAATAGGGGCCAAAGCCACTATCTAAATAAACGCCGTCTTTGTTTACAAAGGTATTGGCAAGCACCCCGATGAAATAATTTGCCGTATTACTCTCACTTTGGAATACGAGCACCGTTGGTGTCAAAGTGGCGCTGCGATCGATTGGTGCCACTACAGGAGGCTTGCCACGATTCGGATTGCCAGTGGCAGTATTGCCGTTACTATCCGTGACAATGATTTTTAGATTGTTTCCATCAGGTTGTTGTAGCTTTTGACTGGTGACAACGGGTAGCATATAGGTGACAACTTCTTCATCTGGGTTGATATCCTGAAGTGCACCCAGGTAAATGATATGGATTTCGGTAGCTGTTTGCGCTGATTCATTGATGTAAAATAGATTTTCACCAACTGACCAACCAGCGGGCTGGTCGATGACGCATTGGTAGTAATGAATGGTATCGGCCTTGTTTTCTGGACTGATTCGAATGCCTCTTAAATTGGTATTGTTCAAGGTTGCCATGATAGGTGGGTTTAGATTTGGGTTTTAACTGCTTACTGCAAGTTGGGACTTTAATTAAGGCAGTAGTTGTCTTTTTAAGGCTTGTTTTTGTCCTAATGTTTCAGCCTTAGCTTTCTCATTCACGGTCAACTTTTAACAGCCTACTTCACTCTTTTTACTTCTGTTGGGGTAACACCAAACATTTTTTTAAAGGAGCGTGAAAAGTAAGCCAAACTGCCAAAACCATATTTGTCGGCCAATTCAGCCATGGTTCCCATACCTTTTTGAATGTCGGCATAAGCCAGTTTGAGTTTGTATTCCCGGATGTAGTTGGTTGTTGACAGGCCGGTAAGTGCTTTAATTTTTCGGTGTAATTGGGTGCGGCTCATATGCATCATCTCGCTCAGACTTTCCGTATCGGGATTCTCGTCGTCGAGATACTGGTCGATGATATTGTGTAATTTTTGCAGGAAGCTGTCGGCCATATTCAGCTTCTTTTCGGGTTTCGAAAATTTGTGAATCGACTGTTTGGCGGAATATTCGTAGGCCAATTTTCGGTTGTGGATGATCTTTCGAATTTCTGCCAGGATGTCCTCAGTGCTTGCATCAGCCGGAGCAATAGCATCTATCAGCAATGAATTTGCTGCCTTTTTTTCTTCCGGCGTTGCTTGTTCTGACAGCCAAAACAGCGGAATGTGAGCACATATTTCTCGTTTTTTGAAGAAACCTACCATGGCTCGGGTAGCTTCCTCCCAAGGGGTACTGATGAAAATCAAGTCGGGTATGTGATCCATAGCCATTTGCATGGCTTTACCGGGGTGCGTAGCCAATAGTACCCTGAATTGCGATTTTAAGTGCTGCAGAAGTTCTTCATTGCGCTGGCTTGAATCAACTATCAGAAGCAATAGCGGAATTTCTGCCTGGTTGCTGGTGTCAATATCTACTATTTCATAGGTATCCACTTCGCGTATGTGTTCGTGTAGTTGCAAGAGCTCAGGTACCAGTTCGTCCTCAATAGTGAAATGCTCGAAAGGTATTTCTTCGCGTTTTTGATAAACGGGAAGTTGCACTTCTACTATGGTGCCGGCAGCTGTTTTACTGTAAAAAGCCAGCTCACCACCTAATAAATCGAGCAATCGCTTCACAAGATATAGTCCAAGACTGGTGCTTTGGTACAACTTGAGGTGCAAAGGGTCTTCGTAAAATGGATTGGTGAGATGGGGTAATTTATCAGCTTGTATGCCAATGCCGTTATCGGCTATGGTTAGGATGAGCTTATTACTTGCTTGCAACATTTGCATGCTCACTGTTATCTCCGCGTCTTTTTTGTCGCTGTAACGGATGGCATTGGCCAACAAGCTATATAAAATACGCCTGAGTTTGCGGTAATCGTACAAACAAACAAGTTCCGGGTAGCTCGACCTAAACTGTAGGTTTATTTGTTTGTTCCGAGCTACATTTTCAAAGGAGTTGACCAGATTACGTCCAAAACCAATGATATCGGATTGGTGGAAGGCAAAAACGGAACTATCAGACTCAACTTCAGCAATTTCTTCGAGTAGCTTGAAAAGTGAATGGAATCGATAGGCATTTTTGAGCGCAAGTTCCAGCTGTTCGCGCCGATGCGGATTGTTTTCGTTGGCACTTAACTCTTCGAGCGGAGTAATCAAAGCAGAAAGGGGGTGGCTGAATTCCCGGTTGAGATTTAGTGCTGCCCTGGCCAGTTTACGGCCAAAGTCGGAAAGATGTTGGTCGATTGCCATGGTTATCCGATTGCAGCTATGCCACTAAAGAGGTCGAACACCTTGGTTATCTGTTTGTAGTTCATAATCAAAACAGGTATGTGGTAACTGTTGGTGATCAGGCCTTGATCGAAATGGCTGCCAAAAAGATTTTTAAATCCATCTTCTTTGTGATTGATTATGGCAATCAGGTCGGCATTAACCATATGGGCATAATCGAGTAAATCGTTGAGGTAGCCCTTGGTGCCCGTTTCTGCCACATTCACAAATTCCATATTGTTGTTTTTTAGTAGATTTTTAGCATAGTTCAGATTAAGTTGGGTGCGTTTGTTCAGGAATTCATCTTTGTGTTTGGCCGAAAAAAGATGGATGCGGGAACCACAAACCCGGGCAATGTCGATGACGGCATGGAGAATTTGTTTTTCTTCGGCGATGAAGTCAATAGGGACCACAATTTCTTTCAAATGGTCGTTAATGGGACCTTTTTGATTAATGATGAAAGGTGATTTGGAAGCACTTACCACCTGCAATGCCCGACTTCCCAAGAGGTATTGCAATCCTTTAAGACCGTGGGTGCCCATAAAAACCAGATTGGTTTCATAGGAAGCTGCTAGCCGACCAATGTCTTCAACTTTGCCTTGCTGGACTTCTGTGGTAATCGTAATGCCGGGCTGAACATATTTGGCGGCCAGCATTTCCAGCTTTTTCTGCGCAGCATCGGCTTCAGCAGGGTCTTTCACTATGTGCAGCAGTATTATCTGCGCTGTAGTTGTCCTGGCCAAAATTAATGCTTGCTGAAGGGCGCCTTCCGTTACCGGAGTAAAATCGATGGGTACTAGTAGATTTTTCATAGGGTTGTCTTTATGTTTCAAACATAGGCGGCTAACCAGGCTAATATTTGCCTTATTGTTTCCTATTCTTGCATGATTTTCAAGCTACTATTTATTTCAGACAATCTACCGGAAGGATGCTTTTTTAATAAAATCAAGGTTCAAAATTGAAACATGATATGACAACAACACCTGTTTCAATGGTCTTCCACAAGTGAAGTGGAAAATTAAAACGGTTGATTTTTCGCTACTTTGAAGGATAGCCTGGCCATGTCTTCGGGCAAAGAAGTACTTTTTTGATGCAATTCAATTCGGTTCAGGCATTCCTGCTTTCCTTAAACCCAATATAAATTACGTTTAATTGGCTTTTTGGTCATTGCGAGGGCAAGTTTTTTCTATATTTGCCCGTGTTTTTTACGGCAATTCTGCCAAACCATTGTGAATGAGACTTGTTAAGGTTTCTGTCGGTGGGGCAACAGAAAAGTCGTTTACCAACGAATTAACCGACTAAGCATACAATGAAATTCAGAAATCTGTTTTCTTCGTCTTCGATCAGCCGCGGCTTGCTGGTGGCCGTGTTGGCACTTACTGTCAATACAAGTCAGGCGCAACCCGATGGTGCCGAGCTTTATGCGAACAATTGTGCTGCCTGCCACAAAATCGACCAGGATTTGGTTGGTCCGGCCTTAAAAGGCATCAGTGAAAGACGCGATGAAGCCTGGTTACTCAAATGGGTTAGAAATTCGCAAGCCGTGATTGCCGGTGGCGATCAGTACGCGGTGGATTTGTTTGCCAAATGGAACAAAGTGGCTATGCCGGCCTATGATTGGAGCGATGAGGAGATCAAATCGGTACTCGCTTACATCAAGGAGCAGGAGAAAGCCGCTCCAGCAGCCACAGCAACTACCGACGGTGGTGCAGCTGCTGCTGCCGCACCTAGTGATGGTGGGTTTTCGAATAGCATTTTGTTAATGCTGATGGTAGCCGTTTTAGGTGCCACATTGCTGGTTGCCGGTCGTACGGTTTCTGCATCTTACCGTGCCAAAGGCATTCAATTATTTAATTGGAATACTGTAAACGCTTTCCTGTTTATTGTATTTATGGTAGTGTTCTTCCTCTTTGTGAGCTGGAACTTCCTCAAATACATGAAATTCACCTTGCCCGAAGCTGCTTCGATACATGGCGTATTGATCGACAATATGTTGGCCGTGACCTTTTGGCTAACCTTCGTGGTTTTCATCATCACCCACATCCTCCTCTTCGTTTATCCTTACATTTACCGTCGCAGAGAAGGTCGTAAAGCCTATTTCTATGCCGACAACCACAAGCTTGAATTCCTGTGGACCATCATTCCTGCTGCAGTACTCACCGTGCTCGTATTGTATGGCACTAAAGTATGGCGTGATATTACCCAGGGCGAAGTGGCCGAGGAAGCGACTACCATTGAATTGTTTGCCTACCAATTTGGCTGGAAGGCCCGCTATACCGGTGCCGATGGTGAGTTAGGTGGACACAACTATAAGCTCATCTCTGCTACCAACGATATGGGTATTGATGCCGAAGATCCGAAGTCGAGCGATGATTTGCTCGTTCCCGAGGTATATTTGGTTGTGAACAAGCCGGTGATGTTACGTTTGCGTGCTCGCGACGTAATCCATTCTGCTTATTTACCGCATTTCCGTGTACAAATGAACGTGGTTCCCGGCATGCCGACCCAGTTCTACTTCACCCCGACCATGACCACCGAACAAATGCGTCGCACTACCGGGAATTATAACTTCAACTACGAACTCGCCTGCAACAAAATTTGCGGCGCCGCACACTTTAATATGCGGATGAAGTTTGTGGTGGTTGAACAGGCCGAATACGATGCCTGGTTGGCCAAACAGAAGACTTATTTCAAAAAACCAGAAGTACAAACCGCATCTCTGAACTAAGCAATAAAGGCATATACAGCTATGGCGCACACCGCAGAACATCACCACGAACACCACAAGGAGACCTTCATTTCGAAGTATATCTTCTCGATGGATCACAAGATGATTGCCAAACAATACCTGATAACCGGTATGATCATGGCTTTCATCGCAGCCCTGCTTTCTTTGTTGTTCCGTTTACAACTTGGCTGGCCGGAAAATACCTTCCCTTGGTTGGAAACCCTATTGGGCGACTGGGGTAAAGGCGGTCGTTTGGATCCGAATTTCTACCTGGCTCTAGTGACTTTGCACGGAACCCTGATGGTATTTTTTGTACTTACTGCCGGCTTGAGTGGCACATTTTCGAATCTGTTGATACCCTTGCAGATTGGTGCCCGTGATATGGCGTCACCTTTCCTGAACATGGTCAGCTATTGGTTGTTTTTCTGTTCGTCGGTGATTATGTTGATTTCTCTTTTCGTTGAAAGCGGACCAGCTTCTGCCGGTTGGACGATTTATCCGCCATTAAGTGCCTTGCCACAAGCCATTCCAGGCTCCGGTCTAGGTATGACGCTTTGGTTGATTTCGATGACGCTCTTCATCGCCTCGTCTTTGATGGGCTCGTTGAACTACATAACTACCATTTTGAATATGCGTACACCGGGTATGAAAATGACCCGTTTGCCGCTGACCATCTGGTCGTTCCTGACAACTTCCATTTTGGGCGTATTGTCGTTCCCGGTATTGCTCGCAGCAGCTGTTTTATTGATTTTCGACCGCTCTTTCGGCACCAGTTTCTATTTGAGCGATATTTTTATTGCTGGTGAGGTCTTGAACCGTAATGGTGGTAGCCCGATTTTGTTCCAGCACCTGTTCTGGTTCCTCGGTCACCCTGAAGTATACATCGTATTGATGCCAGCATTGGGTATTACCTCCGAAGTAATCGCAACCAATGCCCGTAAGCCAATTTTCGGCTACCGTGCCATGATTGGTTCGTTGATTGGTATCTCGGTACTCTCTTTCGTGGTATGGGGTCACCACATGTTCATCACTGGTATGAACCCATTCCTCGGCAATGTATTTATGATTTTGACCCTCATCATTGCTGTGCCTTCGGCCGTGAAGACGTTTAACTACCTGGCCACCCTGTGGCGTGGCAATATCCGCTTTACACCGGGCATGTTGTTCGCCATTGGTCTCGTTTCCCTCTTCATTTCCGGTGGTTTGACTGGTCTCTATCTCGGCAATGCTGCCCTCGACATCAACTTGCACGATACCTATTTTGTAGTGGCTCACTTCCACCTAGTGATGGGTTCGGCGGCAATGTTTGGTATGCTCGCTGGCGTTTACCACTGGTATCCCCGTATGTTCGGTACCCTGATGAACGAAAAGTTGGGGTATCTCCACTTCTGGTTGACTTTTGCAGCTGTGTATATGGTATTCTTCCCTATGCACTTTATGGGTCTGGATGGTGTGCCACGTCGTTACTACAATTTCACCGGTTTTGAATGGATGGGTGAATGGGGTGATTTGAATAAGTTCATCTCTATCTCAGCCATACTTGGAACTGCAGCACAGTTGATTTTCATCTGGAATTTCTATTACAGCATCAAACGCGGTAAAAAATCACCTCAAAACCCTTGGCGGTCGAATACCTTGGAATGGACAGCTCCTATTGAAGAGCGCATTCACGGCAACTGGCCCGGTAATATTCCTCATGTACACCGCTGGCCGTACGATTACAGTGTGCCTGGTGCGCCAGAAGATTTCATCATGCAAACTGTAAAAGATGATGATTTGCCAGAAGAATTGCGTCAGGGCAAAGTTAAACCAGCACCTGAGCGTGCCACTTCACCAGCCGAAACTACAGTGGCTGATAAAGTGCTCTTCAGCCGTTTTATCAATCTATTCGGCATAAGAAAAGCTTAATAGCCGCTTTATCCATGAGCGGTATTTCCCCGAACCACCACGGTCGTGCACAGTTGTACCAAAAGTTCAGCTTTGCCACTATCGTGGTGGTTTTTTTATTGATAGCAATTGGTGGTATTGTAAGAAGTTCGGGGGCTGGCATGGGATGCCCCGATTGGCCGAAATGTTTCGGCCAGTGGGTGCCTCCAACGGATGTATCGGAATTGCCTGACAATTATCGGCAGATTTACCATGACCGGGGGTATGCCGATACTACTTTTAATGCCATTAAAACCTGGACAGAATATCTGAACAGGCTATTTGGGGTGTTAACCGGCTTTTTTATTATTCTACACCTTGTTTTTGCTTATCGGGCCTTTAAAAGGTCGAACCCAATTGTCTGGCAATTGGCGTTGGTCGGTTTGGTATTGGTGCTCATTCAGGGTGGGGTAGGCGCCTTTGTGGTGATGACCAATCTGCACCAGGGCATTATTACCCTACATTTGGTATTAGCCCTGATCATAGCCGCTGTATTGTTGGCAGCCCGGGCTTACAGTCATCCCCAATATCTGACCGCTGAAAAGCCAGTCCTCAAAAGGTTTGAGCGATTGCTATTAGGCGTCGGTTTGTTACTACTGATACAGATTATTCTTGGTACGCAAGTACGCGAAGCCATCGATACTGCGGCCAAGACCATACCAGGTGCAGGCAAACAGGAATGGCTCAGAGCTTTAGGTTCCGGATTTGCCTTGCACAAAGTTTTTTCGATGGTAACCACTGCTGCGGTGGTTTATCTCACTTATCGTGTAAATACTGTATTTGCTGCACAAAAGCTGAATAAGTATGGTATTTTTGCACTGCTTTTGACCGGCGCCCAAGTGTTCACTGGGGTAGCGCTGAATCAGTTTGCTTTACCAGCTGTGCCGCAGGCATTGCATATTGTATTCAGTTCTGCTGCTTTTGGTGTTTTATTTTGGTTATGGATAGCGTTTTACCGTCATCAACGTCCGCATACCCAACACTAAGCCATGCTGCCAAACGCACTGCCGCTTACGAAAAGAAGTTCACTGTCCATGCAGAAAATACGTGATTATGCCCAATTCCTGAAAATTCGCCTGGCATCCTTGGTGGTTTTCAGCTCGGGTATTGGTTACGCCATTGCAGCGGGTAGTGCTTTTGATGTGATCCAGTTTTTATGGCTGCTGCTCGGTGGTTTTCTCATCGTGGGTGCATCTAATGGAATCAATCAAATCATCGAAAAGGAAAGTGACCAACTGATGGCACGTACTGCTAACCGGCCGGTGGCTACAGGCCGTATGTCGGTTTGGGAGGCGGCTTTGCTGGCATTATTGATGGGGGTGGCGGGTGTAATCATCATAGGCATATTCACCAATAAGCTGAGCGCGGCGCTGGGGTTGATGTCGTTGCTGAGTTATGCCTTTGTATATACCCCCATGAAAAAACACAGTCCGTTCGCGGTGTTTGTGGGAGCGTTTCCGGGAGCCTTGCCCATTCTTATTGGCTATGCGGCATTTAACGGTCATCTGAATCTGGAGGCAGGGCTATTATTTTTAGTACAGTTCATCTGGCAATTTCCGCATTTCTGGGCCATCGCCTGGATTTTGCATGATGATTATGGCAAAGCTGGCTTCCGACTACTACCCAATGCCGGTGAACCCGGTCGGAAAAACGCTTTTCAGATTTTGTGGTATACGGCAACACTGATTCCTATCAGTCTTGCACCTGTTTATTACGGCTTTGCCGGCTGGTGGGCAGCGGTGGTTTGTCTGATTGCCAGCCTTTTGTTTCTCGCGCAAGCCTGGAAATTATACCGCAGCCTCGATAAATCGGATGCCCGTAAACTGATGTTCGGTTCTTTTGTTTATTTACCTATTGTACAACTGATTTATCTGATCGATAAAATATAAACTATGATGGCAGAAATGGCTGGTCCTAAGCGTGCCGAAAGACGCAAATTTGCAGTTGAACCCATAGAATTCCTGATGTGGGCCTTTATGGTAAGTGTATTCATGATTTTTGCCGGTTTCACCAGCGGTTATATTGTCCGCAAAGGCGACGGTAATTGGTTGCAGTTTGCCTTGCCTTCCGCATTTATGCTGTCCACGGCACTGGTGGTGCTTTCGAGTATCGTTTTACAATGGAGTTTTACACAGGCAAAAAAAAATGAGCTGGGTAAAGTGAAAATCGGAATGGCACTTACCCTCGCACTGGGTCTTGGATTTGTGGGTGCTCAGTTGCTGGCTTACAGTCAGTTGGTGAATATCGGCCTCTTTCTGAATGGTAATCCATCCGTGGGATTTTTATATGTGATTACCTTTATCCACGCCTTGCACGTAGTTAGTGCTATTATTGCCCTAATCGTTATATTTGCGCAAGCTTTCCGTTTTCAGGTGCATAGCAAAAAGCTCTTAGGAATGAAGTTGGTGACACTCTTCTGGCATTTCCTTGGAATTCTTTGGATTTATCTGTACGGATTCTTTTATTTTATGAATTAAACCAAAGCTAATACCCTAACCGAACATGGCTTCAACAGCAATTACCAGTAAAAAAGAAATGTGGGGCGGTGGTACTGAACCCTACGGTGCCAGCTACGGCAAACTGATGATGTGGTTTTTCCTCCTGTCAGATGCATTTACTTTCTCGGCCCTGCTGCTCGCTTATGCGGCACTTCGTTTCAGCGCTCCCAGCTGGCCTGTACCCGATGATGTTTTCGCAGCGGTTCCTTTTATCCACGGAAAGTTCCCCCTGGTCTTTGTAGGTATCATGACGTTTATCCTCATCATGAGTAGTGTAACCATGGTATTGGCGGTAGAAGCCGGTCACCGCGGCGCGAAAAAAGAAGTCACCAAATGGATGATATGGACCATCATCGGCGGATTTTTGTTCCTCGGCTGTCAGGCCTGGGAATGGACGCACCTCCATCACGATGGCGCCTGGTGGGGTTCTAACCCCTTTGTAAATGCCGATGGCACAGCAGGTATGGTGAATTTCACCAATCTGTTTTTTACCATAACCGGCTTCCATGGTTTCCACGTTTTTTCAGGAGTAATCATCAATATCATCATCACCATCATGAACGCCAAAGGAGTTTTTGAACGCCGGGGCACTTATGAGATGATTGAAAAAGTGGGCCTGTATTGGCACTTTGTCGACCTGGTCTGGGTCTTCGTCTTCACCTTCTTCTACCTTATCTGACCTTAGCAAATACACACATCATGTCGCAAGAACACGGATCTGCCATGGCGCCAAAAGAAATCTGGCGCGTATTTTGGGTGCTGTTGGCCATCACCGCAGTAGAGTTTATCATTGCCCTCGCCATACCCGAAGCTTTTATGGCCAAGCCCATCAAAAACTTCATCTACGTTGCCCTCACCATTTTGAAGGCATTTTATATCGTAGCTTATTTCATGCACCTCAAATTTGAGCGCATCAACCTGATTTATTCCATATTGGTACCTACCATCTTTATCCTGGGCGTCATCGCTGCCCTGATGAATGAAAGTGCCTATTGGTTTGATCTCCGCTAAAAACAGTGAAAAAACAATACGGACTGCTGTTTCTGCTGCTGGCATTGCCCGCACTGGCTTACGTCTTTTATGTTACTTTCGCACAAAACAACTACAAAAGGCTTCCTGTCTTCGGACCTAAGGAAGCTTTTTCCTTTGTAAAAGGCGGCAAGGTTGATACGGTTTATTACCAGCTCCATCCGCTCGAAGGTTTGCTGACCAATCAACAGAACAAGGTCATGGTACTCAGCTTTTTCCCGAATAAGGATGTAATCAACAACCGCATACGTTACAAACAACTGGCACGGGTGGAAGATGTGTTCAAAGACAATCCGCTAATCTGGTTGGTGAATGTGAGCGAGGTGGAAGATAGCAGCGCTTCCCGGTTTAAAACCATTTACCCCCGTAAGATTGAACTGGAGCGGGCGTATAGCCCGGTGCCTGCCTTGCTGCAGGACAAAATATTCACTTACGAACCCGAGTGGTTAATGCTTAAAAAGGGAACACGACTGGAGGAGCTTAGTTTTTTGGTCGACCACAAACTCCGGGTTCGAGGTATCTACCGCACCGTTATCCGCACCGAAACGGATAAACTGATGGAAGATATTCGGACATTAATTGTAGAATACGCCAACACCGAACCAAAACGCCGTTAAAGCGTTCAATTATCATGAAAGAAAGTATAGCACTCCGGACGATATATGTGGTTAGCGCCGTTGTAATGATTGCAGTGGTGATCTTGTTCTATTTGCCCCGGGTGGAAAACCCACCCAGCTGGATTCCACTTCTACCTAAGTTGAATGCGGTAATCAATGGACTTTGTTCTGTTTTATTAATCGCCTCCTTTGTGATGATTAAACGCAAACAGATCAACTGGCACAAACGCTTAAATTTGTCGGCATTTTTCCTGAGCTGCATTTTCCTGGTTTCTTACATCATTTTTCATGCTTACGGGGTTGAAACCCGCTTTCCGGCCGACAATCCGATACGACCTGTTTATCTGTTTATCCTGATTAGCCACATTATTTTGGCCGCTGCTGTTTTACCCATGGTTTTGCTGAGTTTTTACCGTGGACTCACCGGAAAAATTGAAGCCCATAAACGTATCACCCGCTGGTCGATGCCCATCTGGCTCTATGTTACCCTTACAGGTGTGGTGGTTTATCTGATGATTTCGCCTTATTACAGTTTCTGATATGAAAAAGCTGTTGATTGTTCTTTCGTTTGCCTTCACTATGGTAGTAGGCGGCGCATTGTTGCCTACTGCATCAGCCCAGTGTCCCATGTGCAAAACCTCACTTGAAGCCAACCGCAAAGACGAGGGCGACACCCGGGTGGGTAATGGCATCAATAAGGGTATTTTGTATCTGCTGGCCATGCCATTTGTGATGGTAGGCACTGTGGGCGGCATGTACCTTTATCGCATTCGTCGACGCTGATGGCTATTTCTCAGTTTCAGGCGATGGTTGCCTGTAAATGTCCGCAGTGCCGAAAGTCAGATATGTTCAAATACCCGGCCTACAAGCTGCTTAAGGCCACTCAAATGCATAGCTACTGCCACGAATGTGGTCTGCATTACGAAGTGGAACCGGGCTTTTTCTGGGGGGCAATGTATGTGAGTTATGCATTTAGTGTAGCTATATCGGTGGTTGTAGGCGTTGCTGATTTTGTACTCTTAAACGACCCAGACCTCTGGGTATATATTTTTACCATTATTCCTGCTTCTATCCTACTTTCGCCCTGGTCCATGCGCTATTCGCGCACCATCATGTTGTATGCGTTTGGGGGAGTAGATTATCGGGGAGATAAGTAAAGCGGCAAACGTCGGATATCAGTTCGGCCTCAGCCATTTCGGCTAAATTTTTATTTTTGAGGCATGCAGCAAGTAAGTAAGTATATCGACATACGTGAAGTTATCCGGCAGAAAAATCCGGGCTTATTGCGGTGGCTGCCGTTTTTTGTGTTGCGTTACATCAAACGTATCCTTCATGAAGATGAAATAAATGCTTTCATGGCCGAACATGGCCACGAAGAAGGTTTACCTTTTGTACATAAGATTATCGAAGTTTTCGGGGTGGAGGTGGAGTTCCGGGGCACGGAAAACATCCGAAGTAAAGGCGGCGTGATTTACGCGGCCAATCACCCACTGGGTGGACTCGATGCCATAGCTTTAATGCATAAATTAGGCGCTTATCGGAGCGACATGAAGTTTCTGGTAAACGACATTCTCACCAATATCAAAAACCTGGAGCCGCTATTTGTACCGGTTAATAAACACGGCAGCCAGGGCAGGGGAGCTGTTCAAGCCCTCGACGAAACCTTACAAAGTGAGGAGGCTTTGATGGTTTTTCCGGCAGGTTTGGTGTCACGTAAACAAAGGGAAGGAATTGCGGATCTGGAATGGAAAAAGACCTTTATCAGTCAGGCACGCCGCTATAAGAAAGATGTTATCCCGGTTTATATCGAAGGCCGTAACTCTGCTTTCTTCTACAATCTGGCGCGTTTGCGGAAATGGCTGGGTGTGAAGGCCAACCTGGAGATGTTTTACCTGGCCGATGAAATGTTCGCCCAAAAGGGAAAAAAAATTGTAATACACGTGGGTAAGCCCATTCCTTATAGCTATTTTGACAAGTCGAAAACCGATAAAGACTGGGCCTCTTATGTGAAAAGCCTGGTCTACAAACTAGCGCCTTAAATTATTTTTATGCAAGCCATTATTGCTCCTATTGCGAAGGAGTTGTTGCTCCGGGAATTGACACCCGAACGTTTTTTGCGGCATACCAACAAAGGCAATAAGCTGGTGTATCTGGTAAATCACCACAATGCACCTCATACTATGCAGGAAATTGGCCGTTTGCGTGAAATCACCTTTCGGGCGGCAGGTGGCGGTACAGGCATGTCGGTAGATATCGATGAAAACGATACCTGTGAAGACTGCTACGATCAACTTATCGTCTGGGATCCTGAAGCCCTGGAAATTGTGGCCGGCTACCGGGTGATTGAATGTAGTCATGCCAGCATTGATGCCGCAGGCCATATCAATCTTTCTACCGCTCATCTTTTCCGATTCGGCAAGAAGTTTTTCGACGATTATCTTCCAGTAACCATAGAGTTGGGCCGCTCATTTGTGCAGCCCGAATACCAACCCAGCGCCAACAGCAGCAAAGGGCTATTTTCATTGGATAATCTTTGGGATGGCTTAGGTGCCATAGTCGTGATGCGTCCGCATATCAAATACCTTTTTGGCAAAGTGACCATGTATCCGCACTTCGATAAGGAAGCGCGCGATATGATACTTTATTTTATGAACCATTATTTTCCGGACAAAGAGGAATTGGTTCGGCCGCATCCTGAGCTCGCACTGACCTACTTTGGCGATGTGAGTGGTTTGGCAGAAGTTTTCGGCCCACTCGATTACAAAGACGGCTTTAAGGAACTGAATACCCGCGTAAGAGCCCGTGGAGAGAATATTCCGCCACTCATTAGCACTTATATGAACCTATCGCCGACCATGAAAACCTTCGGAACGGCTTTAAACGATGAGTTTGGTGAGGTAGAAGAAACCGGTATTATGGTCACCATAGCCGATATTCATCCCGAGAAGCAGCACCGCTATATGGGTACTTTTGAGCGGGATAGGGTGTTGGAGCGGTAATGAATACTCAATTTATGTCAGGCAACAGACTTATAGGAATTATCTGTTTTGTG
The DNA here is from genome assembly GCA_036787895.1 of Bacteroidota bacterium. Lineage (GTDB taxonomy): Bacteria > Bacteroidota > Bacteroidia > UBA7662 > UBA7662 > UBA7662. The sequence continues at coordinate 41,433 of DAIQOK010000014.1, read as the reverse complement.
CTAGGTTCGTTTGCCATAGTTGACAAAGGAGTAGCCCAAATTACTAAGGTCAATCAACAACTCCTTCAACAATTATTGGATGAAGAAGCCCTGCAACCTTATCTTAACAAACCCGAACTGAAGTATGACAGTGCTTTAGTAATTCGAAACAATGGTATTCCTGCCAACTTTCCGAAGCTCACAAAATTCGGCTACCCGGTCTTAGTTCTTACTGCTGAGGAATTATTTTTCCGTAATATCCAGGGTTATCTGGAGTTTAAACGTGCCGATTTTAAAGAGGGGAGTGCTGTCTTCGAATTTAATCTTATCTCCACCCTTGTGAGCTGTAAGTTTGAATACTATTTTGAAGACGGGAGTTGGAAATTGTTGAAGAAACAGATTGCGATAAAGTAGATATTTAATTGGCTATCTGTAGAAAAGCCCCATTGCGATAAGCCCGTCTTGGGCACTATAACCTATTTCAATAAGAGGAGAATTTCAGATTTCAGTTTTGGCAAACTATTTATTACTATTGACCAAATCATGTCATCTGCAATGTTATCATAACTGTGAATAATTCGATTTCTAGTTCCAACTATATTTCTGGAATTCTCAATTTTAAAATCAGGCTTTCTTTAAGAATTCGGTTAATAGCTTCACCAATTATTTCAATATTTCGTTCAACAGCTCTTTTCGTTTTAATATCCTTCTGAAACTCTAAAAAATTCAATGGTTTATTTTCAAAGAAAGATTCAATTTCTTCAATGGAATTTAGAAAGTCAAAAAGCCAAGTATTGATTTTTTTATCCATAAACAAGTTGCTTTTCAAAATCAATTTGCTTTCTCAGAAATGGATTTCGAATACCTTTCTCTTCAAGTAAATCAACTGGACGGTTGAAAATAGACTCTAATTGATCTTTTAGATCAAAGTAATTGTCAGCATACTCATTTAAGTCTATGTTTTCAAAATCGACTATTAAATCAATATCGCTTTCATTTGTAAATGAATCTTTAAGAACCGAGCCAAATACAAAAAGCTTGTTAACCTTGTGCTTGAGGCAAAGGTGACGCATCTTCTCAATGTTTAACTATATAAGATTCATGGTTGTAAAGGTATTAGGATTAATGTGGAGTTCAAAAGGCCATTGCCCTAACGTCAGTTTGCCTTAAAACCTTCATTTGCAAAATAAAAGCACTCAAATAGGAAGAATTCAAACATTATTTTCAGACTTCATGTGTTTTTAGACAGTTTGATGTTTATATAGGATATTATTCTTCCTTTTTGAATTCATTCAGACCTGCCATTTATAAAGCTCACTAGTCAAATTATCCAATTAAAAAAGCAAAGCTTTCAAATCTATAACCCCATATTACTCAATATCCCCCGCCATAGGTCGCATCAATATCTCCTCAATAACCGCCGACGGACTGAGGGTAGAAGCTGAATATATGGTATCGGCCACATCGGCAGCCTGCATAAAACGACTTTCGGGTAAATCGCTGGCCGACCAGCTGTGGGTATAGGTTGCGCCAGGCAATACGGCGGTGACTTTGATGGCGTAAGGTTTTAGCTCTTCGCGTAAAACTTTGGTCATGCCGAGCAAGGCGAATTTAGTAATGCAGTAGGACCCACCATTGGTATAGGCGGTGATGCTGGCAGTGGAACAGATGTTGAAGATGTGACCACTTTTGCGCAACATCATGCCAGGAAGCAAAGCTCGGCTGAGGTGATAGGCGCTGTACACATTGGTTTCGGTGAGTTTTTCGAGCACACCATCAGCCTCGGTATGGATAAAACCTGGTTCAAAGCGACCTGCATTATTTATAAGCACATCTACCTGACCGCTGAACTGCAGTATGTGATCGGCAAAAGCCAGGACTTCGGCTTTCACACCCATATCTACCACCTTGCCGGAAAATTGTTGCTTAGGATAAAGTTTTTTCAAATCATGTTCAAAGGAGCTAACATCGGCTTGAGAGCGGGCGCAAAAAACGATATTGGCACCGGTGGAAGCATATTTTTCGACTATAGCCCGACCGATGCCTTTGGTGGCGCCGGTTACTACAACTGTTTTCTGTTGAAAGGGAAGGGTAACGCTCATGCGGGTAAAAAAAGTGTATTTTTGGCTTGTTCGAAAATGAAATGAGGTTTTTTTACCATTTTGGTCGTTATCTGTTGCTGCTCAGGCAGATGTTCCGTCGCCCGGAGAATGTACGCATGTACTGGGACGAGCTGTTTAGGCAGATGGTAACCATAGGTGTAGGTTCGTTAGGCATAGTTACCATTATTTCGGTATTTATGGGCGCGGTAACTACAGTTCAAACGGCTTATCAGCTTATTTCTGGTTTGGTAGCGAAAACAGTAATTGGGGCCATAGTGGCCGACTCGAGTATATTGGAATTGGCACCAACCATAACCTCTCTCGTTTTGGCCGGTAAAATAGGATCGAGTATCGCTTCTGAAATCGGCACCATGCGGGTTACCGAGCAAATAGATGCCTTGGAGATAATGGGTGTAAATGCACCGGGCTACATCATTGCACCAAAAATTTTAGGTGCCGTACTTACCATTCCCATGTTGATCATACTGTCGATAAGCCTTTGTATTGGAGGTGGCATTTTTGTCGGAGAAGCCACGGGGATACTTTCGTCTCAGCAATTTATAGAAGGCGCACGATCGTCTTTCAGGGGCTACAATGTATTTTTCTCCATGACCAAAGCTTTCACCTTCGCCTTTATCATCTCCTCAGTTTCAGCTTATCAGGGTTATTACACCAATGGCGGTTCCTTGGAAGTAGGCCAAAGTAGCACACGTGCCGTGGTTTTTAGCTGCATTCTCATCCTGTTGTCGGATTACCTGCTTGCTCAATTGTTGCTCTGATGATTCAACTCCAGCATATTTCTAAGGCTTTTGGTGAAAAAGCGGTGCTTAACGACATTTCTGCCAGTTTTTATCCCGGCAAGGTGAATATGATCATTGGCGCTTCGGGTAGCGGCAAATCTGTTTTAATGAAGTTGATGGTGGGTTTGTTTGAAGCCGACAGCGGCAACATCATTTACGATGGTAAAGATTATGTGGCGCTTTCCCGCCCTGAGCGCACCGAAGTACGTCGTGCTATTGGAATGTTGTTTCAAAATTCAGCCTTGTTTGATTCTCTTACGGTAGAACAAAACGTTATCTTTCCTTTACAAATGTTTTCCTCCAATACCCCGGCTGAAAACCTGGATCGGGTGAACTTTTGTCTGGAAAGGGTAGGTCTAAAGGGAACCAACAACCGATATCCTGCAGAAATCAGTGGGGGCATGAAAAAAAGGGTGGGCATAGCCAGAGCCATCGTACTTAATCCCAAATACCTGTTCTGCGACGAACCTAATTCAGGACTTGACCCCCTGACTTCTATCCTCATCGATGAACTCATCAAGGAAATTACCCTGGAATTCAATATCACCACGATTATCAATTCCCATGATATGAACTCGGTGATGGAGATTGGCGATCAGATTATTTACATTCACAAAGGACATAAAGCGTGGGAAGGCGACAAAGGAAGCATACTCAGTACCGACTCTCAGGAGTTGAACGACTTCGTTTTTGCTACTACTTTTCTTCAAGACTTCAAAAACCGGCGGAATAAGGGCGTGTAAGGGTCGGAAAAATGCCATAAAGACTGTATCTTGCGGCCGCTTTCTAAACAAGCCAATCTTAGTTCATATGAGCGTACTTGTCGACAAAAATTCGCGCGTAATTGTGCAGGGCTTCACCGGTAACGAAGGAACCTTCCACGCCACACAAATGATTGAATATGGTACCAACCTCGTAGGTGGGGTTACGCCCGGTAAAGGCGGCAGCCTGCATCTCGACAAACCGGTATTCAATACCGTTGCCGATGCCGTGAGCAGCACCGGTGCCAATGTTTCCATCATTTTTGTGCCACCCGCTTTTGCCGCCGACGCCATTATGGAAGCTGCCGATGCCGGCATTGCGGTTATTGTGTGTATCACCGAAGGTATACCTACCAAGGACATGATACAAGCCAAAGAATACCTCAAAAACAAAGAAGTTCGCCTCATTGGCCCTAACTGTCCTGGTGTTATTACCCCCGAAGGCGCGAAAGTTGGTATTATGCCGGGTTTTGTGTTTAAATCAGGCCGAATTGGCATCGTTTCTAAGTCGGGTACACTCACTTACGAAGCAGCCGACCAAATCGTCAAAGCAGGATTGGGCATTTCTACAGCCATCGGTATCGGTGGCGATCCTATCATTGGTACATCAACCAAAGAAGCCGTGGAGCTTTTCATGAACGACCCCGACACCGACGCTATCGTGATGATTGGAGAAATTGGCGGTGGCATGGAAGCCGAAGCTGCGCGTTATATCAAATCTACCGGCAACAAAAAGCCAGTCGTTGGCTTTATCGCAGGCCAAACCGCCCCGGCAGGTCGACGCATGGGCCATGCCGGTGCCATCGTAGGCGGTGCCGATGATACCGCTGCCGCTAAAATGAAAATCATGGGCGAATGTGGCATACATGTGGTTGCCTCGCCAGCTGATATCGGACGAACCATGGCTGCTGCTTTGAAAAAATAAGTTTAAATCTCTCTTGGATAAAAAGGGCTGTCTGGTTATTCAGATAGCCCTTTTTGGTTAAGATATTTTTTTATATGCTGATGTGGCGGTTCGTAGGGCTCGCTTTTAATGTGCTAATGAATATCCGCGCTGGTGATAATGGACTAGAGCTATGTTGAGGGAAGCGAAATTTAGCAATTTGGTTAACCTATAGACAGGGTCACTACCATTTAGCAGCCTGTCATTAGCACATTAGCACATCACCAAGGCAAGCGAAGCGCCGCGTCGCATTAGTACATTATTTAGAGGTCATTCCTTGAAGAAAGTTGATTTAAACCAGCTCCTCATTTACATGAAGCAGGGTCGACACTGTTTCCGCTTGCCAGAGTATCCGGTAGTGCCCTGCACCTGGCATGGGGTGAAGATGTACTTTATCCGAAGCTGCGGCTATTTTTTCGGCCCGGTCGAAAGTAATGATTTTGTCTTCCGGAGCATGCAGAAGCTGAATGTGGTCGATGGGCAAATCGTTTATCCATTGGGCTACAACCAGCTCATCAGGTGAGTAGCCAAAGCGAGTTTTGATGAGGCTAAACATATAGTCGAGCTGTTTTTGGGTGAGACCGATCATAATTCCGAATTCGGTAAAGGCATCGGCATAGCGGTTCGGACTGGTAATCATGGTCAGTTGCCGGGGACTCAAATCCGGGTGTTGGTGAAAAGCAAATACCGAGGCCCCGCTGCCAAAGGAATGAGAAACTACCAGGTCTTTAATGTGAAATTCCTGGCAAAGTCGGGCAATGAGGGCTGAAAATTGGAAAAGGTTGGTGGTTTTAGCGCCGCTTTTACCATGGGCAGGTGCATCAAAAGCCCAAACAGTAAAGCCTGCTTTTTCTAGCTCAAGTGCAATTCCACCCATACTACCCGCATGTCCTTCCCAGCCATGTACCAAAAGGGCAGTTTTGTGGCCTTTGCCCCAGCGGTAGAGTTGGATAGCTGTACCATTAAAGTCGAAAGTTTGTTCGCTGCTTTGTGCTAAGGCTGCAATTTCCCTTTCCCGAAGTTTTTGCGGGCGGGGAGAGGTGAAAAAACGAAATAAGGCAGCTGCCGAACGGCTTGGTGATAGCCGGAAAAAGAGTGCAAAATAGCAACGTTGGTAAAAAAGCCAGAGTTTGAACATAATATACCGTTTGGTATTTAATGAGTGAAATTTTTTTAGCGATACAATTGGGTTTCGAGCAGGTGCTCGCAGGAATGAAGAGCGTTTTCAAGGTAATGGGGATTGCCGGTGCCCTTACTGAGTAACAAACCTCCTTCTATCAGTACAAAAAGCGTGCTTACGATTTGTTCAGCATGCGCTTCGGGTTTGAATTCCCCGGCTTCTTTACCCTTTTGAACGAGGCGTTCGCCGCTTTGTTGCCAGAATAGTACCGATTTTTTAACGGCAGCATTTAAAAGTGAATGGGTGTCGTCGGCCTCGGTAAGGGTGTTAGCGATGGGGCAACCATAAAAAGAAAAATCTTGACGTAACATTTGCCGGTAAAATCGGATCAATGCTTGGAATTTACCTTTGTAGGTCGTTTCCTTCGATTGCCAGATGCGTATTTCAGCCAGAACCTGCTGAACATTGTACTCGAAAGCGGCTACGGCCACTTCGTCTTTGTTCTCAAAATTCCCATAAATGGCACCTTTGGTCAAGCCGGTAGCTGCAGTCAGATCGTTCAGCGATGTGCCTGCCACGCCCTTACGATTAAAAATCGGTGCAGTTCGGGCGATGATGAATGCGCGGGTTTGTTCAGCCTTCGACATGATGCAAATATAATACCGATTGGTATAAAATTAAATTATATTTTCGGAAAAACAAGTGCTATTAATGGTGTATTTGTGTAGTGGATTATTTTAGGCGCTCTTTGGCAAACCCCAACTTTTAATCCTTGCCAAACTCTTTTCTTTCTCTTTTAGCGCAACTTTTTTCACAAAGGCCGTATCTCCTTGTTTGCCTTGCTTAGAGCCTTTACCTTTAAGTCATGCAGCTCACCCAAGCCCGGCCAGTCGACATACTCCAGCAGTATTTTGGTTATGATAACTTTCGCAACGAGCAGGAAGAAATCATCCAGCATGTGCTGAACCATGGGGATGCGTTGGTACTCATGCCCACCGGAGGCGGTAAAAGTTTGTGTTATCAAATCCCGGCTATGCTTTTGCCTGGACTTACCATTGTCATTTCGCCCCTTATTGCACTCATGAAAGACCAGGTGGATGCCCTCAAATTAAATGGCATTGCGGCAGCTTTTGTGAACTCGGGTATGACTACGTCCGAACGCAGCCAGGTGTACGACCAGCTCAACCGCAAGGAGCTCAAAATGCTTTATCTCGCACCGGAGAAACTGCTCAGCGACGATTTAAAGTTCATCGACTACCTCAAACAGCAGGAAGTGAGCTTCATCGCAGTAGATGAAGCACACTGCATCTCCCATTGGGGGCACGATTTTCGGGCCGAATACCTGAGGTTAGGCGAGCTACGGGTGGCATTTCCAAAGGTGCCGGTTTTGGCACTCACCGCCACCGCCGATGAGCTCACGCGTAACGATATACGCGAGAAGCTGAAACTCAAAAATGCGCGAACCTTTATCTCGAGCTTTAATCGACCGAATATTACCTACCTGGTACAGCCCAAACGGAGTAGCTCAACTCAGTTGTTGGAATTCCTTGCCAAACACCCCGACGACAGCGGAATCGTATACTGCCTGAGTCGCAAAGGCACAGAAAAAGTGGCCGAAACCCTGAATGAAGTAGGATATCCAGCCAAAGTTTATCATGCTGGTTTGACTTCTGAAGAGCGTGCCAGGCACCAGGAGATGTTTCAGAAGGATGAGGTCAAAATCATCGTAGCCACCATCGCCTTTGGCATGGGTATCGACAAATCGAATGTGCGTTTTGTGATTCACATGGATTTGCCCAAAAACATCGAAAGTTATTACCAGGAAACCGGTCGTGCCGGGCGAGATGGCCTGCCCAGCACAGCTTTGTTGTTTTTCAGTAGGGGCGATGCCATCAAACTCAAAGGATTTATTGATCATGAGGATGCCGAACAACAACGCATCATGTTAAAAAAGCTGGATCAGATGGTCGATTTTGGCTCCATGCACAGTTGCCGCCGCCAGCACCTGCTCCGGTATTTCAGCGAAGATGCTTCCGACCACTGCGGTAATTGTGACATCTGCCTGGGTGAATACGAACGATTTGACGCAACCCTGGAGGCCCAGCAGGCACTTTCGGCCATCGCCAGGGTTCAGGAACGTTTTGGCATCGGCTATGTGGTCGACTTTCTGCGGGGTTCGAAGTCAGAAAAAATCAAAGAAGCACATAAAATGCTCAAAACCTACGGCATCGGTAAAGGCAAAAGCAAGGAGGAATGGACCAACATCATCCGTGAATTGGTGCGCCAGGGGTATGCTGAACTGGAAGGCGAGTACAGTGTCTTGAAACTGAACAGCAAAAGCTGGCAAGTACTTCAGGGTGGTGAAAAAGTCATGCTTTCTACACTGGTTAAACAGGAAGAAATCGAGCCAGCCTTGCCTGAAATGTTGACCTACGAAGCCGGTTTATTGCTCGAATTGAAAGCGCTGCGCACCCAATTGGCAACCGAGTTGAATGTGCCCGCCTATACCGTTTTATCTGATGCGAGCTTGCAGGAGCTGGCCACCTACCTGCCCTTCGATGAAGATGATTTGTTCCGAATTAGCGGTTTTGGCCAGTACAAAGTGGAGCAGTACGGACAAGGCTTCCTAAAAATTATCCGGGCCTATTGTCAGGAGCATCAACTCAGCAGCCGTATGGCCGATAAAAGTGGTCGGTCCAAAAAAGCAAACTCAAAAGCAAAAGCCAACAGCACCAGCGGCAAATTGGGGGATAGTTATTTCGAAACATTACGTCTGTTCAAAACTGGCAAAAATGTGATGGAAATAGCCGAAGCACGCGGTTTGGCCCTATCCACCATCGAAGGCCACTTAGGCATGCTGTTACTGAAAAGGCAACTCGATATTGATGAATTGGTACCCAAAGCCCGGCAGGAAGTGATTATGGCAGCGATTGAAGGCAAATCGGAACTGGCCCTGGGGCAACTCAAAGCTAAATTAGGTGATGGCTACGGTTGGGGGGAGTTGCGTTGGGTGCTTTCAGCGGTTCAGGCACGGAAGTAAAAGAGTCGTTCCCCGAAATCCTCGGGACTTATGTGCAGCTTTCGGTAAAATGGGATATCTTGTGGTGAGTTTATCGAATGGTTGGAGTTTTAGGCTTAACGGTTTTTTTGTTTCGTCCTGAAAAAACCGACCATGGACAGTGGACAAGCCCTGGCTAATCAACGGCATGCTGTCAAAGCGTCGATAGTCCATAGCCGATGCGACGAAAAAATGGACTATGGTCAGTGGACAAGCCCTGGCTGATCAACGGCACACTGTCAAAGTGTCGACAGTCGATGGTCCATAGCTGATGCGATGAAAAAATGTACTATGGACAGTGGACAAACCCTGGCTGATCAACGGCACACTGTCAAAGTGTCGACAGTCGATTGTCCATAGCCACCCTAGCACTTGCCAACTTTGAACCGGCCAAAATTCTTAGCGCACCAAATGCACTACGCCCTTATCCACCTTCCAGCCGCTGCCTTCGGGCATATAGCGGATTACGTAGGCATAGGCACCTACCGGCAGCAGTTCTCCGTTAAAACGGCCGTCCCAACCTTGGGAGATGGTGGTGGAGCGGAAGATGTTTTTGCCCCAGCGGTCGTAGATGAGGAGTTCGAATTCGCTCAAGGGGCAACGGCTGATGATGTTAAACTGATCGTTGATGCCATCGCCATTCGGACTAAAGGCATTGGGTAAGTAGAGCGTACAATTACAATCGCGCAGTTCGAGTAGGAGGCTGTCGGTATTGCTACCGCAGGGGTTGTTGGCATTGACGATGTACAAACCACTGTCGTTGAGGCTACGGATGCGTTCGGTATTTCCATCCTGCCACAAATAGTTGGTTTCCCAGTATTCGGGCAATTCGATGCGCAACACCCGGCCTTCACAGAGGCTGGTATCGTGCAGGGTGAGCGGCGGAGCGCCATAAACGCCAATGGAAATACTCTGATTTTCGGTACCGCAGGCATTGGTCATACTGAGTGTATAATTCCCCGCCTGACTGATCCACCGGGCATCCCTGCCGCCATCCGACCATAGAACTGAACCTGCCAATGGCCCTGGATCTATCCACACACTATCTCCCATACAAAAACCGGTATCGACAGGCAAGGTGGTGGTAGCGGGATCTACGATGTGCAGTTCAAAACTATCGGTGGCGGTAAAACAACCGTTGTTGATGGTAACGCTGTAGGTGCCTGCTGCACCAAAACTAACTGTTGCCGTACTATCGCCCGTACTCCACACATATTGCCAGTTGGCAGGTAATTGTAAACGCAAACTATCGCCCCGGCAAATGCTGCTATCGGCAAAAGGCAATTCGGGGTTACCCAAAATTTCTAACTGGTAATACAGCGTATCGGGCCGGTTGCAATAGCGGGTAAAAGCAGTTACAACATACAAACCCGGCGCAGGGTAGAGATGGGCAGGGGCGAAATTGTTTGTTCGCGGACTGCCATCGCCAAAATCCCAAACCACCGTATCGAGGTTTTGGTAATCGTACAAACTCAATCGGGTGCTATCGCCGAAACATTGGTTTTGAGCGACTATGCTGTAGCGGTTGGGGTTGAGATAATGGGGATTAATCCAAGGGAAACGGTTAATAGAACCGTCAGCATAACCTACGCGTCCATTATAAGTTTTAAACCCTGCAATATTAACTTCCAGATTTTGAGGAACAAAAGTTGAATCCGAATATAAAAGCCTGCCGTAAAATAGACTGTCAATTGGCCTGTTATCGTAGCTATTGAAATAAATATTTCCGTCAGGCGCAAGCGCGGGCCAACTGAAACTACGGCCAGGAACAGATATGTAATGCGCACTATTTTGAATGTGTATTGAATCCCATGTTGTCAAATCCAATTGATACATACCTTGTATTTGGTCGCCACTGGATTTGACATATAATTTAGTGCTGTGCTCTGAAAAACATAGACTAAGCATCCTGGATTGCAAGTTAAAAGGGCCTATGCTGAATGCTGAAATGCTGAGACGATTTGACCATTCACCTGTTTGAGGTTTAAATTGCCATAAATGCAACACATTCGCATTGTAGTCTGCCATAGCAACAATTTTGCCGTTGGGTGAAACTTCTATGCGATTGGGTTGATTGTACCAAGGAATGGGCGGAACCGAAGTATGTACAGATCCTGCACTATCAAATCCTTGACTATTAAAAGGAAGTGCAACTATTCTATTATTTCCTGCGCTGTAATAAATAAACCAATATCCATACAAGCTATCTTTTTTTGTCACAGTATAACCTTCGGTTTGAGTATAATACATGGAATCCTGTTGAACCATAGAGTTAGCTATCCCTGGGTTAAGTAAAAAAAGTGCTGGAGTACGCAAAATCCATAATGAAGGATTAGTAGATTCCATTGCTATTTGATAAAGATTATTGTGCTGTTTAATTGGAAATAATCTATCTGTTGCCAGAATATATTGTGAAGATTGAACATTGTTACTATCCAATATTATTGCTCTTCCACCAATGTTATTACTTCTAACAGCATGAAATAGAAGCCTACTATCACATGTGCTCACGGTAAATTTATCAAATACATTGAAATGGGTTTGTGTAGCATACGGACTCCAAGAAAACTGGGGTGAAAAACGCATTTCACCTCCATAAAGAATCCATAAATTTGCCTCCCCTTGAGCCATAGTACTCAAGGGGAAGCTAGAAATTAACAATAAGATGTATAATGCCGTTTTTTTCACGGTTTATGGAATAGTTTCACATGACTGCTTAATCCATGCTCATCTATAATTTCAAGTATATACAACCCCTCACGTAACTGATTAGGTGCAAAAAGTATAGAATACAATTTGGCATTTATTTGACTAGCCGACCAGATTTCCCTACCATTTATGTCTGAAATATGAATCGCTGTTATTTTCTGCTCACTTTTAACATTCAGTATCTCATTAAATGGGTTTGGATAAGCCGAAGAGCTTTTGACATTTTCATCATTGGATGTTTCAATTTTAACACTTTGGGGAGCTTTACGGACTGCAGTATTGGGTGCTTGAACCGAACGTTTAAAAACAATATTGTCGGATCCGCTCCCTTTATGTACAAAGGCAAAATAGGCATGACCTGAAGTACCCGCTATTGAAACTATGTCATTTTGTTCATTACTAACATTACCATCACTTACAAGAAAATAATCCTCAGTGGTTGGAATCGGTATTTCATAATTTCCAGTCAATACATCACCACCCGTTAGCATCTGACTAAATGGAAGCGTACCATCAAGATCTAACATTAGCCTTCTCATTAATACTTCATCATATCCAGAAAATTGGTTTGAATTATCCTCCCAGGTCCAAGCATTATAAGTAATAAAGTCTCCCACTTGAGCTACAACCGGTCTCAATGAGCCGTCTGCGTGTAAATCAACTAATGGAGGATTGAGCTGTAAAATACCCGTTGGATGAGCTAATGAAATTCCTGAAATGTTTAAAATGTCCGAAATCCACTCTGTTCCAGTAGCTGAGGGAAATGCCGGTGAAGAATAAGTATGTGCGCCACAATACCACGTATAAGGTGGTATCCACGGAAGGGAGTTTGGTATCCATCCTTGCCAATGGGTGATTCTGTTCGCTGTAACAATTAAATAATCAGTTGAATTTTTCCCTTCGTAAACCACCGATGCATCCCAGCCATCGAACCATTTGACTCCTGTGGTTTCCCAGTTGGGCATGGCAATTCTGGGTACACCAACGTAATCTATAGTAACGCCTGTGGGCTTGGCCAATGCAAGGTGATTACAGCTGGTGGTTGAGGATTGTACCGTTCCATAATATTCCTGCACCACTATGATGTCAATATGAACCGGGTCGGCATACACAAAACTTACATGGGTGGCATCATTATAATTGCGCATGGCTACATCTGGCTCAATACCTGCAGTAGCACATTCATCAACCCAAAATAAATGGCTCGATGCAGTGAGTGTGCCAAAATCAATGGTTTTGGCGTAAATATTTGGGCTTTTCTCCCAAACTGCAACAGCGTGGCCGTCAAAATCGGCATCTACATTGGGATAAGTGGTGCTGCTTTGACCAAGTTGCAGATAGCCTGAGCTGCCGTACATCGTTTCGAGCACCGGCGACCCACCATTCCATCGCCACATTTGCGACCAAACCGAAACATTAGAACCATTGTGTTCTTCGTACACGACCAAAACCAGGTTTCCACCACCATAATCCCAAACTACATCCGGGTCTTTGACTTGACCCTCACCAGTATGGGTGATTAAGTTGAAACAGGATACAGTTGCTGGTGAGCTGCTGTGATCGATAAAAGAAATTCCAGGCGCATCGCCATCCCAAACTATCACTTGCAAATCGCCAAGCGCACTGGTCCCTGTGTTTTCTACCTGCGAAGCGCTACAGCCGGTGATTTCATCAGCCGTTACAGGAGCAACAAACTGCGCATTGACCATCAAATTTGGTGATAGAAGCATACTTAGGCTAATTAGGAGGCTGAATTTGCCCGGTTTCGACCAATTGCTACCTACCCCCCCTCGAAATATTTCGATTGGAGGCTTTAAACGGGTTTCTCGTCGTGAGTTTACCGAACGCTAAGGTGTTTTTCATAACTAAAGGGTTTAGATGAATAGGTAAGCTAAACAAAAGTTACGCTCATCCAAACATTAAGTAGAAAATTTAACAATTTCAAAACCTAAGACACTGCTCAGCAGTAGCAGTTGAAGATAAGGGGTTTGAGGGAAAGTTGCAATTGGTTGTTGAAGGCGTGAGACGTAAGAGGGGTTGTCTCCTCCAAAAAAAAAAATAGACCATGAACTACTCTGGCTAATAGACGACCTGCTGTCAATAAGTCGATAGTAGCTGGCCCATTGCGGAAGCGCCATAAATCGACCATGGACCGCGGACTATGGAATGCTTTTAGCTGATAGACGGCACATTGTCAACGATTCGGCTGACGATTGTTCCCAGCCGATGGCCATACTTTCTACCAATTAAACCGCTACACCAAATCCCCCTTCAACGATTCAATCAAAGCTTCCAATGCTGCTTTTTTGGTGTCGTAGTCTTCGGGCTTGTCGAGTGTCGTGTTCACGCTCACATAGTATTTAATTTTCGGCTCGGTACCCGATGGGCGGGCGGAGACGATATAATCGCCTTCGGTGATGAACTGCATCACATTGGATTTGGGCAGGCCGATAGCCGTTACCTTGCCGCTAAGCAGATTGGTTTCGGTTTGTTGCTGGTAATCTTTCACCACAATTACTTTGCGTCCGCCCAGGGTAGCCGGGGCCTGGCTGCGGTAGCCCTGCATTAAAGCGGCGATTTCTTCGGCGCCGCTTTTGCCTTTTTTGGTTACCGATAACAAATTCTCCAGGTATAAACCATGGGTGAGGTAAATATGCATCAGGGCATCGAACAGCGATTTGCCTTGGTTTTTGTAATAAGCTGCCATCTCCGCAATCATTGTGCAGGCCACAACGGCATCCTTGTCGCGCACATGGTCACCAACGAGGTAGCCGTAACTCTCTTCACAGCCGGCGATAAAGGTCTTTTTACCGACCAATTCAGTCATTAAAGCGCCAATAAATTTAAAACCGGTGAGCGTATTATAACATGTTACCCCTTTGGCAGCGGCCATTTTATCGATGAGGTAGGTGGTCACTACGGTTTTGATGATGTATTCGTTACCTTTGAGTTTGCCTTTGGCTTCCCATTGGTTGAGAAGGTAATCGAACAGCAACACCCCGGTTTGGTTGCCGTTGAGGAGAATAAACTCGTTTTTATTGTTTTTTACCGCTATGCCCACGCGGTCGGCATCGGGGTCGGTGGCGAGTACCAAATCGGCATCAATTTCCCGGGCTTGCTGTAAGGCCAATGTCATGGCCTCTTCTTCTTCGGGGTTGGGATATACCACGGTAGGGAAGTTGCCATCAATCACACATTGTGATTTTACCAAGCTCACATTACGGAACCCAATTGCCTTTAAAGCTTGCGGAACGAGGGTGATACCGGTACCATGGATGGGTGAAAACACAATTTTGAGGTCCTGTTGGGCTTTGATGGCTTCAGGGTTGAGGCTCACCGATTTTACTTTGTCGAGAAACAAAACATCCATCTCCGCACCTAATAGGGCTATATTTTCCTTTTTGGCGGTGAAATTTATCTGGCTTAAATCCTGGATGGCTTCCACCTCGCCAATGATATTTTTATCGTGTGGGGCGATAATCTGACCACCATCATTCCAATAAGCCTTATAACCGCTGTACTCTTTGGGGTTGTGGGAAGCAGTGAGCATTACCCCACTTTGGCAGCCCAATTCGCGTATCGCAAAACTGAGTTCCGGGGTTGGGCGCAGTGTCTCGAAATAATAAACGAAAATGTCGTTGGCCGAAAATACATCGGCGACTACTTGGGCAAATGTGGTGGCATTGTTGCGATTGTCGTGAGCGATTACCACCTTAATTTCCTGTGCGGGAAATTGTTTTTTGAGGTAATTGCTTAAACCTTGCGTAGCAGCAGCCAGGGTATAGCGGTTCACCCGATTCGAACCTACCCCCATGATGCCGCGCAAGCCACCGGTACCAAATTCCAGATCACGGTAAAAGGCGTCGGTGAGGGCTTCATATTCCTTGGCGTCGACCATACGGTGAATTTCTGCCTTGGTGCTTTCGTCGTATTGACCGGTCAACCATTGGTTAATGCGGTTGGCGATTTGGGCGTCTGGATGTAGCATAGGTTTGAGTTATAAACTGGCTTATAGTCTATTGACGGGTGTAAAAATCGATTAAAAATCCATAAGGTTATTCGCTAAAAGATAAAAACTCAATGCTCGCGGTTCAGCGATGTACTTTGCCATAAACCCGGTTGAGCGTGCCGAAAACTGTTTTTCACGCGGCCACGGTCATCGAGCCAAATCAGAACTTGTCGAAGATTTGAGCCGAGATGTCCGGAAAAGAAATTGCATTAGCGTGTCCGTTGGAACTTTTTATATGGCCTAAGCGGTCATCGAGCTAAATCAGGGTTTACCGTTGATTTGAGCCGGGATGAGAAGAAAAACATTCATTGGCTGTTTTTATAGCCTATCTGTATTAAAAACATTGTTTCCTTCTCAAGGAATACAAACAGACTCAACAATGATCAAAAAGCTGAGACAATAAATTCACCCGACTACTGGTCTATATAAAGCAAACGCCCACTGGCCTGATACCCCATCTCCCTTAATTTTTCCAGATATCCATCGAGTTGGTGCTGGTGTTTGACATCGGGCTGGCCGGTTTTGTACTCCAGCACCCGCGCTTCATTACCTACAAGCAGTACCCGGTCGGGACGAAGATTGGTAGCCGGGCCAATGATGGCGGCCTCGTTTAACAACTGACCATTCGGATCAAAATAGACAGCAACGGCAGTTTCATTGAGTTTTGCCTGCAATACATTCGACAATTCTTCAGCTTCTTCCCGACTCAGATTACCAGCCTCTATGGCCGCAGCCAGCAAGGAGGGGAGTTCGGCCGGCTGCTTCAGTTTTGCCAGCAACTGGTGGGCGAGTCGGCCACGCCGCAACGCGGGTTGATCATCCAGGGTGTCGGCAGCTCGGAATTTGGTCGACAGCCTCAATTGCTCCCGCCAGACGTTATAGGGATGTTTGCCAGAATGCGGTTGGTCGTTGCCGGAATTTTTGGATGAATAAGTATCCGGCAACTGGCCATAAGTATAGCTTTCTTCCGTTGCAGTACTCTCACCTTTAAAAAGCCTGAAGATGGTGCTAAAACCTTTGGTGCTGGCTTTGGAGTCGGTATTGGCCTGGGCTGCATAAATAAACAGCGCTACCGAAGCACGTGTACAGGCTACATAAATGGTATTGATGAAATCGAGTTGGGTTTTATGCTGTTCTTCTTCGTACAAAGCAGCATATTCCGGCGGAGCAGCCTGCAGATCGCTCATATTTACATAAGCGATGGGTAGGGGAAGGGTTTCTGGCAAAGGAATCCAACTGCTGTTCACACCCAGTTTGCTTGTTGCCGGATCGGTTTCGGGAAGAAAAACGACCGGGAATTCCAATCCTTTCGCTTTGTGAATGGTCATAACCTGAATAGCATGCAAACCCTCAGGCAAAGTAACCGCTGTTTTATGGCCTTTTTCATCCCACCAATTGAGCCAGGCATCGGTGGTGGCATCTGGCTGCTGCCCGAACTGGTGGAGCTGATCGAGCAAGGCCGAAATAAAAGGGTCAGCTAAGGTATTGAGTCCGAAAAAGTCGAGCAACTGTTCGGCCAACTCATACAATGGAAGTGCCAACCAGTGTTGTTTTTGCCAGTCGGTATCGATTTCAAGCAGCAACTTATATAAAGGCGTATTTGGTAGAGTACCATCCAGACTTAGTTGGTATTTGATGGCTGCTTCGGCCAATTCATCGTCCTTGTACAGCCAGCGAATCAAATGCACAATAAACTGTACATCGGTATGACTCCCTAAGAGCAGCGAATCGGCCGAGACCACAGGTAAATTGGCTTGAAGCAAAGCGGAAGCAACGACTGTCCCGGTGGCATTGCTGCGCACGAGCACGGCCATATCGCCGGGGGTAAAACCACGTTGAAGTAAATCCTGAATCTGGCTTATGATCAGTTCAACGCGCTTGTTTATCTCTTTTTTGCCCTTTTCTTTCTCCTTTTCAAGCAATTGAACGGATACATAACCACCGGGTCGTTTGGGGTTTTGTTCCAGTGCCGCATAGTAGCTCTGAAGATGTGCCGGTAGCTGTTCGGCCCAAAAACGGAAAAAGCGGTTGTTGAATTGAATAATGGTTTCACCTGATCGGTAATTGTCGCCGAGATTGTGCAGCTCAAAAGCGTTGTAAAAAGATGGATAAGCCGGTTGCTGACCATAAGGCTCCGGCAAATTCACAAACTGACCGGCTTCGCCCGATCGCCAGCGGTAAATAGCCTGCTTGGCGTCGCCCACCAGCAAGCTGCTGTGGTTGGTCGACAAGCCATTGTCCACCAATGGAGCCAAATTCTGCCATTGTACCAACGAGGTATCCTGAAACTCATCAATCAGAAAATGCTGATAACGGTTGCCCAAACGCTCATAGATGAAAGGCGTGGCAGCATCGGCGAGTAGCAAACCAATACGGTGGTACAGTTCATTGAGGGTGGTGGCTTGCTGCTCATCGAGTACCTGGCCTACGGCTTCGTGTAATTGCCCGAGGGTAGCAGTGGCATAAAGTGTTTTGCGGATGGCTTTGTAGAGGCGATATTCAGCACTATACGTATCAACGGTGTCGATGATTTTAGTAAGTTGGATGCGTAATGCCGGCACCAGACCATCGACCACGGCCAGCTCACTTTTGCTGACTTTACTTCCCGCCCATTTGTCATTATCGAAGTTTTTACGAACGGTGTCGGTTATTTTTTCAAAATCTCCCTGAGCACATTTTTTAAAAAAACCATAGATACCGTTTTGACCACCGGCAAAACAGCTCGAATCCAAACCACTTTCCTGAATGATTTGAAAAGCAACGTTTCCGGCAGCTTGAATGGTTTCTTCAAAGTTTGCAATGCGCTGCTGTAAAGCTTTTCGGCTTTCCTGAAGTTGGTTTTCATCTAACTGGGCCAACAAGGGGAGATAAACCCGACTTTCATCCTTAAACAACTCCTGACAATATGCCATCAACGACTTGCGGATGTCCCAGCTTTTGTCGTCGGCGGTTTGTTCCAGCGCAAAGGCGACCAGGGTTTTGGTCAATGCTCTATCTTCGCCTAAACGTGATAGCAGTAAATCGACTGCCTGTTCTTTGATTTGTTGCTGGTCGAGCAATATTTCAAATCCTTGCTGCAGCCGTAAATCCCGGGCAAAACTCCGCCCGATTTTGGCGACAAACGCATCAATGGTGCTGATAGAAAAATCCTGGTACCGGTGTAAAATGGCCTGAAAAACTCGTCCAGCGCGGTATTTCAGGGCTTTTGGAGTCAGCTCAAGCGCTGTACTCAAATCGGCGGCCATGCTGCTGAATCTATCGCCTGGCTGCTGACCGGATATTTCGGCCAGTGCTGCAATGATACGTGATTTCATCTCCTGAGCGGCCTTATTAGTAAAGGTTATGGCCAGGATGTGGCGAAAATGCGCCGGGTCGTCGCCCGAGAGTGCCAAGGCGAGATAGGTGCGTACGAGGGTATAGGTTTTCCCGGAGCCGGCAGAAGCACGGTAGACTAAAAAGGCCATGCCCGAAAATAAGGGCTTTGTGCTAAAGTCCTGCTTCCCGGGCAAGGGTCTGACGAAATAAACAATTGGTTTTAGGTATCGTCGTCTTCACCAAAATTAAACATGCTGCTCACCAGGTCCTTAAAGGAGGTTTGGGTTTCGAGCTGAAGTTTGCTCAATAAGGAGTATTCGGATAAACCGTGAAGGATAAATTCTTTTAACATCAAACGCTGAGAAGCCGGCCAGGCGGCTTGATATCGATCGATGAGCTCATCCAAACCGGGAACCTGGGCAAGTGCCGAAGCATAGGCGCCATCACTATCGTTTAGGAGGAGATCCAGACTGTGTCCTTCTCCGAACCAATGTAATACGGTTTGATAAGGGTTTTCTCCGGCTTTTTTCTTGAGGCGTTCCGGATCAGGGAAATAATGAACAAAAAGCGTCCGGATTGATTTTTTAATCAGCGTGCGAGCTACCAAAGCAGCACCTTCCTGTTCGCCTTCGTAAACAAGCTCGATTTTCCCGGTTATGGCTGGCAAAACACCACTCAAATCACCAATACGTGCAATGGTCTGCTTTTCTTTGTTGCGGATGGCGCGTCGCTCCGCGCTACTCACCAATTGCTCATAAGCGGCGATGGTGAGTCGGGCCGAAACACCACTCTTTTGATCTACAAACTCACTGCTCCGGGCTTCAAAGGCAATTTGTTCCACCAAATCGAGCAATAAATCAGGCACTTCTACCCGTTCACGCTGGGCGCTGAGCAAGGCTGCTTCCTGGGCAGTGATTTTGCGGGCAATCGACAAATTTTTGGGGTAGTGCGTCAAGATCTGACTTTCAATCCTGTCTTTGAGTGGGGTAACGATAGAACCACGATTGGTGTAATCTTCGGGGTTGGCGGTGAAAAAGAATTGTATATCGAGCGGCAAGCGCAATTTGAAACCGCGTATCTGAATGTCGCCTTCCTGGAGTATATTAAATAAGGCTACTTGTATACGTGCTTGCAAATCGGGCAGTTCGTTGATGACAAAAATACAGCGGTTGGCCCGTGGCACCAAACCGAAGTGGATTACCCGCTCATCGGCATAGGAGAGTCTTAAGTTAGCAGCTTTGATAGGGTCGCTGTCGCCAATCAGATCGGCTACGGTTACATCGGGTGTGGCGAGTTTTTCGGTATATCGGTCATCACGATGCAGCCAGGCGATAGGGGTGTCGTCGCCTCTTTCTTCTATGAGATCGATGGCGAAACGGGATATTGGACGTAAGGGGTCGTCGTTGATTTCGCTGCCGAAGACATAAGGAATGTATTCATCAAGCAAGCCGGTGAGCATACGCGCCAGCCGGGTTTTGGCCTGACCGCGCAAACCGAGCAGCAGCACATTGTGCCGGGCCAATATGGCACGCTCCAATTCTGGAATTACCGAATCCTCATAACCATATACGCCTTCAAAGAAGTTTTTGCCACTTTCAAGCTGTTGGATGAGGTTATCGCGTAATTCGTCTTTGATCGATTTTGATTGGTATCCGGCCTGTTTCAAGGCACCGAGGGTTTTGATTTGGGCTGTCAACATACGTTTTCGAAATACATACAACCGCAACATCGCACTTCTGTTTGACGTTCCAAAGGCTTATGCTATTTTCCAATTAGTTTTGCAGGGTGAAGCTGCTTTTTTTGTTCGTAGCGAGTATGCTGCTGTCGTTGGTTGCCACCGGACAGTCGGTGCTACGTATATATAACTGCGAAAGCGACAAACTCTTGCTCGAACAAAGGGTAATCGATAGTATCGATTTGACTGAACGTTTGTCGGTGTTTCTTGCAGGCCGACAACAATCCGGATTCCTCAGTGCGCAGCTGCTGCCAAAGGCGGGTGATAGCCTGAGTTATTGTTCGGAAGATGGGGTACAATTCAGCTGGCTGCAGCTGCGGTTACATCCAGGTATTACGGGCGATTGGCTGCGGACACTCGGCTACAAAAGCCGCTACTTTGATGGCCGGCCGGTGAACCCGACTCAACTTGATCAACTTTGCAACGGACTTTTGCGATTGGCCGAAAACGAGGGTTTCCCTTTCGCCCGTTTATATTTTGATAGTCTGGAGATCGGGGATAAGCAGATTTCCGTCGTTTTGAGACTCGAAAGAGGAGCACTGATAAAATATTCCGGTATTCGCCTGGCAGGAAATGCCGGTGTAAGTGAGCGTTTTCTGCGGAATTATCTCCAATTGAATACCGGCCAGCCTTATCGGCAAAACAATATCAACCAAATCAGCCGACGGCTGGCTGCGTTGCCTTACCTGACCGAAAGTGAAGCTGCACGAATTTATTTTCTTAACGACCGGGCCGAGCTATATCTCTATGCCCAAAGTCAGCGCGCTAACAACTTCGATGGCATGTTGGGCGTGTTCCCGAACAGCGCCAACAACAAACTACTCTTAACCGGTGATCTTAACCTGCAACTGTGGAGTGTTTTTAAACAAGGCGAACAACTGGGCTTCAACTTCAGGAGTCTGCAACCCGGCACACAGGATCTTAAAATAAAACTGGCCTGGCCATTTTTGTTCCAAACACCCTTGGCAATCGATGCCGACTTCTCCTTATTTAAAAGAGACTCCACCTTTTTGGAAATACAGAGTAATCTGGGTTTACAATACATACTCAGTGGTGCAGATTGGTTCCGGGCATTTGTTGAAAACAGGTCTTACGATTTACTGACCTCCAATCCAAGGCCTGGTTTTGCCAGCGTTGGCGGAAATTTGTTTGGCTTGGAATACCAGCGTTTTCGGCTCGACAGGGCCTTAAACCCGAGTCGAGGCTATCGTTTTCGCTTGGGAGCCGGTGCAGGAGAACGCAGCATTAATGCTACGGCTTCTTTGCCCGAGTTCAGTAGGCCGCAGTACCAGTTCAAAGCCGATGTTGAGTTGTACTGGCCTTGGCGCAAGCAGTGGATAACCGTATTTGAACTGAATAGCCGGTTTTTGTTTACTGAGGATTTGTACCAAAATGAGCTCTATCGACTAGGTGGTTTTAAAACATTAAAAGGATTTGATGAACAATCGATTAATGCTTCTCAATATGCATTTTTGAATGTTGAACAACGTTTTTTGCTGGATAGGGGAAGCTGGCTATACGTTTTTTGGAACGGGGGCTGGCTCAAAAATGCGGCTATAGGACAAAGCTATTCCGATCGTCCGTTTGGATTTGGTGCAGGTCTTACTTTTACCAACAATGCTGGTATTTTTTCGTTGGCTTATGCCCTGGGTAGTGAACGTTCGAATCCCATACGCTTCAACGCAGCAAAAGTGCATTTGGGTTATCGCTATTTGCTTTGATGCATTACGTACTTTTGCAGTTGATGCCACGATTGATTGTACTGTTTCTGCTTCTCATAATTACTGCCACTGCTGCCAATGCTCAGTTGGCGAATGAACTACGTGCCACAGACAGTTTATCGCAACAGGCAGTTTATCCAACTGCACCGGCACTGTACGACACAGCCTTATTCGATTCGCAGCACTTCAGGGATGTTTTTGCCGGTAATTATTTTGGCATTTATGCGCTCACAGCTATTACAGAAAAGGAATGGCTGCGATTCAAAGAAGTGCCCGATCCCCGCTTATTGGTTGAGGCTTGGCCAAGATCGAAAGAGGCCGACTATATTTTCTACCTGCTTTTGCTGGTATTTTTTGTTTTGGTGGTAGGCATAAACCGGGACTTCAACTATTTCGAGAATATGTTTCGTGCCCTGACGAATTATCGGTTATCGCTTCAATTTGCCAGGGAACAAGTTAGTAATCGCACTTTTGCATCTGTAGCCTATATACTCTTATTCAACTTGCTTTTCGGCCTGTTTCTTATTCAATGGATGTCGGCTGCCGGAATTTCAAGTTTGCTGGTCGACTTCGAAGCGGGCTGGTTGTTGCTTTTTGTACTGATTACACTGATTTATAGCGTGAAATATATTTTCTACAAATTCATCGGTCGGATTTTTGGATTGAAAGAACAAGTCTCCTATTACCTCTCTCAGGTTTTTTTGATGAATCGTCTGCTCGCTTTATTGATGTTACCTGTGCTCACCTTGCTGTACTATGCCCCAGCTCAAATAGCACGGCTTGTTATGTTCGTCTCAATAATTGCCATTGTAATCGCGGTCTTATTGCGTTATCTGCGTGGCATACGAATTACTTCTCAGGTGCTGGGGGCAAATACCATCCACTTTATTTTGTACTTTTGCACCGTCGAAATTTTACCTACGCTAATCATATCCAAATTATTGCTGAATGTCTAACCCGGAAACACCGAGTCTGAAGGTTAAGAGCATACTTGTTTCTCAACCAAAACCTGATTCAGAAAAGTCGCCATATTTCGACATAGCAAAGAAATATGGGATTAAGATTGATTTCAGGCCTTTTATAAAGGTGGATGGTGTAGCTGCTCGTGATTTTCGTCGCGATAAGATTAACATCCCAGACTTTACGGCCATATTATTTAATAGTCGGAATGCGATCGACCACTTTTTTCGCATTTGTGAAGAACTTCGGATAGAGATGCCTGCAGAGACCAAATATTTTTGCATCTCTGAGAATATCGGCGTGTATGTACAGAAGTATATACAAATGCGTAAGCGGAAAATTTTCTTTGGTGATGGCAAAATGGAAGATTTGATTCCATCTATGCTCAAACACAAAGCCGAGAAGTTTTTAATGCCATGTTCCGATGTGATGAAGGGTGGCTTCATTGGCGAAGCGGCAAAAAATGGCATCGATATTCAACAAGCTGTCATGTTTCGTACAGTGTCAAGTGATTTATCCGACTTGGCCGATATCAAATATGATATGTTGTGCTTTTTCAGCCCATCCGGTATCAAGTCGCTTTTCGAAAATTTCCCTGATTTTGTACAGGAGAACACCAGAATAGCAGGTTTTGGTAGTCAAACCCATGCTGCCATTTTGGAACATAATCTTCGGCTCGATTTGCCGGCGCCCACGCCCACAGCGCCGTCAATGACCATGGCAATTGAAGAATATGTCAAAAAAGTAAACAAGTAGTATTGCGGATTAGGGATACTTTCCGTTACTTAGAAGCTGTTTTACTAAGCATCTACCGACATTTTTGAATGAAGAAGCTTCTTTTCACAGCTTTAATCGCTTTGCTATACCTGGATGTTAGCGCCCAAAGGGAGCCGAAATGGAATCATTATATGTTTAATGATTTCTCTTTCAATCCCGGCGTTGCTGGCTCAAGAGGAGCCATAAGCACGTTTTTGATACACAGGTATCAGTGGGTGAACATACCCGGGGGCAGTCCGCGAACCACCAATATGAGCATACATGCTCCTGTGAAGTTGCTGCATGGCGGTATTGGTCTAAACATAATGCGCGACCAGATTTTCGTGAATGACTTCACCAGCATTCAGCTTTCCTATGCTTACCGTACACCAATATTAAACGGTGCGCTGGGTATTGGTTTGAGTGGTGGTTTGTTGCAAACTGGTTTCAAAGGATCCTTATTGCAGCCCAATGAAAGCGGTGATATTCGTATTCCTGGTGCCAATACAGCGGGTAACACTTTCGATTTAGGTTTTGGTTTACATTACAGCGACGACGATATGTTTGTTCATATCGCATCCAACCGTTTAACCGAACCCACCATCAGTCAGATCGTAGGACCCAGCTTATATTCAGAAACCTTTGCCAGAAACTATTTCGTATCGGCCGGATACCATATTCCTGCCGGAGAAAGTTTCAAAATTACCCCTTCCTTTTTCATCCGCTCCAATGGATCGGCTACTCAATTTGATATCAATGCCATGGCTACCTTCCGGGAAAAATTCTGGGCAGGTCTGGGATATACCACTATGGATGCTGGTATACTGATGGTAGGTGCGAATGTTACTAAAAACGTTCGTATGGGTTATTCTTACGACTATTCGCTGGGAAAATTGAGTGGAGCCCATGCCGGTTCCCATGAAATTTTCATTGGCTATGATTTCAACATTAAGTTCCCACCTAAACCTCAGGTAACCATCAGGTCGCCACGTTTCTTGTAAGGGAATACAATATTTTTGAGCCTAATTCTTTAATATTTCAGTTTTAACCATAATTTTACCCTGCCTTAATACCACCGGAATCAAAATATTTCAAATTGAAAGAATTAGAAATGTTTCAATTTCCTAATTTTAAGGCGCTTTTAATCTTAAAAGGCAATCAATGAATAAGATCACATCTTATGTCGCAATCTTCGGTGCTGTGCTTCTCATGGCATCTTGCGGTCGCGTGAACAATGGTGATCTGGTGGGTGCACCTGACCGTCCGAGATGGACACAGGCAGAACCCTTCGGGACAGTTTTCATCAATCAAGGTAGTTTCCAAATTGGTCAGAGCGATGAGGACGTATTTTTTAACCAGAACCAGGTTACCAAAACGATTTCGATTAAGGCCTTCTATATGGATGATGCCGAAATATCGAACAACGAGTACCGCCAGTTTGTGTATTGGGTGAGGGATTCCCTGGCTCACACCATTTTGGGTAATACCATAGAAGACGACTATGGCAAGGAATACCTGGATTGGAAGATTAAACTCGATTGGAGTGATCCGATATTACTGGAGGAAGTTCAGGAACTCTTCTTCCCCGAAAATGAACAGATTTTTGGCCGTTTCGAACTCGATGTACGTAAATTAAACTTTACCTACAAAACACTCGATATCCGTGGTGCCGCTGATAATAAGGATAAGTCGAAACCCCGTACCGATTTCATCCTGACCAAAACCGTCAATGTTTATCCCGATACTTTGGTTTGGGCCCGCGATTTCGCCTTCTCCTACAACGAACCACAGGCACAGGCTTATTTCTCTCACCCTGCCTACGACGATTATCCGGTAGTTGGTGTAAGTTGGGAGCAAGCCAACGCTTTCGCTGCCTGGCGTTCACATCTTTTCAATACTTATCGCGTATCTCGCGGTATGTCGAAACAAGGCGATTTCCGTTTGCCTACTGAATTTGAATGGGAGTGGGCTGCACGTGGTGGTCACTTGAGTTCACCTTATCCATGGGGTGGTCCTTACATCAAAAACGATAAAGGTTGTTTATTGGCTAACTTCAAACCAGGCCGTGGTAATTACACCGATGATGGAGGCTTCTATACTGTAAAAACCTATGCCTACAATCCGAACGATTTTGGCTTGTACAATATGGCCGGCAACGTAGCTGAATGGACATCAACAGCTTTCGATGAGTCGGTAAACTCTACTGTACATGATTTGAACCCCGATTATAAATACGAGGCTAAAGACGAAGATGACATTGTCATGAAACGTAAAGTAATACGTGGTGGCAGTTGGAAGGACATTGGCTATATGGTGCAAACCAGTACTCGTACATTTGAATACCAGGATACAACCAAATCGTACATCGGTTTTCGTTGTGTGATGGACTTCCTGGGTCGTGATCTTCGTGATTTTTAAACATACTTTATTTAGAACCCTAACCAAACCAAAAATTATCTCTTAACATGTCAAGCTTTCTCCAGTCGAAAAAAGGAAAAACCATCCTCAACTATGCATATGGTTGGGGTGCCTCCATCGTAATCATCGGTGCCTTGTTTAAGATTCGTCACTTACCCGGTGCCGACGCCATGCTTACTTTGGGTCTGGGAACAGAGGCCATTATCTTCTTTTTGTCGGCTTTTGAAAAGCCACATGAAGAAACCGATTGGTCGATTGTATATCCTGAATTGGCTGGTGGCGAATCGCGCAAACAGAACGCCAGCAGTGCTGAATTGGATGTGATGTTGGAGAAAGCCAATATTTCAAGCGACGTACTCGAAAATTTGGGTAACAGCTTCCGCTCTTTGAGCAAAAATGTGTCGAAAATCAGTGATATCTCTGATGCAACTGTTGCCACCGAAGAATACAGCCGTGGTATGCGTGATGCTGCAAGCTCTATCAGCGGTTTTGCCAAATCTACCAGCGATGCTGCTGCTGTAATCGGCGAAGTTGCCAGTGTAAACGAGGAGGCCAAAGGATATGCGGCCCAACTGCAAACTTTAGTTGGAAATCTGAGTAGCGTGAATGCCATGTACGAAATGGAGTTGAAAGAAAGCAATAACCACCTCCAGGCCATCAACAAGTTTTATGGTAATGTTTCGGGCGCCTTGTCGAGTATGGAACAAGCCCAAAACGATGCTAATCAATACAAAGAAGAGATGGCCAAATTGGCTAAAAACTTAAGTTCCCTGAACGCTATTTATGGAAATATGTTGAGTGCCATGTCGGCTCCACGCGTATAATCCTATTGTTCCCGGTATTCAAAGTGTTGAACTAAATTTAAAATGGCATCAGGTAACGTATCCCCCAGGCAGAAGATGATCAATATGATGTATTTGGTGCTAACAGCCATGTTAGCTCTGAATGTATCTGCTGAGATTCTGAAAGCATTTTCAATGATAAATAATAGCTTGGAGGCCACCAATGGCTCAATCAAGCAAAAAAACGACGGTCTATACTCGGCGTTTGAGAAAAAAATGGCTGACGAACCAGGTAAAGCGGAAGTCAACTACAAAAAGGCCATGATGGTCAAAAAGGAGTCGGAAGAACTACTGAAGTTTGTTCAAGGTATTAAAGATAAAATGACCGATGCCGGTGGAAACAAAAACGGCAAAGTCGATAAAGAAGACTTTAAAACTGAACAAGGTATCACCCGGGTTGTAGATGATGGCAATATTGACATTAGCTCCACCTTACTCGTTATTCCTGATGGCAAAAGCAAACTGGGTAACGAGTTAAAGGAGAAAATCAATGCCTACCGCTCGAAAATTGAAAGCGTTATCAGCGGAGACGACAAGGCGAAAGTTAAAATTTATCTCGAAGCGGCTACAGATCCGGAAAAAAAGGCCGGTGAAGCTGCTAAAAACTGGTTGCAGTCGAGCTTTGGTGAAATGCCGCTCATGGGTGCTATCACGTTGTTGACCAAATTCGAAAGTGATATTCGCAATACAGAAACGGAAGTTGTCGGTTATCTTTTGGGTGATATTGATGCTCAAAGTTTCAAATTCGACCAATTGGTTGCCAAAGTAATTGCGCCTTCCAACTATGTACTCACCGGTCAGGATTATCAAGCAGATGTATTGCTCGTGGCTTACGACAGCCGTCAGGACTTGAACATAGTGGTTGGGGGTCAGACTTTGCCTGTTGAAGCCGGCTTGGGTAAATATAAAATTCGTGCTACTTCCGAAGGTGAGAAAAAATGGGGTGGTGTGATTAAGGTTAAAAACCCGGCTACCGGTCAGGAAACTGACTATCCTTTTGAATCTTCTTATACAGTTGCCCGACCTGCTGCGGTTGTATCGCCTGATAAAATGAATGTGTTTTACATTGGCGTCGATAATCCGGTATCGATTTCAGCACCCGGTGTAACCCCAGCTAATTTACAGCCATCCATCTCCGGTGGCGGTAGTATCAAAGGAAGTAACGGAAGTTATGTGGTGAATGTAAGTTCACCTGGTAAAGTAACTGTTACCGTTAATGGCAAAGGCCCTGACGGCAAGTCTTCTGTGATGGGTGCCTCTGAGTTTCGGGTGAAATATGTACCAGATCCGGTGGCTACCATTGGTGGTTTGGATCCGGGTCAAGTGGGTACGGCACAATTCAAAGCCCAGGGTGGTATGATTGCGATGTTGAAAGATTTCGACTTCGATTTACGTTTTAACATACAGTCGTTCCGCATGATTTATATCGCACCACGTGCCGATCCTCAGGTAGAGGTGGTAAGCGGTCCGATGTATAGCGGTCGTTCACAACAAATTATACGGAATGCCAAACCCGGCGACCGTTTTATATTCGATGACATCAAAGCCATTGGCCCTGATAAGGTGACGCGTAAGCTGAACCCAGTGACCTACGGTTTAAATTAATTAACCATGAAAAAGCTGCTGTTCGTAATTTTTGCGCTAATGCTCGTCAACGATGTTGTCGTGGCTCAAAGTCAGCAAATTGAAGTGATTGACGGTGCCTACCAGCGCCAGCAGTACAAAAAGCGTCCGCCTGTACCTTTGGCCTACATTCGTGAGTCGGATGTAATGTTCAGCTGGAACATTCTGCGTGTGATTGACCTCAATCAGAAACCCAATTTGGTATTTACCTATCCAAAAAGTATGTTGATCAATACTTTGATAGACGCACTTAAAGGAGGAGAACTGGAGGGTTACCTTTTTAAGACAGAAGAGCTATTCCCCGAGAATGCTGTTACTTCTGATGAGATTATCAAAACGCTGGAAAGCTACGATACCTTGTTGGTAACTAATCCGGTGACTTTATTGCCCGAACAGCGCATTGAAAAGACGGAGTTTAACCCGAATGATGTGGTAAAATACCGGATCAAAGAAGAATGGGTATTCGATAAACAAATCAGTACCATGGTGGTACGCATCATCGCTATTGCTCCGGTACAGAATTTGAAGTCGGAAGGACAAGTCGTAGGTGAATTGCCTATGTTCTGGGTGTATTATCCTGCCATTCGTAACATTATCGGTGCAACTGAAGTATTCAACTGGCGGAATGACGGCCAAAAAGTATCTTTCGATGATATTTTCATCCGCCGCCATTTCTCAAGTTACATCTACAAAGAGTCGAATGTGAAAGATTTACGCATAGAAGACTATGCCGCTGGTAAAGATATTTTGCGTGAAGCCGATAAGATTAAATACAAAATCATTGACTTTGAACAAGCCCTTTGGGAGTATTAAAAGTCAACAATATTATCGAAGCCTGTTTTCAATCGGAAACAGGTTTTTTTATGGGGATTATTTTTACATTCAACGCAACTAAGTATAGCTGTTGGCTGTTAGTTTTCCATGACTGGTTATCGATTTACGCAATATGCGCCTGCTCCTGAATCGGATAAAAAAGGCTTCGATAAACTTTTGCCAATTTTCCTGGAAGTGCTGACCTATACATCAGGCGATGTGGCAGAAGCATTGGCCTGGATGAATGAATTGGATAAGGAATATAAGCTCACCGATGGGTACTACGGCATGGGTGATTTCATTGAAGATCTGAAAGGTAAAGGTTTTTTGAAGGAGGGGGAGGATAAAAGACTTCAACCTACTCCTAAAACCGAACAAGGTATACGGCAACGTTCCTTGGAAGAAATTTTTGGGAAACTAAAACGCGCTACAACAGGAAATCATAGTTCCGCCCATACCGGTCAAAGTCAGGAACAAACTGCCGACCGCCGACCTTTTCGATTTGGCGACAATACCGATCAGATTGATTTCACAGATTCAATCCGAAACGCGCAGTTGAATCATGGCTTGGGAGCGTTTATGCTAACCGAGGGTGATTTGGAGGTTCGTGAAACCGAACATTTCTCACAAACGTCGACTGTATTGATGATAGATATCTCTCATAGTATGGTACTGTATGGAGAGGATAGAATTACACCTGCGAAAAAGGTTGCCATGGCCCTATCGGAACTTATTTTACGCAAATACCCCAAAGACACACTTGATATCCTCACCTTTGGTGACGATGCTGCACCTATCGCTATCAAAGATTTACCCTATTTACAAGTAGGGCCTTATCATACAAATACGGTGGCTGGTTTGGAGTTGGCCATGGATTTGTTGCGTAAGCGTAAAAATCCGAACAAGCAGATATTTATGATTACCGATGGTAAGCCGAGTTGTCTGAAAGAGTGGGACGGGAGTTACTACAAAAACAGCTTCGGTTTAGACCGGCGTATTGTTAGTCGATGCCTGGATCTGGCGAATCAATGTAAAAAAGCTAAAATTCCCATCACTACGTTTATGATTGCCCGTGACCCCTATCTGCAACAATTTGTGGCCGATTTTACCGAAACCAACCAGGGCAAGGCTTTTTACAGTGGCTTAAAGGGTTTGGGAGAATTTGTATTTCATGATTATCAGCGCAACAGGCGTAAAAACGTCCGTTAAGCGCTATTTTTGGCGGCATGGCCGGCCTCTATTTACATATTCCGTTCTGTAAGCAAGCCTGCTATTATTGTGATTTCCATTTCAGTACCTCGTTAGCGCAGGCAAATGCCCTTTGCAATGGGTTAATCCGCGAAATGGAATTGCGCGCACCGGCATGGCAGGAGGAGGCGTTTTCGACTATCTATTTTGGCGGAGGCACACCATCTTTATTGACTGCCAGCCAGCTCAACAGCCTGATGGAGACCATTTACCATTTGTTTAAGGTGGAAGCTAATGCAGAAATCACACTCGAGGCCAATCCGGATGATTTAACCATCAGCAAACTGAATGAACTATTGGATGCAGGCATTAATCGTTTGAGCATAGGTATACAATCTTTTCGGGATGAAGACTTACAACGTATGAACCGGGCGCACCATGCAGGCGAAGCTGTGCAATGTATCCGGCTGGCGCGCGAAATGGGTTTCGAAAATCTCACCGCCGATTTAATTTATGCACTTCCGGAGCTTACCGATGCCGACTGGGTCGCCAATGTTGATCAGCTCATGGCCATGCAACTGCCTCACTTTTCGGCCTATAGCCTGACCGTCGAAGCCAAAACACCACTCGAAGCTTATATCCGCAAAGGAAAAATCAGTCAGGTGGCCGATGAGGTGGCGCCCCGACAGTTCGACTTGCTCATGGATATGGCTGCTGCTCATGGCTATGAACATTACGAAATCTCCAACTTTGCCAAGCCCAGCCACCAGGCCATTCACAACAGCAATTATTGGAATGGCAGCAAATACCTCGGTATCGGTCCTTCAGCCCACGCTTTCGATGGCGAAAAACGCTGGTGGAATGTGGCCAACAATAGCAAATACATCAAGGCCATCCTGACTGGTGAGTTCCCTGCCGAAGTAGAGTACCTGGATTTGCGTACTCGCTATAACGAATACATCCTTACCGGTTTACGGACTGCCCGTGGTGTGTCATTAAAGGTAGTAAACGAGCAATTTGGAGCTGATTTGCATAAATACTGTCTCAATTCCCTGAATGAATGTGAAGCCGGTTGGTTTAGCATTCAGGCTGAACATATAGTTTTGACGCGGGCGGGTAAACATTTTGCCGACCGTATGGCGAGCGATCTTTTTATATTAGGAGATGATTTCATTTGACCCAACCCGCGTAGATTGGTCGCGACCGCTGGATCTGTCTTTACCATTAAAATCAGGGGAAGATAATCCAAATGCTTTTTATATACCCCCACCTGAGTTTAGGCCTTTTGCCCTAGGTAGTTTTGTGGGCCAGGTAGCGGCAGGTGGTGCCTGTAATGTCAATCACATCCGCTTTAATCCGCATGGTAATGGCACACATACCGAATGCGTAGGCCATATCACACCACATTTGGTGAGTCTGCAGGATTGTTTGAAACGTTATCTTTTCAGTGCCCTGCTCGTAAGTATTCAACCGGAGAAAAAGGCAGGCGATGAAATAATCACCTTAGCTGCACTGCAAGCTGCACTTGGCAAGGGGCGCCCCGAAGCGGTGGTTGTTCGTACTTTGCCCAATAGCGCTGAAAAACGACTAAAACAATACAGCGGCACCAACCCCTGCTATTTTGAACCGGCAGCTTTGGCCTGGTTAAATGATATCGGGGTATTCCATCTGCTTACTGATCAACCTTCGGTCGACAGAGAAGAAGATGGTGGCTTATTGCTCGCACATCACGCCTTCTGGGGATATCCGCAGACTACCCGCCTGGAAGCTACCATAACCGAAATGGCTTACATGGCCGATGAAATCCCGGACGGCGACTATCTGCTCAACCTGATGATTGCCTCCTTTGTGAACGACGCCAGTCCAAGCAAACCGGTTTTATACCCTTTGTTGCCTTAAATTAGGTGAATTTCAGCCCAAGTGTACCATTGCGCCGTTGAATGGTAGCGAATCTTTCCTCCAGGGCTTTGAGTTGTTTGGGGAGTAGCAAGCTGATGTTGGTGCCTTTGCTGCGCAGATAATGTTGCTCGTGTTTGCGATAGAGGTAGAGTGTTTTACGCAAACCACCGAATTCCTTTTTAACCACATAGCCCACAAATTCGTCCATGGGAATGACCAGATGGAAATGCTGATCATCTTCTTTGTCGGTACCGATAAAAATCTGGCTTTGCACAAAGTCGAAACAAACATAGGTAGGTGCAATGATGAGCCACACAACCACCAGACTGGCAATGGCCGCCGCCAAGATGACATAGGTGGTAACCGCAGGCAAATTACTTTCAAATACAACATAGATGCCAAGGCCCATGATGCCAAAGGCACATAGGCGGAAGATGAACATTTGTCGCAGATTTTGAATGGCTTGCATCAGTTGCGGTCGTAATTGGCCATGAGGCGGTGAATGAAGTCGGTAGTGGCCACATCTTCCCAGTTCTGACGGATATCGGGTCGCGCCATTACTTCGTCCATAATCTGGTCTTGCACTTGTCCCAGACGTAAGGCTTCTGAATAACGTATATCCGGACTAAAAGTGACCATGGTATAGAGTGGTATCCATTTATCGGGATAAAGCGTATAAATTTTGGCTTCTATCTTTTTGCGAAGCAGGAAATCGGCATCGGCCACCTTATCCCGCATTTCTATAAAATTGGCTTTCGCAAGATCAGCAATGGCATCGCCATCGGGTTTGCGCAATTCCTGGTAGGAGTTGAGGATTTCCGGCCAGTTTTCGGCATAACGATCGATGAGTTCATCGAGCACAAACACATCTTCGAAACCGCAATTCATACCCTGCCCATAAAATGGCACAATGGCATGGGCAGCATCGCCTATGAGTGCACTGTGATCACCATACACCCAGGGACTACATTTTACCGTGACCAGCGAGGAGGTCGGATTGGCAAAAAAGTCGTCAAGCAGGCTAGGCATCAAGGGAACGGCATCAGGCATGGTGCGCTCAAAAAATGCGGTGACGGCCTCACGGCTTTGAAGTTTGGCGAAGGAATTTTCACCTTCGAAAGGGAAAAACAGGGTACAGGTAAAGCTGCCATCAGGATTGGGCAAAGCAATCATCATATAACTGCCGCGTGGCCAGATGTGGAGGGCATTTTTCTCCATCAAAAATTCACCATTAGGACCGGCAGGAATAGTCAGCTCTTTGTAGCCGGCAGTGAGATAATCCTGGCTGTAATCAAAACGGTCGCGCTTCTGAAAACTACCACGCAGGGCCGAGAAGGCGCCATCGCTGCCAAAAAGCAGCTCGTAAGGCAACGACATTTTTTGACGGGTATCGTCCTTTTCGAAATGCACAATTTTTTCTTCCAGATCTACATCGGTACTGCGCATATTAAAATGAATGCGTACACCCTCTTTTTCTGCCAAATCCATCATCTTAAAATTCAATCCGCCACGCGAAACCGAATAGATGGCTTGTCCTGCTTTGCCATAAGCCTGGTAGCTGAGCTGCCCTTTTTCGTCGTGCATCATACGCCCGTACATGGGTATGCCCACCTTACGGACTTCATCGGCCAAGCCTACTTTTTCGAGTGCCCGGAAACCTCGGTCGCTGAGTGCCAGATTGATGGAACGCCCGCCATAAGCACCTGCCTTCCGTAAATCAGGCCGGCGTTCGTAAATATCTACCGCATAACCACGGCGACGCAGATAAACAGCAAGAAGAGAACCAACGAGGCCGGCTCCGAGTAAGGTGACATTTTTGGAAGTCATAAGTCAATTGCTTGGCCGAATTTAGGGGCTTTTATTCAGAAAAATGGCGTATAGGCTCTACTTCTCACAAAACTCCCAAAAACCCCAAGAGCATTATCGAAACTGGAATAAACAGGACTCGGCTCTACGAAAAATTCACCTGCATTATACCAGTGCGCTTCTAAGCTGGAACTGTAGCGGTAAAACGACAAATCGGTCAATAACAGCTCAGCAGTAAATCTGTATTTCGAGTTTGCCTCTCTAAAACTCCCAAACGAGCGTGTGCTGGTGCGTTGAAATTGTCTGAATGGCGTGCTCGAACTGTACAATAGGAGCCGGATGGGTGAATAGCCGTCATCGTCGGCTGGATAAATTGAAATTAAGGTGTCATTGACATAATTCTCCACCAAAATCGCAGAACCAAAATAATATGGGCCGGTAGCTGGAGCTTGCCATCTTTTTTGAAAACTGTAACTGGTATCTGTTCTCGTCCCCCAATTCCTGTAAACCGGGATTAATTCCAGAGAAATGGTGTCATTATAAGCCTGCGGTACGGTAGTTTCGGCAGCATGTTGCAGGCCATCGAGTTCTACTTCGAGTCGGTAATTTTGACCAGCAACCACAAAAGTTGAATCGAGTTTCACATATTTCTCCCGGTCGGTATCATAAGTCAGGTTAAGGACCTGTCCGTTCGAAAGCAGCCGAACTACAGCGTCATTTCTCACTTTAAAAACATTGGGATTTCTGGAATAGAGCAGATTACTCATCGTCACGGATACCGATATCAAGGTGTCACCTGGCACCAAAAAACAGCCAATTACAGGTTTAGCTTCTACACCCAAATCGACGCTGGAGATAAACTTCTCACCGCAGGAGGTCAACACTAAGCTGACCAGAAGTAGGAGGATAAATTTTCTCATTTGAATTTGAATGTATAGGTGACAGAAGGAACTAAACCAAATAAAGAATACTGGACGAGCCCGGTACCATTGCCGGAGTACTCAGTGACTATTACCCAGGGATTATATCTGTTATACACATTATAGATACTCAGTTCCCAGGTGCGTTCGCCACGTTTACGTGGTTTTGTGAATTGAATGCCTATGTCCAAACGGTGATAATTTGCCATTCGAAACGAATTCAGATTACCATAGTCTTCGGCAATTATGTTGTTGAAGAAATAATTCGGTGTATTAGGGGATTGGTTGGGAATATTGGGGATCACTGGGTAGGTCGGGGCGATATATTCACTTTGAGGAACCGTTATCGCATTGCCGGTACCAAAAACAAAGACAGCGTTAAATTTGACCCCATTTTTATCTTCCGAAGCTTTGCGCCAGTCGTAAAAGGCTACCACACTCAGGTCGTGTCGCCTGTCGTAGCGGGCCGGAAAGGTTTTTCCGAAATTGAGTTCTTCGAAAGTCATGTCAATTTTAGCCAACGTATAGCCAATCCAGCCATTGATCCGGCCTTTTGGTTTTTGCAACAAAAATTCAATGCCGTACGACTGGCTCATACCCGTGGTCACCTGATCTTCCCAATTAAAATCGGTATTGGCATCGGGGTCGAATAGCGCATCCAGTCCCTCCAGCACAAAGGAGGCTCCCGGGCGGTAGGCCAGGATGTCGTTAGACTGCTTATAATAACTTTCAACACTGAAATTGTAGCCTTTTTCAGGGAAATCGATGGCATAACCTAGCGCAATCTGCGATGAACGCTGAGGTTTAATAATATCGTTGGCTGGTAACCAGAGGTCGGTTGGTAAACCTATACCACTATTCGACAACAAATGCAGATACTGGTTCATTTGGCTATAGGCGAGCTTTACCGATTGGTTTTCGGTAAGCATATAACGCGCATTGAGTCGGGGCTCAGGCCGGAAGTATTGTTTATTGCCGGTGGTGAAATGGCTGAATCGCAGGCCCAGGTTGAGGTCAAGTCGCGTATTTACCCGCCATTGATCTTCTATATAAATACCGGATTCGAGATTGTTTTCTGTATTGGCTCGGTTGATATCGTTTTCCGGGAAATCCGTATCTCTGAAAACCAGGGCCGAAGGGGTGAAGACGTGCCGGGTGATTTGTGTGCCGACTCTAAGTCTGTGATTAATCCAATGGCCTATGTCTGCATCAAACTTTAGCCCAATGTCTTTCACCCGACTGCTGTAATTCAGATAATAAGCATAACCCGGTGTTTCCAAATCGTTGGCGATGGCAAAATCAAAGTCACTGATAATAAGTGAGGTATTGAAAAAGATTTTATCACTGAACTGGTGGTTCCAACGTAAGGTAGCTGTAACATTCCCCCAGCCTAAGGAGGAATTGTCGTTGTATAAGGCTTCGCCAAAACTCAGGTAAAATTTATCTCTACCCAAATAGGAACTCAGATAAACCTTGTTCCTGCGATTGATTTCATAATTCAGTTTAGCGTTTAAATCGTAGAAATAATAACCGAAACTGCCACCTTGAGTGGCCAGACTTACGAGTGGGCGGGTAAGTACATCGATATAAGTACGCCTTGCGCTCACGATAAAACTCGCTTTATTTTTGAGAATTGGCCCCTCAACCACTGCTCTGGAAGATAATAAGCCAATTCCTACTTCCGATTTATACTGCGATTGGTCACCTTCTTTCATCGAAATGTCCACTACCGATGAAAGTCGGCCACCATACCTTGCCGGAAATCCGCCTTTGGTCAAGGTCACATTTTTAACAGCATCGCCATTAAACAGCGAAAAGAAGCCAAAGAGGTGGGAGGCATTGTAGACAGTAGCTTCATCTACCAAAATGAGATTTTGGTCTGGGCCACCTCCACGTACATAGATGCCGCTTTGTCCCTCACTTCCGGATTGCACACCGGGGAGCAATTGTAGTGTTTTCAGCACATCTTTTTCTCCCATTAAGGTTGGCGTATTTTGAATCTGCGCAGCATTAAGTTCAATTTTGCTCATCAATACCTCCTCCGATTGCCGGGTAATCAAAGCCTCATCTGTTACCACTACTTCATCGAGCGTGGCAGCTTGCTCCAGGGAAATGTCAAGTTCTGTTGATCGAAAAATACTAAGCGGTATGACGACCATTTTATAGCCCACATAACTTATCCGCACTTCATAGTCTCCCTCAGGCAATCGGATAGAGTAAAAACCATAAGCATTGGTGGTGGTGCCGGTTTTTAGCTCAACAATATAAATATTGGCTCCAGTCAATGATTCCCGGCTGCCTTTTTCCTTTACATATCCACTCAATTGGTGCTGACGTTGTGCCAGCGCCACAGAACTGCAATGGCAAATGAACAAAACTAGGCCGGTGAACAGCGGGATTCTGGTCATAGGTGGGTTTGGTTTATAGAAAGGCAGCAATTATAACAGCTGTTAATATACTTTATTGTTGTAATGCCGAATATCGAATACAACCCACCACATGATCGTTAATCATCCCCGCCGCCTGCATATAAGCATAACAAATGGTACTGCCACAAAAGGAGAAACCCAGTTTTTTCAGGGTTTTGCTCATGGCGTCGGCGGCTGGACTACTCGCCGGGATATCCTGATTACGTGTCCATCGATTGGTGATGGTTTGAAAATTCGTGAATTGCCAGATGAAGGCATCAAAGCTGCCGTGGGTGTTGATCACACCCAGCATGGCGCGGGCATTGGTGATGGCCGACTGAATTTTCTGCCGGTTACGTATGATGCCCGAATCAAGTAACAACCGCTCCACATCTGCCTCGGTGAACTGGGCAACCAAATGATAATCAAAATCGGCAAAAGCCCGACGATAACCTGCCCTTTTATGCAAGACGGTTCTCCAGCTTAAACCGGCCTGAGCGGCATCGAGTACCAGAAATTCAAAGTGTTTGCGGTCGTCGTGCA
Organism: Bacteroidota bacterium; assembly: GCA_036787895.1. Classification (GTDB taxonomy): domain Bacteria; phylum Bacteroidota; class Bacteroidia; order UBA7662; family UBA7662; genus UBA7662. The sequence goes on along the minus strand of DAIQOK010000014.1, from coordinate 3,005 downwards.
CCGGTACACCCCATTCGTTATCGTGATAAGCTTGCATGACGGGGTCATTCCCCGGCCAACTGCAGCCATGTTCAGCTGTTGTAACGTTTGATGCCATCTTCAAGCAATTTCACCAGCCAATACACATCTTCAAAACGGTTGTAAAGCGGAACAGGGGCAACGCGTATCACATCTGGTTCGCGCCAGTCGGCAACAACGCCATGATCGCTGAGGAAGTCGAACAGTTTCCGGCCATTGCGCGTCGCAAAAATCGAAATCTGACAACCCCGGGCAGCAGGATCTGCAGGAGTAAGAATTTTTAAACCCGCTTCCGGATAATTTTTTTGCAGCTCATCCAACAAAAAAGCGAGGTAAGCGGTCAGCTTCAACGCCTTGGCACGCAGCTTATCCATGCCTACCTCATTAAAAATATCGAGTGAAGCGAGGTGAGGGGCAGAGGCCATGACCTGGGCATTGCTCAACTGCCAGCCTGCCGCACCAGACATGGGCTGAAAGCCTTTTTTCATTTGAAAACGCTCATCTTCCCGGTGGCCCCACCAGCCTGCAAAACGGGGGAGCTCCGGCTTATCGGCGTGTTTGTTGTGAATGAATAAGCCGCTTGGACCACCCGGACCGCTATTCAGATATTTGTAGCTGCACCAAACGGCAAAATCTACACCCCAGTCGTGCAATTGGAGTGGTACATTACCTGCAGCGTGGGCAAGGTCGAAACCTACGATAGCACCGGCAGCCTGTCCGGCCTGTGTAATGGCCGCCATATCGAAAAGTTGACCGGTATAGTAGTTTACACCGCCCAGCATAATCAGCGCGGTTTCTTCGGCATGCTCCTGAATGGTTTTCAGAATGTCTTCAGTGCGCAACGTATACTCTCCAGCCCGGGGAAGCAGTTCAATGATACTTTGTTCGGGTTCCAGGCCATGAAATCGCACTTGACTTTCCATGGCATACTGATCAGAAGGGAAAGCCCCGCCTTCCATGATGATTTTATACCGCTGCCCTTTGGGTCGGTAAAAACTTACCATGGCGAGGTGTAGATTAACAGTGAGCGTATTCATCACCACCACTTCGCCGGCTTGAGCACCGACCAGACGGGCTGCCTTTTCGCTGAACAACTTATGGTAATGCATCCAGGGGTTTTTACCTCGGAAATGACCTTCCACACCATGGGTACTCCAGCTCTCCAACTCCGTTTCTAGGTATTGGCGTACGCTCTTGGGCATCAAACCAAGGGAGTTGCCAGTGAAATAGTAGACTTCCTTGCCTTGGTGGAGGGGGATATGAAACCGTTCTCTATAAATGGCTAAGGCATCTGTAGCATCAAGTTCCTGGGCAAAGTAAAGATTGTTCTTATAAATGGACATGGTTAATGGGACGCGGATTTTTATGATTTTATATGATTTTCACCGATTTTCTGTCGTTGGTGAATACTTTACGCTTGAATTGTGGTTTTTTCCCAAAATTCAAAAGTAGTCCTACTTCCAACTTACTGGCTTTTAAGTAATTTATCAATTGAGCTTCGTTTTCCGGTGCAAGGTTTTCAGCTGCTTGAAGTTCAATTACCAATACATCTTCAACCAGCAGGTCGACAAAATAAAGTCCAATTTTTTCATTGTCATAGAAAACTTCTAATGGTTGCTGGGCGCTGACCTTCAAATCTAATTTTTTGATTTCATGAGCTAACGCACGTTCATAAACCTTTTCCAGGAATCCATAACCCAATACGTTATAAACCTTATAGAAGGCGCTTATTACCTTTTCAGTAAGATCAGAATGTTTAAAATTGTCAGCGGTAATCATAAGCATCATAAAAATCTGCGTGCTATGATGAAGTTACAATGATTAAGTCAGTTGATGCTTATGATGACAGCTTTGCGTCAAAAGACGCGTGATTATCTAAAGAAAGTCGGCTTTTTCTTTTTGCAGGAAGGCCAACGCTGATTTATGCAGCAGCCAATCCTTTTTATCCTGCGGCCAGTCCATGCCCTGTATGAGTTTGCCCGGTTCGAGTTCGCCTAAGGGGAAAGGATAATCGGTGCCTAGTGCTACTTTTTCGTGGCCAACCAGATCGGTTATATACTGTAACATCAAAGGGTCGTGCACCAGGCTGTCGAGCCAGAATTTACCGAGATAATCGCGGGGATTTACCGGATTGTGTTTAGCGACCAGATCTGGTCTTACGTTAAAACCATGCTCTATTCGCCCAATAGTAGCCGGGAATGAACCGCCACCATGGGCAAAAGCTACTCTTAAGTTGGGCAATCGTTCGAAGATGCCACCAAAAATCATCGAGCAAATGGCGAGTGAACTTTCGGCAGGCATACCCACCAGCCACGGTAGCCAATAATCGGTCATTTTTTCTTTGCCCATCATGTCCCACGGATGTACAAAAATGCAGGCGCCGAGGCGTTCGGCGGCTTCGAAGACCGGGAAAAGCTCGGGAGCATTCAAGTTCCAGTCGTTGATGTGAGACCCAATCTCGATACCGGCAAAACCCAGTTCAAGCATACATCTTTCCAGCTCCTGAATGGCCAGTTGCGGGTCCTGTAGTGGCAAAGTGCCGATGCCTACAAATCGTTTGGGGTTGCTGGCTACTACTTCGGCCAGGTGGTCGTTCAGAAAACGGGATGTTTCGAGCGCATGCCCTGGCTGGGCCCAGTAATGGAATAAAACAGGTATGGTGCTCAGCACTTGTACATGAACGCCGTGGGTGTCGCAATCGGTTAAACGGGCGGTACCCGACCAGCAATTTTCTTCTACTTTGCGAAAAAACTTATCTCCCTGCATCATATTGGCGCATTTCGGACAGCTGTCGGCGATATGTTCCATATGCACAAAGCTGCCATAGCCAAACTTATCTGCCCAACGGGGCAATGTTTCGGGCATGATGTGGGTGTGGATGTCGATCGTTAAATCACTGGGGCCGTAGGGAAGTTGGAAATTCAAAATTTCAAATCATTGCTGTCCGGTAAAAATAGCTTTTTACATTTTATCCTTGTTTTTAGTTT
>DAIQOK010000013.1:0-90386 GCA_036787895.1 Bacteroidota bacterium | reverse complement strand
GGCTGGTATGTACAGCTACCGCTTTATTGCCCGTGATCAGGTACAGCATGGAAATTTGATAATCAGGCAATAGTGACTTATTAATTAACGATTAAAAAGGGAGCCTTTTCAGGCTCCTTTTTTTTGTTTTTAATTTTTGAGCTCAGAAATTGATTAACTTTCTGATCCAAACCAATAGCTATGAAAACAAGAATACTTTTAGTCCTGATGATGCTTGTAACCACAGCGACTCAGGCACAATTCGTACTCTCTACAGTTCCTCCGCTAACCGGTGGAACGTCAACGACAGGGGGTATATCGTTCAATTTGCGTGCTAACAGCAGCGCGTTTATTGATACTGTGTATTGTCGTTTTACAACCGCAGTTAACACAACAACTGATTTTAGATTATGGTATTCAGCGACAGATACCTCAGGCCCTGTAACGGTTGCAGCACCGAACTGGGTTTCCTTGCAGGAGCCTGTTAGCTTAACTGTAGGTACTCCCAATCAATTAGGTGTTCCTCAAATAGTGGCCATTCCCATTCCGGGTGGGCTGTTGATTAATGCAGGTGCTACTTATCGATTTTATGTTGGTGTAGTGAGCGGAAGTGTTTCTTACAATAGTTTAAGTGCTGGAATAGTGGATTATTATTCCGACGGTAACTTAACCATAGCTACTGGTGCATTAATTAGTTATGCTGGACCATTTCCTTCGCCCACACTTACACCTCGTGCATTTAACGGCGGCGTAGCCTATCGCTTTGCAACAGGTCTGGATGCACGACCTTCGGCACTTATAAGTCCTCAAACATTGATGATAGGTGCAAATCCGGTAACCGTGCGCGTACAAAATGCAGCGGCCACGCCAATAACATCGGCAACTATTGGTTATCAGGTGGATAATAATCCGGCTGTAATTACTGCAACGCATACTTTTAATGCTCCAATTTCACCGGGTCAAACGGAAGATTATACCTTTCCTACACCTATTACGATTCCTGCCCAAGCAACAATTAATCTGAAGGTATGGACAACCAATGCCAATGGCAATGGCCCTGACGTAAATACATCGAACGACACGCTATACCGCACTTTATGCACCGGGATTAGTGGAACATTTAGTGTTGGCGGTCCATCAGCCAACTATCCGACCATAAGTGCTGCAGTTCAGGCATTGAACCAATGTGGCATTACTGGTCCGGTCACATTCAACATCAATCCAGGCACCTATTATGGCAGCTATGTTTTGGGCAATATACCCGGAGCCAATAGTGCCAATCAGATTACATTTACAAGCGCAACAGCACAGGCAGCAGATGTGATTCTAATCCATGATACGGCCACAACCGCTCAAACCCGCTCTAATTTTGTTGTAGGTGGCAATTCCCGGGTGGCATTCCAATATTTAACATTCAGACGCATAACAGTGCCTTCAGCTGCAGGTCAGAGTGCTGTATTGTTCACTGCGAATGCCGAAAGTGGACAAGTTATAGGTTGTGTTTTTGATGACCAGACCTTGTCGACCAGCACATTTAATAATGGTCTTACCTATCAAAGTAGCCTTGGATTAATTCTGAATAACCACTTTAGGGGTTATTATTATGCGGTTTTTCTGGAAGGTCAGGCTGCAGCACCCTGGAAGCAACTCACTACTATTCAAAATAATACGTTTGAGAATCACACCTACCGGTGTATTTATGCACTCAATCAGGATTATGTTACAATCGACAACAATATCATCGAGGATTTTCAAGGAACAAGTACTGCAGGTGCAGGTATATGGTTATCGAATGCGTATGCGGCTACCGTATCGAACAATAGAATTGTAGGAGGAATGAGTGCTTATGGTATAATCTCCAACAATTTGAATGGCGATACTTTAAATCCTTACAGCAATACCAATCGAATTTTTAATAATGTTATAAGCGGACAGCAGGCGTCGAGCATTGTATCTACGACAATGGTAATTAATCCGATTTATATCGGTGCCTCATTTGCTGCCAATGCAACTCCGCCAAATCCCAGGGATGCCGTAGAAATTGTGAACAATACAATCATTTATAGTGTCAACACAACCGTTTCTTCAACGGTGCAGGCGGGCGTTTATTTCCTCGGGGGTACAACCGCTGCGCCGGGTTTTTCTTATTTGCATTTCAGAAATAACCATGTTGAAGTTAATCCTACTGTGGGTAGTTTACCAGCTTCTTTTCGACTAATGCGTTTTGCCAATACAGCCATCATTGATAGCCTGATTAGCGGGAATAATAATTACATGATGACAGGAACCACGCTTCCTCCTTATTTCAGGGAGAACGGTGTTGGTACCGATTATGCTACCGTAGCAAATTGGCGAACTTTAACCGGTCGTGATACACTTTCAGGCTCCATCAATCCTGCATTTATTAGTGCCTCATTGCCTATACCCACAAGCATAGGTTTCGATAATCGGGGTGCACCTGTTGGCTTTGTAACTACCGATATTACAGGTGCGAGCAGAAGTGCGACTACACCTGATATTGGGGCATACGAGTTTGTTGGGTCAATTTTCTCTCAAATTACCTTTACACCGCTAAGTGACACTCTTACAGCTACTCAGCGCTTATTAACAGTGAGTATTACCGACTCAATAAGCACTATTACCGCCGGTACAGCTCGTTTATTTTATAAAAAGCCCTCGCAGAGCAACTGGCAGTTGGATAGCCTTCCTGGTATAAGTGGTACCAATTATACCTTTAATATAAATTATGCGAATTTGGGAGGTGTTTCCTCATTAGACACCATTCAATATTATATAGCCGTCAGAAATGCCACAAATACAGTTACCACTTCTCCTTTAGGTGGAAATGGATTGTATTTGTCGAATCAACAGGTACCACCTATTGTCCATTCTTATTTGATTTTACCTGTTATTTCCGGTAATTATCGGGTAGGGGTAAGTGGTCCGGCGGAGTTTCCGACGATAACAGCGGCGGCTAATTTTCTGAGTTTGGGTTTGGTTAATGGTCCAACCACTTTTATTCTGATAGATACTTTATATAGTACGGGAGAAACTTTCCCGATCAACATTTTAGGTCGTCCGGGCATGAGTGCCACCAATACGGTTACCTTCCGTCCGGATGTTTCGCGTTCGCAGGTTCGTATCGAAGGTTCAGCTACTGGCTCCACCGGTCTGATTAATTTGCGTGCGGTTAAACACTTCATATTGGACGGTTCGAATAATGGTACGAGCAGTCGTAACCTCAGCATTCGTTCGAATTCAAGTGTAGCATCTAGTACAGTTATTTGGTTGAGAAGTGTTGTTGGAGAGACCATTGAAAACACTACCATCAAAAACCTCAATATTATCGGCGGTTCGAATACGGTTACCTCCACCTTTGGAATTGCAGCACAGGGCGCTACTTTAGGAACCACCGGCACAGCCGATGGCATCAACAACCTGACCATCGATAACGTGAGTGTAAGTAGGGCTTATTATGGCATTTTTGCGCGCAATACGGTAGCGAATCCTGGTAGTGGTTTGGTGATTAGCAACTGTAGCATTGGATCGCTGGATACGGCTAGTTTTGTTATATTCCGAGGTATAGATGTTCAGAATTTTGTTGGAACAAGCATACGTGACAACGAAGTCTTTAATTTGGTTAGTGCCACAGCTACCACTCAAGCTGCCATCGAAGTTGGTGGTACTTCCAGTCGTTTGGTCCGCATCAACCGGAACAAAATCTGGGGCATCAAAAACCTGAACACAGGCGGTTGGGGCGCTTATGGTATTAATGTACTTGCCGGCGATTCGGTGGTAATCGATAATAACCTGGCTTATGACCTGAGAACGGTTAATTATTCGAACACCAGCCAGTCGTTTAATGCCTTTGGCATTCGTTTAGGTGCCGGTTTGGCTCACCGGGTACATTACAATAGTGTTTACCTTTATGGTAGCTACACAAATGCGACTACCTCAGGGGCATCTGCTTCGGCATTTGGTATAGCTTCAACAGCAGTAACAGCCGACGTTAGGAATAACATTTTTGCGATAGATGCCACCTCTTCTACTGTAGCATCGTTTTTTACAGCTATTTGGGTACCGGCGGCCTATAATTTTGGTAATCTGACATTAAATAATAACGCCTATCATGTTGCGCCGAATTCCCAGTGTTATGTGGGTAGGGTAGGTATTACTGCAGGTAGCGGTAATTATTTAACAGTGGCTGATTGGAAGCTGATTTCTTCGGTGGGTAATCCGAATAACGATAACCTCTCTGTACCTCCTTTGGGCAGAAGTTTGCCACCGTTTGTGAGTACAACCAATTTAACCATAGCTGCAGGTACTGTCACCGGTATCGAATCGGGTGCGGTAGTTATTCCAGCCCTTGGCACACCGAATACGGATTATACCGGTGCCAACCGTCCGGCCGGTACCGGCACAGGTCCTGATATGGGTGCTTATGAGTTTGCCGGGGTTGCTTTACCGGATATTTTTCCGCCGAGTATTGACTCTGCTCGTATTACACCATTGGGCAATTTGTGTGTGCCTACAGCGAGAACCATTACGGTTCATGCCCGTGATAATAGTGGCGGCTCTGGAATTGATACCATTCGAGTGAATCGAATTATTGGTGGTGTAGCTGCGCCGGCGATAGTACTTACACGCACAAGTGGTAGCAGCGCACAAGGTGTTTGGACGGGTACGATTCCTCCGGGGGGCTCTAATTTGCTGGTGGAATTGTCGGTTACAGCACGAGACAGCCTGGGCAACTTTGCGCCTACCTTTGGTTCGTTCACATACAAAGACGATTATCTGACCGTCAATGCGGGTAATGATACAACCATCACGCAAGGTGATTCAGCTACCTTGCGTGCCAATACCGGTTTTGCCGGTAGCTCTTCCCTGGCTACGATGAATACCGGTGGTAACGGCTGTGGTGGTGGTGCTATGTTTGACCTTACCGCTACTTCAGGCGCTTTGCTGATTACCGGATTTGATATCCGTGCGAATGCGGCAGGCTCCCAGCAAGTGATTGTATGGACACGCACCGGTACGCACCAAGGCAATGAGCTTTCCAGCGCGGGTTGGACAGCTGTTGATACCATCACCTTTAATGGTACAGTTGGTGTACTCGCCAATATTCCGTTGAATAATCCTTTTATTATTCAACAAGGCCAGGTTACCGGTATCTTCATGAACTACAATGCCAGTTATACCAACGGTAGTGCGGTCATCAGCAACGCGAATTTGAGCATCAATGTAGGTGCGGGTCTTTGTGGTCAGTTTACGGGTTTGAATGCCGGTCGTCAGTTTAACGGTGCTGTTTATTATGCAGCAGCGGCAACGGTTAGCTGGAGCACATCAGCCGGAACAGTGGTGGGTACGGGAAATACCATACGCGTAAGTCCGAATACGACCACCACGTATATTGCCACAGTAACTGATGGTACCTGTACCAAGACAGATACGGTAGTAGTTACGGTTAATCCGTTGAATCTGACTCCGGATATTGGCGTGAGCCGAATTGTATCGCCTACGAGTACCACGGTGCTGAACACAACTACGCCGGTTCCGGTTATTGTCATGGTCAAAAACTTTGGTACTATTCCAGCCTCTGGCTTCGATGTGGAGTATCGCGTAAATGGTGGTGCATCTATCATTACCAATTCCATCACCCAAACTTTGGCCCCCGGCGATTCAATGATGCATACCTTTACTTTGGCTTGGACACCTCCGACTACAGGTGGTAACTACACGATTTGCGCCAATACAACGGGTATGCCAAATGAGATTAACCGTGCGAATGATACGTCGTGTATCTCAATCACTACTACCATAAGTGTGGAGAATTTGTATGCCAACAATCGTTTGATAGGTAACGTTTATCCGAATCCGGCAGAGTCGTTTGTGAACTTCGAGTTCAACGAGTTCCAGGGCAAGGGAACACTCGAAATTCATGACAAACTGGGTAGGGTAGTCGCCAACATCGCTGTTGATCGCGAAAATGGCCATGTACATACTTTACGCACCGACAGCTGGTCGGCCGGCATGTACAGCTACCGCTTCATTGCCCGTGATCAGGTACAGCATGGAAATCTGATAATCAGACAGTAATTGATTAAGATTGAATTAAATAGATAGAGGCCTTTCGGGGCCTTTATTTATTTAGAAGCTATTTCATTCCTTATTTAGAATGATTCTAATATATTTGGCCAAATTTTAAAGAAAACATAAGTTTTCAGCACTAAATTGTAAGTTATTTCTATTCACCTATGAAGAAGTTAATACTGTTATTCCTGTTTTTCTCGGTTATTATCAATTCTACCGAAGGGCAAACTTTTGTTCAAATTGGTACCGCAAACGATACCATTATCGGAGCTGCGAATGGAGCCTTTATGCCAATTTATAGGCCAAGTGCAAATTCAAATACCCGATTAAATCGAGGTGCAATGTTAATTACACAGTCTGAACTTGCCACAGCTGGATTACCATTGGGTGCTACTATCACAGCAATAGCATTTGAAAAGCATAACGATGGTGCAACAATTCCGGGTAATCCACTCAATTTGTCAATTCTGATGGCGAATTCAACTACGGTGCCACCTCTGCCAACTTCAAGAACTTGGTCACAAATAGAATCAACGCATACTGTCGTCTACCAAAATTCGAATACTATTATACCGGCGACTATTGGTTGGGTTACGTTTCAGTTAAATTCTCCATTTAGCTATACTGGTTCAGCAATTGAGATTGCTTCTCAAAGTGAAATCGGTGGAAGTAGCCCTTATTCTACAGCTAAATTCAGCTGGTATGTCACCAATGGAACTGCGGACTATACTATTGGTGTAACCGGAAATCCTACAACCGGCTTTGGCGCTATCCTCAATAATACCAATACGAACAACAAAGTCAGACCAAACGTCCGTATTTTCTACAATGTACCACTTGCCCGTGATCTACGAATCGATGCCATACTTTCACCGGTTGCTCCGGTGGCTGGAGGAAGTAATCAGTTACCCATTCTCCAGGTATTTAATGCTGGTACAAATGCCATTACGGCTGCTACTTTAAACTTCCGGCTGAACAACGGTCCGGTTCAGTCGTTTAGCTGGACAGGAAATCTGGCACCAACCTCGGGCACACAAATTAACTTTCCCAATAGCATAACCATGCCGTTAACCGGTGCTATCAACTTGGAGAGCTGGATCAGCGACGTGAATGGACAAGGCCCTGATCAGTCGGCAGCCAACGATACCTTGAGACGCAATTTTTGCGTAGGTATACCTGCTGGCAGCTATACGGTAGGAACAGCTACTTCAACCTATACCACTTTACAGCAGGCCATCGATGCAGTGAATTGTGCCGGTATTTTAGGCAATGTAACGCTGCAACTGGCTGCAGGGAACTATGTTGGGGTTTATGAACTGGATGAAATCATAGGAGCAGGTGCCGCTGCCAAATTAACCATAAGTGGCGCCAGTCAGGCAGCCGGTGCAGTTCGAATCTATAATAACCCCAGCCAGTTTAACGCGGAGAATTTTTTACTTCGGTCAACCCGTTTCCTACGGATGGAAAATATACATTTTGTGCGGACAAGTCTCCCGAATACTAATACCGCTTATATGGTCAACCTCACCGGAGGGGCAGCTTTTAACGAGATAGTAAATTGCGCATTTATCGATTCATTTGGCGTAGTAGAAGCTTACAATCGTGGATTAGGAATTAATGCCTCAGCCAACAACTTGATAAGTGGGAATACTTTTCGGGGATTTGCCCATCCTATTTATGGAGATGGTGGTACACCCCTCGCCTTCAACAATGTGATCGAAAATAATAATATTAGTGACTATAAAATTGACGGTATTTATCTCACCAGTCAGGATTCGCTGGTGGTTAGGAACAATATTGTTCGGGACTTTTCAGGAACTTCAGCTTCCGGATCAGGTATACAAGTGCGCGTACAAACGCGCTTACAAGTTTATAACAACCGGGTAAATGGTGCTATCTCTCGTTACCCAATTTATATCTGGGACACCAATGGTAGTCCGCAACAGCCAAACCGGGTATACAACAACATTATCGCTGCCTTTCAATCACCGAGCATAAACAGTTCAACGGCAATTTTGTCGGGATTGACATTCACAGCTGTTCAAAGCACAACTGTTACCCCGCCCAATCCACGTGATTATCTGGAATTGGTGAATAATACCGTGCTAATCGGGGTAAATACCCTGACTACCAATGCGCTAACTGCAGCCTTTTTTGTTTCGGGTGGTTCATCAACTTCACCTGCCATCGATAGTCTGGTGATGCTCAACAATATGGTAGTGGCCTATCCAACTGGTGCCAATGGCATGCCACCGAATTTCAGGGCTTTTGTTGCCAATGTGCCCGAGGCCATTGGGCGTGCAGCCATTCAAAATAACCTGTATTACCTGGTGGGAACCACGCAGCCATTACTACGGGTGAATGTTCCCGCTGCCGATTATGACTCCTTGCCTCAATGGCGTGCTGCTTTCGGCTTCGACAGTACAGGTTTGTCGGTTAACCCGGTTTTTGCCAACCTGGCCGACCCACTGCCAACCTCCCCTTTGGTAGATGATAAAGGGGTGCATATTCCCTGGCTGAATACCGACATCAACGGTAACTTCCGTGATTTTACAACGCCTGACATTGGTGCCTACGAATTTACAGCTCCAGCCATCGATTTGGCCATAGAAGCACTGGTTTCGCCAACTACCAGTTGTGGATTAGATAGCAACCAGGCATTAACACTTCAACTGCGAAATTTTGGAACCGACTCCATCTTTGGTTCCACCATCAACGTCGTTTTGAATGGTCAGCTTTTGGCCACCGAAACACTAACCGACACTATTCTGCCGAACAGTACCAAGCTGGTTCAGTTGCAAAGCCGGGTCAATATGTATTTCGGAGGTATTTACCGCTTGCAGCTTTATGCCAACCAGCAAGACTTTAATCCCGGAAATGACACATTAATAGCAACGGTTGCCAATGAAAGAATTAATCAATTTCCGGCGATCGAAGATTTTGAAGAAGTCAACCTGGGCATACCAACTTTCGTCAATGGCTGGACTACCAATGCCGGAACCTTCCGTTGGTTTAGTCAAGCGGGGCCTACTTCTACCGGAAGCACCGGACCGGATGTTGACCGCACCACCGGTACTAGTAGTGGACGATACCTCTACACAGAAGCATCGAGTGGCGGTTTTGGAGCCAATGCCGAACTAAGTTCACCCTGTCTTGATTTGAGCAGTTTGACAAATCCGATGTTGGAGTTCTGGTACCATGCTTATGGTGCCGACATCAACGAGCTGCAGCTTTTCTATCAAACTGCCAATCTGAATTGGTTGCCACTCGATACCTTGAGAGGTCAGCAACAACGATATAGTCGTGATGCATGGAAACGATATCGCAAATTATTACCTGCATCCGCTGTAAGGGTGAAATTTGTTGTGATCCGTGGCAACAGTTTCGAGGGCGATTATGCCATCGACGACATCAAATTTGGCGAATATCCGGCTTTTGATCTTTCTATGTTAAGTATAGTGGAGCCCGTAAATTCCTGTGCTTTGCCGGCATTTGCGCAGGTGAAGCTGGTAGTTCGTAACGACGGTCTGAACGCACTTGCCGGTATTCCAGTAGCCATTCAGCTGAATCAGGGCAGTGTAATTACGCACATCCATCAGCCTGTTCAAACTTTTGGACCGGGAGCTATTGATACCGTTACCTTCATGGCCAGCTTGAGTTGGCAGCCGGCCAACTCGGTGAATGTCCTTATGGCCTACACCGATTTATTCGGTGATCCCGACGGTGCGCTGGATACAGTACGTAAAGAAATCATTCATTTGGCGAGCGCCAGTCTGCCTTACAACAACAGCTTTGAAACCCCAGGAGAATGGTACTCGGGCGGAGTAAACAGCAGCTGGGAGCGTGGCACACCAAATGCAACCCTTATTAATACAGCCGCCGCCGGAACAAGCGTTTGGGCTACGAATTTGACAGGCAACTACAATTTTGAAGAGAAATCCTGGCTACAAAGTCCATGTTTCGACTTTACCCGTGTAGTTCGTCCAGAGCTGAGCTTCCGGTACCGGTCCTACATGACTGTAAATTCAGGTGCCAATGTAAGCTATTCTACCGATGGTGGTCAAAGTTGGCAGCTATTGGGTAGGGTAGGCGAAGGCAATAACTGGTATACTGCCGACAGTGTGGTCGTTTCTGCAGGTCAAGCAGTTTGGACAGGCAATCAGCCTACAACCGATTGGTTGTTGGCGCGCTTGCCCTTGGCTGCCTTACGCGGACAAAGCAATGTTATATTCCGTTTTAACTTTTATAGCAATGCCAACAACATTCGGGGAGAAGGCTTTGCAGTTGACCAACTTTCTATCATCGATCCAAGCAATGCCTACATCAGCAGTGTAAGTTTTGCGCCGGCCTACGATTGTAACCCGGTAACTCACCAGGTTCAAATGAACATACCTAACGATTCATTGGTAACTGCTGCGTCTATTGTTTATCGCAATGCTACCGGTTTACGGACAACCACTGCAATTTATAGTCCGGCCATGGGTGCATATCAGGCTACTATTCCAGCGGCGGCTGCCGGGGAAGCGGTTGAGTTTTATGGCGTGGTGTATGGCATCAATGGACAGCAAGATACGACCACATTGTATCGTTATGTGGATGGTGCGATTATTCCTGATTTAGGGCCGGATCGTAACCTGAGCCCCGGAACCAATGTCACCCTCATCGATGGCTTTATGTACGATAACCGGCTAGAAGTGGGCACCGGTGGCTCAGAATCGGGCGGAAAAATCCGTTTCGAGCTGGAAGCACGTCGAACAGGCCTATTGACTGCCATGGATATTCGTATGGCACGCCGGAATACCGTTAGCGTAAGCTATGGTGAACATTTCTCTACTGTGCCTTTGGAATACCGTTTGGCTTTGGCTGGCACCAAAACCGGTGCGATTCCCGACAGCAACGGTCTCGTACGCATCAGTTTCTCGGAGCCGCTTACCCTGGTTAAAGGTCGCCGATATACTTTTGAAATAGAAGCAGCAGATACTACGGCACTCCTCATGAGTAATGGCAGCACGCCATCCACCATTGCAGCCAGCGACAGCAATGCTTTTGTGTATCATGGTCAGCGTTTTCGCGCTCCGAATGCCTCAGCTGTAGGTACCGCTGTTTTTAATGGCGCATTATTGTTCGAAGATCCGCTTGATAGCATAGTTTGGGTCGAGAACAATGTGCGTTTAGGGAATGGTAAAGTCCTATCACTGAATGTAACACAAAACAGGAGTGTTGTCCTCGAAATTCACTCCCCAAATTGTAGTGTGGCCGATACCATTAACTTCTTCGTAGCAGGTGCCGAGCCGTTTTTGAAGCGTATTGTTAGTCCGATAACTAACCCACAAACCGGCCCGTTGCCTTATCCAATAGAAATTGAGATTGGTAACCGTGGCACTGCTGCGACAGTGAGCTTTGATGTTGCCTATCGGGTGAATACAGGGAACTTTGTAACCAATACCGTTACTGCAGTCATACAGCCCGGCGATTCTGCGAGATATACCTTCACTGCACCTCACATTTTTATTGCGGTATCGAATAACCTTTGTGTTTGGATAGTGGGTAGAGATACCATTTGTCAGCCGGTGAATTTTGCGAATGCTATTCAGTCATTGGCTCAAATGGCTCATAAAGCTTACCCCAATCCGGCCGACGAATATTTTGAATTGAGTTGGGAAGAGGAAGATAACCAGCCTAAACAACTTGAAGTAGTAGATGCACTTGGTCGAATTGTTTATCGTACAGAAGTGAAACCGATGGATAAAGTAATCCGATTGGAGACCAGTCATTGGGCCAACGGGCTGTATAATTATCGGATGATATCAGCAACGAAAGCTGCTTATGGTAAATTGGTCGTAAAACACTAAATTTTTATCGTATTTTAATGTAAAGCCTTTCTGATTGAATCAGAAAGGCTTTTATATGATTAGTATTTTAATATTAAGTATATATTAAATATATAGCTATGTTTTATGAAACAAGGTTGCATTTAGGATGTTTGTCAGCTATCTAAATCCACCTAACATGAAAAAGTCATTTTTGTATTTCTCCGCCGTTATCATTTCGGCATCCACCATGTTGATGAGCTGTACTAAAGACGAGGACACGACACCGACACCGGGCAACAACAATCCTCCGGCTCAATCCATTGCAGCTATAGCCCAGGCCGATACTGCTTTCAGTTTTCTGGTAACTGCACTTAGTCGGGCTGAATTGGTAGCTACTTTAAATGGCAGTGGTACGTTTACCGTATTTGCGCCTACCAATGCTGCCTTCCGTTCGTCCGGTATTAGCCTGGAGGCCATCAACAGCTTGCCGGTAGCCGATTTGACCCGCATTTTGCTTTACCATGTTTTAGGTGCCAAAGTTGAAGCTGCTCAGGTAACAACAGGCTATGTGAATACCCTCGCTGCAGGACCAGTGACCAACACCAATCTTTCAGCCTACGTTTCAACCGCTTCAGGAGTGCGGATCAATAATGCCGCCAGTGTGGTTCGCGCCGACATTCAAGCGACCAATGGTGTTATTCATGTCATCGACCGCGTATTGTTGCCAGCAGATTTGGCAACATTGGCCGGGGTAAACGTGAACTTATCGACCGTCATAGGAGCAGTGGCTACTGCTAATTTAACCAATGCGCTGGTTTACGACCCAAGCAGCACGGATTTGCTCACCCTTTTTGCTCCTGAAAACAACGCATTTACAGTGAGTGGCTTGGATTTGGGAGCGGTAAGCGTGAACGACCTGACCAATATTCTGTTATATCATGTAGTTTCAGGAAACATCCGTTCTTCGGCTGTAACTACAGCTTCAGTTCCTACTTTAAACACTTCGGCTAATTTGAATGTTGTCGTGAACGGAGGTGTAATTACCATCAATCCGGGATCAGGTACCACCAATAATGCCGGTGTAGTAACTGCCGATGTGCAGGGAACCAACGGAGTAATGCATATCATCAACCGTGTTTTGGTGCCATAACGACCAAATACCGATGATAAATGGTGGTAGGCCACTAAAAAAGGGGGAGCACAGCTCCCCCTTTTTTTAGGATTGAGTTGGAAATTCTGAAGATTAGGACAGCTGAGCTTTATGAAACTGAAGCTCTACCTGTAAGAAAGTTTCGATTAGAGCAGCTCAAACTGATTTTATAGTATATTCGGCTGATAAACCTGAACGAACTTATGGAAAACGCAGTGAAGAAAGGCCATCCTACCGGGCTATGGTATTTGTTCGCCACAGAAATGTGGGAGCGATTTGGCTACTACTTGATGCTTGGCATCTTCTCTTTATACATGCTCGATGGCTGGAACAATGGCGGCATGGGCTTCGATGCCGTTAAAAAGTCCGATATCTATGGCACTTACCTTGGACTCGTTTATCTCACCCCATTTATTGGTGGTTTGCTCGCCGACCGTATACTCGGCTACCGCAAAGCCATTGTTTTGGGCGGATTGTCGATGGCTGCTGGTTATTTTCTGCTCTCGATACATGATGTAACCTCCTTTTATCTCGGTTTGCTTTGCATCATTTTGGGCAATGGTTTTTTTAAACCCAATATTTCAACACTCGTTGGTAATCTGTACAGCGGCGACGATATGAAGGATAAAAAAGATGCCGGCTACAACATCTTTTATATGGGCATTAATATAGGTGCCTTCGTGTGCAACTTTGTTGCAGCTTATATGCGCATCAACTACGGCTGGGGCCATGCTTTTGCAGCAGCTGGCGTAGGTATGTTACTGGGTGTGGTCATCTTCCTGTTGGGTACTAAACACATCAAACATGTGGATGTGGTGAAGCCGTTGCAGAAAGGCGATATGTCGACCGGGCGTATACTCTCTATGACTGTTCTGCCCATGTTCATTTTCGGCATACTTGGCTACCTCATTCCCGGAAATTTGCTCGGAACCGACACCAATGATGCCTTCATTTTTGGCTGTCTGCCAGTAATTACTTTCTTTATCTACCTCGCTTTTAAATCGGAGGCCAGAGAAAGACGCGCCATCAAAGCTTTGTTGGCAGCCTTCATGTGCATCATCCTCTTTTTTGCCATCTTCCACCAAAATGGTGATGCACTAACCGTTTGGGCCGAAGACCATACCAACCGCGAGATGTCGGAGGGCGTGGCTGCTGTAGCCGATAAAGTTGGTATGGCACAAGTGGTGGTGAACAACGAGATTGTTTCTGCACCGCAAGATGAATTTGATGCCATTATTGCCGATATGCGAGCAAAGGAAGCTGCCATGCCCGCGATTTCACGCGAGGAAATAAAAGCCAAAGGCGAATACTCCTTTAGCATCAATCAGCTCGAAAAGTCACGCAAATATTTTGCGACACTTCCTGCCGACCAAATCCCCGCCCAAGGCGAAAACCTGAAGTTATATTCCACAGAGTTGTATCAGTCAATTAACCCCTTTTGGGTAGTAGTGCTTACTCCGGTGGTTGTGGGTATATTCGGCTTCATGCGCAGCCGCAAGCGCGAACCCAGTACCCCTTCCAAAATTGCGATTGGTTTGGTGATAACGGCTTTGTCGGCTTTGGTGATGGTAGGTGCTGTATTTGCCACCAACGACATGACCGGCAAAGCCGGCTCGATGTGGCTCATCGCATCTTACGGAGTAATAACGGTGGGCGAATTGTGTTTGTCGCCTATGGGACTTTCTCTCGTTTCCAAATTGTCACCCCCTCGCATTACTGCCTTGATGATGGGCGGCTTTTTCTTGGCGATTAGCGTAGGCAATAAATTATCGGGTATGCTCAGCGGTTTGTGGGAGACTATCGACCAAAAAGAAAACTTCTTCTTGCTCAATTTTGCGCTCGTGATGGTTGCCGCAACCGTGATGATCGTCATGCTGAAATGGATGAACGGCGTAATGCGCGAAAACAACGTGAAATAATTTCTCAAATAGCACCAACGAAACCCTCGACCTATCGGGGGTTTTGTTCATTTTAGCCCTTTAATTTTTTTGATATGCAATTAGAAGCGATTCAAAACTTTGAGGGAAAGTACCCCAAACAACTTTGGTACCTCTTCCTCTCCGAAATGTGGGAACGATTCAGTTTCTACGGCATGCGCGGTATGCTCACCTTTTTTATGGTGAACCAACTGTTCATGGACGAAAAAGCAGCCAATCTGCAGTATGGCGCCACCCAGGCTTTTGTGTATGCCTTTACCTTCATCGGCGGTTTGTTCGCCGATAGGATACTTGGCTTCCAACGGTCGCTGTTTTGGGGTGGCTTGTTGATGATTACGGGAAGTTTGATTTTAATGGTAGATCCGAAAGAGTTTTTCTTTTTGGGTTTGAGTTTCAATATTATCGGGACCGGCTTTTTTAAACCGAATATCTCTACCATGGTAGGGGCATTATACAAAAAGGATGACCCGCGACGTGATGCTGGTTTTTCACTTTTTTATGCAGGTATCAACCTAGGCGCTTTGCTGGGTGGTTATGCTTGTATCTCCATCGGCAAAGGCACTTTGTTGTCGGGTTTGGTGGCCGAATCGGCCCGCTGGAATGTGGCTTTCGGGCTTGTAGCACTTGTAATGACCATCAGCCTGATCACCTTCGTATTTACCCGCAAAAGTATGGGGCCTATTGGTCTGTCACCTTTTGAAGCTGCGAATGAAGGTGCAGTTGAACCAGTGAAAAACAAGAAAAAATGGCAAGAATATGCGGTCTATATAGGCGGCTTGCTGTCGATTCCGATGATTATTACTATGGTGTCGAATACGCAGTATACCGACTGGTTTATGTACATCATCGGGCCATTTAGCTTATTGTATCTCATTTATGAGATGTCGAAACACACCTTCGACGAAGTGAAAAAGCTGATCGCAGCTTTGCTGTTCATCCTTTTTTCGGTGGTCTTCTGGGCGATTTTCGAACAGGCTGGTGGCTCACTCAGTCTTTTTGCCGCCAACAATCTGGATAACAAGCTGCTTGGCTTTATTCAACTTGATCCGAATGGCGTCAATAACTCCGCAAATTCTCTTTTCGTAATCATGTTCGCCCCATTGGTCGGTCTATTGTGGATTTTCATGGCCAAACGTAAAATCGAACCGAATACGGTTGTTAAATTCGGCCTGGGCTTTTTGCTTTTGGGTGGCGCTTTCTACATTTTTTATGCGACCCGCCTTTTTGCTTCCGTTTCAGGTATTGTCTCACTCGACATTTTCACCATGGCCTATTTCGTAGTTACCTTGGGAGAACTTTGTCTGTCGCCAATTGGCTTGTCGATCATGACCAAACTCTCTCCCAAGCGCCTTCAGGGCAATATGATGGGGATGTGGTTTCTGGCTAGCGCCTACGGACAGTATGTCGCCGGTTTGTTCGGCGCCAGTATTGTTTCAGATGTGGAGAATGCCACAGCCATGGACAAATTGATCTCTTACACCGATGGCTACAAACAATTCGCCCTGTATGCTGTAATTGCCGGCGTGGTACTCATCGTCATTTCCCCATTGATGCGCAAGCTGATGGGTGATGTGAAATAAACCGAGCTACTTCCACAGTAAAAAAGGCCTTTCCAAGCGGAAAGGCCTTTTTTATTGACTAGAGAGAAGACTTATTTCAGGTTGGCATTCAGGAAGTCGGTGATTTTGGTAAACAACTGCAAGCGGGTATTGCCACCACCTATGCCATGGTTTTTGTCGGGATAGGCCATAAAATCAAATTGTTTGTTGGCATTGACCAGCTTTTGAACCATGACCATACTGTTTTGGTAATGCACATTGTCGTCGGCGGTGCCATGAATGAGTAAATACGGCCCTTTGAGTTTGTCGGCATGTGAGCTTGGACTGTTGTCGTCGTAGCCTTCCGGATTTTCCTGAGGCGTACGCATATACCTTTCGGTATAGATGGTGTCGTAAAAACGCCAGTTGATGACAGGGGCAACTGCTACGCCGGCTTTGAATACGTCGGCACCTTTAGTCACAGCCAGCGAACTCATATAACCGCCATAACTCCAGCCAAACATCGCTATGTTTTTGGCATCAACATAGGGAAGGCTAGCCAAATATTTGGCAGCGTCGATCTGGTCTTCTATCTCATACTTGCCGAGTTGTTGGTAGGTCACTTTTTTGAAAGCACGACCACGTGCACCGGTTCCCTGATTATCCACTGATACTACCACATAACCTTGTTGCACAAGGTATTGGAAGTACATATAATAGGAGCCAAACGACTCATCAACGGTTTGACTTCCCGGGCCACCATATACGTAAAGCAGCACCGGATATTTTTTCTTAGGTGTCATGACGGCTGGTTTCAGCATCCAGCCATTCAAACTTACACCGCTGGCATTGGTAAAGCTGAAAAATTCCTTTTTTGCCAGTTTGTGAGCAGCGAGTGTCTTTTTTAAATCGGCATTGTCCTGCACCATACGAATTTGTTTGCCGGTATTGTCATGTACGGTGACTACAACCGGGTTGTTTGCATCTGTATGGTAATTGATATAATGACTGAAGTTTTTGCTGAATGTCGCGCTGTTTTTACCGGCATTGCTGCTGATTTTGGTCAGCCCACTGCCATCCAGTTTTACCGCATACACCATACGCGACATGGGGTTCGGTTCAGCGGCCTGGAAATAAACAACACCATTCACTTCATCTACACCGTAAAAGTTGGTCACATCCCAATTGCCTTGGGTAATCGCACCCAACTCTGCGCCACTTAAATCATAGAGGTACAAATGTTTAAAACCGCTCTTTTCGCTGCTCCAGATGAATTTTTTGCCGTCCTGCAAAAAAGTCAGGTCGTCTTCAACATCAACCCAGGCGGCATCAGTTTCGGTTAGAATTACACGTGTGCTACCATCTCGCGCATCTACCAACACCAACTCCAATTTGTTCTGATGGCGATTCAACCGCTGAAACCAGGCTGTATTGGCGTCTTTGGTCCAACCGGCACGGGCAACATATTCGATGCCGCTGCCGACTTCAATCTTGCGGGTGACTTTACTATCCACATTGTACAAATGCAGGGTAACAGTTGCATTTTTTTCTCCGGCCTTGGGGTATTTGAAGGTGAAATTGGTAGGGTAGAGGCCGTCGTAAATGGGCATCACAAATTCCGGAACTGCTTTTTCATCGAAGCGGTAAAAGAAGATGTTTTTGCTGTCGGGCGACCAGAAAAATGCACGGGTAAAGCCGAATTCTTCTTCATACACCCAGTCGGTTCCTCCGTTAATGATTTCATTCTGTTTCCCGTCGAAGGTAAACTGTAGCTCATTGCCGGTAGTCAGATCTTTGATGAAAAGATTGTTTTCTCTCATGAAACCAACTTTTTTGCCGTCGGGAGAAAAAGTTGCATAGGCCTGTTTGCCATTGGGCGAAAGCGCCTTCAGACTTTTGGTTTTTTTGTCGAAGACGAAGTTGTTTTCGCGGCTCGAATGGCGATAAATCTGTTCGGCATCGGTGCTCAACAAAAACATCGATTCATCGGCATTAGGCGTATATCCACCAAAATTGATGGCTTTGCTGCTGTCCTCAGGTGTGAGCCAATCGCGCTTCAACAGCGTATCAATGGCCTTGCCGCTGGCAAAATCATACAGTACAAGCGCCTGTGCAGGCTGATAAACAATAGAAGCATAACTTTTGCCATCTTTCATTGGGTTTACACCGTAAAGTGATCTGGCACTGAACTTATTGCTCGCAATGACATCCTTCAACGTCAGGGAGCTGCTATTTGTGGCTGGCTTATTCTGCGCCGAGGTAGTTAAACTACAACCGGCAAGCAAGAGGCCGATCAGAAAATTTCGCATCATAAAATCAAATTTCGAACCCTAAATTACGCAAAGGAGCGTTTATGTGGCTGTTAAAAGGTGTGAGTTTCCAACAAGCCATCATTGTGAATAAGCCGTGTATTTTTATACTGCCGCATTTTCTACTTTCGTTCATCGGATAATTATGAAACAATACCACGACCTTATGCGCCATGTGCTCGAAAACGGGGCACGCAAAGACGACCGCACCGGCACCGGCACCCTCAGCGTTTTTGGCTATCAAATGCGGTTTGATCTGTCGGAAGGTTTTCCAATGGTTACGACCAAAAAGCTCCATTTACGCTCCATATTGCACGAATTATTGTGGTTTCTGAAAGGTGAAACCAATATTGCCTATCTCAAAGAAAACGGCGTAAGCATCTGGGATGAGTGGGCGGATGAAAGAGGCGAACTGGGTCCGGTTTACGGTTACCAATGGCGCAGCTGGCCAACCGCCGATGGTCGCCACATCGATCAGATCAGTCAGGTCATCAATACCCTCAAAAAAAATCCCGATTCCCGCCGCATCATCGTTTCGGCCTGGAATGTGGGCGAGATTGAAAACATGGCTTTACCGCCTTGTCATGCCTTTTTTCAATTTTATGTGGCCGATGGTAAACTCAGCTGCCAGCTCTATCAGCGTTCTGCAGATATTTTCCTGGGTGTACCTTTTAATATTGCCTCTTACGCCTTATTGACCATGATGGTCGCTCAGGTTTGCGAGCTGGAACCCGGCGATTTTATCCATACTTTCGGCGATGCCCATTTGTATCTGAATCACCTCGAACAAACCGAATTGCAGCTCAGCCGCGATTTCAGACCGCTACCACAAATGAAAATTAATCCTGCTGTAAAGGGTATTTTCGACTTCAAATTCGAAGATTTTGAGCTGGTAGATTATAATCCGCATCCGCACATCAAGGCGCCGGTGGCGGTTTAATTCAAAATTGAAAATTTCAAATTCCAAATTAGTGCTTGAGCAATTTTGAATTTGAAATTTTGAACTGATTTAAGGCAATTTTGAATTTTTGAAGTGTTGTTTAAAAGGAGTATTTTAGTTCAGTCTTGAGTTACCGTTGAGTCCATAATCGATTATGTATGGCAAGGACAATCGACCATCGACTGAAGCAGGTTTCTTTAGATGTGGCCTCTTAACTATTAAAACTGGTCGGCTTACAATGCGCTATCTCGCCATTTTCGCCTTTTTCCTGCTCTTTAGCCATGTTTTGCATGGGCAAAGTATTCAACAAAAAGTACCAAGAAAAACATACCAGTTTCCTGATTATTTCGTCTTAAAAAATCAGCCGGATACCCTATTTGTGAAAGGCAGAGGCTTATATTCCATGAGGAATGGCAGATTTACCGCTGTAGCATTCCGAACCGGTCTCCACAAGCGGAAGTTTTCCCGTACTGAATTAGCAAATATTGAGGCATTTAGGATAAATGACCAGGCTTTCCTGATTCATGCCTTCAACACAAGTGAACCTGAACACCTGAGGATTTTAACCCATGGGCCAATCCTTTTGCTTCAACGGACATTATTCGAGGAAATAGAAACGGATGAAAGTTTTGAAAGAGTAAGAACAGAAACATTTTACTGGTGGCAAGCCGGTAAAATGATCGAATTAGATGCGGCAACCATCACCAAAGTAGTTCAGCTCCTTTTGTCCCAATGTAATATCGCTGCTGAAAGTCTAGCTAGCTCCAATAAGGAAGGTCTCATAAAACTCACCAATCACCTAAACCAACATTGCAGCAACCAAATCGTTTGGTAAACTAATTTATCACAAAGGCGCTTGCTACTTCGTAATTTTGTTGCCCGCGTTGGCGGGAATTGCAATGCTTTGCAACGCAATTTGAAATTTTGAATTTGAAATATTGAACTCAATCCTAGTCGCTGCTGCTCAAAACAATGCCATCGGAGGTAACAACGACCTCCTCTGGCGTATACCCGAAGACCTGAAGCGCTTCAAAGCGCTCACCATGGGCAAAATTTGCATCATGGGGCGTAAAACCTATGAGAGTATTGGCAAACCCTTGCCAGGCCGGCGTTTTGTGATTATCACCCGAGATCCAGACTTTAAAGTGGAAGGCTGCGCTGTGGTTTCTTCTTTGGAGCAAGCTTTGGCACTGGGTAAAACCGAACCAGAAGTAATGATCATAGGCGGTGGCGAAATTTACCGGCAGGCCCTGCCAATTACTGATAAAATATACCTCACCCGGGTGATGGCCGATTTTGAAGGGGATACTTTTTTTCCGGAGCTGTCGGCTAAGGAATGGCGGGAAATAGATAAAAGTGAGGTTTTTGAAACGACAGCCGGCTTAAAATACCGGTTCATCGACTTGATACGGGCTTAAGCTGCTTTGCCCAACAAATAGAGGGTTGCCATGCTGATGAATATGGCCACGCCAAAACTGAGGAGGGTGCCCACCAATATATATTCCGTTAAACGCCTGTCTTTGGCGCGTTTTAAATCTCCGAAACGAAATACCGATTTAGCAGCCAGCAAAAAGCCAATGGCCTCCCAGTGGTTGGTTACGATAAAAACAAATACCAATATCCGCTCTATAATCCCAATATACTGCCCGGCATTGGCCAGTGTTTTTTCACCTTCCTTTTCTGCCGAAGGCGACCAAATCGATAGCAGTTGTTTGAGAATAAGGGCTGTCGGATAACTTATTAGCACAAGAGCTGTGCTGTAAATCAGCAGCAGTTGTTGGTTAAAAGCAGTCAGTTGTAGTTTAGGGTTTTCAAATATGATCCAAATCACCAGCAAACTGAGGAGGTGGAGCAGCTGGTCAAAAAAGAACCAATTCCGTTCCGTTTTTTCTTCCTGAAAATAGAGTTTCGCCAGATCGATAAGGTAGTGGATGCTCAATACGACCAACGCAGTTTCCCAGCTGTTGGTCAATGCAAAAACCAACAAACCATGCACCAACACATGTAAATAGAGTTGGGGAGCGGCAATTTTGAGTCGTTTTTTTTCTTTTACCCAAGCCGTGGGCTGTATTAAAAAATCGCCAATTAAATGCGCCAGTACTAATTGGAGCAGCAGTATCATCGACTGAGGGTTTTTACTTTTTCCCGGTAAAGCGTATTTAACTCCAAAAGTTCGGCTATCCGGCTGCGTTGCAGGCGCTCACTTACGGTATGTTGTTTGATTTGCAGTTGCTGACCTAATTCCGTTTGTGTGGCGTCCGGAAATTCCAGTAAGGTGAAAACAGTATGCGCTGAAGTTACTGTCCAGTTATCCATACTTAGGGAGGCAAATTTCAGCAGCAGATTGAAGATTTTGTCAAAGTCGGCATCATCACTTTTAAGGGCGAGTTTGATTTTATCCTGTTTGAGCGTTTCAAATTTTTCACCTGAATAGATAAAAGCTGTTCCATTACTTTCAGATAGCCGTTTGGCGGCATAACTGATGTCGCCCAGACCGATGGCCATACGTACATCCAGTCCGCCTATACTCTTGAGCAGCGCTTTGATTTTATAGGCAACCCACAATACATCTGCCGTATCGCTAATTTCCAGCTGGAAACTATCGCCCCGGAAAATTTCCCAGTTTTCTAACTCTTCCCCAATACCTTGAAAGAGTGTTTTGAGCGGGTTTAGCCAAAGTTCCGGGTTTTTTTGTCGGCGCGAAGCTACGATATCGCCGGTGATTATCCCTACCATCTGATTATCGTGTTTTTAAACGATAATCAAATTTATCGTTTTTATTGGCGATACCAAAACAATTTATCGTTTCAGGACACGATAATTTAAATTATCGTGCTTAAAGACGATAATTAAATTTATCGTTTATTTAGACGATGCTTTCGGCTATTAACAAACAGCTGAAGTTATTTTTTTCGAATATTTAATTCAATCTTAAAATTACCGGCATCCTGCCAATGCCAATGCGCCGTTGCATGGCTACGTAAATGCACATCTACCATGACATTTTTAGTTGAACCCAGCGCAATCATTTGGACTATTTCCTGATACATATTTACAAAAACAGTATCACTGGACACTGCCTCAGCCAGCAAGTCGTTGATTTTAACATGACCGGTACCAGTGGCTTGGAGCTCAATCTTTCTGCCTTTTCGTTCATAAATCACCTCTTCAAAACCATCCGGACCACCATTCTGTGCTTTGATACTGATGGTGGTAGTCCGTTTTTCAAGGACGGCCGAACCGGATAAAACAAACACATAGACCAGCAAAAGTGGCAACCGAAATAAACCGTTTATGCTGGTTCGGAGAATCATGATTTCCCGTTTGAAAAACCGAGTTTTTTGCCGGTGGTAATGCCGGCATTGCCGTTTTCGAAAAGTTTTTGGGCCAGGCTTATCTCTTGCACCATTTCAATAGGTGGAACTATCAGGTCAAAGTCCAATGCGTGCAGTATGGCTGTTTCTATGATCTCACAAATTTTGCTGTCATCTAACACCTGGTTGGCAAAATCGCCGTATAAAAAGCCCAATTGTTTTTTACCCTCCACAAAAAAGTGGTTTTCATGATTGATGAATATCCTACCAATAAGATGGCCGATATCGTTCAATCGATTGTATTTATAGCTATCGGCGAGGAAATTGTAAATGTCAATTTTGCCGCAAAAGGCCCGGTTGGGGGACTCCTGCACATAAGGCGTTTGGTGAATAAAGTGTTTGTGGTCGAACGAAAATACGTTGCTATGCATATTAAATACCAGCATATCGCCCGAGAACTTTAATTCGCATTCAAACAAAGAACGGTTGTTGTATTTCACCTCCACATTGGGATTGACAGTGGCCATACGTCCCCCTAAATCTGCTTCAATTTGCTCCAGCTTTCCTTTCAACGATTCAAACTGGGCCAATGTATGGCGATAAATAGCTTGTTTTAAGCCAGATTTATGCTGCAATAGCTCGAATATCTGTTCTCTTTTTTCACGCATATCAATAAGCTTTGGCAAACAATACCCGTTGTGTGGATGGATTACCCGACAAGATACACTTTCCAGCCTCCGCAGTATTATTCAGTGGAATACATCGAATGGTTGCCTTCGTCATCTCCTTAATTTTTGTCTCGGTATCCGATGTGCCATCCCAGTGCGCAGCAACAAAACCACCTTTGTTATCAATTAAATCCACAAATTCTTCCCAGTTGTCGGCTTTGTGGGTCATTTCACTGCGGTAATCCAGGGCTTTCTGGAAGATGTTTTGCTGGATTTTTTCGAGCAAGTGAAGGACCTTATCGCCAATGTCGGTGGTTTGCAGACTTTCCTTCTCGCGGGTATCGCGGCGAACCACTTCGACTGTGCCGTTTTCCAGGTCGCGCAGGCCCATGGCCATACGAACGGGAACGCCTTTCATTTCATATTCAGCAAACTTCCAACCCGGACGGGCTTTTTCGTCAATGTCGAGTTTCACACGTATGCCTTTGGCCTCAAGCTCCTTTTTGAGTTTTTCACCGGCAGTATTCAATTGAGCTACACTCTCTTCGCCTTTGTAAATAGGCACAATTACGGCCTGAATTGGCGCCAGTTTGGGAGGAAGTACCAGACCATCGTCATCGCTATGCGCCATGACCAGCGCACCCATGAGTCGGGTAGATACACCCCAGCTGGTAGCCCAAACGTAGTCGCGACCACCTTCAGCATTGGCAAATTGAACATCAAATGCTTTGGCAAAATTTTGTCCGAGGAAGTGGGAGGTTCCTGCCTGCAAAGCTTTTCCATCCTGCATCAATGCCTCGATACAAAAGGTGTCGATGGCGCCTGCAAAACGTTCGTTGGCGGTTTTTACGCCTTTAATCACGGGTACACCCATCCATTCTTCGGCGAAAGTGGCGTAAACTTCAAGCATTTTGCGGGTTTCATCAATAGCTTCCTTTGCCGTGGCATGGGCGGTGTGACCTTCCTGCCAAAGAAATTCGGTGGTACGCAAAAACAACCGCGTACGCATCTCCCAACGCACCACATTGGCCCACTGATTGATGAGCAAAGGCAAATCACGGTAGCTCTGAATCCAGTCGCGGTAAGTGTTCCAGATGATGGTTTCGGAAGTCGGCCTGACGATCAGCTCTTCTTCCAACTTGGCCTCAGGGTCAACCACTATGCCACCTTCTCCATCATTTTTGAGACGATAATGGGTAACTACAGCACACTCCTTGGCGAAACCTTCTACATGGGCGGCCTCTTTGTTAAAAAACGACTTCGGAATGAATAAAGGAAAATAGGCATTGCTGTGACCCGTATCTTTAAACATCTGGTCGAGTGCACGCTGCATATTTTCCCAGATGGCATAACCATAGGGTTTAATCACCATACAGCCACGTACTGCTGAATAATCGGCAAGACCGGCTTTGATTACCAGGTCGTTATACCACTGAGAATAGTCCTGACTGCGCGGCGTGATTTCTTTGGCCATGAATTTTTTAAGTTTTGGAATGGATATTGTTGTGTAAATTTTCGTTATCCGCGAACAAAGATAACCACATTCAGCGTTATGGTTAAAGCACATCTATTAAAGAGGAGAATATCATGAGAAATTGGCCCATTGCAAGTACACTGATCGCATTACTCGTCCTTTCGGCCTGTAATCCGACCAGCCGCTTTGCCCAGCAGCGATACGACGACGACCTCTATTATGTATCGAGTGGCGAAGCCGCCCGCCGCGCAGAAGTTGCGCCCAACCAACGAACCAATGCCAACCGACCCTCATCAACTTATGAGGAGTACCAAAGTGGTCGGACCTACGACGAACAATACGCTAACGAAGGCTACGATCAAAATGACGATCGCTACAACAGTCGTGATTACAGCCGTAATCTCGACCGTTACAACGATCCACTATGGTATGACCCCTCCTTTAATATGGGTTTAGGTATGGGTATGGGTATGAATATGGGGGGCTTTTGGGGTATGCGTAGTTATATGCTTTTTAATCCTTATTTCCCGCCATTTTGGTCGATGCGACCAGGCTGGAGTCTCACTTTCGGTTATGGATTTGGTGGTTTTGGCATGGGTTTCGGTAACCCCTGGATGGGTGGTTTTTACGATCCTTTCTTCAGTCCTTTTTACAACCCTTGGTATAGTCCATGGTATAATCCGTGGTACGGCGGTGGCTGGGCAGGCGGTGGCGATTGGGGAGCTCCTTTGGGCCCTGCCATTCCCAGGCAGCCGGTGAGGAGTAATCGTGTCGGGTCAGCCACTCCACCTCGCCCGCGCACGGTGTTTACTACGCCTCGCAGCGCTACTGCCGAACAAAATCCGAATGCGCGCATGAACCCTGCCGGTCGCACAACAACGCCAGCCACCCGGCAGCCTGCCACCCGCATTAATCCGGGTCAAAGTCCAAACGGGCGTCAACCAGCAACTACACCGGGACGTATTAATACTACACCGCCGAGCCGGACCAACCCAGGTGCACAACCTGAAAATCGCGGTGGCTTTAATAGACCAAGTACGCCAACTCCGCCAAGTACAGCACCAGCAACCCCGCCTTCAAGAGGCACATCTCCAGCCGTTACACCGCCTAGCAGGGGTGGTTCAACGCCAGCAGGTGGCGGTGGGGGTGGTCGTCCTTCAGGGGTAGGTGGTTCTAGACCAAGATAAATTAACTTCTAATGAAAAAAATAGTATTAACCGCAGTCTTCGGGCTGGTCGGTCTAGTAGGAGTACGGGCGCAGAATGAAATAGACCTGTTGAATCTGGCTTTAACTCGACACAGTCCCAGCGCCCGGATGGCGGCCATGGGAGGTGCGTTCACTGCCTTAGGCGCCGATGCCGGTGGATTGACCCTTAACCCGGCGGGTTTGGGCAGCTTTAGGCGGTCATCCATCAGTTTGACACCCGGCCTCAATTTTATGGGCAGCAGCGGTGCCTACCTAGGTGCCAATGATAAAGACAAGGCCACCGGTATTTATATTGGGCAGTTGGGTTACATATATAGTCAGGATTTAAGCCGGCGATATGGCGGAGGAAGCTCCGAGTGGAAATATGTGAACTACGGCTTTACCATCAACCGCACCAATAATTTTCTGAATAATCAGCGCTATAAGGGCATAAATGCTGACCATAGTTTAGTTGATGTGTTTGTGCAGGAGGCCAATACCGATCCCAATGTTTTTCGGCCGGATGATTATCCTTTTACCGCCTCTTTGGCCAGAACTACAGGCTTAATTTATCCCAGTATCCCAGGCAACGATTCCAGTCTGTATTTGGGGATAGTCCCCAATGCAGGTGTGGAACAAAGCGGACGATTACGTACACGCGGCGCAACCAATGAGTATGCTTTTTCGGTAGGTGCCAATTACAACAATTTGCTCTTTATAGGCGGATCAGTAGGGTTGGTATCGACGAGTTATACACTCATCAACAATTATACTGAACGCGACCATATGGATACCATCTTTGATTTCAAGGATTTTACCTTCCAACAATCGCAATATGTTAATGCTGATGGCGCCGTAATTAAATTAGGAGCCGTTTTACAGCCGGTTGAATGGCTGCGTTTGGGATTATCGTACGAATCTCCTACCTGGTATACTGTAAGCGACGATTATCTTACCAAAATTGATGCGAATTACGATTCGGTGCCGGTATTTGCAACTGCAGCGTCACCATTGTTTACTCCTTTTACCTATTCGTATACAAAGCCAGGGCGTATCAGTGCCGGAATGGCCTTCCTTTTTGGAGCAACTGCCTCGATAGCGATTGATTACGATTATATCGATTACAGCCGGATGCGTGTAGAAGCTTTAAATGATGTTTTTGCTGCTCAGTGGGCTTCTAATCTGAATAATACGGTCAGGTCAACCTTCAGAAGTACCAGCAATGTGCGTATTGGCGGCGAATATATTTATGGTCCGATGGCTTTCAGGGCGGGTTTTGCTTATTGGGGAAGCCCTTACCAGGAAGGGGTGAATACCGGAGGCGCTGACTACAGTCGCTTGGATTATACTGCCGGTGCAGGTGTAAAGATTGGCAAAGTAGGTGTAGACTTTTCAGTAGTTCACAACCGCACCAAAGGTTATTGGCTACCGTATTATTTGGAGGGTCGTAATACTTATGATGTGCAGTTCCGCAACAACCAAACCATGGTACAGGCGACCATGAGTTTCCGACTCGACTAAGTCTCATCTCCTGAAGTGGTAAAAAACTATTCTACTGCTTCAGGATTTTGGTTGTATTGAGCTTTCCATTTGTTTCCACCAAGAGAAAATACAAGCCTTGTTGCAGTGCTGAGATGTCAATTTTATAATCGACAGGCATCGGTCCATTGATAAGTATTTTGCCCTGAATGTCTTGTATTCGAATAGTCGCATGATATCCTTCTTTAATACCTTCTATGTATAAATAAGCTGAAGTTGGATTGGGATAGATGTTTAATTCCAATAATTGAACTTTCTCTGTGCTCAAAAATTGAGAACAGTGCGCTGTTGCAGCTGAAGTTGGTGAATGTTTGTAACAATGTAGATATACACCAACACCCGGTCCAGTCTGCAGCCCCATCCGGCCAAGAAATACGCCACTTCCAAAACCTTCAAATATCCTTGGGTCAGTCATTAAAAATGAAGGACCTGTTGTAGGTGTCATATAGTAAGTTTTAGTTGTCTGGCTTGGATCCCAAGGGTAGGGTTCATATTGGATGCTGTCTACAACTAAAAATGCGCCATTGTTGTTTAAATGATAGTCCGATTTGAGGGTGTCTCCAACTTCCAGACTAAAATCAAACAATAAATCCTCTTTAAAAGTCGAATTAGGGGTTGTCTCATCACGGTGCCAAATCCATACTTTTTTGCTTAAGCTGTCTTCCCTAAAAAACGAGGTCATGCTTGTGTTTATGGTCGGAAGTATGGCATGTGGTAAACATCGTTCTATTTGTGAGGCTGGGTGTGGAGCAACTGATATTGATCCCTGCCACATCAGTTTTTTGTAGGTGAGTTGATTGATTACCGTATCACCACCAAAATAAGTACGGTTAACATTTGAACGAGGACATAAGGGCCCGGACTGGTACCAGATAACATCCCAAAAACTACCTTCACGCAAAAGCGACCGGTAGGCTTGCGCTGCTGTAAAATGTTGCAAAACGAGCAACAGTGCAATAGAAAGTAGTCCTGTTTTCATAAAGTCGGGTCGTAATATTGAACCTAATTACAAGACAAATTACAAATAATATTGTACAAACTACATGTCAAGTTTCAAATTCATCCGGGCATTTTTAAGTTCGGCCAGCGTTTTTAAATCTTTTTTAGCTTCGGCCAACTGAATGCCTTGATCATAAGTGAACAGGGCGTTTTTGTTGTCATCGAGACTGGCATACATTGCGGCGAGTTGGTAAAACACAGCCAGGTATTCCGGGTCGAGTTCCAGCGTCTTCTGCAGCCATTTTATAGCCTCCCGGCTTTCGCCAGCCTTGCGGTATTCCATCGCCAGCGCATAACAGCTAAAGGCATCGGCACCTTGCTGTTCAATAAGCCTGAACAATTGCGTAATCCTGGGGTTATCTTTTGCTGACGACATCGGTTTTTGTCTTAACTTTGTGTTCTTGTTTTTCAACAGCGAAATTAACTTTTTCGAGTATATATGAAGATTCTTGTGTGCATCAGCAACGTGCCCGACACGACGACCAAGATTAGCTTTACGCCCGACAATAAAGCCTTCAACAAGGCCGGGGTGCAATACATCATCAATCCATACGACGAGTTGGCACTTACCAAAGCCCTTGAGCTCAATGAAGCAGCAGGTGGCGGCAGCGTAACCGTGATTCATGTCGGTGTAGCCGATACCGAAGCCAATCTGCGTAAAGCATTGGCAGTAGGCGCCGACGAAGCCGTACGTATTGATGCCGAACCTACCGATGCCTTTTTCGTAGCCAATGAAATTGCTGCTTATGCCAAGGATAAAGGTTTTGACATCATTTTCACGGGGCGTGAATCAATCGACTATAACGGTGGTCAGGTAGGTGGAATGATAGCCGAACTCCTCGATTTGCCGATGGTGAACGTAATCAATAGCATCTCCCTTGCCGGTAATACTGCGACTATTGAGCGCGATATTGATGGTGGTCGTGAAGTGTTGAGTGTAAATACCCCATTTGTAGTAAGTGCTCAAAAGGAACTTACCGAACCACGTATCCCTAATATGCGTGGTATTATGATGGCACGCAGTAAACCTCTACAGGTAGTTGCTCCGTCGGCTGCTGAAAAACGCACTGAGATAAGTCAGTATGAATCGCCGCAAGCCAAAGCCGGCTGTAAATTCATCGACGCCAACGATGCAGAATCGCTCATCCAACTCCTCCACAACGAAGCCAAAGTCATCTGATATGTCAGTTCTTGTATTTGCAGAAAACAGCGGTGGTCAGTTCAAAAAAGCCACCTTCGAAGCCGTAAGTTATGCCGCTGCCGTGGCGGCCCTCGATGGCAGCGAACTCACAGCAGTAGTTTTAGGCAGTATCCCTGCCGACGCCCTGAAAGCACTGGGTACCTATGGTGCCGACAAAATCCTACATATTAATGACGCCAGTCTCGATAATTTTGAAGCCCATGCTACGGCCAAAGCTATTGCAGCTGCAGCCGAATCGGCTGGTGCGAAAACCGTCGTCATTTCCAATAACTATTCCGGCAAAGCGCTCGCTCCTCGCCTCAGCATTAAACTTCAGGCAGCTTTGGCTACCGGTGCTGTAGCAGTGCCTACAGCCAGCGGCAACAGCCTCACCGTTCGCAGAACCGTGTTTTCGAACAAAGGTTTTGCCGATTTGACCTTAAACAGTGCTAAAAAAGTAATCACCCTTACCCCCAACAGTTACAAATTGGTGGAGTTGAATAAAGCGGGTACAGTTTCTGCGCTGGCTAATCCAGTGGCGGCTGCCGATTTCAAAGCCAAAACGGTTGAACTGAAGAAAGTTACCGGTAAAATCCCACTCACAGAAGCAGAACTGGTAGTTTCGGCCGGCCGTGGAATGAAAGGCCCTGAAAACTGGGGAATGATTGAGGAAATGGCAGAATTACTGGGTGCAGCTACCGCTTGTTCTAAACCCGTATCGGATTTACACTGGCGTGGCCATGAAGAACATGTAGGTCAAACCGGTATTACCATTAAACCTAATTTGTATATCGCCATCGGTATTTCAGGTGCTATCCAACACCTCGCCGGTGTGAGTGGTAGCAAGGTAATTGTGGCAATCAATACGGATAAAGAAGCACCATTTTTCAAAATTGCCGACTACGGTATCGTTGGCGACGCCTTTGAAGTTGTGCCTAAACTCAACGCAGCTATACGTAAATTTAAGGCCGCCAACTAAGGCGGCCTTCCTTTCATCTGGCAGCCGGCGGCATGAAAAAAATAGAGCTAGAAGTAATTGCTTTGTCCGAAAGTTCGGCTGCCGGTAATACGTTTGCCATCGTTTTGGGAGAGAAAAATGGCAATCGCCGCCTGCCGGTAATTATCGGGTCGTTTGAGGCACAGGCAATCGCTATCGAACTCGAAAAGATGAAGCCCGTTAGGCCATTGACCCATGATTTGTTCAAAACCCTGGCTGATGCTTTTAGCATCAGACTCGAAGAAGTGATCATTGCCGAACTCAAAGAAGGCATCTTTTTTGCCCGGCTGATGTGTCGCAGCCATAACGAACTTCGCGAAATAGATGCCCGCACCAGCGATGCCATTGCCTTAGCTTTGCGGTTTAATTGTCCGGTGTATACCTACGAGCACATACTCGAAAGCGGAGGGGTAGTAATGGAGCAAGATGGACAAATTGCCGGGATGAGCACGGCGTCTATGTCGCCGGCCGAGCCGATTGCACCCAAATCGAGTTGGTCGGGCAAAAGCATGGAAGAGCTGGAAAAGTTATTGGACGAGGCGTTGAATCAGGAGGATTATGAAAAAGCTGCCAAAATCCGTGACGAGATTGATAAACGCAAAAGCTCCTGAAAACCGGAAATTTTCCTAATTTTCAGCTTCAACCCGTTCAATAACGGGTTTTTTAATGACCATAACCTATGATGCAAATCCTGAATGGCCTGTTGGGCATAGTTGCGATTATTGCAATACTCTTTTTACTCTCCTCCAGCCGTAAAAACATCAACTGGCGAACCATCGGTATGGCCCTGGTTTTGCAGCTGAGTTTTGCTTTTTTGGTCATCAAGGTAGCGACGGTGAAATCGGCTTTTCAGTTTTTGTCGGGATTTTTTGTGCGTTTGCTCTCGTTTACCCAGGCGGGCTCCGAATTTTTGTTCGGTTCCCTCATCACCAATATCGATTCGTTCGGCTTCATTTTCGTTTTTCAGGTACTGCCGACCATACTCTTTTTCGCAGCGCTGACTTCTGCTTTATACTATTTTGGTATACTGCAAAAGGTAGTTTTTGCTTTTGCCTGGGTGATGAACCGGCTGATGCGTTTGTCGGGTTCAGAGAGCTTAGCGGCTTCGGCCAATATTTTTTTAGGGCAAACGGAGGCTCCCTTACTTATCCGTCCTTATATCGAACGCATGACCAAGTCGGAGATCATGGCGTTGATGACAGGCGGTATGGCTACCATTGCCGGAGGTGTGTTAGCTGCCTACATTGGCTTTTTGGGTGGCACAGATCCGGTGCAACAGCAACTTTTCGCTACGCATTTGTTGTCGGCATCGATCATGGCTGCGCCGGGCAGTTTGCTGGCCGCTAAATTGCTGGTGCCCGAAACCGAGCCTTTCGACAAGGAACTTAAGGTAAATAAGGAAAATATTGGCTCCAATATCCTGGAAGCCATCTCCAATGGTACTTCCGACGGATTAAAACTGGCTGTAAATGTTGGTGCGATGCTATTGGTATTTACGGCGCTGATGGCCATGATGAATTATATCTTCAAATCGGCTGGTGCCGCGACGGGTTTGAACGATATTATTTTTCAAGCTACCGGTGGGAAATACGATGGGCTTACGTTGCAGTATGTATTGGGCAATGTGTTTGCACCCATCTCCTGGTTAATTGGGGTACGCGGCGATGATGTGTTGTTGATTGGTCAGTTATTGGGAGAAAAGACGGTTTTGAATGAGTTTTTTGCGTATTCTACCTTGGCAGGAATGCGTGAATCGGCCGCTTTTACTGATCCGCGTTCGATTATTATTGCTACCTATGCCTTATGTGGTTTTGCCAACTTTGCCTCAATAGGCATTCAGATAGGCGGTATTGGTTCACTGGCGCCCGGCAAACGCGCTCAACTTTCGGCCTTAGGCATGCGTGCTTTGATAGGCGGTACCGCAGCCTGTTTGCTGAATGGAGCGATTGCCGGCATGCTGATATGAAATGTTGCGATTTTCAGATTTTTTGAACATCTTAGAATTTACACAAACCCCTACCATGAAAAAAATCTACCTTTTACTCTGTTTGAGTTTATTGCTAAGCTTGCCAACGCTGGCGCAAACCAGTTGGAATCAGGCTCAAGCCGACAAAAAATGCGAGCTGATTGTTCATTATCTCGATAATTTCCCTTTTGCTTATACCAATACGGATGGTGAACTTACCGGTATAGAGGTCGACATCATAGCCCAGTTCAGCCAGTGGCTAAAAAAAGTAAAGGGTTTCAATGATGTGAAAGTGGTGTATTTGCCGTACTCCGATTTTGCCAAAGTATATGAAACCATCCGCGATGGCAAAGGGGCGCACATTGGTCTGGCATCGGTTACCGTGACTAAGGAAAGGCAGCAGGAAGTGAGTTTTTCATCGCCCTACTTGAAAAATATCTCTCTGCTCATCTCCAATACTGAAATCCCTTCTTTGCGTCAATACGAGGATATTCCAAAAACTTTTGCAGAAATGACTGCTGTTGTGAATCGGGGAACGCTGCTCGAACGCCAATTGATGGACATTAAAAAGAAACACTACCCTAATATGCGGGTGACTTATGTTGATCATCCGGCAGAGGTTGTTAAAATGGTGGCGGAGAGTAAATCAAAATACTTTGGTTATGTGGATTTACTCACCTATTGGGCTTTTCTTAAACAACAGCCGGCTAACCTCAAAATTCATCGGGTAGCGACGATTGATGCGCAGCGATTTGCCTTTGTTTTGCCAAAAGACAGCGACTGGCAGGCAGCTTTTGCCGAATTTTTTGAATCAGGTTTTGGCTTTACAGCCACCGAAGCTTATGCCGATATCCTGAAAAAGCACCTGGGATATGAAGTGGTGAAATCGGTAGAATTGTACTAATCAGCTTTTAGCTGTTATTGAATAGGTCATTCGTTGTGCGACGAATGACCTTTTTTGTTATCAGCTGTTAATGATTATCAGCATGTTAAAGAAGGTGTAACCGGTTCGTTACCTGTTTTCTACCGTTCACACACAAAATCCTACGCTTCTGGTGGAATTAATATTTTGGTCATGCAACCTGCGGC
The DNA here is from genome assembly GCA_036787895.1 of Bacteroidota bacterium. Taxonomy (GTDB): domain Bacteria; phylum Bacteroidota; class Bacteroidia; order UBA7662; family UBA7662; genus UBA7662. The sequence goes on along the minus strand of DAIQOK010000013.1, from coordinate 56,218 downwards.
AACTTTGTATCGTCAAACAACCACAAGAACCCAACAAGACCCTACATATGAAAACACTTCTCCAACTGATCTTTGTGCTGTTTTTCAGCCTGATCGCAACTAACCTTTATGCTGGAGGTGATGAAAAAAACAGCATCAGCCAACAAGAAATGGCCATCCAAAAAATGTGGAAACAATTGAACCGTCACATCCGCCTCGAGGCGCCTTTTCGTTTGCCAGGACTTGATGTACGCGTTGAAGCGCAGTTTCTCGTGAAAGAAGACGGCACCATCGAAGTGCTGGACATTGTAGGTGCCGATGCTGATCTGGCATCGAGCATCAAACGTCAACTCGAAGCCTTACAGCTCACTGATCCTTTTTGGTTGGCCAATCAGAGCTATATCGTGCCCATTCATTTGCGCTACCGTTAAAACCCAAACCCAACTACACCCTGATAAAGGCTGTCTGTCGTTCGATAGATGGCCTTTTTTAATTATTTGAGCTTGGATAGAAAAAGTGCTTTCGCAGCTAGTGCGATATATGTAGGTTTAATTCATGAACCGCCTCTTCTGCCTTTTGCTGTTATTGCCTGCGCTGGTAAATGCACAGTTTGATCCACTACCCTATGTTAATCCATTTATTGGCACCGGTGGCCACGGGCATACCTATCCCGGTGCAACGGCACCTTTTGGGATGGTGCAATTGAGTCCCGATACCCGGCTTGATGGCTGGGATGGCTGCTCGGGTTACCATTATGACGACAGCATCATTTATGGCTTCTCCCATACCCATTTAAGTGGAACCGGTGTTAGCGATTATGGCGATTTGCTTTTGATGCCGGCAATAGTAGGTCCGGATAAAACAAAGGATTATGGCTATAAAGCCGTTTTCTCTCATGCACAAGAACAGGCAGCTCCAGCCTGGTATCAGGTAAAGCTGAAAAACGGGATTAAAACAACACTCACGGCAACTACTTTTTCAGGTTTTCACCAGTATAATTATCCGAAAACAGATACACAATGGGTGGTGCTGCGTTTCGATCACCGCGATTTAACCACTGCTTCCCGATTGCAACAGTCCGGGAAACGCACTTTTGTCGGTTATCGGCACAGCAAAGCCTGGGCAACCGACCAACGTTTGTTTTTTTATCTCGAATTTGATGCTGATGTGGTGGTTTTGGATGAAAACGGATTGCCCTTTCATGGCGGTCGGCCGGGTAAAGAAATCTGGTTTCGGTTTACGAATAGGTCTAAAATTCAGTTGAAAATGAGCTTATCCGGCGTAGACGAGGCTGGTGCCATGCTCAATCATGGTCAAACTGCCTTCAATTTCGATGCCGCATATACGCAAAGCAAAGACGCCTGGTACAGGGAGCTGTGCAAAATTGAAGTCAAAGGCGACAGCACCCAGCTTCGTAAGTTTTATTCGGCGCTGTATCATGCCCAAATTGTACCTAACCGCTTTAGCGATGCTGATGGCTGGTATCGCGGCCTCGACGGGCATTTGCATGAAGCCCGAAACCACACACAATACACCGTTTTTTCGCTTTGGGATACCTATCGTACCGCCCATCCTTTGTATACACTCATCGATGAAGCGCGAACTGTTGATTATTTGCAGAGTTTTTTACGGATGTACGAGCAGGCTGGTCATTTGCCCGTATGGGAATTGGCAGGCAACGAAACCTGGTGTATGATAGGTTACCACAGTGCTTCGGTGATTACTGATGCTGTGGTGAAGGGATTGGTCGATACAACCTTGGCGCGTAAGCTCCTGAAGGCGATGGTCAGTACGGCTGAAGCCAATCGTTACGGACTGGCACCTTACCGGCTGAAAGGTTATCTCGAAATAACGGATGAACATGAATCGGTGTCGAAAACCCTGGAGTATGCTTATAACGACTGGTGTATTGCTGTTTTGGCTGATTATCTGGGCGAAAAAACGCTGGCGCATAAACATGGCTATCGCAGCAGGGCCTGGGTAAATATGCTCGATCCTGTTACCGGATTAATGCGGCCGCGTTCGAATGGGGGTTTTTTAACACCTTTTGATCCACGTGAAGTCAATAATCATTTTACCGAAGCCAATAGTTGGCAATACAGCTTTTATGTGCCTCACGATATTGCCGGCTTCAAAGGCATTTTAGGTGAAGCCCGTATGAAACGTTTGCTCGACAGCCTTTTTACTGAGAATCCGAACACCACCGGCCGCAATCAGGCGGATATAACCGGCTTGATTGGTCAATATGCCCATGGCAACGAGCCGAGTCACCACATGGCTTATTTGTATCACAGTTTAGGTTTGCCGCACCGGAGTCAGGAGTTGGTGAATGCCATACGCGATACCCTTTATCATGATGCACCCGACGGCCTCAGCGGTAACGAAGATTGTGGGCAGATGAGTGCCTGGCTGGTCATGAGTAGTTTGGGAATCTATCCAATTGCTCCGGGAAATGCGAATTATGCCCTGATTGCACCGGCTTTTTCATCGACAGAAATAAAACTGGCCCGGGCTAAAAGTTTTATTATCCGCAAAACAGGCGAAGGAAATTATGTACAAACGGTGCTTTTGAACGGGCGCGACTGGCCGAATAATTTCCTGCCGCACGACAGCATCCGTCAGGGAGGGGAGTTAGCGTTTCGGATGGGGAAAACGCCCTCAAACTGGGGAAAAGCAGCGCAACAACGTTGGATTTCAGATGGCAAACAGCTTTTATTGCCAGCACCGGTAGTTTCGGCATCATCAGTGAGTTTTTATGATAGCATGTGGGTAAGCTGGTCGGTAACACCTGGCATGCAAATCCGTTACAGTTTGGATGGCAGTGATCCGGCTCAAGGGGAAATTGCCCGGAACAACAAGTTGCTGATTAAGGAAAATACCCGTATTAGCTTGGTACAAGTACTTCCTGTTGGAGATGGCAAGGCATTTGCCTTTAAGAGTGATGAAAGTGTAGCTGAATTCAATCGCATCAATCGGCGCATACGATTAAGCTGGTCGCCTGCACCAAAAGACGAATATAGGGCAGGTGGCGAGCTTACTTTGGTAGATGGCCTATTGGGCGATGCGGAATGGCGCAAAGGTCGCTGGGTTGGCTGGGAGGGCAAGGATGTGGAATTACTTCTGGATATGGGCAGTTCACAGCCGGTGAATGCGGTTTATGGCAGTTTTGTACAAGACAGTAAACCCTGGATTTTATTCCCTAAAAGTATGGCAGTTTACGGTAGTACCGATGGTAAAAATTATCAGTTGTTGTTTAAAGAGGAAGTGGATGTTGATGGATTGGATGAAAAAGTTCAAACCAAACGAATAGGGCAAAAACTGGTTTCAACTGGTCAATTTCGTTATCTGAAAGTGAAATTGTATCACTATGGTCAGCTACCAGCCGGGCATTTAGGCCATCCGAATGCGGCTTATATTTTTATGGATGAAGTGGTGGTAGAGTAGGGAAGTGTGAAGATTGAAGTGTGAAGTGTCAAATGGGGTGATGTTGAGTAGTGGGGAAGTTAGGCCAGTTTGAAGGCTGGCTATTTTTAAGCCAGATTAGCTCTTAGCTGATAGCGTTGACCTTTCATTTTAGAGCCTAATAAGCTTACATCCGCCGCCTTGGCGGCGTTCTAGTGCTGCTGAACCGGGATAAACTGCACTTGTATGCCGCAGGGGTCACACAATGAAAGTGCACCAGCTACTCCTGCGCCTCTTTCCCAACTGATGGCCCGGCTGGAGTAACGAATCCAGCGAAGGTGGTGCGATAATCGGTGACATTTGGGGCAGGGTTGTTGTTTTCGAAACTTCAAGGCATCGAGCGGCACGTCCAAGCACGACTCTACATCTTCGGCGGAGAATTCACCATGGTAGACGATTTCTTCAGCCGGTTCGGGTCCGGGAAAAATCTTGAGCAGATCGAGTTGTTCGGGACTTATCTGGTCAGCCAGGGGTTCCATAAGGTGTTAGTTTCAGGAAAATGAAACTAAGGAAACTATCGATTTAGCTATTCAGAAGTTATGCACATCTGAATTCCAAATTCCAAGTTCAAAAATCCAAAATTGAGGTGTAGTAGGAGTGCTGTTCATGTACATTATTAGTACCAATGTGCTAATGTGACGCCACATTAACGCATTCAATTAGTGGCAAACTTCTGTTTGCGCCTGGGCAGGGTGGGTTAATTGCGGGCTGATGTAGGGTATGCCCAATGAGAGGCCTCTCAGAATAAAAAGTGTGGCCATGATTAAGGCGATTACCGGACTGATCCTGCTAAAAAGAGGTCGGAATTGCCGCAAAAGCTGGCGACCGAGCATGGCGACGGCCAACATAGCAGGCAGGGTGCCTAAGCCAAATAACGCCATAAAACCAGTCGAAACGAAAGGGTCACCAACCAGTAGGGCACCGGCCAGGGCCAGGTAAACCAAGCCGCAGGGCAGTAAGCCGTTTAGCAAGCCAGTTACCAACTGTCCGGGATAAGTGGGTTTGTATAAAATATCTCCCAGAAAACGACTAACCCATTTGCCGGGTTGAAAAATACCCTTAAAACGTGCCGTTAGCCTAGGCAACATAGTAAAAAGCAAAATGAGTACGCCGCTGGCAATAGACAGCTGAGCTTGCCATCCGCTGAGTTGGATTTGTCGGCCGAATAAGCCGAGTATCAAGCCTAACCAAGCATAAGTGAGGATACGACCGGCGTTGTAGACCAGGCGTAACGCTGTAAACCGGCTAAAAATCGCCGATTTACCCGGCAAGGCCAGAACAATAGGGCCACACATGCCAACACAATGCAGGCTCCCGAAAAAACCAAGTGCCAGGGCAGTCAGCAGCGGTGTGTTCATTAATCGATGGTAAGGCGCTCTTCGTGGAAGTACAGTTCGCCATTGAGGTAAAACTGCAGGACAACCTGATAAGGTCCGGGAACAAATTTATCGGCAGCAAGGCTGAGTTGGCCAGTTTCAAATTCGGCCCATTCTGCCCGGTAATCGAAGTTTTCGTTGCTGGGTCTGTAAAAGCGCACATGTCCACTATCGGCTGCGTGAAGTGCTTCCGGCAAGACTACCTCTACCTTTTGGGCATCGGCCCGCAAAACCGGAGTCACTGCAAGCGTCGACATACGGTTTTTGCCATCAATCACCTGCTGATATTGGATTTCCTGATCGTAATAATCTTCGGCTACCAATTCAGTCTTACTTTGGGTGCTGTAAACAGCAAAACCAATCATAAATCCACAGAAGATCAGAAAAGCCAGAACGATGCCGTAAGGCCAGAAGTTGATGGGTTTTTTCATTGTGCAGGTCCGTAAAAGGAAGTTTTTATGGTTTCAAGTACTTCATTGCCTTGAACTACTTCAACCACAATATTGGTTTTAATGCCGGTTAAATCGGCTTTATTCAAAGTTACAAACAATCCGCCTTCGCGATAGCCCTGGGGTGGAATGATGAAGTCAGTTCCAATTTGTGTGATCTCACCTTTTGGCGATTTCAACCGGAAACTCACCTGCTTTTCATCAAAACTTTTGTTGATGGTTTTAACCATAAACACATTCCGGAGCTGATTAGCATTGAGCTCGGTGTACAAGGTGCCCCTGGCCCGCAGCATGCTGGTTTGGGTAGCGGTCCGCGTCGACATAAAATAAACAAACACCGACAGCAATACGACCAGGAAGACGGAATAAGCCTTTACCCTTGTGGTAAATACCGTCCTCATTTTGGTTAGGATACCATTGTAGCTGGCATAACGAATCAGGCCGCGTGGTTTCTGCACCTTGTCCATCACTTCATCGCAGGCATCGATACAAGCCGTACAATTGATGCACTCCAATTGGGTGCCGTTGCGGATATCGATACCGGTTGGGCAAACATCTACGCACTGGTTACAGTCGATACAATCGCCTAAATTTTCATCCCGGTTTTTGCTGTGTTTTCCACGAGGTTCTCCGCGCACAAAATCGTAGCTGACATTGATGCTGTTTTTATCTAACAATACCCCTTGCAAGCGACCATAAGGACAGACGATGGTACAGGCCTGTTCCCGGAATGACCAATACACAAAGAAAAAGATAGCGGTGAAAATGGAGATGGAGATTAATCCGCCAATATGTTCTGAAACGGGAGAAGTGATAATGTTAATCAAGGCATCGCTGCCAATGATATAGGCCAGGAAAGTATTGGCTATAAGAAAACTGATGGCTGTGAAAATGACAAACTTGAGCGAACGTTTTCTGATTTTGTCAGCTGTCCAGGGGGCATGAGCCAACTTTTTCTGAGCTGTCCAATCGCCGTCTATCCAATATTCGATACGACGGAACAACATTTCCATGAAGATGGTTTGTGGGCAAACCCAACCACAGAATAAACGCCCAAAAACTGCCGTAAAAAGTACAATAAAGACCACCATGGTGATGAACCCCAGGGCGAGTAACTTAAAATCCTGAGGCCAGAAGGCTATCCCAAAAAGGATAAATTTACGTTCGAGTATGTTGAACAACATGAAAGGGTGACCGTTTAATCGCATAAACGGACCGGCGAATAGCAGGAAAAGCAGCATATAGCTCAACCATTTTCGCCAATTGAAATACCTGCCTTTCGGTTTTTTGGGATAAAAGAAGATGCGGTTACCGGCTTCGTCTACCGATGTTAAACTGTCCCGGAAATCTTTAGTGGTTCTGAGTGTATAACTCTTTTCCTGCGACATGGTGGGTGGTGGATAATTGAAAACAGAAGCGAAAGGGGTGAATTTCACCCCTTTCACCATTTGCTGATTTTATTGTGTTACCAATTCCCCTTGAGGTTCCTTGGCATTGGCAGGATTGGTGCCTTGCAGCTGATGAATGTAGCTGGCTACTTCTACAATTTGTCGTTTGCTGAGGGTCTTTTCCCAGGGAATCATACCTTTTTCAGGTACGCCATACGTAATTACTTTCACGAGGGCATCAATACTGTTGCCGTGGAGCCAGTAGGCATCGGCGAGATTTGGCCCTACGCCGCCTTCACCGGCAGCGCCGTGACAGGCGATACAGTTGGCGTCGTAGGCTTTTTTGCCATTGGCCAGTGCTCCGGGATCGGTGAGAAAGGCAAGCGTTACGCTGCCGGCACTGGCTTCCCTTTTGGCTTTAGCGATTTCGGCATGCGCCATTTCTTTTTGGTATTCTACTTCCTGCAAATCGCCTGTGCCAAGCACATGGTAATTGAGGAGATAAAGCACGCCAAAAATGATGGAAAGGTAGAAAATGAAGACCCACCAGGGTGGCAAATCGTTGTCGTACTCCTGGATGCCGTCGTAGTCGTGGTCGGTTAGTTCGTCTTGTTTTTTGGCCATGGTCTTAGGCTTTAGTTTGGTTGTCTTCGAGCGGGAGATTGCGTAGTATGTCTATTTCCGACTTCTTTTTACGAAATACCCAGATGAGCATCAGTGTAAAAAAGCTGAAAAATAGGAGGAAGGAGAAGATGGGATAAATGCTGACCCCGGTGATGGCTTCGAGTGTTTGGCGTATCATGGTGCAGTTTTTATCGTTTTTTGATATCGGTACCCATACGTTGCAGGTAGGCGATAAGCGCAACCATTTCTGATTCTGGAACAGCCGATATACCGTCTTTTTTCAGGCTGGACACGATTTTGTCGGCTTGAATTTTCAAATCGACATTGGCATTCTCCTGATAACCCTCGGCATATGGCACGCCCAGCGAACGCATGGCATCAATCATTTTAGGCGTTAGGCTGAGATCGATATTTTGCGTTGCCAACCAGGGGTAAGCCGGCATGATCGAACCTGGACTCATGGATGTTGGCTCTATCATATGGTTATAGTGCCAGGCATCGGGATATTTTTCACCAATGCGGTGCAAATCCGGACCGGTACGCTTGGAACCCCAGAGGAAGGGGTGGTCGTAGACAAACTCACCGGCTTTCGAATATTCGCCATATCGTTCAGTTTCCGACCGGAAAGGACGAATCATTTGAGAGTGACAGCCTACGCAACCTTCTTTGATATACACATCGCGACCATGCAATTCGAGCGGTGTATAAGGCTGAACCGCAGCGATGGTAGGTACATTCGATTTAATGAGGAAGGCAGGTACAAACTCGACGATACCACCAATAAGAATGGCAACGGTAACCCAGATAGAGAAAGCTAATGGCCGGCCTTCAAGTTTACGGTGCCAACTCTGACCTGATGTGCTGTGATTTTTTTCCAGTTCGTTAACTACCGCAGCTTCGTTAGCCACCAGTTTGCCCGATATCATGGTCATGATAATGTTATACACCATAATGATGAAGCCTGCCAGGTACATCAGCCCACCGAAACCACGGATGGCATACATCGGAATGATTTGGGTGACGGTTTCCAGAAAGTTGGGGTATTGCAAATAACCTTCAGGGGTGAATTGTTTCCACATCAAACCTTGTGCAATGCCACTCCAGTACATGGCGATGACCCAGAACAGCATGCCCAAGGTGCCCAACCAGAAGTGCCAGTTAGCGAGTTTCTGACTGTATAGTTTGGTATTGAACATACGTGGAAGCATCCAGTACATGATGGCGAAGGTGAAGAAGCCATTCCAGCCGAGCGTTCCTACATGAACGTGGGCAGGAATCCAGTCGGTAAAGTGACTCAGGGCATTTACTGCTTTTAATGAGTGCATCGGCCCCTCGAAAGTCGCCATTCCATAGCCGGTTACAGCTACAACCATAAACTTCAAAATCGGATCTTCCCTCACCTTATCCCACGCACCGCGGAGTGTCAACAAACCGTTGATCATACCACCCCAGGATGGCGCAATGAGCATGACAGAGAATACCACGCCGAGCGACTGTGCCCAATCGGGCAGTGAGCTGTAGAGGAGGTGGTGTGGACCAGCCCAGATATAAATAAAAATCAGCGACCAGAAGTGGATAATCGACAAACGGTAGCTATATACCGGCCGGTTAGCGGCTTTAGGCATGAAATAATACATCAGGCCGAGATAAGGCGTGGTGAGGAAAAATGCCACCGCATTGTGGCCATACCACCATTGTACGAGTGCATCCTGCACACCTGCATACATCGAATAACTTTTCAGGAAGCCGATAGGCAGTTCAAAGGAGTTCACGATATGTAAAACGGCAACCGTGATGAAAGTGGCGAGGTAAAACCAGATGGCCACATACATATGTTTTTCGCGACGTTTTACGATGGTCATGATCATGTTCAACCCAAAAACGACCCAAATCAGGGCAATGGCGATGTCGATAGGCCATTCGAGTTCTGCATATTCTTTACTGGTTGTTATACCAAAAGGAAGTGTTAGAGCAGCAGCAACAATAATTAGTTGCCAGCCCCAAAAGTGGACTTTACTGAGGGTATCGCTCCACATCCTGGCTTTGGTAAGCCGTTGCAAAGAGTAGTAAACACCCATGAAGATGGCATTGCCCACAAAGGCAAATATCACTGCATTGGTGTGTAAAGGCCGGAGTCGCCCGAAAGTAGTGTATTGGTTGCCTAAATTCCAGAACGGATCAACGAGCTGGAAAGCAATCAAAACACCTACGAGCATACCCACCACACCCCAGAGTAGGGTGGCAATGGCAAAATCCCGGACGATCCGGTTGTCGTAGTGAATGGTAAGCTGTGACATAATTACGCTTTAGGTTGTTTATCAGAGGTTTTGGTCGAATCTTCAAATAAAATGCGGATGCCGGGGGTGTAGTTATCGTCGTATTGCCCGCTGCGAATACTCCAGATGAAAGCCCATAAAAACCCGAGAGCAACCAATAGCGAAATACAGATAAGGAGGACGATAATTTCCATCAGCGGAGCTTGTTTTTACGAGCGAAATAACGATTCATCATGGTGGCATTGAGCACCACAGTGATACTGCTCACAGGCATAAGGATAGCGCTGGCCACAGGGGTAAGCAATCCGCTCAATGCGAAACTTAAACCGGTGATATTGTAAATTAGGGATAATGACAGATTAGAAAAAATTATAATACGTGTTTGGCGGGCAAAGGCGAGCAGCTGATGAAGCTTGCTAAGTTGGCCGGCGTCGATGATAGCATCACTGGCGGGGGTAAATTGTCCGCTTTTTTCGCTCACAGCCATGCCGATGTCGGCCTGGCGAAGGGCGGCAGCATCGTTCAGACCGTCCCCAACCATCATTAATAAACCGGCATCTTTTTGTTTCATTCCTTGGATGGCTTCCAGTTTGTCGGCAGGCGATTGGTTAAAACGTATGTTTGTTTGCTGACCAAAAACTCCATGGAGATAGTGTCTTTCCTGGTCATTATCACCCGACAATACAGCCAGTTCATAGTGTTTACGCAGTGTATCTACACTTTCTTCCATCCCAAGCCGGTAGTGGTTTTTGAAGCGCACAAAACCAAGCAGACTGTGGTCGATACGGATATAAACCCGTGTACCTTGATGCTGGCCTGTTTCAGTTAAACCCACCATGGCTGCCGATCCAAGTACTACTTCGTGGCCATCGACAATGGCTACAATGCCTCTGCCTTGTTGCTCGTCGTATAATTCGGTTTTGTCGTACACCGGACAAGCCAATACATCGGCCAGTTGCCGCGACAGGGGATGGGTGCTATGCTGACAAACTGTTTTGACCAAGATCTTGTCTTCTTCCTCCCATTGCATGCCGCTCAAATCGAGTTCTGCCTGATCCCGTTGGGTAAGTGTTCCGGTTTTATCGAAGACAATTTGTTTGAGCTGAGAGAGCTTGTCGACCACAGCACTGTTTTTTACAAACAGGCCATTTCGACCTAAAATGCGGATGGCATGGCCAAATGTAAATGGTGCCGACAAAGCCAAGGCGCAGGGGCAAGCGATGATCAATACGGCTGCAAAAACCTGGAAAGCTGTGGCCGGCGAGCTCGGCAGCCAGAACAGTAAGCCACCAAAAGCCAATACAAGTACGGCTGGTGTGAAATACTGACTGATGCGGTTGGTAATGGTTTTAAAACGGTCGTCCTGTCCTTTACTGAAGTATTCCTGGTTCCACAAACGGGTAAGATAACCTTGGGCCACCGGTTTGATGACTTCGAGCTCTACCATGGGTCCGGCAATTTTGCCACCAGCATATAAAACATCGCCCCGGAACTTTTCCTGTAAAGCACTTTCGCCGGTTACGAAACTGTAGTCGATGAGCGTACTTGCCGAATTCAGGATGGAATCAGCAGGGATGATCTCATCGTTACGTACTAAAATGTGATCACCAGCCACTAGTTTGCTAATGGCAACTTCTTCATTGGCTTGGTTCGGACGAATTCGCGTTACCCCCAATGGGAAAAAGGAGCGATAATCGCGCTCAAAGCTGAGGTGGTCGTAAGTTTTTTGCTGAAAATACCGGCCGATGAGCAGAAAAAAGATGAGCGCGGCCAGTGAATCCATATAGCCATGACCTATGCCGCTTACAATTTCAAATACCGAACGACCAAACAAGGCCACCATACCGAGAGCAATGGGGATATCGATGTTCAGGTCACGTTTGCGTATGCCCAGCCAGGCTTGTTCAAAATAACTGCGGCCACTGTAGAAGAGAAGGGGCAGAGAGAGCAAAATAATCAGGGTCTGTATTACCGAGCGCAACAAAGGTTCCTGCACACCGCCCGGCGACAAATACTCCGGAAAACTGAGCAGCATGATGTTGCCGAAAATAAAACCGGCCACGGCCAAACGGCGGATAAGTGCTTTTTCTTCGTTGGCAACCCCTTTGTTATTCTCGAGCCCGTGATGCAGCTGGGGTTCATAACCCAACTGAGCCAGCAATATTACCAACGCTTTGAAAGGCAAAACTTGCTTTTTAACGGTGAGATGGGCTTCTTTTTTCAGGAAGTCGACTTCACTGCGTACCACACCGGCATCAAAACGATAAAGGTTTTCAAGTAAGTAGATGCAAGCAGCGCAGTGGATTTGGGGTAATTTCAGGCTGACTTTGTAAATCTGCTCGTCTTGATAGCTGAAAAACAAGGCCTGAACGCTGGGATCGTCGAGGTGGTCATAGCGGCTTTGTTCTACTTCCCGGGGTTTGACAGCTTTTAAGTCCGATAAATCGTAAAAACTCCCCATATCATACTGTTGCAACAGGCCATGCACCGAAGCGCAACCCTGGCAGCAAAAGGTATTGCCCTGCTTATCGCTCATACTGCCGCTGGCCGCATCGCCACAGTGCGCACATTTGAATCGGGTAGATGTGGTGGTGTTCGGTGTCGCCATATCGAATGATGGTGCAAATTAAATAAGAGTTTTCAATATAAAGATAGGTTTGTCCGAATATATTTTAATCTTTTACGAATACCTCATTTTTTATATACTATTGCGTAGGTTTCAAACAAAGCTGTCATAACTTTGTCATGATATAAAAGTCTCTATCATGACAAAAAGAAATCTCCTCTTCAGCTTTGCTATTGCGGCCTTTACTTTAGGTACTGTTGCCTGCGGTGGCGGCGAAAGCACCGAATCTACCAATGCTAGCACAGAAACAGCCATCCCGGCTGAAGAAATGCCAGAAAATCCTGCGGTTTGGGTAGCTCCGGAAGAAGCCAAAACCGTAAGCAATCCAATGGCGATGACTGCAGAGTCGACTGCAAAAGGCAAAGCGGTATTCGCTCAATTCTGCGTAAGCTGTCATGGCGAAAAAGGTCTCGGTGATGCCCCGGCCGGCATTGCGGTAAAAGCAGCTAACCTCCAGGAAAAAGTACCTACACAAACCGACGGCGAAATCCACTGGAAACTCCTCAATGGCAAAGGCGCCATGCTGAAAATCTCTACCTACGGCATCTCCGACGAAGATGGCTGGCACCTGATCAATTATTTGCGTGAATTGACCAAACAGGGTTAATTTTACCAAGTAAGCTAAAAAAGTCCCAGCTGCTCAGCGGCTGGGACTTTTTTTATGGGAGAACTCGCCGGTTGCAGCCCTGCAGGCTGCAGGGTGGTCGCTAGGCGGGGAAGAGATACACTTCTTGAACCTTACAGGCTGCTGATATTTTACAGTGACAAAAGTGCCGAATGACTAGAACATCTATTTAAACCAAAATCCGGTTTAACCGATGGCCGAACAAAAGCTCAACTGGCTATTCTTGCCGTGAGTTAGCCGAACGGTGTCTCAACTGGCTGTTTGGGTAACTGTCTTAACGCCATCTCGACTCAAATCTCGACTACGCTCTGATTTGGCTCGATGCCCGGGCCTTGTCTTAAAACCGTTGCCTTCGACTCCGCTCAGGCACCGGTTTTTCCCAAAACCTCCGTTTACCCGATTACCGAGCAAAAGCCCAACTGGCTATTCTTGCCGTGAGTTAGCCGAACGGTGTCTCAACTGGCTGTTTGGGTAACTGTCTTAACGCCATCTCGACTCAAATCTCGACTACGCTCTGATTTGGCTCGATGCCCGGGCCTTGTCTTAAAACCGTTGCCTTCGACTCCGCTCAGGCACCGGTTTTTCCCCAAACCCCGTTTAACCAAAAACTCCGTTTACCCGATTACCGAGCAAAAGCCCAACTGGCTAACTACCCCAACTCGCTCAACTGCTTCAACTCATTACTCCACATACAGCAGCAACCCCTTCAAATATTCTCCTTCCGGGTGATAAATGTTGATGGGGTGGTCGTCGGCTTGGGAGAGGAAGCGGAGAATGCGGACTTCTTTGCCGGCATCGACAGCGGCACCGAACACAATTTTTCGGAACAAATCAGGGGTGATGTTTTGCGAGCAGCTGTAGGTGAACAACAAACCACCCGGCCGCAGATTTTTCATGGCGAGCAGGTTGAGGTCTTTGTAACCTCGGGCAGCGTTGGGTACCGACTTTGCATTTTTGGCAAATGCCGGCGGGTCGAGCACAATGACGTCGTATTTGGTTTCGCAGTTCCGGAGATAGTCGAAACAATCCTCAGCTATGGCGCGGTGTTTGGCGTCGGGGAAATTCAGTTTCACCATGGCATCGGCGCGGGCAATGGCGTCTTTGGAGATGTCGACCGAATGCACTTCGGCGGCACCACCGGCCAGGGCGTAAAGGCTAAAGCCTCCTGTATAACTGAAAGCGTTGAGCACCATTTTGTCCTTCACATATTCGCGGGTGAGGGAACGGTTGTCGCGCTGGTCGATGAAAAAGCCGGTTTTTTGGCCGGTTTCTACATCTACAATAAACTTAATGCCGTTTTCCAAGACCGTTAAAGGCATGGCCACAGCTTCGCCCCGCCAGCCTTTGGGCAGACTCACCGCCTCCAGAAAACCGGAGTTTTCTTTTTGTTTGAGGTAGATGTGGGGGAAACCCAATTGGATCATGGCAGCTTCGATGGCCGGGAAAATTTTTTCGGTACCCTTGATGAGCACCTGCATCACCACCACTTCGCCATACACATCGGCGATGACGCCGGGCAGAAAGTCGCCCTCAGCATGCAATAGCCGGAAACAATTGGTTTGTTTGAAGTCGAGGAAACTTTGACGCAGCCTCAGTGCGCTTTCGATTTTTTTGTACCAATAACCGGGTTCGAAAGCGGCGATTTCGGTTTTGCTGAATTCAAAAATGCGGCAACAGATCTGGCTTTTGGGGGAATAAAAGCCATAGCCCAGCAGTTGGTCGTTGTTGTCGGTGACGGCGATGATGTCGCCGTTTTCGGCTTCGGGCCAGTTTTTAACGGCGCCGGAAAATATCCAGGGGTGGCGGTTGAGTATGGAACGGTCGCGACCGCTTTTGAGGACGAGTTTGGCAAACATGGGGTAAAAGTAAGGCTTAAAGGGCAAAGCCCATGCCCAGCAAAAGTGCCTGAACGACTATGGCGCCGTCGATGCCGGCAGAAAAGGCCATATCGTGCCCGTTTTTCACGGCAAAAAACATGGCGTAAGCAGCATAAATCAAGCTAAGCAGGAGAAAGCCAAAAGACCAAATCGGCAAATAACTAAACAACAAAATCGCCTGAACCACCAAAAGCAGATACGCCAGTTTCATGGCGTTGTCGCGTCCCATCAATACCGGTAGGGTTAGCATACCATGACCCCGATCAATAGGTTCATCACGCAAATCGAAAGGAATACATAAGGCCAGTATAAAACAAAAACGCGCTATAAATTCAATATAAAAACGACTATCGAAGGCGTAACCCGACCATACCACCGGCAGCGCAACACCTACTGCTGCCCACACATAGGCGACAAAAATAGCTTTGGTCATGCCGATTTTCCGGAGGGCAAAACGCTCTCCGTTTTTTTTCTTCCAGAGCGGAACGGAATAACCCACGGAAATAATGCCGAGATGAATCAGCCAGCTGATGACCGGCATGGGCAACCAATAGCATAAAATGATCCAAGCCAATCCGGGTAGTGCGGTAAAAAAAGCGAGCTCTTTGCGGTGATCAAACAACCATTGGTGGCGGGTTTGGTAACTGGCCGAAAAAGCCAGTCGTTCGGTATAACGATCGAAATTATAACTGAAGAGTGTGGCGCAAAACACAAAAACATACAGCAAGGACGGTAAAGCCAACTCCAACAGCAGGGCAGTTTGCCAGCAGCTCAGTGCGGCAGCGGTGGCTATCCAGATGTTTCCGTAAAAAAGGGTATAAAGCAGCCGCTGGAGCAGTTTCATCGCTGACAAATCTGGCGGAAGTTACATTTTTCGCACAGCTTTTCATCGCTGGTCTGTGTAAAAATGGTGTTGGGATCGGCAATTTCACTGAGCAAGCTCTCCAGAAATGTCCCAAATTCCTGAAGCAAGGCAGGGTTGAGTTTTTCCTGCGCGTTTACGCTGGCGGTGGCCAAGCCGGCATTCATTTTCCGGAACGACCAAATGCCCGATACCACACTTTCGGTTTCCGGCTGATTTTTCCAATATAACCAGGCATAGGTGAGGAGCTGAAGGGCTTTTACTTTTTTAGGATTCCGCAAATCGGCCTGAATATCAATTACACTGATGTCGTTTGCTTCGAAATTACCGGTTTTATAATCTGTTATTCGCAACTGGCCCTGAAAGCGGTCAACCCGGTCGGCGATACCTTTTATGCCAACTTCCAGTCCATTGAGCGAAAATTTGTGCTCCATCTTCAATTCACTGGCAAGTATGTCGAGCGTATTTCCATCGGCTGATATTTTTTCGACCAAACTTTTTTCCTGTTTCAGAAAACGCTCCAGGTAATCGCGGCAGACTTCACGGATGAGGAGATTGAGCCCGATATCGGTAGGTGCATGCTGCATACTTTCCTGCATAGCCGTATCAAAATATCCCGGTAAAGCCGCTCGCATGGCCTCGATATGGCTGGATTGCAGCGGCTGGTTGAGGTAGGGTTCGTACAATAATTCCAAGCTTCGGTGCAAAACGGTGCCAATGCTGCGGAAGTCGAGCTGTTCGGCAATTTCATCTTCCTCCTGCAGACCTTCGAGTTGGGCGAAATAGAATTTCAGCTTGCATTCTATGTACTGCGTCATGGCCGAAGGTGATAAACTCCGGGCCAAACGAGCTTCTACCTTGGTTTGCAATTCGGTTGTACGGGTGATGCTGATAGTAGGTGGCTGTAACTTTTCGGCCCGAAATGTAGGTGAGATGCGACTTTCATGCAGTTTGATTCGGTCATGATTGGCCAGTTCATAGCGTATTTGCTGGATATATCGACTGGGTTCGCCACCGCCAAAATCATCCTGAACGCCGTTGTAGGTGAGTACAATGTCTTCGGCACCCTGCAACAAACGGTAAAAATGATAGGCAAATACGGCTTCCTTTTCCCGTGAACCGGGCATCTGGAAGTTAAATCGGAGGGTAGAAGTGATAAAACTTTGCGCGGATGCCTTGCCGGGCAAACTGCCTTCGTTTACGCCAACTACCAATACCCGTTTGAAGTCGAGGGCGCGGGTTTCGAGCAAACCCATCAACTGCAGCCCTTCAAGCGGCTCACCCAAAAAATCGAGGGTTTCGCCCGAAGCCAGTTGGTGCCAGAGTTGGCGCAGGAGTTTCCAGTCGAGTTGGATTTCTTCTTCCTGCAGTAAGGTTTCCATACGTCGCAGCAGTGTAATCAGCTGCAGACAGATTTGTTGCTGAAGGAAGTCAATGCCTTTTTTATCAGCCAGTTTTTCGAGCAATGGAATAACAACGGCTGGAAATTGTAGAGGGGTTAAATCAGCCTGCTTCAATAAAAGCTGTAAATCGGGTAAGTCAATAAGTGCAGTTTCGAGCAGGGAATATGGTATACGCACCCGCCTACTTTCAATCATGTCCTTATTAAACAGTGCGAATTGCGATGTGCGCAACAGGGGCAAAGCTAACAGTGGGAGCAAATCACGATGATAGTATACCGGTCCGGTTTCGCTCAGTTGCCGGTTTTGCATCAAACGCAGCAAAAGGGCTACCAGGGTATTCGCCTGACCGAGTTTGGCCGGGTAACCCATGGTTACATTCAACTGCAAATGGGGTGGCAGGCTGTTGAGCATGGGCACGAGCAGACTTTCATCCGCGAGCACTAATACAGTATTAATGAGGTTGGGATCTTCCTTTTGCCAGGCACTGAGTTGTTCGGATGCCGCCTTTACCTGTGCCAGCTGACCAGCAGCCTGCACCAATTGTATGGTTTTCCGACTATTGAATTTATCGGGTGCAATATGATTGCCGGCTAAGTCGGGGTCTTCCAGCAAACGCCGCAAAAATAGACCGGCTTCGTGTTGGTCGTGTTCGAGATAAAAACGGTCGCTGTCCCAGCGGATTTGCGCTTTATTTTGGTGTTTTAGCTGCTTAATCAGCGTTATTTCGGCCGTATTCAGCGCATTAAAGCCACAAAACCAGATTTGTTCTTCTTCCGGTTGGGGAGGATTATTCGCCCAGTTTTCCGTCAGTAAACGTGCCGCCAGCGCAGGATACACCTTGCCTTGCGCCAGTAATTTTTCACGGAAACCGTGGTATAAATTGCCCAGACTCCTGTAAAAGTTGAGGTAGTCCTGTTCAAATGCACTGAGTTCGCCGCGATCGGGCTGCCAAAGTTCAATGGCTTTTTCCTGGTTGAGAAAATGGAAAACGGCATCGCTATCCAGTAAATAATTGTCTACCTCCGCAAAATCGCGCAATAAACTGCTTCCCCAACTCGAAAAACGGGCAAAACCCTCGTCATGTTCGGGCATGAGTTCCTGATACACCTGATACAGCACAAAAAGCAAACGGACCGGATCGGCAGCTTGCAGGCCACTTTTTTCGTACACAAAATCATTGAGCGTAAGCGTCCGCGGTGCAAAAGCCGGTCCTGGCAGCACTTCCTGCAAAGCTTTGCGAAAAAACACCGCCGCCCGCCGACTTGGAAAGACCACCGCCACCCGGTGCATCTCCTTGCCATGGGCGGCATACAATTCGCGGGCGACTTCGTGCAGGAAACTCATGGTGCAATAATAGTAGGTGTTGGTTAGGGTGAGTGAAAATTTTGGAGGAAAATGAAATTGAACTTTAGCATCCCGGTACCTCAGCTACGTTGCCTTCGGCTTCGCTTGCCGAATAGGTCGGCACTTCGTAGCAGCAGGCACCGTAGCTTTGGTTTGACACCTTGTCTCATTGTGATTTTTCAAACGGCCCTTTCGGTGCCTGAGCGTAGCCGAAGCGCCGAAAGCACGTAGACAATAATCGCAATGCCCAAGCAAGAGAACCGGTGCCTGAGCGGAGCCGAAGGCTCGGTTCACGAGTAGAAGAAATTCCTATCTTGTATATCATGAAAGGCTGGGTATACATACTCGAGTGCTGCGATGGTAGCTACTATACTGGTAGTACCAACGATTTGAATTTGCGTTTTCAACAACACCAAAATGGTGTAGGAGCCAATCACACCAAAAAACGACTACCGGTTAAATTGTTGTATTGGGAAGAATACCCCAAAATAGAACAGGCCTTCCACCGAGAAAAACAAATCCAGGGCTGGACAAGGCAAAAAAAGGAAGCACTTATGGCCGGTGATTACAAAAAACTCCACGACCTGGCTTCATGTAAAAACGAATCACATTATTTGAATTTCACCCAAAAGGAAAACCGTTTTAAGGGTAGTGATGAAGTTGATGAATAGTATGAGCGGTCGCTTGCCCAGCTACGTTGCCTTCGGCTTCGCTCAGGCACCGTAGCATGGTATAGACACCTTGTCTTATTGGGATTCCTCTAACGGCCCTTTCGGTGCCTGAGCGGAGCCGAAGGCCCGAAAGCACGGAGACAATAACCGCAACGCCCAAGCAAGAGAACCGGTGCCTGAGCGGAGCCGAGGGCCCGGTTCACGAGCAAAAGCACCAAAAACATAAAAATATATGCTGGCTTATTCATTTTAAATTATCTCCTTTTAACAAACTCGAATACTGTTTGCGAGTATTTTTGGAGATAACCTAAGTCTGAAGTATGAAAAAAATAATCTGGGCAACCGCGCTCTTACTGGTTTGCGCTGCCACTGCACCGGGTGATGCCCTCGCCTTTGGCAAAAAGAAAAAAAAGCCGGCAGCCGAGGCACCCAAAGCAGCTCCTGCCGAATCTAAAAAAGTAACCATTGCCTCTAAAACCAAAGCGGCCGTGAAATTCGAAGGCCTCATGACCATCTATCAAGATACCACCGATGGGAAAACTTTCCTGTTATTGAAAAAAGACCAAATTGGCAAAGCGTTTATTTATTGGAGTTATTCCGAAAATGGGTTGGCTCGCGTGGGTTTATTCCGCGGTTCTTTCCGTAATAATGCGGTTTTCCGGGTAAGTCGTTATTTCGATCGTATCGACTTTGAGATGATGAATACCAACTTCTATTTCGACCCGAACAATGCCATCAGCAAGTCGGCCGATGCCAATGTGAGCCCGGCCTTATTGCTCAGCGAAAAGGTGATTGCCGAAGATGAAAAGGAAGGCCTCATCCTCATCGATGCCAGCAGTTTGCTCATGGACGAAAAACTCGACCGTGTTAAACCACCCCAGTTTCCTGGTGCTTCACCGAGCCAGTTTAATCTGGGCAACCTCAATAAAGCCAAGTCGAAATACCACAGCATCAAGTCGTACCCGGCGAATACCGATGTGGTAGTGGATTTGGTATATGATAATCCAAGTGCCATCAACGGCGGCGGCAAAGACGTTACCGACCCCCGTGCAGTTACCGTACGTTTGCAGCACAGCTTCATCGCCATGCCTGAGAACGACTACCAGCCCCGTCGCGATGATCCACGGGTTGGTTATTTCGGTCGCCAAGTCGACGACATGACCTCGCCCAATGCCACGCCTTATAAGGATGTGATCAACCGCTGGCACCTCGTGAAAAAAGACCCGACCGCGGCCATCAGTGAGCCAGTAGAGCCCATCACCTGGTGGGTAGAAAACACCACGCCACTCGAATTTCGCGAGACCATCGTGGCTGCCGGTTTAAAATGGAACGAAGCCTTCGAAAAGGCCGGTTTCAAAAATGCCATCGTCATGAAAATCCAACCCGACGATGCCGATTGGGACGCCGGTGATATCCGCTACAATGTTTTACGCTGGACGTCTTCTCCTTATCCGCCTTTTGGTGGTTATGGCCCAAGTTTTACCAATCCGCTTACCGGTCAGATTTTAGGTGCTGATATCATGTTGGAGTATGTATTTGTTTCCAACCGTTTGCGTCAAGCCGATTTGTATAACAATAGCGGACTGGTAGGTCACGAGGAAATGGATCACAGCATTGCCGGTCACAGCTGTATGCTGGCCAGCCACCTGCAGCACAACTTCCTGCTGGGCAACCAGGTGTTGGAAGCCACTGGTGCCAGCGCCGAGCGGAAAAAGGCTTATCTCGATGAGTCGTTATACTATTTGGTCATGCACGAAATGGGGCACACCATGGGTTTGAACCACAATATGAAGGCGAGTCAGTTGCATGCACCTAAAGACCTCCACAATAAGGCCCTCACCGAGTCGGTTGGTCTGGTAGGTTCAGTGATGGATTATCCGGCGGTGAACATCGCTCTTGATCCAAGCAAGCAGGGTAATTACTTCACCACCCGTACCGGTCCTTACGATATGTGGGCGATCGAATATGGCTATAGCCCGGCTGCAGCTACAGCCAATGAAGAAGAAGCCCGCCTCAATAAAATCCTCAGCCGTTCTACCGAACCTGCCCTCATCTTCGGCAACGATGCCGACGATATGCGCGCCCCTGGCAAAGCTATCGATCCACGGGTGAATGTGAACGATATGTCGTCAGATGCGATTGCCTACAGTGAGGAACGTTTTCAGCTGGTGAACAAACTCACCACCGACCTCAAGAAAAATTACAGCAAAGACGGACAATCGTACCAGGAAATGCTGAACGCCTATATGATTTTAGGCAGCGAAATGAACAATGCCGGCGCAACCGTATCCCGCTACATTGGCGGAGTGTACGTGGAGCGCGGATTTATTGGTCAGGAAGGTGCAAAAACACCGTTTACGCCCGTCAGCAAAGCCGATCAGAAACGCGCCATGGCTACGTTGAACAAATACATCTTTGCCCCGAATGCCTTTGATGCTGCCAACGAACTCTACAGTCATTTGCAGGTACAACGCCGCGGTTTTAACTTCTTCGCCGCCGGTGAAGATCCTAAAATCCACAGTCGTGCACTGAGCATTCAGAAAAATGTATTGGCGCATCTGTTACATCCAGCCACCATGCAGCGTATTACCGACAGCAAATTGTATGGCAATCAATATGGTTTAGCAGAGATGATGACCGATCTCACCAACGGCATTTTTCAGGCCGATGCAGGTGGAAGCGTGAACAGTTTCCGACAGAATCTACAACAGGAATATGTGGAACGACTGATCATGGCTGCCGGTTTGGTGAAAGGCAAAGATTCAGGTCACGACTACATTGCGCAGTCGGTTGCCCTAGCTAATCTCACCCGCCTGAATGCCCAACTTAAAGCCGCCACTGCCGGTGATGCCGAAACCAAAGCGCACCGTGAAAACCTGCGTTACAAAATTGAATTGGCTTTAAAAGGCTAAGTTTGGTTCATAAGAAAAACCCTGATTAGCGGACTTAAGTCCGTTAATCGGGGTTTTTTATGGGCAATACCGGTGTAGGTGCTTCAATACAAAAAGCCATTGACGGGTTGAAGCGGCTCAGGCAAGTGGCTTTCGCCTAATTGTTCCTTCAGGTTGATCTCCAGGGTGCGGCAAATGGCCGACATGGGTGTATCGTTCAGGGTATTTTCGAAAGGATTGTCTATGCCGTAGGCAATTTTATCCAGGGCATAAAACACAAAGCCGATGAGCATGGTAAAGGGAATCACCAGCCAGCCGGTTTCGGCAACCAGTACAAAAGGGAGGATGAAGCTGTAAATTTTGGTAAAGAGTGAGGAGTAGTAGCTGTATTGTCGCGGGAAAACGGTGTTTTTGATGCGTTCGCAAGCACCCATTTCATCACATAGCCGATTGAGTGTGCTGTCGAGCTGAATCAGCCGAAAATTATCCAGCAGTCCGGCAGCCGATAAATCCCGTAACCGGCTGGCTTGTTTTTGCAATATGCTGTTGGGGATATTCGATTTGCCTGTATACGATGCCAGTTCATCTTGCGCCACAAATGGTTCGATTTCCGAGGTAATTTCCAGTTTACGCAAATGATTTTTGAGGGCGTAAACAAAGGCCAGTTGCCGGTAAAGCAATTCCCTGTGCAGCGCCTTGGCTGCTGTTTTTTCCAGGTCTTTTTCAGGTGAAGGGAGGAGGAACATTACTTGCCGGGCCCAACTGCGGGTATCATTCACCAGGGCACCCCATATTTTGCGGGCTTCCCACCAGCGTTCATAGGCTGAATTCACCCGAAAGCCAATTAAAAAGGCAATAGCCACACCCAAAATGGAGGCAGGCATGGTTGATATAGCTAAATCGTCGAACCAGAGCAGGTGGTAGGCTATGGCAACCAGCGAAGAAAGCAAAAAAAGAAACGTAGTGCGTTTCCAGGTTCGCCGAAGAATTATCCGCCAGTCCAGATTTTTACGAAGTATCATGGGAGATGTTTTGATTAAAGTTCAGATTGTTCAAAACCACTTTCAATAGGCTCCCACAATTCAATTTTCTGACCTTCAGGGTCGATTATCCAGCCAAATTTACCGTAGGGGTAGGTTTCCATTTCTCCCACTATGGTTACACCCTCAGCCTTCAAGGTCTCAAGTAGCTTTTCTAAGTCGCTCACCCGATAATTAATCATGAAGTTTTTGGTACTGGGGTTGAGGTAGTCGGTTTTTTCATCCATGATGCTCCACTCGGTCCGGCCGATTTCTTCCGGCCGGTCGTGGTCACGCCACATAAATGCCCTGCCGCCCCATTCATTGATATCGAAATGGAGATGGGTTTTGTACCAATCTTTGAGTTTGGCTGGTTCGTTTGCCTTAAAAAAGATGCCTCCAATTCCTGTTATCCTGCTCATATTTTTTTTGAGCAAGTTAAATAAAGCAGTTGGTTTTGGCTGCGAATTAGTAGCGTGGGAAAAATGAAAAGCCAATACGCAAACCGACCATAAATACCGGACTTATTTTGGTACCTTCAAATTGGTCGCCGCCCTCACGTTCGGTTTCCCGGGTGAGTGGCACTTCGAATAAGCCGATTGGGGTATGGGTAGTACTTATACTTTGTAAGCCTATACCTGCATAACCATCTAATACAAACCAATCCTTGAAGGCAATCTGATAACCGGCTTTCAAATTACCGCCCAGTCGCAAAAGTCCTATATCAGAGCGGATATAGTTATAGGCTCGTTCATCACGGAGGATAAATCCGTTCAACCGGTAATAATTCAATTGGGTGTAGTGACCTTCCAGGGCGAGATAATATTCGTAATCATCGTTTGGGTCGAGATAAAATCGTATTTCTGATCGGAGTCGTGTGAATTGCTGCTCGTACTTGCCTTGATTGTTATTGTAGAAGGCCAAGGCGTAGAAGGGTAGGGTAAATTCTGTTTGCAGCGACAAACTGCGCCACGGCCTGATTTCCAGTCCCAGTGCCAAACCTGGCGTGTTGGGGTGGATGAGCATGAATGGCTGGACTTTCGGCATAAAAATCTCTCTCCAGCTTTCATTTCGGCTAAAATCTGGACTGAATTGGGCTTTGGAGATAGCCGAACCCAGCAAGAGCAGGAGAACAAAAAGGAAGGTGCGTTTGCCGGGCAACATGGCGGCAAAGATAAGGGAAATTCTATATTCCAAAAATAAGATTTTTTCTCAAAATGAGAATATTGATTTCTCGCAAGGAACCAACTAAAGATTCGGCACGACAGGCACAAATTCGACGTTGTCGAGCAGGTTTTTTATTCGGCTTCTAAAATCTTAAGACTCATGTGTTTCGTCATTAACTATAGCTCGTCTTTCAGAAATGAAGCGCATAGAGGACGTTGTGCATAAGCTTTGGCTTCATACACACACGTCCTCCAACTTCTGTTAATTGAACAAACTACTCAAGATGTAGCTCTATAATTACCGGTACTGCAGCATTTCCTGCTTTATCGGTAGCTTCGATGGTAAAGTGGTATTCACCTAATTCAGCGTCATTGGGGACAGTTAAAGTTTTGCTGAAAGCATAACTTTTACCGGTAGCGGTGCCGGTTTCCGTCATTTCCCATTCGCCAGACATGATGCGGTGGGTATGTCCATCAGCACTGTGAATGTCGATTTTCCACTGCGATAACGCTACATCATCGGTAATGGTAGCCAAAATGGTAAATTCCTCGCCAAGATTCACATCCATATGATCGGCAGCCGGCTGAGTAACACTAATGACAGGTTTAGTCAAGTCAGGGGCATCTTCTTTTTTACATGCTGTGAAGACCAATGCAAATAGAGCGGCGAACAATACAACTTTTTTCATGATATTAATTTATGCAACAAAGTTGCAAGAATAAAAATGAAAATGCAATAGTGTTGCAATAAAAAAAACTTACCGAATTGTGATGGTACGACGGATACCACCACTGTTGTTGTTGCTGTCGACCGCAAGTAGATACAATTCAGCTGTTCCCGGACTGGTGGTGGCAGGGATGTTTACACTTTCATTCAATTGTACGAGCCGTGGGTTATTGAAGGTGGTGAATTGTTGAGAATACAGTAAGGTGCCCTCACCCGGTGGGCTGGTTCGCACGATTTTGATGGCAATGACTTTAAGCCCGTCGTCGTCGCTGCAAAGACCTGCAATAGGTAAATTACTACCCGCCAATATGCTTGTGCCGCCTATGGCCGGACTGGTGAGAGTTGCTACTGGTGGTAAGATATTGTCAGGATTGACCACGCTGAATTCACGGACAATAGTGGTTGATTTTCTGCCATCGACATCGCTCGCTACAGCGCTTAGTACATAAAGACCCGGTTGTGCATTGGCAGGTACCGTGCCTTCGAGCCGGGCTTGATCCTGGGTGCCACTTAAGCCGATTACTTCTTCTCCTTCCCAAGGATTTAAGCCCAAATCGAACCAATTGCCTGTTTTATGCTCCCATTGGATGCGGATGTCACGGAGTTGAGCATCGTCGCTGGCTGTATAGCGGAAAACAAATGGACTGCCTTGATTAAAGCTGGCACCATTCAAGCTGGGGTCGGCCTCAAGCACAGGTGGTTGTTGGTCGCTGGCTTCCTTTTTACAGGACACTGCTACGAAAGTCAATAGGAGAAAATACAGCCATTTCGTCATAGTACAAATCTAAAGAAAAGCAGGTTCAGCCCAACGGGAGATGTAGCATAATTTGCACATTTCGACCTGCTTCAGGCAGGTTCAGCAATCGGTACCTACTTAGGTGGTTGAAATAGGCTTTATCGAAGAGGTTATTGACCATCAGCCGGATATCTAAACTTTGTTTGCCAGCTTGTAAACGTAGACTGCCATGTATGTTCAGTAAACCGTAGCCGGGTGTTGGCCATTCGTTGCGGTCGGTGCGGTTTTGTTCGGCAAAAAGCTGCCAATCCATACCAAGTGTGGGCGTAAGAAGCTGAGATGTGATGTTGTTGAAGGTATATTCCATATCAATCATAGCTTGCAACGGTGGGGTGAAGGGCAAAGGAACACCGGTAGTGAGATTGGTGAGCTGGGTATAAGCGCCACTTACAGCCAAGTGGAGGGCGGGATGTAAATGTATTTCGGTGGCTACTTCGGCGCCGGTATGGGACACTTCGCCTTGTTCATAGCGGAAGAGTTGACCGCCATCTGGCAAAAAGCTGAACTGCCCGCTTGGCCTTAGGTAGATGTAGTTGCTGAAGTAGTTGAGATATGGCGAAAATTTGAGTTCAAAGGCGGTAGTGCGATAACTCAACCCCAAATCAAATTGGTAAGCCCGTTCCGGGTTGAGCATGGGATCGCCTACTTCATGCCGAAAACTGCCGTGATGTACGCCATTGGAGCTGAGCTCCGGTAAAGTAGGTATGCGGTAGCTGCTGCCGATGTTGGCCTTGAATTGCCAGCTATTAAGTAGATTCCAGGCCAATCCTGCTGAGCCGGAGAGATTGCCAAAATTGCGATTGATGTGTGGTGCACGATTGCGGATACTGCCATCTCCAAGTTGTTCACTGTAACCGGGAGAGTTCAGTTGGGCGATATCGTAACGGAGTCCGGCATTCCATTGCAAACTTTCGCGGGCTTTATTTTGCCAAATGATAAAAACACCCGCTTGTTCATTGTTGTAAGCAGGTACAAGAAACTCATAACCGCTGATTTGGTGCTGCTGGGCGGTGAGATTTACACCGGCAATCAAACGATTGGTGCTATCAATGCGGTAATGGTAGCGGGCATTGGCGGTGGCAGTATGTAACTGCATGCCATGGGCGAGGGTGTTACTGCTGTCGAGCTGGGTGCCGCGTCCGTGGGCATGGGGGTAGGAGTGCTCGGCGCGTTTGTTTTGCTGATAGGCGAGGTCAACTTCCAGCCAATTGGTTCCGAGTTTGATGTTGTTGTTCCAAATAATTTTATCGTGGCGTACGGCCTGATAAGGCAGATCGATATTACGGAAATTGCCGTCGGGGATGAGTTGGTATGCTTGTGGCTGTCCGAGAGCACCGGCAAAGTAGCCAATACGCTGCGAAAAACGACTAGCGGAAAGCTGACTAAAGCCCCATGGGCGCTGAATGCCTACGGTCATGCTCCCGTGTTTTTCACTAGCGGCGGTATTTTTCAAACGGCGGTCGGGCAGCGGTAACCGGAAACGATTGTAACTGAAAGAATCGGCAGGAAGTCTGTAATCGGCATAATCCTGCAATGTTCCACGAATGCGCCAGACAAAACTGCCCTGATGACCGGCTGCTTCACCGCTTATGCCGTATTGATCGTTTACGCTGCGGTACAATTGGGTGAGCTGGCCTTTAAGTTGACCGGCTATAGGGAATGGTGCGGCTTTTACCTGCACCACGCCTCCGATAGCATCGCTGCCATAAAGCAGGGCAGCAGGACCTTTGATGATTTCTGCTCTGCCCACACCGAAGGGGTCGATTTCCAGTCCGTGGTCGAGTCCCCATTGCTGACCTTCTTGTTTGATGCCCTGGTCACTGACAGCCACGCGGTTAAAGCTCAGCCCGCGTATGACTGGCTTACTCACGCCTATCCCGGTATTGATGCTATTAATGCCCGGCAATCGTTCGATACTCTGCATGAGGGTAACACCATAATTTTTGCGGATTTGTTCGGAACCTACTACTTCTACCGACTGACTTTGACCCTTTTCATCGAGTTTGAGCAAGTCGCTTTCAATAATAATTTCCCGCAATTCGAGTGAAGATGCCTGAAGTACTATAGGAAATTCCAGGTTTTTCCCCTTGATTTCCACATCGATGGTCCGTGCTTCGTGTCCTATATACTGGGTATGCAGGTGGTAATGACCTGACCGAAGTTGTTCAAAACGGTAACGCCCCTGCGCATCTGTAACCACCCCTTTTTTCAGTTCGTGTAAATAGATGGTCGCTCCCGGCAAAGCCGTGCCATGGGTATTGGTCACCTGACCAAAAAGTGTAAACTGTCCTTGAGCAGTCGACGAGAACAGGCAGATAAGTAAAAGACAGAAGAAATGAAGCACTTGCAACGGAGTTGCAAAAATAACATTTTGATTGATAATAGGTTCAGCTCAGGCGCGGAAATAAACGGTCAGTTTTTCTGACAGTGCTGGCAGATGCCTTCGATGATAAAGCTGAATTTCTGGGGTAAAAAGCCTTTTGGCAGGCTGAGTTGTGGCACATCTACCTCATTGATACATACCGTTTGCTGGCAAGTGCTACAATGGAAGTGTACATGTTCGTGGTGGTGAATGTGGGTTTCGTTGTGACAGGCATCGCCACAGAGGGCAAACTTCATGGTGCCGCTGGTATCGCTCACCTCATGTATCAACCCTTTTTCGCTGAATGTATTCAGAGTGCGGTACAAAGTTACGCGGTCGAAACGGTCGGACAGCTGTTGTTCTAGCTCGGGCTGGGAAATGGCACGGGGATGAAGCAACATGAAGTCGAGCACAGCAATCCGACTATCGGTTTGCCGCAGCTGAAAATCCTGGAGCAGTTCCTGTGCCCGGGCACCCATTTTAGTGCTTGGCTCTTTCTTCGTCGATATCAGCAAAGGCGCCCATGCTGATGTAATAGCTGGCAAACGATACCAAGGTGCTCAGTACCAGCATATGCACATAGTTCAGGGTGTGGGGCATAAAAATGCCACTATAAAAAACGAAGCCAAAGAAGGCCAGGCTCAGAACGGTAAACAGGACGGCGAGTTTGAATTTCATGGCAATTATTGTGATGCAAAGTTAAGGCTTTGTGCTAAAATCAAAAGCGGGAATATACAACTGTAAATTTATGAGCAAATCTTTTGTCCTTTTCACGCGCTTTCTTTAGATTCAAACCATGTTGCATCGTCATTTGATAGCAGGTATACGGGAAGCAGGCTGCGATGAGGCTGGTCGTGGCTGTTTAGCCGGTCCGGTCGTGGCTGCAGCTGTTATTTTATCTCCCGATTTCGACATTCGTTTATTGCGCGACAGCAAGGTGCTTTCAGCCGAAAAACGCCTGCGTTTGCGTGAACATATCGAGCGCCATGCCCTGTCCTGGGCCGTTAGCAGCACCTGCAATGAGATGATCGATATGGTGAACATCTTACAGGCAAGTTTTATCTCCATGCACAAAGCTATCGACCAACTCGATGTTCAACCTGATTTATTGCTGATCGACGGCAATCGATTTAAAGCCTATCCCAACATTCCGCATCAATGTTTAATAAAAGGCGATGCGAATTATGCCAGTATTGCCGCGGCTTCTATACTCGCTAAAACTTACAGAGATGAGATGATGTTGGATTATCACGAACGTTATCCGGACTATGGATGGGATAAAAACAAAGGCTACCCTACACTTGATCACCGTGCGGCCATCGAGGAATATGGTGTTACCCCATTGCACCGGCTGTCGTTTAATTTAAGAGCACGACAGCTTAAATTATTTTGAGCGAAATTTAATGTGACACAGGCTGAGCGGGAATTATCTTGCTTCGTGTTTAGGGCTGTTTTACGCTTTTTTCTGTTGTTGATATTGTTCACTGCAAAAACTACCTTTGCGCAGCAGGAGGGCAAATATCTTTTTCTTGGCCGCCCTTATAAAATTCATCCCAACGGCATCAGCCAGCCCCCTTATTATCCCCGCGCTCCGGTTCCCTATAACGATACCATCGATGATATTAAAATGCACTATGGCGGATATCTTGTGGATTGTGATTCAGTCGGGGTTGATTTACAATACAGTACCATCCTAACCCGGGGTGATTTTTCACCGTTATCCAATACGCTACCCGGGATTTATTTCGATACCAGTGGCATTGGGAACAGCATGGCCTTCCCAGATCGGGCAAATCCGGCCCTGCTTCATGCCCTCGTTCCAACGAAGCAAAGTTTTCCTGAATTTGCCATTGTCCAGCAGATTAATCTCATCACCTATGATAAAAACACATTTCAGCTGGTAAGAAATATCCAACTGGCCGATTCTATCGCTTTTGGCTTACATCAGGTCATTCGACACCAAAACCGCCGCGATTATTGGTTGGTGGCCCTGAAAATGTTGCCGAATAATTGGTATCAACCCATGGTTTGGCTGGTTAGTGGCATGCAAATCAGCGGCCCGGTCAACCAGGCACCGGTTTACATTCATGCGTACAGCACACCCATCTTCCAACGTATGCTTCAAAGCCCGGACGAGTCGAATATCGTGGTTAATACAGCTATGGGGGCATTTACCCTGTTTAAATTTGATAGAAACAGTGGCCGCCTATCCGATCGATTGCCAGTGGATTTGCAGCGTATCTTTTTCCGACCATTGGCTGGCGATTTGCTTATCAGCTGTATGAATTACAGTCCACTGGGTACCAAACTGTACGCGTTTTCAACCGATTATCGGTCTTATCCTTTCCGAAGCAGGATGTACCAGTTTGATCTGAGTATATGGGACTCTTTGGCTGTTGCCAGGGGCTTTTACAATTACCAGACAGAAGATACAGTCTTCCATGATTTTATGCCAGCCTCCAATAACCGGGTGTATTTTCTGGCCAGTAACCCATATACCAATTTTTCATCCTGGGGGCACATCCTTAATCCGGATTCCAGTTGGGGCATAGCGCATCAGGAATTGATATTGGTGGGTACGAATCGCTACGGTCCGGAAGCCATCGGCAACAGGAAATTTAATGTAAGCCGGGCCCATTTTAGTCACCCTAAACGCTATCGGTTTAGCCAAACATCCGCCTGTGCGGGAGATAGTATGCATTTTCGAATGAATGAAATCCGCAATATGACCCATGTGGTTTGGGAAATGGGCGATGGGGTTAGTTATACCGGCGATTCATTATACGATCCCGGCCATGTTTACCAGACACCCGGACGTTATCTGGTGAAAGCCACTGCCCAATTTTGCGGGCAAACAGTGGTTATGGAAGATTCGGTTATCATCGCCGAACCGCCTGGCGATTTTTTAAAAGACACGGTTGTGTGTGACAGTAGCGCTTTTGTCTTGAATGCCTACCAGCCCACGGCTTTATCGTACGCTTACCAATGGCGCGATGGCGATACCAATGCTGTGCGAACGATTGCCGCATCCGGTTGGTGGTGGGTAGATGTTCAGGGCCCTTGCGGTACTGTCAGGGATAGTTTTTATGTGAGTTACGATCCTAAGCCCGCCACCGGGCTGCCTGCTGATACTTTTTTTTGTCAGGGAAATCCAGCTTACCTGGAAGTAAATGCCGGTAACTTCCGTTGGTGGTGGCCCGATGGCTCCAATGGGCCGCGATACAGCCCCGGATCTAACGAAAATAGTGTCGATCTCCAGCTGGAAAATCATTGTGGCCGATTTACGCAGACTATTCGAATTCACCAACTAGAAATGCCTGATTTTAAAGAGATTGACACGGTGATTTGTCAGAGTATGCCTTATATAGCCAATTTTAACTGGGATGATTTTACACATATCCGATGGGAAGATGGCGACACCAGTCGCCTGCGCGAGATCCGGAAAGCTTATAGTGGTAGTGTTGAAGTACAACATCCCTGTGGTGCTCAATGGGTAACTCTGCTCATCGCGCGCGAACGATGTGATTGTAATTTATACTTGCCAACGGCTTTTTCACCGAATGAGGATGGATTGAATGATGTGTTTTTGCCGGTTTACGATTGCGAACCTCAACTCTTTGAAATGGTTATTTTCGATCGTTGGGGCAAAGTCGTTTTTCAGTCTAAAGATGCTACAATGGCCTGGGATGGTACTATAGCCGGACAACCGGCTGATGCCGGATTTTATGCGGTGAGGGTATCATTGCTGGGTGTGAGCAGCAGAGAGGTGCGTACGGCCGGTGCGGCGTTGCTGTTGCGGAGGTAGTGTCGAGACCCGATATTATTCTGAATCCGGGCGATTGAAGCGGTCCATGAATTCAGGGAGGCGGCGGAGGTAGGTAAGTTCACGGTAACGGTTTTTAGCGTCGCCGGCGGGGCTGCCGAAGTACACCTTATTGCCTTTGAGCGATTTGGATACCCCCGACTGCCCCAATACCACAGCGCCTTTTTCGATGAGAATGTCCTTTTGTACACCCACCTGTCCCCAAAGGGTAACCTCGTCCTGAATGATGGTTTTTCCGCCTACACCGACTTGTGCTGCAAACAAACAATTTCGGCCAATTATGGCACCATGGCCAATGTGTACCTGGTTGTCGAATTTGGTGCCGGCACCAATAATGGTATCTCCACTTACGCCTTTATCGATGGTGCAACCCGAACCGATTTCCACATCGTCGTGAATGACGACGCGACCGCAGCTGAGTAATTTGTCATAGCCGGTCGGGCGTTTTTTGTAATAGAAGGCATCCGATCCAATGGTGGTATTGGCCTGAATAATCACATTGTTACCGATTATGGTATCGTTTTGTATGACCACATTGGGGAAGATACGGCAGTTATCGCCTATAGTCACCCGGTCGCCGATGACTACATTTTCCATGATAACCACGTTTTTACCCAATTTCACGTCTCTGCCCTGCAAAAATTTGCCGCCAAAAACCGGGTTGACATCGTAATAACGCTGTACCAGGCGGTTGTAGTCGCGGAAAGGATCGTCGCTGATAAGTATGCCTTTGTTTGGCGGGAAATCAACTTCGGCATTGATCATGATGACAGTGGCCGCCGATTGCAAGGCGCGGTCGTAATATTTGTGGTAATCGACAAACGACAAATCGCCGGCTTCGACTTTGTGAATTTCGTTTAAACCGGTGATGGGCATATCGGCCGGACCGATCATGCGGCACTGGAGGTAGGCGGCGGCTTCGCCAAGGCTGATGGGATGTTGCAGTTTCATGTGAAATCGGTATGAGACGTCGGTAATGAAGGGAGATTTATCGTACTTTTGCCCAAAATACTACTGCCCGATGAAAAACACAGCACTTTATGAAACACATCTGAAACTTGGTGCCAAAATGGTTCCTTTTGCAGGCTATAATATGCCCGTGAGCTACAGCGGCATCAAGGCTGAACATCAGGCAGTTCGCCAGGCATTGGGCATGTTCGATGTGAGCCATATGGGTGAATTTTTAGTGAAAGGCCCTCATGCACTGGAATTAATTCAGCTGGTGAGCTCGAACGATGCTTCTAAGTTGAGTCCGGGTAAGGTGCAGTACAGCTGTATGCCTAACGGGCAGGGTGGCATAGTCGACGATTTGCTGGTGTATTGCCTGAGCGAAGAAAAATATTTGCTCGTCGTAAATGCTTCCAACATCGAAAAAGATTGGAATTGGATTAGCAAACACAACGAATGGGGTGTTGAGCTGAGCGATATGTCGGATAATTTATCGCTACTGGCTGTACAAGGACCAAAAACCGTGGAAGCATTGCAGGAGCTCACCGATGTAAAACTCGCCGATATACCCTATTATAATTTCGTAACCGGCACTTTTGCGGGTATAACAGATGTGATTATTTCGGCCACGGGTTATACCGGTGCTGGAGGATTCGAATTATATCTTCCCAATTCTGCTGCCACCAAAGCCTGGAACGCCATCATGGAGGCTGGTGCGCCCTATGGCATATTGCCAGCCGGACTTGGCTGCCGCGACACCTTGCGCCTCGAAATGGGCTTCTGCCTCTACGGCAACGACATCAACGATACTACCTCGCCACTGGAAGCCGGTTTGGGCTGGATCACCAAATTCAGCAAAGCGTTTATCGACAGCGATTTCCTCCAGCAACAAAAAGCCAATGGCTTGCAGCGCAAATTGGTGGCTTTCGAGATGGTCGATCGGGGAATTCCACGCCAACATTATATTATAAAAGATGCTGCGGGTCAGGTTCTCGGTGAAGTGACTTCCGGCAGTGAGTCGCCATCTACCGGCAAACTCATCGGCATGGGTTATGTACCCACCGAAAAATCCACCCCCGGCCAGGAAATTTTCATCGACATACGTGACCGCCTCATCAAGGCTGTAGTCGTAAAACTGCCGTTTTACCAGGCCTGATACCTATGCCGGTTAATCGCAAAGTAGAAGTCTGTTTATCGCCCCTTTTGTTACCACTTTATAAGCTGGACGACAAATTGGTGGTCGTTATCGATGTTTTGCGTGCCACTACAGCTATTTGTATGGGCTTTGAGCATGGAGTAAGCAGCATTAGGCCTGTAGCTACACCTGAGGAAAGTTTAGCACTAAAAGCCGAAGGCTATCTGGCCGCTGCCGAACGTGATGGGAAGGTTGTGGCAGGATTCGACTTTGGAAATTCCCCCTTTGCCTATATGAATGGCAAGGTTCAAGGCCGGAAAGTGGCTTTAACCACCACCAATGGCACCAAAGCCATACAGTTGTCGAAGTCAGCCAAACAATTGTATATCGGCAGTTTTGCCAATTTGCAGGCGCTGATAGAGCTGCTGGCGAAACGTTCGGAAGATGTTTTGCTGGTGTGTGCCGGCTGGAAAGATAATTTTAATCTCGAAGACACGCTTTTTGCCGGTGCAGTAGTAGATGGACTTACAGTTAGCCAACAAATCAACTGTGATTCTTCACTTGCGGCAAAAATTTTATATCACAAGGCGGCAGCCGATCTTTTTGGGTTTATCAAATATTCCTCCCATTACCAGCGGCTCGCAAAAATGGGCATTGAGGAAGATATCAAGCTCTGCATGACCCGGAATTTGACCCGTCAAATTCCGGTTTTGGTGGGTGAGGAGCTGGTTGCTTTGGCGTAGATTTTCAAATTAGGCTTTGTTTTTGGCAGGGATTTATTAATTTCCCCTTCCAACTAAACAAATCCTATGGAACAAAGTGAACTCACCAAGCACTTTTTGCCCCTTGCGTTGGGCATCATCATGCTCGGCATGGGCATGACATTGACGCTGGCCGATTTCCGTCGTATCGTTAAATTCCCCAAAGCCGTACTCGTAGGTTTAGCCAACCAGTTGTTGTTCTTACCCCTCGTGGCTTTGTTGATGATCTTCGCTTTCGACCTGCAAGCCGAACTGGCCGTAGGGCTGATGTTGCTGGCTTTGTGCCCCGGTGGTGCTACGTCCAACCTCATTTCCCACCTCGCCAAGGCTGATTTGGCCTTATCCATCACACTCACTGCCATAAGCAGTGTGGTGGTGAATTTTACCTTGCCCTTTACGCTCAATATGTCGCTGGCCCACTTTATGGGCGGCGATCAGGCCGTGCAACTGCCGCTGTTCGAGACCTTTCTGCAGATTTTTGTGGTGACCATTTTGCCAGTGAGTATCGGCATGTATATTAAACAACGTTTCCCTGACTTTACCCAAAAGGCGTTGAAGTCGGTGAACCTGATTTCGGCCGTTTTTTTTGTGCTCATTTTGCTCCTCGCCATCCTCAAAGAGCGCGAAAACATAGTGCCTTACTTCAAAGAAGCCGGCTTACCTGCCCTGGGCCTCAACCTCAGTGCCTTATTCCTCGGTTATATCACCGGCCTACTATGGAAACTCGACTTCCGCCAACGGGTAGCCATCAGCATAGAAACCGGCATCCAAAACGGCACACTCGCCATCGCCATTGCCCTAAGTCCTGCCATGCTCAACAGCACCGAAATTGCCATACCCGCAGCCATTTACAGTTTGATGATGTTTATTACGGCTGGGGCTGTGGTGATTTGGTCGAAGGGGAGGGTGGAGTTGGATATTTGATGTAGTTAGCTGCTACCTCAAACGACAAATACAAATTAATAATGATTTCAACGGACACATCGAAAGATGAAATAGAAAAATTCCGAAAATTACTTGACTATATCAAGCGACTTTCAGAAGACGGAGTGACACCATTAATTGAAAAGCAATTGTTATTGATGCTTAACAACTCAATCCAATTTTTTTCTCATTTAATCTTAACAGATGTATTTCCAGAAATACATAGGTTGACAATCAACAAGAGGGTTATAGGTTCTAATAATAGGATACGAGAGATTAATCATTTAAGGTATCCACCTGCTTGTAAAGTTTCAAAATACGGACGATGCAATTTCCCAAAACAGTCAGTCTTGTATGCTTCATTCCTGCATATGACAGCAATGAACGAAACACAACCTCATATAGGTGACTTGATAACGGAAAGCGTTTGGCGAGTTAAAGGAAGGGAGCATGTCGTGAGCTTGTCGAACTGCCTGCGGAATTGCGCAGCCGAGATGTATAGGATAAAGAATTATAAAATCACCTCAAGTAGGAGTGAAGAGGAATTTGCATTAATTTAAAATTTTAGAATTCGTCTTTCTGTGCATCTCGGCTTAAGTCTTCGATAAACTCAGACTTGGCTCGATGACCGGGCTCGTGAGGGAAACAGGTTTCGACAAGCTCAACCGTATATTATTTTTTGGTTTTTGATTTAGCGAGGAGTTTAAGTTGTTCAAAATCTCCGGCAATAAGGGCTTCCCGTTTGGCTCTGCTCCAGCCTTGTATTTGTTTTTCGCGTAGAAAGGCTTGACCAACATCCGGAAACTCTTCAGTAAAAACCATTTTGACAGGAAGCCGAGTTCTTGTGTAAGCGGATCCCTTTCCTTCCAAATGTTCATTGAGTCTTTTATCAAGATTAAAAGTGCTCCCCACATAATAGGATCCATCTGCACATTGTAATATGTATACGAAAGCTGCCATAATGCAAGCAAGTTCGTTCAACTTATTATCCCGAATAGCCCATAATTTCCAATGTTATCACTGTTTTTAATTAAAAATCACGCAGTTTAACCGGGCTGAGCTTCCCGAATAACTCGGGAGATGTGTCGAAGCCCTGGTTATTAAACCAAGGCCCGGTCATCGAGCGCGCAAGGAGCATGTGGTGAGCCTGTCGAACTGCTTGTTGACATCAGCGGCCGAGATGCACAGGGAGAACGAAACATAAAATCAGCACAGGAAGCGGTGAAAAGGAGTTCAAACTTAATTTGAATTCATCTTCCTGCTCATCTCGGCTCAAATCATCGACAAGCTCTGATTTGGCTCGATGACCGGCACGCAAAAGTGAAACGATGGTTTCGACGGGCTCAACCGAATAAAAGTTAATTTAAAACCGGGCTGAGCTTCCCGAATAACTCGGGACATGTGTCGAAGCCCTGGTTATTAAACCAAGGCCCGGTCATCGAGCGCGCAAGGAGCATGTGGTGAGCCTGTCGAACTGCTTGTTGACATCAGCGGCCGAGATGCACAGGAAGACGTATCCTATAAACAACTTCAGGACTGCTGAAAGGAACCTATTTTCCCTAAAAAATTAAAGTATTAATCGTCCCAGTAATC
The DNA here is from genome assembly GCA_036787895.1 of Bacteroidota bacterium. Lineage (GTDB taxonomy): Bacteria > Bacteroidota > Bacteroidia > UBA7662 > UBA7662 > UBA7662. The sequence goes on along the minus strand of DAIQOK010000013.1, from coordinate 19,111 downwards.
TCGACTCAAGTCATCGAACACACCATAGTTGCCCTTCGCTCTAAAAAAGGCTTTTTTTGAATTGTCTATTTCCGGAAATTCTGGAATTCGTCTTTCTGATCATCTCGGCTCAAATCATCGACAAGCTCTGATTTGGCTCGATGACCTGGCTTGATAGGGAAACTATGGTTTCGACAAGCTCAACCAACATTAATAACTCCTAAAGCTTCTCATTCCCCCGATGCCGCTCGGCATCCCGCTTCGTCTTTTTCACCATATTCTCTCGAAAAGCTGCCGTTAAATCTACCCCGGTTTGGTTGGCGAGGCAGATGAGTACCCAGAGTATATCGGCCATTTCATCACCCAGGTCGTGGTTTTTGTCGCTTTCTTTGAACGATTGTTCGCCGTAGGTGCGGGCCATGAGCCGGGCGAGTTCGCCTACTTCTTCCATCAAAATGGCGGTATTGGTGAGTTCGTTAAAATAACGTACCCCAATGGTTTTGATCCAGGCATCTACTTCGTCCTGGGCCTGACGGAGGCTGATTTGTTCGTGGCTCATGGGGTTTTGATGAGGTAGTAGGGGGTGGGGCTGAGAATGGGGTTGCCGTTGTGGTCGGCGAGCAAAAGGGTGTCTTCGCTTAGCCATACAAAATAGCGCTCGTGTTTGAGGTCGGTGTCTATTTCGAAGACCAATGCTGTGCTGTCGCTTGTATTGCCACGCCGTACTTTATAGCTGCCAAAACGGGAATAGATACTATCGGCCAACGGACTTTTCAGATAGGTCTCAGTTAATCGGTAGGCGCGTTCTTCCATTGGGCTGCTTTCGTCTATGGCCAGACTAATACGTATACCCGCACAATCATAGCAGGGAATTTGGCCTTCGTAAATCACGAATGGGGTAGCATCGGTTGCGGCAGTTTTTTCGGTTTTTTCGTCGCAGGCTAGGAGTACAACCAGACTGGCTAATAGGCCGAAGTTGATAGCAAAACTTTTCATCTTTTAGAGGTCGGGAATCAAACCGAATTGGGTGAGATGATGCACAAAATGTTTGTGATGGAAGAGGTGCCAGTCGGCCGCAACCAACGCTCCAAAAACCGGGTGGTTTTGTTCGCTGAGTGGGTTTTGGGCAAACCACTGGTCCATATCCAGCAGCTGTTTTTTTACTGCATCGGTAGCCGCAGCGATATTGCCAAAACGCAAAGGCGGTAATTCGCCTAAAGGGCCATCCGGCACAAAACCGCGAATCAAAGCTTGCGGTCCGCGCAAATAGGCCAAGCGTTGTTCAATTTTCTCGGGTGGTGTTTGTATAGGCACATTCCGTTTGCCATTGCTCAACGTGAGTGCCAACGCCAGATGTTCCACCATATGCTGGGCGGTCATCCGTCCCCACAAGGGTTGGCGGTCGGCCGGCAGCGTATATAATAACGGCAGAAGTTCATCTATTTTTTTGCGGTGGTTCATGCTTCTTCGCTTCCTGTCCAAGGTTTAAACTCGGCAATCTCCTGCATACTTTTTTCCCAGTCGCCGCGGAAGCCAATGGCGCGGTCGTCGAGATAAATATCGGCCATAGGCTTGCCGAAGGTCCAGATTTTGTCGAAGGGGATTTCGTGTTCGGTCAACCAGGCTTTCATGGCGGCATCCTGGTCTACTTCATCTTTTTTGCGGAACATTTTATTGGAGCGGGTGCTGAAGATGTAGATTTTCCAGCCGTCGGCTTTGAGTTTGTCGAGTGCGGCTTTGGTGCCGGGAACGGGTGGGTCGTAGATGGCGCCGCCGTTCCAGCCCTTGCTGTAGCGGTGGAGTACGCCGTCGAAATCAATGGCTATGGTCATGTAGGGGTGTTTTTGAACAATGTAGAATAAAAAAATGCGCGTTTAGCGACAAATGCTGCTGATTCATTAACGTCTTCAGCCTTTTTTGGGTTTCATCAGCTGGAAAAATCCACGCAATTGTTCCCGTGGCAACATATTGGCGAACATATTAAACTGTCCCGCCTGCAAACGTTCACCCCCATCGATAGTGATACATTCGCCGGTGATATAATCGCTCATATCGCTCATCAGGTAGATGGCGAGGTGGGCCAGTTCTTCGTGTTTGCCGTAACGTCCGGCGGGTATGCCTTTGAGGTATTTTTCTTCTATGCTTTTGTCGGGCAGCAGCCGTGTCCAGGCGCCTTCGGTCGGGAAGGGCCCGGGTGCAATCGCATTCAAGCGGATGCCATAAGTGGCCCACTCCATCGCCAGGGAGTTGGTCATGGCGTAAACCCCCGCTTTGGCGCAGGCGCTGGGAAGGACAAAGGCAGAACCTGTTTCGGTATAAGTTGTTACGATGTTTATGACCGTGCCTTTCGTTTTGGCGGCTATCAGTGCCTGACCAAAATGTTGGGTACAATTAAAAGTGCCTTTCAGTACAATATCTACTACCGCCCCAAAAGCATTCGGCGACAAATCTTCCGAGGCCGACAAAAAATTGCCAGCCGCATTGTTCACCAAACCATTGATGGTGCCAAGCCGCGTTTTTAAACGGCCAAACATCTCGCCAACAGCTGCATGGTCGCGCACATCACACACTTCGTAAACGGCATCGTGCCCAATTTCGGCAACTGCTGCTTCCAATTTGGCTTCGCCACGACCGCATATCGCTACTTTCGCGCCATGGGCTGCATAATGTTTCGCCATGGCCAGTCCAAGCCCGCTGCCACCGCCGGTAATCAATATCGTTTTTCCGCTGAGGGTATCTGTTGTAAACATGGGTAGAGTTTTGGTGTAATATACGAAGTCGCAACCTGCCCTCGTTCGCTCCGGCGTTTTCCTAGTTTTGAGCTACTACTCATCTCGACCCGGGCTGACGGTTGCTTTAGGTGAAATCCAAATTTAGTATTTAGAAGGTGTGGAATTTAGAAACAGGCTGACGGTTGCAATGAAGAATAATCATTCTTAAGACGGCCGTCAGTCCGATTCCGAATAGGAAAGCCATTCAATCTGGCTCGTGGCTGTCGGAACGCAGACAGGCTGGCTGTGCATTGCGCTCTTGTGAGTTTTCCTTACCGCATTTTTCTTATCTTGATTACCACTATCAAGACAAATACAATGAAAACGACACTCGTTCTGTTCGTCCTGCTCATCAGCGGGATAAGCTTTGCCCACGCCCAAACTCCCAAAGTATCTGTTGAAAGCAACAACGACTTTGCCACCACCACCGCTAAATTGGAAAAAGCCTTGGCTGCGGCTGGCCTGAGCATCTTCGCCAAATTCGACCATGCCCAAAACGCCCAGGGCACCGGTATGCAGCTCGATTCAACCGTAGTTTACGTATTCGGCAACCCCAAAGCCGGTACACCGCTGATGCTGGAGAACCCGGCCATAGCCGCTGAGCTGCCAATGAAAATTACCATCTACAAAAATGGCATTGTATATCTGCTACACGATAAACCAACCGACTGGGCCATTCCCTACGGTATCATCAAACAAAAAGCCCTGCTCACAAAAATGGAACAGGGTCTCGAAATGCTGGTAAATGCGGCTGTTAATTAAATTCAATCGCCGAGTAAAGCTTGGCGCTGGGCCTTCACCACGTCGCTGCTGATATAGTCATCGAACTCCATGAGCTTGTCGAGATTGCCTTTTGGTGTGATTTCGATGATGCGGTTGGCCACGGTTTGTGCCAACGTATGGTCGCTGGTGGTAAAGAGAATAGTGCCTTTAAAATCGACCATGCCGTTGTTCAATGCAGTAATCGATTCCAAATCCAAATGATTCGTTGGCTCGTCGAAGAGTAAAACATTGCCTTGTTGTAGCATCATTCGACTGAACATACAACGCATCTTTTCTCCCCCACTCAAAACACTGCAGTTCTTCAATACTTCTTCGCCCGAGAACAACATCTTTCCTAAAAAGCCGCGTATAAACTGCTCGTCTTTTTCGCCAGTGCTGTATTCACGCAGCCAATCGACCAAATTCAGCTTTTTGCCTTCAAAATAGCTATGATTATCGGCAGGCAAATAGGCGGCATTGATGGTTATGCCCCATTTGAAGCTGCCTGCATAATCCTGGTCTTCGCCGGCGAGTATTTTGTAAAGTGCACTGGCTGCCAAGCTGTTTTTCGATAAAATGGCAATTTTATCACCCTTATTCACAGTAAAACTCACATTCGAAAAGAGGGTTTCGTTGCCTTGTTTTTTGCTCAGATTGGTAACTTCCAATATTTGATCACCCGCATCACGACTCATATTGTTGAACATAATAGCCGGGTATTTACGGCTCGAAGGTTTGATATCGTCGAGATTAATTTTGTCGAGGGCTTTTTTACGGCTGGTAGCCTGTTTCGATTTCGACGCATTGGCGCTGAAACGGCTGATAAAGTCCTGCAGTTCCTTGACCTTGTCTTCGAGCTTTTTGTTCTGGTCGGCCCGCTGTTTCAACGCCAGTTGGCTCGACTCATACCAGAAGGTATAGTTACCGGTATAGATATTCATCTTGCCGAAGTCAACATCCACCACATGGGTACAAACAGTATCGAGGAAGTGCCTGTCGTGCGAAACCACGATAGCGGTATTTTGGTAATCGGCCAGGAAGTTCTCTAACCAGCTGATTGTCTCTAAATCGAGGTCGTTGGTAGGCTCGTCGAGCAGCAGTATGTCGGGGTTACCGAACAAGGCTTGCGCCAATAACACCCGTACTTTTTGTTTGCCGTCGAGCTCTTTGACCAATTTATAATGGTGCTCCTCGCTGATATTCAGGTTGCTCAATAAGGTAGCCGCATTACTTTCGGCATCCCAGCCATCCATTTCGGCAAATTTGCTTTCCAGTTCACCGGCACGTAAACCATCGGCATCGCTGAAGTCGGCTTTGGCGTAGATGGCATCTTTTTCTTTCATCACCGAATACAGGTCGCTGTGCCCCATTAGTACGGTTTCCAGCACCGGAAATTCGTCGAATTCGTAGTGGTTCTGCTTCAAAACTGCCATACGTTCGCCGGGCGTAATGCTCACCTGACCGCCAGTCGGGTCGATTTCGCCTGAGAGTATTTTCAAAAAAGTAGACTTACCAGCACCATTGGCACCTATGACGCCATAACAGTTCCCATGGGTGAATTTGAGGTTAACGTCCTCAAACAAAACACGTTTGCCGTACCGAAGCGAAATATTGGAAACTGAAATCATAAGCTGTGCTAAATTTTTGCAAAGGTCGTGATTTAGCGGGAGAATGCAGTATGAAGTATAGTGTATTTAGTATAGAGATGGAAAAATGTCTGGCTTAGCTAACGCTATGCGTCCCCTGCGCAACCTGCCTTCGTTCGCTCCGTTGTTTTCCTAGTTTTCAACAACTACTCATTTCGACTCGGGCTGACGGTTGCTTATAAGAGAAGCCCCGTTTAACCTACCCTTCGGCTAACTCACGACAAGAAACTCCATTTAACCGCTCGCCAAGTGAAAGCCCCTCTGCGCCCTTTGTGAACCCTTGCGCCCCATGCGAGCATAAAAAGGAGCTACTTTTTGAAGATAAAATACACCGCGAGTACCAAAAAACCAAAACCAATGAAGTGATTCACCTTTAAAGTCTCGTTTTTGAAAAGAACAGTAGTAAAAATGGTGAATACGATTAGCGTAATTACTTCTTGCAACACTTTCAGCTCAACCAAAGAAAACGGCCCGCCATTTTCTTTGAACCCAATCCGGTTGGCCGGCACCTGAAAAAAGTATTCAAATAAGGCCACACCCCAGCTAATCAGCACGATGGCAAAAAGACCTAAACTCTGAAATCCCTTCATTTCCCCAAATTTCAAATGACCATACCAGGCAAAAGTCATGAATATGTTTGACAGAATGAGTAGCCCGATGGTGTAAAATGCTTTCATGGTCGATATTAATGAAATTGAAGAGTCAATTATAGAGAGAAAATTTTATCGGGAATTAGTGATTTTAGCTCCGACAGGGAGGTTGAATTTAGAGTGACGAAACGAATGACTGACCTTGCGACAAAACTCATTTATTCTAAAATTCCAACGCGCTCAACTTCGTTTCTGCCTAAACTTCTCTGCATTGTAGTGCTCACTTGCGCCTTTGGGGATAGTTAAGGATTCCCAACTGCTGGTCAGTTGCCATTTGGCGAGATAAACAATTTGACCCACGTGGTAAGGTAAATGCCCCAATTGTCTCAGTATAGCTCCTTCCACTGTATGTGCTTCGTTACGGATATAGACGATTTGTTTGAGCTGACTTTCTTCTAAGGCTTCCAACGCGTTAAAAAGACAAGCCCAGCCGCTTTCCCAAAAGGCCAGGAGCTGGTCTTTGTCGAGTTGCTGCTCTGTAAATTCTGCATCACGTTGGCGGTCAGGTTTTTCGCCATCAGTAGTGAGGAAGTCTGTCCAGCGGGAGACCATATTGCCGGCCATGTGCTGTAGTATGATGGCTATACTGTTGTCGTCGGGGCCGGGTTTGGCGTAAAATTGCTCGTGCGAGAGTTTCGCCATAGCTTTATCGGCCAGGCCTTTATAGTAGTGGAAAAGCTGAATGCAGCTTGGAAGGAAGGGAGTAGTCATCAGATACAAGTGTTTTTGGTATCGCCGTAAATAGTCGGTCGGGCAATGGTGAGAAAACGGTCAGGAAAGGGCAGGGGTTCAAAACCAAATGATGTATATAAACCATGGGCATCCTGGGTAGCCAGCAATAAACGCCGAAGTTTTTTTACCCAAGCCTGTTCCAACCAGAAGGCCATAAGCACTTTTGATAAGCCCTGACCTCTAACTGCTTCATCAACATATACATCACACAGGTAGGCGAAGGAGGCATAGTCGGTTACCAATCGCGCAAAGGCCAGTTGGTGCCCGTTTTCGGTTATGCCGAAACTATAGCTGTTATTAATTGCTTCGTCGATGGTTTCAAAGGGCACATTTTTGCACCAATAGGATTTATTGGCCAGAAAATCATGTATTTCGGATCGGTTGAGTAGTTGAGGGTCGTCGCTCAGCAGGCGGTTTCCCTGTAAGGGCTGGGTTTGGAAGGGTGGTCGCATATAGTTGGATTTGGAGAAATAAATGTCGTATTAATTCGGCAATCATCTTTGCTGGCGTTCACTATTAGAATTAAGCTGAGCTGCCATTTTTATGTTTGGAGTTGCCGGCCATTTGATTTAGCCGAATAGAATTAGTTGGGGCATATCAAATCCGCAATTTAAGCCTTACCTTTGCACTTCCACGGCCTCGTGGTACAATGGATAGTACGTAAGTCTCCGGAACTTGAGTTACAGGTTCGATTCCTGTCGAGGCCACCAACCCCGCGATTGCGGGGTTTTTTAATGGCTATTTTTTGGGATGAAAGGCTTTTTAAAAAAATAGGCCTGAATTCTACATGCTTCGACACTAAGCTGACAAATAGCCACACAGATTTACTGATATTCGTTTATGCTTACATCCCTACTTTGCTGCTTGCTGGTCTTACTTGCACCTCTTTCAGTTTTTGCCCAATCGGAATGGCCTGAAAAAATAAGTGAAATTGATCCTCGTCGTTTTGATGATGTGTATTTCAGGACCAACCAGCAAGGCTGGGCTGTGTCGAATACCAATTCTCTACGTAAAGTATATCGCACGACCGATGGAGGCAATAATTGGTCGGTTACCCGTGGCTGGAACGACTCCCAGATTGGCTATTTACGCAGCATACGTTTTTTCAACGACAGCATTGGGGTAATGGGGACGCTAGGTGGTAAATTTTACCGCACCACCAATGCCGGCTCCAGTTGGGACACCATACAGCAGTTGCTGAATCCTCGCCCAACCGCTATTTGTGGGATGTTTCAGGTCAATGATAGTGTGCTGTACGCCGTGGGCGACTATGCCGTAGGTGCCAAAGCCTACCGCACCCGCGACCGCGGCTTGAGCTGGAGTTATCTGGGTGATATACCGCAAGCCTTAAGTTTAATCGATGCCTACTTTTTTGATGAAGATCATGGCTTTCTAACCGGCAGGGCCAATCCGGCCGATAGCGGCGCCGTTTTGTTGTATACCGCCGATGGTGGGCTTAGCTGGACAGTAAAAGCCAAATCGGGCAGGGCTGCAGACTTGGGCTGGAAACTGTTTTTTACGCCGGATAAGCAGACCGGTTATATGACCGTACAGGCCAGGAATGTCCCCTTCCATTTTTTCTTCAAAACCACCGATGGCGGCCAAAACTGGGAGAAAAAAGTAATTCCGATAGGCGGAGATTCAGTTTGGTTTATTCAAGGCATGGGTTTCACGCCCGAAGGAGTAGGCTGGGCCGGGGGGCATTTTGGCTTTGGCTTCATCCGCAGTTACGATGGCGGCGATAGCTGGACCTTGGTACAAAGCAATTCGACCGGCTTCAACCGTTTTTGGCAAAAAGACAACGGTGAATTGTGGGTTTGTGGCAAACAGTTGTATAAGCTTAATCCGGCCTCTTTGCCTGTGCCAACCGCTACCGATGCCCCCCTTTCACGTCCGCAACATGCGCTAAGTATAGCACCCAATCCGGTGGTAGACCAATTTAAAGTAAATGTAGATTTTGCGACTGCAACTTTATATCACCTATACGTTATAGACCAACAAGGTAAACGTTACGGCAAACTAGCAGCAGGTGCCACCGAGCCAGGCAAATTCTGGTTTGAGGCGAATGCCAGCGATTGGCCGGCAGGTACTTACTTTATCATACTGGAAACCGACGCGAGCAGCAGTGCTGCAAAGCTTATAAAGTTCTAAAGTTGGGGCGCTTGTACGGCTGTCGGTTAAATGAACAATCGTTTGGCGGACGGTTTTAAAGGCCTTTGTTCGGAGGACGATTAAACGGGCTTTAGTTCGGCAGACGGTTAAACGGTGTTTTAAGCAAAACAAACGTTTAACCCCAAACCCCCAACATCTCAACTAAAAAAGAGCCTATATCCCCAGAAAAAGCAGAAATAAATTTGGCTGCAACTTCTTCGCATTTTGGGGTTTGAATTTTACTTAGATTATGATAGCTTTGCGGTCTCGTTGAAAGACGTCAATAAATCTAGCTTCTATGCCCAATATTGGTAAAATCGCCCAGATCATCGGTCCAGTAATCGACGTATCCTTCGAAGGCGGTGGAGAACTCCCCAAGATTTACAATGCTTTGTACGTGACTCGTCAAGACGGTCAGAAAATCGTACTCGAATGTCAGCAGCACCTCGGCGAAGACAGCGTACGCACCATTGCGATGGATGCTACCGAAGGTCTTGTTCGCGGAATGGATGTTACTGACACCGGCAAAACCATCGAAATGCCGATGGGTAACCAGATCAAAGGTCGCCTCTTCAACGTAGTTGGTGAGCCTATTGATGGTCTGAAGCCTATGGTTGGTGATCGTGGTATGTCGATCCACCGGGAAGCCCCACGTTTTGAAGATCTCAGTACATCGACCGAAATCCTGTACACTGGTATCAAAGTAATCGACTTGATCGAGCCTTATGTAAAAGGTGGTAAAATCGGTTTGTTTGGTGGTGCAGGTGTGGGTAAAACCGTATTGATCATGGAATTGATCAATAATATCGCCAAAGGATACGACGGTATGTCGGTTTTCGCCGGTGTAGGTGAGCGTACCCGTGAGGGTAATGACCTTCTTCGTGAGATGATCGAGTCGAATGTGGTTCGTTACGGCGATGCGTTTAAACATGAAATGGAAGAAGGCAAGTGGTCGATGGACAAAGTGGACTACGATGCCCTTCAGGAAAGTCGGATTGCACTTGTGTTCGGGCAGATGAATGAGCCACCCGGTGCCCGTGCCCGTGTTGCCCTTTCTGGTTTGACCATGGCCGAGCACTTGCGCGATGGTGAAGAAGGCGATACCACAGGACGTGATATCCTTTTCTTTATCGATAATATCTTCCGCTTTACCCAGGCTGGTTCTGAGGTATCGGCCCTGTTGGGACGTATGCCATCGGCTGTGGGTTATCAGCCTACACTCGCCACCGAGATGGGTCTGATGCAGGAGCGTATTACTTCTACCAAACGCGGATCAATCACCTCTGTACAGGCCGTTTACGTGCCTGCGGATGACTTGACCGACCCGGCGCCGGCGACTACCTTCAGTCACCTCGATGCCACAACCGTTTTGAACCGTAAAATTTCCGAGCTCGGTATTTATCCGGCTGTGGATCCCTTGGATTCTACTTCACGCATTCTGAGCCGCGAAATTTTGGGTGATGCCCATTACGATTGTGCGATGCGCGTGAAAAACATCCTCCAGCGTTACAAAGAATTGCAGGACATCATCGCCATCCTCGGTATGGATGAGTTGAGCGAAGAAGATAAACTCATTGTTCACCGCGCCCGTCGTGTACAGCGTTTCTTGTCACAGCCATTCCACGTAGCCGAGCAGTTTACCGGCTTAAAAGGTGTACTTGTTCCTATCGAAGACACCATCCGTGGCTTTAATATGATCATGGACGGCGAAGTAGATGAGTATCCTGAGGCAGCGTTTAACCTGAAAGGTAATATCGAAGATGTTATCGAAGCCGGTAAAAAAATGCTGGCTGGTCAGAACTAATTCTACGCCATGCAACTCGAAATATTAACACCCGATCGTAAGATTTTTTCCGGAGAGGTGATCTCGGTAAAGGTGCCTGGTGCCAAAGGACAATTTGAAATCCTGAAAAACCACGCCCCCTTGATCAGTGCCCTGGTGCCGAAAGGCCAAGTGCGTGTGATTACTGCCGGCAACAAAACCGAATACTTTGAAACGAAAGGCGGGGTGGTAGAGGTCTTGAAGGACCAGATTATCATACTCACCGAAGCTTAAAAAATAGCCCGCAATTTGCGGGCTATTTTTTTGCGCTAGTATTTAGTATAGCGTATTTAATATAGAGATGGATTCCTCTTGGGACGAAGACTGGAGACGTAAGACGGAAGACAGTTTTTACGCTCGCTGCGCGAGCTTGTCGATAGTCTGTTCGCTCACTGCGTGTGCTGTCCATGGTCCATAGTCAATAGTCTATTTGGGCGCAGTGAGCTTGTCTCAAAACTCCAAAAACTCCAAAAATCCCGTTTTACCAAAAATCCCATTGACCATGGACTATCGACTTAGCTGTCATTTCCAATCAGGCTAAATTTTCCCCATTTTAGACAAATGCCCGCTTGAGTCTCAAGTCTACCGTCTTACGTCTAAATCAGCCAGCCCAAAGTCAAAATTGACGCTTGAAGAAGACTCTCTGTCGTGTAATAACTTGTCATTTTGGGAGGATTTACAGGACTGAGAATCAACGATTAATCGTGCGTTAAAACACGGATAGAATGTTGACAATGGTAGGGATTTTTTGCAATTTTAGGAGCCTATATTCTCCTGCATGTTGCGGTACTTTGCTTTTGCATTACTTCTGTTACTTTCCTTAAGCTGCCGCAAAAGCAGTCAGCGTTTGGTGCCCGACAATCAGGTGCCCTATTACGATGGCATTCCTACGGTTCTGGTGGAAAATTATGTCAACCGACTTTTCATTGATTTAATTGGTCGTGAGCCGGTAGACAGTGAAATGGTGGAAGCGGTTCAGTTTCTCCGGGCCAATAGCCTGTCGATAACAGCCCGCGATTCGTTAGTGCGTCGATTAATGTTTAATCCCGAGCCCGCAGCCGGTGATTCGAGTTACCAATACTTCTATTTTCAGCGGTTTTATGAGCTGATGAAAATCCGGCTCATAGAAGGTGCTTCCGATGCTTACATCAATGGTGAAATTGGTATTATTTACGGCAATTATATTATTGATTCCTTGAATGGCGATACCGCCGCAATGGCTCGAAAGCGGGTAGAAATGGATAAATTTCAACGAATACTCGACTGCCAATTGCAGCTGAGGTATGGCGAAATCACCATCGATTCAGTCTGCCAGCGAATGGTAAACAATGCCATTTACGATTTCATTAATATGAATTCGTTTAATTTCATCAATGCTACATTCGACAATTTATTTTACCGCTATCCAACGGCTTCGGAATTCGATAGGGCTTACACCATGGTAGATGCGAATGCGCCGGCGAGTTTGTTCGGACTCACCGGTACCAACAAAACCGAGTATATCGACATCCTCATACGCCAGCGCGAATTGTACCAAGGCATCATTATCTGGTGTTACCAAACCTTAATGGCGCGTGAACCCAACACAGCCGAAGTTTATAGTTTATTACAGCCTTTTGTCAGCACTCGGAATGTGCAGGATGTACAACGTAAAATTTTAGTGACCGATGAATATGCGAACTTCCGTTAAACAACTGCTATTTGCCTTGTTGCTGCTCTGGGTGGCTAGCAGCGGTTGCCGCCGCGATGAATACCTTATTTATGAGGTGGATCCCATTGGTGTAAGCGGCCTGAATACCGGTAAAAACAAACTCAAAACCAATTCGCAATACATCAGTATACTTTATGCTAATCTTTTCCAAAAAGCTTTATCGGCCAATCAGCTGGTAGAAATCAATAATCTGATTGAGTCGATAGGCGATAAACAGCTGGCCCATGAAATTGTGGTAAGTAACCTGATGAACCGCAACGATGTACGCATACCAACCATGCAGCAAATGCGGGCTGATGTGGATGGCTTTATCAATGAGACCTACAAACGATTTTTGGTACGCGAGCCTACAGAATCGGAGCGGAGTTGGTTTCGTAATTTTATTCAGACCAATACCTTCGTAACCCCCGAAATCGTCTATATCTCCTTTGCGCTTTGCGACGAATACCAATTCTATTAATATGGCCATGAACCGACGCAGTTTTATCAAAAAATTGGGCACGGCAACTGCCGGAGCAGTGGTATTGCCTTATATCCTGCCCACCGGTCGTTTGTTTGCAGCAACGGGAAGTCAGTTGGCACCACATGTGGTATTTGTCATGTTTGCGGGCGGGGTTCGTCAACAGGAATCAGTCTTGCAGCGCTACCTCGCCGACAGTCAGCAGTTTGCCTCAGAAGGCAACATCATGACCAATATGCTGAATGGTGCAGCACCCCAGCTCAAGGTTGCCTATGGTACTGATCCAGGCGTAGGTCCGCGAGGCAGCGTGCCCATTCCTGCTATTTTAAGCCAGACTTTACAAAGTCAGGGTTTGCTGTTCCCCGAATTGCGTGCTACCACAGCGGGCCACTACAGCGGTTATAATACGCTACTCACCGGTAATACCGGCACCACCCAGGGATTGCGGCAAAAGCCCATCTATCCCACCATATTCGAATACCTCCGCCGACATGCCGGAACACCAGCCAGCAAAGTGTGGTTTGTAGGCAATACGATTGGGAACAGCCTGCCCTTGCTGAATTACAGCGAACATTCCGATTACGGTGTTTCCTATGGCGCCAACTTCCTGGCACCTAACCTCACTTTCGGTTCAACCGGCATTACCCACCTCTCTAATGCCAAGGTGTATCATCCCGAAGAGGAGATGGCACCGATGCTGCAGATGAAATATTTCCTGAATAACAGCTATAACAGCAGTGGCGGGGTGGTACTGCCCAATATTGGTAATACCGACCAGGAAAAGCAGGAAATCAAGGATTTTATTCGAGATACTTTTGCGAAAGTACAGACCAACCAGCTTGCTTTTCCACCCATCAACGACAATGGCGATTTACGGAATGTAGGTTTTGCCTGCGAAGTTATCCGCCGTTTCCGACCCACGCTCACCGTGGTGAATTTATCGCAGGTTGATGGTTGTCACAGCAATTTCACGGGCTATTTGCGTAGTCTGCACCGTGCCGATCATGCCGTGGGCTACCTCTGGAACTTCATCCAAACCCAGGTGCCTGATATGGCTGGGGAAACTGTGATTTTAGTCTCCCCCGAACACGGTCGTAACCTCAATCCCAATCCCATACTCGACGAAAACGATTGGGCGGCCTACGATCACAGCGACGCCAATTCGTTACGTACTTTTTCCCTGATGGCCGGAAAAGGCGTGCCTTCTAATTTGGTGCGAGGCTCAGAAGCCAATCCCATTGGCAGCTCAATGGACCACGTGCTGACCATAGCCGAAATTCTCGGCATCAAAAGTAATGTGCAAATGAGCGGTTTGCTGGCTCCGGGTACACAATCTTTATTCGACCGCTTATGAAGAAGTACGGTTTTTTGCTGCTCCTCTTGGAACTGGTCGCATCCTTTGGATGTCGGAAAAACAACAGTCCGGCTAATCCTTTTGCCGACCCGGCTCTTAAACCACCACCGGTCACCGGCGATACGGTCAATTTCGGCCCATACGATTTTGCCGGTCTGCATCGCGACATCTTTAAACCCACCTGCTCCAATAGCGGTTGTCACGATGGCACCTTTGAACCGGACTTCCGGACCATCGAAAGCAGTTATAATACCCTTGTTTATCAACCCATTATTAAGAACAACCCTGCCGGTACTTATACTTATCGGGTGGTGCCCGGTAATGCGGCCGCTTCGGTTTTGATTAACAGGCTTACTGTAGATATTGATGGTTTGTCGGGGATAATGCCCTTGGCTACTGATCCGAATTCACTCTGGCCTGCCAATAAACAAGCGTATATCGCACGAATCCAAACCTGGATAAATCAGGGGGCGAAGGATGTATTTGGTAATCCGCCGGTTTCCGGCCCCGGTCAACCTAAACTAGCCCGTCCCTGATGCGGAAATTATTGTTTTTACTACTGGTTTTGTCTTTAGCAGCTTGCAAAAAGGCGAGTATTGTCAAAAAACCTGTCATACCGCTTATTGCTATTGTTTCAACCAATCCGGTAAATATTGTACAGTTTGAGGAGGGAGTTGCCTTGGTGCTGCGCTATGAAGATGGCGATGGTGATTTGGGTCATCCCCATCCAGACTCGCTTACCTTGGAAGTTCGGGATGCCCGTTTGTTGTTCCCCGATTATTATTTCGTCCCACCCCTAGCACCGTTAGGAAGTGAAGTAGCTATTGAAGGTGAACTGGAGTTTAGATTGAACGGCACCTTTTTATTTGGCAACGGGGCTACAGAACAAACCAGCTACAGCATTCGTATACGTGACCGTAAAGGAAATTGGAGCAATACCGTAATCACGCCCACCATTACCATACGCCGGAATTGATGCGGAAGCTGTTTTTTGTTTGGATCGTGCTGTTGTGCAGCCGGGTGGCTGTGGCACAACCTACCTACACCATGTCGAATCAAACCGTGAGCGATTGCCGGGCTTTTTTTGAGGATACAGGCAACAACCCCATCGCACCCGGAAATTATGGGAACAATGAAAACTTCGTTTTTCGCATTATCAATCCACAGGCTACCCAGATTATTTTTACGTTTTCGAGTTTTTGTCTGGAACTGGGTAGCGATACCTTGTTTTTTTATAATGGGCCTACGATTAACAGTCCTTTGCTCGGTGCCTTCACGGGTACAAATATGCCACCGGCCATTGTTGCCACCAGCGGTGCGCTGACCATTCGTTTTGTTTCCGATTTGAGCATTACCTGTACCGGCTGGGAAGCCTATTGGACGACCATAGTGCCACCACCTATTCCACCCGACTTGAGCGTAATTACCGCCAGTTGCAATACCAATACCATCCAAATTCAGCTTGATACTCTGGTACATTGTGATTCGGTATATGCTGTCGCCTTTGTGTTGGCAGGTGGACAAGGGCAACTGATCACTGCTGCTCAGGCTTTGAATTGTATGGGAGATAGTACGTCAACCATTCAATTGACCGTAGACGCGCCATTCACAAGTTGTGGCACTTACAATTTGAGCTGGAATTTCAACATACTCGATGTATGTGATAGTCTGTATACCTTCTTGCTTAATGGTACATTTACAATCACTGATTGTCCAATTACGGCATTATTGATTGCCAACGATGATAGTTTATGTGTGGATGAGTGTTTTCTGCTTACGGCTGCCGGTGAAGGTGGCGACTGCAATTACAGCTATACCTGGCTAGCCGGTACGCCCGGTTTGGCTGGTCCCGGACCACATCTGATTTGCCTCGATACAACTACAGTTTTTACAGTAATTGTCGATGATGGTTCTCCAACGCCTCCTGATACCGTTTCAATCACCATTTTGGTGACCAATCCACCTTTCGCAGGCAACGATACGCTGGTGTGTGATCAGTCGGCTGCCTTCGATCTGGCGCCATTGGCCAGTCCGCCGGGTGGTGTTTTTTTCGGCCCTGGTATAACAGCCGCGGCTGCAGGAACATTTGATCCCAGCCTGGCTGGTCCGGGTGTGCATCTTGTATTTTACTCCTACAATGGCTGTCCTGATACTCTGGTCGTCACTGTGGCTGGTGTAACAGCAGGTTCCACCTTGGCGAGTTGTCCGGGTGCTAATCCGATTCAACTTACAGGTAATACGCCTGCGGGCGGAAGCTGGTCGGGACCTAATGTAACCCCGGGAGGTTTATATACCCCGCCTCCAATAGCCGGTATTGATACGCTTTATTACAATTTTGCGAATTGTAGTTTGCCGCGCCTTATCTACATCGACACCATTGCCATGACCAAAGTAGACACCACTTGTCAGTCGGGTGGCATTCAAAATTTGCAGGCAGCTCCACCCGGAGGTCTGTGGTCGGGGCCAGGCATCATCGACAACAATGCAGGTACTTTTGCCCCTTATCTTACTACTCCGGGTGATCATCTGCTGATTTATACCATTAATGGTTGCGCAGATACTTTGCGGATGCACATTCGCGAAATGGAAGCCGGGAACAATATTACGGTATGCCCTTTGTCGGCACCCTTTAACCTGCCTGCGGGTAGTCCTGTGGGTGGCTGGTGGTTCGGCCCAGGCATCACCGATTCAATTGCCGGTACCTTTAATCCGGGAGTAAACGGTACGGGTAATTCATCGGTCCGCTTGTTTTACCGCAATGCCGACTGTCAGGATTCTATCACTGTTTTTTTGACGCGTACCAACATCAATCCCGATACCTTACGTAGATGCATAAGTGGAGGTAATTTGTCATTGGCCCAGGTTAATACCGGACGGGTGCCCAATGGTGGGGTTTGGTCGGGTCCGGGAGTGAACCCTGCCGGTAACGGACTGTTCCAACCAGCTATAGCAGGAATTGGATACCACAAACTTTTCTATACCGCCGCCGGATGCACCGATAGTATGGTAGTATATGTCTCCCCTTTACCCGTCGCGCCTGTCGATACCATTGTATGTATTAGTCAGGGAACGCTCGTTTTTAGTGGCTCACCGGCCGGTGGTAGTTGGTCGGGCCCAGGCATATTATCGGCTACAGGCGGCGTGTTTAATACGGATAGTGCCGGCCTGGGCAATCACCGTTTGTACTATACCACCGCTACCGGTTGCGTTGATTCGATGCAGGTGGTGGTAAATCCGCTGCCGGTACCATCTTTTAACAATAGTGATACGGTGTATTGCCATATCGATAGTCTCTTTCAACTCAATTTGACACCAGCCGGAGGTTTATTGAGCGGACCGGGTTGTGTAGCCAATCGCTTTAATCCGGTATTGGCGGGGGTTGGCCTGCATCAACTCATTTACCGTGCCGGTATTGGTTTGTGTGAGCGTTTTGATACACTTCGGGTGCTAGTGCGTGACAGCCTCCGGATACAGGCTTTCAGCTCTGCAGATACGGTATGTTATGGAGATACTGTCCAACTACGGGTGATCAAAACGGGTGGCTTACCTTCCGCCCTGAGCGATTGGGGGGCATTGGGGGTTTCAGACACTGTTTATTTTGTCCCTACCATATCGGGTTGGCAGCGGGTGGTGGTGAGCGATGGTTGTTCAACACCTCAAACTGACTCTGTTTTTGTATATGTTCATCCGCAAATTGTGTATACGCTTACGCAGGAATTGCAGAATTGTTACGATTCACTAGGCATATACCGCATCCAATATGCACCGGGCTCGGCTTATCGTACCCAGTGGTATACACTGCCCAATAGTTTCGGAGATACTCTTTTTGCCAGGCAAGGAACCTATGCTGTGCGGATTACTGATACCATAACGGGCTGTTATTTGCTCGATACAATTGTGATGCGGTCATTTCCCATCATTTCTGCCAATTTCACTACCAACCCAAACCAACGTTGTTACGATTTATCGAATGCGACTATCACTTTTATCGATTTGAGTGTTGGCGGAACTACAGGTAACTGGGATTTTGGTGATGGCACGACTGAAACTTACGTTTTCGGGCAATACCCCACGCATACTTTTGGAGATACCGGGCGATTTGTGGTGGAATTGGTCATTTTGAATGCCGATGGCTGCCGGTCGCGTCACAGTCAGACCATTTGCGTGCAAGTGGAACCAAAAATTTATGTACCCTCGGCTTTCACACCGAATGGCGACGGATTAAACGAATTTTTCAAAGTAGAAACCATCGGTATCCGTCACTTTCGCATTGAATTATACAATCGCTGGGGTGAAAGGGTTTATCAAGCAGCCGACAAGGAATTTTTATGGGATGGTCGATATAAGGGGCAGCTACTTGATTTGGGCGTTTATCCTTACGTAATTACCTATACCGACTACCTGAGCGCTTTGCCCAAATACCAAAAGGGAGAAGTGCATATTTTGCGTTAAGATTTTAAGATTAGTTCACCCTCCAATAGTCGATTAGGGTCTATAACAGGAAGTAAATACTCAGAAAAGGTGGTGCCTTGATATCGTACTAATAACACGCCTCTGGTAGTAGAATATGTGATTGAAGCTATGGCGTTACCAAGTGCTTTACTGACTTTAATGGCGCCATCATCAGACTTTTCAATGAGTTCGCGGAGATTTTCAATTTCAAATTGAAATCGTAATTCATATCGTGCCTTAGCAATATTTTTTTTCTTTTTTTTTGCTTGAAGATCAACCTGAATTTCTGTAACTATCCAGTTATTCTCTTCATAAATCCCAGAATTGAACTTAATACCCAGACTAAAGCCATCTGGTTTTTCAAAGTCCTCACCTACGTGACTTATTTGACCAGAAATAAGATTGTAGTTGACTAAATGAATTTTTTCAGGCTTAAGCAACATTTAGTGTAATTGAATTTTCTTTAGGATTCATGTTTGACCAGGTTACAGGCTGAGCGTGTTTAGGGGGACTTGAGTTCAGTTGTTTAACAGGTGTACTACTACTAACTTTTATAAGCTCGGCTTCGACACTATCCCGCAAAGTGTGTAAACAGCTTTTTGGACTGTTTAGATTTTTATA
>DAIQOK010000012.1:0-96854 GCA_036787895.1 Bacteroidota bacterium | reverse complement strand
CTTTTACTTCGGCCAGTTCAAATACCTGTCGATCTAATTGGATGTCGAGCTGGGTGAAGGATGTCGATACCGTAAACGACTTTTTCACCCCCTGATACCCCATAAAATGCACCTGAATTTGATAATTGCCCGCCGGAAGTTTTATCTCAAAGCGACCCTGCTCATTGGTAATGCCGGAATAATTGCCTGGTGTAATCAACAAAGCCGCATAGGGCAAAGGCTCTCCATTGTTCGATTTAATGGTGCCACGAACTCCCTGAGCCTGCGAAAACACAGTTAAACAGCTAAAAAGAAGCAGTAAAGCTAAAAATAAGCGGAGCATGGACGGCTAATTTCGGTCAAAACAATTCATTCTACAATAAGAACAATATCTTTTAACTGCAAACCAAGACCAGACTGAGCTGTTGTATTTCCAAAAAAAATACATGGCTGTAGCATCACCCGAACTGATAAGCATACTCCGCGCCACTGCCAACCGATTGCAGCATAGCCCGAATTACCAGTGGGGGCATATGGGTGCCTGTAATTGTGGCCAGCTCGTTCAGGAAATCACCCGGTTATCGAAAGCAGAGATACACGAAATAGCGCTCACGGGACATGGCGACTGGAGCACCCAAATCCGGGCGTATTGTCCCGATAGTGGCTTACCCATGCATTGGATTATTGGCGAGCTACTTGCTTTGGGCTTAAGTACACGCGATATCGAAAACCTGGAGTACCTGGCCGACGACAAAGTTTTAAGGCTGATGCCCGCCGAACGACGTCAACCTATGCGAAACAAAAAGGAGGATGTGGTGCTTTATTTAGAAAAATGGGCCGATTTACTTGCGGCTGAGATCGCAATAACTCAATTGCAACGCGAATGGACTGATTTGTCTGTTGTGGAAAGCAAAATTTTTGATTCTCAGGACTAAAGCAGAAATTTGGGCTCTATTTTGAGTTCAATATGAGGCAGTTGTCAGGACTGGTTATTTGCAGTCTGTTATTTTTAGTCGGACAGGTTCAAGGCCAAGGTCAGTTAGGTGTTCATCGCTTTGAAAATACGCTTGCTGCCGATTCGGTAGCTACGGATTTAGCCATCTCTAATGTAAGTATCAGCAGCGGAAGCATTTCCTATCAAGCTGGTACGGATGGTGGCGGGGCGAACATAGCGAATTCGGGATCCTGGAATACCTCAGCATTTACTACCAGCGGGAAGTATCTGCAATTTACCATCACTGCTGCCAGTGGCTATCAGGTGAATTTGAGTGAGATTTCCATGCGATTCGGCAGGACGAGCGCAGGCCCGACTCAGGTAAGCGTACAATGGAGTACCGATGCCTTTGCATCGGCAGGAACCACCATTTTGAGTGGAGGGACAGTGAGTAGTGAACTAGTCAACTCACTCAACTTTTTCAGTATGACCAGCAATTTGCCGGCAACCACAACGAACACCATTACCATCAGAATTTGGGGACACAACGCCAGCGGCACTGGAAATCTGCGCTTTAATGATTTTCGGGTGTATGGAACAGTAAGCGCAGTGGTTCAGCCAGCGAGTCTGCAAACCTCGGTGAACAGTCTGAGTGGTTTCAGTTATACAATTGGAAGTGGTCCTTCTGCCAGTCAATCGTTTACCGTAAGTGGCAGCCATCTTACAGGTGCCCCCGGACAGTTGAGCGTAAGTGCTTCTGGCACCGATTACGAAGTTTCTACTGATAACAGCAGTTTCGGTACCAGCCGAAACATCAGCTATTCAGCAGCTACCTTAAATGCAACCACCGTTTATGTACGTTTGAAAGTTGGCTTGATCACCGCCAACTACAATGGCCAGAATCTGCAAATCAGCGGTGGTGGCGCTTCTTCGGTACAACTCGGCTTGAGTGGCACAGTAACCGCTGTGAGTGGTGGTGGTGTAAGCAATGGGGCAGCGCTTCGATTGAGCGTCGACTCGCTTATCTTCAATACAACTTCCGAAACAGGCTTAGACAGTGCTACCATCACCGTTTTTAATGATGGCAATACGGCTCAGGAATGTCAGGTACATAATTTCAATATTTACAAAAACAAGGCTTTCTGGACCCCGGATTCAAGTTTTACCGTTGCAGCAAACAGCAGTTACCAACTGAAAATCTACTTTAAACCTCATCACAATATCTACAACAATAGCGAGCTGGTTATTCGATCAAATAACGGCAAAGGCGCGGTAGCCATCAATGTAAAAGGACAAGGCAGTTATAGTAATTCCTATTACAGTACCACCCAAAATCTTACTGGTGATGCTTTACGACAAGCTTTGCATACACGAATCGCTTCACCTTACACTACATTAACCTATTCCGGCACCAACAATGCCCGACTACGTATGTTCGGCATAGCCGATAACTGGTATCAGAATGGCAGAGGACCGACACAAACCGACAGTTTGAAAAACGAATGTGTGTATACCGGCCGGATTATCGTGTATCCTTCAGCGCATTTTAATACTGGAACTCTTAATAATGCCCCTTATTCCATGAATACAGAGCATACCTGGCCACAAAGCCAGGGCGCTGATAACGACCCCATGGAAAGCGATATGCACCATCTGTTTATCACCGACGGGCCGACCAATTCGGGCAGGGGTAATAAACCTTTCGACAATGTTGCCAGCCCCACGCTAAATTACACCGGGGGATCAAAAGCCAATTCCACCCATTTTGAGCCCCGCAACGAACACAAAGGTGCCACCGCACGGGCCATGATGTATTTCGCCCTGCGCTATTTTAACCAGGGTGCAGTAAATATGGGTTTCTACAGTCCGCAGGAAACGGTGCTCTTAGGCTGGCATAACCTCTACTCCCCAACTTCTGTCGATAAAAAGCGGAACGATGATATTCAGACTTATCAACAGAACCGCAACCCTTTTGTAGACTATCCGCAGTTTATGGATCGCATGACCACACTGAGCGGCACAGCAGCCAATCCTGAAAGCAGGAGTTTATATCGGCCCGACAGTATCAATTTTGGCAAGGTGATCAAAAATCAACAAGCCAGTTATAAGGCGGTTTTGGTCAATGCCGGCAACCAGACCATCCAACTAAGTAATATCAGTTTTACGGGTACAGGCATGAGTTACAGTGGCAGCACCAACCTGAGCATAGCCGCCGGTGAAAAAGTCATCCTCCATCTCCAGCACACAGGCACGGGTGCCAATGTGCAGGGCAGCCTGCAATTCACCACCGATGTACCGGGCAGTACCACTATAAATCTGCCGGTAACAGTTCTTGGCGCACAAGCAGGCTGGAATGGCACCGGCAATTGGAACCAGCCTACTTTTTGGAATGAATCCGTCATTCCTGGTAGCGGCGATGATGCTATAATTGAAAGTGGTTCAGCCACCTTGGTCGCGGCGACAAGCTTGACCAATCTTGAGGTCAAGGCAGGAGCTACACTCATCATTGCTTCCGGCAGCTCAATGACCTTAAGTGGCACATTAACCAACAATGGTACTATCCGGATAGAAGATGGAGGATCACTCCGACCGGGTAATAACAGCACCTTGGCAGGCAATGGCAGCTATGAAGTCAAAAGAAATGGTCACAGCAGCAATGTAAGCATCAATTTTTGGAGCAGTCCGGTCGAAAACGCTCAAATGTCGACGGTATTCTCTAACGTAATCGCCCAGGATTTGTATCAATTTAACCCAGGTACCGGCTGGACAACAGCCAGCGGTACCATGACGGCAGGCAGAGGTTATAGTGCGCCTGGCGCTGGTCAAGTAACGTTTAACGGGAAAGTACATCACGGAGAATACAGTCCTTTCACCACTGTTGCCGGAGAAAATTTTTACCTCATCGGCAACCCCTATCCTTCGCCGCTTGCAGCCGATGTTTTTTTGAGTACCAACGGTCCTGCCGGTAGTCAGGCGGTGAGTGGAACACTTTATTATTGGTCCCAGACAACACCTGCCAATGGCAGCAATTTCAGCTCAGGCGATTATGCCAGTTGGGCTGGCGGCACAGGCGTGGCCGGCAGCGGTAGTAATGCAGGCAGCCAGGTGCCTAATGGACAGATGGGCGTTGCCCAAGGATTTTTCGTGAAAGCAGGCAATGCAGGCGGACAAATCCGTTTCACCAATGCCATGCGCACGGCTAATAGTGGACAATGGTTCCGTACCGATGGTCAAATTATGCGCCTCTGGCTACGCCTTAGCTCCGATGACAGTTTATTCAGTCAAACTGCCCTGGTGCTGCGCAGCGAAGCCAGTCCATTTTTTGATGAAATTTATGATGCCCCGCGCCTGGGTGATTATGCACCTATGAGCTTGTATAGCATGTTGGACAGCCTACAACTGGCCATACAAGCCTTGCCACCTTTTTATGATAGCTTACAAATTCCTTTAGGTTATACCAACAACCAACTCCGCCGACTCGAGCTTTTTATTGATTCACTTTCCGGCGATTGGAGCAGGGTACGTATTTATGTTGAAGATCGTTATACCGGACAATTTCGTCCCTTACACCAGGGGAGCTCTCTTTTACTGGCGGGTGATACCACGGGGGTATTTACAGATCGTTATGTGCTTCACTTACGTCAGTTACAACCGAGCATATCCACTGGCGTAAATTCCAGTCTGCGCGACCGAATCCAATTCCGACAGGCGAATCGCTTATTACAGCTGTATGAACTGCCGGCTAATGCTCAAGTCGCCATTTTCGACTTACAAGGCCGTTTAATACTCCAAAAGTCTGTCTCCGGTGTTTGGGAACAATCTTTTGAAGCAGCATCAGGAGCCTATGTACTGAGACTAACAGCCGGACACGACAGCTGGCAGCGAAAAATAATGATAACCGACTAATCAGCTTTTGCGCCACTTAATGGTGCAACCAATGGCTTTTGTAGTCGGGATTTTCACTTCAGAATCGGCCAATAACGCGTCCACAGCACGCTCTACATAGGGCGTTTCAACGGCTTCAGGTTTTTCGGTATTGTCGTCGATAGCACCGATATATTTCACGACCAAGGCGGTGCCCTCTTTATCGAGTACAAAAACATGGGGTGTCCGGCTTGCACCGTAAGTCCGACTAATATTTTGGGTTTCATCCACGAGATAAGGGAAAGTATACTGGTATTTTGCAGCTCTTTCCTTCATCTTTTCAAAAGAATCCTCAGGTTGAATTTTTGGGTCGTTCGGGTTAATGGCAATAACCGGATAACCCAGCGGCGCATATTTTTTGTCCAGGGCAATTATGCGCTGTTCGTAAGCCTGGGAATAGGGGCAATGATTGCAGGTAAAGACCACAATAAAGCCTTTTGCCTGTTTGAAATTTTTGAGCGACAAAAGCTTCCCGTCGATGTTTTTGAGTTTGAAGTCGGTGGCTTTATCACCGACCTGGTATTGTCCCAACACCGGCAGGCTGAGGCTCAATACAAATAGCAAGCTGAATAAATGTTTCATATTAGTGGGTTAGCGTTTGAATGATAGAATTTATTTGCGGATAATTTAGTGCTTCTTCCCGGAAAACCCGGTCTTTAGCCGACCAAAACAGCGTAGCCGGTATAGCGCCCGACCAATTTTCATCGACTATGGGAATCCAGTCGTTGGGGTTGCCCGCATCGAGTTGTACCACTTCAGCCCAGCTTAAATTTTTGGTGACAAAAGGTAACAAGCTCTGTTCTCTTTTGGAGAGGAAATCGAGACTTACAAATACAAAACGTACTGCGCGCCCTTCCCATTGCTGCTGAGCTTTTTTAAATTCGGGCAATTCCTCGATGCAAGGTTTGCACCAGGTAGCCCAGAAATTAAGGACGTATACCGTATCGTTCTGACTATTCAGCGTTGTTTCAAGTTTGTTTTTGGTCCATATAGGTAGGTGTTGGGCTTGAACAGCCCAATGACCCAAAGAAAAAAGGAAGAGAAAGCGTAAAAACATAAAAACTGAACGTATTATTTTTCCTGATGTTTTGTCGCCTCCTCTTTAGTCGGCTGAACTTCAAGCACCTCTTCCAATTGAGTTTTTAAAATTTTAATCTGCTCGAGAAAACCCTCATACACCAAAATGCGGTTGGAATACAGCACATACGACATCAAAAACAACTTCGTATAATTTTCATTTTTTCGCATTTCATGGAATAAAATGGGCTTTTGTCCTTTATAATCCACCAAAATGCGGTTTACATTTCCTTGCTCGATGAGTTTATTTACCTGTTGAAATTCCAGTTGTAATCCCTGACTAAAAAAATCGATTAGCTCGTTGGCTTCCTGTTCGTAATTGATAATTGCTGAACGCAACTTAAGATTTTTCAGGCTGTTTACACTTCCGCTCATAATTAGAGTTTTCACCATCCCCATCGCCGGTCGGAAGTTCAAAGTTGAATTCATCGCTGAACTTAACCACTGCCGGATGGAATCCATCGACATATTTTGAGCCGAATCAATGTTCATCATCAATAAATTCGCAGCCCGGGCACCAGCTTTTTCGACTTCAAGATTCGTTTCCACTTCGGCCTCATTGTGCTGAAGTTCTTGGAGTAAATCGGCCAGATATTGTTGGTTGTTGGCCTGAATTTCTCGCTGTTTGAAATAATTTCCCAAGGCTACCGCCACCAATACGCCGGATAAAACCACCAAAAACTCGGCCGTAAACCAGCGAAAAGCCTTGGCGTAGTTAAATGTTTTTGTGGTTTTGGCTTGTTTAGGCATGATGCAACAATATAAACAGCTTTAATTAAATCTTTAGCTGCCAACCATTTTTGCCTACGCTAGCGCGTCAACCAGGCGACCAACCAGGTGCCGAATGCCCATAAAAGAGCAGTAGTAATTATTGCTGCCAAAAGGATAGCGAAAACAGCTCTTCTGAAGAGCTGCCTTCTTTCTTCCCTGAATTGTCGCTGCATAGCTTCCCTTTGGGCATGGGTAAAAGTTTTGCTATGGTCGAGTTGCTGGTGGGTAGCAACATACTCCTTGTAGGCCTTAAAAATTTTACGGCGAGGCCGCGCATTGTTACGCAAACTAGTAATCATACCCGCTATAGAACCAGCACCTCCAGTCATCCCGAATATTTATTTGTATTCAAACCTTAATTTATTCAAATTCCGTCGAATATTCATCTATCAACCAATCCATATAATTCTGCTGATGTACCATCCGATAAGGCACATTGGGGTAAGTGCTGGCGAATGCTGCTGGCATTTTAGTTGCCTTTTCGGAGCTGTATTTAAACTCAAAGGCCTGTAATCCGGTTTCGCTCACTTCCACCAAATCAATCTCCTGTTGGTTATAATTCCGCCAGAAATACATCGCCACCCCACTTTGCTGCAATTCATGTTGTTTCCTACGTTCCGCCATCAGAAAATTCTCCCACAGCTGGCTTTTGTCGTTACGCAATTCCAATGGCTTAAATTCATTGATAACTGCATTTCGAATACCGTTATCCATAAAATACCATTTAGCCCCTTTGCTTACTTCCTTGCGCTGGTTGCTAGTGTAGGCCGGCAGTTTGAAAAGTATACTCACCTTGGCCAGCAAATCGAGATAACTTTCGACGGTTGCCCGCGACAATCCCAGTTGTTTGCCCAATTCCTGATAAGAAACTTCACTCCCGATTTGCCAGGCAACCAATCGCAGCAATGCCATAATTTTATGGGCATTTTTGATGCCTTCGTATACCCATATGTCTATAAGGAGGTAACTCTGAATGAGTTCTCTCAGATATTCCTTTTGTTCATCTGCATCAGCAAGTAACAGCACTTCCGGATATGCGCCGGTAATCAAACGGTGCGGTAGCGCCTTCATGGTTTCGAGCTGACTTTCCCAATTCGCCTGTTCAGCTACCGATGGTGGAAACATGAGATAATGAAAGCTTCGGCCAGTGAGCGGTTCGCCGGTGCAGTTATGTAAATCAAAAGCCGATGAACCCGTGGCTAAAATGACAAGCCCAGGTTGGGTGTCAATCATTAGCTTTAAAATGAAGCCGATGTCGGGTATGGCCTGAGCTTCGTCGATAATGAGTAATTTATGAGCGCCAATGATGCGGTTGTAATTCGCCGCCGACCGGTTCGCGAGCAGACTTTGTACATCAAAATCTTCACCTTTCATAATGAGTGCGTCTGTATGCAATTTGGTCAGCTCCCGCAAGAGATAGGTTTTACCTACCCTACGTGTCCCAAAAAGGAGCAATACTTTGTCCTTACCAAATCTTTTGCGAATGGATTGTGTCAAAAATCGTGGTATAACTGGCGCTTTCATGGCTTCAAAGCTTGTCAGCATCTAGTAAAAATACAAACCTATTTGCATTTTTACTAGTAATTTTGAAAATGAACTTGCATTATAACTAGCAATTTCAAAAATACATTTGCGCTATTACTTAAAATAGGCTTAAAAAAATAGCCAACTTTCCTCCAGCAAAGGACGAAAGGATGGCTATTTCAAAGCAACTCGTGGGCTTACAAATCGAATTTGATGCCCTGAGCCAGCGGCAATTTGTCGGTATAGTTGATGGTATTGGTCTGCCGACGCATATAAGCTTTCCAGCTGTCTGAACCTGATTCGCGACCGCCCCCGGTTTCCTTCTCTCCACCAAAGGCACCGCCTATCTCTGCGCCACTGGTGCCGATATTCACATTGGCAATACCGCAATCCGAACCGCTTGCCGCCAGGAAGGCTTCGGCTTCACGCATATTCACTGTAAAGATGCTCGACGACAATCCCTGAGGTACCCCATTTTGAATGGCAATGGCTTCATCGAGGGTTGAATACGACATAATATACAGGATAGGCGCAAATGTTTCGTGCTGCACCATCTTCATTTTGGGTGTGGCTTCGAGTATGCAGGGTTTCACATAACAACCTGAGATATATTCGCTGCCGCTAAAAACGCCGCCTTCTACCAGCACTTTGGCACCTTCGGCCTTGGCTTCCTTGATGGCGTTTTCGTAAGCCTGCACCGCCAGCTTGTCGATGAGTGGCCCTACATGCACACCTTGTTCCAACGGGTTACCAATTACCAACTGGCCATAAGCTTGGGCCAGGCGGGTTTTCATTTCAGCATATTTGCTTTCGTGTATAATCAAACGGCGGGTAGTGGTGCAACGTTGACCGGCTGTACCGACTGCCCCAAAAACTGCCCCAACGATGGCCAGGTCCAGGTCGGCATTTTCGGTGATGATGATGGCGTTGTTGCCGCCCAATTCCAGCAAAGATCGACCAAGACGTTGGGCTACCGCAGTTCCAACTGCCTTGCCCATGCGGGTAGATCCAGTGGCTGAAATTAAGGGGATGCGGGTATCGTTCGACAATAATTCACCAATTTTCGCATCGCCAATAACTATAGCGGACACCCCTTCCGGGACATCATTCTTTTTAAAAACCTCAGCTATGATTTGTTGACAAGCCACCGCTGTCAAAGGTGTTTTTTCGGAAGGTTTCCAGATACAAACGTCGCCGCAAACCCAAGCCAAAGCTGTATTCCAGCTCCAAACAGCTACCGGGAAATTAAAGGCCGAAATTATACCAACGATACCCAGTGGATGCCATTGTTCGTACATGCGATGACCGGGACGTTCGCTGTGCATGCTCAGGCCATACAATTGGCGGGAGAGCCCCACTGCAAAATCGCAGATATCGATCATCTCCTGTACTTCGCCCAGGCCTTCCTGCAAACTTTTACCCATTTCATAAGAAACCAGCTTACCCAATGGCTCTTTGGCAGCACGCAAAGCATCCCCAAACTGACGAACAATTTCGCCACGCCGTGGTGCAGGCCAGTTGCGCCATTCAAGGAATGCTGCTTGCGCCTGGGCAACTACCTTGTCGTAATCCTCTTTGGATGCCTGTATGACACTCCCGATTAGCTCGCCATCGACCGGTGAATAGGACTCCAGTCGTGCACCTGCCGGTTTCCAGCTTTCACAGCCGGTGCTCACACCGTTGTTGATAGGCGCTATATGTAAATCCCGGAGCACTTGCTCCATCTCATTTTTAAGTTCTTTCAGTTTCATCCTTATCAAAATTTCAATTCGCGCACAAGATCGTAAGGATTTAACTTAAACAAGTCGATCGAGAAGCTTATTTGATCCAACACGCCGAGCTTTTGTCCCGAGAGTGGGTTGTTGGTCAGTGACTCACTCATCACCAACGGCAAATTCAAGCTGAAAGCACCATTAAACAATTGAAAGGAGAAGCCAGCTGCATAGGTCAATGCTTCAATTCTGGTGGCCAGGAGGTTGCCATTTAAATCCGTAAAAGTAAAACTGGAGCTATTTCCATTCAGATTACACAAACTCGCATCTGCAAAAAATACCAGCGGTAATTTGGGGATTTTGATATCTGTATTCCAGGCAAACAGCCATTTCACGGGATCAACTGTCCCCAAAACAATGGGCCATTGCGCATTGGCAACACGTATGCCTGCATCCCGCAGCATGATCTGGCGACTAAAAACACCGCCACCTGCCAAGGCTGAACGGTCGAAAAACACCGCATCTCCCAGATAATCCTGGCTACCATCCACGTTTGCATGACTCATTAATTGAAGACTATTTGGGCTACTTGCCAGACTGTAACCAGCAAAAACCCGGTGTTGCCAATATAATTTATGCTTCGGCAAATAATTCCAGCGGTATTTGGCTTCAACCGCCAACCGAGCGGTGTTTGAATTGTAAAGCGTATTGCCATTGCCCGGCACAGCAGCTACCACATCAGCTTTCGCGGACCAAGGATTGCGGATGCGGTAATTCTGAATTTCGTAGCCTGCCTGCGGCAAAAACTCCTGATTGCCGGCAATAAGTCGATGGGTTAGCCTCACATTAACATTCTGGAGTAGGGTACTGCTGTTGGTTTTACGCAAGCTGGCTTTAGCCGCATACTGTATCAATCCACTACGATGACCAAAAGTCTCAAACTTACGCGCCGCAACGCCAGCCTGTATTCGGCCGAAAGGACCGGTGGTGGGGTGCCAGTTATAGCGAATGCGGGCAGAGCCAGCCAAAGTATTGCTCTTAAAACCATACATTGGCACGATAACATATTCCAAATCCTGCGGAAGAATAATGCTGCTATACAGTATGGCTCCCAGCATAAACCCATCGGCGGTATTGGCACCGAACCCAGGCGCGAGATACATTTTATTGTCGTTCATGCCCAAACCGGCCAAGGCCTTCACACCGGGTATAGCCGGCCACAAAGCACCTACTTTTGCCGATGATCTGGGTCGCATATATAAAGGCATTTGATTTTCGGCATCGATGACAAATCGTTTGGCTCCTGCCACAGCAATCGTTTGGGTTTGAACACCACTGAATCCTGTATACCATTCTTTGCGTAAAACAGCCCCGGTATCGTCGAGTGCCGCAAGACTGAACGGACCCGTATTTCCCAAGCCGGCAATTTTAACCGCATACTGATCCTGGCTAACTTTTTTTACCTGACGAATACGATAATCTACCGTTGCCGCTGTTTGGAGCTGCTGCTCAAAAAACCAGGCAATGTTGCGGTCGCCCGTGCCCCTTTCTAAAGCTCTTCTGAAATCATCCGGGGAAGGATGTTTAAATTTCCATTGGGCATAATAAGCCTGCATACGCTTATCAAACTCCTCCTGCCCCAAATAAGCAGCTAAATAATTCAGTTGCAGCGCGGTCTTTTTGTATACAAGTGTACCGTAAGTTTCATTGTCATAATCATGCGATGGCGTATGCCACAAAGCGACATCCTTACCCCTGCGAGCTGAGAACAACCAGCTTAACTGGTCCATGTCCAGGTCGTCGAGCGACAAACTAAAACTATTCACTTTGGCTTTCAGTTGCATATCGGCCGGATACCTGTGCTTCATATAACGTGCCTCATAATAGGAGTTTACACCTTCATCCAGCCAGGGATAATCTCTCTCATTCGACCCCAAAATGCCGTAAAACCAGTTGTGACCGACTTCGTGGGCGATGACCAAATCGAGTTCACGCGCACTGCCCCCCGCACTGATCACCGTAACCGTCGGGTATTCCATACCGCCACCAGCCGATAAAGCGCCTTGCACGGCGGTACAATAGTCGTAAGGATAATCGCCCACCCATTTCGAATAATAGTAAACCGAGCTATCCACATAGTTTACCGCCTCTTTCCAACGTTTGGCTGAATTGCCGCCCTCAAAAAAGGCAAAAGTGTTCACCCTTCTGCCACTTTTGGGCAAAAGCACCTGGCTTTTGTGGACGTAATAATCTTTTCCGGCAAACCAAGCGAAGTCGTGAACCTGCTCCAGCGTATATCGCAGGGCTTTTTTACCGTTTGCCGTGGCTTCGGCCAAAACGGGAAAACTATCCAGTTTGGCATGGGCCTCCGCCAACGAATCCAACCAGATTTTTTCTTCCAGATTTTGAAGGTTGCCGGAAGCCGCTACCTTATAGTTGGCCGGTACATTAATGGTGACTTCGAAGCTGCCAAATTCGCTGAAAAACTCTCCAAGATCGAGATAAGGCATATAATGCCAGCCGTTGTTGTCAAATACCGCCGGTTTGGGATACCATTGGGTAATCTGGTATTGTTGACCGCTATGTCCCATACGGGAAAAATCCCCTGGCAATTTTACCCGAAATGGCGTACTCACTGTTAGTCTTTTGCCGGGAGCCAACGGTTCATTCAACCAAAGAATGGCCACATCGGGTGTGTCTTTGGCCAGGTATTCCCATTTAACCGCCTGGTTATTTACCTTAAAATCGAGGCTATCAATGAATCCGCGCATACTATCCGGCGCATTATAAAAATCCCAGCTGCGGTTAGCCAGTTGTTGCCGGGCAAAAGCCGTTTTGTTATCGCGATAGGCATTGGCCCACAAATGGATGTAAATGCGGTCGATACTTTTCGGGCTTTTATTGTGGTAGATGAAACTTTCTGCTCCACGCAACATATGTTGTTGGTCGTCGAGCGTCACATCTATGATGTAGTCGACCTCCTGTTGCCAGTAATTTTGTTGTGCGAAAACAGAAAAACTCAGACTGAGGAAAAAGCCGGTGAAGAGACTGCCTAAACGGGTCATAATTACAAATTATGGGCAAAAGATACGGTGGTTCTCCGGAACTCAAAAGGGTACTTCTTTCCTTTTCCACCTGTGGGGTGCATAAAAATTCGGTAGCTTTACATGGAATTGACGTTTAAAAACGTAATTTGAACCGACTACCTGATCCAACCGTTTCTGAATGTAGTCGGAAGGGCAGGTAAACAATGTAACGGTGGGCTTATGGAGATGTTCAACGATGACGATTTGACCAATGGTTTCGACCCCGAAATCCTGCTCTCCGTAGAGCGTTTCGAGGAAATGGTGAAGAAGCGTGAGCATTACTATTTTGAAGCCGATGAATTGGAGGAAATATTTGAGTTCTACTACCAGCAGGGCCAGCTCGATCAGGCTGCGCAGGTAGCCGATTTCGGTGTGCTCCAAAATCCTTACAGTGCTGCCTTTTTTATCAAACAAGCCCAACTCGATTTGAGTCGGGGTCAGTTCGACGCTGCCTTTAACCACCTCAACCAGGCCGAAATATTCGAACCTACCAGTTTCGAACTCTACTTAATGCGGGGCAACATCTACGACCTGACCGGCAACCCCAAAGAAGCTGTCAAAAATCTGAAAATTGCCGAAGGTTTTGCCGAAGACCAGGTAGACATCGTTTACAGTGCCCTGGCCAGTGTATTCATTAACTGGAAGAAGTATAATTCTGCCATCTACTACCTGCAGCTCGTCCTCAACCTGAACCCGGAAGCCGAGGAAGCATTATACGACATCAGCTATTGCTATTTTCAGTTAGAAGATGTAGAAGGCGGCATCAGCTTTTTTCAGGCACAAATCGACAAAAACCCTTACAGCGACATTGCCTGGTACAACCTGGCCATTTGCTTTAATAGGCTGGAGCTCTATGAAAAAGCCCTCGAAGCTTTCGATTATGCCCTCCTCATCAACGATAAAAACAGCCTGGCCTGGTTCAACAAAGCCAATACCTGGATCAATCTAGACGCTTTTAGCGAAGCGTTGAATTGTATGTATAAGTCGATGGACCTCGAACCTGGCAATGCCGTGGTGCTGTGCGGCATAGGCGTTTGTCTTGAAAAAATGGAACGCATCGATGATGCCCTTGGCTGGTACAACCGAGCCCTCGAAATCGATCCACTGCTTTCTGATGCCTGGTACGGACTGGGTGTATGTTATGAACTGCTCGGCAATTATCCTGACAGCATCAGCAATCTCCGGAAAGCCGTTGAACTTTCGCCCGAATCAGAGGAATATTGGTTCAGTCTGGCCGAAGCCCTGGAGCGGGATGAGCAAACCGAACAGGCCCTGGATGCCTACCAACATGCCTTGGCAGTTGACTTGGCATATTTCGAAGCCCGAATTCAACTCATGAATTTATATTTCCGCTTGGGTCGTGCCGACGCTGCCTTTCAGCTCTTTAGCGAAGGTCAGGGCTTGCATGCCGAAGAAGCCGATTTTTACTACCGTGCTGCTGCTGTACTCCTCCGACATAATTTTGAACAAGAGGCATTGGTTCAGCTGCAAGAGGCCTTAATTTTGGATTTCGATCTGCATCTCGATTTTTTCATTTATGCTCCGCAGGCCTTGGAGAACGAAAAAATCCTAAATATGCTGGATCAGTACCGAAACCAATGAACTACAGTCTGAATCACATCCCCGAACGTACGGCTAAACCCCGTAACGCTGGCCTAACCATGGTCATGGACAAAGGACTTTCCATCCGCGAAGTAGAAGATTTCCTGTCCGTAGCCGGCCTTTATGCCGACATTGTCAAATTAGGCTGGGCTACCAGTTATGTCACACCCCATCTCGACAAAAAACTCGACATTTACCGGGCTGCAAACATACCTTTCTATTTTGGAGGCACCCTGTTTGAGCTATTTATTGCCCGCGGCCAGTTTGATGATTACCGTCGCTTGCTCGACAAATTCAAATTACAATATGTCGAGGTATCCGATGGAAGTCTGGATATGGCGCACGATGAAAAGTGCAAATACATCGAGATTTTAGCCAAAGACTTTACCGTTTTATCGGAAGTCGGCTCTAAGGATGCCGAAAAAATCATTGCTCCATACAAATGGATTGCCATGATGAACAAAGAGCTTGAGGCCGGCTCTTATAAAGTCATAGCCGAAGCCCGAGAAGCCGGAAACGTGGGTATTTTCCGGGGAACAGGGGAAGTCCGTTCTGGTTTGGTGGATGAAATTTTGACCCAGATAGCCGACGAAAAAATCATTTGGGAAGCACCGCAGAAAGCACAACAAACCTGGTTTATTCAATTGCTCGGTGCCAATGTTAATCTTGGTAACATCGCACCAAATGAGTTAATTCCGCTCGAAACACTACGTTTAGGTCTGCGCTCCGACACATTTCACCACTTCTTACCCAAATAATTTATGGATAAGCTCACAGCTCGACTGATACTTTTTCTCAAAGGTATGGGCATGGGTGCCGCCGATGTGGTCCCTGGTGTTTCGGGAGGTACCATTGCCTTTATTTCCGGCATTTATGAGGAGTTAATCGACAGTATTCGTGCTGTCAATGCTAAAGCCCTGCAGTTGTTGCTGAAATTCGACATTAAAGGTCTTTGGAAACACATTAATGGCAACTTTCTCCTGGTGCTTTTCATGGGCATTTTTGTCAGCATACTTAGCTTATCCCGACTTACACTTTATTTGCTCGAACACCAACCCATACTCATTTGGTCGTTCTTTTTCGGGCTTATCATTGCTTCCATTCTTGGCGTAAGTCGACAGGTGAAACAATGGAATCCGGCAGTTATCGGCGCTTTCGTCCTGGGTACTATCCTGGCCTACTGGATTACAGTAGCTGCGCCTACCCAAACCCCGGATGACTGGTGGTTCATTCTCTTATCAGGTTCAATTGCGATTTGCGCCATGATACTTCCAGGCATTTCGGGTAGTTTCATTTTATTGTTGCTCGGCAAATACAAATACATCTTTGGCGCCATTAAGGAGTTTCAGATCGATATTATTTTTCTCTTCGGCATTGGCTGTGTATTGGGGCTTACTTCCTTTTCCCACCTGCTCAATTTTATGCTGAAGAAGTACCACGACTTGACAGTAGCGCTTTTAACCGGTTTTATGCTGGGTTCACTGAATAAAGTATGGCCTTGGAAAATCGCCATCGAGACCTATACCGACAGCAAAGGTAAAGTCCACCCTCTACTCGAAAAAAACCTGCTGCCGGCCGATTTTATCGCAGAAACCGGTCTCCCAGCCGAATTGGGCACGGCGTTGGTTTTAGCTGCCTTTGGTTTTCTGCTCGTGTTTTTACTTGACCGCATCGGTCGTAAAAAGCTGGCCTGATGCGTGAATATGGATTGATTGGCTATCCGCTGGGTCATTCCTTCTCCCGCCGATATTTTACCGACAAATTTGTAAAACAAGGCATTACTGATTGCAGCTACGATTTGTTTCCCATGGAAACACTCGATGGCTTGCGTTCGTGGTTGTTGCTCAAACCGGAAATTTTTGGCTTGAATGTTACCATTCCACACAAAGAAGCCGTAATCGCTCAACTCGACTGGCTTGACCCAGTAGCCGCGCACCTTGGGGCTGTCAATACCATCCGCATCAAACACGTCATTGGTGAAATGTGGTTGGAAGGCTATAATACGGATGTAGTAGGTTTTGAAAGAAGTCTGAAACCGTTTATTGGCAAAAAAAAGGTCGCAGCACTCGTTTTTGGAACTGGCGGCAGCAGTAAGGCTGTATGCTGGGTACTTGATAAAATGGGCATCGCCTGGAAGCAGGTCAGTCGCCGCCCTACTGCCGGTCAATTATCCTATTCGGCCATCAATCCTGAAATCGCCACCGGCTTTAAACTCTGGATCAACACCACGCCGGTGGGAATGGCGCCCGAAACTGACCAAATTTTGCGCCTTCCGTTCGACTGGTTAGGGCACCAACATCACTGCTACGACCTCATCTACAATCCGGAAGAAACCCTTTTCCTGCAAAAAGCCAGGCAGGCCGGTGCCCAAACACAAAATGGCCTCGCCATGTTATATGCTCAGGCCGATGCCGCCTGGGACATCTGGCAAGAAGCTGATCCCACCAATGTTTTTATGGAGATGGAAGGCGGATAGGTTGTTGAAGCGCGTGAAGCAAGTAGGGTCGTTGAGCAAAGATGCGGTCAAGGAGGCAAAACTTTTCAGCTAACTTTATACCCTAGAACTTTTGAATATTTGAACAGAAAATGGCCTTCGAACTCACTTCTGAATACGTTCCTACCGGTGATCAGCCCGAGGCCATCCGTCAATTGGTTGAAGGTGTTCGAAATGGCGAACAAGCACAGGTTTTGCTCGGAGTAACAGGCTCAGGTAAAACCTTCACCATGGCCAACGTTATTCAGGAATTACAGCGGCCAACACTCGTACTTACCCACAACAAAACCCTGGTTGCCCAATTATACGGGGAGTTCAAACAGTTTTTCCCAAACAATGCGGTAGAATATTTCGTCAGCTACTACGATTATTATCAGCCGGAGGCTTTCATCCCATCTTCGAATACCTATATCGAAAAAGACCTCGCCATTAATGAGGAGATTGAAAAATTAAGGCTACGTACCACCTCTTCCCTGATGTCGGGGCGGCGAGATGTTTTGGTGGTTGCATCGGTGAGCTGTATTTATGGCATGGGCAACCCGAACGATTATACCGATAAGGTCATTCGCATCAGTTTGGGCAGCAAGGTCAGCCGCAATGCTTTACTCTACGCCTTGGTTGAAAACCTCTATTCACGTACGACAGCCGATTTCAAACGAGGTAATTTCCGGGTAAAAGGCGACACCGTAGATGTTTACCTGGCATATGCTGATTTCGCTTACCGCATCGAACTGTTTGGAGATGAAGTGGAACGACTTACTTCTATCGACCCCATCAGCGGTCATACCATCGACAAGTTTGAGGACATTGCCATTTTCCCGGCCAATAACTATGTAACACCCAAGGACAGGATGACAGAAACCATGTTTCAGATTCAGGAAGACATGGTAAAACAGGCGGAATATTTCAAAGCTGTAGGTCGCTTTATTGAAGCTAAACGTATTGAGGACAGAGTGACTTTTGACCTGGAGATGATACGGGAATTGGGCTATTGCAGTGGCATTGAGAATTATTCCCGCTATTTGGATCAACGAAATCCGGGTGAAAGACCCTTTTGTCTGCTCGACTATTTCCCCAAGGACTACCTCATGGTCATAGACGAAAGTCACCAGACCATGCCCCAGCTCAGGGCCATGTATGGTGGTGACCGCAGCCGCAAACTCACTTTAGTTGAGCACGGCTTCCGCCTGCCAGCCGCCATGGACAATCGACCCTTGAAATTCGAGGAGTTCGAGACCATGATGGATCAAATCATCTATGTTACTGCCACACCCGGCGATTATGAACTGCAACAAAGTGGTGGTGTTGTTGTCGAACAGCTCATCCGGCCTACAGGCTTACTGGACCCGGTAATTGAAGTCAGACCCGTAGGAACACAGGTAGATGATTTGTTACATGAAGCCCAGCTCCGCATTGAACGAAAAGAAAGGGTGCTGGTAACAACGCTCACCAAACGTATGGCCGAAGAGTTAAGTAAATATATGACTGGCGTTGGTATCAAATGCCGTTACATCCACAGCGAGGTTGATACACTTGATCGGGTAGAAATTCTGCGTGATTTGCGGCTCGGCGTATTTGATGTGCTGATCGGGGTTAACCTGCTTCGTGAAGGGCTGGATTTGCCGGAAGTTTCTCTGGTAGCCGTTTTGGATGCAGACAAAGAAGGTTTTCTCCGCAGCGATCGTTCCTTGACCCAGACAGCAGGACGTGCTGCACGCAATGTAGATGGCCTGGTTATCTTTTATGCTGATAAAGTCACCAACTCCATGCGGCGCACCATGGATGAAACCAACCGCCGGCGCGCTAAACAAATGGCCTATAATGAAGCGCATGGTATTACCCCTCGAGGTATTTTCAAAAGCAGGGAAGAAATCATCAAACAAAGCGCTGTCCTGGATATTCGTGGCAAAGGCGATGGTAAAAAAGGGCGTTATTATATCGAAGAAGAAGTGGTGCCACTCGTAGCGGATCCTGTGGTGGAATTCCTTTCGGCCGACAAACTCCAAAAGTTGCTGAATGAAACCAAACGCAAAATGGACAAAGCCGCCAAGGAACTCGACTTCATGGAAGCTGCACGCTTACGCGATGAGATGTTTCTCTATGATGCCCGTTTGAAAGATTTGAAAGGTGTAGGTTCATAAGGTCAGGGACAAACCCACCGACCATGGATAAACCCGGCGATAAACTGCTGCGCCTGAGAACAACTCCGTTAAGCCATAATAGCCGCTAACTGCCATGCGATGATAGCCAATGCGTGCCGTCAAGCCAGGACGCCAGTCGTTCAGGGCCAGATTCGAGGCATCTCCTGAAACGATATTTACCAGTCTGCCCTGTACCCATTTGTGTCGAAAGCCGATGACATAACCAAAATTAAAGCCGGCAACAAACTTGAATGGTTTGAACTTGCCCTGTTGCCGGGTAGTGTACCGAATTTCGACAGGCAATTCCAGGGTAGTAACTACATGTTTGTTTTTGATGCCCAAAGAATCCGGATAGATACCATTCAATTGTGTCCAATCCCGAATATTGGTAAAATAATGTCGATTAGAGATCCCCAAACCTGCCGCAAGACTCCAGGGGCCTTGCGCTTGAAATTTCAGATTGCCTAAAACATTCAAAGAGATACCAGCTGAGCGCCCTTCCCGAAAGTCAACCGGATTTCCCGGCAAGCCTTTTAAAAAATCGGCATGTGTAGTTAATACGATACCTTCCAGCTCCGGGTTGCGACTGGGCTTTTTGGCAGCAACTTCCTGTGCCCATATGTCGGAAAAAAAACAAAAATTACACAACAGGAAGAGTAATGGCCTGATCATCCTATTTTTTTCATAAAAGTGCAGATTTCCCAATGAAAGACCATAAAAAAAGCCGCTCTTAGAGCGGCTTCCTTTGTTTGTATAAGCCTAAACAGGTGACCAGGTTACTTCATAAGCTGAACCATCTGCGTTCCAAGTGATTTTGAGACTTGTAGCAGTGAGTGTGCTGATGCTGACAGTCATTTCGTCGGCAGTACCTTTATCCATAACAATACGGGTTTCATCCGAATTGAACTCCCAGGTACCGGTAGAGTTATCGCCAAAACCAATCGAAGTATAAGTACCATTGGTATTGTAGGTCAAACGAATACTGGCTAAAGATGGGTCGTTGATTTGCTGACCATCTTCATAAAACTCACTGATTTTCCAGGTTTTAGAGAGCAGTTCTTTTTTGGTTGGGGCTGGATCTTCTTTTTTACATGAAGACAAACTAATTCCAGCTACAGCCAGAAAAAGCACAAGAAATTTTACTTTTGACATAGTTTGATTGTTTGGTTTGCACTAAGAAAGTAAGTAGAATTCGAAATAAAAAACGGAAATTTAAAAATACCCAAAACAGGGTAGAGGACTTAAAAACCAATAAAAAGGCATAAATTAAAGGCATTAAGCACCTTTAAAGCTACTATTTAAAGTCACTGAAAGCCATGGAAAAACAATATAAATCATTCCAAGAATTTTATCCCTACTATCTCACCGAACACAGTAAAAGCAGTACCAGGGCCCTTCATTTTACAGGAACTACCTTATTTTTTATTTTGCTCATCACCGGGTTGGTTCGCGGGAAATGGTATTATTTCGCCTTACTTCCGGTTTTTGGTTATGGTTTCGCCTGGATAGGCCATTTTTTCTTTGAAAAGAACAAACCTGCCACTTTCAGCTATCCGCTGTGGAGTTTGATTTCTGACTTTAAAATGTATTTCGATTGGCTGAGTGGTCGTTTGGCTGATCAACTCAAGTCGGCTCAGAACAGCAAAAAGTAAGCGTATCCCAACAGCATAATGCCTTATGTAACTCAGATTACATAAGCCTCACTAAAAATTAGTTAGTATTGGTAAATGAACATGCCTTCGCCAATTAAAGCATTGAAACTCCTGGTTATCTGCCTTTTGTGTTTTGGACTGTTTTATGGGCTGGCGCGTTTGATTGTGTTTATCAACTCCTAAATAAGTCGAAATGAAAAAAAATGTAGGCCTAAGCGACCGCGTAATTCGTGTAATCGCAGCTGTATTGTTCATTATCCTGTATGTAACCGGAACTGTCAGTGGCACTTATGGACTGGTATTAATGATAGCTGCAGCCATTTTTGCAGCTACCTCATTGTTTAGTTTTTGTCCGCTATATGCCCTTTTTGGCATGAGCACCTGTCCGGTTGAAAAGAAGTAAGACGAAAAAAGCCCCGCAACACAGTCACGGGGCTTTTATTATATCCGGTAAAATTAAGGTAAGGTAATCGTGCGGGTATTGCCGTTTACTGTTATCGTTGCCTGATTATCACAAGTACCGTTACCATAATCAATGGTACGGGAAGGCCGGCTGCTGCGGCTGATTGTAACATTGCCGCTGGTCAACCACTGACAGCTGACTTCACGGCGCAATGGGGTATTTATCACCTGATTAAAGGTGAAGCTACCCTGACTTCCTGAGGCTGTTCCACGGATCAGGAAAACATCGTCTAATCTGGTATTCGGAGTCGTATAGCCTGCAAAAAACTCTATCGTATCAGTTTCATTCCTTTGCATCG
Organism: Bacteroidota bacterium; assembly: GCA_036787895.1. Lineage (GTDB taxonomy): Bacteria > Bacteroidota > Bacteroidia > UBA7662 > UBA7662 > UBA7662. The sequence continues at coordinate 75,197 of DAIQOK010000012.1, read as the reverse complement.
AACCGCCTCTGGGAAAACTAATGGTGATATTCGCTGTACGCATACGTGCCGGATTGGAGCTAGCAGGATAAGTGCCATTGGTGAGGGTGCGGGTACCGGCAATTTGATGATCGTTCACAAAATAATTGTTGTGGGTAACGGTAATAACACTGCCTGCTTGATTGGGCCGCCCGGTATAACTAATCTGAATAATTCCCCGGCGAAAACGACCATCTCTACAACGGCAATTTACACTACCATAATCTAAGGTAATGAGTCGCGGCGTTACGGTGGTATCGTGGGTAACGGTCAGACATGGAGCTGGGGGGAACTGGCGATTTTCGGCACCGGTCAGTATTTCATCGAGTACCAGAAATTCATCCGAAAATAGGTTGTCGGCCGCTGCATTGTCGGCCATTAAGGTCTCCATTTCGTCAGGAGCCTGTGCTTCTTCTTTTTTGCAGGCGATCAAGGCCGTGCCGGCCAGGAGCGCAAAAACGATTAATTTTTTCATAGTGGTTGGCTTGTTAACGGGCATTGGACAATTAATCCGCACCAGGGTTTAATAAGCTAACTTGCTCAACTACAAAAAACACCTCAGGGCATTAACGTTCCAAATCCGTGCTTAGTTTAAAGCGCATGATACGGCCGTTACCCGTATCGGCAACATAGACGATTCGTCTCATATAAGCTACACCTTGAGGTTGATTAAATTCAAATGGTCCTGAACCTCGGCCACCAAAACTGGCAATAACTTGTTTGGTTATACCAGAGTTTCGGGGAGGATTCACCCCTTCAAAACCAAGGCTGGTAAATTGGAATAAACTGTCTTTTTCGCTATCTACCACAAAAATATAGTTGGTTTCATCCGGCGCAATGCAGATATCGGCCGGTTTGCCAAAACGAAATGAATCGTATAAAAAACGATTGGCCTTGGTGGTATCGAAATTCAGCATATTCTGATTTTCGAGATAAACTGTTCCTGCTTCCTCACTGCTCTGCTGCCGTATCCACAAGGCTTTGTATTCGGCTGACGGGCGACTTTGGAGCAAGATAAAATCACGGGAGCTACTCATCCCAAAAACCAGTTGGGGTGGTGCCAAAAATCCTGCCATACCGGATACATCGAGTACCGACCGCAAACTGGAGGTGTTCGCATTTAAACCTTGGGCAAAGCCATTGTTGCTCAAATCACTGCGGTAAATCAATATGGCATTGTCGGGAGCTGCGGTCGAAATCTGGCTATTGGTAGGTCCGCGGCGTGCCAGATAAAAGCTGTTGTCGATCAGCGGCACCAAACCGGTGAATTCAACATTTACATCGGCCTGTCCCCTGAAATTGGTATTGGCCCGGGTCAGGTCATTAAAAGGATGTATTAATGTATCGATGATTTGTGGATTGCCTGTACCGGCACCGGTGATAACATAAACGGCAGCCAAACTCCAACTTTCTCCATTGATATCGCGGTTTGCCCGACCAATGACATAGGTATACAAACGTCTATCCTGCACCACTTTGCTGGCGCCGGGTATAGGAAGCAAAGCCTGACGGGTTCCTTTGAGGTCTAATATATGAACGCCGGCAGCATCCGTTACATATACCAATTCATCGTAGCCCACAAATACATCGGTTGGATTGGCAAAACCGCCCCAAATTGGCAGCACCGGCACATAACCAACTACCTGCTGACTAACATTCGGGTCGATAGCCCCCTGGCGAAACACATCCGATACTGTCGCATCTTCTTTTGTGCCGAACAAAAAGTTACAGCCTGAGATGAGGAAAGAGAGGCTGATCAGACTAAAAAGTAAGCTGTTTTTCATTGCCGGGTCTAAAATAAGCCAATTCCAACGGTAAATCGGTGAACACTTCCCAAACGGGATTTATTGTTGAAGCCGTAATCGAGTCGTAGATAGCCAAAATTTCGCGGTGCATGCATCCCTACACCAAAAGCAGGTAAGCCTGTTTCATCTACACCAAATTCATACCCCAAACGACCATATAAAATGTTCTTCCAACTGTATTCGGCACCTATGCCGAAAGTTTCATTATTATCTGTAGGGTGGTTGAGTTGTGCTGTTGCTGTAATGCGGTTCACCTCATCCACATAAGGGTCGAGTGCTACGCCAATACGAAACATGGCCGGCACGCTGATTTCTTCAAAATTACTTACCGTAGTAGGTCCGGTAAACTTCAGAACAGTGAGCTCACCATTGGGTTGCACATTTACCCCGAAATTTTGAACGGTCACGGCAAAACGAGTATTCATCAGTCCCACATTATACTGGAAGCCAAAGTCAAAAATGGCATTATTCGTATTGATACCAGCAATACTTTCCCGAGCCCAGCGACCGGTGACGCCGAAAGCAAATTGGTCGGTGAGCGCCTTGGCGTAGGTTATTCCGATGGCTGTGTTATTCGCCTGAAAGGTTTCTCCGGTTCCGAATGGTTGAAATTCCGTGGTGACATCCATATCGCCCGAACCCAATGAAACAACGCTCAGTCCCCAATAACCCTCGCCAACCCTGACCACTGCACCACCATAAGAAATGCCGATATCGGCAAAGTATAACGTATGTCCGAACTGTATGTGGGCCCGTTGCGAATCGATACGAGCTATGCCCGCAGGATTCCAATACAAAGCACCTACATCATTGGCCAAAGCAGTGAAGTTCCCGCCCAAACCCGAAGACCGGGCATCGACACCAATTTTCAAAAATTGCATACCGGTTGTACCCGCGCGACTGCCTCCAAAAGAAGGTAGTACCTGGGCTTGCAGTATTGTCGAGCCAAAAAGGCCGTAGAACAGAATAATTTGGGCGAACTGCTTCATCTTCGAATGGGCTGCAATTTAGCACCAAATCCGTTCTTTATGATTAAGAAAAAGAGAAGCTTATCATTCTTCCAAAAAAAAGTGTTTCGGAGTAGTTGCTACTCCGAAACACCCTTGTTTGCCGACTAATTGCTTGCCCGGACTTCACCGCTTATCGTCAGGACAATGACTTCGTCGCTGGCTGAGGTGGTGACCTGGATAGTTTTGCGAAACTGCCCCGCTGTAGCTGCATTAAAGTTGGCTTTGATTTCGGCCCAGTCGCCGGGAGCCACGGCAGTGCGCGTATATTCAGCGACTGTACAACCGCAACTTGGCTTCACCGATTTAATGAAGACAACCTCCTCGCTAATGTTTTGAAATTTAAAGGTAGCCGACTGAGATTGGGCCTTTTCCAGCAAACCAAAATCGTGAGTTAGACTTTCCCAACTGAGTTGTTTGACCACAGCCACTTGTGCGCTGGCCAAATTTTGAGCTTGTGTTGCTACCGAAGTTGCCACCAGTAGCATAAGGATGAATAATTTTTTCATTGGAGTTGATTTAAGGGTTTAACTTGTCGACAAAGTTGAAGCAAGCCTCCCTAAAACGCTGTTAACAGCCTGTCAACCCATGTTAATGAGTTGTTAATGGCGTTAAAATCAGGCTTAAGCCCCTTAGTTTGGTGCTAAATATGAAAAATGCAAGCTTCCGTCGTTTGTTAGTATTGGCTTTAACAGCTATCCTATGTACGACTATTGTGCAGGGTTTTTGGTTTATCCAGGCATTCGACCTGAAGGAAAAACAGTTCAACCAGCAGGTTACCATTGCACTCAAACAAGTGGCCCACCTCTTGTTGCGTGACAATCAGAATTTTTCACCGGTGGACGAAGCGGTGAGTCAGCCTGCCTCCAATTATTTTGTGGTGATGGTCAATGACCAGATAGATGTCCATTTGTTGGAAGCAGCATTACGCAGCGAATTTGAAAAACGTCAGCTGCAAATGGACTTTGAATACGGCATCTATGATTGCAGCAGCGAGGAATTGCGTTATGGCGATTACATAAGTGTAGGACAGCCACAAAAGGACAAACCCAGCAAACTGCCCCGGGTATATGCCGAAAACAACTATTTTTCGGTGCTTTTCCCCACCAAAAGCAGCAGTTTGGTGAGTCAGATGGGCATTTGGCTTTTTTCGGCAGGTGTAGTTTTACTCGTACTCGTCTTTTTTACCTACACCTTATACATTATCTTCCGGCAAAAGCGACTCTCCGAAATTCAGAAGGATTTTGTGAATACCATGACCCATGAATTTAAAACGCCATTATCAACCATCGCCATTTCAGCCGAAACTTTGCAGCAGCCCGAAATTGTCAACCAGCCGGAACGCTTGCTGAATTATGCGGGCATCATACAGACTGAAACTGCCCGGCTGCGACAACAGGTAGAGCGTGTGCTGCAAATGGCCCTGGCAGATCGGGAAAAAATCGAGCTTAGACCGGAAAAAATAGACCTCAATCAGGCCCTGGAAAAAGCCGCTCAAGCAGCCCGCTTACAGCACCGTCATCCCGAACTCATCCGGCTGGAGTTAACCGAAGCACCCCTCACGATTCGGGCAGATCAGTTGCACTTCAACAACATACTCTACAACCTCATCGATAATGCCATAAAATACAGTCCCGCTGACAGTCCGATAACCCTTGCTGCAACCGAACTAAATGGCCTGGTACACCTACGTATTACCGACCAGGGCCCGGGCATGGCCGCAGAATACCATCAACGCATATTCCAGAAGTTTTACCGTATTCCAACCGGCTACAGGCACGATGTAAAAGGCTTCGGACTGGGCTTGTATTATGTGGCAGAATTGGTTAAACTCATGGGCGGCCGACTTCAACTTGAAAGTGCCCCGGGGCAGGGCACCAGCGTTCATCTTTATTTCGGAAAAGCATGAGTCGCAGGCATATATTATTGGTAGAGGACGATATAAATCTCGCCTTTGTGGTCAGCGATAATCTCGAACAGGCCGGCTACCGGGTAAGTAATGCCAAAGATGGCGAAGAAGCACTCGCGATATGGCGGGCCGAGCATATTGATTTATGCTTGTTTGATGTGATGTTACCTAAAAAAGATGGCTTCATGCTTGCTCAGGAAATTCGGCAATTAGACAGGCAGGTACCCATTCTTTTCGTTACTGCACGTGGACAGAAGGAAGATCGGCTTCAAGGCTTTCGCTTAGGAGGTGACGATTATCTCACCAAACCTTTTAGTATTGAAGAACTGCTTTTTCGCATAGATGTTTTTTTGCGTAGAAGTAGTGGGACTGCACTCACTACCCTCAGCCAAGTTAAAGCGTACCAATTAGGTAAATACGCTTTTGAACCCGCTCAATTGACCTTAACTATAGGAGATAACCATCGAAAACTCACCCAGCGGGAAGCTGAAGTATTGCATTATTTGGTCAATAACCTGAATCAAATTTGTGCAAGAGAAGCCATACTACTCGCCATTTGGGGGGATGACGACTATTTCCTGGGTCGTAGCCTGGATGTGTTTATATCCAGACTACGAAAGTTCCTTCAGGACGATGCTGAAGTAGTATTAGAAAACGTGCATGCTGTTGGTTTCAGGTTGAAGTGTCCATCAGCTGAGAGTGGCCACAACCGTTAGTCCTACCGCGAAGTTTCTCGGCAACTGCGCCACACCAAGAATGGCACGGCTATGCAGACCAGCTTCTTGTAAAACTTCTACAAATAAATCGGAGGCCCCATTAGCTACGATGGGGGCATCGTCCCAGGCATGCGCTGGCTGATAAAAAAAATCCATATGATTGATACTGATCAGCTGATCGAGGCCTACGTACTTTTCGAGTTGGTAAAGTGCATTCATCGCACACAAACGCGCAGCCGCATAGCCCTCATCGGTATTAAGCTCAGCACCTAATTTGCCCTGGTACATAAATTTCCCGGCTACTATTGGAAACTGAATGGCAACATAGGCCAAGGAAGCACTTAGCCTGACCGATACATAATTCCCCCCTGGTTGTGGTAGGTGGTCTGCCTGGTAGCCCAGTGTTTTGATTTTTAAAGAACGATGCTGCATAAGCTGTAAGTAGTAAGTAGAAAAAGCAGGAACTGACACATTTTTGGTGCGTCAGCTCCTTACTTTTCGGTTGATCTAATTGGGTTAATGCAAAAGTAACATACCAATTGGTATTTTTAAAATAGTATATGGTATTTTTTAAGTCAGTTGCGTTCATTAAATTTGTATTTGATCTATGAAACAGAACTCCCGCGTCTTCATACTTGAAAAAGCCACACCTATTTTTAATCAGAGAGGTTTTGCAGGTACCAGTTTGGCCGACATATGTGCAGCTACTGGCCTGACAAAAGGGAGTATCTATGCCAATTTCACAGATAAGAACGACTTAGCTGTTGCTGTCTTTTTTCACCATGTAGCCTTGCTCAATCAAAAGCTCGAGGCCATACTCAGCCTGAAAGATGATCCGCACGAACAACTTCTGCTACTGATCGACTTTTACCAAAACGCTCACAAATACCCCGAATTCAAATACGGCTGTCCGGTGGTCAATGCTGCAGCCGAAGCCGACGATACCCATCCTGCTTTAAAAATGGCGGTCATTCAGGTGATTGAATCCGATGTTAACCAATTGCGGAAGCTCATTAAAAAAGGCATAAAAGCAGGCATGTACAAAAAAAGGGCAGATCCTGACTTTGCTTTATTCATGCAGTCTATGCTGGAAGGAGCTTTACTCCTTTCGAAAACCACCGGTGACCAAAAGTTCATGCAATTGACCTGCGACCACCTTCGCCAGCAGCTCAATAGCTGGCTCCAAAAGACAAACTAGCCGTATTTATTTGTATGCACCCCTTTTAAGTTCAGGCTTCAAAACCGAACCCAGCCCTTCCACAGGGAAAACAATACAGCACCAGCTATTAATCCAAGCAAGAGCAACCATGGGAGATAAGGATTACGTTTAGTTGCAAAGGGATCTTTAAAATTAATTTGAGCATCCACAGGCATGGTGGCTAATTGAGTCAAAAAGCGTCCAAAAGCAATATTTACAGTGGCTTTGGCATTAATGGCCCAGCCATTGGCGTCGAGCAAAGGTGCCAGATTACGTTTTCGCAATTTCAACCAGGCTAGCAACATGCTCGGGCCACTAATCAACAGCATTACGCCCGCAATAGCGATGGGCATTTTCCACCAGATTAACCCCATAAAGCCACCCAAAATGGATGCAATAGCCGTACCTATGGCGCCTAAAGCCAGACTTATCGCTGCGAAAATGCCGACAAATTTTCCAATATCGAAAGGCGTAGGCGGTGGTGCTATAGGTTGAACCGCAGCCTGTTCGGCCAAACTCGCTGTATCGCTCACACCCTGTGTCAGTGCCGCCTCAGATTTGCTGTCCTGAGCAGCGGCAAATTTATTCATTTGGGCTTCAATAAAACGGGAGACTTTGCGATACGGCGCCCAAAAGGCTTGTCGAATACTAATCGGGTTTTCAACAATGCGTATTACAGTTGCATCCCAATCTCTCCCCTGACGATCATAAAACAAGGCATTGCGACCAACTTGCAGATTGTCGATATCGCCATTGGTGAGTGCTGCAGCGATGATTATTTCTTCATTAGTCGACTTGCGCGTGCACTTACAATACAAAAGATACATGCCGCTTAAACCTACCAGGGCATGGTGTTTACTCATATCAAGTACGCGTAAACATAAGGTAGTGCTCCGCTGGTCGATATATAAAGTACCATTTTGAAAAATTGCCTGTCGTTCAGGAGCGTAAAAGTCATAGAAAGTGACAAAATTTTGGAGCAGCTTAAACAAATCCCGATAGTATCTCACCAATTGATCAACTTCCAGTATGGCGGCAGCCTCTTCGGCCAGGGCCAAATCTGCTTCAATCAATACTTCAAGCGCTGAACGTTCGCTACCCTTTTCCAGTTGCCGTAGCTTTTTTTCGTCTAAACCAGCAATGGGCGAAGCAGGTCTTTCTGCTTGCCATTCACCATAGGGCGCTAACTGCACTTTGATTTCTTCCCACTGCTGCTCTGTCATCTCACCTGACTTGGGCAAAAACAAACTTTTGAAAACACGTAGTTTTTGTGCCCAGACCGGATTCACGTTTTCTGCTAATCGGAGTGCCTTGTTCGGTGCAATTCGCGCCAATGGATAAGCAGCAATTTCCTCCAAGCTTCCCATCAAATCGCCGGCACTGATGGCTGCAACACGCTCTGTTTGTAGATTCAGGGCTGCTGTAGTGGTTTCATCATAGGCTGCCAGGCGACATCTCAGGAAATAATCATCCACTTTTGCCCGTAAACTTTCCAGGAGCTCCCAACCGGCAGCCGTTTGCTCAGCAAGCGGAAAAAGTGTTTGCTCTTCGGCCTTGCTCCTTTCGAGCCAGGTCAACTGCGATTTAACGGCATCGTAAAAAGTCTGTAATTCAGCTCGTCCTATGCCGGCTACGCCAGATCTGTCGGTTTGACTTCCGGCATAGGCCATAATTTCACCTATACAAGCCTGCAAATTGGGGTCGTCGGTGCTCGACTGGGTGATGATACCATCGCCATTAAGTCGGGTATTCGCAAATATGCTGGCGGTATCACTGGTTTCGTTCACACTTAGCCTGTTCTCTGCATCTGAGCCGAGATTATTGCGAATAATTCGTGCCGAAGCCAGTAATCTCGCACCATTTTCTTTGTCGGGATCAATGGCATCCAAGGGTAAACGTTCTTCCTGTTTCAGCAAATCTCCAGGGTCGCGCAGTATGCTCAATACCCAACGAAGTGCGGCCAAAATTTCAGGCACCCGAATCTGGCCATCTTTGTTGGTATCAATCAATGCTAGGGTGCGGGCTTCAATTTCCAAGCCCTGCACCGGACAACTTAATGCTGTCCAGAGTTTGGGGTCGAGCTGGTCGAGCCTCAACAAATCATCGGCTGAACTTAAATTGACGCGTTTAACACCTCCAATGGTCGAAAATGTCCAGCGATGGTTTGACATAAGTCAGAAATTTGGTCGACACTAACTTAACGAAAAACCCAACGATTTGGCCAAAAGAAAATAGGCTCAGCTGCCCACCAAACTAAGGTTTCTTCAACTGGTAGATAAAATTCAAAGCTTCCGACTCGCCATGATAAGTTATCGGTTTTTCAGCCACCTTTACAGCGCCCAACCTTTCCATGGCAATTTGGGAACGCCTATTTACGGCACCTACATGAAATTCAACCGTATCCACAAATTGGAAAGCATAGTCGAGCATCAGGGCTTTTGCTTTAGGGTTGTAACCCTTTCCCCAATAGGCCCGACCATAAAAGGTATACCCAATATTCACACAGGAAATATCCGGCAGGTGGTCGTAAAAGCGCGAACTGCCAATGACCTGACCGGTAGTCTTGAGCACGATTTTATAGGCAGCACACGAGTCCAAGGCTCCCTCAAAAAACTTGCTGAACTCCTCTTTCCGGTAGCGGTTAGGGTTGGGATGTTGCTCCCAAACCAAAGGATCGGAAGCGAGGGCATACAACTGCTCAAAATCGGCTTCAACCAAAGGAATTAACGCCAGTGTATCGTCTTGCAGCCTGGGTGGATGTAAAAAGGGCAACATAGGGTGTAGGGTTGATGCCAAATTTTAAGGATTATATTAACGCAGCTGATCGGTTAGTTTGGCAAATTCAGCTTTAGCCGGTGCGGCTTCGTAGAGTATGCGGTAAACGGTTTCAGCGATCGGGAGATCAACTTTATAACGTTTGTTCAGTTGATGTACCGAACGAATGGCATAATAACCTTCGGCTACCATGGCCATTTCAAACTGGGCCGAACGTACACTGTAACCTTTGCCAATCATGTTTCCAAAACTCCGGTTGCGACTGTGCTGAGAGTAGGCTGTGACCAGCAAATCGCCGAGATAAGCGCTCTCTTTGATATCGCGGCGGATGGGATAAACCTCTGCCAGAAATCTTTTGAGCTCGATGATGGCGTTGGAGATGAGCACGGCAATGAAGTTGTCGCCATACCCCAGACCATGGGCAATGCCGCCGGCAATGGCATAGATATTTTTCATCACGGCCGCATATTCGGTGCCGTAAATGTCTTCACTTACATTGGCATTCATATAACGACTGCGCAACAACTGCGCAAAAGTCTGCGCCGTTGGGCTGTCTTGTCCGGCGATGGTGAGATAACTGAGTTTTTCCTGCGCCACTTCTTCGGCATGGCAGGGACCACTGATGACCAGAAAATTGGTCTCCGGGGTATTGAAATATTTGAAGAAAAAATTGGCAATAAGCAGGTTTTCATCGGGTATCATGCCTTTGATGGCGCTAACTACCACTTTGCCGTCTAAATCGCCCGGACTCAGTTTGCTCAAGGCTTCTTTTAAAAAAGCTGCGGGCACTGCCATGACCACAAAATGGGCACCATGGATTACCTTTTTCAGGTCGGTACTCACCGCTCCTTTTTTAATCCGCAGTTGGGCAGAGGGTATGTAGCGTGGATTATGATGGAATTTATTGATGAAGTTCACCGATTCCAAATCGCGCATCCACCAACTCACATCGGCGTTTTTGCTGTCCGATAACATCTTCACTATCGCCGTTGCCCAACTACCACCTCCGATGACGGCAACCTTGATTTTTCCGGTAACCGCCATTATTTGTCGAATAATTTGTCTTTGGCTACTTTCTCTACCTTCATTTCATCTTTCAGCTTTTTACTGATGGCCGAAAAGGGAGCTGTTATTACCTGAGCAGAATCGCTGAGTCCTTCGGTGATTTCAATGAAGCGGTCGTCCTGTATGCCGGTTTTTACATTGGCGGCTTTTACCTTGCCGTTTTCATACAAAAACACCAGTTCCTGAAGTTTACCCCCTTCTTTTTTGGCTTTATCGCTGGCACTAAGCTCAGCGCTTGACGTTTCTTCGTCTTTTTCGCGCTCATTGATGATTTTGCCATCAGCATCCACAGCCCTTACGGTTACTGCTGCGATGGGCACGCTAAGTACATTATCGGCACGATTGGTCAGGATTTCAACAGAAGTCGACATGCCCGGCCGGAAAGGATAGCGCTTTCTGGCACTCAGATCGGCATAACTTTCATTGAGCAAACTGATTTTTACAGCAAAGTTGGTCACCTGATCGGCCAAACCCTGCAAGCTGCTGTTGCTCGAATTGGCTATTTCACGGACAATGCCCTTGAACCTTTTGCCGGGATAGGCATCTACCTCTATATAAACGCTGTCGCCGAGGCTTACCCGAACCACATCGCTTTCACTCACATCTACCTGAGCCTCCATGCGGTTGAGATCGGCTATACGTATCATTTCCGTCCCTGCCATTTGTATGGTCCCCACCACACGTTCACCTACTTCGACCGACAATTTGGTAACTATACCATGGATAGGTGCAAAAATATTGGTGCGACTTAATTGTTCCCGGGCTTCTTTCTGGCTGGCTTCGGCACTTTTTACCGTATACTCGGCAGCCAGTATACTCTGTTTCATCGCCTCCAGGTCCTGTAAACCGGCTTCATAGGTGGCCTTTGCCATATCATATTCGGCCTGACTGATTACTTTGTCCTTGAACAATTTGGCATTCCGGTCGAAACTCGGTTTGATGTTGTTATCAAAAGTTGCTTTGAGTTGGTTGTAACGGGCCTTTGCCGTACCCAGCTGCGCTTTGGCATTGTTGATGGCTGCTTCACCCCGATCGATGGCTGCCAGCACCAATTCCGGATTCACCCGCGCCAACAACTGACCCTGTTTCACCGAATCGCCCTCTTTGACGTAAAGACCCACAATTTCACCGGAAATCTCCGACGATAATTTGACCTCAGTTTCGGGTTGAATTTTCCCATTGGCCAGCACAGTTTCGATGATCGACCGTTTTTCAGCTTTTTCCACCACCACTTTTGTGAATTCGCCTTTGCCTATCCAACCGGCCTTTTTGCCGATAAGAGCGAATACAAATAAGAAAACCACTCCTATTAAGAGATAATGGAGTGGTTTGAGTTTTTTTAGTTTGGCCATATCAGTTGAGCACTATTGGTTTGCCGAGGTAAAAATCCAAAATTTTTGCCCTAAAAAGCAACTCATATCGTGATTGAAGCAAATTAGAAGCGGCGATTTGTGCCCGGTTTTTGGCGTTAAGATAATCTACAGCATTCATCATCCCCTCATTAAAACGTAATTCACTGAATTTGTAGCTTTCCTCCTGGGCCAATACATTCCTTTCGTTGGCTTGCACCCGGGTGGCGGCAGCGCGATAATTGGTAACCGATGTGGCTACATCTGTAAACAATTGGTTGCGTGTTCCTTCGAGCTGCAACAAACTCAAACTATGAGCATTGCGTGCGCGCTGTATCTGGCTGTTTACCTGCCAGTTGTTTAAAATGGGGATGGTGAGCGTTAACCCAAAGCCATAACCGAGGTTATCGCTGAACTGAGTTCCCCGCGGGACAATTTCTGTAGGAATATCAAAATCAGGCTGAACTACGACCTGAGTGGGGTTTCCCTGGATATAGCCAATGGGTATTTCACCTATGAAAGTAGGTGTGCCTGCCAATCGCAAACGGGAATCCGAATAAAGTGTACTCAAATTGGCAAAGGCCGATAATCTGGGGCTACGGGCACCTTTAGCGGCAGCCAGGCTGTATTGGGCCTGCCGGGTGCGCAGTTCAGCTGCCTGAATTTGGGGCTGGTTGTCGAGAGCCGATTTATATACCCCGTCGATTTCGGCCTGTAATACAACGCCTATGTCGAGCCGGCTGGGTTTGACTACCCGAAAGTTTTCGGGATCGGGCAACTGTAATAACAAGGCGAGGTTCACCTGGGCATTTACCACATTGTTGCGGGCATTGATGAGATTCAATTCTTCATTGCCCAATTGAGCTTTCAGATTTAATAAATTGTCGAGGCTCAAGGCGCCCGCATTTACCAGTTTTTCGGTTCGGTCGAGCTGTTCACGGGTGGTTTCAAGCTGGGTTTCGGCAATTTCGAGTAATTCCTGAGCCAACAACACCTGGAGATAAAAATTGGCCACCGACAGGCCAATGTTGTTGCGGGTGACCTCCAGGTCCTTCATATTGGCCAAAAAACCATACCGCTGGGCTTTGACGTTGTTGGTAATCTGCAGACCGGTCCATAGGGGCAATGCTGCCTGTAAACCCAGCTGGTTAGACTCAATGGTCTTTTCGTCGAAGGTATTGGTGAAAGGGTCGATTACCCGACCGGTATTTAAGGCCAGACTGGCATTGGCATTTAGCGTCGGTAGTCGATTGGCCCGGGCCTGATCAAAATCTGCTCTACTGTTTTGTAACTGAAGCTCCGTTTGTTTGATGGTGATATTGTATTTTTGGGCATGCTCAATACACCGTGCCAGGGTCCAGGCTTCGGTGGTTTCCTGTGCTAAAAGTGCTGAAGAAAACAGGAAAAATGCAGCAAATAGGGCTTTACGCATAGTTGGGGTTGGGTTACCGTATCTATCAAAATTAGTGTACGTCGTGGTCGGCGGCTACAATATGTTAAAAATTGACCTTATTTAACAGCATTAAAGACGTTTAATCTTAGTGTAAAGTGGCTGCATGCTGTTATTTTTTTTGGAAATTGCCATCATGAATAAATTTTTTCGCCTGCTGCTGCTCCTGCTGAGCCTGTCAACAAGCGTTTGGTCAAGTGAGAAACCAGCAGTACAGCTGCTTTACCCCTTTATCCCCAATCAAGGTCAATGGCCGGGTGAACATGCTTTTGAAGCTAATTTTGGTGGCTTAAAAGCCTTTTTGAGTGAAAACGGGGCTCATTTTGTTTTGTATCAACCCGATGTGGTCCACGACCGGCTTTTTCATGCCACCGAAAAACCCCTGGATTTATTCGCAATCAAGCTTGATTTCCCGGGCAGTCGTCCGGTTAAACCGCTGGCTTCCGATGCCAGCACAGTTAAAAACCATTATTATCTGGGCGAACCTCCTCAGTGGCGCAGCAATGTATCCAATTACAGCCGGGTTAGCCAGACCGATATTTATCCTGGCATCGATTTGGTGTGGGCGCAGGAAGAAGGAAATCTGAAGTTTGATTTTGTGGTTAAAGCAGGTGCCGACCCCAAACAAATTCGGGTAAGGTACAGTGGTGCGCAAAAAATGACCCTCAAAAACGGGCGATTGCATATGGCAACTTCCCTGGGGGAACTGATAGAACTGGCTCCGGTTGCCTATACCGATGGCCTGGCCGGACGAACTCCCGTTAACTGCCGCTTTGCCCTCGTGAACAATGTGCTGCGTTTTGAATTTCCGGATGGTTACGACGACAGCCAGCTGCTGGTCATCGATCCGGTGCTCGTTTTTTCGACCTACAGCGGCTCTACAGCCAACAATTTCGGATTTACCGCCACACCCGACAACAGTGGCAACTTCTATACGGCAGGGACGGTATTTGATGTTGGTTTTCCAACCACCCTGGGCGCTTTTCAGGAAGATTTTATCGGCAATACGGTTGATCCCGGAGAAGGGCTACGCATTGATATCGGCATCTTGAAGTTTAATGCCGACGGCAGCAATTTGTTGTATGCCAGTTACCTGGGTGGCCGCCGCGATGAGCAGCCCCACAGCCTGAATGTGAACAGCTACAACGACCTCGTTTTACTCGGCAGCACCCGCAGCGACAATTATCCGGTCAAAGCAGATGCCTTCGACAACAGCTACAACGGTGGCTACGATATCGTCATCAGCCGATTGAGCCCCGATGGCAGTCAGTTGTTGAGCAGCACCTATTTGGGTGGCACCAATAACGATGGCATCAACAACCGGGCGCCGTTACGCTACCAATACGCCGATGAGTATCGGGGAGATTTGCAGATAGCCGACAATAACGATGTCATTATTGTTAGTCTCACCGACAATAACAACCTGCCCACAACAGCCGGCAGCATGCAGCCCAACTATGGGGGCGGGGGCAGCGACGGCCTTATTGCTCGTTTTTCAGAGAGCCTGACCAGTCTGCGCTGGCTCAGCTATTTTGGCGGCGACAGCATCGATGCCTTGTATGGTGCCCGTATTCAGGCCAATCGACTGGTTGTGGTTGGCGGCACCCTCAGTCCCAATTTGCCGGCTACCACAGCTGTCCACCAGGATAGTTTGGCTGGAGGCGCCGATGGCGTAGTCGCCGTTTTGAATGCCACGACAGGCGGATTACAGCATTTGTCCTACCTCGGTTCGCAGGGTTACGACCAATTGTTTTTCACCGATGTAGACCAACTCGGCAATATCTACGTGAATGGGCAAACCGACAGCAATATTGTGACCCGAGGTACCAACTACAACGACCGTTTCAGTGGCCAATATGTAGCCCGTTTTTCACCTACGCTCGATAGCCTGCATTGGTTAGGCAGGTATGGCGCCAAACGCCTGATTCCTGACCTATCCCCTTCGGCATTTTTGGTAGATATATGCGATAACATTTATGTATCGGGCTGGACCGGCCGCATTGAAAACCCCATAACCGCCGGACCAACCAATCTTACGCTTAGCAACAACGCCCTGCAAACCAACTCCGACGGCTTTGACTTCTATATGGCTGCCTTTTCCCGCAATATGCTCACCATGAGTTTCGCGACCTATTTCGGAGGTCCGGGCAGTCAGGAACATGTGGATGGTGGTACCAGCCGTTTTGACCGGCGTGGCGTAGTTTATCAGGCCATTTGTGCAGGCTGCACCAACGACGATTTGCCCACCACGCCCGGGAGTTGGTCGCCCACCCGAGGTGGCATCAGATGTAACAAT
This sequence comes from Bacteroidota bacterium, assembly GCA_036787895.1. Classification (GTDB taxonomy): domain Bacteria; phylum Bacteroidota; class Bacteroidia; order UBA7662; family UBA7662; genus UBA7662. Next base: position 59,609 of record DAIQOK010000012.1, on the reverse strand, counting down.
GCAGCTTTGAAATTGGCTTTTGAATTGGAAACTGGCATACGCGCCAATTTTGGTTGGGTAGAGCCCCCCACCTGGTGCCGTCCGGTGAATCTGCAAATCCAAAACATCAGTCGGATAGATCCTGCAGTGACCTACGCCTGGCTCACCAGCGATGGCCAAAGCTCTACCCAGGCCAACCCCTTGTTTAATTTCACCGAGCCCGGCACCTATAGTATTCGGTTGACCATCACTTCGAATACCGCCTGTAACCAGGAAGACACCCTCACCCGTTTTATTGAGGTCAGGGACCAGCCCGACCTTCAGCTACCTGCCGATACCTGTATTTGCGAAAATGATGAGCTCATACTTCAGGCCAATGTACCCGGCAATGTATTTGCCTGGACTGGACCCGATGGCACTTCCACCAATTCGGAGTTTGCCGCAACTTCTACCGGCCAATACACCCTGCATCTCACCGATATGTATGGTTGCGAAGCCAGCGATTCAATGCGGATTACCGTAAGTGAATGTTTTGGCCAGGTGCCCAATGTAATCACACCCAATGGCGATGGCCTGAACGACAAACTCCAACCCTTGCAGCAAGCTCAGCCCGATTATGAGATGACCATTTTCAACCGTTGGGGACAAGTCGTATTCCGGACTAACAATGCGCTGTTGGGCTGGAATGGCATTAACCAAAACAGCGGCAGTTTGGTAGAAGGTGGCGATTACGTAGTTATCCTCAAAGCCAACTTTTGCGGCAACCAGATCATTGAGAAAAAGCTGCAATTACATGTAGCCTATTAGGCGGTAGGCTCAGCTTTAAACTAGATTACCGGTCGCGGCTTCAAATGCTGCTCCTTGTCCTGGCACTTTGCCAGGAGTCTCGAACTTTGCGCAGCTCTTAGTTTTGCTAAATTTAGTAGCGCATTCACAAGCCCCCGTCATGGTGAGGGTCTCGAACCAAACCCCAAGGCGCACACCTTTATACGCCAAACGCTCTGTTTCCCAATATGTTTGCAAGTAGCGTGTATATTGTTTAGCTTGCAGTGTAAGGGCTATTTTTTTCGCTTATATAGTTGGGGTGTATGCGTGAGTTTTAGCTGATATAAACGAGTTAGCCACAATTTATATGAACATCACACCAAAACGCAATAGAGAAGATTTTAACGAGTTCCTCCTTGAAAAGATCAACTTAGATTCTTATCGATTCAAGTATCTAAAAGACTATTTAGACAAGGTGATTCTTGATGAACTACCAATATATGCAACATCGGTTTTAAACGTCATAAATGATTCGTGGGTACTAATTCTCCATGGTGAAATGCTACTTGTTTATGGAAACAATTGGACACAAAATCAACTTGTTGAAATAAGTGAAATTTTCGATCTCAATAAGTACACTAATTTCACTTTGGCGGGGGACTATGACTTAATTGATGGAATAATTAATTTTTACGAACCAAAGAACTTTAAGATTGATAAACAACGCATTTTTTACGAGACGAGAGAAATAAAAACATTTGATTTCGACAATTTGGTGATTAGCCTTGGTTCATTAAACCAAATTAAGGAGTTGGCAAAAATGCTTCAGGACTATTACCACGAAGAGTACAACGGACTTAACGAAAAATCAATTGAAGAAATGCAAAACCGCATATTTTCATTGGTTCAAACGAGAAAAATTTATGTATTACAAGATTTGAATGGAGGCATATTAAGCTTTTGTACAATTATAGATCCTGACATTGGAATCATGTTTACAAAAAAGGAGTATCGAAATAAAGGATATGCGAAAATTATACTATCCTACTGCTCAAACATTTTGTGGCAAAAGAATAAAATAGTCTATGTGATGACGGACAGTAGGAAGCCTGAATCGAATTATGTATGCGAAGCTGTTGGGTTTAAGCCGTATTATAGCTGGACAATGATAAAAATAAACTGTGGCTAACACGCGTTTGGCTGCAATGGGGGCTTAGTAGTTATTTAAAACTCAACTCTTATATTAGTGTCGCTTGGTAGTGGTAAAAATTATTCTCCTTATCCCCCACTGCGCCAAGCGCGAAAACGTTTTGCACAAGCGTTAAGGACGACAGAATAACACGCTAATTTAAACAAAATGGAAAATAGAAAAATATTCAAATGCTTCATTTCATCACCTGGCGATTGTAATGACGAAAGAGACATCTGCATAAAAGTAGTTGACGAAATCAGCTTAGGATTTGCAAAACATTTTGGTGTCTGTCTTGAGACATTCATGTGGGAATATGATGTATTGCCAGACATGGGGCGAAATGGACAAGACATAATTGATGAATACATTAAGAAATCAAACTATGATGTGTTTATTGGAATTATGAAAAATAGGTTTGGACACCCAACAAAAAAAGCTGGAAGTGGAACTGAACATGAATTTAAAGACGCACTTGAAAGAAAAAAAAATGACTCAAATGGATTACCTAGAATCATTTTTTTCTTTGGTAAAGAGAATGTTGACCCTGACAAATTTGATTTTGAACAATATCAGAAAGTTAAAACTTTTAAATCAGGAATTTCTTCAGAAGGATTATACATTGACTACAATGGCATTGAGAACTTTGAACAAAAACTAAGGCAAAAATTAGAGCTTTTTGTGAAGGAAAACACTCAAGTCGCAAATGCCGAGAAAGTAGTATCGGAAATTGACATTATATTAAAGCATCTTGAAAGGGATTTAGAAGAATCATTAACATCTTATAATGAAAAGACACCTGTTTGGATAGACCCAATAATTAGCTCAAAGAAAGAAATTCCCAACAATCCAAATAAAAACTTTGAGAACAAGGTTGAAATCGAATCAATTATTAAAAATCCATATGATATTATCATTAAAGCACCTTCCGAATTTGGATTAACATCTTTAGCGCATCACATTAAACTTGAAGCATATAAACAAGGGAAAATATTTTTCTATGTAGACTCGAAAAAGACAAAAAAGCATAAAATCGTAAATCAAATAAAACGCGAAGTAGAAAATTATTTTTTTACAAATGCTGACAAAATAGATTGCATTTTATTGGACTCTGTTTGTCTAGAGGAAAATGGCATAATGCAAATGATAAAAAATGTTTGTGAAGAATTTAAGAACACCCCACTTATAATATTGAACACCTTAGACAATAATTTCTTTCTAAAATCACAAGAAGACGACAAAGTAGAAATTAAAAGAGAGTTCACTTCTCTTTACTTATTGCCTTTACCACAAACAGAATTGAGAAAAATAGTTACAGTTTATTCCAAAAACAAGTCTATTGCTGAAGATTATAATGTTTTACTAGATAAGGTGGCAAAAGACTTGGAAACATTGAATATGCATCGGACTTCAAAAAATTGCATATCAATTTTAAGAGCATCACATAAAATAGGTACAGAATACAGTCCAATAAATAGGACAAAATTGCTTGAAACTATTCTTAATTCCATTTTTGAAGAATATGAAATACCAACTTTCCACAGTAAAAAGCCTGATGTTAAAGATTGCACATTTGTTTTAGGATATTTATGTGAATTATTAGTGATCAAAAATGATTTTTACTTTTCAGAAGATTTCTTCAAAAATAAAATCAATGAATTTTGTAAATCAAACCTAATTGATTTGGACGTAACCTATCTTATTAGTTTACTCATAGACAATTCCATCCTAAGTAAATCTTCCTCAAATTATTTTTATTTCAGAAATGCATATTGGGTATTCTACTTTATTGCACATCGCATGAATATGAGTCCAAAATTTCTCGAGGATGTATATAAAGGCAAAAAGTATATTGATTACCCAGAAATCATAGAATTTTATACTGGCATTGACAGGAATAAAGGTGACGCTTTAAAGGTATTGAATACAGACTTAGACGAAACACTTAAGATTGTAAGAGATAAAGTAAAGATTCCTGACAATATTAATCCGTATAAATCTATTACTTGGAATCCAGATGTGCCACAACTAGAAAAGGAGCAAGCAAAGCTTAAAGAAAATGTAATTTCCTCTGGCTTACCTGATGAAGTCAAGGACAAATACGCTGACAAGCACTATAACCAAATAAGACCTTACAATCAAATAATCAACTCAGTTCTGCGTGATTACTCCTTTTTAATTTTAATGAGACAAATTACTGCTACGGCAAGAGCGTTAAGAAATAGCGATTTTGTAGATGTTAATCTCAGAAAGGAAGTTTTAGATAAAATTATTCAAGCATGGAATGAAATTAACAAGCTGTTAATCATTCTTCATCCTCTATTAGCAGACAAGGGAAATGTTGCTTTCGAAGGTGCAAAATTTGAATTAGATGAGGATGATTTCAATTTTGATGACCCAATTCAGAAACGACTCGCAGTTTTATTGGCTTTGCCTACAAATGTTGTAAAATTTTTCAAAGATGATTTGTTTTCAAGTAAAATGGGGCCTTTACTCATCGACAAAGCAATAAGTGAGACGAACACTTTGCTTAAGCATGAAATCATGATTTTATTAATAGCTGAAAGACCTAATCAATGGCATAAGACAGTTGATGATTATATAGTTAGTCTTGACAAGAACTCATTCTTTTTATCTGACGTATTAATTACATTAAATTTCAATAAAAATTATAAAGCAACTGAACCAAACGAATCAAGACTTTTAGATCTATTAGCTCAAAAATGTCGTGCAAAACACATTTTTCAAAAAAACAACCCTGACGCAGGACTTATTAATCGTGCAAGAAAATTATGAAATGAAAAACGCCAGTGCATAACAGCGGTTTGGCAAAAGTGGCGGTTTCGTTCTCCGCAGACATATTTGTGGTGAAAGAAAGTTTTGTTCTCCGCATCAACATTTGTGGTGGAAATCGCCACCTTCGCCAAGCCGCGAACCGTCAAACCGCCCAATAACCCAAAAATTAAAAAAACCATCCATTAAACACACCATTTCACTTCTATTTCAGAGAAAAGAAGTTTTAAGACGAACTGACATTAACACCAATTTTAGGACAACAACAACCGAATGACAGAAAGACCAAACCTATTGGTAGTTTGTGGCCGAAATAAAAAACGCAGCAGGACAGCGGAATACATTTTTAAAAATGACGACCGTTTTAATATTCGATCTGCCGGATTAAGCCCTAAAAGTGACAGGAAAATTTCGGAAAATGATTTGAATTGGGCGGACCTGGTTTTTGTCATGGAAACCGAACAACGCGCAAAAATATGGGGACTTTACCGGCACTTGGACTTGCCTAGCATTGAAGTTTTAAATATTCCTGACGACTATGAATTCATGGACGCAGAACTAGTTGATATGCTTTCTGACAGAATTAACCACACATTGAGCAGCGTTTACAAAATCTAAGTAAATCCAATGACGAGCCACAAACCTTTAAAAAGTGTTTCACACAATTTTGGACATTCATTTATTAGTTTAATGAACTACATCAATGATGACTATTTTATGGGACATTTATTGAAACAAGCTCGTAAGACAAATTGCAATAAATTGACAGTTGATATTTTGCAAAACATAGCAAAACCCAAAGAGCTACTTACCGACCAAATAAGACAAGCAATTGAATATTGGAATAAATGGTTTCCTACCTTAGTTGAAAGCAGCGGCTCAACTATGGACTTTGTAGGCTCAGCGACAATGACTATTGAATTTGATTTGAAAAATACAAGGTCATACTCAAACAATTTGGACCTTATAGAAAGTCCATTTATATGTGAGATTGTAATCGTTGACGATAGGGGAAAAGAATATAAACGAAAATTCGAAGGATGGTGGTATCCGGAAACAAAATAAGAAAACCCGGAGCCATCAGCCATCAAACTGTTTAATAACCCAAGAATTCAATAAAACATCATCCATCAAAGACTCTATTTGGCCTATGTCTCAAAAAACAAAGGTTTTAAGCCGTACGGGTTGGTATATGGGCCAGCTGAGTAGAAACCCGTATGAATACGATGCGCTATACCTTAAAGAGGTATTATAAAAGATAGACACAAGCAAAACATTGACTAACTTTCAATGGAAAAAGAATTGAAAAACTCAAAACTTACGGAGTAAGTTAAAAAACAACCTAAAGTTGTTAGAATACAACTATTTGTAGCGACTTTACAACCAGAAGTAGTGGGTCTTTTTTGTCCAGTAGCTTACCGGCAAAATAACTTTGGTCATCATTTAAAACATAAACGCATGATGCTCAATTCAACAATCATCGGCAATAAGATTGCTGAAGCAAGAAAAAAAAGTAGTCTTTCACAAGCTGATCTTGCGCACAAAATTTCAATTAGTCCGCAAGCAGTCGGAAAATGGGAACGCGGTGAATCCATGCCCGACATTACAACCCTCCATCGCCTGGCAGAAATCTTAGCTGTGGACTTGAACTACTTTTCTGGCACATTTCAAAGTTTAGCAATTGAAAAGCAAAAGGAAGAACATACAAACGGGTTACCACTTGAACCATCAAATGAAGAACCCAAAAAGCGGTTTGATTGGAATTGGGATATGTCCAATAACAATTGGATTGATGCCGACTTTTCAGGACTGAAAGATCTTAAAGATAAATTCAGTTCATCCAACATCAAGAATTGCAAGTTTGTTAATTCCGACTTATCAGGTTTGACCTTAAAAGGAAACGAAATTTCAGAATATGACTTTTCCAAATCAGATATTAGAAACGGTAAAGTTTATGCTTCTGAAATTTCAAAATCAATTTTTAAAGAGACCAGTTTTATTGACGCAGAAGTTCAGCAATGTGAAATTAAAAACTGCAACTTTGACAATGCAAATTTTTCCGGGGCAGAGTTCATCAACTCAAACTTTCAAAAGAATACTCTCGAAAATGTTGTTTTTAAACAAACTTCTTTCAAAAATATTGGGTTTTCGGAAACGACTTTTGGCGGCAAAATTGAAACGTGTGCCTTTGAAAATTGCTCCTTTAGAAGTGTAAAGTTTCTCCATGCAACCATCCTCAATTCCTTTTTCAAACACAACCGAAAATTCAACAAAGTGGAGTTCATTGACTGCAAAGTTGATAAATTGACCTATGCATTTTTGAAAAGCAATGGAGCACAACTAGGCGGCATTACAATAATTGAAGAAACAAACATAAAAGCAATATGAAGGATAAAAAGCAAGAAATTGTCGACAGTGTTACCATAAAATATCATGCTAACGGCAAGACAATTTGGTCGAAAGGAAAGATTATTGACGGAAAATCTGAAGGTTATTGGGAATGGTATCGCATTGACGGCACTATAAAACGTTCAGGACATTTTAAAAATGGTGAACCAGTTGGTGAGTGGACCACTTATGATGACAAAGGAAAACCCTACAAAGTGACGAAAAGATAATTGCGACTCGTCAATTGTCGTTTACCGCAAGAGACGCTGATGTGGATCAATCCTAGGTAGGCATTCATTCTATGATTAGATTCGATTGACCATAAAACTCCCCGAAATGAGCACCTTAGGGTAACTAAAACTTAGATTTCAACCAAACCCACCACTCAACACCCATCACGCCCTCAAAAATCAAACAGTAAAAATTACCAGCAAACATCAAACATGAGAAAAGTAATTGCAGCAACAAACATTACCATCGACGGCGTTTATGACCATACCGAAGGACTGGCCGACCATGAAATCCACCAACACTACGCTGAGCTGTTAAACAGTGCTGACCTTATTCTTTATGGCAGGAAAACTTACCAGCTCATGCAATACTGGCAAACGCTGTTAACCAATCCCTCGGGCGACGAAACAGCCGACAACTTCGCAAGAGCCATAGACAAAATTCAAAAAATTGTTTTTTCTCATTCCCTTCCTACCACCGATTGGGACAGTGCGAAATTGGCAAGCAGTCCATTGGAAGAGCTCGTAAGTACATTAAAACAAGAAGCCGGGAAGGACATATTTGTCGGTAGCAGGAGTTTAATCATGCAACTGATGAACTTAAATCTAATAGATGAATACCAACTATGCATTCAACCGGTAGTTGCCGTTAAAGGCTCGCCATTGTTCGACAACGTAAAAGAACGGACCATGCTTCAACTCACGAAGACAAAAATATTTGCCAACGGCGCCATAATCCTTTATTACGAACCGCTAAGAAAATAACTACAAACATGGAGGTATAATTTATCCTAGGCACATAAGCCCGAACCGCTTTTGACGTTTAGTCCTTGCTACTGAAAATAGAGGTCGGATGATGAACCTCCGCTATTTTCACTTTTGGAACAAAATACAGCGGATAAAAAACAATTAACTTAATGCAAGAGATCTAAGGCAGCATGAGCGCAATAAAATTTCTGAAAATCGCTGTATTGACACTAATAGCCGTTTTGTGTTTTGATAATGCTTTTCCGTGCAGTATGTATAAAATAACAGCGAACGGGAAAACCATGGTTGGGAATAATGAAGACAGTTGGGGACGAGACGCAAAAATTTGGTTTGAGCGCGGCACCAAAGACAAATTTGGGGTTGTATGTGTAGGTTATGCACGCAAACAACACCCCGATGGAGGAATGAATGAGTACGGACTTACGTTTGATGCATTTACAATGCCGCACAAATCCAACTTCCCCGAAAAAGACCCGAATAAACAAGATTTTGTCTACGCCTAGCTAAAAACCATATTGCAAAGCTGCAAAACGGTAGATGAAGTATATGCCTTGCTTGCAGCGCTGAATTTACACGTCCTGAACGGTAGTCCACTTTTTAATGGTGCCATGTTATTGTTTATTGACAAGGCAGGAAAATATTTGGTTGTAGAAGCCAGTAAAATGACTTGTGGCAACGACAGCCAATTTGTCTTAGCCAATTTCAGCATTTGCGACACCAAAGATTTAAGCAAGCTAAAAGTGGAGCGTTACCAAAAAGGCCTGGCCTTTCTAAAAAATAAAAATTTAGATACAAACCTTTCCTTTTGCACCGATTTAGCCGACACAATGAGTGTGAACAGGGCAAAAATTGGAGATGGTACACTTTATACAAACATTTACGACCTTGATGCAGGACTAATTCATCTGTATTTTTTTCACGATTTCAGCAAACGAATAACTTTTAATTTGAAAGAAGAATGGGCAAAAGAAGACCATGCCTACTACTTTGCAACTTTATTTCCCGACAATAAAAACTATCAAAAGTTTCTTGACTACAAAACACCACAAAACAACCAAACCATTTTTGTTTTCATGTTTGTTTGTATTTGCTTATTCTCTTTTTCTGCCGTGTTTTATCTGAAAGAATTCCTAAGAACAGCGCAGGATAATTACAAGTATTTTAAACTTGGAATAGCTGCCTTAAGTTTTTCTTTGGGTGTATATGCTTATGTTCTACTCCGAAATGAAGGTATTTTTTATTTCCCTTCGCCTTATGACAACGGACACTCCCTCCTGCTCTCCTTGACTTCCTATTTGCCATTTATTTTGCTCCTAGCTATTATTCCACTATTAATTATAACGGTTAAAATCTTACGACAAAAAAAGTGGCATGGCTTTGCCTATTGGTTGCTCATAACTAACAACTTTGCTTATACCCTACTCATCGGTCTGTTTGTATATTGGAAATTATTTGACATATTTCATTAGGCATATGACACTATGAAATTAAGCATAGAACAAACGTATTGCTTCAAAACGGGTAAACTTTCATCAGACAAACATGCTGCGGTCAGGTTGGCATTCTCCCTTGGACTTGCCTCATTTTAGGAGTTCCTATTGCCCCAAAATTGCTGTCGCCAAAATCAGCCACTAAAACCAATGAAATCATGAAAAAAATCATTTATTTTCTATATACACTCTTAATTTTTAGTTCTTGTATTGAAAAAAAAACTATTTCGAATAAGAAGGATACTACCGACAAAAATGATACTCTTAGTACAACTTTATCAGAAAATGAATCAGATTTATTAAAATTTGAATCTACAATATCATACGCTGATTTCATTGTAAATATTGAAAATGCCAATGCGAAAATCGATTTAAATTCTCATAAACTTGGACAAAGATTCAGGACCGTAATTAAAGATGCATACAATAACGAAAATGCTCTTTTCGCAGGACACTACTCTCTTGCTACCTGGGGCTGTGGCTCTCCTTGCCAACAAAGTTTGCTAATAGACAGAAGAGATGGCAAAATATATGATTCCCCTCCAGCTAGCGGAGGATATGAATTTCAAAAAAACAGTAGAATGCTGCTAATTAATCCACCAGACTCTCTTGGATATTATTTCAAGGACTGTAGTTATTGTAGACCTGAAGTTTACATTCTGAATGAAGAAACTAAAAAATTTGAAAGAAAAATTTAAATTTAGAATTCCAATTATGTTTCACAGCAATATAAAACAAACCGTCGAATCAGAATTTAAAATCGAAAATATGGTTTTTAAGCCTCTGATATTCCAAAATTGATTTTGATTTGCGCTCCAATAAAAAAGAAAATATGTTCATCCGCTAGATGACAAGTAAACTTTGAATAGGTTAAGTCAGGTAGATTTTTTGTTTGGTTGACTTGGTTGAGCTTGTCGAAACATGGTTTTTATTGGCTTTACGGGCATCGAGCCAAATCTGAGCTTGCCGATGATTTGAGTCGAGATGACTAGTAGCAGAAATGCACATCTGAACACTGGATTTGCTCAAAAAGGGTGATTAATTCTCCAACTTGCTATCATGCGGATGAGCATAAATAATTTAAAAAACTTCCTGAAATTTTGAAATTGCTTAAAATTGAACACGGCAACTGAAGTCTTCCCCAATAATCCCCCCCCCAATGAAAACACTAATCTCCTTCCAGCACATCTCCCTCGATGGTTTCGTAGCCGGGCCGAAAGGCGAAATGAACTGGATCACGGCCAATGAAGAAATATTTACGCATGTCGGCCAACGCATTCACCGCTGCGATTCGGCATTGTATGGTCGAAATACCTTTGGCATGATGGAAGCTTACTGGCCTACAGCAGCTGAGCAGCCCGGCGCATCGCCCTTTACGGTGAAACATGCGGCCTGGTACAAACAGGCACATAAGGTAGTTTTGTCTACCAGCCTCGCGGGTGCCGATTTGCCGAATACCACCATCATCAGCAATAATATAGCGGAGCGGCTGCTGGAAATCAAACAACAAGGGCCGGAGGGTGAAATATTGCTGTTTGGCAGTCCATCCGCCGCTCACAGCTTGATGCAGCTCGATTTAATAGATGGTTATTGGTTGTTCGTGAACCCCATCATTTTGGGTCAAGGTTTACCCCTCTTCATAAATACACCCACAAAACTTCAATTATCTGGCAGTCGTGTATTCAACAGCGGGGTGATTGAACAGGCATATCTGGTCGACAGGTCCTGATTTCTAAGCTGACTTACAAACCCTAAATGGCTTTTCGTCGTCGAATGGTAACCCCCATTAGCCGGGCTTGAAAATAATTAGCTGCCGTATCTTAGTAACCCAACCAGCAGCAGAAAAGCTACATTTATACCCTAAATCAAACGCCATGGAAAAACAAACTTCTGCCAAATTCACCTTACTCAGCCTGGCGGTCTTCATTGGCCTCAGTTTGCTGGGTTTTTTCATCTTCAAAGGCCTCAAAACCTTTAGCGACAAGGATAGGGTGGTGACTGTTAAAGGTCTGGCTGAAATGAATATCAAAGCCAGCAGCGCGGTTATTGAATTGAGTTTTAAGTTTTCGGGCGATGAAGTACAAAACCTGCTTAATCAAGCTGAGGCTAAAAAAGAGGCGGTTTTGGCCCATTTGCGTAGCAGCGGTTATGCTGATACGGCAGTGAAGTTTGATCGCCTGCATGTATACGATGGACAGCGGTATTATGAAAGTCAGTGGCGCAACGGCCAGGAAGTGCAGGTGAAAGTTGATCGGTATTCAGTAACCCAAAACATCACGGTGAAGTCGGCCGATGTGGAAAACACCGAAGACGAAAAAGACAAGCTGAATATTGATTTGGTGAGTAAAAACCTGAGTTGCAGGTTGTATACCAATTATAGCTTCCCAGAATTAAATACGGTAAAACCTCAGCTTATTGCCGAAAGTACCAAAAATGCGCGCATTGCGGGAGAGCAGTTTGCTAACGATTCCCAGGCGAAATTGGGTAAAATCAAAACGGCATCGCAAGGGCAAATTACCATAGCAGGGAAATATTACCACGAAGAAGAGATGGTTGATAAACCCAAAGAACCTTATCTTCAAAAAGCCCGGGTGGTCAGCACCATCGTGTTTTTCCTGGAATAGACTCGCACTTCCGGCTGAATGCCGGCCAGCGTGAGCTGTCCATAGTCGATGGTCCGTGATCGCTTTTTCCGCAACATGCCTTCTGAAGACGCCAGTCTTTCGGCTTTCCGCGCAATCGACTATCGACCATCGGCTTGATATATCAACTCAAAACACGAAAATCTCCTTTCTAGGTCAATAATCCGCTAAAACGAATAATCTCCCAGTTGCGTGGCTAAAAATCTTATTTATTAAACTCCGTCATCGTCAAGCCCAAACCGCGGGTGGCGAAACTTTTCACCGCTTCGATCGATTTTAGTATGCCCTGTTCGATATCAGGAATTTCAGCAGCGGAGAACCTGCCTAAAACGTAGTCCACCTGTTGGCCTTTTGCGAAATTACTGCCGATGCCGAAGCGGAGTCGGGGATATTCGTTGGTGCCCAATATTTCTTCGATATGCTTCAAGCCGTTATGACCGCCCGCACTGCCCTGAGCGCGTATCCGGATTTTACCTGCAGGCAGGGAAAGATCGTCGGTAATGACGAGCATATTTTCTTTGCTCAGCTTTTCTTGCTCGAGCCAATAGCGCACCGCCTTACCGCTCAGGTTCATATAGGTGGTGGGTTTGATGAGTATGAAAGTCCTGCCGGCAAAACGCAGCTCCGCCCGCCAGGCGTAACGGTCCTGCTTAAAAACAATATTGGATGCTCCGATTGCCAGAGCATCCAATACCATAAAACCAATGTTGTGGCGGGTGGCTACATATTCGTCGCCGATATTCCCCAACCCAACGATCAGGAACTTCATTATGTTTATTCAGCCGACATTTGGCTCTTCAACGCACGTGGGATGGTTACAGCAGCAACCGGATTGTTTGGTGCATCGAGAATTTTGTAATCAGCAGCTGCGATGTCTTTTACACGCACTACTTTGCCCAACTCGAGATTGTTGATGTCGACCTGTATGCTTGCAGGCAGTTTGCCGGGCAAACCTTTTACCTTGAGTTTACGCATACGGGCAGCAAACTTACCACCGGCACGAACACCGGGCGACGAGCCTACGAACTCCAATGGAAGCTCAAGTTTTACTTCTTTGTCGGCAAAAAGCTGCAAAAAGTCGACATGCAGTATGCCTTCAGAAAGTGGGTGGAATTGGGCTTCCTGTACGATAGCATCGTACTTCTTGCCATCAATGTCGATGTTCACTTTGAAAGTCTCAGGCGTATAGAGTACCGACTTCAGATCATAAGCATAGGCCCAAAAATGGGTTTGCTCATTACCTCCGTACAATACACATGGGATTTTTCCCTCCGCCCTTAACTGGTTAGCATCCGACTTCCCTACGTTCCCCCGTGAGGAACCGCTCAAATTGATAGATTTCATTGTTAAGGATTATTGTTGTTTTACTGTGATTTCAAATAAATGACTGATGGAGTTAAACTCCTTCACGCTGCGAATTGACTTGGCAAACAAATCGGCAACGCTTAAAACTTTGATTTTATCCGAGGCGCGACGTAAGGGCAGCGTATCGGTTACGACCAGCTCGGTGAGCATGGAGTTTTCAATTTTTTCGTAGGCCGCACCCGAAAGTACAGGGTGGGTACAGAAGGCGCGAACACTATTGGCGCCATTTTTCATGATTTCCTCAGCCACCTTACAAATGGTGCCGGCGGTGTCCACGATATCATCAACAATCACCACATCGCGGCCAGTCACATCACCGATGATGGTGATTTTTTCGACCACATTGGCTCTGGCTCGGGTTTTATCACAAACAATCATATCACAATCGAGATGTTTGGTAAACACCTTGGCACGGGCAGCAGCGCCCATATCGGGAGCAGCAATGGTGAGATTGGGGAGATGAAGTGACTTGATGTAAGGGATGAAGATGGTGGATGAATCGAGGTGATCGACAGGCACATTGAAGAAACCCTGAATTTGCGGGGCGTGTAGGTCCATGGTCATAACGCGGGTAATACCGGCGGTAGTGAGCATGTCGGCGACCAAACGGGCACCAATGGCTACGCGGGGTTTGTCTTTGCGGTCCTGACGGGCCAGTCCAAAATACGGTACAACTGCGGTGATATAATGGGCAGAGGCACGTTTGCAGGCGTCGATCATCAGCAACAATTCGAGCAGATTATCGGAAGGCGCAAAAGTACTTTGTACGAGGAATACGTCGCAACCTCGCACCGACTCTTCAATACACGGCTGGAATTCGCCGTCGCTGAAGCGAAGCGTAGTCATTTCGCCCAATGGCTTGCCGTAAGCCTCCGCTATTTTTTTGGATAAATAGCGCGTCGCTTCACCACTGAAAATCTTGGTGTCGTGATACTTATGCGGCGCAATATGGTTGTTTTCGACTTTTTCCACCCCGTTTGTTGTTGAAAACGAGGTGCAAATATAGAGAAATGCCTGATAATAAGCTATGACTCTACTAGAAATGCCTGAAAAAGAAGGAAGGATTAGTTTGACCGTCAGCTTCTTAAAGGCGATGAAAATTATTACGTGGCCTTTTCAAGGCTGGGAGAGCCCATAAAATGCCGTTACTTTGCGGAATGGCCAGTCAGGACGTACGTATTCAGCTACTCGAGCAACAGCTCAGTCCCGACCGACTGCAGCGTTTGCAGGAGGTATTGGCACAGCGTACCCGCAAGCTAAGTGTGGTCCTGGAAAATCTCTACCATCCTGAAAATGCCAATGGCGTTTTGCGTACCGCTGAATGTGTTGGTATACAGGAAGTACATTTGATTCAGGAGAAATTTGCCTGGAAATACAACCGCAATATTGCCCGGGGTGCTGGTAAATGGCTCGATGTGGGCCTATGGGAAACTGGTTCAGCCTGTTATGCCGATTTGAAAGACCGGGGTTTTGTCCTGGTCACCACTTCGGCGGCACCCGGTAGTTTGTCGCCCGAAGAACTTCCACTGGATCGGCCCATTGCCCTGGTTTTTGGCAACGAAAGTGTGGGCGTAACCCCTGCTGCTGAGGCCCTGGCCGATTACAGGGTGCATATTCCTATGGCCGGACTTACCGAAAGCTACAACATAGGCGTGAGTGCGGGCATTTTGCTGTATGTTTTGGGTAACCGATTGCGCCAGGAAAGCCCCGACTGGGCATTGTCACACCGGGAAACACGCGATTTGTACGAAGATTGGCTGCGGAAAGCGGTGAAATTTGCGGAGCCGTTATTGGCAAGGCTGAATGCTTAAGCATGCTGGCTATTTGTTCATCAATCATTGACAATGAAAGACGACAGATGGAAACAACGTTTTCAAAATTTTGATAAAGCCTATCAGCGCTTGATAGAAGCTGCGAACCAGAAAAACCTGAATGAATTGGAAAGAAATGGATTAATCCAAAGATTTGAGTTTACGATTGATTTATCCTGGAAAGTCATGAAGGATTATCTGGAAGAAAAGGCTTTGTGTTTAAACCATCTCCAAAAGACACGTTTCGACAAGCACAACAAGCCAGTCTTATTGATTATGCACAAGCATTAATTGATGGCTTGGATTTGCGCCATGAGCTGTCGCACGATTACGATGGCAACAAATTTGAAGAAACGGAAGATCAGTTCATGAAACAAGTGTTACCTGCGATTGCCAAACTTTGGCATTTCTTTAAGGAAGAGTATGGCGATGGTCAAGCCAAATTAATTGATTAAGTAATAAATTAATGAAAAGTTTCGGTCTGAATGAGCGGGAATTAGCTGTTTTTCAAACTATTTTCAGGCAATATCCTGAAATAAAAGAGGTGCTTATTTTTGGAAGTCGAGCTATTGGAAATTGGAAGTCAGGGAGCGATGTTGATGTAGCCCTGATGAATAATGTGCCGAACGAGATTATGAAGCAGCTCAGATCTGAATTTGAAGATAGCAGCCTACCCTATTTTGTCGATTTACTTGTCTATCCTCAACTTAAGAACCTAGCCATCAAGGAGCATATCGACCGAGTAGGCCAATCATTTTATATTGGTTGAATATCGTTTTATGTTCATCCGCATGCTTGCAAGTTAGTTGATGAAAGTGCAATGACAGAATTTCACTAAAAAAAGCTTGCAACGGTTGAGCTTGTCGAAACCCATTTATGACAAAATTCCGGACATCGAGCCAAATCTGAGTTTACCGAAGATTTGAGTCGAGATGAAAAAAAGAATTATTACAGCTTCTTATAGCCTGACCAATGTGAAATATTATTGGACTTTGACAACTTGTTATCTAGCGGATGAACATATATCGTTTTTACATTTCCTTGTAAAAATCCTTTCTCTTTCGCTAATTCGTAGGGCCATTTCAAGTCGAATTCATGCGAATATTATTATTAGGTGCAAGTGGTAGAACCGGCAAACAGCTGCTTCAACTCGCCTTAAACCAGGGTTTGGAAGTAGTTGTTATTGTTAGAAATGCACAAAAGTTGGCGGTTTCGCGGCATCCAGCTTTACAAGTTTATGAAGGCGAGGTAGATAATCCGAC
The DNA here is from genome assembly GCA_036787895.1 of Bacteroidota bacterium. Lineage (GTDB taxonomy): Bacteria > Bacteroidota > Bacteroidia > UBA7662 > UBA7662 > UBA7662. The sequence continues at coordinate 42,927 of DAIQOK010000012.1, read as the reverse complement.
ACTTTTGAAGCAGGCAATTACAGGCTGCCAGGCAGTAATTAGCAGTTTGAATGTATCAAGAAAAAATGATTTCCCGTGGGCACCACTGATTTCCCCGGTCGATTTGATGTCGCGAACCATGGCAACTTTGCTACCCATAGCCGAGGAAGCGGCAGTTCAGCAACTCATTGTCTTATCGGCTTGTGGTGTTGGGGAGTCGATGGCTGTTACACCGGCCTGGTTCCGCTGGATTATTCGGAATACCAATGTGCGGTTTCCTTATGCCGACCACGAAAAGCAAGAAAAACTGATTGTAGCTTCCAAATTGAATTACACGCTGATCAGGCCGGTGGCTTTGAGTAATACCCACAAAGTCTTGCCCGTCATCGTTTCGGAAGGTAAGCTACCTAAACCGAGGTTTATGTCCCTACCAAGATTGACCTTAGCTTCCTTTGTTCTGGCATTGCTCGGTACGAAAAACTACTCCCGGAAAACTATCATCCTTAGTGCTTAAGCTTTAGCTCATGATTTGGTTTATATTACTCCTCCCCCTTTTGTATGTAGCCATCGGTTTTATCCTGACCGAAAAAAATGCCCCTACCCTCATGTCGGGCTACCATGGGTTAACAGAAGAAGAAAAAGCAGCTTATCCCTTACGAGAAAGTGTACGTTTTTTCAAACGATTTCATTGGGCTATCGGCTTGCTGACCTTGCTGGCCGGAGGGGTACTTTTATCGCTGGATAAGGAAGATCTGGCCACTCAAACGGTGGTGTTATTTCCGCTTATTGCCTATCTGTACTTTATGTACCGTATGATTGGCTATGCTCCCCAGCGACAAAAACGGATGTTGCAATACCTATTTGGCTTTATGGTGCTGATTATTGTTGGGTTGAATATATTGTTTAGCTATGGTGACCGACCCAATCCGCTCAAACTTCGTCAGGATGCACTCATTATTCAAGGTATGTACGGCGTGACTTTGACCAGAGATGATATCAGCAGCATCCGGCTCACCGATACCTTACCCGCTATTCGGTTTAAAACCAATGGTTTTGCTACCGGTAAAATCCATAAAGGACATTTTAGAACCAGAGCCGGGGAAAGCCTGCGGCTGTTTTTGACGGATAAGGCAGCACCTATGTTGTATATCGAACTCAAAGAAGGCAAAAACATCTATTACCAATCGCCCGACGAAAGTGCTGAGGCGGTCTATGAAAAGGTGAAAAACTGGCTGAATCCCTGATTTATTCGCAAATTCGCAGGGCATTAAAGCGGAGACCATTACAAAATCAGCTTTTCATTACGATTTAGCCGTCATCGGCGGTGGAGCTGCCGGCTTTTTTGCAGCGGTCAATGCCGCGCGTCTGAGGCCAGCTTTGCGGGTGGTGGTTCTTGAAAAAACCGACAAACTTTTGGCGAAAGTCCGCATTTCCGGTGGTGGCCGTTGTAATGTGACCCATGCTTGCTTTGATCCACGTGAATTGGTAAAATATTACCCCCGGGGTAAAAAGGAGCTGGCGCAGTTGTTTGCCCGCTTCTGCACAGGCGATACAGTGGCGTGGTTTGAAAGCCGGGGCGTGAAGCTTAAAACCGAAGCCGATGGCCGCATATTTCCGGTCAGTGATGATTCGTCAAGTATAGTGGATAGCCTCATGCGTGAAGCCAGACTTTTTGGTGTTGAGATTCGCCAAAAAAGTGATGTAGAAAGTCTGAAACCCCTCGAGAGCGGCTTTTTGCTGCAAACCCCTAACGGAAAAATATCAGCCGCCAAAGTGCTCATCGCCACGGGTGGTCATCCGAAAAAAGAAGCCTATGCCTGGCTGGAAGCTTTAGGTCACAGCGTTATTGTGCCGGTTCCTTCACTTTTTACCTTTAATCTCCCCAAACACCCCATTACCGAATTGATGGGGGTGGCAGTAGCGCAGGTCCGCATACGTTTGCCGGACTACAAACAAGAACAGACCGGCCCCCTGCTCATCACCCACTGGGGCCTAAGCGGGCCGGCCGTTCTCAAATTATCGGCGCTTGCCGCCCGTGAATTAGCCAATGCAAACTACCGCTACCGTATCCAGTTGTGCTGGTTGCCTGAATTCGACGCTGATTTGTTGCGGGAGATCTTTGAAGATACCCGCAAAAAAGCCGGTCAAGCCAAGGTTATCAACCGACTGGAGATTGATTTACCAGCCCGGCTCAAAGCCTGGATGCTCGAACGCGCCGGATTTGCGCCTGATCAACGCTGGCAGGAAACCTCAAACAAACACATAAATCGTTTAATCGAACTTTTACTTAACGACCAATACGACGCTCAGGGCAAAACTACTTTTAAAGAAGAATTTGTGACTTCAGGCGGAGTGAATCTCAAAGAAATTGATTTTCGAACCATGGAAAGCCGGATTGTACCCGGTTTGTTTTTCGCAGGTGAAGTACTCGATATAGATGCGCTTACCGGGGGTTTTAATTTTCAGGCTGCCTGGAGTGCGGGTTGGGCAGTAGCTGTAGCGGTGAGTCAGCATTAAATTCTTAGCTGCGTATGCTAAAGTTAAGTCATCATAGAAAAGTCAATGTGCCAATTGAAACTCAAGAAGTGGAAACAGGAAACGCACTCGTTTTAGTTACTACAGCACTGAAAACTGAGGGCAGTTAAATTTTTTAGCCAGGACCTTCAGAAGATCGGATAGGCTTAGTTACAAAATTTTCAATTAAACTGCCGCAATTAGTTGACGCTCCTTTAGCCAATCAACGGCAAATTCGTAACCCACCTGATACATTTCCTTACTCTTATCAAGCGAAAAGAGGTGGTAATTTTGCATTTTATGTGGCTCGAGATACATATCGAGCATAGGTATACTCTTCGCTACATTGTTGTGGATGGCAATATTCATCACACGTTCCACGGTTTCCATAAAGCCATTCACCTTTTCCACCGGTGAAATCGGGTTGATGTTGATGCCAATCAAACTTTCGCATTGACCATTGATGGGGCTGGCCGGTAAATTGTCGGTGAGGCCACCATCAACATATAAGTTGTCACCGATTTGAATGGGCGCAAAAAGCAGCGGTATGGCACAAGAAGCCAATATCACCTCCAGGAGCGGACCTTTGCTGAAATAACGGGCTTTTCCGGTATTCAATTCGGTTACTGCTACCATCAGCGGTATGGGTAGCTCCTCGAAAGTCCGGGCTTTGATGTGTTTTTCAAGCGCTTTTTTCAGTCCGTCGGATTTTAATAGTCCGGTGGCGCTGAACTTAAACTTCACCAGATTAAAATTTTTCTCGGCATCAAAAATCCGGACAATATCCGCCGGACGGTTCCCTTCAGCCAACAAAGCACCTATAATGGAACCAATACTGGCCCCGGATATGACATCGAATGAAAAACCGGCCTCGTACAAGGCTTGTAATACCCCTGCATGAGCATAACCCTTGGCGGCACCTCCGCTAAGTACCAGGCCGGTCTTCCAACTCGACATAATATTATTCGGCTTCTGTTTCAGCTACAGGTGCGGCCATTTTTGGCTTCACCAGTTCTTTAATTTTCATTTCAATTTCTTCGGCCAGTTCCGGATTGTCTTTGAAGAGTTGTTTAACAGCATCCCTACCTTGTCCGAGTTTGGTTTCGCCGTAGCTGTACCAGGAGCCTGACTTTTTAATTACGCCCAGCTCCGAACCGAGATCAACGATCTCGCCATCTTTCGAAACCCCTTCACCATAAATAATATCGAATTCACACTGCTTAAAGGGAGGCGCAACCTTGTTTTTCACCACTTTAATGCGTACCCGGTTACCCATGATGTCGACACCTTCTTTCAACTGACCAATACGACGGATATCCAAACGTACCGAAGCGTAAAACTTCAGCGCATTACCACCGGTGGTGGTTTCCGGATTGCCGAACATCACCCCGATTTTTTCGCGGAGTTGGTTGATGAAAATACAGATACAGCCGGTACGGTTGATGGTACCGGTGAGTTTACGCAGGGCCTGGCTCATCAAACGGGCCTGGAGACCCATGGAGGAATCACCCATTTCGCCTTCAATCTCCGATTTAGGCACGAGAGCAGCTACAGAGTCGATTACAATAATGTCGATGGCGCCGGAGCGGATGAGGTTGTCGGCGATTTCGAGGGCCTGCTCACCGTTATCGGGTTGCGAAATGAGGAGGTTGGCGGTGTCGATGCCGAGGTTTTCGGCATAACCTTTGTCAAAAGCATGCTCTGCATCGATAAAGGCTGCAATGCCGCCTTTTTTCTGCGCTTCGGCTATGGCATGCATGGCAATGGTGGTTTTACCCGACGATTCCGGACCATAAATCTCGATCACCCTGCCTCGTGGGAAGCCACCTATGCCGAGGGCTATATCCAAACCAAGCGAGCCGGAAGGGATGACATCTACATTCACCACACGCGCATCGCCCATCTTCATCACCACACCTTTACCGTATGATTTTTCCAGCTTATCAAGCGTCAGCTGAAGGGCTTTCATTTTTTCGTTCTGTACACTCATGATCTATAATTTCAGTCGTTATTTGTCGTTGGGATAAGGCTTTAAAATTACACAATTTCAGTCGCCTTGGTTGCCGGGTTTCACGCAATCTTTGTCTCAAATCACGCATATGTTCATGTCATCTCTTGTCAAACTATTCAAACCATTGCCGACTTCCGTTGTTCGTTGGGATGCGGTATCTTTGTTATGGTGAAACAGCTACTCTTATTTATACTTCTTCTCGGTCTGGGTTGGCCTGCATTGGCGCAAAAACAACCCAAACCCCTGCAGTTTTCGGGCATGACTGTCACAGAAGACAGCCTGGGCATACTCCCGTATGTGACCGTTTTGGTAAAAAACCGATTTAAAGGCACTATCTCCGATCAACATGGCTTTTTCTCATTTGTTGCTTTAACCGGAGATACCATACAGTTTTCGGCCATAGGTTATCGGAACAACTATTATATCGTACCTGAATCGGACCGTAATTTGTACTCGGTTTTGATGCCTCTCGAAAAAGATACCATTCAATTGCCCATGGCGGTAATTTACCCCTGGCCAAGTAAGGAAGCTTTTAAAGAAGCATTTTTAGCCTTGCAGGTAGATGACGATATGTACGATCGCGCCCGCAAAAACCTCGAAAGTCAGCTGCTCGCCGAAATATCACAGAAAATGACCATGGATGGCAGCGAAAATCAGAAGCTGTTTATGCAGAAGATGATTGCGCAGACCTACTATGCCGGTGGTCAGCAAAACTTCCACCAAATGGGCGGACCAGGCGGTATTCCCATCCCAAGTACCCTACTCAATCCCTTCGCCTGGGCCGAATTTGTGAAGGCGGTGAAGCGAGGTGATTTCAAGAAGAAGTAGGTATTTACTTCAAAAAGAAGATCATAGCGCATTTGTAAAAATAATGTGCTATGTTAGGAAGATGAAAAAAAGTGTCTTCATCCTACTGAGCGGGATAACACTTACGCTTCAATCCTGTATGAAGCCTGAGGTAATCCCGGATGTTTTGCCACCGCTTAGCCATGAAGGTGCCAATACTTTTGGTGCATATATAGGGGACAATATTTTCCTGCCACTCAATAATTATCGTTCACCCATGAGTTGGGTAAGCGTACCCATAATTCGGACATCTTTTTACAGGAATGTAAATGCAGGGCGCGATGAAGTGGATTTTACAGTCATGTTCAGAAACAGAAACCGCATACGCGACGAACACTTCTATTTCACCTTCTTTGCAGATAGTTTAATTGCCGGCAATACTTATATCATGCCAACCGCTAATGAATTCAATGACTATAATCACCATGGCATCATTTACAAAATGAAAGTTGACCATGACAGGTTTGTAGACTTTAAATCTGACTCCACCCTTCCATTTTCGGTTCACATCCACCACATCGTACGAGGAAACGATTCGAGCGATTTTTACAAGATTAAAGAGCTTTCTGCTACCTTTTCCGGCTTGTTAATCGACGCGGCTAACCGAACCATAGAAGTCAGAGACGGCCGTTTTGACCTGCAAGGTGAAATCTGGTTAGATTAATTCAAAATTTTGAATTCCACTTACTTCCCGGTAAAGACAGGCTTGCGTTTTTCATTAAACGCCTGAACCCCCTCGCGGTAATCGGAAGAATTCCCGGCGATTTGCTGACAATGGGCTTCATAGTCGAGCATGGTATCCAAGTCGGAATGGAAACTTTTGTTCAGCATCTTTTTCATCATCGCGATGGCCTTGGTAGGAGCGCTGCGGTAATAATCGGTATACACTTGCACAGCAGCATCCAGTTCAGCATCGGGGGCCACCTGGTTAATCATACCCCAGTCGAGTGCCTGTTGGGCACTGATGCGGCTGGCCATGGTGCTCATTTCGAAAGCGCGGGCAGAACCAACCAAACGAGGCAAAAAATAAGAGGAGCCACTATCAAGCACCAAACCCACATTCACAAATACCTCGATAAACTTAGCGCTTTCGGCAGCTACTATGATATCGGAAGCCAAAGCCAGCGAACAGCCGGCACCGGCAGCCACACCATTTACCCGGGCTATGATGGGCTTGGGCAAATTCCGCATGGCACGGATAATGGGATTATAGCGTTTGTGCAGCGAATCTTCGAGACTGCGTTTTTCAGCGCCTGAGATGGCTTTCAAATCCTGACCCGAACAAAAGGCCTTGCCGGCACCTGTGAGTACAACTACCCGAACTTCTTCGTTTTTGGCGACTTGCTTCAGTGCATCCTGGAGCTCGTAACTTTGTTCGTCGTTGAAGGCGTTAAATACGTCGGCGCGGTTCAGGGTGATGGTGCCTACACCGTTTTGGCTATCGAGCAAAATGCTATTGTACATGGCGGGTTTTTCAAATAGAGAGACAAATATACAGACTGAGTAGTCCAACCCCATAACCGGCGTATATCTGGGCTGGTGTATGGGCGTTGAGGTACAAACGACTGCTTCCTACCAATCCGGCCAAAACAAGGACGATGGCCAGCGGAAGCATCCAAGGACGGGTAAATTCATGCGATAAGGCCATTAACATGCCCACTGCACCTCCCATGCCTATGCCGTGGGCACTTATTTTCCATTTGATATTGACTACATAAGCCACCATCACCGAAATCAAGGCTCCCAGCACACTGCCGGTAATAAAATCGGCCAAGCCCAACTGGCGGAAATTGAAGTAAAGCGCAGCCAAACAAAAAGCATTGATGAGATAGGGTAAACTTCTTTCACTTCGGGCACCTACCATGATGTCGCTTACCTTATTCCACCAAATCAGTAACAAAAGGGCAGCCATGGGCAAAACCGTACTTACTACAAAAACCTGGAGCAAAATGTAAATTTGAACAGAGCTGTTGTAGTAAAATGCTTCCTGAGGCTTCATCCAAAAGGCCAAAGCAGCCATATAGGTGGGCAAAAAGAGCGGGTGAAAAAACCCGGAAATAAATAAGGCGAGCGCCCGCATCAAAGTTCTCTGCGTAAACGGGCAACAGGAATGCCGAGTTGTTCGCGGTATTTGGCTACCGTGCGCCGGGCAATATTGTAGCCCTTTTCATTGAGTAACTGCCCCAATTTATCGTCGGAAAGCGGATTTTTTTTCTTCTCTGCACCAATGAGATCTGATAAAATCTGCTTCACTTCCTTGCTCGACGCTTCTTCACCACTATCGGTCATAATACCTTCGCTGAAAAAGCTCTTCAACAAAAAGGTGCCGAATTCGGTCTGCACATATTTGCTGTTGGCTACCCGGCTAATGGTTGAAATGTCCAGTTGTACCACATCAGCGATGTCTTTCAGTATCATCGGCTTGAGTTTAGTTTGGTCGCCGGTAAGGAAAAACTCATATTGGTGCGTCATGATGGCATCCATGGTGCTTAGCAGCGTATGTTGGCGCTGTTTGACGGCATCGATAAACCACTTGGCGGAATCGAGCTTTTGTTTGACAAAACTCACGGCCTCCTTCATCTTTTTATCCTTCTTCTCGGCCTTTTCGTAATGCCGCATCATGTCTTTGTAGGTGTCGGAGATGCGTAATTCAGGGGCATTGCGACTATTTAATCGCAGCTGTAATTCCCCGTCTTCGTTATGAATGATGAAGTCGGGGATGACGTGCATGACTTTGCTGTTGTCCTGCTGGGTATTTCCGGGGCGCGGATTGAGGCGGATGATTTCCTGATGCGCTAAACGCATGCTTTCCTCATCCAATCCGAGCTGTCGGGCAATTTTATCGAAGTGTTTTTTGGTGTATTCGTCGAAATATTTGGTGAGTATACTGATGGCATGCTGCACATGTATGGTTTGTTTTTTCCGACGCAATTGCAGCAGTAAACATTCGGTGAGGTCGCGGGCGCCAACACCGGGTGGGTCGAACTGCTGCACTTTGTACAACATCTGCTCAATCTCGACTTCCTCGCACATGATATTGGCGGTAAAAGCCAGATCATCTCCCACACTTTCGAGCGGGCGCCGCAAATAACCATCTTCGTCTATGCTACCTACCAACTGCCGGCCGATGATGTATTCCTTTTCGGTGAGATCGGTCATGTCGAGCTGGTCCATAAGCTGGTCGTGGAAACTGCTTACCATTACTACAGCCGGGCGCAGGTCTTTGTCGTCATCGTCGGCGGAGTAGTTGCCGTCGTCGTATTTGTAGTCGGGGGTGTCGTCATCGAGATAATCGCTGACATCAATATCATCGGGCGATGATTCTTCGCCGTATTCTTCGTCCTGTTTGTCGGGAAGGCGATCGTCGTCGAGATCGCTGTATTCATCGCGGGGATCCACATCTTCATGCAGACCTTCCTCCAGGGCAGGGTTTTCCTCGAGCTCTTCTTTGATGCGTTGCTCGAGCATAGCAGTAGGAACCTGCAACAGTTTGATAAACTGTATCTGCTGCGGGGAGAGCTTTTGTAAAAGTTTCTGCTGAAGCGATTGCTTAAGCATAGGTTGGCTAAGGATTGAATCGCGATAAAAATACGATAGAAACGCATTATTTGCCTATTTTAGCGCGATTTTTAAAATCAGCATTTTATGACAATCGAACGATTGAAAGAGGTAGTAGGTCAGGAGACTACCCTCCAGGGCTGGATATTAGGCAAAAGGACAGGCAAAGGACTGGTTTTTTTGGTGTTGCGCGACGGCAGCGGCATGTGCCAGTGTGTGGTTGATGAAAGCAAAGTAAGTCCTGCACTTTTCGAAGACGCCAAACGGTTGAGTCAGGAAAGTTCGGTGAAAATCAGCGGGCATGTGATTGCCGATGAACGTCAGCTCGGCGGACATGAACTGCAGGTGAGCGGACTAGAAATTGTACATCTCTCCCAGGATTTCCCCATTACCCCCAAAGAACACGGGGTAGATTTTCTGATGGATCACCGCCACCTTTGGCTGCGCAGCAAACGCCAATGGGCCATATTACGCATCCGGAACACCATCATCATGGCCATCCATGAATTTTTTCAGGGAGAAGGATTTATACAAACCGATGCGCCCATTTTCACCGGCAATGCCGTGGAAGGCACTTCTACCCTCTTCGAAACCGACTTTTACGGTGAACCGGCCTACCTCAGTCAGAGTGGGCAGCTCTATGGCGAAGCCTTGGCCATGGCATTTGGCAAGATATATACCTTTGGCCCTACCTTCCGGGCCGAAAAATCGAAAACCCGCCGCCATCTGAGCGAATTCTGGATGATTGAGCCCGAAATGGCTTTCCATGACCTCGCCATGAATATGGACACTATTGAACGCTTCCTGCGTTTTGTGGTCCTCCAGGTGCTCGATAAAAACAAGCTCGAACTCGAGCTGATTGGTCGCGATACCAGCGTTTTAAAACAGATAACCGAACCTTTCCCGCGCATCACCTACGAAGATGCCGTCAAAATCCTGAAAGGCGAGCTGGAAGTCAATGGTCGGAATGCTGTAAAAACCCTCGAAGCCGATTTGGTAACCGTAGAAGAACGTATCGTAGCTATTCAGGCCGAAATCAAGGATAGAGAAGCCAAAATGGCTGCTCCAGGCATGAAAAAGGGCGAAATTGGCTTCAACCAGGCCAAGGTGCAGCAACTAAAAGAAGAGCTGAGTGAACAGGAAGAAGCGGCCAGAAACATCCCGCTTTGGTTGAAGAGCGCCCGCGAATTCCGCATGGGCAACGACTTCGGTGGCTCCGACGAAACCGTACTCACCCGTTTGTTCAACACCCCGATAATGGTGTACAACTGGCCGCATGAGGTGAAAGCCTTTTACATGAAACGCGATGAAAACGATGCCCGCTGGGCCAAGGGCGTCGACGTTTTAGCCCCCGAAGGTTATGGCGAGATCGTCGGTGGCGGTGAACGGGAAACCAAGCTCGACCTCCTCATCGAAAAAATCCACGAGCATGAATTGCCGATGTCGGCTTTTGAGTGGTATCTCGATTTACGCCGTTTTGGTTCCGTACCCCATGCTGGCTTCGGCCTTGGCCTCGAACGCCTGGTGGCCTGGACCTGCAAATTACCGCACGTAAGAGAAACCATTCCTTTCCCGCGTATGTACGGGCGCATAGCTCCTTAATCGTTTAGCGTAAATAGAGTATGAAGAAAAAGAAGACGGGGAGCTATGCTCCCCGTTGTGTTTGTGCGCAATCTCTCTATACTCCATACGTTACTACCCGACCAGAACTTAATAACAAAAGGCTGCAACTTTCGGATGCAGCCTTTTTCTGATTAGCGATATCTGCCAATTTGCAGGGAATTATTCTACCGTTACCGATTTGGCCAGGTTACGTGGTTGATCCACATTACAACCGCGCATTACAGCAATGTGATAGGCCAGCAATTGTAATGGAATAGTAGCTACCAAGGGCATAAAAGCCTCAATGGTATCAGGCACTTCAATTACGTATTCCGACAATTTTTTCACTTCCACATCACCTTCAGTAACAATGGAGATGATGCGCCCTTTACGCGCTTTTACCTCCTGTATATTACTCAATACCTTATCGTATTGCGAATTTTGGGTTGCGATGATAACCATCGGCATATTTTCGTCGATGAGGGCAATAGGACCGTGTTTCATCTCTGCTGCAGGATAACCTTCGGCGTGGATATAAGAAATTTCCTTGAGTTTTAATGCGCCCTCCAACGCTACCGGGAATTGATAACCGCGGCCGAGATACAGACAATTATGTACGTCCTTGAACTGCTCGGCTATGGTTTTAATATAATCATTGCTAACCAATGCACGCTCTACTTTTTCGGGTATTTGCTCCAGCTCAAAGAGGTAATTATTCAATTTACTCTGTGAAATTGCGCCTTTTTTAAAGCCAATCCACAACGCAATCTGAGCAAGTACGGTTACCTGAGCCGTAAATGCTTTGGTGGAAGCCACACCAATTTCAGGGCCGGCATGGGTGTAGGCACCCGAATGGGTTGCACGTGGTATGCTTGAGCCAACCACATTACATACCCCAAGTACGGTTGCTCCTTTCGATTTGGCCAACTCTATCGCGGCCAGGGTATCGGCAGTTTCGCCCGATTGCGAAATAGCTATCACAATGTCATCGTTCATGATCACCGGATCACGATAACGGAATTCAGATGCATATTCTACTTCAACCGGGATACGGGCGAAATCTTCGATGAGGTATTCGGCCACCAGACCGGCATGCCAGGAGGTGCCACAGGCCACTACCAGTATTCTTTTGGCATTCATCAACTTGTGCTGATATTCCAGCAGTCCCCCCATATGAATATGACCGGTTTTCGAATCAATGCGACCACGCATTGAATCAAAAATTGACCGGGGTTGCTCGTAAATTTCCTTGAGCATAAAATGCTCGAAACCACCTTTTTCAATCATCTCCAATTGCAAATCCAATTCCTGCACATAGGCCGGTTTGTCTTCGTTGGTGATGGTTTTGATAGATAAGGTACGGTTTTTAATGATGGCCATCTCACTGTCGTTGAGGTAAACGACCGATTTGGTGTATTCAATAATCGGCGAAGCATCAGATGCCATCAGGAATTCGTTGTTGCCAACGCCTACCACCAAGGGCGAACCTTTACGGGCTGCCACCAACATTTCCGGATCCTTGCGCGAAATAACCACGATGGCAAACGCACCATGCACCTGGTTCAATGCCAGGCGAACGGCTTCATCGAAGCTTACTTTTTCGTGGGTATAAATGTCTTCAATCAAATGAACGAGTACTTCAGTGTCGGTTTGACTGTGAAACACATGGCCTTTGCTCTGCAACTGGGCTTTAATGGCGGCATAGTTCTCAATGATACCATTATGAACCAAAGCCAACAATTCGTTTTGACCAAAGTGCGGGTGGGCATTTTCATCGTTGGGTTCACCATGGGTAGCCCAACGGGTATGACCAATACCTACTGAACCTTCATGATCACTTGATAAGGCCAGCTTTTCCATGGCATCAACCTTACCCGCTTTTTTATAAATTTTGATTTTTGATTTGTCTAAAATGGCAATACCCGAACTATCATAGCCCCGGTACTCCAGTCTTTTTAAACCCTTGATTAGAATAGGCGCAGCCTGCTGGTCGCCTACATAAGCAACAATTCCACACATGATAGGTTACTTTAACTTAGTAAATGTAAGTATGAGTTTTGGTCGATACAATGGGTTGGTATGATTCGATGAGGCTATAATAGCTCGATTTACCGTAGATACGGTATTAATTGGTATCATCCGGAGCCCGTAATCGGCTTGGGTATTTTTTAATTGCTGCTGAATATACCGGGTTATGCCAAAGGTGTAGGTGCCATCTTTAAAATCGCCATCATAATAACGCTCCAACAGATCGGGCATGGCATTAGGCAGGTTTGCATTCAGGGAATCGGCCGGCAGCAAAAACATGCGGCTGGGCACTGGTGCTAGATCGGTATTACTGCCCGGTATGACAGTCAACACAATATCAGCTTTGTTGATGGCTACATCAAAATTTTCCACTAACTTTTTAAGGTAAGGGAAGTCGATTCTGATTTTTACACCTGTACCCGCCTGAACATAATTTTCTTCAATCAGCGGGCTGGTATTTCCGATGGCGGTAGCGAGTACCGTACCGCTGTAGTCGAAGCTGAAGCTGTTGTAATAAGCGATGTTGTTCCGCGCTACCATGTCGAACCGGCGACGGGTGGTATCGTTTTTATAATAAAGGAACATGCCGTTGAGCACCGAGCGGGGAACGATGTTCAACATAATGCCCGGCTGACCGGCGCCAACTTCAGCTGTGATAGCTATCCCTTTGAAAAAATTGAGAAAATTGGTGTTATTGGCTAAATCTGCTGTACCCGAAGCGGCAACAATACGTTGCGATAAGGATGAACTCAGTGGGATACGAATTATCGGTTGATACTCGATAACGGTATCTCCGCCCGCCAACAGAGGTTCACTCGCTGTTACCCTCGATTTTGGCCGGGGTGTATAACTATAGCTGGCCAAAGGGGTAGGTTTAACGGCCAGTCGGCGACTGGTAAAATAACTGGAATCAACCGACATGGCTTCATCCAACTCATACACATGTATGGTAATGGCCTGGGTTGTATCGCCAACATAAGTATCGATGGCCAGAGATAACACCAGGGAGTCGATGGCCACATTCGCTCCCAAATCCACATTTTCGGTAGTAAGAACCGTCTGGAAATAACTCACCGCTTCGGCTTTGCCGAAAACGGGGTCGTTAATCATTCCAAAGGCTTTGCGGGAAGGAAACTGCGATTCTACGCTGTCTTCATCAACCGTATAGGTAGCAACAGTAAAGGTATCAAGGCGAAAAACGCCAATACCATCTACATTGGGTAACAAATCTAATCCTAAAGAACCTTCCTCATTACAGGAAGAAAAAAGCGCTGTGAATAACAGCGCTGCAGTAACTAATCGAAAGCTTTTGATCATACCAAAACCGGCTGAGCGGCTAATATTTTTTGATAGAACGCAAAATGTGCTTCTGCTTGTTCAGCGGGGATAACATTTTCAAGCAAAGGTTTGTCCAGTTGCTCTACAAAGCTCCTCACCTGGCTGTCGATATCCTTTGAATTGATGGTAACAGCATCTGCAAAAGCAGCACCGCCTTTATATAAGCTGCTTACATCACGACCACCGAAATGGGCGAGGGTGTCGGCATCTACATCTTCCATCGTGGCTTTGGACACAAAATCAGCCGGGAAAACTTCATTGAACTGGTTGCCATGCACCCCAAAAATCACCTTGCTGTCTTTAAAGACAGGGGTTTGGTTGTAGAATTTTTTGAGATAAACCGGTATGAGAGACGTCATCCAGCCACTGCAATAAATGATGTCGGGTGACCAACCAAGTTTGAGGACAGTTTCGAGCACACCTTTGTTGAAAAAGATCATGCGCTCGTGGTTGTCGTCGAAAAACTTGTCTTTATCATCCCGCAAAACATATTTGCGCTGGAAATAGTCCTCGTTGTCGAGGAAATACACCTGCATTTTGGCTTGAGGCAAAGAGGCTACTTTGATAATCAGCGGATTGTCGTTATCGCCTATGACGATATTGATACCTGAGAGCCTCACCACTTCATGTAGGCGGTGACGACGCTCGTTAATGCAGCCGTAACGTGGCATCAGTACCCTGATTTCCATGCCTTTTTCTTGCATGGCTTTAGGAAGCTCCAAGGCCAAATCGGCGATTTCAGAAAGATTGACGTAAGGTTGCATCTCGTGTGCAACAAAAAGGATCCGGGTTTTCCTATCCATATGAAGAACTAAACACCTGTTTCAGACAGAAATGAATCACAAAAATATAGAAAAATTCTGTCATTAAAGTGAAATCAGTTTACATTTACCCGAAATCCGCGTTTTCTGACCCTTTACTGCGCCTCCTGACGTGATCATTTTTCATCTAGCCAGCCCGCTTCAGCAGCAGCTTCGGCAACAGCGCCTGCAAAGGCAAACCATCGGATTTGTACCCACCATGGGCGCATTGCATGCCGGTCATCTTTCGTTGATTAAACGGGCAAAAACCGAGAACGACAAAGTGATCTGCAGCATTTTTGTGAATCCTACCCAATTCAACGATGCCGCCGATCTGGCTGCCTACCCACGTACTTTAGCCGATGACATTGCCTTGCTAGAAAGCGTAGGCTGCGACCTGCTTTTTGTGCCGGGTGTGGAAGAGATTTATCCTCCCGGTGAAAAAGTACATACCTATAATTTCGGTCGACTGGAAACCTTGTTCGAAGGCGAATTCAGGCCAGGCCACTTTCAGGGAGTAGGTCAGGTGGTGAGTCGTTTGCTGCAAATTGTGGCGCCCGACCGACTTTATCTCGGACAAAAAGACTATCAGCAATGTATGGTCATTAGTGACCTCATCCAACAAATGGGCTGGGCCAACAAAACGGCTGTCGTAATTTGCCCCACTGATCGGGAAGCCAGTGGTTTGGCCCGGAGTAGCCGAAACCAGCGTTTAAGCCCGGAAGGGTGGGAAGCTGCAGCCAACCTCTACCGGGTACTGCTGGCTTGCAGGGAAAGGTATACGCAAATGTCGGCTACTGAATTAGAAGCCTGGGCCCTGGCCGAACTGCGTAAGCATCCATTAATCAGTCCAGAATATTTTCGTTTTGTGGATCCGCAAAGCCTGGAAGCAGTTACCGACTGGAACAAACAAGCGGCTGTATGGGTTTTAATAGCTGCCTGGGTTGCCGATGTGCGGTTAATCGATAATGATTATCTCTTTACGTAACTTTGCGCCGAAATTTACAAGCATGCAGATTCAAGTTTTGAAGTCGAAACTTCACCGGGTTCGTGTTACGCAAGCCGAATTACATTATGTGGGCAGCATTACCATCGATGAAAGTTTGATGGAAGCCGCCAACATCATCGAAAACGAAAAGGTGCAGGTGGTGAACATCAACAATGGCGAACGACTCGAAACTTACGTCATTAAAGGCGAACGTAACAGTGGCACCATTTGTATGAATGGCCCTGCAGCCCGCAAAGTGGCCGTTGGCGATATCCTCATCATCATTTCCTACGCCACCATGGATTTTGAGGCAGCCAAAAGTTTCAAACCAGCGCTCGTTTTTCCCGACGCTGACAACAAACTGGTGCTTTAAGGCATGCCTGCCTGGCTCAAAAAAATCCTGCAATTCACCCTGCCATTGGTATTGGGTGTGGTGATACTCTACTTTGTATTTCGCGACCAGGATGGTACAAGCATCAAAAATACGCTGGCCAATGCGCATTATGGCTGGATACTTGCCTCGAGTATGGCTGCTTTAATCAGTCATTGGTTGCGCGCCAAACGTTGGACCATGCTCATGGAACCTTTGGGTGAAACAGCCTCGAGTAAGCTAGCCTTCCATGCGGTAATGTTTGGTTACCTGGCCAATCTTGCCTTTCCACGTATGGGCGAAGTGACCCGCTGTGGCGCCATTGCCCGGCACAGTAAATTGCCCGTGAACGGTATAATCGGCACCGTAATTATTGAACGCGCCATCGACTTACTGATGCTCCTGGGCATAACGGGTATCACCATACTGATGAATTTTGAGCTGCTAAAAGGCCCTATGTTTAAAGTTTTGGACCGGCTTGCCGATTTAGAGCCGTTAGGACTGTCCTGGTATTACTGGTTGATGCTAATCGCCGGCTTGGGCGTGCTGCTTTTGTGGTATTATCTGAAAACAGTCCGGCACCTTAATTATCCCTGGTTGATTAAAATACGGGGATTTGCCCGTGGTATAGTTGCCGGTTTTAAGTCTATCACTGCTTTACGTAAACCTACACTGTTTTGGGTGTACACCCTGGGGATTTGGGCAGGGTATTATCTCATGACCTATCTCTGCGTATTTGCCTTTGATACTACCAGCATGTTGAACCCCAACGAAGGTTTGTTGATACTGGTAAGTGGCAGTTTTGGTATGGTGGCTCCCGTGCAGGGGGGTATTGGCGCCTATCACGCCGTTATTAGTAAACTACTCGAAGTTTTGCCGGGCCGCGACATCAGTGGTGCCGATGCCTTGAGTTTTGCTACCTTGACCCATGCTGCGCAAACCATGCTCATACTGGTGGTGGGCCTGATTTCGATGTTATGGCTTTTCCTCAAAAAACGTAATCATGGGATACAGCAGCTCGGTTGAACATAAAATTCACGACAGAGCCAGCCTGGTTCGTCAGGTATTGGCCTGGAAAATGGGCGGGAAAAAGATCGTTTTTACCAACGGCTGTTTTGATCTTCTCCACTTGGGGCATGTAGCTTACCTTAACCGGGCAGCCGATTTGGGCGATGTATTGGTCGTGGGTTTAAATACAGATGCGTCGGTTCGTCGTCTCAAAGGAAAGCACCGGCCACTACAAGATGAAAAATCGCGACTTCACATCATGGCTTCACTCGCCTGCGTAGCTGCCGTTATTTTATTCGACGAGCCCACACCTTTACAATTGATAGAGAGCGTGCAGCCGGATATTTTGGTAAAAGGTGCCGATTATAGCCTAGACCAGATTGTTGGTGCCAGAGAAGTACTGGCTGCCGGTGGTAAGGTAGAGACCATACCTTTGGTTAATGGCTACTCTACTTCTGCTATCGAAGCAAAGATCAAGGCACAGTCCTGATTTAGACTACCTTCATATTACCAAAACTCTGTATCTTTAGAAGTTCATACCGTTGTCAATTCTGCATGCAGCTACGTTTTAAGCTTGTTTTAATCTTACTTTTAGTAAGTACGTTGGGCTTTGGCCAGTCTTATTCGAAAGATTGGCGTTTTGGTCAGTTGGGCCGGGTTGAATTCACCCCGGGTGGCGCAATCGGACAAAGTGGCAGCATACTTACCTCTTTCGAGGGTTGTGTGGCGATTACTGATCCTACAAGCGGCAACATCCTTTTTTATTCTAATGGCGAGCAGGTTTGGGGTGCCAATAATGCCAATTTACAGAATGGCACCGCCCTGACGGGCAAACAAACCACTACTCAAAGCACTTTGGTCGTACCTTATCCCGGTCAGGTGAGTCGCTATATACTTTTTACCCTCACCAATACCCTCGATTCTGCTGGTCTGCAATATTCTGTTATCGACATGACGTTGAATGGCGGTTTAGGTGGTGTGGTCGCCGGTCAGAAAAATCTGTCGGTCATTTTTGGCTTTCCCACCAATGCCTTATCTGAGAAGCTTACTGCCACTAAACATTGTAACGGCACCGATTATTGGGTGATGGGGCATTTTGTAAATTCAGCTCAGTTTTTTCGTTTTTTGGTAACCCCTGCAGGCGTACAACCCATAAGCTTACAGAGTATAGGTAGCAGTCACCCTTTCCCGAATACAGCAAATACCGGCTCTAATAAAGGTTATATGAAGTTTTCGCCGGATGGCTGCCGCCTGGCCTTGGTTACCAACCAACAAAACGGCAGTTTAATCGAACTTTTTCGCTTCGATAAATCAACCGGCTTACTTTCAGACCCACGCGTACTTCCGGCAACCGGCGGTGAATACGGCGTTTCATTTTCGCCCGACAATGCCAAATTATACATTACAGCAGCTCGCGATTCGTTGCAAAGCGGACAAAACAGGCCCTACAACACCATTTGGAGCTTTGACTTGCTGGCAGATAATCCAGCCACGACCAAAACTCTGGTCAAAGCCCGTCGTGAAACTGTCGACAGATCGAAATTTGGTGCCCTCCAAAATGGCCCGGATGGTCGGATTTATGTTGCCCAAGAATTCCGCGACGGTCTGAATGCCATAGTCACCCCCAACGGCTTTGGCGCTACCGCCAACTACACCGATAGTGTGTTGCAGATGCCCAGTGCCACCACCCGTCAAGGTTTGCCTAATTTCATCGATGATGAATTCAGCCTGCCTTTTCGGGCCAATTTCACCAACGATTTTGTGTGTATTGGCAATCCCATGCAATTCCGCGATTCATCGCTGAGTAACGCCATCAGTTGGAGTTGGGACTTTGATCTGGCCAATGCAGGCACATCTACCTCTAATATTCGTAATCCGATACATACCTACCCCGCTCCCGGCACCTATAATGTAAAACTGGTGGTAGAACGTGGTTGCGGCGTAATCGATTCTATCATCAAACCAGTAACGATTGGCGTCAATCTTCCCGTAAATTTGGGGGCTGATTCGGTCTTTATTTGTTTGAACGATACCGCCTTTTTGGGTTCCAACCTGGGTCAAGGCAGCTACCAATGGTATACCGGTTCTCCGGGTGCATGGGTGCCTTCCCCGAACGATACTTTACCGGATTTGGCAGTTAGCACTACCGGCTGGTACCGCCTCACGGTAAACAATGGCAGCTGCGATGGTCAGGACAGTGTTTATGTTTTGGTGAATACCAGTCCGGTAGATGTGGATTTAGGCCCGGACCAGTTACTGTGTATTGGTTCAAGCATTGAATTGGATGCCGAAAATCCCGGTGCTGTGTATCTGTGGTCTACTGGCGAAACTACCCGCACCATTACCGTCACTGCACCCGATACTTTTTATGTCACCGCGACTTTCCAGGGCTGTGTTGATACGGATACCATCATCGTTTTTCTGGACAGCATAACTACAGTGAATGTGATGAACGACACCTTTATGTGTCCCGAAGTACAACCCCTGGTCATTAACGCCGCAGCTTTTGGAACCTCCTTCTTATGGTCGACCGGTGAAACCACCCCAAGTATAACCGTGACCGACACCGGAACCTATGCCGTTCAAATCACAACAGCAGCCGGTTGCACGGTTTACGACACAATACCTGTCCGACGTTTATGTCCGACTAAGGTGGATGTGCCATCGGCCTTTACGCCGAATAAAGATGGTTTGAACGACATTTTCCAACCGGCGATGACCTCGGTAGATCAGGGTTATGAGTTTATCATCTATAATCGTTGGGGTCAACAGGTATTTTATACTATCGATGTAAATGCAGGTTGGGACGGAACCTTTAATGGGGTGAATGTGGAAGAAGGCTATTACCAATATGTGGTTCGCTATTTCACCAATGTGGAAAGGGTGTTTACGTATAAGTCGGGCCAGGTTTATCTGTTCCGCTGATGGAATGGCTCGCCCTCCTGCTCGGTATAGCTGTGGGCGCCTTGCTCAGTTGGCTCTATCTTAAATCCCGACCTTTTCCGCAGTCAGCTGAGCTTCAACAATTACTAACCGAGCGGGGCATAGCCGAGTCGCGCTTGTCTACCCTTGAAGCTGAAAAAGGCCGGCTGGAAGTCGAGCTCAAACAACGCGAGCAGCAGTGGCTCGAGCTAAACAGCACCAAAAGCACACTCGAAGCCAACCTCCGTTTTCAGCAGGAACGCCTGGCCAACCAGCAACAGGAAATGGCTGAGATACGAGAGAAGTTCACCCTCGAATTTAAAGCCATCGCCAACGAGCTGCTTGAAGACAAAAGCAAACGTTTTAACGAGCAGAACCAGCAGCAGATGGAGCAGATTTTGTCGCCACTGCGGGAGCGTTTGAAAGATTTTGAGCAAAAGGTTGATAGCACCCACAAAGAATCGCTTGAAAAACACGCCAGCCTGTTTAACGAACTCAAAAACCTCAAAGAGCTCAACCAAAATATGAGTGAAGAGGCGCGTAAGCTCACCCAGGCCCTTAAAGGCGAAAGTAAAACCCAGGGCAATTGGGGTGAAGTGATTTTGGAACGCATACTCGAGCGTAGCGGACTCACCCGCGACCAGGAATACCGCGTGCAGGAATCCTTCACCACCGAAGATGGCCGCCGCTTACAGCCCGATATTACCATACTTCTCCCGGAGCAAAAATTCCTGATTATCGACAGCAAAGTGTCGCTCGTAGATTATGAACGCTACAGCAGCGCTACCGACGACAAGGAACGAGAACAAGCCCTAAAGCGACATTTGCTTTCCCTGCGTGCCCACATCAAACAGCTTAGCGAGAAAAAATACGAACAACTCCATGGTCAGGGCAGTCCCGATTTTGTGCTGCTGTTTGTACCTATCGAGCCCGCTTTCAACCTCGCCGTGCAGCACGACAATGATTTGTTCGGAGATGCCTTCGACCGCAATATTGTACTGGTAAGCACCTCTACCTTATTGGCCACCTTGCGTACCATTGCGAGCATCTGGCAGCAGGAAAAGCAGAATCAGAACGCCCAGGAAATCGCCCGTCAGGCCGCGAATTTGTACGATAAGTTTGTCGATTTCAGCAACGATCTCGTCAAGGTGGGCAGTCAGCTCGATATGACCAAACGCACCTATGGTGAAGCTATGAATAAGCTCAGTGAAGGTAAGGACAATCTCGTCCGCAAAACCGAAAGATTGCGGGAACTGGGTGCCAAAGGCTCCAAACAAATCGACAGTCGTTTGCTCGACCGTTCGGGCGCCCGTGAAGCCGATCTTTGAGGCGCCGAATCACATTCGTCGGAGAATCAGGCGCTTTCATCTAATTATTTTAAGTACATATGAAACCAGATCTACCTTTGAGCTGTTTCATAGACAACTAACCTGCACCGCCAACAAGGGTTTAGGGTTTTACCCGGCGGATAGTAGCGTAGGATTAGTTTAGTTGGGTTTAGGGGCTGCGCAAGCGGCCCCTTTTTTGTACCTGGAATCACCCTGGATCTGTCCCCAAGTTGGACAGTATGCTGATTTAAAAATTCCCTGTTCTGAAGTATAGGCAAATAATGTGCTAATGTGGCGGCTCGCAGAGCTCGCCTGAGTATGTGCCAATGTGCTAATTCAGATGTTGCTAAGACATAGGGATTGATTCGCTGACATTCACAATCTAACACCTTGCAAGTAAAAAAATCGCCAGGGCGGGATGCCATCAGCACATTCCCCAAGCAAGCGAAGCGCTGCGCCACCTTAGTACATTAATCGGGCTGGTCTATCGTTTCAAATAAATAAATACATTCTTTTTGTCGATTGTGGTAAAAAGAACCAACTGTTTGTCCCCAATTTCATCGATGTAATATTGCTTTACGAAATATTTATGTTCCGGGAAATCTACATAACGATCGTCTTTGATAGGCCCGTTATACTTCCAGCTTGTTTTTACGAATAGATAGGTGGGGTTAAGCTCCGTAATTTCAACAGACCAGTCTTTATTTATCAAACTGGTCTTCTTCTGCGTTTGAATTGAATCAATGTACCAGACCCCTTTCAATTGGATAATCTCTGAAAGTTTTTCCGGGTAGCGGATGTACCAACTAACTCCCCCAGAGGTCGAATCAACTTCATTATTATTGCTAAAATCAAAGTTTTCAATCAGAGAAATAGGCGTATTAAAATTTATCCTGTCGGATCCGCTCACCCTAAACTTAGCCCCATCTGAAAGTCTCACCTTTAGCAATTTTCCCGATTTATTCAGCTTCCAGCTCCCCGTAAATGCAATCGAATCACCGATAACTTGACGATATGTGCCATTTTCGTCAAAATGAAGATACACCTCAACATATCGTTCCAGCCACGTAATAGAATCTGATTCTTCAGTTGCGGAGTGCTCCTTCAAAACCCACTTCCCTACCGGTGAATATCGTTGCGCCGTCGCATTTTCCGCACAAAAAAACAACATCAAAAACAAAGGGGTCATAACTTTCATAAACGCTTATTTAAAACACCTATAAATTTCATCTCGGGCAACTGTCAACTTTCGAGCCAGCCGTATTAATGACTCCAGAGAACTGTCCCCAACCCCGCACGAGCAGGATACTGCTGCCGCGTTATTTTGAATCTTCAATTTCGAATTAAACAGAGGATCATCCCTCTTTAGAAGTATTTCATTAGCACATCAGCACATTCCCCAAGCAAGCGAAGCGCTGCGCCACATTAGCACATTAAAAATATCCTTCAACAGGACTCCCCAATTTGGAATTTGGAAATCCTGTCAAGCCATCCCTCGCTGCCCTTTAATCTTCTCATACGCCTCATTCACCTTCTGAAACTTTTCCTTGGCAGCACGTTGAACGTCTTCGCCGAGGGTAGCCACTTTGTCGGGGTGGTGTTTGGCGGCCATGCGGCGGTAGGCTTTTTTCACTTCTTCGTCGCTGGATTCAGGGGTGATTTCGAGAATTTGGTAGGCATCGTCGGTGGAGGCGATGAACATGGCTTTTATGGAATTGAAGTCGGCCGGGCTGATGCGGAGC
Source organism: Bacteroidota bacterium (assembly GCA_036787895.1). GTDB lineage: Bacteria > Bacteroidota > Bacteroidia > UBA7662 > UBA7662 > UBA7662. Next base: position 19,893 of record DAIQOK010000012.1, on the reverse strand, counting down.
GCATGGGCCATACTTTCGAGCAAGCGTAATTCAACAGCGGTTACCGCGCCATCGGCCTGGGCTATGCCGAAGAGCAGGTGGAGGAGCTCCAACCGACCGGCATGTTGCATGTGTTGGGCAATCTGCCGGCAAACGGGTAGCGGGTCAAAGTCTTTTTCTACGATGTCGCGCAGCATGAGGGTCATGTCTTTGGCACGCTCGAGTCCGAAATTGCGTTTCAGGAACTCTTTGACATAATCTAATTCGGCCCTGACAACTTTACCGTCGGCTTTCATCACTGCGGCAGCGAGCACCAGCAAGGTTGCTGTAAAATCGGATGGCGTGGTTTCGGGGCCGTGGTTAGGATGGTTTGCTGCTTTGCGGCTATCTACGGCATTGCCCAAAACAAATCCGAGGATGGCACCTATGGGCCCGCCGAGCACCCAGCCCAGTCCGCCGCCCAACCATTTGGCATATTGACTCATGGGGCGAATATACTAAAGGGAGTTTTGGGTTAAACGGGGGTTTGGTCTTTTGTGCAGAAAGTGGCCACGGGGGTTTGGGTTTAGCGTAACTGTACTCCTGGTTTTTGGACATTGGGATTGAGCATGGCACGCGTGCAATATTAAACTCGAAATTTTCAATTGTGAACGCCCCAAAGGCTATTTTTGTGCTATGCCTACCCAAATTCCACTCCCGAAAAACCGTCGTTTTGTTGCTTCCGATTTACAGGCAGATAGCTGGTCGGAATTGCTGCCTTATTTTGATGATTTATTGCAGCGTGAGTTGCCTGATTTGGCGGCTTTGGAGCAATGGTTAGCCGACCGCTCCGAGTTGGAGGCAGTAGTAGATGAGTCGCTGGCCTGGAAATACATCCGGATGACTTGCGATACAGAGAGTGTGGAAAAACGCTCGGCTTATGAAAATTTCATCCAGCATATTTTCCCGGAAGCGGCACCTTATGAGGACAAACTCAACCGCAAATTGATGGCTCATCGCGCTGTTAATCAGGTCAGTTACACCGGTTTTCCCCTTTATCTGAAAAGGGTACAAGGCGCCATTGAACTCTATCGGGAAAACAATATACCCCTTCAAACTCAGCAAAAACAGCTCGAAAGTGAGTATGGTGCGATAGTAGGCGCCATGAGTATTACACACGAAGGCAAAACCTACTCCATGCCACAAGCAGCGCAATTGCTTAAGCAGCATGACCGCCAATTGCGCGAAACTATCTACCACAAAATGGCCGATCGCCGCCGCCGGGACGAAGCCAAACTGGATGAACTCCTCAACCAGCTCGTACAAATCAGAACACAAATTGCCCGCAATGCCGGTTTCGATAACTATCGCGATTATCGATTTAAAGAGCTGAATCGTTTTGATTATAGCGCCCAGGATTGTTTCGATTTTCACGACACCATCCGTCAATTGGTAGTGCCAATTCAAGCCGGTTTTGATGCCCATCGCAAAGCAGAATTGGGCTTAGATCAACTTCGTCCCTGGGACCTGGATGCAGAACCAGCCGGTCGCCAGCCGCTAAAGCCCTTCAGCGACCAGCGTGATTTGATCGACAAAAGTATTACTGCTTTTTCGCAGATTGATTCGTTTTTTGGGGATTGCCTGTATACCATGAACCTTCTTGGGCATTTCGATCTTGAATCTCGTGTTGGCAAAGCCCCCGGTGGTTACAATTACCCGCTGATGGAAACCGGCGCACCCTTTATTTTTATGAATGCCGCCAGCTCGATGAGTGATCTAGAAACCATGATGCATGAAGGCGGACATGCCATTCATTCGTTTTTGAGCAAAGATTTGCCTTTGCGGGCCTTCAAAGAACTACCATCGGAGGTAGCTGAACTGGCTTCTATGTCGATGGAATTGATTTCGATGGACCAATACCCCGTATTTTTTGAATCAGAGGCAGAAATTAAACGCGCCCGTTTTGAGCAATTACAGCGTGCCTTACGTGTTTTGCCCTGGATAGCCCAGGTAGATGCTTTCCAGCATTGGCTGTATTTGCATCCGGATCACAGTGTAGCCGAACGCAAGGCAGAATGGTTGCGTTTGGCTTCGATTTATGGCTCGTCGGTGGTAGATTGGCGTGGTTTGGAGGCCAATATTCCGCTTCGCTGGCAAGCGCAGTTGCACATTTTTGAAGTGCCCTTTTACTACATCGAGTATGGCTTAGCCCAATTGGGTGCGCTGGCAGTTTGGAAAAACTATGTGGAGAAACCAACCCAGGCGTTGACCCATTATAAAATGGCCTTACAATTGGGCTATACGGCCAATATACCGGATGTATACCGGGCTGCCGGCATCAATTTTAATTTTACACCGACCTACCTCAAGACGTTGTTGGATTTTGCTTCCAAAAAAATTGCCGAAGTCGAGCCGTAGTCAGAGGTAAACAAGTGGTATACAACCAGATGTTTTAATCTCGCTTTAATACTACGAGTAAAAGAAGGGTGTAAATTCGAATCTATAACCCATCCATACCCTATGCAACGCAAATTTTTACTGCTCGCGATTTTCTTATTTGTAGCCGCATTTTCGGCTGAATTGGCCCTGACCAATGGCAGCGGACCACCCACTGCGCATACCGGAGCACCCGGCGAATCGAACTGTACTTCCTGTCATGCCGATTTCCCGGTGAACAGCGGTACTGCTACCCGGACATTGGTGCTGAACAGCAACCCCGGTCTAACCAGTTACACTCCCGGTCAAACCTATACGGTTACCTATACCCTCAGCCAGAGTAACGTCAGCAAATTCGGTTTTCAGGCTACCGTTAAGCGGTCGAATGGCACAGCTGCGGGCACTTTAGTGAATTCCACGCCCGGTCAAATGAGCATTTCGGGTAATTATATCTACCAAAATGGTGGTGGAACCGCCGCAACCAGTTCTGGACAACGTGTATGGACGTTCAGTTGGACAGCTCCGGCTGCCGGGGCTGGCACTGTTACCTTTTATGTGGCCGGCAATGCTACCAACAACGATAACAATTCAACCGGTGACCGTATTTATACCAACAGTTTTGCTTTTACCGAAGCCGCTGCACCAGCTGCTGTTAATGCTGCTACATTCACACCTGCAGTTATCTGTCGGGGTGGCAGCATAACCGTAAATTTTACCATTACCGGCACCTTTAATTCTGGCAATATTTTCACCGCTCAATTAAGCGACGCCAGTGGCAATTTCACTAATCCTGTTAGTATTGGTACTGTAACAAGTACTACCGCTGCTGCTATTTCTGCAAGCATCCCCAGTGGGACCGCCGGTGGAACAGCTTATAAAATTCGGGTGGTAGCCAGCAATCCAGCTGCAACCGGTACAGCCAGCACAGCTAATTTGAATGTAACCGTTCCTGCCACAGCACCTACGCTTACTTTTGATGGTCGTACCCTCACCGCCACCGGAACCGGTAATATTGTTTGGTTCCGAAACGGCAATCAGATTACCGGAGCTACCGGCGCAACCTATATACCCACCCAGGATGGCAGCTATACCGCTGCTATCGAAAATACAGGCTGCTCGCCCAGTATCTCATCTGCGGTGATGGTAACTGCAGGTATCAATCTGTCAACGGTTCCGACCGCAGTTTGTCAGGGTGAAGTTTTTGCGACCAACCCCAGCCTGTTTGGTACCTTTAATGCCAACAACGTCTTTACAGTTGAATTAAGCGACAATTCCGGCAGTTTCAATAGTCCACAAATAATTGGCAGCGTGAATGGTACTACCGCAGGTAGTCTGAATGCCACCATTCCCCATGGCATAACCCTGGGTAGCGGGTATCGGATACGTTTAAAGGCGACGAGTCCGTTGGCGATGTCGGCAGAATCGGCTGCAATTACGGCCAATGCTACCCCGGCCACACCATCCATACAGCAGAATGGATTCCAACTTACTTCATCGGCAGCTACAGGTAACCAGTGGTTCCGTAACGGGCAATTGCTTGCCGGTGAAACCGGGGTTACCCTCAATGTCACCCAGAATGGCCTGTATAAGGTCATGGCCACGCTGCTCAATTGCTCCAGCGATACCTCTTTGGGTGTAGAGATCACCACGGTATCGGTATTTACGCCATTGTTAGAGGCCGTCAGCCTTTATCCGAATCCCGTAAAAGAACAATTCTACCTCAGCACCAGCGAAACACTTCAATTGGAGTTGCGTGACCTGCAAGGACGCATACTCAGCAGTTGGTCGCTGGAGGCCGGGCTTCACCAATTACAACTCGATGGCCTATCCGCCGGGGTGTATTTCGCGGCTATGCGTATGGGCGATGCAGTCCGTATTGAAAAAATAGTGGTGGAATAATTCACCAACTGACAAAAAACAAAAGGCAGGGCTTGGTCCCTGCTTTTTTTATGCCCTACTCACATCATCTACGCAAAATCCGGCTGCGCAAACGTGCAGCCCCTCCACTAAAAACACTAATTTAGGGCCATGAAAATCATCTGTGTGGGTCGCAATTATGCCGACCATGCCAAAGAGCTCAAAAACGACCTTCCCACCGAGCCCGTCATCTTCCTGAAGCCGGATAGCGCTTTACTGAAAGATGGTAAAGCATTTTACCTGCCCGATCATTTGGGGGAGATTCACCATGAGCTGGAGATTGTATTGCGGGTATGTAAAAACGGCAAACACATCAGCGAAAAGTTCGCACCCGATTATTACGATCAAATTGGTTTGGGCATCGATTTTACCGCCAGGGAATTACAAACCCAGCTCAAAAACAAAGGCCTGCCCTGGGAACTCGCCAAAGGTTTCGATAATTCGGCTGTTTTGGGAGATTTAAAACCCAAAGCGGGTATGAACCCCTCAGATTTAGGCCTCGAACTCAAAATAAACGGCGAAACGCGCCAAACGGGTAATACCAGTGCCATGCTGTTCAGCTTCGATAAAGTCATCAGCTTTGTTTCCCGCTACTTCAGTCTGCGCCAAGGCGATTTGATCTATACCGGCACCCCAGCCGGCGTTGGCCCAGTTAATATCGGCGATGAGTTAAAGGGATATTTAAATGGGGAGGAAATGCTTTCATTTGTAGTTAAATGAATTCCAAATTCAAAATTTCAAATTCCAAATTGATGAATTTGCCAGAAATAGAGGGATTTACGCTAAGCCGATTTTGAATTCCAAATTGACGAAACACCCTTGAAAGCGGAGCTTTCAAGTAAATCTCACCAATTTTGAATTTTGAACTTGAAATTTTGAATTAAAGAGCATGTCCTAACGAAGCACGCAGCTCCCTTTCAGGATGCTGCATTCCGCGAAAGAAAATTATCGTTTCCGTTGGAAAACCTTTGCGAAACGCATGCGGTAATCGGCATTGACAATACCCTTTTTTATTTGCTCCAGTTTTTTGAGCACCATACGGCGTTTCAGCGGACTGAGTAATTCAGTGAAAAGAATGCCTTCAATGTGGTCGTATTCGTGCTGAATGACGCGGGCAGGGATATCGTCGAATTCTTCGATGTGTTCTTTAAAGTTTTCGTCGAGGTAGCGGATGGTGATTTTGGCCGGGCGCATTACGTCGCCGCGGACTTCAGGTATGCTCAGGCAACCTTCATTGAAGGCCCAGGGTTCACCGCTGCGTTCGAGTATTTCGGCATTAATGAATACCTTTTTGGTGCCGGCATATTTTTCTTCGTCGTATTGCTCTGCATCTATCACAAAAAGGCGGATAGCTTGCCCAATTTGTGGTGCTGCCAGACCAACCCCATTGGCATTGTACATGGTTTCGTACATATTGGCAATGAGTTCTTTGAGTCCGGGATAGTCGGGAGTGATGGCTTTACATTTGGTGTTCAGCACCGGGTCGCCGTAGGCTACAATGGGCAGTATCATGCTTGATTTTGTGCTAAATAGGTTTGTAAAATGAGAACAGCGCTGATCTGATCAATTCGTCCTTTCTCCTGACGTTTGCTTTTGCTCATACCACTTTGTGCGATGGTTTGTGAGGCCATGGCGGAGGTAAATCGCTCATCTACCCGTTTAACCGGCACACCCGGGAAAGAACGTTGCAGATAAACCGCAAATTCATTGATTTTCTGCGCGCTTTCCGAAGGTTGGTTTTGCAGGGTTTTGGGTTCGCCGAGCACAAATTCATCCACCGTTTCACGGCTACAATAATCTTTCAGGTAAGGCATCAATTCGTGATTGGCTACGGTGGTGAGGGCAGTCGCGAACAGTTGCATGGGGTCGGTAACCGCCAATCCCACGCGTTTTGTTCCATAATCGATGCCCAAAATTCGTCCCATGCCGCAAAATTACGGAAATAAGTCTGGAAAGGGGAAGGGTTGGATTTTAGTTGGGGAGGTGAGGATGGAATTCGTTCTTGTTATCATCTCAGCTGCTGCGTTCGGCTTCGCTCACGCACCAGCTTATCTAGAACTGCTGCGTTCGGCTGCTGCGTTCGGCTACGCTCACGCATCTGCCTCCATTTGAACCGTTGCGTTCGGCTTCGCTCACGCAGCGCGTATTAGCTGGGTTGAATTGCAGCACCGGTGCCTGAGCGAAGCCGAGGGCGCCGGTTCATTTTCCGTTTAACCGTCCGCCGATCAAAAGCCTCGTTTAGCCTAAAACTCCGTTTAACCTTCCTCCGCACAAAAGCCCTGGTTCGATAAACTCCAGGCACGCAACGCGTCTGACCTTAGCTGAAGCTAATGGAAAAGGGATGTACTCCCTTAGTTACGCACCCAGCGGGAGCTGTATCGGCCAAATTTAGGGTGGGTAAGTACTACCTGATAGATGCCTGGAGGAAGCGCAGAAGTATTGGTTTCTTTCGATTGGCCATCGACTTCCAAGTGTTTTTTACCCTTCATATCGTATAACTCCAATACCCAGGCCGTGCTTTCGGTTTCAGGTAAATCCCACCTTAATATATCCGTACCCGGGTTAGGGTAGAGTTTAATTGGACGATGGTTTATAGGTTTTTCTATATCCAGACTACTCACATCTCCATTTGCAGTTATACGTGCAATAAACAAGCGGTAATTGGCCCTGTTGGGTGAGGGTTTAATGACAGTTCCACTCACCAATACATCTCCGTTGGGCTGCAACGCAAGTAAAAAGGGAGAAATATTGTAGCCGTTGGTGGGCTCTATATGTTGCCAGATGGGTTGTAATTGACTATCCAGTCGGGTAATGTGGTAAGAAGTTTCCAAATCCTGCAATGGAAATACATCCGGATAATCGGGGTAGGGCGAATAATTGGATAAAATATAGGTAGATGAAGTGTTTACAGCCTGGGTCTTAAAAAGGGCACGCCCCAAATGTGCCTGGGGATAACTGAGCAGTTGGGAATCGGTAGCGACCAGCGTATGGATATTGCCTCGTTCTACATAAAGCGCCACCCAGTTGAATGTTATATTGGTGTAGCCCGAAAAATGATATTTGTTCCCAATACTCTGAAGATTACGACCAGGTTCTGCAATTTCAGTGCCATTTTGTTTGATTATACGCTGAATACTGTCGGTTCCTGTGGTGTAAGTGCTTAAAAAATTGGCCTGTGGATTTGCTGTTCTATAAGTCCATAAAGGCTTGGATTCCTGTGTTAAACAAGCCTGTAAAGTATAAGGTGTCCTTGGCACAGGAATGGAAGTGCCCCACGAACTTTTGGTTTGTGGGGCATACTCCGTAATAGTTGCGTTTTGTAAAGCCCCCGTTTTATAGAAGACTAATTGAAGCTTGTCGTTTTGGAATGTAATTCCTAGTATAAAGTCTATCGTATCTGCACTCAAAACAGTATCGGAGGCAAGCAGTGAAAGCTGTTGATTGTATTTCTCTACAACAATATAGTTGGTAGCTCCCCGGGTATTTGCCGCCAGGTACAAATGATTGTCGATAACCTGGCTATCATAAATCCATGCATAATCCAGTAGGTAAATACTGTCTAAGGGAGTGCCGTTATTATCCAGTTTCTGAAGTTTTAGCACGCCATTTAGGTCGAATGGGTCATCCAACGTATTTTCCATGCTGCTCACAAAAAGATGCGTAGCTGTTGCCGTTAGACTCACCGGTGCATGGCCTAAATTGGAGTCATATACCTTGAAAAAGGGTTGGGCAGATAACTCGCTATAAACGAGGAAAATTAAATAAATTAAACGCTTGGCCATAAGTTAAATTGACGGAACGCATACCATTTGGTATACACCTTGACATATAATTAAGTTGTGCCATCGAACGCTAAGTGGAACTGTTCCCGTGGGATATACTATACCATAATGATTTGTAAGTAATAATTGGATACTTCTTTTCCAGGAATCAATATATCTTGAGTAATAGAACGTATGCCATTTAGATATTGGTTCATTTCTAAACCATTCAAACAATATACAGCCTGCTCTCCAAATTTTCTAAATAACATGTTATTGGCGTAATAATGGTTAAATCCTGCAGAATTTTGATAATCGTATGAAATAGTAGTAGTAGAGATATTATAATATGTGTATTGACAACCATGAATTGGTGGGTAATTTGGTTGGGAAGGTCGATAGTATCCATTACAACTTTTTAGTGAAGAAAATCTCGCCAATGAACTCCAACTTCCATAAAATGTTCCTTGAGATGTAAGCCCACCACCTCCCCAACAAATCCATGTGTCTGATTCAGGATTCCCTTGATTAGGGTATGGTGCCCACCAATGATTACTGGTTAAATACGAACAGTTCGAAACATCAAAACCATAAGTTAATGGGCTAGTAGTGGACATAAAAACCAATACTTGTATAGTATTTTCTCCAGAGGTCAAAGATCCCCAAACAATATCAAAAAGTTTAAAAATATATGGATTGTCTATGTTTTCTTCGTTGATTTGATTCAAGTGAAGAGATACTCCTTCTTGAACTTGGTACGTGAAATTGAGAATTTCATCCTCAGTAAGTTCCAACTCTTCATTTAACTCAATGTTAAAGTAAAGTGTATCAATTAAGTCAGAGCCATCAAAGTCTTCTTCCTCTTCTTCATTAAAAACAAAGCTATAATTTAATATAGCTTCTGACAATATCATACCATGATCGGCATCAACAGTATCTTGTTCTGAAATTCGAAAGGAAATATTGTTAGCTTTGGCTTCTTTGTAATTCTGGAAATCAAATAAGAATTTTTCGAGTGTCTGCAACTAATTTGCAGAGAGGTTGCTACTTTGTGTTCCATTCGTAGCTGAATGAATTGGTGTTTTTTGACAAGAAGTTACTGCAAAAAACAATAATGACAATAGTGTTAGTTGGAATTTCATTGTTAAAGATTTAAGGTTTGCCAAGTATATTAACAATAAATGGAAATAAAAATTAAAAGTTATAATTTCTATTGTTTCGAGATAAAAAAATTGACACACAACGAGTGAGGGTGCTTTTTTAACAGCTTATAGAAAGCGGCAACAATATCCTGAAAGTAGTGCCCTTGCCTACTTCCGAGGCTTTGACGAATATTTTGCCTTTGTGGTACTTCTCTACGATGCGTTTTACGAGGGTGAGGCCGAGGCCCCAGCCACGTTTGCGGGTGGTGATGCCTGGTTTGAAAATCGACTGAAACTGGTTTTTGGGAATGCCCTTGCCGGTGTCGCTGAAGTCGATGATGGCGTTTTTGCTGGAGCTTTTGAGGGCGATGTGGATCTGGCCACTGCCGTTCATGGCGTCGAGGGCGTTTTTGATGAGGTTTTCGAGCACCCAGTCAAACAAGGGTTTGTTGAGGGCTACCTGTATAGGTTTTTCGGGCAGATCGAAGCTGAATTTCACCTTATCGCTCACCCGGCGGGCCATATAGCCCACGCCTTGTTGTAGGGTGAGTTGTAAACTGTCGGCTTCGAGCACGGGTACAGAGCCGATCTTCGAAAAACGTTCGGTGATGACCTGCAGCCGGTCGAGGTCTTTGGCTACTTCTTCCATCATCTCATCGCCTTCGGGGGCGCTGGCTTTCATATATTCATGCCAGGCCATGAGGGAGCTGATGGGCGTGCCGAGCTGGTGGGCGGTTTCTTTGGCCATGCCGACCCACAAAAAATCCTGTTCGTAACGGCGCGATAAGCTAAAAGCAAAGTAGGACACCAACAGAAAAATGCTGATCACACCCAGCTGGAAATAGGGATAATACCGCAATTGGTAAAGCAGGTCGCTGTCTTTGTAAAAGATGTATTGCACCAAACCCTCGAAAGGTTCAATCACGATGGGGTCGTGCTGGGAGCGCATCACCACGAGCTGTTTATCGAGATAACCCGGCTTTTCGGCATGTTTGGGATCGATGTTGAGGTAGGAGATGATGTTGAAGCTGTCGTCGGTGAGTATGACGGGGATATTGTCGTTCTCACGGAGGATGTCGAGCAGGAACTCCTGATTGCTGTCGAATTCCTCGGCACTGCTGATTTCTTTGGTGGCTCGTGCCCAGAGCTCCACTTTTTTCTTCTCCTGCTCAGCAATATTGTCGACGACCCGGTTGGTATAATACAGGCTCAGTCCCCCAATAACGATGGCAACGGCCAGCAAAACCAGCTTCCAATTGTTCTTTTTGTAGTAGATACTCAGCATGCGCACACAATCATAACGAAAACATCAATGTTTATCGCGTTTGAAAGCATCTTTTCTGCTTTTGGGTTTGCGTAAATATACCGGGTCAAACTCAGGCTCCTTAGGCACTACCAAGGTATCTGCCTCGGCCTCAATTGGGGTAAAGGCATCTACATTATTGTTTTCATAAGCTTTCTGGCCTTCACCCTTGAGTTCTTCCCGTATCAGCCTGCCAATATCTTTCCCACTATTCATTGCAGCTTCCTTCAGCTTGGTTTTTACGCTGAGTTTGTCGTAACTCACCGTAAAATCGGCGCCCTTACCCTTGATAACGAGGTATAAATTCACACCGCCGTTCAGATTCACCTCTGCCAAGGCGGGGTCGAAGCTGATTTTTTTCTGCTTTTTGGCCCACAAATCACTGAGTGATAATTTGACATAATAGGTGTAACTATTGTCGAAGTCATGCTCACCACTGATGCTGAAGGCTGCTGCATTGGTATTAATGGCCATATTCGGAATATCAATGCGGCTATCGCTGATATTGATGCGGTTATTGAGCTCCGAAAAACGCAGATTACGCAACTCACCGGCATCCACATATTTGGAAAGGGCCTGCAAAGGACCAAAATTGAGGAGATTGCCGTCTTTTAGCCGCAGTTCGGTGGTTAAACGCAAACGCGGGAGCAGCAAGCGGTAGTTTTTGTCGAAATGCAGCTCGAGCGTGCTTTGGAAGTTAAGCTGGCCATCGATATGTTTGTCGGTGAGGAAGTCCTGATCGAAGTTGTTGAGCTGGGTAAATAGGGTTTTCATACCGGCGCCATCGCCATGCAACGCACCCTGAAGGACATATCCCTCGTTTTTTGCCCGCCAGTTTAAGTCGCCCTGAAAAGTCCCTTTCGCAAAACGAGCCTGGTACAATTGTACCCGCAATTCATTGGGAGTGCCGCTCAATCGGGTATCCAGCGCTTCAAAAACATAGGTATCGTAGCCGAATCGAGGGGTTTTGATACGCAAATCAAGGCGTTCAAGGGCCGATGAACCGGCATTCCCGGAATTTTGGGCGGTATCCGGGTGATAAATAAACTGATCAAAACTAAGCTCGCCGAGCAGACTGTATCGTCCTTCGTTCGTTAAAAAAAGGGCCGGATAATTGTAAATATTGAGTTGACCGCGGGTCTGGCTGCCGTTCCATTGGGCATGGAGGGCGCTCAACTGTAGCGTCCGGAAGTTTTGGCCAGAGGTTTGAAGCTTGCCGCTGCTGTTTTGAAGTTGGTGTGTGTGGTATTTCCAATCCACCTGACTAAACCGCAGGCTGGTTTCAACTTCCGGCCAGCTGTTTGAGCCAATTTTATAGCCGAACTGCAGCTTATCAACCACCACCTGGCCACTTGCGCTGCCAAGTCCAAGGCTGTCCCACATATTTTGCCATTGTTCGAGGCGGATGTTACCGTTGAGCTTGGCTTGCAGCCAGCTGGTAGGGTCGCTATAACTCAGGCTGCCGTTGATCTTTTCGTTGTCGCGATAAAGACGAATGTTATCAAAACGCAGGCGAAGACCGCCATTTCGGCTGTAATCGGCCGTGGCATCGGTTTGACCAGTGTATTGTAGCTGGTAGGGGGCATAATTGAACCGGGCATCTCGAAGTTGGGCGCTGATGTTGACGAGGCTGTTCTCGGCTGAAAGGGAAATTTTGCCGCTGAGCGCCAGCTGACCTTTTAGCCCCAAGGAAGCTAAAAAGACATTCTGATCTCGGAAATAAGACAATAATTCCCCGGCATCAAAGCCTTCGGCTTCGAAATGGAGTTCGGTTTGCTGGGGGTTGTGCCAACGGTGGTAACCGTTGAGCGTGAGTTTTTCTCGGTTGAGTTCCACGCGCGAATCGGCGAAACGCAATTGTTGTTGGTCGAGATCTACCTCAAGGGCCATGGCCAGACTGAGGGGCCTGTCGCCGAGATAGGTTTTATTGTTGAAACTCAGGCTGCCCTCGGCCAGCGTAGCTCGTGCCTGGAGGCGGAATCTACGGAGGCGGAAATCGCCTTTGAAGTCGGCATCGGTGAAGCTGGCGCTGATGTCTTGCCGGTCGGCGGCATTGCTGTAGCGCATTTTTACACGTTGCAGGCTCAACTTCTGTATGGCAAAAGCCGCATCGGCAGTGGTAGCGTTACTGTCGTTTTTCCAAATGAAAAAATTGCCAAGGCCATCCTTATCAAAGCGCAAATCGATGCTGGCATCGCTGATGCTGAGCTGGTGCAGCCGGTATCGACCGCGAATAATATCCAGCAGACTAAAGCTCAGGCTGAGCCGGCCCATACTCGCCAGTTTGTAGTCCTGGGCCAACCCATATTCCACCGCATTCACCTGCAATTGCCGAAAACTCAGCGACACCGCCGGGAAATGTTCGAAAAGGGAAAGGTAGATATCGCCCCCCACCTGCACCGGGCTGATGAGGGATTTGTTGAGTTCGGTAATGACCTTACGTTTGACCTCTTCCTCGTAGATTTTGAGCAAAAGCACGGCGCTGCCTAAAAGGAGCAGCAGGGTGATGGCGCAGTAGAGGAGGATTTTTTTGAGGCGATTCACAGGGTAAAATTCAGCATAAAACTGCTGAATGTCGCACATATTGTATGCGAAGTGCAGGCTTAGGATCAGAAAACCTCACAAAGTCAAGAGCTAAAAAATGAAAAACCCCCACAAAAATGTGAGGGTTTTTTGGGTGGGAGCAACAGGATTCGAACCTGTGACCCTCTGCTTGTAAGGCAGATGCTCTGAACCAGCTGAGCTATGCTCCCGAACGGGATGCAAATATAGCGGGATTTTGATTTATGCAAACCTCATGCATCATTTTTTTTGCCCGTGAAGTTCAAACCCGTATGAATGGGTCCTAAGGGAATGGCAAATTTCAAATCACGCCTTAGCGGGACCCCGTTCTTACGGGGCTCCAAGAGGGGATTTCGGATAAAAGGAGCTGCTGTCTTTGAGAGTTAAATTTTGGTAGCTCGCTGGGGCTCGCCTAGGCATTCGTGGTTATAAGTCACGCCTTAGCGGGACCCCGCCCGTGCGGGGGTTCTAAGGCGCTAAAGTTCTAAAAGGGGCAGCCAAATCATTCGTCATGGTGATTTATCGAACCATACCCAAGCAGGAACAATTAAACCGTGGCTCGACGAGGCTCGCCATGACCGGGAGCAACATTTATTGACATGGTTTGGCATCATTAGTTATGGTGAGCCAAGACAACAGTCAGGATGAGTACATCATAAGTCATGGTGAGTTTATCGAACCATACACGAGCAGTATCATTAAACCACAGCTTTTTGGATGTAGGGCGTGTTTTTCAAGCTGTAAAACCTTTAAGATCAACTGGCTGTGTTGTGGATTATTGTGAGAAAATCACACCATTTTTCCAACACTGTCTTGTGCTTGGGGGATTTTTGGTAGATTGGTGTTGGGATTTATTATGACGCACTAGTTACAAGTTGCGTGTATAAATGAGTTAGGGCACATGCTAAAAACCCGACCCGCAAATGGCACATTTGGTTTTTGCCGAAACACGAGCCAACGCTAAAAAACCAAAAGAGCCATTTTTTGCCAACGCACGGACAGACAAACAGACATAAAAAAGTAACTTAGACGACTGAAAATATTAAAAATAAACAGTGACTGAATTAACAGAAAATATAAAACCAGACAACCAAGTAAAATCCAAAAAGCGGGTTACTGACCACGGGGAAGTGTTTACAAACCAACGTGAAGTGAACGCAATGCTTGACCTGGTGAAACACGAAACCGAAAGAATTGACTCCCGATTTTTAGAACCTGCTTGCGGAAACGGCAACTTTTTAGCAGAAGTTTTAAGACGCAAATTAGCAGTTGTGGACAGCCGTTACAGCAAAAGTCAGGTGGAATGGGAACGCTATTCTGTAATTGCTGTATCGAGTATTTACGGTGTGGATATTTTGGAAGACAACGCTCAAGAATGCCGAGACCGTTTGCTTGGAATTTATACCGATTGGTATTCTAAAGTATTCAAGCAAGTAAAAAATGAGTGTATTCGTTCTGTTCGATTTTTATTGAGCAGAAACATACTTTGGGGTGATGCTTTAGACTTTACCAATCCCGTAACAAAACAACCAATTGTGTTTTCTGAATGGAGTGCCGTAAACAGGTCTATGCTGAAACGCAGAGATTATATGTTCAAATTTTTAGTGGAGAAAACGCACCAGTTTTCAATGTTCAATGACGAAGGCAACGCAGCAGCCATTGACGAACCTGTAAAGGATTTTCCGCTTATTCATTTCTTAAAACTTGGCGAAGATGATACAAACGAATTATAACCCTGATGTACTCTCCTGCCTCGCCAATCTGAGCAATGACGAAGTGTTTACGCCACCCAATTTGGTGAACGATATTTTGGACTTGCTTCCTGCCGAGTTGTGGAGCAACCCTAACGCCAAGTTTTTAGACCCTATTTCAAAAAGTGGTGTGTTTTTGCGTGAAATGGCAAAGCGACTGATGCGCGGTTTGGAAACCCAAATTCCCGATAAGCAGGAACGCATTAACCACATTTTTAGCCAACAATTGTATGGCATTGCCATTACCGATTTAACCGCTTTACTTTCTCGTAGAAGTGTGTATTGCTCCAAAACTGCTAATGGGAAATACTCCATTTGCGAAACCTTTGATGATGAGCAAGGAAACATTCGCTACAAACGAATGAAACACACTTGGCAAAGCGGAAAATGTACCTATTGCGGAGCGAGCCAAGAAGTGTATGACAGAGAAGATGCCTTGGAAACGTACGCTTACAATTTTATTCACACAGATAATCCTGAAAAAATATTCAATATGAAGTTTGACGTTATAGTTGGAAATCCACCATATCAACTAAATGATGGTGGTGGCACAGGTTCAAGTGCAAAACCAATATACAATTTATTCATTGACCAAGCTAAAAAATTGAATCCTAGATACCTTTCAATGATTATTCCTGCACGTTGGTATTCGGGTGGCAAAGGATTAGATGAATTCAGAAGTGAGATGCTCAAAGATAAAAGTATTAGAAAGCTTGTTGATTTCGCAGATTCTAGAGATTGCTTCCCAGGAGTAGATATTGCAGGCGGTATTTGTTATTTTTTATGGGATAGGGACAACAAAGGAATTTGTGAAGTTGAAACAAAAAGGAAGGAAGTCGTAATAAAATCAAGTCGATTCCTTGACGAGTTTGACACTTTTGTAAGAGATAATTTAGCTATAGACATTATACATAAGGTCAAGCAAAAAAGTACTTCTTTCTTAGATACAGTAGTGTCAAGCAGGATGCCTTTTGGTTTAGTTTCAAGTGTTAGACCAGAAAAGAAAGGAGACCTTAATTTAATCACAAGTGCAGGAAATGGAAAGATTTCTTCCGATAAAGTAACAAGTGGTAAGGAATTAATTGATAAATGGAAAGTAATGTTGTCTAAAGCTTCCAATGACCACGGGGGGCAACCAGATAAAGAAGGTAAAAGAAGAATTTTTTCAAGAATTGAAGTAATGCCACCAAAAACCGTTTGTACAGAATCCTATTTAGTTGTTGGTAATTATAATTCTGAAGCAGAAGCTGAAAATATGGCAAATTTTCTTAGAACAAAATTTTGCAGATTCTTAGTCTCAACAATTCTTCTAACTCAGAATATTACTAAAGGCAAATTCATTTTTGTACCGAATCTTTCAATGAAAGAAAAGTGGGATGATGAAAAACTCTTTGCTAAATATGAATTGACAGAAAATGAAATTGATTTCATTTCTCAATTAATTCGACCTATGCATTCTAATGAAATAGATTTATAAACTTCTAAAACAAAAAAATATGTATCAATCAAACTTTGG
This sequence comes from Bacteroidota bacterium, assembly GCA_036787895.1. GTDB lineage: Bacteria > Bacteroidota > Bacteroidia > UBA7662 > UBA7662 > UBA7662. The sequence continues at coordinate 3,547 of DAIQOK010000012.1, read as the reverse complement.
AACAAAGTCGCAAATTTCGTTTAATTCAGAAGCAGAGTATTATGAACTTCTAGGATATCTTTCAAAAAGTGATGGTTCAACCATACTTGTTTGGGAAGATAATGACCTTCAAGGTGCGTGGGCAAAGGAGGGAAGAATATTGTTTTTTGAAGCACAACCAGCAGGACTTAGAGCTAATTTATTACACACAGCAGGAGTTGGTAATATTGTTTCAAGAGTAAATTGTAACGAGTTTATTTTGAACATTAGGGCAAACCACGGCTTTGTTTTAGGTGAAACGCAAAATATTCCTAATATCAGAGCAACAGTTCCCCAACAGTATATCGCTGATTTTGATGCAGGATTACAACTTTAAGAAAATCGATGGCAAATAAAGAATTTTTTCCGCCCCGACCGTCCACCAATCCAACCATTTATGCTTATGAATTGGTGGGTGTGGCTACGCACAAGGGTTTGCTCAAAATCGGCTATACCGACCGTGATGCGCAAACACGTATCAAAGAGCAGTTAGGCACGGCAGCCATTCAATACAAAATTGTATTTGAAGAATCGGCAATGAAACGTGACGGAAGTTCTTTTACAGACCACGAAGTACACCGATTGTTGAGAGATTGGAAAGTTGTAAATGCAAGTGGCGAATGGTATAAATGCACTTTAAATGATTTGCGCAGAGCTATTCACCAAATCAAAACAGGCGAAAAAACAGAAGAAAACCGAGTGCTCACTTTCGGAATGCGACCCGAACAGGAAGCAGCCGTTGACAAGACCATTGCCTATTTCAAAAGTTTCAAGAAAGAAAACAAAGACAGAACTCCGCACTTCCTTTGGAACGCCAAAATGCGTTTCGGGAAAACCTTTGCCAGTTACCAATTGGCAAAAAAAATGGGTTGGAAAAAAGTATTGGTGCTCACTTTCAAACCAGCCGTTGAAGATGCTTGGAAAGAAGATTTACTTTCTCACGTTGATTTTAAAGGTTGGCAATTCATTTCCAAACACGCAGATGAACTATCAAGCCAAGATATTGACACCAAAAAACCGTTGGTTTGCTTTGGTTCGTTTCAGGATTTTTTAGGCAAGAACACCAACACAGGCGGTATCAAAACCAAAAACGAATGGGTTCACGCAACCGTGTGGGATTGTATCATTTTTGACGAATACCATTTTGGGGCTTGGAGAGAAAACGCCAAAGATTTATTCGGTAAAGACTTAGAAGCCGAAAAAGAAATTGAAGAATACAAAAAGATTGAAAAAGAGGGTATTGCCGAAGAAGACAAAGCGGAACACTTAGAGAAGATAATTCCAATCAGCACCAATCATTATTTGTATTTGTCAGGCACTCCATTTCGGGCAATCAGTTCAGGCGAATTTATAGAAGAGCAAATTTTCAATTGGACGTATTCAGACGAGCAAAGAGCAAAAGAAAATTGGGACGATTCCTTAGGACCAAATCCTTATGCAGCCTTACCAAGAATGGTAATGCTTACCTATCAATTGCCCGATTCCATTCGCCAAATCGCTATGCAAGGCGAGTTTGACGGTTTTGATTTAAACATATTCTTTTCAGCCGAAGGTGAAGGACGAAAAGCCCGTTTCAAATATGAAGATGAAGTACAAAAATGGTTGGATTTAATTCGGGGTTCGTTTAGCGAAACCACCGTTGACCATTTGAAGATGGGAGCAAAAAAGCCGCCTTTACCGTTTTCACACGCTCCATTGCTCAAAGTATTGAATCACACTTTTTGGTTTTTGCCGACCGTTGCAGCTTGTAACGCAATGGCATTATTGCTTGAAAGACGACAAAATATATTTTACCACGATTACAAAGTGGTTGTTGCCGCAGGTACACAAGCAGGAATTGGAATTGAAGCCTTACCCCCTGTTTTAGATGCAATGACCGACAATCCATTGGAATCAAAAACCATTACGCTTTCTTGTGGTAAACTTACCACAGGCGTATCGGTAAAACCGTGGACAGGAATTTTTATGTTGCGAAATTCTTCCAGTCCTGAAACCTATTTTCAGGCGGCTTTCCGTGTCCAAACGCCTTGGGTTATCAAAAACCCCGATAGCAAATCACCCAACAAAGAAGAAATACTAAAAGAAGAATGTTATGTTTTTGACTTTGCCCCCGACCGTGCATTAAGACAAATTGCTGATTACAGTTGCCGACTTAATGTTAACGAATCGAACCCAGAAGCAAAAGTTGCCGAGTTTATCAACTTCCTTCCAGTCTTAGCTTATGACGGCAGTTCAATGAAACAAGTGGATGCTGCGGGCATTTTGGATATGGCTATGAGTGGCACAACCGCAACACTTTTGGCAAGACGTTGGGAAAGTGCTTTGCTCGTTAATGTGGACAACAACACACTTGCCCGACTGATGGCAAACGAAGAAGCAATGAAAGCCCTAATGAGCATTGAAGGTTTCAGGAATTTGAATCAGGATATTGAAACCATTATCAATAAATCTGAAGCGGTCAAAAAAGCAAAGAAAGAAGCTAATGACCGAGAACTAACCAAGAAAGAGAAAAAAGAGCTTTCAGACGAAGAAAAGGAATACAAGAGCCTGAGAAAGCAAATCCAAGAAAAGCTAATCAAGTTCGCAACTCGTGTGCCTGTGTTTATGTACCTGACAGACTACCGAGAAAGAAGTTTGAAAGACGTAATCACTCAATTAGAGCCAGGACTTTTCAAAAAGGTAACAGGACTATCTGTTAAAGATTTTGAATTATTGGTAAGTCTTGGAGTGTTCAACTCTGCCTTGATGAATGATGCCGTTTACAAATTCAAACGGTATGAAGATGCAAGTTTGGAGTATATCGGAATTAGTAAACACGAAGGGGAAGATGTTGGGCTATTTGACACAGTTTTAAGCCGACAAGATTATGAAGAGAGTTTTGAGAATATTCCTTCATGGCTCAACCGAAGTTCTGAAGTAATTGCTTCAAATTTTGGAAAGGAAAAAAAGTGGGAACAAATCAATTCTTCCCTTTACAGCACAATAGAAAAAAATAACAATGAATTTTTAGATTTAACCGACATTCAGAACGTTTCAAGAAATTCAAAAAATGAATTGAATGATGTATTTTCCGTAGTTGGTCTGTTATCAAATCCTGATAAAGATTTACTAAAACTTGAATTCTTCAACAATGATGGTAAAAAATTAATTGACAAAGAATTATTGTATCAAAAGCTACGAGAATATTGGAAAGAGAAGAAAATATCAGAAAAAGAATGGGAGGAATGGTCGAGCAAAATTCAGGTTAAATGGAAAATACAAAATTAATGTGATGAGCGAGAGCAATTTATACAACTATATAGAACTAACAAAGAAGCTTTCTAGGGAAACCCTTGATTTAATTACTTCTAATACTGATGAAGAATTTAATGCCGCTTTTGATAATTGGCTTTCACAAGCAATTGCAAAATTGGAAGCCGGGAAAAAAGAATTTAAAGATTTAAGCGAAGATGGACTTTCAAACATTTTAGCTTGTGGTAGTATCCCACTAAGTGTGTAAGTAGTAGAAAAAGTTATTCTGGAATTTTTC
>DAIQOK010000011.1:0-99537 GCA_036787895.1 Bacteroidota bacterium | reverse complement strand
CCAGCACAGAAGATTGCCACCAGCTCGAAGGCGCACGTCAAGGTTGGCGGGTTACCGATCCGGATGTGGTTTGGGATTATACTTCACTTGAAGACATTTATGTTGTATACGTTGCGCAAGGTGATACTATTAGTGGTATTTGGGTAGAGAAATGGAAAATGGATCCTTTTAACTCTTTCATTTACCTTGATGTATTGTACATAGGAAGCGGAGGAGTCAATGGATTGGCAAGGATTAGCAACTCACCAACTGCCCAATATCCCAATATCGACTTTGGCACACGTAATGGAAATAGTGGTGTAATTTGGGAAGATGGCGGTGCTGTAAATGTTGTTTCGAATATTAGTAATGCAGGGGCAATTACACCAATTTATCAGGTCAATAGCTTTTGTACCGGTTATATTGCTAAAGGCTATGAACCAGACATTGCTATAGGAATTCACGATACCATTTCAATGACCTACAAACAATTGTTTGGCACCAATAATCGTATTGTGGTTAGACAGGATAACTCGGGGAATATAAATGCTGGTACAGCCAATGTGAATTGTATAAACACTACAATGGTACTACCAACTACAATTTCACACACTGATGTAGGTTATCCTAGAATATCTATGCCACAGGGTAATATAGTCAATCCGGCTGATGTTCATCCACAAGATTGTAATGTGACTTACGAAGTAAAGGAGTCAGGACGTAATTATATAGGCAGCTCCACGCGACGTGAGTATTTGTATGAATTGTATACAACAAATATGTCACCATGTGACCCTAATATTGTGTGGTCAAGTTTGGTTAATCCCTGGACACACGATATAATCAACGATACGCTCATAGGATTATCTAAGATGAATGCAACATTAATTTTAGACATAAACGACCGCCCAGTTAGCGCTTATGCTGCTGATTTAATTTACAATAGCTGGTCGTGGTACAATCAAACGGGCACACGATTTAATGTTGAAGAAGTGTTGGCTGTCGGGCTGAATAATGCTACCACTGTTAATTCAATTCCATTTACTAATACGCCTCCATTTGGCTGTGATACTACCTATACATTTTTAACGCGTACGCTAGCTAATTGGAGGGATTATTCGGTTGTTGGTAATGGTTGGAATAATAATACTAATCAATCAATTGTGTCGATTGGAAGCGATAGCAGTTCCTTGGCCTTTGCTTTTTATGAAGCTGCGACTAGTGAGTTGGTCATAAAAAAGGCCAATGTTGGTACTCCAGCTTTACGTGGTGCTAAACCAAAGGAGCAAACGAGTCATCAAGTAGTAAAATTATCAACAAGAATTTATCCTAATCCTTCGAATGGAGTAGTAACCATAGAATCAGATCAGGATATTTTGGAGGTCGTGCTTACTGATATTAGTGGACGGCAACTGTTGGCTCAACAAAATTTTATAGCCCCATATCGAGTAGAGCTTCATATGCCTAAAGATGGTTTGTATTTCGCAAGATATAAATTAGCCGATGGCAGCTGGTACACCGCTAAATTGGTTGTAAAATAATGAAACGTATAGGCTTGATAGTGTGGTTGGTTTTCAAAACCCTGAGCTTATCGGCTCAAGGCGAAGCCAACCACATTTTGGCCAATGATTTTGGTTTTTTTAAGTTGATTAATGGAGATTTAACGGCTTACGTTTATAATGGTCCTCATGCTCCAGTAGGTATGAATGCTATTGTGATGTCAGACTGTGAAGGTGAGTTAAAATATTACTATTCAGGAAACAATATTAGAAATAAGAATCATATAGTCATGGTAAATGGGGGCTTGGTTCAAGTAATTAACCCTTTAAATTTTGTACATGGTCACGGTCATGAAACCATTAAAAAACCTGGTAGTGATTCCTTGTATTATTATTTGTCTACACGGAAGGAAGTTCCCTCTGGTTCAACTTCCTTAACTACTCGAAATTTTGAAGTTAATTATGCATTAATTAATACAAGTGCCAATTCAGGTTTAGGTCGAGTAGAATCGAAAGGAAATGTTATTAGAACTAATGTTTCTGATGGATTTACAGTTGTAAGACATGCCAATAAAAAATGGTATTGGTTGCTTATTTATGATTGGAACTTAGCGCAAATCCATGCACATTTGATAAATGAAACAGAGATTCACTATAGTCATTCCATGTCGGTACAGATCACTGACACCATTGGAGTTCATGCTTCTTTTTTGATATCATCTCCAAAAGGTGATCAGCTATATTTACTTACGAACAGACAAGGACAAATGCCTTTTCACTTATTTAAATTTAATAAGAGCACTGGTCAAATTTCTAATCACCTCTCCTTAGCGGTAACTGGTTTTTCTCCTACTGCTGAAAAGGTTTATTCGGAGGCATTTTCCCCTCAGGGCACAAAGCTTTATTTAAAAGTACATAATCCGTTTTCGCCACCCGGTTCTTTACCTTTATCAGGTATAATTCAGGCAGATTTAACCTATTGGAATGTCGACTCTATAATTTCTAGGTCGCATCTGTTTTCAGGGCAGAACAATGCATTTTTATCTATTTATGGCTCCGCAGCTGATGGTAAAATTTACATTAAAGCAACCCAGGGCATAACCATTGGTGGGAGACCGTATCATGTAGCAAGGATAGAAAATCCTGAGCTCCTGTATCCGAATTGTGTAGTTACTGACACTGCATTTTTTTTAGCAGGCCATGGAAATGAACATATTTACAAATTTTCTACTTACCCCGGCCATTTCTACCTACCCGACCGCTACGGCATCAGTGCTGAAAACTTCTGTTTCGGAGATACGACGATTTTGGATTTGAACGATTACGACAATTTGCGTTCCATCAGCTGGCATTTTGGAGATAGTTTGGCTACCATAAATACTTCAAACGATACCACCCCACGGCATGTGTTCTCTCAACCGGGAACCTATACAGTAACGGCCTATGCCGAATATTGTAACCACATGGATACACTCACTAAAACAATTACCATTGTTGGTGAACCTAACTTCATCGGCATCAGCGATACGGCCTTTTGCTTGGGTGGTGCACTCAGTTTACAACTCAACGATACCCTTGGTCAAAGCTACCGCTGGAGCGATAACGATACGAGTCGCAACAAAAACATTACCACCGGGGGTTGGCATTGGCTCGAAACCAGCAATGCCTGTTTCACCCGCCGGGATAGTTTTTATGTCGATGTGCATGAACCCCCGGCCCATGGCCTGCCCAGCGATACCAGCTTTTGTGCCGGAGATGTAATTACACTCTCGCCAGCCCCGGGTAATTACCGCTGGGTGTGGAACGATGGCGATACCCTGCCCAAAAACATCAGCACCCCTGGCAGTTATTTGCTGATTATGGATAACAGATGTGGTAGTTTCCCCTTTGCCATTCAGGTCGCCGAACGCGAACCACCTGTTCCTGCCACGCCAAGTGATACGCTCATTTGTGAAGGCCGGGTGTTGCGCATTGAATTGCCCGACTTACTACGCACCACTTACCAATGGCAAGATGGCAGCAGTGAACGCATCCGATTACTCACGGATACAGGCTGGTACGAAGTCACGGCCACCAACGAATGCGGCAGCAACAGCCGCGGTTTCCAACTTAACACCGACGATTGCAGCTGTAATATTTGCATCCCCAATGCTTTTAGTCCAAATGGTGATGGTTTAAACGATCGTTTTGAGCTTCAAAGCCGTTGTCGTATCAGTCAGTACGACTTGGTCATCTACAACCGCTGGGGTCAGCAACTCTACAGAAGCAGCGACATCACCCAAAGCTGGGACGGTTACTACCAAGGCGAACTGCTGCCGGTAGGGGAATATGTGTATCATCTTTACTACTACCGCGAAGGCCTGGGCCCAAGGCAAACGAAAGGGAGCTTCCGGCTGCTTCGCTAAGTGATTTTGCCGGAGGTGAGGACTGTCTCCGCCATGAATTTGCTTGAATGTGCTGATGTGGCTGGTCGCAGAGCTACCCTTTAATGTGCTCATGTGCTAATTGGGGGCTGCTGAAAGGCAGCGAAGCTGTCTCGGATTTATTGAATAACCGAAACCACTCTTCGCTAGGGCAAAATGTCATCAGCACATTAGCACATCAGCACATTCCCAAGTTGAGCCCTGCGAAACGCCACATTAGCACATTGAAAATGCTTTTGCCAAAAGGTAACAGGATGAAAATTATAACGTAGTACAGTTGAGAACCAATAGCTCATACGCTCATCTCTTCCAAAAATAAGAACAATACCAAGCCTTGGCTGTTCTTTAAGTTATGATGTGCACTTTTGAAGTCACTACCTATGTTCAGGCTTCAGTTAAAAAGATTGAACAAAACTTCACGGCCAACTTGTTTATCCGGCTCAATCCACCTTTTACACCAGTGAAGCTGTTGCGTTTTGAAGGTAATATGCCCGGTGCCGAAGTCGCGCTCGAGATGAATTTTTTCATCTTTAAACAGCAGTGGATCAGTAAAATTACCGCGGTAGAGCGAGGCGATAATCATTGGTTGTTTATTGATGAGGGGGTAAAGTTGCCATTTTTCCTGGCCGGCTGGAAACATATTCATCTGGTAGAAAAATGTGAAATGGGCAGCATTATCACCGACCGCATCAGCCTGCGTGGCCCGGCCTGGTTGCCGGATTTGGTTTTAGTCGTGCTTTTCAAGGGGCTGATGTTGTATCGTAAGCCAATCTATCGCCGCGTTTTTAAAGCGTAGCCCAGGGCCTTTCGGCTGGATGGTGTTTGATGGGTTAAAAACTGCCAGTCAAAATCAGGCATAATCACAGGGTCCATTGACCATAGTTGATGGTCCATGGGCATCGACCATCGACAATCGACCATCGTCTGGCGCCAGAGCGACATATACATGAAAAAGCCTATCCTCTTCCCAAACCTTTACTGCAAGCTACAGAGGCTATTTTTTCAAATGTGACTCAGTTTTGTTTAATGAATACTGAAAATAATTAAACAAAAACTTGGAGGCTAAGTAAAAATGTGGTAAGTTTGTTTAAGGTTGTACGATAAAAGTTAAACAGATGAAGCCATCAGAGTTCACAATCAAAGTTAAAGAACACAGCAGCTCGTTAAAGGCATATGCCCTCTATTTGACCCAAGACAGAGAAGATGCTAATGATCTGTTGCAGGAAACTTACTTAAAGGCATTTGCCAATTACCAGAAGTTTACTGCCGATACGAATTTGAAGGGCTGGTTGTACACCATTATGAAAAATACCTTCATCAACAACTATCGACGAATGGTGAAGCGGAATACCTTTCTCGACAAAACCGATAATAGCTTTTTCATTGATAGCGTTGGTTTCTCTAAGTCGAACGACGGAGAAGTAAGTATGGCCTTGCAGGATATGCATCTAGCTATCGACAAACTGCCCTTCGATTTGAAAGAAGCTTTCATGATGAATTATCGGGGCTTCAAATACCAGGAAATAGCTGATTATTTTAATATACCCATTGGCACCGTTAAAACCCGTATTCACCTGGCTCGTCAGGTCTTGAAAAAGCGACTGAAAACCTATGGCGAGCAATATGGCATGAACGCTGCTTGAGTAGCAGCAGCCAAATTGTTAAAAACATAATATTTTCTGACGGATGGCAAACCAAGCCATCCGTTTTTTGTTCATTATTGGTCGCAATAAACACGACATACATTACACAATGCCTGCTAAAAAAATAGTCGTTATTGGTGCCGGGTTTGCCGGACTTGCTGCTGCCACTACCCTGGCGGATATGGGGTATGCCGTTACATTGGTCGAAAAGCACAATATGCCCGGAGGCCGTGCCCGCATTCATGAGGCACAGGGTTTTCGATTCGATATGGGGCCATCCTGGTATTGGATGCCCGATGTATTTGAGAAGTACTTTGCCCGCTTTGGCAAAAAGGTAAGCGATTATTATGAGCTGATTCGACTCGATCCGGCTTATACCATGGTATTCGACGCCCAAGATCGTATGCTGATCCCCGCTGATTATAATGCATTACGCGAACTTTTCGAAAATGAAGAAAAGGGTGCTGCCGAGCAATTGGACGCTTTTATGAAACAGGCGGCCTATAAATACGAAGTAGGTGTGAATCAATTGGTCTATAAACCAAGTCGGAGCATCACAGAGTTTATGAGTCCTGGGCTGCTGGTGGACATGTTGCGTATGGATATTTTTCAGTCTATCCGCAAACACATTGGCAAGTTTTTCAAAAGCAAAAAACTGGTCACACTGATGGAGTTCCCGGTTTTGTTCCTGGGTGCCACGCCACAAAATACACCGGCTTTATACAGTCTGATGAATTATGCCGATTTGAAACTGGGTACATGGTATCCGCAAGGCGGCATGTTCGAAATTGTGAAAGCCATGGAAAGTTTGGCGAAGGAGAAAGGCGTACGTTTTGTGTATGAAGCCGAAGTAAGCGAGATCAAAATCAGCGGTAGAATGGCCAAAACGGTGGTAACAACGGCCGGTAATTTTGAAGCAGATGTGGTTGTGGGAGGAGCAGATTACCACCATCTCGACCAACACATTTTGCCTGAAGCCTATCGTAACTACAGTCCGGATTATTGGAAAAAGCGCACCATGGCGCCGTCGAGCTTACTTTTCTATATCGGTCTGAACAAAAAACTGGAAGGTTTGACGCATCACACCCTCTTTTTCGATGAGGAGTTTGATCAGCATGCCCATGATATTTATACCGATTCGAAGTGGCCGGCTAAACCGCTTTTTTATACTTCGCTCGCCTCTAAAACCGACCCGAGCGTAGCACCAGAAGGCTGCGAAAATCTGGTTATCCTCATCCCGCTTGCCCCCGATTTGGAAGACAATGAAGCGCTGCGCGAAAAATATTATCACCTCATCATGGATAGATTTGAGCGACTCATTGGTCAGTCAATCAGAGATGCTGTAGTATACAAACGGTCCTATGCCATGGCCGATTTCAAAAACGATTATCATGCTTATCGTGGAAATGCGTATGGATTGGCAAATACCCTCTATCAGACCGCTATTCTCAAGCCATCGCTGAAAAATAAAAAGCTCGATAATTTATATTACACTGGTCAACTGACGGTTCCCGGTCCGGGCGTGCCGCCTTCCTTGATCTCCGGTCAGGTCATTGCTCAAGAAATTTTGCGTGAACATCCAAACCATTGAAACACTTCGCTGTTTAACCCTTGTAAAGCACACGCTATGTTAAGTCTCTACCGCAAAACCAATATCGACTGCAGCCGCATCATCACGCGGAACTACAGTACGTCGTTCAGCATGGGCATTTTGGCCTTCGACCGGCAATACCGCGATCCGATTTATGCGATCTACGGTTTTGTACGTTATGCCGATGAAATCGTAGATACTTTTCATGAGTTTGACAAAAAGGTGCTTTTAGAGGAGTTTGTGCGTGATACCTGGTTGGCTATTGAGCGCAAAATTAGCCTCAACCCGGTTTTGGATGCATTTCAGGAAACTGTACGGCAATACAATATCGGTCACGACCTGATTCAGGCTTTCCTCGACAGCATGGCCATGGACCTGGAAGAGATCGAATATGCCGAAGCCGATTACAACGAGTACATCTATGGTTCGGCGGAAGTTGTGGGTTTGATGTGTTTGAAAGTGTTTTGCGATGGCGATGCTGCCACCTACGAGCGTTTGAAGGCTCCAGCCCGTCGATTGGGAGCTGCTTTCCAGAAAATCAACTTTTTGCGCGACATTCGTGATGATTATCAGTCGAGAGGAAGAACCTATTTCCCGAACCTGAATTTGGGTATAAGTCTGGACGAAAAAGCCAAAAAAGAAATTGAGGCTGATATTGAAGCGGATTTTGATGCAGCCTATCAGGGCATCATACAACTGCCGAAAGGTTCGCGTTTGGGGGTTTTAACAGCCTATCGTTTTTACCGCAACCTCTTCAATAAAATCCGGAAAACCCAGTCGAAAAATATTCTGGAAGCCCGTATCCGGATTTCCAATACCGAAAAAGCAGCTTTGTTGATGAAATCGGTCATTAGCAGCAAACTGAATTTACTGTGAAGCATATTTTTTTCTTCGCGTTTCTCCTTTGGGGAGGGATTGTTGTGGCTAATGAGCAACTGGATTTACGTCAGCTACGTCAGCGCTATTATGCTGCGGTGCAGTCGGCTTCGGTTACCGACAAATTATATATTGAGCTGAAAAAGCAGGCAAAACCCAGTCCTGTAGTACTCGCCTATGTGGGCAGCCTGGAAGCGCTCAAAGCCAAACACGCCTTCAATCCCTACAATAAAATTCAGTACCTCAAAGCGGCCGACCAAACCATGCGACAGGCCGTGAAAGCCGATCCTGAGAATGTAGAAATCCGCTTTTTGCGGTATTCATATCAATATTATGTGCCAGAGTTTTTAGGCTATTCAGCGGATAAGTCAGAAGATGTGGCTGTAATTGTCGCTCAGCTTTCGGCAGGCAACTATCGCAAGCAGGATAAAGAACTGGTCAAAAACATGCTCGCCTTTTTGCAAGAGACCAAAGCGGTTCCGACAAGTGAATTATCGAAACTCCATGCCGCATTGGCTCAGCACTGAAAGATTAGCATTTATCTTTAGTGCATGTCGATCGCAGCTAGCTCTAAACCGAAACCTACCAATTCGACTCAGCCGAAAATTGCCGTAATAGGAGGTGGAGTTGCCGGTATGGCAGCAGCAATACGAATGGCAGCTAAAGGATTTCAGGTACATCTTTACGAAGCCGGTCAGGAACTGGGCGGCAAACTCAGTGATCAACAATTGGGCGGGTTCCGATTCGATAATGGGCCTTCACTTTTCACACTTCCCGAATTATTGGAGGAATTGTTTCAATCGGCCGGGAGGCAGCTGTCAGATTATCTCGCTTACGAACAATTGGAGCTGGTATGCCGATATTATTATCCGGATGGCAGTAAAATTGATGCCTGGGCCGACCCACAACGTTTTGCCGATGAAATCGAAAAAGTGACTGCTGTTCCGGCTAAACGGGTAATGCAATACCTGCGTCGGGCTGGTTTTATGTATGAAACCACTACGCCTGTTTTTCTCGAAAAATCTTTACATAAACTGGCGAATTACCTCAATTGGCCTACCATACGCGGTATTGCGCGTTTACCAATGCTTGGGGTTTTTCAGCGGATGCACGACTTCAACCTGACCTGGCTTAAAGAAAAACGTGTGGTGCAGTTGTTCGACCGTTTTGCTACTTACAACGGTTCCGACCCCTATCAGGCACCGGCCACACTTATCCAAATAAGCCATATCGAACATCAAAAAGGTGCCTGGTACCCGAGAGGAGGCATGATTGCCATACGCAATGCCCTGCATAGGCTGCTTGAGGACTTGGATGTATCGATACATCTGAACAGTCCTGTGTCGGCTTTGGCAGTGAAGGCTAGACGTATAGTTGGCTTACATCAAGCTGATAAAGTTCATACTTACGATAAAGTCATTTTTGCCGGCGACATTCACCAGGTCTATGAACGTTTACTGCCTGGGAATACATCTCCTAAAAAGCTCGAAAAAAAGGAGCTATCAACGTCCGCTTTGATTTTTCATTGGGGCGTGAAGGGCAGCTACCCGACGCTTGATCTGCATAATATCTTTTTCTCCGAAGATTATCGGCAAGAATTCGACGCACTGGCAGCAGGGAAGTTGCCGGATGAGGCGACCATTTATGTGTATGTGAGTTCCAAACATAATCCCATCGATGCACCAGCTGGTCATGAAAACTGGTTTGTGATGATCAATACTCCGGCCGATAGTGGTCAGGATTGGCAACAGTTAGCCGTGAAACAACGGGCACTGATCATTAGTCGATTGAGTAAAGTTTTGAAGCCTGATATAGCCGAGAACATCGTAACTGAAAGTTTCACCACACCTTTGCATTTAGCCGGCAGGACGGGATCAGCTGGCGGTGCGATATACGGCCGTGCATCAAACAATAAATTTTCGGCATTTTTACGTCACCCGAATTACAGCAGCCGCATCAAGGGACTGTATTTTTGCGGAGGCAGTGTGCATCCTGGCGGGGGAATTCCGCTCTGTCTGCATTCGGCAAGAATAGTTGAAGATCTCATCGGTTGATATGCTGAAAGCTCAACATCATTGGTTCATACAGCTTTTTTTTGGCTGGTATTTTCGCTTCACTTTCAGGAGGCAGTTTGCTGCTTTTGTAGGCGAAATGCCTGTTTTATCAAAGGATAAGGCGGTTTGCTGGCTGAGTAATCACACCAGTTGGTGGGATGGTATATGGCCGCTTTTGTTGAATGCTAAATATGTGAAACGACCGTTTTATGTGTTGATGCTCGAAAAGGAGCTCCAAAAAAGACAATACTTAAGGGGGTTAGGAGCTTTTTCTATAGCTCCGGGCTCACGTTCGGTGGTAGAAAGTGGACAATATCTGGTAGATTTGTTGTACAGTCCACAAAACATAGTATTACTCTACCCGCAGGGTCAGTTGGAATCCATGCATGAACATCAAATCCGCTTTGCACCGGGTATGTTGCGTTATGCCTGTCAGCAGAATGATGCTATTTATTGGCTGTTTTCTGCTTTTTTTCTCGATTTTGGGGCAAATTCTAAAGCCACCGTTTATCATTATCATCAGGTAATGACGTTTGAGATAAGGCCTTCTGCCGAAGAAATAAGTCGTTTGTATCAGCTATTTTACGACGAACAGCGGCAGAAACAGATTAGAATGGTGCATATGCAACATAAACAGACAAAAGCAAAATGAGCTGGATTCTGAGCATAGTGCTGGCATTCGCTGCCATTCGTTTTTGGATTTCCTTTTTTAATTGGCTGAGTCGACCCTATTTCAAACCGCTCTCTGCTGAAGTAAAGAACAAGGTTAGTGTGCTTATTCCGGCAAGGAATGAAGCTGTATCGATAGGAACCGTGCTGCAATCGGTGTTGGCTAGCGAAGGTGTTGCTTTTGAAGTTATGGTACTCGACGATCATTCGGAGGATGAAACTGCCGCTATCGTACAGAAATTCGCAGCAATGGATAGGCGACTCCAATTAATTCGAGCTGAAAATTTACCGGTGGGTTGGTTGGGGAAATCCTGGGCTTGCCACCAATTGGCGCTAGCAGCTACAGGCGATTGGTTGGTTTTTTTAGATGCAGATGTGGTGGTCACACCCCATGCCCTTCACTATGCTGTAGCAACAGCCGAAAAGCAAAACTTGGCCGGACTTTCGGTATTCCCGAATCAACAAATGTTGGGTTGGGGGGAGTGGTTAACTGTGCCCTTGATGCACCAGTTGCTATTAAGTATGTTGCCTCTCAGCTTTATTCACTGGTTTAAAAATCCTACTCTGGCTGCTGCAAACGGACAATGTATGGTGTTTCGTGCTACTGATTACCGGGAACAGTGCTGGCATGAGCAGGTAAAGACCGAAATTGTGGAAGATATTGCCATCTTTCGTAAAATGAAAAAGGCCGGTAAAAAGGTAATGACACTGTGCGATCCAAGCGGCTTA
Source organism: Bacteroidota bacterium (assembly GCA_036787895.1). GTDB lineage: Bacteria > Bacteroidota > Bacteroidia > UBA7662 > UBA7662 > UBA7662. Next base: position 88,074 of record DAIQOK010000011.1, on the reverse strand, counting down.
TTACTTTGCCGAATGTACCGCAGTCTGTATCAAGGCATAGCCGGTTTTTCCAAAAATGTTTTGTCGGGTTTCGGGAATTCTATTTCTTTTTTATTGTTTTATCTCGTTTTGACTGCTTACAGTTGGCCTTTACTTTGGTGGCTGGGTGCGCGCATTCAGTTGGCAGGGCTAATTCTGGTGGTGCTTTCGATACGTGTTTTTGTCTCGCTTTCGGCAGGACAACCCCTCATGAAAAATCTAGTTTTACATTTCCCTCAGCTGCTGGTGTTTCACTTGATTGCCTGGAAATCTATCTACCAGCGGCTTACAGGCAATTATGTGTGGAAGGGAAGAAAATTGTCATGAAAAGTGCGCGTTTGTGGTTGGGTCTTGTTTACGGTTTTGGCGCCATCGGTTTGGCTTGGTCCATGAGTAAACCGCTGTTCCTGGCCTTAACGCCACTTACCTTACTCATTGGCGCCATGGTTCTTTTGTATTTCGAGCAGGAGAAACGGCTGAAAACCTGGCTACTTTTGGCGTTTAGCTGGTTGGCAGGGTATGGGGTAGAGGTATTGGGTGTGGAAACAGCTTTGGTTTTCGGCGATTATGCTTATGGCGAAGTATTGGGACCGCGTTTGGCAGCTGTACCCTTGGTTATTGGGCTGAACTGGACAATTTTATTGTATGCCATTTATCTCATCACCCAACCCTGGCAAGTTCCCGGCTGGTTGAAGCCGGTATTGGGTGCACTCATACTCGTTTTCACCGATAGTTGGATCGAGCCGGTAGCGGTTCAGCTGGGATTTTGGACCTGGGCAGCGCCGGTAAACCACTGGTTGTTCGTGGCTCCTTTGCAGAATTACCTGGCTTGGGGGCTGTTTTCACTGTTTATCCTAGCTATCTTTCAGCTTGCCAGACCAAATTGGCAGAACAAACTGGCCAAAACCTATTGGTATTACCAACTTGGCTTTTTTGTGTTGCTGAATCTGCTGTTGATGTTGGTCTAGAGGGTAATCTGCTCTTCATTGCTGTTGAAGAAGTGGTATTCGGTAATGGGATAAGACGATTCTGCCTTAATGGGTACCCATACTTTATATTTCAAAAACCACTGCATACGTTTGGAAGGGAAACCCCGGGTGAGATAAGCCTCTAAATAAGGGTGCACATGGAGCTTGAGCTTCTTCTCGTTTTGTTCGGTAAGAATATAGCGCAGATTGGTTTCAATTTGGTCGGAAACCAAAATGCTGGGCTGAATGGTACCTGTGCCATCGCAAGCCGGACAAGTTTCGGTGATTGCGACATTGATTTCAGGTCGTACCCGCTGACGGGTTATCTGCATCAATCCGAATTTGGAAATGGGTAGCACAGTATGTTTTGCCCGGTCGGAAGCCATGATGGCAACCATTTTGTCGTATAAATCTTTTTTATGCGAGGCCTTCTTCATGTCGATGAAGTCGATCACGATAATACCGCCCATATCGCGTAATCGCAGCTGTCGCGCAATTTCTTCGGCAGCTTCGAGATTGGTGTGGATGGCATTACTTTCTTGATCCATTTCCGACTTTAGGCGATTACCTGAGTTTACATCAATCACATGCAGGGCTTCGGTATGCTCAATGATGATGTAGGCACCGCCAGGAATCGTGACATTTTTGCCAAAGGTGGCTTTTATCTGCTTGTCGATATGAAAATGTTCATACATCGACACCTTGCCTTTGTACAATTTCACGATTTCGGCCTTTTCAGGGGCAATCGTGGCGACATAATCTTTTACTTCTTCATGCGTACGCGGGTCATCTATCCAGATACTGGTGAAGGAGTCGTTCAGCAAATCGCGCAGCATGCCGGTGGTTCGGGCCATTTCCTGGATGACGCGATCGGCTGGTTTGGCCGTTTTGAGTGTGCGAAAACACATCTCCCACTTGTCAACCAACTCACTAATGTCTTTTTCGAGTTCCTCGGCCTCGGCTGTAGCAGCAGCAGTACGGACGATAATGCCGAAGTTTTTGGGTTTGATACCCAAAACCACCTGCTTCAGCCGCTTTTTCTCGGCGTAATCGCTGATTTTTTTGGAGATAGATACACTGTCGGTGAAGGGTACGAGTACGACATAGCGGCCAGCTATCGATAATTCAGCACTTAAGCGCGGGCCTTTGGTGGAGATAGGTTCTTTCACCACCTGAACGAGCACCAATTGTCCCTTGGTTACGGCATCTACTATGGTGCCGTCTTTGTTGATTTCAGCTTCGGGGCGGAAATTGTGCAACTGACTGTTTTTCCGCTTGCCGCTCATTACATCCTCAGTGTATTTTTTGAGTGAATTGAATTGAGGACCGAGGTCGAGATAATGCAGAAACGCATCTTTCTCATAACCAATGTCTACAAAACAGGCATTCAAACCGGGGATGACTTTTTTTACTTTGCCGAGATAAATATCTCCGACAGAATATTCTTTGTCGGCACTGTCCTGAGTTAGTTCGACCAAACGTTTGTCTTCGAACATGACAATCTCTACACCTTTGGGCGTATTGCTGACATAAAGAGACTTATTGGGTCGTGGAGACGGGCTGTCTGACATAAAAATTTGATGTAGGAGGGGTGCTTTGTCGCAGAAAAAGGGACAAAAACAGCAATACATCAGCCCGTCGAAACAGGCCGATGTATGGCATTAATCAAAGAAATAAGGGTTTATTTCTTCTTGTGACGATTCTTCCTGAGGCGTTTTTTACGCTTGTGGGTAGCAATCTTATGGCGTTTTCTTTTTTTACCGCAAGGCATTTTGGTTGTATTTAAGGTGTTGAACTTTTGATTTGAACTAAGAAGGCTTCAACCTGCGCCAAAATGGCGGGGTCTTTAGAGAGCGCTTTGTAATCTTCCAGTGCCTGAATGGCTTTGGGCAGCTCACCGAGTTTGTAATAAGCTTCACCCAAACCCAGGTAAGCGTCGGCGAAGGAAGGGTACCAACTGAGTATGTCGCTAAAGCGGGTTATGGCTTTGTCGTATTGTTCGGAGCGTATGGCCAGCTGAGCCAAGTGAAAATTGGCTTTCAAGTGTTTAGGCTCCGATTTAACGATGCCGAGAAGCTTCTGTATGCCTTGCATAGGTGCAGCTGTACCAATGGTAAGTGCATGACCCAGATCGGCAGCGATATCCAGATTTTCGGGAGCCAGGGTGCTGGCGGTTTCAAAATTACGGATAGCAGAAGCGTGTAAGTATTGTAGAAGCACGGAATCGCCCACCATATCGGCAGCAGCAAGGAAGCGTGTGCCGGCCAGCGCGTGGCCATTGGCGTCATTCCCGGCGTAGGCAGCTCTTTCATACCATACGGCAGCAGCTCCCCAGTCGTTTTTGGTTTCCCAAAACGCGGCCATTGATCGGGCTAATGCTTCGCGCTGATCGGGATTGTTTACCGTGTCAAGCGCTTTTTCGATGGTAGCAAGTTTGTCCTGCTCCTGACTGCTGAGGCTGGAGCGGCTGATAAGCAATAAAGCTTCAGCATCCATACTCTGTTCCTGCACTGCGGTTGGCTGTTCGCTGGGTTTAAGCACAGTCATCTCTCCAAAAAGGAAAATACTCAGCCCCAAAACCAAGGCGGCACCAATCAGTAACAGTTGCAGGCGACTCATAATCAGGCTACGACCGATGTACGAACATTATCTTTCACCTCTTCGATGAATTGTTTCGAAGGTTTGAAATGCGGGATAAAATGCTCCGGAATTTCGATTGAGGTATTGCGTGAAATATTGCGGGCAATCTTCTTTGCGCGTTTTTTCACGATAAAACTACCGAATCCACGAACATAAATATTCTCACCGTTTTTGATGGAATCTTTAACAACTCCGAAGAAAGACTCAACTACTTGTTGAACATCTACCTTCTCAATGCCGGTCTGTTCGGCGATCTGGCTAATAACTTCTGCTTTCGTCATTTTATTAAGGTTATACAGGTCGTGTTTTGAAAGGGAATGCAAAAATAAGGTATTGAAGCTGAATTAAAAACGTAAGATTCATTTGTTCCTGCTTATTTCGCAATTAGATGCGTTTCAGTCACACACTCACACTTTGGTACAGCGAAAATCTACGCGATTTACCCTGGAGAAAGACCAATGACCCCTATAAAATCTGGTTATCGGAGGTAATTCTACAGCAAACCCGGGTGGCTCAGGGGTTGCCTTACTACCTGAAATTTGTTGAACACTACCCCGATGTATCGGCTTTGGCCAAGGCTTCGGAACAAGAAGTGCTGCGCGATTGGCAGGGTTTGGGTTACTACAGCCGTGCCCGCAACCTCCAAAAAGCAGCCCGGCAGATGGTTGATCAGTATGACGGGAAATTCCCTTCGCGTTATGAGGCTTTGTTAAAACTGCAGGGAATTGGTCCTTATACAGCCGCAGCCATTAGTTCTATTGCGTTTCAGGAGGCAGTTGCAGTGGTGGATGGCAATGTTTATAGGGTGTTGTCACGGATCTTCGGCATCAAGGAGGCTATAGATTCAACACGTGGCCAGTCACTTTTTCAAAAGAAGGCCAATGAATTACTCGATCATGACCAGCCCGGCACACATAATCAAGCGCTGATGGAATTTGGGGCGCTGGTATGTACCCCGAAACATCCAGCTTGTGACCGGTGTCCGTTTCAACGCGACTGCTACGCCTACCAAAAGGAAGAAATTGCCGTGCTGCCTTTTAAAGCTGGAAAGGTCAAAGTACGTGAACGTTATTTGAATTATGTGCTTTTCAAGGATGAAAAGGGCTTTTACCTGCAGCAACGCCAGTCAGGCGACATCTGGCAGGGTTTGTTTACCCCCTGGATGATTGAAAAAGAAGGCTTATTGGAGGAGGAGGAAATGTTAGCACAAATCGCGCATGTTTTTTCACTCCGTTCTATCGATTTCAAGCTTCTTGCGCGCTCTGCTGATTTTAAGCATGTACTCACCCACCAGCGTTTGTTTGCCCGCTTTTGGCTGGTGCAAATTTTTCATAACTTGCGAGAGAATGACCTTATTTTTGTTGGTCGGAAAGAACTGGACGAATACCCTGTTCCGCGACTAATTAGCACTTATTATAAATCGATAGCTCAATGGCTGGACTGAACAAAGTGATGTTGATTGGCAACCTCGGTAAAGACCCCGAGGTGAAAGATACCGGCAATGGTATCAAGTTGGTGACTTTTCCATTAGCCACTTCTGAAGATTATAAGGACAAGGAAGGTAATAAGCAGACCAAAACTGAATGGCACAATATTGTGCTGTGGCGTGCTTTGGCCGATTTAGCCGCACGATTTCTGACCAAAGGTCAACAAGTATATATCGAAGGTCGATTAAATACCCGGAAGTGGGAGGATAAAGAAGGGCACACCCGCTATACTACCGAAGTAGTGGGAGATAATATTGTACTTCTTGGTCGCAAACCCGGCGAAAGCACCACCATGGCGGGCAACCTTGGCAGCAGCATCACAAATACGCAGGATGATTTTTCTGCCAATGCAGGTGCAGATGATGACTTGCCCTTTTAGTTTCACGAACACACGCGATTTTGGATAATTCCGACGGAGACCCCCAGCTTAGCTGGATTTTTTTAGCCAGCCAGATTACCCTTGCTGCTTCAGTGCAGGAGTTGGTAATTACTTTGTTGGCCATTGTTGTTCTGCTACTTTTCTCTGCTTTATTGTCAGGCTCGGAAGTAGCGTTTTTCTCTTTATCGAAAAGTGATCACAACGATTTGGTGTTGAGTGATGCCAAACGCGACCAGCTCATTGTTCATTTATTGGATCATCCCAAAAAATTACTGGCCACCTTACTTATTGCGAATAATCTGGTGAATGTGACCATAGTCATCTTATCTTATTATGTCACTTTCCGTCAGTTCGACTTTAGCTCAGCTCCTGTAATTGGCTTCCTTATACAGACATTATTGGTCACCCTTTTGATTGTCATGTTCGGTGAGGTCATGCCCAAAGTATATGCTACCGAGAAGAACCTCAAGGTGGCAGCCTTTATGGCGCCGGCACTGAATTGGCTGAATATCATTTTTGCGCCATTTAGTTATTTGCTCATCAGCGGTACCAATCTCATCGACAAACGCATTAAGAACAAAGTGCAGAATGTGAGCATAGATGAACTCAACCAGGCCATAGAACTCACCTACGAAGAAGAAGCTGACAATACCGAAGAAAAGGACATTCTCAAGGGCATTGTTAATTTCGGCAATATCAGCGTAAAACAAGTTATGACCTCCCGGCAAGATATTACGGCGGTGGAATCGGATGCCACCTTTACAGAATTGTTGCAGCAGGTAACTGATTCGGGCTACAGTCGTGTGCCGGTTTATACCGATTCGTTGGATAAAATCGATGGTATACTTTATTTGAAAGATTTGCTCGCACATCTGGGCAAAGACGATAGTTTCGACTGGAAACCTTTATTGCGAAAGCCTTATTTTGTACCAGAGAAAAAGCGTATCGACGACTTATTTAAAGACTTTCAGGGAAAACATACCCACATGGCCATCGTAGTTGATGAATATGGCGGCTGTGCAGGTTTGATTTCTTTAGAAGATATTTTGGAAGAGATTGTTGGCGAAATTAATGACGAGTTCGATGAGGCTGAGGCTTTACCCTACCAGCAGCTTGACGAAAGAAATTTTGTCTTTGAGGCTAAAACGCAACTTCAGGAAGTTTATAAGTACCTCGACATCAACAATGAAACCTTCGAAGAAGCCCGAGGGGATGCCGATAGTCTGGCAGGTTTGCTGTTGGAATTATCCGGACACATGCCTGTGGCAGGCGAAGAAATTAGCTATGCTGGCTATTTGTTCACCGTGATTGAAGCTGATGACCGACGAATCATTTCGGTTCGAATTACTTTGCCGGAGTCGGCCCAGGAAAATGAAGAAAATGAAAGTCCAGAACTATAGTTGGTTATTACTTGCTTTTGTAGTGCTGGCCTGCGGTGAAACGGAGGTGCAGCCCAAACCCTACGCCTACCATCGCATCGATTTACCGGAGCGGGCTTATCAGCTTTTCGACAGCACGCTTTGCCCGTATACCTTCGACTATCCTATGGCGAGTGTATTGGAGCCTGTGGCGCAAGCCGAAAACCCATGCTGGATGAACATCCGTTATCCAGCCTTGAATGCCACCATTTACCTGAGTTATAAGGCAATCGGCGAAGATGCTTCCTTAGATGCCATGATAGCCGAAACCCAGCGGCTAACGTATAAACATGTGGTAAAGGCCTCTTCGATTGAGGAGAAATTGATTTATCGTCCTGACAATCGACAGTTTGGCATTTTATATGAAGTTGGAGGCGCCGCTGCGAGTGCCACACAGTTCTATATTACCGACAGTGCCCATCATTTTTTACGGGGGAGTATGTATTTCTACAGCAAACCTCAGCCGGATAGTCTGGCCATGGTCATCGACTATGTATTGGAAGATGTGCGGCATTTGGTGGAAAGCTTCCAATGGAAATGACGCTTATTCCGATTAATTTCGGCAGGTGAGCACTGTTGAACTTCTACAAACACCGATCGAATACCTCAAAGGGGTAGGGCCTGCACGTGCTTCACTCTTAAAAACAGAGTTGAACGTCCACACTTTTAGGGATTTACTTCATTATTTCCCTTTTCGACATATCGATCGAACGCGGTATTACACCATTGCAGAACTCAACGAGCAGCTGGGTTTGGTACAACTCAAAGGGCAAATAACTGCTGTAAATTATGCTGGCGAAGGAAGAAAAAAACGTTTGGTAGCCACTTTTCAAGATGCAACCGGCCGCATGGAGCTGATTTGGTTTCAGTCGGCTCGCTGGATTGAAAGTAGCTTAAAATTGGGTGAAACCTATATTGTTTTTGGGAAACCGGTCGCCTTTCGCAATCAGTTCAGCATCGCACACCCCGAATTTGAGCTGCTGAGCAAAGCCGATGGTTTTGCCGGTCAGGCGGTGTTGCAGCCTGTTTACAATTCTACCGATAAACTCAAAACCAAAGGTTTAGATGCCAAAGGCATCGCGAAAATCTGTTACCAGCTACTCGACCAGCTCAAAGGACATCTGCAGGAATCTATGCCTCCGGCTTTTGTTCAATCGATGAAACTTATGCCTAAGGCAGAAGCTTATCAACAGATTCATTTTCCTAAAGACCAGGCCCAACTTGATGCAGCGCGATACCGCCTAAAATTTGAAGAGCTCTTCTTTCTTCAATTTGGTTTGCTTCGACAACGGAAAGCCCGTCAGGCTAAATTTCAAGGTTATATTTTTGGCCAGGTTGGACAAAATTTCCTGGGTTTTTATGAGAACCAACTGCCATTTCAACTTACCGAAGCACAAAAACGAGTTTTTAAAGAGATTCGGGCCGATGTAAAAACCGGAGCACAGATGAATCGGCTGTTACAAGGTGATGTAGGCAGTGGTAAAACTGTAGTAGCTTTGCTTACTATGCTGTTGGCTGTCGACAATGGTTTTCAAGCATGTTTGATGGCGCCAACGGAGATTTTGGCCAATCAACATTATCTCACGCTAAAAGCACTGCTTGGCGATATGCCGGTGAAAATAGCATTGCTCACCGGAAGCACCTCTACCAAAGAGAGACGCCTTATCCATGAAGAGCTGGCCTCAGGCGAGCTTCATTTGTTGGTGGGTACCCACGCTTTAATTGAACCTGTGGTGGTTTTTGCCAATTTAGGACTCACCATCATCGATGAACAGCACCGCTTTGGTGTAGCGCAAAGGGCACAACTCTGGGCCAAAAGCAAGGTGCCGCCGCATGTGTTGGTCATGACTGCCACGCCTATTCCGCGAACCCTCGCCATGACTTTGTATGGCGATCTAGATATCTCCATCATCGATGAATTGCCGGCGGGACGGAAGTCGATTAAAACTATTCATGCCCGGGATGCTCAACGTTTGAAAGTATTTGAGTTTATGCGCCGTGAAATAGCTTTGGGGCGGCAGATTTATGTGGTTTATCCCATGATTGAAGCCTCTGAGAAACTCGATCTCAAATTTCTGCATGATGGTTTTGAAGCCATTTCACGTGCTTTCCCTATTAGCGAATATCAGGTCAGCATTTTACACGGCAAAATGAAACCGGAAGCCAAAGCTTTTGAAATGCAACGCTTTGTGAAAGGCCAAACCAACATTATGGTGGCCACTACAGTCATTGAGGTAGGCGTTAATGTGCCTAACGCCTCGGTGATGGTGATTGAAAATGCGGAACGTTTTGGCTTGTCGCAACTACATCAATTGCGGGGTAGGGTAGGCCGGGGTGCGGCGCAGAGTTATTGCCTCCTCATGACCAGCGATAAACTTTCGGCCGATGCCAAGGTGCGTATTCAGACGATGTGCGAGACGACCGACGGCTTTAAAATAGCAGAAGTGGATTTGCAATTGCGTGGGCCGGGCGACATTGCCGGTACCCAACAAAGTGGGAGTATGGATTTTACCATAGCCGATCTGACTACCGATGGAGAAATTTTGAAACATGCCCGTCAGGTGGTAGAAGGCATTTTTGAGCGAGATCCTGAGCTGAGTTCTCTGCCAAGTCAGCAACTGCTATCGGCTTACAAAGAGCAGCACAAACACCGCAAAAACTGGAGCAGAATTAGCTGATTAAGACAGCCAACGATACAGCAGTACAATCAAACAAAACAAAAACATCAGTATAGATATACGATTGATGCCATGCATCATGCGCAGATTGAAGTTTTTGGTTTTGTGCGGACCATTAGGCCGGAAAACTTCGACGAAATAAGCGAGGAATTGTTTCATAAGGTGCTAACAGCAAAAATTGAAGCTTGTTTGATTAGCGTAATACCAATTTCCGTCCACTGTCGAGTCGGATAAGGATGCCGAACAATATAGTGAACGAAAACATGGAGGAGCCACCATAACTAATGAAGGGTAATGGAATGCCAATGACGGGTAAAAGTCCGATGGCCATACCAATATTCACAAATACGTGGAAGAAGATGATGCTTGCTACACCATAACCATATACGCGGCCAAAGCGGGTATTCTGTCGTTCGGCCAGATTAAGTATACGAATGAGCAAGAATGCGTATAAAAGTAGTACGACTACACTTCCAACAAAGCCATATTCTTCACCAATGGTGCAAAAGATGAAGTCGGTACTTTGCTCCGGTACAAAGTCGAATTTGGTTTGAGTACCTTGCAAAAAACCCTTGCCAAAAAAGCCGCCACTGCCGATAGCGATTAAGGATTGGTGTACATTATAACCTGCTCCTTTGAAATCTTCCACCTTGCCTAATAGTACATTAATACGTTGCCGTTGGTGTTCTTCCAATAGGTTGTCGAAAGCATAGTTGACAGAAAAAACGACCAAAACAGCAGGCACAACTACGAGTAAACTTCGCCAGAAGGCCTTCATTTTTTTTCGGGACAAGGCCACATAAGCAGCGCCGAGTAAGGCAATACTGATGGACACCGCCCATTCATCGAGCACCAGGGTCATAACCACTACCAGTATCGACAATCCACCAAAAACAAGGTAATTGACGGATAAACCTTCTCTGTACAATACAAAGATGAAAGAAGCATAAACCAGCGCACTACCGGTATCGTGTTGGAGAAAAATTAAGCCAACCGGTAATAGCAATAATAGTCCGACAATCAGTTTGGCTTTCAGTTTCGATATGGCTGCATCAGTATTGCTGAGATAATAAGCTACCATCATCACCGTACCCAGCTTCATAAATTCGGCCGGTTGCAGTCTGAAACTGCCTATTTCGAACCAGGCCCGGGCACCGTTGACTTCTCTTCCAAAAACCAGTACCCCGGCACCCAGCAGTAAGGCAGTGCCGTATACAAAAGGGGAGAAACCTTCAAAAAGCCGGAAATCCAGCGCAAGTATGATGACTATAAGCAGGTAGGAGCAGCCCATCCAGAGCAGTTGTTTGCCGTATTCCTGGCTGAGATCGAATATACTTTTGTGTTCTTCGTTGTAGACAGCCGAATAAATAGCCAGCCAACCTACCACTGTAAGCAGGAAATAGATAAGGATGCTGCCTTTATCTATATATTGGAAGATGGTTTTTTCCTGTCTCTGCATGACTACGGGATTACGGCTTCGAGCAATCGCTTTTCAAGCTCTTTACGTTTGGTGCCTCCTTTGAGGTATTTTTCAATCATCAGACTGGCAATTGGGGCTGCCCAAACGCCACCATAACCGGCATTTTCAACCACGACTGCAATGGCAATTTTCGGATTTTCCCGGGGAGCGAAACACACAAAAACAGCATGATCCTTTCCATGTGGATTTTGAGCTGTACCGGTTTTACCCAGTACAACTATACTGTCGATGCGGCCATAAGCCCGGGCGGTGCCGGCATCTACCACTTTTTGCATACCATTCAAAACCACATCGAAGTATTTATCGTCGATGCCGGCACTGAGTTTTTCCTTGTACTCGGCTTTTACCGTAGCGCCACTGCCATTCCCGATTTGTTTGACGAGATGAGGCCGATAATACCAGCCACGGTTGGCAATAATAGCCATCACATTGGCCATTTGTAAGGGAGTAATGCCTAATTCACCCTGACCAATCGATAGGGAAATGATGTTATTGGCATACCACTTCCTACCATGAACCTTGTTGTAATAATCTACAGAGGGTAAAATTCCCTTAACTTCATTCGGGATGTCAATGCCGGTTTTAGAGCCAATATTGAATGCTGCAATGTGCTGTCGCCAAATGACGTAACCCTCTGGCGAACTTTTACCCGGGTTATTGTCGACCATGGTCTTGAATGCCCAACAGTAATAAGGGTTGCATGATAGCTGTATAGATTCTTCCAGGTTCAGCCGGTCGTGCACGTGGGTACATTTTACCGTATGACCGCCCATGCGGTAGCCGCCATGGCAAGGGAAACGCGTTTCGGGCGACATCAGCCCCAATTGTTGCCCGATTAAGGCCTGAATTGGTTTAAAAATAGAACCCGGCGGATATTGGGCTTGCAATGGGCGATTAAACATGGGCTTGGCTGGGTCGTTGGCAAGCACACGGTAGTTTTTACCACGAACGGAACCTACCAGCAGGTTGGGGTCGTAATAAGGTGCGCTTACAAACGCCAAAATTTCGCCGGTTGCCGGTTCAATGGCCACTACACTGCCTTTTTTGTTGACAATCAAAGATTCGGCATAGTTCTGCAAATCAATATCCAGCGAAAGCATGAGATCTTCTCCAGAAACTGCCATTGAATCAAATTCACCACCTTTATAGCTGCCAACTATACGATTATGCACATCTACATACTGGTATTTTACACCTCTTTTGCCACGTAGATGCTCCTCGTAAGCGAGCTCAATTCCGCCAATACCGATATAGTCGCCCTGCTGATAATAGCCATCGGATTTGTCGATTTGCCGCTGATTTACTTCGCCAATATATCCCAATACATGGGCTGATGAGCTGTAAGGATAGGATCGCACTGTACGTGCCTCCGGGTAAAATCCACTGAATTCATGCAGCCTTTCTTGGATGGCAGCAAATTCTTCCACACTTATCTGGGCCTGAAAAAGCGATGGTTTGAACCTGCTGTGCTTTTTGGCTTTATCAATTCGAAGAATGAAAGTCTCTTTGTCAATATTCAACAGCCGGCAAAAGGAAAGCGTATCCATGTTCTTCTCCAGTTGCCTGGGAATCACCATGAGGTCGTATATCGGGCGATTTACGACTACCCTTTCTTTGTTTCTGTCGTATAAAATGCCTCGCGCTGGATAGATGGTTACCTTTCTGATAGCATTTTGGTCGGCCCACAAGGCATAGGAATCGTCGATTACCTGCACATAGAACAGCCTCAGCAGGAAAATCGAAAAGATTCCCAACATGATAAAGATGACCAGTCGCTGGCGGTTCGATGCGTTCATGTAGTCCGACGAGGGCGTAATTCCAGATAACGAAGACCAATAATCAGTGAACTGGTTAGTACTGCACTGAAAACAGCCTTCATGAGAATTACAAAAATATCGGAAATATCGAGTGATTCGATACTATATAAGGCGAGGTGGTGGATAAATACCAGGGCAGAAGCGTAGGTAACAAACTGACCAAATTCTACATCCCGGAAGCTAATGTTTTGTAGTTCATCGTAAGCAGTACGCGGAATGGTGGTTTTTATCCAAAATGGCCGTATAAAGGCGATTAAAGTGCTTGCAAAGGCGTGCATACCTCCGGTATTTGAAAAGATATCTACCACTAGGCCACTTCCAAATCCAAGTAGAAGCAGGAGGCTGGTGGGTATCGACAATGGCAACATCAATATAAAAAAGACGTAGATAAATGGATTGAACAGTCCATGTAAGCCAATATGATTAAATACGGCTACTTGAAAAAACAACAGCAGCAACAGGCGAATCAGGTGTTTGAGTAAGTCAATCATAGCTGAGGCTGCTTTCCAGGATTTCTTTTTCTTTGGCCAGTCTGTCCTCTATGATCCAGACGTAATTTAGTTGTTTGAAGTCGGCGCCTAACTTCACCCTAATTTCGTACATGCTGCTGCCTTCGGGGAGATTAATTTCGGCTATGGTGCCGATAAATAAGCCATCAGGGAAGATAGAAGAATAAGGACTGGTTAAAATGGTATCGCCTACAGCAACATCCACATGTTCAGGTATTTCGATGAGATCGGCGAAACGGAAGCTGCCACCCGACCAAAGCACAGTTCCGGCAGTGCCCGATTTTTTCAGTCGGGCCGAAATTCTGGCATTTTTGTTCAGCAAGGAGATAACTGTGCTGAAATGCGGCGAAACATCTTTTACTATCCCCACCACACCATTACTGGCCATGACTGCTGTTCGCGGTTTGATACCTGCTAAGCTGCCTTTATCTAGGGTGAGGTAGTTGTTGCGGAATTCAACGGTATTGTTGATGACTTTGGCTCCGGTATAAAAGTAACGTTGGGAGTATAAGGAGTCATGGAATAAAGGGGCAGATGTACTGCTGTCGGCAAATTGATTCTGAGGCAATTCGGCCTGTAATGCAGCTACATAGTTCACGAGTGAATCATTCACCCGGCGCAAATCTAGATAAGCGGTAAAATTGTTTAAACGCTGATAAAAACCACCGGCAACTGCATTGCTGGAATTGAAAAAAGCGGCCTGGTGGTAATAATTATGCCGTATGGTAAGCACTACAGCCACTGCTTCCAACAGCAGGAAGAAGAGCAAAAAGCGGAACCTGGCAAAAAATCGAAGTATCGCGCGCATCTAGCCGATCAGGTCATCAGGAAGTTGAAACGATCGATATTTTTCAAAGAGATGCCGGTTCCACGAACAACAGCACGGAGTGGGTCTTCAGCTATAAATACCTTGAGTTTGGTTTTCTGACTGATACGTTTATCCAAACCACGAATTAAAGCACCACCTCCTGTGAGATAAATGCCGTTTTCGTGTATGTCGGAGGCTAGTTCAGGCGGGGTAATCTCGAGCGCCTTTAAGATGGCACCTTCAACCTTGCTGATGCTTTTGTCGAGTGCATGCGCAATCTCGGTATAACTCACGGTAATCTGCTTGGGGATACCTGTCATTAGATCGCGACCACTTACAGTAATGTCGGCTGGTGGTTCGTCGAGCTCAGGAAGGGCTGAACCTACCTGAATTTTGATCATCTCGGCGGTGCGTTCTCCGATGAGCATATTGTGCTGGCGACGAATATACTCCAACACATCGGCAGTAAACTGGTCGCCTGCCACCCGGATAGACTGGTCACAAACAATGCCGGCAAGCGCAATCACGGCAATTTCTGAAGTACCACCGCCTATGTCGATGATCATATTGCCCTTGGGCTCTTCTACATCAATACCAATACCAATGGCCGCGGCCATGGGCTCATGGATGAGATAAACTTCTTTGGCGCCGGCATGCTCGGCACTGTCGCGAACCGCGCGTTTTTCAACCTCGGTAATGCCCGAAGGAATACAAATAACCATACGCAATGAAGGAGCTATCCAGCGTTTTTTCGGGTTAATCATATCGATCATGCCACGAATCATGCTTTCGGCAGCGTGGAAGTCGGCAATAACACCATCTTTCAGCGGACGAATGGTTTTGATATTTTCATGGGTTTTACCGTGCATTTGCTGGGCCTGCTTACCGATGGCAATTACTTTGCCGGTGGTTCGGTCAATGGCTACAATCGACGGCTCGTCTACCACAATTTTATCTTTGAATATAATCAGCGTGTTCGCTGTGCCCAAGTCGATGGCGATTTCCTGGGTAAAGAAGTCGAACATTCCCATATGTAAAAGTCTTTCTGTTAAAATTAGTGTTTAAAATGACGAATTCCAGTGAAGGTCATCGCCATGCCATGTTGATCGCAAAAATCGATGGAATCCTGGTCTTTGATTGAACCACCTGGTTGCACCACGGCTCGTATGCCTTCTTGATAGGCAACTTCTACGCTGTCGGCGAAAGGGAAGAAGGCATCTGAGGCCAATACAGCGCCATCAATTTCGAAATTGAAACTGCGCGCTTTATGCACGGCCTGTTTCATGGCATCGATGCGCGAGGTTTGTCCGGTACCGCTGCCAATGAGTTGTTTGTTCCTGGCAAGCACAATGGCGTTACTTTTGGTGTGTTTGACGAGCTTCAACGCAAAAACCATGTCTTCAAGCTCTTGCGTTGTGGGCTGCTTGCGGGTAACCACTTTAAGGCTATCCAACGCATCTACATACTGATCTTTATCCTGAACCAAAACGCCGTTCAATACGGCACGAACGCTGGGATTAGCTGGTAAAGCTCGCTTCATCCGCAACAAAATACGGTTTTTCTTTTTACTCAGTAGTTCAACCACGCCGGGACCAAAATCCGGTGCAATGAGCACTTCGTAGAATAATTTGTCGATTTCCTGGGCTGTGGCCATGTCGATGCTACGGTTCCCCAGGAGTATGCCGCCAAAGGCAGAAATCGGATCGCCGGCCAGGGCATCGTGCCAGGCCTGGAGCAGGGTATCACGCGATGCCAGTCCACAAGCGTTGTTGTGTTTGATGATGGCGAAGGTAGGTTCCTCAAAATCGGCGAGTAAATTCACGGCGGCATCAACATCCAACAGATTGTTGTAACTCAGGGTTTTGCCATTGAGTATCTCAAATAACTCTTCCATTTTGCCGTAAAATGCCCCTTTTTGATGTGGATTTTCTCCATAGCGCAAGATATGGGCGTCGTTGCTCGACAAACGTAATACGGGCAAGGCCTCGCTGCGATTGAAATAATTGAAGATGTGGGTGTCGTAATTCGAGCTGGTTGCAAAAGCCTCGGCCGCATAACGGAGGCGGTCGGCCAGGGTAGTGCCTTGCTGGGTGTTCAATTGCTCTAACAGTCGGCCATACTGGTCTTTGCCCGATAAAATAACCACCTCCTCATGGTTTTTGGCAGCTGCACGTATCAAGGAAATACCGCCTATATCTATTTTTTCAATGGTGTCATCATGTGATGCCCCGGCAGCAACGGTTTCTTCAAAAGGGTAGAGATCTACAATCACCAAATCGATGGTGGGAATTTCATAGCCGGCTAGTTCATTGAGGTCAGAAATATTTTCGCGACGCGCGAGTATGCCACCAAAAACTTTCGGGTGCAAGGTTTTTACCCGACCACCTAAAATGGAGGCATAACCTGTCAGGTCTTCAACGGCCACCACAGGCACACCCAAAGCTTCGATAAACGCCTGAGTACCACCGGTAGAATAGATGGTTACACCATCGGTATGCAGTTTTTTAACCAGGGGTTCCAGGCCATCTTTGTAATATACCGAGATCAGGGCGGAGCGAATGGGCAGTACCTTCATTGCAGACTATAAGTAGTAAAGGCACAAAAGTAAAGTTTTTGCAGCTAAGCCGCTGTTCGAATTATATTTAGAGATGCAATTCCTACGTATTTTTTTACTCACCGCGATGTGGATTAGTCAGTCTTCCGCAATTATTGCCCAAAATAGGGCGGGAAGTGGTTCGTTACGTGATTATTCAGCCTATCGGGAGACACTTTTGAATCAAAAGGTAGATTCAGTAAAAGAATTGAATTTGAGTTATATGAAGCTCGATACTTTCCCGGTCGAGCTCTTGCGTTTTGC
The DNA here is from genome assembly GCA_036787895.1 of Bacteroidota bacterium. GTDB lineage: Bacteria > Bacteroidota > Bacteroidia > UBA7662 > UBA7662 > UBA7662. Next base: position 71,015 of record DAIQOK010000011.1, on the reverse strand, counting down.
AAAAGTAGAACAGATTAATTTGAGCCATAACCTCTTTCAGACGATTCCATCCGAATTGAAGGGTTTCCCCAAACTGAAAAGGCTAGACATGAGCCATAATTTTCTAGGATCCGAAGCATTGAAAGTCAGTAAATTACGCTGTTTAACCCGACTCGATTTAAGCAACAACAAGCTATCTGCCCAATTAAAACTCAAAGTTGGCAGAAGATTACAAACTGTAACCTTGAATTATTGCCAACTTAACTCCCTTCGCATTAGAAGCCGCAGAATTCAGGAAGTCACGGCTATGGGTAACAACATTCAGTCGGTGCGAATTGGCAACTGTTTCGGAAATAAGGTATGCAAGCTGAATTTAGCCGATAACCGACTCAATACGCTGCCTGCTGGCATGCAACACTACCGTAAACTCGAAAAACTGGTGCTTTCTGGCAATCGGTTTCAAACTGTCCCCCCAGGAATTCGTTGCTACAAACGTTTGCAAGGGCTGCTTTTTTACAAAAATCAAATTCAGGAAATACCTGATTTCATATTCGATTGTCAAGCCCTTCGCGAATTGGATTTCCACCACAACAAATTGAAGCAAATAAACCATCCGTGGGGCAAGTTAAACCAGCTCGAACAATTGTATCTGGCTCACAACAAAATCGAGGAATTGCCCGAAACTATCGGAGATCTGACACAGCTACGGTTTTTATATGTAGAGGACAATTGCCTGCAAGCCTTACCGGCTTCTTTTCAGCGATTAGAAACTTTGGAAAGACTCAGCTTAAACCACAATGCCTTCATCGTTTTTCCAAAGGAAGTGCTTGCGCTCGTCAGTTTACAGGAATTCGATATCAGCGAAAACGACATCGAAGCCTTCCCGGAAGCCTTAGCTGCAATGCCGGCACTCAGATTGATGTTACTCAACGAGAATGCCTGCAAGAGCACGATGTTATGTGAACAGTGGCTGCGGAAATTTGACAGCGCAAAAGCTGAACAGCTCCGTTTTCAGTATTGATGCGCTTAATTGTAACCGACTTATTGTCCACTGCTTCGCTGTCTGCTTCAAATATAAACTGTAGACAGCGAAGCATGTGAACCAATCATCAGCCCAAGAGTTGCAAGAAGCAGAGCACAATATGTGTGTCCCACCTATTAGAAAAGGGATAATTTAAACCAGACTAATGCTTCTTTCGATGAATGCGGTGAGTTGAGGTCCTTTTAACATGCCCTGTGAGAGCAACGCCAGATCGAAGGCTTGCTGCGCCAATTTTTGCTGGGTAGCCTCGTCGGAGCTGCTGATTTTTTGGAGGTAGGGGTGACAGGTATTCAGTACCAACTGCATAGGTTCTTTCATGCCGCCACCCATAAAACCGCCACCCCCTGTAGCCGCCATTTCATTCATACGGCGAATAAATTCCGATCGGGTTATTACCACAGGCTGGTCGTCGGGTGATAAAGCTTCTGCTACAATAGTGAAATTACTGTCATTATCGAGCTTTTTGAACAGCTCAATGGCACTATTAGCCTGTTCCTCATTGAGCAGCGCTTCCCGCTTTTCATCTTTGGCGATGAGTTTATCGATGGTTTCTGCATCAATGCGTTTGAACATGGTTTTCTCCAGCTTGCTTTCCATGGCGCTGATGAAGTGACTATCGATCACGCTACTGAGCTCCAACACCTGATAACTGCGTTTTTCAGCGGCCAGGATGAAACTATGCTGTGCTTCAACATTGCTGGTGTAGAGTACTACCAACTGACCATCCTTATCTCGGTGGTTGGCTTCGATGCTCTCGGCAAACTCTTCCCAGGTGCGAGTTTCACCGGCAGTGTTTTTATACAGACAGAAACTTTTGGCGCGATCATAAAACTTCTCATCGCTGATCATGCCGTATTTCACGAACAAATCGAGATGCTGCCATTTTTCAGCGAAGGCGCCCCGGTCGGCTTTAAATATATCAAACAGCTTATCAGCTACCTTTTTGCTAATGTGGCTGTTGATTTTGCGCACATTGGCATCGGTTTGCAGGAAAGAGCGGGAAACGTTAAGCGGAATATCCGGTGAATCGATTACGCCATGCAGCAGGCGGAGATAGTCGGGTACAATTTCTTCGACCGAATCGGTGATGAAAACCTGGCGACTGTACAACTGGATTTTGTTTTTTACCGGCTCAAATTCGTTTTTGAGTTTGGGGAAGTATAAAATGCCGGTGAGATTGAAGGGGAAGTCGACATTGAGATGTATCCAGAACAGCGGTTTTTCGGCCATTGGATATAAGTCGCTGTAAAACTTCTCATAGTCCTCATCCTGCAATTCAGCGGGTTTTTTGGTCCAGAGCGGACTGGTTTGGTTGATGATTTCGTCCTCAAAACTGATTTCAACCGGCAGGAATTTGCAGTATTTGCGTAGAATTTCTTTCAAGCGGAAAGACTCCAAGAATTCTTCCGAATCCTCGGCAACATGCAGGATAATGTCGGTTCCACGATCGGTACGCTGACCAGGGCTAATCTCGAAACTGGTACTGCCATCGCAGGTCCAACGGGCAGCCTGGCTGCCTTTTTTATGACTGAGCGTTTGAATTTCTACCATACTCGACACCATGAAGGCAGAGTAGAAGCCCAGACCAAAGGCACCGATCATATTATTGAGTTCGGTTTTGTCTTTGTACTTTTCAACAAATTCGGTGGCACCCGAAAAGGCAACCTGATTGATGTATTTTTCTATTTCATCGGCCGTGAGTCCTATACCGCGGTCGCTGATGGTGATGGTCTTTTTGTCTTTATCGACTGCAATTTTGACTTGTAACTCTCCCAATTCACCTTTGAATTCGTTGAGCGAAGCCAGGGTTTTGAGCTTTTGGGTGGCATCAACCGCATTGCTTACCAATTCTCTCAGGAAAATTTCATGGTTAGAATACAGCGATTTTTTGATGATGGGGAAGATATTCTCTGTATTGACGGAAATGGTTCCGGTACGTGTGTTTTCCATAAAGTTGAAGTGTTTAAGGCTCCGACTTCAAAGAAAGTGCCATGCCAAATGGGCTGCCATTATGGCAAAAAATGCCGATACTACGGCAGTTTTTCTAATTGTGTTTTGAGGGCTTTGGCGTCGAGTGGTTTGGGCAAAAATGCCACGGCATCAGGATTGACCCATACCCTACGTAAGTCGAATTCGTCGAGGGTTGAAGACAACATATAAATAGTGTAGCAATTTTTGATTTCTTCCGGCAAGGCATTAAAAGCTGTCAGAAACCCAAAACCATCCATTTCGGGCATTTGGATATCGAGTAGTATGATAGTCAAACCTTCTATACTGCCGAGCTCTTTGATTTGTTTTAGGGCTACTTTGGCATGGGTGAATGGTTTGACGGTCGATGCCAGCCCACCATGTACGAGTAGGCGTTCATTGACTTTCAGATCGAGTGGATTATCGTCGATCAGAATAAATGGCCATTTTTTCTGTGTAACGCTCACGAGATATTGGGCAAGTCAATACGGAATATCGTACCTCTACCTACTTCCGAATCTACATATATTTTTCCATTAAGTCGCGACACTGCGTCTTTTACTATATAAAGGCCTATTCCACTGCCAAAATTATGGTTGGTTGCCCTAAAAAACATCTTAAAAATATTTTCCTGCTCTGTCAAGGCGATGCCAATACCGTTATCGCCTATTTCAATTCGCGCTCCATCGCGATTCACCTGAATATGTATCCATAATTTTTTATCGGATTTATTGGGCGACTGGTATTTTATGGCATTGGAGACCAGGTTACTGAAAATAATTTTCAGCTTGAGAATATCGGATCGGAAGGCGACAGTTTGCTGTACATCCAGCTCAAATTGAATGGATTTTGCGAGCTCCTGGTACCGATTTGCATCGATAATTTCTTCGCTTAAAGCTTTGAGGTCGATGCTGGTAATTTCATTCTCAATACGATTGTTTTTATAATAGCTGATAATGTTTTTTATAAACTCATCCAGCCGGAGCACACTTTCTTCTATCATACTGAAGTACTGCTCTGTAGAATTGTGGTCTTGCTCTATACGTGCCAACTTGATGATGCCTAAAATCGACATTAATGGTGATCTTAAGTCATGGGAGGCACTGTATACAAATTTGTCAAGTTCGCCATAGGCTTTTTCTAGCTCTTTTTGTTTTTCGATGAGTTGAACTCTGGAGTCGTATACTTCGAATGCCGATTGTACGGCAGCTTTGATTTCTTCTTCATTCCAGGGCTTTTGGAGGTAGCGAAATATATTGCCCACATTTACTGCACTAATAACCGCCTGTATGTCGGTATAACCGGTAAGCAAAATGCGCATGGTGTAGGGATATTGGTCTTTGATAGATTCAAAAAACTCAATACCGGTTTCGCGCGGCATACGCTGGTCGGCGATGATAATGGGTACCTCCTTCTCCTTAAGTATCTCTCTGGCTTCTTCCGCCGATTCTGCCAGAAGTATTTCAAAATCAATGCGAAAAGCTGCCCTGAACGCATACAAATTGTGGCGTTCATCGTCGATATAAAGGATGCGTATTTTTTTTGAACTCATGCTTATTTGTGGAGTTTGGGCAAGATAAGCTTAAAGGTGGTCCCCACACCAAGGGTGGAGTCGATTTCAATGGTGCCGTTATGCGATTCGATGATGCTATAAACGATAGATAGTCCCAGACCGGTACCTTGACCAACAGCTTTGGTGGTGAAGAAAGGTTCAAAGATACGCTGTTTCACTTCCTCACTCATGCCTGGACCGGTATCGCCTATTTCAATCGTAACAAATTCACCCACTGATTTCGTGCGTAAAGTGAGGATACCATTGGATTGGTGGTCGTTGGCGTGCATGGCTTGAATAGCGTTATTCAATATATTCATGAACACCTGATTTAATTTGCCCGGGTAACACTCAATCAAAGCATCTTCGTCATAATCCCGAACTACTTCAATTCGTCCGCCCAAATTGCTGTTGAGCAAAATTAGGGTGGAGTCGATACCTTCGTTCACATTCACTTTTTTCAAATCACTTTCATCCAGTCGGGAGAAGGTCCGAAGTCCTTTTACAATTTCGGCGGTACGAATAGCGCCTTCTTCCATACCGCTGATCAGCACATTAATTTCTTCGGTGAGATAGTCGAAGTCCATCTCACTTTTTATGGCGTCTAATTGGGCCTTGATGCGGTCGTCACCGGCTGGTATGAGCTTTTCAAATCGTTGAATGGTTTCCAATAAGTCATTGATATCGCGACGAAGCGGCCGGATGTTGGAGGTCACAAAATTGATGGGATTGTTGATTTCATGCGCAATGCCGGCGGTTAATTGACCCAGGGAAGCCATTTTTTCGGCGTTCACGAGTTGTGTTTGCGTGTTTTTGAGCTCGTTCAGCGTCAGGTTCAACTCGTTGTTGGTTTGTTGTAATTCGGCTGTCCGTTCAGTGACTTTTTGCTCCAAAACAATGTTCTGTTCGCGAACCAGCTGTTCATTTTCGCGAGAGATTCGGAGGGCTTCTGCCTGAGATATTTCCTTTTCTTTTTTCAAGGTATTGATCCTGTCGGCCAGGGCAACGCTGAGTAACATGGCTTCAACCGCCGAGGCAATCATGAGTACATGGTCGGTAAAAAACGTATAGGGCAGCAAGCCCATGTTCCGGGCGACGTAAATCACCAGGCCGACCATAAAAAATATCCAGGCCAGTAAAAAAAACCGGGCCGAACGAATGCCCTTAAGCGATAAGCGGATGGAAAAATAGAGTGCGTATACCGAAACCGACAGCGCACTTACATCCAAAATGTTGTAGCTGATTGCGTGAAAACCGGCCAAGAATACGGCCAAGGCAAGCATATATAAGCCTGTAAATACCAACAATACCCGGTTTACCCGAGGAAGCCGTTCGGGCAGATGCAGAAAATGTCGGGCAAAATTAATGGCACCAATACCGCTGATGGTTGAGAACAAAACCACCAGCATTTTATTTAAGGCAGGCCAATCAGGGACGGCATATTTATAGGTAAAACCCTGCAAGCTGGCCTGAGCCAGGGCAATACCCAAAATGTACATCACATAATAGAGGTAGCTTCGGTCTTTAACACTGAAATAAATGAACAGATTGTAAAAGAACATCACGAACATGATGCCCAGATACAAGCCGGTAAATACATTGCCGGTATGTTGACTGGCCGTGATGGCTTCGCGCGTGCCAACGTAAATGGGTATACTTAATTGTTCTTCGGAATACATCCGCAGATAATACACGGCAGAGCTACCCTTTTCGAGCTGAATTGGAAATACAAAATGTTGGTGAATCAACAAACGCTGTTGAAAGGGGAAATTATCACCTGAAATAAACCGACTGTAACTGGTAGGGCCGGGCTCGTAAAAATGAATTTCATCCAGCTGTGGGTTGACTACTTCAATGGCCAGGTTGGCAACCTTTTGCTGGTTGGTAATTTCAATTCGCAACCAAATGGCAGCTTTGGTATATAAAAAATTGGGTACTGCTTGCGTACTGGGTTCAAATTGGTTGTGGCGGATGACTTCATCCAGAGTCATTTTGCCACTTTCGTCGACAAAAAGTTGGGTGTATTTGCCGACAAGCAGCCTGGCATCCGGGTTGGTGATTAAAACTTGTGCATCCGATGGTAATGGAAGCAAAAGCAGCAAAAGCAGCCACCAGTTTTTCATTGAACAGCCAATTTAAACTCGTCTTTGCGGGCATCCTTGATGGTAAGATCATAATGGATTTCGACCTGCATTTGACGGATGGGTGAGGTTTCAATATGCACCTGATTCAGGTTTTTTCGAAGGCTCAATATACGTTCTCTTTCTAACTCATCGGCCGTGTCGAGTGTTACTGCATCCTCCAACAAAACTACGGTTGCCAAGAGGTCGAGTTTAGGATAATAAAAGGTGCCATTATTGCCAATTGTCTTGAGTATACGGCAGCCAACTTTTTCTGCAAATTTTACGGTATACGGTGCACAAAGTGCAAAAATACTTTTGATGCCCACCTGTTCGGCTATGACCACCCCAACGCGTGTACTGAAAAAGGCTCCTATACCTAAACCACTGACTTCTCTCGAATTCCACAGGCCACATAACTCGGCAGTACCATCGGCGCTCAAGTTTTTGACGAAATCGAATATTTTGGCGTCAAAATCACCGGTAGCTTCTTCAATTGGTAAGGGCATCGTTCCACCCGCACATTGCAGGCGAGCGCCGCCTAAAACCTTGGAACCATCGAGGGTTTCGACTAAAATCACAAAACAAGCCGGATTGTTTTTCCAGGCATGGTTGGCACTGGTTACTTTGTTTACGCCGGCAACTTCTAATACATGTTCGTGACCATGTATAAATCGGTCACAGGCTTCAGGATCTTCGGTGGCGCGAAAGGCTCTGATCTTAACTGCTTGCAACGACATCAGGCTTCATGCTTTGGATGCTGTAGCATCAGTTCCGTATCAAAATAAAAACGACCTGAGCTTTTGAATTGGCCCAATAATATGCGTCGGCTTACATCGGTGGTGGTGCCACCACCCATAATAACCGCTGAGGCCAGTTGAGGCCAGGTGGTCAGCGATTTGCCGATTTCGGCATAGGAATTTCGGAGTCGTTCTGATATTTGTTGGTAATCAACTATGGCCATAAGGTATTGCATGCGTAACGGGCCTGGAATGGGGCCGGGTTCAGGTGCTCCCAAAGCAGCGATTTTACCGTGAAAGAAAGGCCGGTCGGGCTCTATATCAAATCTTTCTACATCCAACATTCCCCGATCGCTGGTCTCCATAATGACTGGCACACCCAGTTTTCGGGCATGCTGTCTGATAAGGAACTTCATTTCAAGACTATCACATTCATCGGCGATTAGGTCGAGTTGACCGCCAGTTGAAAAGAAGTCACCTATATTTTCGGGCGTTAAGCCATCGTCGAATACTTTGACTTCAATGAATGGGTCGATTTCTGCGATTTCACGCGCTGTAATGATGGCTTTATTGATGCCTAAATTGTGTATTCCGCAACGAATTCGGTTAAGGTTAGTTAAATCGAGGGTGTCAAAATCGGCCAGACGGATTTCGCCACAAATACGTTCCATGGCCATGGTTACAGCTATGGCATTACCAACCGACAGCCCTACAATGCCGATTTTTTTCCGAGCTAACTCATCCTGCTCTGCACGCGTTATTTTAAGTTGGTTTCGGCTGGTACGTAATTCATAAAAGTCGGCTTGATCTACCAAATGAATTAAGCGGTTGTTCCAGGGGTAATACGCCCAAACGCCATATTCATGGAAACCTAAATCGCCCAATAGGTCGTTCATGCCTGATTTCAGCTCATCCTGTCCTAACTTTTGTCTGGGGTGGCGCAATTGCAGTAGCTCTGCCAACTGCTTTTGCAGACTATCCAGGATGACCAGATCGGGATTACCTATAAGGTCATTAAAGTCACCTACGTCTGCATCATTGGTTAGCCGAAAGATACGCGGACGGTAACTGCTTGTTTCACTGTTGCTGCGATAATCTAAGTAGTCCATTTAACAATTTATTCCACAAAAAGTTGGCTTCACGCTGCAAGTACGGCTTTTATGGCCATGTTCTAAAGATATGTAACGATTATACAAATATGGTGTGGGCAATACGGATAAAGTTTATTTTTGGTACTTATTAACTACTGGCCATGTCGGAAAAAAGTCTCATCAATATCCTTTACGTCGACGACGAGGTGAACAATCTCCATTCCTTTAAAGCTGCATTTCGTCGCGATTTTAATGTATTTACGGCTGAATCGGCAGAGCAAGGGCGAAAAATACTGGAAGAACAGGTGGTGGAAGTGATTGTAACTGACCAACGAATGCCCGGGATGACAGGCGTGGAGTTTTTAGAGTCGATCATTCCGCATTATCCGGAACCGATTCGCATTTTGCTCACCGGTTATACCGACATCCAGGCGGTAATAGATGCCATCAATAAGGGTCAGGTTTATCATTATATCACCAAACCCTGGGATGAGCAACAATTGCGAAATATCATTAATAAGGCGTTCGAAGTTTTTAATCTTCGGGCCGAAAACAAGGAACTCATCAAAAGTTTGTTGCGGGTGAATGAGCAACTGGAGTTTTTGTTGCGACAGAAGTTGCTATCCTAAGGATTTATACCTTTTGCAATTAATACTACGCCACCTGTCAAAGAAAAGAATCCGAAAATAGGTAGTACTTCCCTTCCAATTCCTTGTCCTAAGGCCTGAGCGTAGGTTTGAGATGTTGGTTGGCTGATATATTTTGTAGAAATTCCGTAAAGACCAGTAAAAATTAAAATAGTACCAGCCAAGATTTTTCCATGTTGACGAAGTTCAGATTTTTGAATCTGAATTGGATCGAATGATTTTGACTGAATAATTTTGCCGGAATTATTCCGGTAAAATGCTAAAAGTTGCCAATCTGTTGGAGGGTGGCTGTTGGCTAATAGAGCTTCTGTTTGTAAGCCATGATGTTTCAAAAGTTACTTATGCTCAAATACTACAGCTAATTCTTTTCGAGAATTGCCTGAAATGCCTGCATCAAAGTTGTCCCAACGTATAAATCGTGCGATGAGTGTATCTGCTAACCAAACTCGATTTTCCCCAATTACCAAAGTTTCTGAGAATTTTTGGGCAAAAACATTTTGCCCGAAGTGGAAATGAAACAATAAGCAAATGGCCTTTAAAACAGTAGACTTGAATTGCATGATTTGCCTTTACACTAGTGCAAGCTAATAATAGGAATCGACATAATGATCTGATTTCTTAGTCAATTTAGAGACTATATTTACATAATGGATCTTCAACATGTTTTTGAGCTTCTGGGCACCTATGCCTTCGCCATTTCAGGAGCCTTGGCGGTAAAGGACAAAGAACATGATTGGTTCGGTGCCGGATTTACCGGATTTTTGACGGCCATAGGAGGTGGTACACTGAGGGATGTTTTATTGGGGAGTTACCCCCTGGTTTGGATTGGAAATATCCATTTTTTGTATGCCGTAATTGCCGGCATTTTAACGACTTATTTCGCCTTCAATTTTCTGATCAGGCTTCGTAAAACCCTTTTCTTTTTCGATACGTTCGGGATAGGTTTTTTCACAGTTTTAGGGGTAGAAAAGGCGCTTTCAGTAGGCGTTCAGCCTGAAATTGCAGCTATCATGGGCATGTTTTCCGCCGTTATGGGTGGTGTAATCCGGGATACATTAACCAATGAAATTCCAGTTATTTTTCGCAAAGAAATCTATGCAACCGCCTGCCTCGCCGGAGCGGCAATTTATTTATTCCTGAATTATTTGGGATTAGACAGGGACTGGAATTTAATTTTATCCATTCTTAGTATAATTTCCATACGCTTTACAGCTGTTAAGTACAAAATCACCCTCGGACGAATTAACTGAGCCACAAATTTTGATAGCTGCCATCCGGGTCGTATTGTTTGGCTTGTTTTTCGGGATTAAACCTTCTGTTTTCTCTCGGGTCGTTACCTATGCCAGCGATATAATTCCAATTGCCATAATTACTGGCTGGATCATAATCGATGAGCTGCGCCTCAAACCAGGCGGCCCCGGCACGCCAATCCTGATTTAGGTCGTGTACCAGATAGCTGGCTACATTTTGACGGCCACGATTACTCATCCAGCCGGTTGCCAGCAGTTCTCGCATATTGGCATCGATAAACGGTTGGCCTGTTCTGCCTTCACACCAGTGTTTAAAGCGTTCCGGGTCAAATCCATTTCTTTTTGATGAGTTTTTAATGCCCCCTGCTTTAAATAAAGCTGAACCAGCCTTTAGTGCAACAAATTGGAAATAGTCTCGCCATAAAAGTTCTAAATACAACCAATATGTGCTTTCGTTGGCGCCATGCTTGGCTTCAAATCGTTTGATTTCAGCATAAATGAGCCGGGGAGAGAGGGACCCAACAGCCAGCCAGGGCGAAAAACGGCTGGAATATTGGGCACCTAACATCCCATTACGGGTGAGTTTGTAGTTTTTGATATGTTGATTTTCCCATAAATACCATTGCAAACGATCCAATGCCGCAGCTTCACCCGCCCGAAATACGAATGGATTACGGGCGTCGGCTGGGGAAATGGTATAGCCTAAATCGGCCAGGGAAGGAATTGAACTCAATATCGCTAATCTTGGCCAGTTTGGGTACGACATTGGGGTAACCGGTTCAGGTACACAATGTTTCTCAAGAAGTTTGCGGAAATCGGTAAATATATCCGGCAAATGAGGAAGGTCAAAGGGCAGGCTATCTAGTGAAATAAGCGTATGCTTTCGATGGAAATGGACCATTATCTGACTTTTTTCGGCTTCAGATTTCAACAAGTCCTCAGCTGCTTGTTCGCGGCTTCCGACCAATCTTTCTGCATACAACTCGGTATATTGGTGTTCTTTCATCCATGCAAGCAGGGTTTGGACAGCATTTCCTCTTCGGAAAACCATTGCAACCCCCAATGCTGCAAGTTGCGCTTCTACTATGCGAAGATGGTCAAGTAAAAACTGCAAGCGAATGGAAGAAGTGTTTTGGAACCCCCATTGATTGATTTTCAATATGGCTTCATCGAGGCAATAAAAGGCAATAAATGGTTCAGGGTCGCGGAAAAGTTGATTGATGACCGGCTGGTCATGTAGGCGAAGATCGCTTCTGAACCAGTAAATTTTTGGCTTTTTCACTGCTTTGAAACAGGATTTGAGCCTTTATGTTTTGCGCGTGTAGCGATCCAGTTGAATCTGCTTCGATAGCTTCAGCCGTATTTTCTTGTGCTTGGGATTAGCGCGAGCTTGCTCCAGACGGAATTAGTTAGAGTGTCATGAACCAATACAATGAACTAACAGACTTTATTTAACCGTCTTCTTCAGTCGATTCAAAAGCTACTATTAAGTCGTGAATCTTAGCAATTTCTTTACCAAAGGCAATTTTGTTCATCCATTTGGTAATGAAATAGCAGATAGGCACAATGATGATAAAACAGGCGATTAATAAACCCTGAAGGAGAGGTTCTGTACTCAATTTATCCAGTTTGCCGGCCTCAGCTAAAGCCATAATAAAGCCGGCAGTCAGGCTGAATGGATAAAAAAACAACGCCACGATTTCGATGGTTTGCAAAGCTTTTTTCATGCGGTAATGAATCAGGCGTAATCGAATGAGGATGTTTTCATCGGCTGCAGGGGTGAGGAGGACTTTGCGTATTAAATAGCTGTTATAGACCGTCGACAAGGCAAAGCCAAGTAGTAAAATGCCGATGAAAAAGCGCACCCAGAAGAAATCGAAATAAACAAATAGCGCGATGAACAATAGGCCGAATATGATCCCATAACCATTGTTGATGCGAATGTTGCGTCGCAATTTGGCCAAGGGGTCGTTGGCTTTGGCCTGAATTTGTTGTGCCGATTTTAGCTCAGGCACAGGTGCAGCACTTAAGCTGCTCCACAAGCTTTCTAAGCTGTCAGGGGGTGTTGTTGTAGCCATGTACTGAGTAAATTTTTAGCCCGGTGTATTTTTACCGTAGCGTTATTGCTGTTTATGCCGGTGATTTCGGCGATTTGTTGCATATCGTAACCTTCGAGACGAAGGGTAAGAAGCATGCGGCTGATGGGGTCGAGCCGGCGCATGTGCTGGTAAAGCCAATCGATTTGGGCTTGCCTTGGATCGTTTTCAGTGACATGCCATTCCGATTGTGCCTCTGCCTTCATGCGTTTTTCTTCCTTGCGCCGCCAGGTGAGGGCGGTATTGAGCGCCACCCGGTAGAGCCAGGTCGAAAAGGCCGACCGTTGTTCAAACCTGGGCCAGGCTTCCAGCGCCTGGGCTACCACATCGTGGTAGAGGTCTTGCTGGTCGTCGGCGGTATCGGCATAGAGACGCGCAATTTTGTGTACTATGCCTCTGTGCTGATTGAGTAATTGCAGAAAATTACTGTTAGCCGATGCCATACTGTTTGTTTTCTGAAATTAAGCGACCGTCGCTCATTAAAGCGGGCAACAGCAGCAAAAGCACCACCGAGGCATCGCCCCCGCTGTTGGGGTGTTTTTCGTAGCGGTTCCGCATGGGTTTGACGGTATAGCCCGCGTGTCGAAGCAGTTGGATAACACCTTGGTCACCGCTCAGGTGCAAGGCACCTACTGCAATAAAAGTGGGGTTTTGGGCCATCAATTGGGGCAGGGTATCGAGCCAGCGTTTGTTTCGGTCGTAGAGTAAGGTCTCCAGTCCGCCTATTTGCCCGGCATGTTTGGCAGCGATGGCTTGCATGGCTTGGTGATCCTGGGCCAGAAAAGCAAAGTAAAGCTCAGTGGTGTAGATATCCAGACTATCGAACTGCTGGATAAGCGCTTGCAACTGCTTTATTTGAGCAGGCAACGAATCGCTATTGTATAATAGCTCAAATTGTTCCTTCAGACTTTCCAGCGCCACCAACTGTTTCCTTTTTTTGCGACCTTGTTTGGCAATCCAGCCATCGATGGGTTCGCCTTTGTACATTTTCAGCGTGTCTTCCAAGGCGGCACGGGTGGCCATCAAGGCGAGGGTGGCACTAACGGCACTGGGTTTGAACACAGCCATTTGCTCTAATCCGGGACCAACAAATTTTTTCAAATTTTGATCCAGCCGTTGCTTTTCATCGGCACTGAGTGCCGCTGTCCAGCCCGGTCCGTCGGGGGCAAGCATCAACAAACTCAAGGCAGCCAGTTCATTAGAGTCGATAACGGTTTCGACTACCATGGTTTTGGATTTCCGCAAGGCCTTTTGCACCGCTGGATAATGATCGATTAAACCATTGTTTACGAGGTGGTAGGTACCGAAGAGGTAGCTTTTTTTCTTCAAACCATTGCCACTGATTTCCCAAAGCAGGGTTTTTTCGTTGGTGGGCGATAGGGCTGTGACGGGCTTCAATAGCAGGAACAACGCCAAAAAAAGCAAATTGAAAGTTTTCATAAGCATCATTTTTGGACAGTTAGTACTACTGCTGCCGGAAATATTACAGCGCGTCAGAAAAATAGCAGGAAATTAGATCGTTAGGATTTTATGATCGGGAATTCATCGCTAAGCCCAACAAATACCTATTTTTGAGACCATGAATTATTGGTTGCTCAAATCCGAACCCGACGTCTACAGTTTCGATAAATTGACAAAAGAGGGAAAGGGTATTTGGGATGGCGTAAGAAATTACCAGGCACGCAATAATCTCCGCGATATGCTGATAGGTGATATTGCCTTGTTTTATCACAGTAATATCGGCCAGGAAATCGTGGGCATGGTCAAAATTACCGCCTCCAGTTTCCCCGACCCCACTACAGAAGATGAGCGTTGGCTGGCGGTAGAAGTTGAGCCACTTCGCCCATTGAAAAAACCGGTTACGCTGAAAACACTCAAAGCCGACCCACAATTTGCCGACCTGCTTTTGGTGCGTCACAGTCGTTTGTCGGTGATGCCGGTAAGCAAAGCCCATTTTGATGCTATCTTAGCCCTCTCGGAACTATGAGTGAACGCCGCCTGATCGTCGATACCAAACAGCTGCCCATCATTATTGATAGGCTCTGTGCCCAGTTGATAGAGCAACATGGGAAATTCGAAAATACCGTATTGATTGGTTTACAACCACGCGGAACTCAGTTGGCAGCTCGCATTCATCAGAAAATCGAAAAGCTAACTGCCAAGCCGGTCACTTTTGGTTTGCTCGATGTGACTTTCTACCGCGACGACTTCCGACGCCGGGAGGAACCCCTTATTCCCAGCGAAACCCGTATTGATTTCAGCATTGAGGGCAAAGAGGTGGTATTGATAGATGATGTGTTTTTTACCGGTCGCACCATACGTGCCGGTCTCGACGCCCTCATCGATTTTGGCCGTCCCGCCAAAGTGGAGCTACTTGTACTCATCGAGCGCAGGTATTCGCAGGAATTTCCGGTGAAACCCGACTTTTTAGGAAAACGGGTAAATACTGCCGAAAACGAAAAAATACTTGTGGAATGGAAAGAGGTGAATGGAAAAGACAACATCTGGATCGTATCGCAATAATGGCACAGGCACTCAGTACATCTCACCTCATCAGCATCAAGGAGCTCAGCACAGCTGATATCGAGCTCATTTTCAGCACTGCCGACAACTTCAAAGACGTCATCAACAGGCCCATTAAAAAGGTGCCTTCTCTGCGTGATATTACCATCGCCAATATCTTCTTCGAAAACTCTACCCGCACCCGCCTCAGTTTTGAATTGGCAGAAAAACGCCTCTCTGCCGATGTCGTGAATTTCTCGAGCTCCGGCTCGTCGGTTTCCAAAGGTGAGACGCTGGTGGATACCGTCAAGAACATACTCGCCATGAAGGTGGATATGGTAGTGATGCGACACAGCAGTCCTGGCGCCTGCCAATTTCTCGCGGCCAATATCGACGCCAAGGTAATCAATGCTGGCGACGGTGCACACGAACACCCCACCCAGGCCTTGCTCGATGCCTTTTCGATACGCGAAAAATACGGCCATGTCGCGGGCTTAAAAGTGGCCATCATTGGTGATATACTTCATTCGCGGGTGGCTATGAGCAATATCTTCTGCCTCCAAAAACTGGGCGCTGAAGTAATGGTTTGCGGACCAACCACCCTCATGCCACGTTATATGGCTGAATTGGGGGTGAAAGTAGAACATGACGTTCGCAAAGCCCTGGCCTGGTGCGATGTGGCCAATGTATTGCGCATACAGCTCGAACGCCAGCAAACCCGTTATTTCCCCAGTATGCGGGAGTATACGCTGCAGTTCGGCATCAACAAAGCCATGCTCGAAAGCTTGGATAAGGAAATCACCATCATGCATCCCGGCCCCATCAACCGCGGTGTGGAGATTACTTCCGATGTGGCTGATTCCGGTCAAAGCATCATTCTCAATCAGGTCGAAAACGGCGTGGCCATACGTATGGCGGTACTTTACTTGCTGGCGGATAAGATTGTGAGGGCGTAATTTTAGCTGTTTTTAGCTGTCTTTAATTAAAAATGTCAGGTTATAAGCTGACAACCAGCTTAGGTTTGTCAATCCTCAGCCTGACAATATTTTTTTGGCTGAGTTTCAGAATTCATGCTTCAAATGGCTACAGTTGCCATACTAAACAGGCTTCCAGGCCAGGTGCACTGTAGAACTGGCTGAAATTGACCCGAGGATAGAACTGAAGCTGACTGCGAGTATTTTTATCTCTTAAAGCCATCGAATTCACCCGAGCTACCCGGCCAGCATCTATCGCTGCAATAATTTGGGTCAACAACATCGTACTTGCACTCGTGACAAATATAATATTCGCTTGATTCGTACTTAGTTTTAGATTTGGCTCGCCGGTCAGTAAATAGCCTGCACTTTGAGTCATTGGAATAGCACTTGCCAGATAAATGCCAAAAAATGCTAAACCACGAAGAGGCTCATCTGCAATGGCTTGCCCTAAACCCGGCATGAGGGAGCTCGCAATTATAGAATGAATCGGTCTATAAGGATCTGCTCGTTCAAATTGATAGCTGGATTGATCATATTTGTCTTTGTTGAGTCGGTACTGTGCTTGAGCAGCTAATACAAAAAAATGTATTTCAATAAAAAGTAGGAATATGATAGTCTTTGACTTATTCATACGTTCTGTAAATTGGTTAGCAGCAAGTTACACAAAAGACTCTGTTAAGCTTAGTGTTTTGTTAATGATATAGACTTGTCAGTATCAAGGGTTATTTACAAATCACCAAAGCATGAGGTTGCTGTTGATTCTTTTTTCAATACCCCCGACAAAACTTATAACGTAAATAGAGCTGGTCGTAACGGTTTTTGATGTCTTCGGGGAAAAGTTGCACATATTCCTCCGTATAATCCAGGGAAGCCTTACAATCGCCTAATATTTTAGCAGTTGTCGCTAAATTCCAAAGCGCCCGGCTGTCCTGATACTTGTGCCAACCGGATTCCCAATAAACTTGCGCTTGCTTCACATCTTCCAGCTTTTTCCATTTCAAATAGCTGATGTAATGTGTCCAAGCACGATCGTAGCAGAATTCTTTCTGGCCGTGGCTAATTTCGAAGGCTGCCAACGAATCCAATACAAATTTACTCCGCACAATACTCGCCGAATCGGGTATGGAACAACTGAGGGCATAACCCTTTTTGATGGCGAGGTAGTCGATACCTGAGGTTGTTGAATTAGTCGTATGGTTATTTTGCGCGTGCACATCCAGAAGGCCAAAGCTAAAAAGCAGGCAAAAACAAATTACTGTTCTGATGCTAGTCACACCTTATTTATTAAGTGCGTAGCGCAGCCGAAACTGGAATTCGGCCTGGCCTGAAAAAGTATTGAAACCCGGACTGAGTTGCATATAAGGGCCTTTTTGACGATGTCGGTATGCCAGATTATTGATTTCAGCCACTTCCATGGCGTCGAAGATGCCATAAAAGTAGCAGACCAGGGTACCCACCGTTCCTACAACGAAAAGCATTTTAAATGGGTTACTATTCAGTCTGTCTGTATTAATACGATTAAAATCTTCATCCAATAAATTGGTGAGTCCAACATAACTCAAGGCCAAGCTGCCATAAAAACCACCGGCAAAACCTAATGCCCGCCTCGGTTCGCCGGCGATGAGGTGACCGGCTCCGGGCAAAATTGCAGCGCCCAAAGCTGCAGCAAACGGTGGATGTGGGTCGCCAGCCTGGTAGCTGTATGCCATCGGACCATACTTTTTCCTTTTCTCTTTGTATTGTGCCTCGCATATAGCATTCCATCCAAAAATCAATAAAAAGAGTAGTGCCGGTTTTAAAACGAGCGGTGCTGGCATAAGGAGCTTTGTTTGCAACTCAAGATAGCATGAGAATTCAAAATTGAAAAAATTTCAAATTCAAAATTGGGGTCAAGATGACAATTTGAAATTTTGAATTCATGAAACCGTAACTTTGAGGCATGCAAGCTTTGATAGCCCCTTCAATTCTGGCGGCCGATTTCGCTAACCTTCAACGTGATGTGGAGATGGTGAATAACAGCCAGGCCGACTGGTTCCATATCGATATCATGGAC
Source organism: Bacteroidota bacterium (assembly GCA_036787895.1). Lineage (GTDB taxonomy): Bacteria > Bacteroidota > Bacteroidia > UBA7662 > UBA7662 > UBA7662. The sequence goes on along the minus strand of DAIQOK010000011.1, from coordinate 52,998 downwards.
GGTGTTTTTGTCCCCAACATCTCCTTCGGTTTTCCTGTGCTGGAGGCCATCGGCAAATTTGCCCGCAAGCCACTCGACGTACATTTGATGATCGTACAGCCTGAGCGTTATATCCAGCGTTTTGCCGAGGCTGGCGCGGCTGTACTCACCGTTCATCTCGAAGCTTCAACCCATTTACATCGCTCGTTTCAGGAAATTAAAAATGCAGGCATGCAAGCGGGGGTGGCTATCAATCCTCATACGCCGGCAGAAGGACTTTTTGATGTTTTGGGAGATGCCGACCTGGTTTGTGTAATGAGTGTAAATCCGGGTTTCGGCGGACAAAAATTCATTGAAAATACCTACCGCAAAGTCGCCACATTGGCCGATTTCCGAGCCAAGGAAGGCCTGTTGTTTAAAATCGAAATTGATGGTGGGGTGAACCAACAAAATGCTGCTGCTTTGGTTGAAGCTGGCGCCGATGTATTGGTTGCCGGTAATTTTGTATTCAGTGCAGCTGAGCCCATTCCAACCATCACCAAATTGCGTGAAGTTGCGGTTCGCAACAATGCCATCCACTAAATTTGCGTTAAGCCACGAATGACGCGTTTACTGCTGCTTTTCTTAAGTCTTTGGGGCATGCTGGTCACGGCTGTTGCCCAGGAAAGGGCTTCGGTGCAGGGTACGATTCGCGACGAAAAAGGTCAGCCGTTGGAGTTGGTCACCGTTTTGGTTCATGAACTCAATAGCGGGGTAGCTTCATCCTCCGACGGCAGCTACCAGCTTGATTTACCTGCAGGGCGTAATCTGAGGCTTATTTTTAAATACCTGGGTTACGAAGAAATGCAGCAAATGATTCGTCTGAAGCCGGGAGAAAAGAAAAAGCTGGATGTGGTGTTGAAGATGACAAGCATTGGCATAGCCGATGTGACTGTTGAAGACCGCATGCAACGCACTACCGGCATCGTAAAACTCGACCCGAAACTCAATAGCAGCCTCGCCAACCCGAGTGGTAATTTTGAGATGTTGTTACAAGCCGCAGGTGCGCGACCGAGTCAGGAGCTGAGTTCGCAATACACGGTACGGGGTGGTAATTTCGATGAAAACCTGGTGTACGTAAACGATATCGAAATCTACCGACCGGTTTTGGTGCGCAGCGGTCAGCAGGAGGGGATGAGTTTCATCAATCCTGATATGGTGGGTGCCATACAATTTTCGGCTGGTGGCTTTGAAGCACGTTATGGTGATAAAATGAGTTCGGTGCTCGATGTGCGTTATCGTAAACCCGAAGCTTTCAGAACAACCGTTCAGGCCGGACTGATGGGCGCCAATGTTACCACTGAAGGTCGGATGCAGGATAAAAAGATGACCTATTTGATAGGTGGTCGTTACCGCACCCTATCCAATTTGTTGGGCACGCTCGATACCCAGGGCGAATACCAGCCGGTATCAACCGATTTACAAGGTTATTTTACCTATGCACCCAATCCAAAGTGGGAGTATGGGTTGTTGCTGAGTTACAATCAGAACGACTTTACCGTAGTTCCTGAAAACCGGGAGACAGTCTTCGGTACCGTGCGTGAAGCCCTGCAGCTACGCGTGTTTTTTGACGGACAGGAAGTTACTCGATTCAAAACTTTCACTGCCGGTGCCACCGCAACCTTCAAGCCCCATCCACGCACCCAACTCAAGTTTATAGCCTCGGCTTATACCTCTGATGAACGCGAAAACTTTGATGTAGAAGGCGCCTGGTTACTAAATCAGCTGGATACTGAAATTGGTTCAGAGAATTTTGGTAAGGTGGCTTTTACACGGGGAATTGGTGGTTTTCAGGATTATGCCCGCAATCAGTTGACCGTTCAGGTATACGCGCTCGAGCACAAAGGCTATTACCAGAGTTTAACTGCCGGCTATTTGCAATGGGGCTTGCGCTTACAGCGAGAGGCCATAGCCGACCGCCTCATGGAATGGAAACACATCGATTCAGCAGCTTTTGCCTTGCCCGGTCGTGGACCATTGGCCAACGATGCAGTGAATTTATATGAAACCATTTATGCCGCTAACCGGGTAGATGCCAATCGCATCAGCGGTTATGTGCAGGATACCTATCTGCTCAACGATTTGTACGATTTGAACCTGACTGCCGGTGTGCGTTTTAACTACTGGACCTACAGCAACGAACTTTTGGTAAGTCCACGGGCCGAATTAGCCTTCAAGCCAAGGTGGGAACACGATTGGGTGTTTCGTACAGCCGTAGGGTTATATGGCCAACCCGCTTTTTACCGCGAAATGCGTGATCCTTTCGGTGTATTGAATCCGGCCATTCGTGCGCAGCGGGCCATACATTATGTAGTTGGTGGCGACCACACCTTTAAGGCCTGGGACCGCACTTTTCGATTTGTGACCGAGCTTTATTATAAGGACATGTACCAGATTGTGCCTTATGAGCTCGATAATGTGCGTTTACGTTATCTCGGTACCAACAATGCCCGGGCATATGCTCAGGGAATAGACTTCCGGATCAATGGTGAGTTTGTGTATTCCCTGCAGTCGTGGGCCTCGCTTTCATTTATGAAAACAGGCGAAAACATCATTGGTGATACCTATCTCAATCCCGACGGCAGTTCAACCGGTGAAGAAGTCGGCTATATTCCTCGCCCCAGCGATCAGCGCATGACTTTCAACATCATGTTCCAGGATTATTTGCCCATCGATCCCAGCTACCGGGTACATCTAAATGTGGTGTATGGCAGTCGTTTGCCTTATGGTCCGCCGAATTACGACCGGGCAGGCGACACCTTGCGTATGCCGCCCTATCGTCGGGTAGATATCGGTTTTGCCAAACAATTGGTGGGTGCCAATACCAAAAGGCAGGTCAAAGGCGGCTTTTGGAAGAACTTCAACAGTATATGGTTGAATGCGGAGGTTTTCAACTTATTGCAGGTCAACAATACCATCTCTTACCTCTGGATAGTGGATACCGAGGGTTTCCAACAAGCTGTGCCCAATTATTTAACAGCAAGAATGCTTAACCTGCGATTGATTGCCGAGTTTTGAGCCACAGTAGGTATATTTGAAGCCGCACAAACTCCCATTTTGGAAAGACCTTATCTTGTTGGCATAGTAGGCGGCAGCGCATCCGGCAAAACGACTTTTATTCAGCGTTTGGCGGCACAATTTGAAACAGACCAGCTCTGTGTCATCTCCCAGGATAATTATTACGTACCACAAGAACAGCAGTTGTGCGACGAAAACGGTGAAATCAATTATGATCTGCCCACCTCCATCAACCGCACCGAATTTTACCGTCACTTGTGCCAGTTGCTCGAAGGAGAAGAGATTTATCTCAGAGAATATACCTTCAATAATCCCGATAAAGAAGCCAGTTTGTTGGTTGTAAAACCCGCACCGGTCATCATTATGGAGGGTTTATTTGTCTTTCATTACGAGGAGATACGCGAGTTGCTCGACCTCAAAGTATTCATAGATGCCGAGGAAGATGTGAAACTCGAACGTAGACTTAAACGTGACGCCGAGGAACGGGGTTATCCGAAAGATACAGTGCTTTATCAATGGCAAAACCATGTATTACCGGCTTTTGAGCAGTATTTATTGCCGTATAAAGCCTTTAGCGATATCATCATTACCAACAATACAAGCTTCGACAAAGGCCTGGAAGTATTGGTACATCACCTCAAAACCCAGCTACAATGGAAAACAGATTCGGTGTCATAGGTCTCGGCCGTTTTGGCACCACCATCGCCCGTACTTTGTCGGCCAGGGGTGCCGAAGTGATGGCCATCGACAATATCGCTGAGCGGGTAGATGCGCTGCGCGATGAGGTAGCTTTTGCCGTCCAGCTCGATTCAACCGACATCAAAGCCCTTCGCTCTCAAAATGTACAGGATCTCGAGGGGGTAGTTGTGGCCATCGGTCAGGATTTTGAGGCCTTGCTGCTAACTACCGTAGTTTTGATGGAGTTGAAGGTAAAACGTATTATCGCCCGGGCTTCCAACGAGCAGCAGCAACGTATTTTGCAGAAGTTGGGTGTACAGGAAGTGCTCTCGCCCGAAGATGAGGTGGGTATTTCGGTTGCCGGCCGTTTGCTCAATCCCGATCTGGTGAGTTTTTTCCAATTGCCCGACGATTATCAGATAGTGGAATTGCGCACACCTTCAGGTGTGGCCAGCAAAACGGTCATCGAAATTGGTTTGCGAAATAAGTACAATCTCAATCTCATTACGATACGCCGTTCCTACGAATCAGTGAATGCCGACGGTGATCGGACCACCGAATACCACATTATGGGTGTGCCAAAGTCGGATACCGTTTTGTACGACACCGACTATATGATCTTGCTTGGCAAAAACACCGACATTGAGAAATTCGTGGATCTCAATAAATAGCTTGTGAACTAACCGATAAACCTTATTTTCGCAAGCGCTTATGAAACTCAAACAGTTCTATCTCTGTCTTTTCGCCATGCTTTGGGGTATGTCGACTGTGACTGCCGCCTGGACCAGCTTGCTGGAAGCTGAGCGTCCGGTGATTGTACTGGAGACAGCGTCAGGAGAAGAAGAGAATGAACGCCCCGTGATTGAGCCATTACAATTGGTGCAGCCCGGTAGTGGCATACAGCTCAATTTACGGACCGATGCCGCGATTTTGACAGTTTTATGGCCTGAAATCGCCGATGAACCTGTTCATCAGCACACCACCCTAGCTTTGCCTACCGAAAACAGTATCGGGCAACAGGAAATACGCATGACTTGCATTCAGCCTGCACAGGCACCCTGAAATAATTGGTTTTGCAGCTCCGGGCTTCGCCCATTTACCTCTTTTATTAACCTAACATCTTTTTAAATTTTAATTCCATGAAAGCAAAAGGAATGATCCGGTTTTTCGTGATCGCCTTCGCGCTGGTATGTTTGTACCAGCTCTCTTTCACGCTGGTAACCAGTCGTGTAGAGAAAAAAGCTGCTGAATTCGCCAAAGGCGACGCAGCAGTTGAACGCCGTTACCTCGATTCTTTGTCGGATGTAACCGTTTACAATCTCGGTATCCGCAGTTTTACCTATCAACAAGCCAAAGAACAGCAGCTGAATCTGGGTCTTGACCTCCAGGGTGGTATGAATGTGGTGATGGAAGTGTCGGTGGCCGATGTCATCAAGGCGCTCAGCAACTACAGCAAGGATGCCAATTTCAACAAGGCCCTCGAAATGGCAGCACAGCGTCAGGCCAGCAGCCAGCTCGACTATGTAACTTTGTTTGAGCAGTCGTTTACCGAGCTTGATGCCAACGGTAAATTAGCGGCCATTTTTGCCACCCGTGAAAATCAGGGTAAAATCGACTACAATTCGAGCAATGCCCAGGTGATGGAAGTTATCCGTGCCGAAACCGAGGGGGCCATTGATCGCTCGTTCAACATCCTCCGCACCCGTATCGACAAATTCGGGGTGACTTCACCGAACATCCAGCGTCAGCAAGGTACAGGTCGCATCATCATTGAATTACCGGGTGTTGATAATCCGGAGCGTGTACGTCGTCTTTTGCAAGGTTCCGCCAAATTGGAGTTCTGGGAAACCTACGAGGCAGGTGAAATACTTGAGCGTATGTTCGAAGTGAACAAAATGCTCGGCGACCGTGCTAAGTTGGCCAAAGGCACCGATTCAACCGCTGCTGCTAAAACAACATCTTCGGCCAGCGACACCACCAAAAAGTCCGATGACCTCATGAGTCAATTGGCTGAAAAGGCTGAAGCAGATACAGCCGGCGGTTTAGATGCCGCTCAGGCCCGTGCCGAAAACCCCTTGTTTGCCGTATTAATGCCAGCCGTTTTTCAGGGTGAAGATGGTTCTACCCGCGCCAACAAAGGTCCGGCTGTAGGAACTGCCAGTGTTAAAGATACCGCCAAGGTAAATGCCTTATTGGCTTCACCGGAAGTTAAAGCCATGTTACCCCGCAACCTCCGTTTGCTTTGGACGGTTAAAGGTCGTGGAGATGGCAATAAATTCGTAGATCTCGTCGCCATTAAAACCCGTGCCAACGACAGCCGTGCTCCACTCGAGGGTGATGTGATTACGGAAGCCCGTGAATCAGTTGACAATTTTGGTCAGGTAGAAGTGAGCATGACCATGAATGCGGAAGGTGCTAAAATCTGGCGTCGTTTAACTGCCGATAATGTAGAGCGCAGCATTGCTATCGTACTTGATGATTATGTGTATTCTTACCCGAACGTTCAGGGTGAAATTTCAGGCGGTATGTCATCTATCTCCGGAAACTTCTCCACCGACGAAGCGAAAGACTTAGCCAACATCCTCAAAGCCGGTAAATTACCTGCTCCTGCCCGTATTGTGGAAGAGGCTATTGTAGGTCCGAGCCTTGGTGCCGAAGCGGTTAGCTCTGGTGTATTGTCGATGATCAGTGGTTTGATGCTGGTGGTCCTGTTTATGATTGCCTACTATGCCCGGGGTGGTGTGATAGCAACGGTTGCCTTAGCAGCAAACATCTTCTTTATTTTTGGTGTACTGGCGTCGTTACAGGCCGTGCTTACCTTGCCTGGTATTGCCGGTATCGTATTAACTATCGGTATGTCGGTAGATGCCAACGTACTCATTTTCGAACGTATTCGTGAAGAGTTGGCAAAAGGAAAGGCCATGCGTCAGGCGATTATTGATGGTTTTAAGAACGCTTATTCTTCGATCATCGATGCCAACGTAACTACCTTATTGGTAGGTATCATTCTTTACTCGTTTGGTACTGGTCCTATCCGCGGTTTCGCCACCACGCTCATCATCGGTATTCTGACTTCACTTTTCAGTGCCATATTTATTACCCGTATGTTAATCGACTGGCAGGTAGCGCGCGAAAAAGTGGTTAATTTCGGTACTGCCTGGAGCTTCAAATTGTTTAGCAATATGAATATCAACTTCCTTACTAAACGGAAGTATTGGTATATGTTCTCAGGAGCTGTGATTCTTGCCGGTATCATTTCAATGGCAACTACCGGATTTAACCTCGGTGTTGATTTTAAAGGAGGTCGTTCTTATGTCGTTCAATTTGATGAGGCCAAACGGTCGACCGATTTGCGTGCTGCCTTAGAGCCTTTCTTTGAAGGAGCACCAGAGGTTAAAACTTTTGGCGCGGCCGACAAATTTAAAATCACCACTTCATTTAAAATCGATGATAACTCTCCGGAAACGGATGTTGAGGTAGAGGAGAAATTACATGCCGGTTTAAGTACCATCATGGTCAATAAGGTTGATTTCGATACTTTCAAAGCTAATCGTATCCTGAGTTCACAAAAGGTAGGTCCAACCATTGCCGACGATATCAAAGCTTCGGCCATCATGTCTATCATCATTTCGATACTGGTCATTGCTGCTTATATCCTGATACGTTTCCGGAAGTGGCAGTATTCATTAGGAGCTGCAGCATCGTTATTGCACGACGTTTTGTTTGTGCTAGGCTTGTATTCCTTGCTTTGGAAGTTTATGCCATTCAGCATGGAAGTCGACCAGGCCTTTATCGCAGCGATACTCACTATTATTGGTTATTCTATCAACGATACCGTGGTTGTATTTGACCGTATGCGTGAGTTTTTAGGTCTGCATCATGGCGAAGACAATGAAACAGTTATCAACTCGGCCATCAATACTACTTTTAGTCGTACCATCATCACGGCTTTGACTACCATTTTGGTGGTATTGGTACTCTTCCTCTTCGGGGGTGAGGTGATCAAAGGTTTCACTTTCGCTTTGCTCATCGGTTTGATTGCCGGTACTTATTCTTCCATCTTTATCGCATCGGCTATAGTGCTCGATTCAGGTAAAATGGTAAAGAAGAAGTAATTCAATTTTAAGTCATTTAAAGGCCGGAAGCAGCAATTGTTTCCGGCCTTGTTTTTTTTGGTCGTATTTTGCAACCAATGAATTTTAGCTCCGAAAATATCATACTCATAGGCTCGCTACTGCTTTTTCTGAGCATAGTGGCCAGCAAGTTGAGTACCCGCTATGGTATACCTTCGCTCATCATTTTTATGGGCGTGGGCATGTTGGCTGGCTCCGACGGCATTGGCCAGATACATTTCAACGACCCGGCGATTACCCAGTTTTTGGGGGTAATCGCTTTGACATTCATCTTGTTTTCGGGAGGACTTGAAACCAAGTGGGAGAGCATTAAACCGGTACTGAAAAAGGGAATAGTACTTTCAACCCTAGGTGTGCTGCTTACGGCTTTGAGTGTAGGCACCTTCGTATGGCTACTTACTGATTTCAGTTTTGCAGAAGGCATGCTGTTGGGAGCCATTGTATCATCGACCGATGCTGCAGCGGTGTTTTCGATATTGCGAACACGAAGCGTGGGTTTAAAAGGTGGATTGAGGCCGTTATTGGAGTTGGAGAGCGGTAGTAACGATCCTATGGCCTACTTCCTTACTATCGCTATGGTGCAGCTGGTTCAATTGCCCGACGCTTCGGTGTGGTGGTTGGTACCCATGTTTTTCAAACAAATGCTGTTGGGTGCCGGCATTGGCCTGCTTATGGGTTTGGTGATGATTCAGTTAATGAACAAAATCAGACTCGAGGTTGAAGGGCTATACACGGTTTTGTTGATGGCATTGGCCTTTTTTACCTTTTCAATCACTGACTTTGTAGGTGGCAATGGCTTTTTGGCCATTTACCTGGCTGCTGTTGTTTTGGGAAACAGGGCATTTGTGCACAAAAAGACTTTAATTCAATACTTCGATGGCCTGGCCTGGTTGATGCAAATTGTTATGTTCCTTACGCTGGGTTTGTTGGTTTTCCCCAACAAAATACTACCAATTGCAGCTACTGGCTTGTTGATTGCACTTTTCCTTATGTTTGTTGCCCGGCCATTGGCGGTTTATTTGAGTCTGCCGTTTTTTCATCTGCGTCGCAAGGAACGTATTTTTATTTCATGGGTTGGTCTGCGCGGGGCAGTACCTATCGTATTCGCTACTTATCCTCTGCTGGCGGGAATAAATAAAGCGGATGAGATTTTTCACTTGGTTTTTTTTATTTCTGTGAGCTCCGTACTGCTCCAGGGAACTACCCTGGCACTTTTTGCCGATTTTCTTGGACTGACAGTTCCGGCAACTAAAAAACGTCGTTTTGCACTTGATTTGGAACTCTCTGATCAAGCTAAAAACGTAATGGTCGATTTTTCAATTGGTGATGAAAACCCGGTTATCGGCAAAGAAATAATGAGCTTGGGCTTACCGAAGACAGTATTGATAGTACTCATTCAACGTGATGGCAAGTTTATTACACCTAATGGTTCAACCAGAATTTTGAAAGGGGATAAATTGAAGCTGATGGCCGACAATGATGTTTCTCTTCAACTGGCTTATGCCAAGTTGGGCAAATAAATTATCCGCTGTCTTGATAGTCCACACGCTTCGCTTTCCGCACATGAATGCGCACTGTGGACAGCGAAGCGTGTGGACCAACGACAGTCGGTCTGGAAGTGGAGCTTAGCTTTAAGGATAAAAACCTTGAATTAATTGGTCTTCGGTAGCTGTTTGAAGGAGCTGGCTTTGATGTACATGGTTTCGGTACCGCCAACCTTAGTTAGTTTACCTTGAAATCGACCAGTAAGTTGGTCGTTTGCCCGATCATCAATACTGGCATCTCCTTCGGTGGCTATCCATTCAGAGGTGCCATCAAAATAGGTGATAACACTGCTGCCTGCAGCACGGCTTTCGCCAGCCGGGAAACTTTGGGAGTAAGGTATGGTGTCATTAGAATACATATCTATTTCAATGTTTTTACTGCCCGACTGGAAATCAATCCGGAAACGATTAGGCGTGCCATTAATTCTACGCCAGGTGGCAGGTCCGCTCATGGCATCTGAGCCAACAGTTGTACAAATGGCACCAGCAGCAGCCTCGCAATTGTTGCCATAAGGATCGTCATCCTTTTTGTCGCACGATAAGAATGCAGTTGAACCCAAAAGTAATCCACAGATTAAAATTATATTTTTCATGGTGTATGGTTTAGTTCCTACAAAGCTACAAGGCTGTTTTTTGGTGGAAATACCGAATGTGGTGTATTTTCATACCTTCTAGCTGGTATGATGATATAAAAAAACCTCTTACTTCTCAGCAAGAGGTTCAACCATGAACGATCAGTCTTCAAAAGACTTTACTTATTTCGAAGTGCTTCAACCGCACGACGAGTTTTGTTTAACTGGCAGCACAATGAGTAATGCCATGTAAGTGTAGGTTTAGTTTGGTAATCAAAGCTAAGAAGGTGGTAGAGGCCATCCTATACCGCAAACAGGGCATTTTTTTTTGTGTTATTTCTTCAAGCAGTGCAAATAGCGAAATAATCGAGGCAGTTATCCTCTACCGGTGCTATAAAGTAGTTGTCGGCGGTAATGTCGTTTACCAGACCGCTATGCTGATTTTGCAGCATACGACGATTCATTCGATTGGCCAAATCGTAAGGAATTTGTAGCAGACGACGTGGTAACCGGTATTGAAGATTAAAAATGTCGAATCGGGTGAATTTGCGCACCGAGGCTTTGTTCTCTTCGTAATACTTCATCACCTTTTCGTCGCCGTAAACAGCTTGCAAATCTACCTGGGGAAATACCCGCTCGAGCAAGGTGCGCATTTCGTTGGGTTTGTATTCCCGCACATGCCAGGGGTTGCGGCTGAGCGACATCAATCGGTTGGGGGTGGTCATGATCAACTGACCTCCGGGTTTGAGTACCCGCTTGATCTCTTGCAAAAACAACAGGTCGTTTTCGATATGTTCAATAACCTGAAAGCTCACCACGAAGTCGAAACTGCCATCGGCTATGCCGTTGAAAGGTGGGACTTCAAGTTGCTGAATGCGCGCATTTGCCGGCAAATTGGGTACTGAAGTCGGAAACTTGTCAATGCCGAGGTAGCTGCTCGCGACGGCTGCCAGGTACTGAATACCGTAACCTTCGCCACAGCCCACCTCAAGTAGCGCACCATGAATACGCTTGGCAGCTTCACGATAAGCTATTATGTGGCGTTGATAAATCGGGTTTTCGGAGGCATCCTGGGCAGAGGAGCGTTCGGCAGTCTGAATCATGACGCGAAAATAAGCTTTTACTGCTTTGCTTACACCTCTACATAAGTCCGACTTAAACTACCGCCCAAGGGAGGTGTCATTTTAGATACCCTTACCAGGCTTCCACTGCCTGGAAAGCGGGAGCTGATTTCGTTTTTGATCTGAATAGCGACGTATTCGATGAGTTGTGCCGGTTGGTGCATATGTCTGGCTACCAGCTCATATATGACGGTATAATCTACTGTATCACTCAACTGATCATTATTGTTTTCGAAAGGGTAAAATACCTCTACGTCTACTATATAACGGCCGCCAATAATCTTTTCTTCGGCATACACGCCGTGATAGGCATAAAACTCCATGCCCTCCAAAACAATTTTACCCATAGTGTTGTGCTTTATACCATGATGACCACCTTTCAAAGGGTGGAAAGTGTAAATTTGTCTCAAATTTCAAAAAAACCTTTCATGAGAACCGATAATTATCAGCATCCCGATCATTATTTATTGGATGAGCTGTTAACCGAAGAGCATAAGCTCATACGGGATGCCGTACGTAGTTATGTCAAGAAGGAATTGAGTCCAATTATCGAAGACTATGCGCAGCGGGCTGAATTTCCGAAGCACATTCTTCGTGGGTTAGGTGAAATCGGTGCCTTTGGTCCGAGTTTGCCTGCCGAATATGGCTGTGGTGGCATGGACCAGATCAGCTATGGCATCATCATGCAGGAATTGGAGCGCTGCGATTCCGGTATTCGATCTACCGCCTCGGTACAAGGCTCTTTGGTAATGTATCCGATTTATAAATATGGTTCCGAAGAACAGCGTCGTAAATATTTGCCTAAGCTGGCCACAGGTGAAATGATGGGTTGTTTCGGGTTGACCGAACCTGACTTCGGCTCCAATCCCGGCGGTATGGTTACTAATTTCAAGGATATGGGCGACCACTATCTTTTGAATGGCGCTAAAATGTGGATTTCTAACGCACCATTTGCTGATATCGCAATAGTGTGGGCCAAAAATGAAGCAGGCAAAATTCATGGTCTTATTGTAGAGCGTGGCATGCCCGGCTTCACCACACCCGAAACCCATGGCAAATGGAGTTTGCGTGCATCGGCCACAGGCGAATTGGTATTCGATAATGTGAAAGTTCCAAAAGAAAATCTGCTACCAAATGTTTCCGGGTTAAAAGGCCCTATGGGTTGTTTGGATTCGGCGCGTTATGGCATTGCGTGGGGTGCACTCGGCGCCGCCATGGATTGTTACGATTCAGCGAAAAACTACGCTATGGAACGTATTCAATTCGACAAACCTATTGGTGCTTTCCAGCTTACGCAGAAAAAACTGGCAGAAATGCTCACAGAAATTACCAAAGCACAATTACTTACGTGGCGTTTGGGCGTACTCAAAAATGAAGATCGTGCTACTACAGCCCAGATTTCGATGGCCAAACGCAATAATGTGGAAATAGCCTTGCAAATTGCCCGCGAAGCGCGCCAAATTCATGGCGGCATGGGCATTACCGGCGAATATCCGATCATGCGCCACATGATGAACTTGGAATCGGTAGTTACTTATGAAGGTACCCACGATATTCATCTACTTATTACAGGCATGGACATTACCGGTTTGAGCGCTTTCCGTTAGGATTTCATTAAAAGAGAATAGCTAAACCCCGCCACACAGGCGGGGTTTGGTGTTTTAGAGCTTTTTAATGTATAAAAAAAGAATAATAGACTAATTTGACAACTCAAGCTTAACCTATGCGCAAGTTATATTTTCTTCTGGGGTTATTATTAGTTATCGGTCTTTCACGAGCTGGGGCAAGTTCATTAGGAGGAGCCATCCTTTACAATCCGGTTTGGAATACCCACTACGAGTTTCACCTTTTCCTGATTAAACCGTGTAATGGTCCTGCTGCAGCTGATAGTTTGCAACTTCAGTCCAATGTACCAGGCATAAGTTCGATCTGGGTGTATCGAAGCGATACCATGCACTTAAACGACAGGTGCTTACCGGGAACTGTTTTTAATGGAGGTATGAATTGCCAAAACGGTGAAGGGGTTACTGGAATTCGTTATTCTTCCCGCCCTGTAGACTTTACCCAGGTAGGCTCGATTCCTTTTTTTGGGTTTCGTTTTTCCTATTCTGAATGTTGTCGCGATAGCATGGATAACATCAATGGTACGCCTAATCTGTACCTGGTAGCACATATGTTACCGTTTATCCAGCATGGGGTGAGCTTTACACCTTTACAGTTGGCGGATGCCACACCCTTGCCGGTTAATCTCCCTGAGATTTTTACTTATGCTACTCAGGATACAGTGTTAAGGAGTTTTCAAGCTATTGATTTTAATGGAGATGCTGTTCAATACGATTTTCGGCTTCCTTGGTCGGCCGACAGCGTGGCTGTTGTGCCGGCTTCGGGCTTCAGCCAGATGAATCCATTTCAAGGCGCCATTGCCCGGCAAGGCCGGCTAATCGATTTAGATAGAGGTTTGGTTAGCTTTGCTGCTACCCCAAATGGCCGACAATCCATCAATCTAATCCTTTCGAGCTACCGTTGTGGTCAACGTATTTCAGTTAGCCAAATTGAATTTCCACATTTTGTAAATCCGGTTCCTGCGTCGGAAGCGCAAAATAAAGCGCCTCTTATCCGTATTCATGGTGGAGATCAAAATGGCACTTTATATGTCTACCCACGTGATACCATGTTCGCCGAAATTACAGCCTTAGATACAGCCGGCGGTAATATTGCGCCAGTAAGCATTTATCTCCCTTTATTACAAACCAGCTTATTTAGTTTGCCCGGCGTGGGTTGTTCCACACCACCTTGTTTGTTTTCCCTTGGAAGGGCGTACAATAGCAGTACATATATGTTCCCCCAACCTATTTATAATCAAAACGATACCCTGGGTATTGGCTATACAGCCAATGGAGGAGTAACGGCTATGCTAAGTGCTATTGTGGATTGTAATCAACGAATTTTGGGCTCCTGTCTGGATACCATTCAGGAATTTGATTTGTTAATGACCGCCCGGGATGGTCGCTGTGTGGTAAATAACCGCCGCGAACAGCCTGTACGGATTCGAATGATGGATTTGCCTTTGTTGTCGGCTCCAGCCTTGCGCGTAGAAATTCAAACCCCGGCTACCCTGGTCTGGGATGCCCCGATCGATTCCAATTTAATCCTCCCAGGTACCAACCAGCTAACTTCGCTTCGTATACAGCGTGCCTCTTTTGTGGCTTATGAAATATATCGTAAATCACTTACCGATACCAGTCAATCGCCTTTTGCCTTGGTAGCAACCATCACCAATTTTAATCAACGCAGTTGGGTAGACAGTCTGGGTAACGCATCCTACTACCTCAAGGTAATTTCGGGTTGCAATGAACAGCCGAGTAACGCTTCACCCATTGTGAACAGTTTCGCTACTTCAATAAATACCGAACGATTGTCGGCTATTCGCGTTTATCCGAATCCAAGTCGGGGACAGCTTATGGTGGAACACAATGAAAAATTACTCGAAATAAGTGCTTTTGATGTTCAGGGAAGATTACTGAAACGGTTTGAACGGCATAGCTTATCGGAAAAAACCGAGCTCGATTTAAGAGGATATTCTGGTATTGTTTTACTTCAACTTCAGCTTGAAGGACAGTTTCAAATGCGGAAAATATTGATTCAGCCGGAATAAATTCATTGAACATTGGTCACAAATCTTGGCTGAAATTTTATAATTCTCCATTCGACTAAAGCGAAAATTGAGCATTAGATTTAAGAGGGCATCTAAGTATACTCCTCCTGGTGTAGATGACAATCAACGCTATCAGCTGCAGGCGCCTCGTCATACTTCGCTAAAGGCGACAAGCTTTGTCATAAAATTTTCACAAAACAGCGTGATATCCGGGTCAGTGGGTAGGGATGTGTACTTTCGCGCCATGTTTAAATACTGGTTTTTAGGAATTGGTGCCATCTTTTCGTTGTTATATGCTGAAGGTCAAAGCACAGGCGATACCTTGCAATTAGGTTCGGTAGAGGTGAACAGCAACCGTATTGCAACACCTTATTCGCAGGTAAGTCGGTCGGTTATTTTACTGGATCGCACTGATATCAGGCAATTACCCGTGCAAAATCTAAACGAATTACTGGCTTATGTACCCGGCATCGACCTGCGCCAACGTGGTCCGCAAGGTGTTCAGGCTGATGTAGGTATTAGAGGTGGATCTTTCGATCAGACTTTGATCTTGGTGAATGGCGTAAAAATGAATGACCCGCAAACTGGTCACCACGCTTTAAACCTTATGCTTACACCCGACCAGATTGAGCGCATAGAGATTCTCAAAGGGCCCGGTACGCGCATTTATGGTCCAGGAGCATTTGCAGGTGCAATCAATATTGTTACTCGCACAAGCAACCGGCGATCTGGAGAATCGAAACTTCAATTTGGCGACCATGGCTTATACCAGGTGCAAACTTCTTTGCACTTACCCGTTGACAAGTGGCGCCAAAGCCTTAATCTAAGCGTCGCCGGTTCGGATGGGTATCGCCACAATACTGATTTTTCGATGGGAAGCGCTTTTTATCAGGCAGAAGCAGCTTTGAAAAGTGGTGAATTGTATACCATGTTAGGGTACAATCGCCGGAATTTTGGTGCGAATGCCTTTTATGCCAGAGAAGTTGACACCAATCAATACGAAGAAACCTCCACCATTTTCGGCACAGTGGGCTATCGTTTTGTGTTTGGAAAGGCCATCGCGAGTGATGTTCGGCTGTACCACCGCCAACATCAGGATGACTACTTTTTTATTCGACAACGCCCTGATTTTTTTCACAACCACCATACTACCCGGGTAAGCGGACTGGAGTGGAACAACCAATGGCAAAGTCGATATGGTAAAAGCAGTATAGGTGCAGAATGGCGCAGGGAAGCCATTATCAGTAGAAACCTGGGTGACCGGGAACGACTGCTTTTTGGCCTATCGCTCGACCATCGGTGGCTATTTGGCAAACTCCAGCTCGGCGCAGGCAGTTACCTTAATCATATTAACGACTACGGCTGGCGTCTATATCCTGGCTTGGATTTCGCTTATGAATTGTGGCCGAATACCCTGTTATATGCGAATGTTGGTCAGTCGTTCCGATTACCCACCTATACCGATTTATATTACCGTGGGCCATCAAATATTGGCAATCCAAGCTTACAGCCCGAAAGTGCCTGGACTTATGAGCTGGGCGGACGATGGTTACAACCGAAAATTCAACTTTCAGCCGCTTTATTTGTACGCGATGCGAGCCGGGTTATCGAATGGGCACGCGCTGAACCAAGCCTGGCGTGGCAAGCATTAAATTATGTTGATGTTCTTTTTAGAGGAGTTGAGGCCGATTTTCGATGGTCAAATCCTACAGGAAGACTGCAATTGATTCGCTTGGGATATACCGGTATTCACAGCAATTTTAAGGTAGTCGAGGGATGGGAATCGAGATATGTGCTCGACAATCTGAGACATCAACTTACTGCAACTGCAAACATCGGGCTGCCGTTAGGCGTTCAGTTGCAACTCGCTTCACGTTGGTTCGAAAGACAAGCCAGCACCGGACAGTGGTTGTTTGACACCGGCTTGGTTAAACATTATCGCGCCATCGAAGCCCAACTTCAGGTTAGCAATCTGTTGAATCAAAACTACCGCGAAATCGGCACTGTAATTATGCCGGGACGCTGGGCTCGAGCAAGCCTTTCTTATCGGTTCTGAAGCAGCTGTTCGCTGACGTCCCACAGGCGGTCGATATTTGACTGAAGCGTGGCATTAGATGCTGGCGTGCTTAGTTTTTTGTTTTTGAAATAATTACCACTTTGATTTGTAGGCGCTTCTGTGGTAAGAAATACGGTAGTGGCAGCTCCTTTTTCAGGCGAAATCAGCAAGGGCGCTATTAACTTCCACAGCCATTTATTGGTGCCTAAACCTTCGCCGAAACGTGTATTTACCACACCGGGATGTAGCGCATAGGCTGTAAGTCCCTGCTGGCGGTATCTTTGATGTAAAGCTTTAGTGAAAAGGATATTCATCAGCTTAACTTCAGCGTATCGTGCAAAGCTACTGTAGCTCCTTTCACTTTGTAGGTCATCAAAATTGATGCGGCCTGCCCGGTGAGCTTCTGAGCTTACATTAATGATGGTTGCTTTTGAGCCCAATAACAAAGGTAGGAGGGCGGTTGTGAGCGCAAAATGCCCGAGGTGGTTTTGTTGGAATTGTTGTTCCAGTCCGTCAACGGTTAGATAACGTTTGTCGGTGAGTCCACCGGCATTTTTAATAAGTACATCGATGTGCGATAGTTCATTGAGCGATTTAGTCGCTTTTGCTATGGAAGTGAGGTCATTCAAATCGACTTCTACTTCAGTAAGCTGAGCTGTGGGTGCTTTGGCTTTTATCGTCTTAACAGCAATAGCCGATTTTTCTGGATTGCGGTTTAATAACCAGAGCCGATGGCCCTGAGCAGCGAGAATTTGTGCACTTGCCAATCCAATGCCTGAACTGCTGCCGGTGATGAGTATGTTCTTACGCGTCATAAGTCCACCCATAACACGCACTGCCCGGAAATGTTCAGTTTATGCGATGGCTTATGAAAATCGAACGGGTTTGCTGTAGGTGGCAAATAACCCAGCCAGCAAAATTCCAATACCACTCAGTACAATACCGCGAATAACCAGTTCAAAAGTTGATGTCATCAAGGTTGTAGGATGAACAAAAACCAGACTATCAAGGCTGATGGCGATGAAAAAAGTGAGCAATAGTTGAAAAAAACGCATCCAGCGACTGCTGCTTCCTGTCATAAAAAACTGCGCTGCCAGAATAATCGGTAAAGGCAGTAACAAAAGAGGGCCACTTCCCAACAACCATTGAGTTAAACCCAATAACAGTGCACCAACCAGTCCGAAAAAGAGCGATGGAGCAAAAGTGCGAATTTGGTGCAACAGCATAAGGCAGAATTGATTACAAAGATAAGACGGTGAATATTAACTACAGAGAAACAGCAGGTTAAGTTCAGGTTAATTCCTCCTTTTCTTTTAGCCTATGGCGACATCCAGTTCAAAGATTGTTAGACGTGTTCTTGTTCCGGATAAAATGCACTGCCCAGCAAAAAACACCGGACAGGACTTTTTGCCGGAAGTAGTAGGCCAATTAGTCGTGACGAAGCGCAACTACCGGGTCAGTTTTACTGAGCCGAAGGAGATGATACCAGCTTGTGAACAGTACGGTCAAAAACAAAATTGCCGCGGCAATCATAAATGGCCATACTTGCACCGTTATACGGAAAGCGAAAGCTGTGAGCCAGATTTCAGCGCCATACCAGGCAAGCGGAATGGCAAGTAGCATGGCAAGTGCAGCAAGCTTCAGAAAATCACGCAAAACAAGCCAGCTGATTTGCCAGGCGGATGCACCAAGTACCTTGCGAATGCCCATTTCACGCGTACGGCTGGCGGCAGTGTATGACGCTAAAGCAAAAAGACCTAATACTGCTATAAAAATGGCCAAAAACGAAAAACTTTTAGTAAGCTTGCTGAGCACCTCCTGTGAGCGGTATTGTCTGTCGAGTTTTTCATCGAGCAAATACCAGTTAAAAGGGTATTCAGTGGCATAACGCTGCCAGATTTTTTCAAGCTCGTCGAGCATAGGATGTAATTCACCGGCTTTCAGTCTAAATACCAGATTACGTGTCCACATAATTTTTTGGTTAGGTGCGGGTAGGTCGAAAACCATTGGACCTATAGGTTTAGTCAAGGCCACATAATTGAAGTTTTTAAGTACCCCGATTATTCTCTCCTGACCAAAAGGCGTATTTAGCCGTTTGCCCAAAGCCTGACTGGGGTCGGAATAGCCCAGCTCTTTCGCCATAACTTCATTAATCAAGACTGCCAACGAATCATCTCTCACATAAGCTTTGTCGAAGTTCCGGCCAGCAAGTAATTCCAGTTTGAATGTTGGCAGGAAGTTTTCATCTACATACAAACAAGGGAAATACTTCCATTCACCGGGGTTCATGCCTTCGTAATTGAATTCATGCGTATTGTGACTTTGTCCGAATACATCATTCATCACTGTGGTGCTTATTACACATTCGGCGCGTTTGGCTTCCTCAAAAAATGGCACATAACTTCTGGCCATCGGTCCACGTACCGGAACCACCACCACTTGCTCCCGATCGAAGCCAAGTTGAGCGTTCAGCAGATAGTCGAGCTGCCGGCCAACTACCAGTGTAAGCGTAACAAGCACAACTGAAACTGTAAATTGAGCCACCACCAATCCTTTGCGAATCCATCCGTGTTTGCCCTTTTGGGTTAATTTCCCTTTGAGTACGAGTGCTGGGGCAAATGATGACAAATAAAAGGCAGGGTAGGTTCCTGCGAGAAGCCCCATGAATAATCCTGTAAGTACCAAAGCTGCCAGGGCCTGGGGCTGATAAAGTATGGCTAAATTGAAACTTTTACCTGCCAGCTCATTAAAGTACGGCAACAACAAACACGCCAATAAGAAGGCCAGCATACTGGCCAATAAGCCAAGTAAGGCCGACTCTAACAAAAACTGACCTATTAGCATCTGGCGGTCGGCACCCAACACCTTACGCAAACCGACTTCTCTGGCGCGATACATGGCCCGTGCCGTGGCCAGATTGGTGAAATTTATGCCTGCTATCAAAAGTATGAAGCAGCCTATGGCAGCGAGTATATACAATAATTCACCGTCGCCATTCGGCTCAATTTCATAATCTAGTTTCGAACTTAAGTGGATATCGCGTAGCGGCTGAAGTTCATGTACAATTTGCGGTTTGAGGTGATCGGGATAATATTTCTGGACAAAAGCTGGCATTTCAGACAGGAATTCGTCGGCAGTAACCCCGGGCTGAAGCACGATATAAGTCCAGCAGGGGTTCCAAACCCAGTTGTTAAGCATGTTTTTGTAAAAGCCACCCTGGTAGAAAAAGGGTAATAAAGCGTTGATTTTGAAGTGGACATTATCCGGTAAATCAGCCATAATGCCGGTGACTTCCAACTCAAGTACACCATCGAATTTCATACGTTGACCTATAGGATCGGCAGCACCGAAATATTTGCGAGCAATGCTTTCGGTAAGTACCAAACTGCCGGGTTGTTGTAACACGGTGTTTTTATCGCCTTTGAGGAGCGGAAAATCAAATTGTTCGAAAACGTTGGAATCGGTGAAAAATACCCCGCTTTCATTATACATCTGGTCTTCAAAACGGAGCGTATGTTCAGCATCCTGGTAGTTGAAAAAACGCACGGCCGATTTCACGAGATGGGGGTAGTCTGCTACTATTGCCTGTGCTGCCGGCAGCACACAGGAAGAGGAGTTCTCCCCCTGCCCGTCGAGCGAAAGCTGGTTCGTTAGCCGATACATTTGCCGTGCTTGACGATGCATATTATCGTAAGAACTTTCATGCTGAATGTATAAACCAATAAAAAGTACACAAGCCAATGCACTGGCCAGTCCCGCCAGATTGATGAAGCTGTAGAATCCTTGTTTTTTCAGATTTCGCCAGGCAAAAAGCAGATAATTAGACAGTAGTTTCATCGGGAAAGGCTAATAAGGTTGATGGATAATGGCACCATCCAACATGCCGATGATTCGGTTTGAATAAGCCGCATCTTCAGGGTTGTGGGTAACCATAACAATGGTGGTACCTGATTCATTCAGCTTTTTCAGCAAGTCCATGACTTCCTTACCATGTTTAGTATCGAGATTACCGGTGGGCTCGTCGGCGAGCAAGAGATGGGGGTGACTCACCACTGCACGGGCAATGGCCACACGCTGTTGCTGACCACCCGACAACTGCTGAGGGAAATGTTTACGACGATGCAGCAAGCCCATCTGGTCGAGCAACTCCTGTACCCGCTCCGCTCGTTCAGCTGCAGCAACGTCGAGGTAAATCAAGGGTAACTCTATGTTTTCGTAAACATTTAACTCGTCGATAAGGTTAAAACTCTGAAAAACGAAGCCCAAATGTCGTTTACGGGTTGTAGCCCTTGCTTTTTCGTTGAGTGAGCCAACTTCCTGTCCGTTAAAAAAATATTGACCGCTGGTGGGTGTGTCGAGTAATCCCAGAACATTCAGCAGGGTGGATTTGCCACAACCCGAAGGCCCCATAATGGATACAAATTCGCCGGCTTCAATGTTGAAATTAAGCTGATTGAGGGCGGTGGTTTCTACTTCGTCGGTGCGGTAGACTTTGTTGAGTTGATGTACATGAATCATATATCGCTTTTCAATAGGTTGATTATTGTGTTATACGTAAGATGGCAGCCTGTTCAAAGCCGTCGTAACTGGATGTAATGACTTGTTCTCCGGCCTCAAGACCGGAAATAACTTCAATCATGCGCGGATTTTGTCGGCCAAGCACCACGGCACGCTTACGGGCTTCATTTTGTTTGTTGACTACATAAACGTACTGCCCACCTGAGCTGCTATAAAAACCACCGGCAGGTAACAACAATGTTTTTTTCTTTTCTCCCAAAACAATGCGTAACTGCAAAGTTTGACCGCGTAAAAGGGCTTCGGCGGGCAGTTTATCGGTAAAACTTAAATCAACTGCAAACTGACCGTCACTTACCTGCGGTAATACCCGGAAGACCAACAGCTTATAATGCTGACCATTCAGCTCAAAACTGGCATGTTGTCCGGCTTTCAGGCGGGTAAGAAAATGTTCGTCCACCTGAGCACGAACTTTGAAAGAATCGAGCCTATCGATACGCCCTAAATTCTGCCCAGCTGTTTTAGTTTGGCCAATTTCAGCTTCCAGAGTGGTGAGCTGTCCGCTTATGGGTGCTCGTATGGTGAGTTGTTCTAGGTTTCGGCGTATGGCCAAAAGATTGCGTTCCATCATTTGAATACCCGCATCGATGCGGTGGAGTTGACTGTTACGGAAGTCATTTTCTCTCGCCTGACTTTCTTGCAGCAGCTTGCGTCGCTGGAGGAGCATTTCATATTGGGTGCGGGAGTTTTCGTAATCGATGGCTGGTATCACTTTTTCGTTAAAAAGCCGACTGTCTATTTTGAATTGTCTTTCTGTCCGTATTAGTTCAGCTTCGAGTTGGAGGAGCTGGTCTTCGAGTTGACGTTTATTCAGCTCGAGCGTAATTCGGATGTTTCGGAGATTATTCATCTGCTCCACAATTTGAGTTTCGCGCTGCATGAAGTCGAGTTGCAGACTGGTATTGCTTAAGCGCAACAAAGGTTGCCCCGCTTGCACAAAAACGCCGGGTTCGGCAAATCTTTCTTCTACTAAACCACCTACCACTGCATCGAGCAGGCGGGTATGAACAGGTTCCAGCTGTCCGAGTACGGGGATTTGGTCTTGGTAGTCGCCAAAGCTTACTTTGGTAATGGTAATCCGACTGGCGGCAATGCTGATGGTTTTTTGCTGGCTGGCAAAAAAACTGAGCATGACTAAGCCTGTCAAACCCGCAACAGCCAGGACGAACAGGAGCCAGACATACCATTTTCTGCCTTTTTGGGCAATAATTTTATCCATCAGTAACTATTTTCTGATTTTGAGCGGCAAAATAAACTGTTGGTTACAGCCAGCACTTAGATCGATGGTGGTTTGCAGTGTCATCATTTGGTGATGAATAAAACGTCGAAGCAGTGGGTTGCCGCCAATAATCCGACTGGTTACGATTTGCGCCTGGTCGTTTATGCTGAAGTGAATTTCGAGTATAACGCTATCTGAATCAATTAATCTGGGTGGTATATAGAGCTGCTGGAGAACTAGCTCACTTATACTGTGCTGGAGCTGGAGGGAAGGATGGGCCTGAATCGAAAAACTACAGCTCAGGCTGATGATGCAGCAAAGAAGGACTAACTTTTTCATGGGGATAACGTTGGCTTGATTCAAAGTTCAGCCATGACTCGCCTTTTGGTGCTGACTATCAGGGCCAAAACCCCTAAGAAGTGTTAAGCAACATCAAGGGGTGTTAACGATTACCAGTCAACATTTTCGCTTTCGGAATACAAAGCTAAACGCCAATAAATTGGCTCAAAAACGCTAATTTTAAAGCTTCTTTAAATAGTGTATGGAAAGATTTTTAAAAGCAGCTATCGCCATCCTGGCCATTTTTGTGGTGGGCTATCTGCTATATTCCCAATTTTTCAAAACGGATAAGCTTCAAATTGGCGATGGCAGCCGATTGCCAGATTTCAGCTTTATGAAGTTAGGAGCACCGGGTAAACTCGAAAGAGCTGATCTTGAAGCCGATAAAACTGTGGTGGTTTATTTTAGTCCAAATTGCAGTCACTGCCAGAAACTGGCAACGGATTTGGGCTATAAAGCTGAGTACCTGCAAGACATTAATTTTGTTTGGATAACCCGCTTTGACGAAGGGGAATCGCTGCAATTTGTCAAGTCGACTAAATTGTGGGGTCAGCCAAATCTCTACTTTGGCTTAGATAAGGATGCCGCCTTTTACCGTTACTTCGGAGATATGTTTGTGCCATCAACTTATATCTATGATGAAAAGGGCAAATTGCGCCAGCAACTCAATCAGGATGCTACTGTTGCAGATATTATGTTGGTTTATGATGGTGGGGTGAGCGATAAATTCCGCAAAACCCGCTGATTAAATACGTTTAATTCTAAATCCAGGCAATAAAAAAGCCCGTTATCTTTCGATGACGGGCTTTTTTTGCCGTACTGCTTCAGGCCAACATGCGCACTGGCGCTTCGAGCAAATTTTTGAGGGTTTGCAGGAATTCGGCACCACTGGCGCCATCTACCACACGGTGATCGCAGCTGAGGGTAAGCTTCATTCTGTGGCCAACAGCCAACTGACCATTTTTCACTACCGGTGTTTCGCGAATGGCGCCCACGGCCAGAATACATGCGTCGGGTGGGTTGATGATGGCGGTAAACTCTTCAATGCCAAACATTCCAAGGTTGGAGATGGTAAATGTATTGCCTTCCCAGTCGCTTGGCTGTAACTTTTTCTCCTTGGCTTTGCCTGCATAAACTTTCACTTCTCCTGCAATTTGGGAGAGGGGCTTGTTGTCGGCAAAACGAACTACAGGCACCAATAGGCCTTCTTCAACTGCCATCGCGACACCAATGTGTACGTGTTGGTTGAAGCGGATTTTATCACCCAACCAACTGGAGTTCACTTTAGGATGTTTGCGTAAGGCCATGGCCGAAGCTTTGATGACCATATCGTTGAAAGATACCTTGGCACTGGCAACGGCATTAATTTCTGTGCGTGCAGCCATAGCGGCTTCCATATCGATATCGATAGTGAGGTAGAAGTGAGGTGCAGAAAACTTGCTCTCAGCCAGTCGGCGGGCAATGGTTTTGCGCATCTGGGAAACGGCTACTTCAGTATATGCCTCCTGCCCAACCGTAGCGGCAAAAGCCGGAGCTGAGGCGGTGCTGGCAGCAGGTGCATTTTCAATGTCGCGTTTTACAATGCGGCCATTGTCGCCACTGCCTTGGAGTTGGCTGAGGTCGATACCTTTTTCTTCTGCCATCTTTCGGGCGAGGGGAGATGCTTTTAAACGGTCATCGCCGGTGGCAATAGCTGTCGGCGCCGGTGCACTAACGGCCGCTTGAACCGGAGCAGGACTGCTTTTTTCGGTAGACGCTGGATTTTCAGCCGGCGTCGGAGCTGGTGCCGGGCCATCGAGCAGACTTTTATAATCTTCGCCAGCCTTACCGACGATTGCTATGATAGCATTTACCGGAACAGAGGCGCCGTTTTCGACACCTATGTATAGGAGAACGCCATTTTCAAAATTTTCCAATTCCATGGTGGCTTTATCGGTTTCCACATCGGCAAGAATATCGCCTGATTTCACCTGATCGCCTACCTTTTTGTGCCATGCAGCGATCACCCCTTCGGTCATGGTGTCGCTCATCTTCGGCATCCTGATTACTTCTGCCATTACAGCTTCATTTACGGTTCAAAACGGCTGCTAAAATAGCCCAAAATAAGTTCACTTCAAAAGAAGCGCACGCTATGCAAGCGCTTTCCTTAAATTTATCGCTCCAAACTTATGACCCAGACCCAGCTCAATTCCGAACAACTCGACCTCCTCCGTCAATGTGTGGGTGAGGCTCACCTTTCGCAAGCCGCAGAAGTGCTTGAAAGCCATGGTAAAGATGAAACAGAAGACCTGGTTCACTTGCCGGAGGTGGTGGTATTTCCAGGCACAGCCGAGGAAGTAGCGGCAGTTTTACGCATTTGTAACGAACATCAATTACCGGTTACCACCCGTGGGGCAGGTACCGGATTAAGTGGTGGTGCCTTGCCGGTAAGAGGAGGCGTGGTATTGTCGACTGCTCGTTTGAATCGCATACTGGCTATCGATACGCGCAACCTTCAAGCAACAGTTGAGCCTGGGGTAGTTACCGAAGTGTTTCAAAATGCGGTGAAAGCCGAAGGTTTGTATTATCCTCCTGATCCATCGAGTAAAGGTTCTTGTTTTTTGGGAGGCAACCTGGCCGAATCGGCGGGTGGACCGCGTGCAGTCAAATACGGCACGACCAAAGATTATGTGCTCAATCTGCAACTGGCATTGCCTACAGGCGAGTTGATTTGGACTGGCGCCAATGTGCTTAAAAATGCGACCGGTTATAATCTGACCCAATTGGTTGTTGGCAGCGAAGGTACACTTGGCGTGATTACTAAAGTGGTGTTTCGGCTTCTACCGCATCCGCAGCAGGATTTATTACTGTTGGTGCCATTTAGTTCACTCGAAAATGCCTGTGCAGCCGTTTCGGCGGTGTTTCGGGCAGGAATTATCCCTTCAGCCATGGAATTTATGGAGCGCGATGCTATAGCATGGTCGGCCAAATACCTTGGACAAGCTTTATCGCTGCCTGAAGACGTACAAGCCCACCTTTTAATAGCGTTGGATGGCAATTATAGTGATCAGCTTTATGCCGAAGCTGAGCAGATTTTTACCATTATGGAATCGTTTAATGCCGGTGAAGTCATATTGGCCGAGGCCAGCCATCAGAAAGAGCAGCTCTGGAAACTGCGGCGAAATGTGGCACATGCGGTAAAAGCCAATTCGATTTATAAGGAGGAAGATACAGTAGTGCCACGTGCTGAATTGCCTGTTTTGATTAACGCGATAAAGGCTATTGGCAAAAAGTATGGTTTTCAGTCGGTTTGTTATGGTCACGCAGGCGACGGCAATGTGCATGTGAACATCATCCGGGGCGAATTGGACGATACAGCCTGGCAACATACGGTTAAACAAGGCATCCGCGAATTGTTTGAAGTCGTGAAATCGCTTGGCGGTACCATTTCCGGCGAACATGGTATAGGTCTGGTGCAAAAGGAGTATATGGATATTCTTTTTGAGCCTGTTCATTTTCAGCTGATGAAAGGCATCAAGGCTGTTTTTGACCCTAAGGGAATATTAAACCCCGACAAGCTTTTTCCGGATTGCTAAGACGATACCCAACAATTTTTATCTTTGGTCATTCAGCTGAACTATGAAATTACTTTTTGGATTTTTACTCCTGTTGCCCTGGGTAGTTGTTGCGCAAACTGAAACTGCCGACCCGGACTGGTACAACACACTTTCGGTCGATAGTTTTTTTAACACAGCTGCCGCCCAGCAAATCATTGATATCGAAAAACCTGACATTGCTCTTTTGGATATGGCTGTATTTTTTGCTTCGAACGAACAAAGATTGAAGCGTAAGTTGCCAGCTTACAGCCATCATACCGTACTGCGGGAAGCAGCGCTTTTTCATTCGACAGAAATGCGCGACAAGCGCTTTTTTAGCCATATTAACAAGGGCGACAAAGAAAACCGTGAACCAGCTCAACGTATTAAGAACAAAGGCGGGGAGGATTTTACGGCTTTTGGTGAAAATATTATTGAAATGCCCGCCTACAAATTGCGGCCTGAAGAAAGATATGACGCCGTCAAAAACCCGGATGGCACTTACACTTTTCTCAATTTGAATGGCAAACCCCTGCGTTTATTGACCTATGGTGAGTTTGGCAGGGCTTTGGTGAAACTATGGATGACGTCTCCCGATCACAAAGCCAATATAATGAGTAAAGAATTTACTCACTTGGGATGTGGAAGTGCTTTCGATGACGAACCTTTTAAATTTAAAACACTGCCACAAACCCTGGTTACGCAGAATTTTGCCCGTATATCTGATTAAAAGCGTTTAGATTAGCCAATGAAATACTCTATTGGTTAAAATCTGAGTCCTTACTCTATATTTGTTCATTCTCAAAAAAACCTAAAATCTGATGAATTCAATCTTTTACCTGATTCCCGTGATTGGTGCGGTTGGTTTGCTTTACACCTTTTGGAAATCCAGCTGGGTGGCCAAACAAGATGCCGGCACCGATAAAATGAAAAAAATTGCCGGTCACATTGCCGAAGGAGCTATGGCTTTCCTCAAAGCTGAGTACCGAATTCTTTCCATTTTTGTAATTACTGTTGCCGTTTTGTTGGCTGTATCGGCCAACAATGAAAATTCTTCACCGCTGGTAGGTCTTTCCTTTATCATTGGTGCATTGTGTTCGGGTTTAGCAGGTTACATTGGTATGAAAGTAGCCACCAAAGCCAATGTTCGCACGGCCAATGCTGCCCGTAACAGCCTGGGCAAAGCCCTCGAAATTGCTTTTGCGGGTGGTTCAGTCATGGGTATGGGTGTTGTTGGACTGGGTGTAATCGGTCTCGGTAGCCTCTTTTTAATCTACAGCAGCATGTTTGGTGTAGATACAGCCCAAAACCTGAATCAGGTTATTACCATTATCACTGGCTTTTCATTTGGTGCCTCTTCTATCGCCTTATTTGCACGTGTAGGTGGCGGTATCTACACCAAAGCTGCCGATGTGGGTGCTGACCTGGTAGGTAAAGTTGAAGCCGGTATTCCTGAAGACCACCCGCTGAATCCAGCCACTATTGCCGATAACGTAGGTGATAACGTAGGCGATGTAGCCGGTATGGGTGCCGATCTTTTCGAATCTTATGTGGGCTCTATAATTGGTACAATGGTACTGGGTGCTGCTTTTATGGCACCTGGTTTTGGCGATAATTTCAATGGTCTGGGTGGCGTATTGTTGCCGCTGGTATTGGCGGCCACCGGTATTATTATGTCGATAGCCGGTACTTTTTTCGTGCGTGTTAAAGAAGGCGGTGATCCACAAAAAGCACTCAATTTGGGAGAGTTTGTTTCTTCAGGCCTGATGATCGTTGCCTCCTACTTTATTATTCACTGGATGTTGCCTGCGGAGTGGGTATTCCAGGACGTATTATATGGTGTTGAACGTACTATGACAGCCAATGGCGTATTTATGGCCACCATTATTGGTTTGGTTGCAGGACTGCTGGTTGGTTTAATTACTGAATATTACACAGGTACCGGTAAAAAACCAGTTATGTCGATTGTAAAACAATCCTCAACGGGTGCTGCCACCAATATCATCGCCGGTTTAGGTGTAGGTATGATGTCGACCGCCATTCCAATTCTTTTGATTGCAGCTTCCATAATTGGGGCTTTTCATTTTGGTGGTCTTTATGGTATTGCCATCGCCGCGGTTGGTATGTTGGCCAATACCGGTATTCAGTTGGCTGTAGATGCATACGGTCCGATTTCGGATAATGCCGGCGGAATTGCTGAAATGAGCGACCTGCCCAAAGAAGTTCGTAAACGCACCGATAAACTGGACGCTGTGGGAAATACCACCGCGGCGATTGGTAAGGGTTTTGCTATTGCTTCAGCGGCGCTTACTGCCTTAGCACTTTTCGGCGCCTTTATGACATCAGCGAAAATCGGAACCATTGATATTTCTAAGGCGGATGTAATTGCTTGCTTGTTTGTTGGCGGAATGCTTCCTTTCGTTTTCTCGGCCATGGCTATGGGTGCTGTGGGTCGTGCAGCTATGGCTATGATCGAAGAAGTTCGTCGCCAGTTTACTACCATTCCGGCCCTGACTAAAGCGTTAGCAGTGATGAAGAAAAACGGCGATGCCGAAATGAGCAGTTGGAGTGCGGAAGATAAAAAGACTTTCGACGAAGCGGATGGTGTGGCAGAATATGGTAAATGCGTTGAAATTTCGACCAAGGCAGCTATTCGTGAGATGGTACTTCCCGGCTTATTGGCGGTGATTTCGCCGGTAGTTGTCGGTTTTGTATTTGGCGCAGAGGCATTGGGCGGTCTTTTAGCCGGTGTCACTGTTTCGGGTGTATTGATGGCCATATTCCAATCTAATGCCGGTGGTGCTTGGGACAATGCCAAAAAGATGTTTGAAGAAGGTGTCGACATCAATGGCCAGACTTACTACAAAAAATCAGAGCCTCATAAGGCTGCGGTAGTGGGTGACACCGTAGGTGACCCATTCAAAGACACTTCTGGCCCGTCATTGAATATTCTTTTGAAATTGATTTCGGTTGTTGCCCTTGTTATTGCGCCATTGATTTCGGATGTGACCGGTATGAACACTGCACCAGCAGACAATGCAGCCCAAATTGAGCTCATGGAAAGCGAAGAAGCAGCTACTGAAATGCAGGACATGCAAGATGCCGAAGCAGAAACTGCTGAGCCTAAAACAGAAGAGATGAATGCTACTTCAGCAGGAAGTTCAGGCAATAAATCCTCGGCCACAACCAACTAGCTTTTTTCTTGCTAAAAGCTAAAGCCCTGTAACTTTCCGGTTACAGGGCTTTTTTTTGTAAAAAGTTGACGAGAACAAAGGAAAAAACGATTCAAAACATAAAAAGTAAGTATCGAGCTTGCTGCTCTAAACTTATAGTTATGAAACAGTATTTATTCGTCTTTGTACTGCTGTTTGTAGGAACAAAGAGCCAGGCTCAAAATTCACTTATACCTCGTCAGGTAGATTTGTATGTAGGATACGGCTTAAGTACCTTGCTCCCGAACGGTATCCATATGGAATCGAGCATGAGCTGGGATAAACCGATTGGTTTGTTAGTCGGCTATCGATTTGTCAATAATTGGACCGACTTTATGAATATGATACCAACAGAGACAAACGCCTACGTCAGCGGTTGGAGTAGCTATATTGGAGCTGATTACCGGGTTTTAGACGAATATGCCGATCATAATCTCTACGTAAATACCTCAGTGGGAATGGCTACCTATTTGAAGAATATGACGTTTCAAAATATGCTCCTCGAGAGTGAACAAATGGCTGTCAGCTCAGTATTTGTTAGAATCGGAGGTCGATATCAATACCAATTTGGTGTATTGGGGGTATATGCACAACCCTGGGTGCTTTTTGGCAGAAAAAGGGAATTTGGCGGTGATATTGGTATAGTCATCCGCCGACAGACCCGTTAGTTTTTCAAAAATGCGCCAAACATCCAAACCAGTTTCTCTTGTTCACGAATATAGTCGCTCATTAGGGCATTGGTTCCTTCGTCGTTAGCTTTTGCTGAGAGCAACAATATTTCGCGTTGTAGAATTAGCAACTGTTGCAAAGCTGCGAGGATTTGTTCCATGGCTTCGCGCCCTTGATTTACATTTTTTTGGGGTTGAATACTAGCGTTTTTCAGGAAGTCATCGAAACTGTGAAAAGGTGTTTTCCCCAAGGTAAGAATGCGTTCGGCGATTTCGTCAATCTTCAGCTGAAAGTTGGTGTATAGCTCTTCGAATTTAAGGTGAAGTTCAAAAAACTTCTCGCCTTGAATATTCCAGTGATAACCACGGGTATTTAGGTAAAACACCTGATAGTTGGCAAGGAGAGTGTTGAGTTTATCAGCAAGCAATTTGACTTCTGATTTATCCAGTCCTATGGCATTGAGATTTTTTTTCATGACAGTCGTTTTAAAAAAGAACAGACAAGCTTGACTAACGTTCAAAAAAAAGCCCGTCAGTTTTTACTGACGGGCTTAATAATTAATAATTGAGCTTTTTTACGGCATTTTTTCCCAAGCTTCAAGCACTGTACCTGTTACTTGTCCCACCGGGTTACCACCTGCATCCAACAAGGTAAGGGTAACATTCGGGATAGTACGGGTGAGTGAAGTCGGCGTGTAGTTATAGCTCACTGCCGATGAGCCGGTTTTGGTGATGTCAACACGAGTTTCGTTAGCAGCAAACGCCCAACTCATTTCACCACTGTTCAGGAATGTACCAACAATAGTACCGGTTCCGTTGGCAGCAAAGGTGAAACGCCAGTCGGCAGAACCCACGATGGTTACGTTGGTCGTGTCGGTCTGTCCTTGTTCAATCAAGCGTGAAGAAGATAGTTTCCAAGGTTTGGCAGATATCAACTGCGTATTGGTAGGCGCAGGCGGGTTGTTGCCACTACCGCCAGGATTGTTCGGGTCGGTAGGTGTAGGATTGTCTTTTTTACAGGCAGCAAATACGAGCATACCCATTAAAACAACCATCAAACTTTTGTTCATCAATTTCATGGATTCGATTTTAGAATTACGAAAGTATTAAGAAAAATGGAAGTGTGTATCAATTCTGTTCAGCAGCTTTGATATGCAGAAAAAATTCCTGGTTGGCGGGCGTGAGCAAATGATGGCCTTCCAGCACCGACCGGGTAGAAATTACATAGGGCAAAGTACTGTCCATGGCCAGGCTGAGCTGATGAAAACGCTGGGCATTGGCGTGCAACGACCATACTTGGTAAAGCTCAGTAGTTAGTCCGATTTTGGTATCAGTGCCGGCTTCTTCAGCAATAAGTTCTAAATCAGCCAAGGTGGTTATATCTCGTTTTGGTTTACCTGTTTGATTGAAGGTGAGAATTAAAGCGAAAAGCCAGATGATCACGACCAATAGCCAACCACCGTAACGAAAACGACGCAAATGAAAAGTGTATTGTAGGTACTCAAACATGCTGTTCCGGAAAAGAGGGGCCAGCGCCAGCGCATAAAAGGGTAGGGCAGGAATAAAATAATGGATGTTGATTTTGCTGCTAATGAAGATGGGTAAGGTGCCGCATAGGGCAAACAGTATCCAACGCAAACTATAACGAAGATTGTCTTTTTGCTCTGGTGAGCGATTCAGCCAAATGCCTAAAATATAAAGTAATAGCAGAGGAATCAAGTTTTCTACGAGCCGAATCGCGATTTGAATACGTGAACCATCGCTACGCTTTCCACTTAAACTCGACCAAACCTGTTGATCGAGATACTGCAAAATCCCTTCACGCGATGGGGTGTAAATCATTAGTAGCAGAAAACCTGTTAAGAATACACCGCCTACCCAAAACAGGCCAATCCAGCCATGACGCATATCCTTTTTGGCTAGAAAAAAACGGTCGAGTGGCAACCAGACTAACGGAAATAAGGCAACTGGTCCTTTAGCTAAAAATCCGGCCAGCAGGGCTACTCCGGCAAGTATAAGCCAGTAATTTTTTGAAGTGCGTGTCCATTGATATTGTCCCCAAACGCTAAGCAATACAAAAAAACTGACCGTATTCTCCAGCATATTGTTGCCAAAACTCCACCATACCAGTGGCAAAAATAGAAAACCAACTGCCGGTATCCAGTGCACACCCAAACCACGATAGGCTATTCGTCCAATCAATAACAAACATCCGGCTAACAAAACGATGCCGTATAATTTATCGACCCACCAATGATCGCCTAAAATGAGATAACTCAGGCTTTGTAGCCAAAAGGCGAGTGGTGGATGCTCATAAAAGGCTGGAAAAAGTACCTCCGCGAAATAAGGCGACCACATGGTTCCCATGCCTGAAGCGAGGTTCCGGCTAATGGCAGCATATAGTAAACCATCTACATACAAACCGGGATGCATGAGTTGAGGCAAAAACACCAAGGCCGCTAAACTGGCTGCTAACCACCAGCCAAGCCGTTTAAAGCCCTTTTTCATCAGAATAAACCGTTAAACTCTGCTTCTATTTTATTGATGATATTGCCCAAATCCTCGGGTTTATCTGCAAAATTGATGTTGTCTACATCTATAACCAGCAGCTTACCTTCGGTGTAGGTGTCAATCCAGGCTTCGTAGCGTTCGTTAAGCCGACGGAGATAATCGAGTCGAATACTGTCTTCGTAATCTCTGCCGCGACGTTGAATTTGTTTAACCAAAGTAGGCACTGATGCACGGAGATAAATGAGTAAATCGGGTGCACCAATCATTTTGCTAACAGCATCAAACAGGCTTTTGTAATTCTCGAAATCACGACCAGTCATTAAGCCCATACTATGTAGATTGGGCGCGAAAATATTGGCGTCTTCGTAGATTGTGCGATCCTGAATAACGGTTTTTTCTTGTGAACGGATATCCTGTAACTGCCGGAAACGAGAGTTCAGAAAAAAGATCTGGAGATTAAAACTCCAGCGTTGCATGTCGTTGTAGAAGTCGTTGAGGTAAGGATTATTATCTACATCCTCAAAATGGGCTTCCCAATTGTAATGTTTGGCCAGTAAGGTGGTTAAGGTAGTTTTGCCCGAACCGATATTTCCGGCGATGGCGATGTGTTTGCCCATTTAGTTTGCTTTGAATCCCATGATTTCCCTGACTTCCCGCAGGGTTTTGGAAGCACTTACGCGTGCTTTTTCGGCACCTTCATCAAGGGTGCGGTTGATGAGCGCCTCATTGGCTTCAATCTCAAGTATGCGTTCTCGGATGGGGGCTACAAAATCTGCCATATCGTCGGCTAACTGTTTTTTCAGGTCGCCATAACGTATGCTGCAATCTGCATAAGCAGATTTAAATTGATCCACAATTTGAGGCGAACTTACCAGCGATAATAAAGTGAATAAATTGCCTACCGCTTCGGTCACTTCGCTGTTCGGTGCCGATGGCCCACTATCGGTTACCGCCCGCATCACCTTTTTACGCAAAGCCGTTTCTTCTTCACGCAGGTAGATGGCATTGGCAGCACCTTCACTTTTGCCCATTTTACCCGAACCATCGAGGCCGGGAACTTTAACAAGCTGCTGACCAAAATTGAAAGGATAGGGCTCCGGAAAATACTCGAACCCATAAAAATGATTGAAGCGGTTGGCAAAATTGCGGGCCATCTCAAGGTGCTGCTCCTGGTCTTTGCCAACCGGTACCTTGGTGGCCTTGTGAATCATCACATCTGCAGCCATGAGTACAGGGTAAGTAAGCAGGCCGGCATTGACGTTGTTCGGTTGTTTGCGGACTTTATCCTTAAAAGTGGGGACTTTTTCCAACTCACCCACATAGGCATGCATATTCAGCAGCATATAGAGTTCCGGGATTTCTTTCAGGTCGCTTTGCAGGTAAACGGTCGAAACTTCTGGATTAATGCCGCAGGCGAGGTACTCTACCAATACGCTGCGCGCACTGCTGCGCAAGTGAGCAGGGTTGGGATGGGTGGTGAGTGCATGATAATCAGCAATAAAAAAATAGCATTGCTGCTCATGTTGCATGCGGATGAAGTTCTGAACAGCACCAAAATAATTTCCCAAATGCAGATTACCCGTCGAACGGATACCACTCACTACAATTTCCATGGGTCGCAAAATACGAAATCTCAGGCTGAAATGGTGCTGCATATACATGCTAATCCATGGGAAAACCGACATAAATTGTAGTTTTGTGGCCGAATGAGAACGAAACCAAACAGTATCAGTCGCTTACTCGCCTTTTGGTTTTTGGTTTTATTTGTGTTGAGCTTTTTACTTCAATTTCCCCTCTATTTTGTGCTTTTACTGCACCCGCGCTTTTATCCGCTGGCGCATCAACTACGAAAGGGGTGGGCTCGTTTTTTGTTCGCCTGCATAGGTGTTAAAGTTGTGGTTGATAATCAAGCGGAACTCTCGCCTGACCAGGCTTACGTTTGTTGTGCCAATCACGATTCTTACATCGACATACCCTTATTAGCCGTTGCCTTTCCTAACTTCTTTGGCTATATGGCCAAGGATGAATTAACGAAAATTCCACTTTTTCGCCGTTTTTTTAATACCATTGATGTGGCCGTCGATCGGATTAACCGCCGGCAGGCGCACTTGGCTTATCTCCGTGCCTCAAACAAATTAAAAGCAGGGCAAAGCATTGCTATTTTTCCGGAAGGAGGAATAATACGTGGGCCGGCTGTGTTAAAACCATTTAAATCAGGTGCCTTTAAGCTGGCGGTCGAACACAATATTCCCATTGTTCCGGTATCTTTGATCGACAGTCGACTGATTTTACCCGACGCAGATCGAATAGGCCTTTTCCCCGGTCGATGCAGGGTGGTGGTACATGCCCCCATCTGGCCAGTTCAGGGAATTGAAAATGCTGAAAAATTATTGCGTCAGGCAACATTTGAAGTCATTGAAAAAACCTTAGCCAACTACCATGGAGTTAGATCTGAACACCGTTGACCGCCTTGCTCACCTGGCCAGGCTTGAATTTGACGATGCCACCAAAGCGGCAATGCTTAATGATATGAATCGATTCCTGGCCTTTGCCGAAAAGCTGAATGAGCTGGATATCGCGGCAGTTGAACCGTTGATCTATATGAATGAACAAACCAATGTGCTGCGCAAAGACGAGGTTATACAGGATATCGATCATGAGGCCGCGCTTAAAAATGCGCCTAAACGCGACAGCGACTTTTTTCGCGTTCCAAAGGTCATCGAAAAATAAGCGACATGCAGGAAATCATCCGACTCGAAGACATTGGGAAACGTTATGTAATGGGTTTGGAGGAGATCCATGCCATCAAGGCTATCTCGCTGCAGATATTCAAAAACGAATATGTAGCCCTGATGGGGCCTTCCGGTTCCGGCAAATCAACCCTCATGAATATCATCGGCTGCTTGGATACGCCAAGCAAAGGGCAATACATTCTAAACCAAACCGATGTCAGTCGGATGGACGATAACGCCCTGGCCGAAATCCGGAACAAAGAGATCGGCTTTGTATTCCAGACTTTTAACCTGCTTCCACGAGCCAGCGCGCTTGAAAATGTAGCGTTGCCTCTGGTATATGCAGGTTTCAGCAAAGAAGAACGTTTACAAAGGGCGTCTGAAGTACTTAAATCGGTAGGCCTGGAAAGTCGTATGAGTCACAAACCCAATGAACTTTCCGGTGGTCAGCGCCAACGTGTGGCAGTTGCCCGAGCATTGGTTAATCGCCCATCTATCATACTCGCAGACGAGCCTACCGGTAATCTGGATACCAAAACTTCTTATGAGATTATGGCCTTGTTCGAAGAAATTCAGGAGCAAGGCAATACCATCATTCTGGTTACCCACGAAGAGGATATCGCCCGGCATGCGCACCGTATTGTCAGGCTGCGCGATGGTTTGGTAGAGACCGATGATGCCAATGACCAGATTGTGTCTGTCCGTCAACCTCAAGCTTGAGTTTATGAAAATTTACACCAAAACCGGCGATAAAGGCGAAACGGGCCTCATCGGCGGCACACGGGTGTCGAAGGCCGATTTGCGTATCGATGCTTATGGAACCATAGATGAGCTCAATTCATGGATAGGGCTGTTGCGAGCCGGAAAACTCGATGCCCGTGAACAGCAGCTTTTGGCTCAGGTGCAAGACCGACTATTTGTGATTGGCTCACACCTGGCTGCTGATCCTGTAAAATCACGTATGCAATTGCCCGATCTCACAGAGGGAGACATTCAACTGTTGGAAAGGGAGATGGATTTTATGCATGAAACGTTGCCAGAGCTGAAGGCTTTCGTCTTACCCGGGGGCAACCAGCAGGCGGCGTTTGGCCACCTCGCTCGCACGGTCTGTCGACGTGCAGAACGTTTGGTAGTGTCCTTACAGCAGCAAGCACCGGTTGAAAGTCGGATAATTGAATACTTAAACCGCTTATCGGACTATCTTTTTACCCTTTCTCGGAAGTTTTGTTTGGATGCGGGAGATGAAGAAATCAAGTGGTTACCAAGGGGTTAGGGAGGTGAGATTTGCTTTTGCACGGCATTGTGCAAAATTAAATTAAAGCTATTGCTCATAAACGTCCCAACCTATTGCTTAAAATCTATATTTGCGAAAATTAAAAGGAACAAAAATATGTACTGGACACTTGAACTTGCCTCTCATCTCGAAGACGCACCGTGGCCGGCCACCAAAGAAGAACTCATCGACTACGCCATCCGCTCGGGTGCTCCGTTGGAGGTTATAGAAAACCTGCAAGAATTGGAGGACGACGGTGAACCGTATGAAACGATCGAAGAAATCTGGCCGGATTATCCGACGAAAGACGACTTCTTCTTTAATGAAGACGAATATTAAATAAAACGGCTGCCCACAGGCAGCCGTTTTCGTTTATGAATTAAGCTCCTTTCAAAACTTCTTCTGTTTCTTTTGAAATCGTAGGTTGATCATTTCTACCATCATAGAGAAGAAAACGGCGAAATAGATATAACCTTTAGGGACATGTTGGTCGAAAGCTTCTACCGACAGCATAAAACCAATCAATATCAGGAAGGAAAGTGCCAGAATCTGTAAACTGGGATGTTTATTGATGAAAGCACTGATTTTACCGGCAAACACCATCATTACAACTATCGAGATGATTACAGCCGCAATCATAACGGGTAAATTATCTGTTAAGCCAACTGCAGTTAAGATGGAGTCGAACGAGAAGACCAGGTCGAGTAATACAATCTGAAAAAGTATGGAAGCCATGGATTTCACAGGTCCTTTTTGATCCACACCCGGCCTGTTTTCGACACCCTCTACTTTGTGGTGAATTTCCATGGTGCTTTTGGCCAGCAAGAAGAGGCCGCCACCAAGCAGGATAATATCTCGCCAGCTGAAGTCTAAATCAATGATTGAAAACACGGTTTTGGTTAGTCCTATGAGCCAGCTTATGCCAAGCAACAGGATAATCCGAAAAATCATGGCCAGACTCAGACCTATAAAACGTGCCCTGGGCTGCTGTTCAACCGGAAGCTTATTGGTGACTATAGAGATGAAAATGATGTTATCGATACCCAAAACTATCTCCAGGAAAGTGAGGGTCAACAGGGCGATGAGAAGTTCGGAAGTCATGGTATAAAAAAACCCGCTTGGTAGCGGGTAATTAAGTTTAGATGATTAACATGGCATCGCCATACGTGAAAAATCTGTATTTCTCCTTTTGTGCCACTTCATAGGCCTTCATCAGATTATCGTAGCCCGCAAAAGCAGCTGCCATCATGAGAAGTGTAGATTCGGGCAGGTGGAAATTGGTAATCATGCTGTTGGCAATGCTGAAATCGTAAGGGGGAAAGATGAATTTATCTGTCCAACCTTCAACCGGCTTCATGTGACCACTGGCTGCTACCGATGATTCAATGGCACGCATGGTGGTGGTACCTATGGCACAGATGCGTTTTTTGGCATCGATGGCGGTATTGACAATATTACAAGCCTCCTCCGAAACAATGAAATTCTCAGATTCAGACTTATGTTTGGTCAGGTCCTCCACTTCTACCGACCGGAAGGCGCCCAAGCCAATGTGTAAAGTCACATCAGCAAAGTTCACACCGTTTATTTCAAGCCGTTTCATTAGTTCACGACTGAAGTGTAATCCAGCTGAGGGTGCGGCTACTGCACCGGTGTGTCTGGCGTAGATGGTTTGAAAACGCTCTTTATCATCATCCTCTACCTCACGACCGAGCAATTTGGGAATTGGTGTTTCGCCTAACGACTCGAGAACAGCGGTCAACTCCTCGTCGGTGCCGTCAAACAAAAAGCGAATGGTACGGCCACGTGAAGTGGTATTGTCGATTACTTCAGCCACGAGTGCGTCGTTTTCACCGAAATACAATTTGTTGCCTACGCGTATTTTACGCGCAGGGTCAACCAAAACGTCCCACAGACGCATGGTTTTATTTAGTTCGCGGAGTAAAAAAACTTCAATTTTTGCGCCGGTTTTTTCCTTGTTGCCATACATGCGGGCTGAAAATACGCGGGTATTGTTGAAGATCATTACATCTCCATCGCCAAAATAGCTCAGGATATCGCGGAATTGTTTGTGTTCTATCGAGCCGTCCTTACGATTCAGCACCATTAAACGTGAATCGTCGCGGTTGGGAGTTGGATATTGTGCAATCAGACTGGCTGGCAGGTCAAATTTAAATTCCGATAACTTCATGCGGTCATTATGATTTCAAGGCGCGAAGATACGATATATAATGTATTGATAAGAAAAGCAATCTGCTACATCATTTTGTGCTGCCATCCTGTATTTTTGTTGACATCATGCTGCTAAGACTGCTTCGCGAAGGTGTAATTTTTGCTTTTCTGGCCCTCTGGGCAAATAAGTTGCGTACATTTTTGTCGCTTCTGGGAATTACCATCGGCATATTTGCGGTCATTTCTGTTTTCGCATTTGTCGACAGTTGGGAAGCCCAAATCAAAAATTCTTTGGCAAATCTCGGGAACGAGGTCATTTACATCGAAAAATTTCCCTGGACTTTCGGCAGTGATTATCCCTGGTGGAAGTATGTTGTTAGACCTGTACCTACCTACAAGGAATACGAACAACTGCAGCAGCGTACAGAGACAGCAGCGGCTGTAACGATTATGACAACTTTTAATGGTAAGTTGGCTAAATACGAGAAAAACAGCCTTACCAACCCAAATGTGATGGCTGTTAGTCATGATTATGACCAGGTGCGAGATTTTGAAATTGATAGGGGTCGGTATTTTAGTCCGGCGGAGTCGCATTTGGGCTCACGTGTCATTATCATTGGTAAAACGATAGCCGATGAGCTTTTTATGGGGCTGGATCCCATAGGTCGTGAAATGATAGTTTTTGACCAAAGGGTGAAAGTGTTGGGGACATTTAAAGCCGAAGGAAACAACTCAATCAACACCTCACTCGACGATGCCTTAATGGTACCCATTAATCTGGTTCGAAAAACCCGTGGTGCTGATTTTCGCGATATGTATCCGCTCATTCTGGTTAAGGGCAAAGAAGGCATAGCCGTAAATGAGCTCAAGGACGATATTCGGGGTACTCTTCGGGCCATTCGTAAATTAAAACCTGCTCAGGAGGAGAATTTTGCGTTGAATCAAATCAGTTTATTGGCCAATCAGTTAAGTGCTTTGTTCGGCGTAATTGGGGTGATTGGCTGGATTATAGGTGGATTTTCTATACTTGTTGGTGGTTTTGGTATTGCCAACATCATGTTTGTATCGGTTTATGAAAGAACCAGTCAAATTGGTATCCAAAAGGCCTTGGGCGCTAAAAACTACTTTATACTCTTTCAGTTTCTGATCGAAGCTGTTGTGCTTAGTTTGTTGGGAGGCTTATTCGGTTTACTACTGGTTTATCTGATGACAGTTATTGCTGCCGAAGCTCTCGATTTTCCTGTTTTTTTGTCAGCAGCCAACTTCTGGCTGGGCATTTTTGTCTCGGTAATTATTGGGATTTTAGCTGGCATATTACCGGCAATACGTGCGTCGCGTATGAATCCGGTAGATGCCATACGTGCGGCTTAACCTACCAGAATGTGGGCCTTGGGATAGCGGTAGTTTGTCGTATCCACGCGTGAGGCCAGGGCAAAAGCCAGGGTAAGTGTTCCAATTCTGCCGATGTACATGGAAATAATCAGTATGATTTTGCTTGGTGTAGAGAGGTCGGCAGTAATACCACGACTTAACCCTACTGTACAAAAGGCCGATACTTCTTCAAATACCAAATCAAGCACCGGAATATTGGGCTCGAAAATCGAGAGGCAGAATGTGCCTATGAGAATGTAAGTAGCCGAAAATATAAAAACGGTAAATGCTTTATTGAGCAAATCAAAGGAAATTGATCGACCGCCCAATTCCAGATTTTTTTTGCCTCGGATAGTGGTAATTACGGCTAAAAATATCAAGACAAAAGTAGATGTTTTGATGCCGCCACCTGTTGATCCTGACGATGCGCCAATGAACATCAGAAAAATGAAGAAGATGACCATAGGGGTGCCCAATGCACTTATATCGACCGTATTAAAGCCGGCCGTTCGGGTGGTTACTGACTGAAACAAGGCTGTAGCCCACAAGCCTACACCGCTTTTGCCCAACAGGCTGCCATCTGCCTCAAGCCAAATGAAAAAAAGCGTCCCCAGGCCAATGAGGATAATGCTGGCATATAAGGCAATTCGGGTTGAGAGTTTCCAGTTTTTCCAAGGAGATATCATGCGGATACGAATATTTCGTATCGAAAAAATATCACGCAAAGCCGGAAAGCCTAAACCTCCAAAAAAGATGATGGCTGCAATTACCAAATGAAGAAAATAGCCTTCACGTACAAAGTCCTGATAAAGCCCCTGACTGAATAAGGAAAAGCCGGCATTACAAAAGGCTGAGATACTGTGAAAAACAGATTGAAATAACATTTCTCCGAAATCGTCGTAAAAAGGTGCTTTCATATCCCATAATAAAAAGAGCAAAACCGATCCAATGCCCTCAATAATTATGGTATACATAATGACTTGAAGGAGCATACTTTTGGCGTTAAACAACGATTCTTCACTCATAAAGTCGCGTATCATAGCTTGGTGACTAATTCCTACCCCTTTTTTCAGAAATAATGCGAAAAAAGTGGCGAAAGTCAATATGCCTATTCCGCCCAATTGTATTAAAAATAACAAGACCAGATGTCCTTTGAAAGTGAAATGGGTAGCAGTGTCCACTACTGTAAGTCCGGTTACACAAGTAGCGCTAACAGCGGTGAAAAGCGCATCGAGTAGACCTAAATTTCCGGGTCCGACTGTCATTTCAGGTAGCATTAACAAGCCGGTACCCAATGCAATAAGTAACAAAAAGGAATAGATAAAAGTGGTAGCCGGTTTGAGTTTGATACCTGTTATACCCGTACTTACCTTGACAAATTCAATCCCCACAAGCAAAAGCAGGTAGGACTGGATGGCAAGTATGTAAAGCGGTGTGAAATTTTCAATATCAAGGCGGGTGAAGAGATTTTCAAGCAGATTAATACGGAAGATGAATACACTTACCACATCGATCAGCAAGAGCAGAATAAGTAAGGCCTCAAATCGGGACTCAACAATATATCGCCAACTGTTTATGGCGAATGCTGCACGTATAAAATAGCTGACGACAAAAAAGCCGAAAATTGATTTAGTAATCCGGATTAGTAAATCAGCTTCAGTATTGGTATGCGGGAAGCCGTAATAAAGAATGAAAATAATGAGTGCGCTAACACTGGCAATAATGCGCATAACGCGCAATGACGATAAAACACGGTCTTTGTTGGTGTACAAAAAGAGACCGATATTTTCTTTCAACTCCTGGAGTTTCACGCCTTATCTGCTAAATGGGCTATGGCTTCGTGAAGCAAGTTAGCAGAATTGATGGGAACTACACCTACCTCTTCACAAACCAAACCACCTGCTAAATTAGAAAGTGCGGCTAAAAAGGAGAGGGGGCTATGTAAAGCCAAACAGCAAGCGGCGATGCTAATTACAGTATCACCTGCACCGGAAACATCGGCTATACTGCGTAGATGAGCTGGAATGATGCCATTTTCCTTTTTACTCTGATAAAAAACACCATGTTCACTTAGGGTAATCAAGATTTTTTCACAACCGAGTTGTTTTTGCAAATGTATGGCAGCTTGCTGAACAGCTTCCGTTTGTTCCGGCTTTAACTGTATTTTCAAACCTTCTTTTAGCTCCTTAAGGTTGGGTTTGAATAGGTCGGCGCCA
Source organism: Bacteroidota bacterium (assembly GCA_036787895.1). Taxonomy (GTDB): domain Bacteria; phylum Bacteroidota; class Bacteroidia; order UBA7662; family UBA7662; genus UBA7662. Next base: position 10,343 of record DAIQOK010000011.1, on the reverse strand, counting down.
ACAAAATCCATAAAATGTCGCTTTTTGGGGTCGACAGCAGTTGGTATACCTTTGCTTTTGCTCAGCTGGAGTATGAATTGAATAAAATTAGGCGTAAGCACACCTTTATCATAATCCTGCAGCACAATGGCATCGAATAAAGAAATATTATTAACCAGCCAGGATTGTAATGGCTCAGTTTCTTTGTCGGTCAGGTCATGATTTACTTCGCGATCGATGCGCAATAATTGCTGGCTGCCACTCATTACCCTGGTTTTAACCGTTGTAGGTCGATGGTCACTAAGTAGAAGCCCTTCGGTTCGTATGCCTGATATTTTCATCAGGTGCTGGAGTTTAACGCCAGCCTCATCATTGCCGATTACTGATAATACATGTGTTTTTACACCCATATGCACCAAGTTCAGGCAAACATTGGCTGCTCCACCCGGGCGGGCATCGGTATGGTGCACTTCAACTACCGGCACAGGTGCTTCCGGACTTATTCGGTCTACCCGACCCCATTGGTAAGCATCCAGCATAACATCTCCAATGACAAGTATGCGTTTTTCACGCAAGCCTTCAAAAAAAGCTTCTATCTCTTGTTGATTCATTTACTGGAGTTTCTGTATGGCTTTGAGCATACGTTCCATAGCTGTTAGAAGTTTAGTTTCGCTGGTTGCGTAACTTAAACGTATACATTGCGGTATACCGAATGCTTCGCCGGTAACCACAGCTACATGGGCTTCTTCCAGCAAATAGGTGGCAAGGTCATCGGCATTATGGATAATGAAATCAGCGTGCTTTTTACCAAATAGTCCAGAAATTTCCGGGAAAAAATAGAATGCGCCATCCGGATGGTTCGGAATAACGCCCGGCATGGCTTCCAGCGCCTGGAGAACCAGGTCTCTGCGTTTCCGAAAGGCAGTATTCATAGCGGCCGTAGGTTTCATATCACCCAACATGGCGGCAATGGCAGCGCGCTGACTAATGCTGCAAGTGGCTGATGTAAACTGCCCCTGAAGTTTTACACAGGCTTTAGCAATTTCGAGCGGAGCAGCAACATAACCCAAGCGCCAACCGGTCATCGCAAAACCTTTCGAAAGACCATTCACGACCACAGTTCTGTCTTTCATACCGGGTAAGGCAGCAATGCTGTGGTGATCGCCGTTGTAGCGGATATGCTCATAAATTTCGTCTGAAATCACTACAATTTGAGGATATTTCTTCAATACGCTGGCAAAGGCTTCGAGTTCTTCTCTGCTATATACCGAACCACTTGGATTACAAGGTGAAGAAAAAAGGAATGCTTTGGAACGAGGAGTTATAGCTGCTTCGAGCTGGTCGGCTGTTATTTTGAAGTTTTGAGCTACGGTAGAAGGAATTTTTACACTCTTTCCTTCACTCAATTGAATCATACTTTCATAACTCACCCAGTAAGGCGTCGGTAACAACACTTCATCGCCGGGATTGAGCAAACAGAGCAGGACATTAATGATGGATTGTTTAGCACCTGTTGACACCACAATTTGCTCCGGACTGTATTCGAGTCCGTTGTCGCGCCTAAATTTTAAGGCGATAGCCTGCCTTAAATCGGCATATCCTGCTACCGGGGTATAAAAAGAAAATCCGGCGTCAATAGCTTCTTTCGCCGCTTCACGTATGTGTTGAGGCGTTTGAAAATCGGGTTCACCCAGGCTCAGGTTAATGACATCAATACCTTTTTCACTGAGTTCGCGGCTACGTTGAGCCATGGCCAGGGTTTGAGATTCTTCCAGATGGAGGATGCGGTCGGACAATAATCGCATGGTACGATTGATGGTGAAGCGTCGAAGTTAAAAGGTTTTTTTATGCCTTGCCACCGTTTTCCGCTTTATCCTGCCACAATTTGCGGGCGTAGCTCAACCAACCTGCAATAAATAACAAGCCACCAAGAGGCGTGACAGGTCCTAACCATTGAAGTGGTAATTGATGTAAGCTGTTGGTAGACAACACATAAAGTGATCCTGAAAAAAGAAAAACGCCACCAAGCCAAAATAAATTAGTTTGTTTCCCGGTTGGCAAGGCAAGTATTGCTAAGACGTGTACAAATTGATAAAATACCGCTGTTTTCCAGACTTCCAATGCATTGGCGGGTAAGCGGTCGGCCAAAGCATGTGCGCCGAAGGCACCTGCAATAACTGTAAATGCACCGAGTAGAGCCGTAAAGGCTAAGAATTTATGTGGAAAGTTGGGGGTCATTCTACCATAATTTGGGTATTTCACAATAATTTAAGCCAGCTTTTTTTGAAGCTGTTCATCCTTTTGGTAAGTTTGGGAGATTTTGCAGCTAAACCTATGAATATGTTTCGAATTTCATCCAGTTTTAAACTGGTACTGCCATTGGTATTTGTTTTTATCCTAACGGCATGTATTAAGGACAAATATAAGCCAAAGAACTTTATGAAACCCGATTGGGAGCAAGGATTTGGCGTTCCGGTATCTACCTTTAACATCACGCTTAAAAACTTAATTACCGAAGATTCAACCTTGATCTTCAATCCTGATTCAAGTATAAAAATTGCTTTTGCCCAGGATTCACTGGCTGAGCAGTCGGTTGCCGATATTATCGATATACCTTCACAAGCCCCTACTACCCAATCCATGAAGCTGGGGGAAATCAGTATTGATAATTTTACAACCAATCGTGTCATAGCGTTAAGTGAGCTCCTGAATAATCTAAATCCAGCAACGGCAAATGCCATAGCTGCATTGAACGGTATAACTGCGCCATTCCCATCAATACCTTCTCAAACGGGTGGTACCTATCCTATGCCTGCCCTTACGGAGTTCTCAACTGTAAATTTCGCCTCAGGAAGTCTGGACTTTACACTAATTAATGGGTATCCAACGCCACTCGACTCACTGGTATTTGAATTAAGTAATGTTGGAGGCGCATCCTTAGGTTTTGCGCGATTTGGTAATGTTCAACCCGGTGCTACACAATTACGCTCCATTCCTTTGGCCGGCAAGACCATGGATAACGACATTCAAATTACCATTACAAAAATTGAATCTAATGGTAACCCAGTTGCAAGCCTAATAAGTTTGGCCAGTCAGCTATCTATCGAAGCCACAGGAAATAACCTGACCGTAATTGGAGGTGTAGTGAGGATCCCAAGCCAGGAATTTGCAGCAGATACAACCAACGTAGACTTTGCTACGACAGACAATGAAGAACTTTACACCATCGATTTGAAGGATGGCGAAATCAATTTTAATTTCCAGTCTTCGATTTCAGAGCCGATACGCATTATTGTAAGTATGCCTGGCATTTCGAAGAATAATGTTCCTATCCTCGACTCTATCGACGTGGCTTCAAATGCGACTACTTCCTGGGTCATTGACTTAACCAATGCTACCATTGATTTGACAACCAATAGTGCTCAGCCTTTCAACCAGATACCTGTTATTGTACAGGCGAAATTGGTTTCTTCAGGTACACTTAAGCCAATTGATTCTTCAAACGCAATCAATGTGAGTTATGGCTTTCAGGACATTGAATTCTCCTATATAGAAGGCTACTTTGGTCAGAAAAACATCACTATTGATCCAGGTAAACTTGAGTTGGATTTAGCATTTTTGAGAGAATTGGGAGGCGACTTTTTATTCGCCAGCCCTGATGTTCAATTGAAAATCGCTAATTCAATAGGAGCACCGATTCGGTTGGGATTGAATATGACAGGTATATCTGCAACTAACGGCACGGTGAGTTTAAATGCAACGCCAAGCTTGTTGCCTTTCCCAACTGTGCCCAATACTGTTGCTAATGGAATAGTAAGTTACAATAAAAATAACAGCCAAATTGCCCAGTTACTATCACTTCCACCAGATACAATAACCTACGGAGGAACAGTTTTGCTAAATCCGGCAGGGAATGCTGGCGCCAATTTCCTTACCGATAATAGCAAGATTAGAATCGATATGGAAATGGAGCTGCCGTTAGAGTTGAGTGCAGGTAATTTGCGGTTTGCGGATACCTCCGATTTTGATGGTGCGTCAACTTTCGGTAATAATGACGGATCAGGCATGCAGATCGTAGGCGCGAAATTGATTTTGCAGAATACTAATCGGTTTCCATTTGATATCAATCTTGATCTGACCTGGCTGGATTCAACAGGTACCCAAGTTTACAGTACCACTGTTCCTTTTGTGCAGGCCGCTTCGGTTGATATTAATGGACGAGTAAATTTGGCCAGTCGGAATACAGCTACTGTTGATTTGAATGCAGCAACAATACAAAATTTGAAAAATGCCAAAAAAATGGCCCTTACTTTCCGGATGAACACAGGAAATGGTGGCACCACTGTGGCAAAACTCTACACGGACTACAGTCTAGCCGTTCGTATTCTCATCGAAGCAAAAGTAAAAGGTCTGCTCTAAGCCCGAAACTACCTATGAAACGTATTTATACCCTGTTTTTCGCTTTATTTGTGGCTGGTCCGGCACTGGCGCAGTTTAATCTCGGACTTCATCAGTTTACTGGAGTACCACAATCGACTTTTACCAATCCGGCTATTATGCCACAGGCTAAGTTTTTTCTGGGCTTACCGGTTGTGAACTCCTTTTATGTCAATTATTACAACCCATCATTCGTTCTAGATGACATTATCCGCGAGGTGGGTGATAGCTCCATGCTCGATTTTAGCAAATTATATGAAGAGCGTGCCGGTAAAACCTTCTCTTTCAACATCGAACAGCAAGCTGATTTATTTCATTTGGGTTTCAGGATGGGACGTAAAAACTTTTTAAGCTTTGGCGCCTATCAGGTACTTCAGACTCGCTATAGCCTTCCCGTTGACTTGCTGCGTTTGGTTCAGAATGGAAGTTTAGATCCATATTTTAGGGATAATCCAGTAAGTTTGAACGATATTGACATCAATGTAAAAGCTTATTTGGCATATCACGTGGGTTATTCACGTGAAATTACCAAGAGGTTGAATGTTGGCGTTCGATTTAAATACCTAAGTGGTGCAGCAGGTGGCCAGACTGAATATGCCCAAGGTGGCATTAATTGGCAGACAGACAGTTTGGTGGTGACCAATAATTTTCGCTACAATGCATCTAATTTGAATACCTTGGGAGGCGGCGGCAACCTGGATGTAATGAATTTGGCTTTTTCGCCAGGTAACAATGGAACGGCTTTCGACTTTGGCTTAGCGTATAAAATTACCAAACGATTGATGATTTCTGCCAGTGTTACTGATTTGGGAAGTATACGTTGGGCTAATGATTTGACGAGTTTAGTTTCCGACAGTGGAAGTTTCACTTACAGAGGCGGAAGTGTTAATGTGGGTGAAAATGACAATGGTGATCCATTTAGTGGTGTTGCAGATTCTTTGAGCACAGCTTTTAAAATTAATCGGGTAGAACCTGGCAAAGAATTCACCACGCAGCTGAATACACGTTATTTGGTAAGTGCGAGTTATGAATTTCTCAAGGGAAATCAGTTAGGGGTGATTTTTTCAGGGAATCGTTACAGCGACGCTTTTTATCCAGCGTTTACAGCGTTTTATCAGTCGAACATCTGGAATCTTTTATATCTCCGAGCCAATTATACTGTATCTCCTGGCTCTTTTGATAACTTAGGTGGTGCTTTAGCCGTTAAGCTTGGTCCTGTTCAGGTTTATACTGTTGCTGATAATTTACTCGCTCTTGGCAATCAAGGTAATGTGAGTACATTTAATATTCGTCTTGGCCTGAACATCTTGTTTGGTATGCGTGGCTACAAAGACAAAACACCGGTTATAGAAGATGTTGAAGTTTTTGATGCTGGAGATTTATAATCACCATTGAATTATAGCCCTACCTCTTTGCTGCAAGTAGTTGTTGGCTAAAGAAAAGTGTCGACTACCAAAAAAGCCGTTATAAGCCGACAAAGGGGATGGATGAGCCGCTTTAAGTACCAGGTGTTTATCTGGATTTACTAAAGCGGCTTTTTTTTGCGCTGCGTTGCCCCAGAGTAAAAAAACCAGCCCCGATTTTTCTTTCGATAATAAATTTATTATTTGGTTGGTGAATTGTTCCCAGCCGTATTTTTGGTGAGAAGCCGCTTCATTAGCTCTTACCGTTAAGCTGGTGTTGAGCAATAATACACCTTGATTTGCCCAATGTTTCAGATTGCCATTTTGTTTGGGAAGGATACCAAGATCTGATTGAAGTTCCTTGTAAATGTTACGTAGTGAAGGAGGAATTGCCATTCCTTCAGCTACTGAAAATGCAAGACCGTTGGCCTGACCGGCCCCATGGTAAGGATCCTGCCCAAGAATGATCACTTTCACCTGATCAAAAGGACAGCTATTAAGCGCATTGAAAATCAGCTTTTCTTCCGGATAGATTAGATGGCCCTTTTTCTTCTCTTCTTGAATGAAATTAAGAAGTTCTTGAAAATACGGCTGATCGAATTCCGGTTTCAAAAGGTTCAGCCAACTTTTATCCAAAAGTTGCTCCAACATATCAGAAATCTGAATCGTTCAGATTATTCATTTTAGATGGCATTATTTTAACACCAGGCGTGCTTTCTCCGTAATAATCACCTCCCCCTGCGCCGTAAGGAACGCCTGTTTGGAATTGGGCAAAGTCAGTATCCGGATTTACAAATTTTGCGTACTTATTGACAAATTTCAGATTTACGTCGCCAGTTTGGCCATTCCGGTGTTTGGCAATCAAAATTTGAGAGAAACCGTCGAATTGTACTTCCTGCGCCGCGGCTTCCATTTTATAGTATTCCGGTCGGTAAATAAACATAACCATATCCGCATCCTGCTCGATTGAACCCGATTCACGTAAATCAGAGAGCTGCGGCTTTTTATCACCACCACGTTGCTCAACCGCACGACTCAACTGAGATAGCGCGAGTACGGGTACACTTAGTTCCTTAGCCAAGGCCTTTAATCCTCGTGAAATACTGGCGATTACTTGTTCCCGGTTACCATTAGCGCCTGCTTCCGGACCACCACTCATCAACTGCAAATAGTCAATGATAATCATTTGGATATCATGTTGTGATTTAAGACGTCGGCATTTGGCGCGTAACTCAAACATGGTAAGTTGAGGTGTGTCATCAATAAACAGAGGAGCTTCTGATAGTTTTTTGATGCGGGTATTTAATTGCTGCCATTCATGGTCGGCAAGTGTACCTTTTTTAAGCTTTTCAGCTTCAATTTCGGCTTCTCCCGACAACAAACGATTTACCAATTCAATGGAGGACATTTCGAGGGAGAAAAAGGCAACTCCTTTTTTGTAATCTACTGCTGCATTTCGGGCCAGACTTAGCACAAAGGCAGTTTTACCCATAGCCGGTCGCGCCGCTATGATATTTAAGGTAGATTTTTGCCAGCCATTGGTGATGCGATCCAAATCGGTAAAGCCCGACGGCACACCCGACAAACCATCTTCCTGTTTACTAATCTCTTCGATTTGTTTGATGGCTTTGTAGACCAGCGAATTCATATTCTCACTATTCCTCCGGATGTTTTGTTCAGCAACAGAAAATAGCTCAGTTTCTGCCCGGTCAAGCAGGTCGAATACGTCGGTAGTTTCTTCAAAGGCATTTTTGGTAATGTCGCTGGAGATTCGAATGAGTTCCCGGAGTATATATTTTTCGAGTATGATGCGGGCATGGAATTCAACATTCGCTGCCGATGCTACGCGATTGGTGAGTTCGGAGATATAATAGGCACCACCTACTTTGTCTAAAAAACCTACTGAACGCAATTCCTGGGTTACTGTGAGCAGGTCTACAGGCTTAGAAGCATTAAAGAGGCTTTGTATAGCTTGGAATACATGTCGATTGGCTTCTACATAAAACGAGTCCGGTTTAAGAATATCAATAACCTGGGAAAGCGCTTCTTTCTCGAGCATAAGAGCTCCAAGTACCGCTTCTTCCAATTCAATGGCCTGAGGTTGAATTTTGCCAAGTATCGGGCCCGTGGCATCTTGGTTTTTTCGAAAATTACGGGTGTTCTGACCAATAAAATTTGATGCAGGGCGTATGCTGTCTTCCATAGCCACAAACTTAGGTCAAGATTCAGGCTGTAGCAACTAAATCATATGCAATTTATGTGGGAATAAGAATGCACTCCTGAGAGTTGAATGGGATAGCTTATTTTTGTGGCTGATGCTTATACACATTCAGTAAAAAAAGTGGATAAGCTGTTGGTAAGCCTGAACATATACACATGCCTCTCGAAATATTCGTCCCGCCACACATAGGTTTTGATCAACAGGCTATTCGTGTTTTTTTAGAAGAAAAAGGTGAGATCAAATCAGGGGAGGGTTTCCGTTTGCTTAAAAGGTCAATCGACGCCCGAAGTCGGGAAATCAAAGTTCGTCTTTTAATAGAGCCGGGAGAATTGTCTACACGTAAAAGCGGAGGGTCGTTGCCTGAGTTAAAAGTGCACCAAGCCCCGGAGGTACATATTATTGGTGCAGGACCTGCTGGTTTGTTCGCTGCTTTGGCGTGTCTTCAAAATGGTTTGAAGCCCGTCATACTCGAAAGGGGCAAAGACGTCCGAACCCGAAGGCGTGATCTGGTGAATATTACGCGTGCAGGCGAAGTTAATCCCGAGTCAAATTATTGTTTTGGGGAAGGAGGAGCAGGCACTTACTCGGATGGCAAATTATATACACGCTCCGGCAAAAGAGGCGATATAAATGAGGTGCTTGAAATATTGGTTGCCTTTGGAGCCGATCCTGATATTTTGGTCGATGCTCATCCACACATTGGTACCAATAAACTACCTGCGCTCATCACGGCAATGCGTGACTATATAATCAGGTGTGGGGGAGAAGTACATTTCGATACCCGGGTAAGTGGCTGGGAGAAATCGGCCGACAGGCTCACAGCACTGCTGCTGGCCGATGGCCGGCGTTGGCCCGTGAAGCAGCTACTCCTCGCTACCGGCCATTCTGCACGCGATATTTATTACAGTCTTCACCAAGCCGACATACTGATAGAAGCTAAAGCCATCGCCATGGGAGTACGCATCGAGCATCCCCAGACCATCATTGATGAGTTGCAATACAAACGCAGCGATAGGGGCATCTATCTTCCTCCAGCCAGTTACAGTTTGGTACAACAAGCGGATGGGCGAGGAGTATACTCCTTTTGTATGTGCCCGGGTGGTGTCATTGCCCCCTGTGCCACCGCCGATGGAGAAATTGTGACTAATGGTTGGTCGCCAAGCAAGCGCAACAACCCTTTTGCCAATTCTGGTTTTGTCGTAGAAACCCGGCTGGAAGACGTTCCGTCGAAATTTGGTGATGATGCCTTTCGCATGTTACGTTGGCAGCAAGCCATCGAGCAGCAGGCCTATGTATTCGGAGGTGGGGCTCAACAGGCTCCCGCTCAAAGATTGGTTGATTTCACCAAAAGCAAAATATCGGCAGATTTGCCGGCATGCAGTTACAGGCCCAACATCACGGCAGTGGAACTGAAAGAGGTATTGCCTGGTTTTTTCCATCAACGGCTGCAAGCTGCATTAATCATGATTGGCAAAAAGATGCCGGCGTATTTTACGAACGAAGCTGTGTTAGTAGCACCTGAAACCCGAACCTCCTCACCGGTACGTATTCCACGCGACAGGGAAACCTTTCAGCATCTTCAGTTAAACAATCTCTACCCGCTGGGCGAAGGCGCTGGTTACGCTGGTGGCATTGTAAGTGCAGCCATGGATGGCCTTGCGGCGGTGAGAAAATTGAAATTATGGCACAATCCCCAATAACCCTCGTACTGGGTGCTTCTGAAAACCCGGCACGTTACAGTAATAAGGCTGCTGAGATGCTACTGCACTACGGACATCAAGTTTGGCTTACTGGCCGTCGTATTGGTCGACAAGCAGGCACACCTATATATACACATTTCCCGGAACAGGGGACTGTCGATACGGTTACCTTATATGTAGGCCCCGCCCATCAATCTGAGATTATGGAGGAGGTCGAGAAGCTCAAGCCTCGCCGTATTATTTTCAATCCCGGCACCGAAAATCCGGAATGGCAGCGCAGTTTGACAAAGAAAGGTATAGCGGTAGAGGTGGCGTGCACCCTGGTTTTGCTGAGTACTGGCCAATATTGAAAATTAATTTAGAAAGCAGTAGTTTCGTTATCAGCAGCTTAGCAAGATTAGTGACAAATTCATGCTTTTATTTTGCTTGCAGGCCTTGCTTTTACAAATGACTTTTCTACCTTTGCTCTCCCATTCAACGGAACGGGAAACGACGAAAAAACAGCTGAAAAGAAATTTTTCAAATCGTTTGACAATCTTCCAAAAACATCCTTACCTTTGCAGCCGCTTCGGCGCTGAACGGGTTTGAGGGGGTTGAAAAAAG
>DAIQOK010000010.1:0-102578 GCA_036787895.1 Bacteroidota bacterium | reverse complement strand
TTGATGTCGCCCTGGTAAACTATACGTGCCTTGTTCAGATCGTTTAACTCGCCCAAAGAAACGTTTGAAGCCGCCAACTGATACACTTTGAATCCTTCAAAACGATAGAAAGCATCGAAAGGGGGCGTACCAGGAGGTAAATCCTGATTCTGAGCAGTAATAGTAGGATCTTCTTCTACATATTTCAAGGCGAAGTTGTTCGACAATGGCTTGTAAGTGAAGTTGAGAATCAACTCCTGATCCAACTCAACAATGTCAACGTCTGGTGCATCCGGACCGTCAAGGGTTTGGAAACAGTTTTCAAACAAAGTTTGTGCTTTAGAGTCGGCGCGGAGCAAAAGATTGAATGAACCAGTTGCACCACCGGAAGAAGCACGCGCCCAAACCACACCAATGGTGATGTAGTTTACAGCACCGGGCTGTAAGGTAAATGGACCGGCAGACTGTACAAAACGACGGTCGGCAGGAACGTTAGGTGTGGCACCGGGACCTGGGTTTGTCTCCGACCAAGGGAATGGAGGTGCAATCGGATTCTGGAAAGAACCTCCGATACCCCAACCTACAGGGTCAGAAGAACCGGGGAACATAATGCCTGTAGGAATATTGGTTGCACCCGTAGAGCCAGGGTAACCATTACCACCATACACCATTTGGGTATTGTCTTTCCAACGACCTATCATATAGTTGTACGCATGCTCGGCATTGGTTGGGTTGCCTATGACTGTTCCATCATTGTTGAAGTAAAGAAACTTCGCCATAATAATGCGCTCGGTAACAGGGTCTGGATCACAACCGAAAGGCATAACCTCATCGATTTGACCATCACGGTCATTATCCACACCATCATTTGGATCAGAAAAAGGACCTTCGAAAAAGTCAACACCTACTGATGGTGGGTTGGTGCCATATCCCTGAATACCTTCATCATCGTCGTCACCATTGTAGCAAATGCCTAATCCACGCGGCACGTCACAACCCACAAAGTCATCGGCAGCGTTGCCCAAATCGGGGTCAACCCATTGTGCCATATAAGCTTCCTGCAGAACAGTGCTAGAGCGGTTGATGATTTTATTGGTGTAAAAAGTCATGTTATTCAACTCGTCGTTCGACTGATAAGCGAACGCTTGCGTTTGAATCTCCATACCAATAGGTACTGAACCTGAACCCGGGGTATTGCCTTTATCATTGGTTACATACCAGATGCTTTGGTCTCCGAAAATATCCGGATAGTCACCTTCAGATGGGTTGTAGGTTCCAAAAGTTGGACCAACATCTACCCATGGTGCCAAATTAGCATCCTGGTTCAAAGATAAATCACCCTGCCAAGGCCAATCACGGATAGCAGCAGGCATAACATAATTAGGATCACCACTTACAGTAGCCAAAATATGCGCCTGAACTTCGGCACGAGTCACTTTCCACTGGCGGTCCCAACGGCGACACTCATCCCTATTGATAGTTGCATCAACGGTACTCAAGGGTCCGGGCCAGAAACCAACCCCGAGGGTAGATGTTTGACGATAAGTTTGTGCCGCCACTTTTAAGGTTGCACCGGCATCTTTACCACCCACCCAAATTGAACCAGCAAAAAGTGCATGCTTTTTAGGTTGAGCCGGATCATCGTTTTTAGGTATTTCGTAACGTGCGTTACCACTCGAACCCTGGTCCCACCACATATCGCCACCATTCAGTATGAGGGCACGAACATTGTTGATGTCGAGGTTTGTACGCGCGGTGGCCGGCGTACAGGTCGACGCAACACGTCCCTGTATCATCGAAGGGTTGGAATTACGGGGTTGCGGACTCAGGTCTTCCCGCGCCACAGCCGTTCCCCACAGGAGTGAGAACACCGAAACACCGGTCAAGAGTTTGCTTAAATATTTCATTTCTTTCATGATATTTTCCTGTTAGAAGTTGAGACGAATACCCAAACGAGTTCTGCGTGGCAAGCTGTAGTTGTTCGGATCCATCATCGAAGCACGATACAAGTCGATGAACGACTGGCGATCGAGGGCAGCCTGCAACTGCTGCGCACCCAAATCACTGCTCAGGAAGCCGTCATCATCGGGGTCACCGGTAAACTGGTAGACATTGATGACGTTACGGGCATCCAGGAGGTTCAATATCTGAATGTATACGTTCACAGTGCTTTCTTTTGGCTTGTCGTTTTTGTCACGACCATAGGCGAAGGTGAAATCTTTGTCGATACGCAAATTCATGCGGAACTGCCAAGGCAAACGGCTACCATTGATACCACCCTTCAACGTAGTACGACCTGTCAAACCACCGGCAACGTCGCCATCAGGGGTAACAAAAATCTGGCGTGAGAAAGGCGTTCCGGAAATAGCGTTACCAACAAAGTTGAAACCAATTCCCTCAAGTATGCCGAAATCACCAATACGTGGACCGTTATACTGCTTGCCTTCGCCAAAACGGAAGTCGACTGTACCAACTACGCGGTGACGGGCATCAAAATCCAATGGAATTGGCGTGCGGAGATTATCGATACCTGCCTGGATGATGTTGGCGGCTTGCTGAGGTGCAGAACCAGTACCATCGGCAAACTGTAAGGTATAGCTGGCATTGATACGGATGTTACCGGTACGACGAAGGTCATAAGCCAAGGTCAAACCTTTAACTGTACCAAAGTCGATGTTGCCAAAGGTGGTGTAATCCACCGGATACGCAAATGGCACATTGATGATTTGAATCATATTACGCAATTCACGATAGAAACCACTGATGGTTAAAGCAGAAGTACGGTTGAGTTTCTGCTTGAAGCCAATCTGGTAGTCGATGGTACGCTCAGGTTTCAGGTTCGGGTTATTGATGGTACCACCTACCTGCGAAAGGAAGTAATACTGACGTGGGTCGAAGCGTAGGAAACCGCTCGGACGTTGTGTCAATACGTCGTAATGCGCAAAAAACTGCGCCTCATCCGAAATAGGGAAAGAGAAGGCGATACGTGGCATGATGTTGATCTGCGGCGTATAGTCAGTGAAGGCATCGGCACGAACAGCATCCTGTGCCGGATCAACCAGGTAAGGCTGAACACGACCCGAAGAAGAGGCTGCAGCAATACCGGAAGCATTACGAATCTCGGTACCCTGAGCATTGTACCACTGGTTGCCGTTACGGTAACCCAAAATGGTAGGTGTTGGCAGGTTAACGTCGTTAACATAAACAACATAGTCGCTACCCATGGTTGTTGGGTGTGCACCACTGGTGTTCAAACTTCCATCTACTTCACCCACGGTACGCGCATTGTATAACAAGAAAGGATCTTTCAATACCGGCTGATTGGCATCGAAACGGTCAACACGTACACCTACACGGAAAACGAGGTCATCGAAGTCAAATTTGTCCTCGATAAAACCGGCCATATAAATAGGTGTAAAGGCAGCAATCGGCCGATTTTGTGCATCGGTAAAGAAGTCGTACTGACCAGGTGCGTTTTTCAGCTTATTACCCAAATAGTCGTAACCAAAATAGTTCACATAACTGTTACCCTCATTCAACAACTCTGTGGCAGAGAAAAAGCTGAGATCGAGTTGGCTCGGATCCAAGGCATCTATTTTGATAAACTCACGATCACCTGCACCAAGTTTGGCACGGAGATTACGGTCGAATACCGATTGGTTAGAGGCTATCAAACGATTGTAACGTACAGTGTCTCCCAATGGAATACCTGTAGCCGGGTCAATTTCGATGAGTGGATTCGACAAATCCAAATCCAGGATGTGTTGGTTGGTCAACGAACGGGCCAAACCCCACAAACCAATGCCACCGGCAAAAGGGTTCATGGTATAGTTGCGGTCAACTCGCTGATCGAACTCAAAACCAAATTTCAGGGAGTGTCCACCGATATCAGCCGAACCCAAAGCAGTCAAACGATATGCATCGTTGTCTGAGAATTGATAGCCTGCAATCTGGCGACCGGGAGAGTTCCATATACCATAAACCGTACCCGGACGCAAACCGTTGGTCAAACCACCGAATGAACGTACTTGAGTAAGGTTGTTAAATTCAACCAGATTCAGCGTATTGAAGAAAGAAGTACCATAGTTAGCCAGATTCGGATCAATGGTACCAGGTCTGAAGCGAAGGTTTACATCACCATAGCCAATTTGTTCAATCAGCTGGTATTCTACACCATTAATAACCACAGGTACAGGAACCGGTGAGAAGATATCTATCACATCGTAATCGAAATTACCGATGTAGCCATAGTTAAAAGCATCGTTGCCCAAGGCACTTCCACCATCCTGCCGGCTTTTGGTTTTGGTATAGTCGAATTGCAATGAGTAATAGGCGTTTTTAATGGTGCCTGTTTGCTGTTCTTTACCCCGACCGAAGTTCTGACGGAAGCGGATATATCCACGGTAGGTTTCGTTTTGGAAAGTACCGACATTGTCGCGATTCAAGAGGCTGTTGGCGCGGGCATAAACATTACCACTGGTGCGATCGAGATTGGCACCTATGGTTAAACCAATAGCATCGTTGGGCTGGAAATCTACCTTACCTGCCAAGCTGATGCGATTCTGACCAGCATTCGGGCGAACTTTCTCCAAAGTCATATCGCTGGCGCGAATAAACTCAGCATTTTGGTTCACACCAGTTCCAAACAAACCCGGACGATAAGGATTCTGACGAATGTTGTTGTACACATCATCGTTCAACATCCAAACGCCAACGGCAGATGGGCGCGGATCCTTTTGGGTTTCAAACTCACCTGAAATAAAATAACCGAGTATCGAACGCTCTTGGGGCGTGCCTTTGTTGATCACTTTCAAGGGGCCTGAAAAGTTCAGGGCGAAGAGGTGGTAACCGTAAGGCTCCAACAGAAAAGCCGAGCTCAATACCTCAGCACCACCAAAAAATACATTGGAAGGACCACGGGTGGTGATGTTGATGATACCGCCGGTTGCATCACCATACTGAGAAGGAATACCACCGGTAATTACGGTAGTCTGCTCAATGGCTGCATTTGGAAGGTTGGTACCACCACGTACACGAATACCGTCGATGAAATACTCGGTGCTGCTTGAGCGTGAACCCCGGATATTCAGGGCACTACCTTCATCAGCCTGGAATACACCGGCCGTGGTGGCTGCAATCGAGTTAACATCACGCGTAGGCAGGGCCGCAATTTCTTCGCGCGTCACCGTACCACCGGTTGAAGTTTCGTCTTTTGAAATCAAAGGCACCTCATAGTCCTGAATAATAATCTCTTTCAGATTAATACCGGAACTCATTTTGATGTCGACGAAGGTCGATTTATCGGAGGTAACCAAAACGCCCTTTAATTCGGCAGGGTTAAAACCAACATACGACACCTTGATGTCGTAACGACCCGGAGGTAAGGCGCTGAACTTGTACCTACCATCTACATCTGTAGTGGTACCGCCTTTTTGCACACCATCCCTATAAATAACTACGTTTGCGAAGGGAACGCCTTCTTTTTTCGCTTCGTCGAGGACCTTACCCTGGATACCACCGGTACCAGCCTGGCCATACGAGGCGATAGTTGCAAACAGTAGCAGGATGAAACTCAGGTAGAACTTTCTCTGCATAGTTTGATTTCGCTTTAGGTGTATTTTGATTTCAAGTTAAATTAAAATTAGATAGGCCAATACATCTCGTCATTGTTTTGACGATTGCTTGACATTGTTAACATATTGCTTAGACACCCTTTCGGTTCGGTCATTTCACAAAATTTATCGAAACGGTGTGCAACTTAAGCGCAAAAAAATTTAGATGCAAGCACTTATTTACATTGAGATAATCTAAATCTCTCCCATCTTCATTCCCATGAAAAATAGAATCTGCGACTTATTAGGCATAAAATACCCCATCATCCAGGCAGGAATGATCTGGTGCAGTGGCTGGGAACTGGCTGCAGCTGTCAGTAAATCAGGGGGTTTGGGTATCATTGGAGCCGGCTCCATGTATCCCGATGTACTTCGGCAACACCTCCAAAAACTCAAAGCAGCAACCGATTTGCCCTTTGCCGTGAATCTGCCACTTTTATATCCACAAATTGATGATCACCTTCAAATCATCGAAGAAGAAGGCGTACCCATCGTATTTACCTCTGCTGGTAACCCTGCCAAATACACGGCACGACTCAAAGCCAGCGGCATCAAAGTGGTCCATGTAGTTTCGAATGTGAAGTTTGCCCTCAAAGCCGAAGCTGCCGGGGTGGATGCCATCGTTGCCGAAGGTTTTGAAGCAGGTGGACACAATGGCCGCGAAGAAACCACCACCCTCTGTCTGATACCCATGGTCTGTGATGCCGTTCAGCTTCCGGTTATTGCTGCCGGTGGTATTGCCGATGGTCGGGCTATGCTTGCAGCCTTTGCCCTAGGCGCTGAAGGTGTACAAGTGGGAAGCAGATTTGTAGCTTCGGAAGAATCGTCGGCTCACCCGGCTTTTAAAAAAGTAGTGGTAGATGCCGGTGAAGGCGATACGGTGCTCACCCTCAAACAACTTACACCGGTGCGATTAATTCGCAATCCATTTTACGAGCAGGTGGCTGCTGCTGAGCAGGCCGGTGCCGACAAAGAACAACTGGCTGCGCTACTCGGTCGGGGAAGAGCCAAAAAAGGCATGTTCGAGGGCGATCTCGAAGCCGGTGAATTGGAAATTGGTCAGATTGCAGCCAACATACGCGACATTCGACCTGCCGCAGAGATACTCAACAGCATTTGGGAAGAGTTTTTGGCTGCTAAAAAGCGTATGGCAGCCCTATAATATCTCCAACACAGTACGGAAGGCCACAAAACGCTCGTGATATCGCTCGGCATGGTCCTTTTGTAGCGCAGCTGCAAACTCCCGGAAATACCGGTCAAGTGTGGCCTGGTCGTTACAGGTATACTGAAACGCAAACGTCTGCCCCATTTCCGGCTCGGGATGAATAAGTTTGCAGATGCGATTGGTGGTAAAACAGCCGGTGGCCAATACCTGAGGGATATGGTGTTCTTTCATCCACTTCAACCATTCTGCCTGAACTTCAGGGTCGATGGTTACGGTTACATTATATAGGAGCATAAACTAATTGATGGTATCGCCACGCAAACTTCGGAAACGCCGGCGAGCTTCGAAAACAAAATGACTGTCGGGATAATCGTTCAGCAGCCGCTGATAAAGACCCATGGCTGTAACCGTATCCTGAAAAACTTGCTCAGTTAGTTTAGCCAGGGCAAAAAGGGCATCGTCACCATAGATATCCCGGCCAAACTCATCGATTATACGTTTATATAGCGTGGATGCAGCTTCATTTTGGCCCAACTTCTCCTGAATAACCGCCTGCCGGAACAGGACTTCATCGGTGAGCGCATGACCGGGATACAATAATAACAGGCTATCGTAAATCGCCATGGCCCGTGCATATTGCCGGCAGAATGCCCACAAATCTCCCCGGGCAAACATTTCCATCGGGTAGGTAACCGTATCCAGGTCATAATTTTCGGTAATGAGCAACGACAGGGCGATGGCGTCGTTGGAGATGCGTTGGGTAGTAGAGCCTTTAAGGACATCGAGTTGTGCCTGTGCCCACTCAAACTCACCTTTATAAAAGGATAAGCGGGCATTGCGAAATTTGGCTTCCTGGCCGAGGGGTTCGTTGGCAAAATCCTTCTCTACCTGGGCATACATTAACGAGGCATCCCAGATTTCTCCGGCTATCAGGTAGATGTCGCCCAGATCGAGCTTCACCGCTGCCAGCATACGCTGATCACCACGACCCAGTTCGAGCGTAGCCTCCAGTAAAAGCATGGCGCTGTCGAGTTCGGCCAGCTGAAATGCCCAAATGGCGGCTAAAGCTTGCTTCACTTCAGGCAGATTCGGGAACAACGGGAAGTCGCGCAGGTAATTTTTGTAGTCGTTGGCCAGATTTTGCCAGGAGGAACGGGGGGAGTTGGCTTGTAACTCCAATTCCGACTGACTACACTTCAGTAATTTAAAGCGGGCTTCCAGATAAAAAGGGTTTTCCTGCTTTTTATCGATGATGTATCGGTACATCTCTGCTGCTGGTCCAAATTGCTGGTTTTCGATAGCAGATGCGGCCAATTGCATAATGCGCAGACCATTTTCTCGGTTCCGTTTGTCGAGCGCACGGGCATGCACAAACGCACCGCTAAAATCCTGCTGCTGCACAAAAAACCAAATGAGTAATTCCGACAATACCACTTCATCGGGCCGTTGTTGCAAACCTTCGAGCAACAAATCGCGCAAAGCAGGGTAATCTGCCTCCGCTAAACGCGATTGCAACATGTTCTGTACATAGGCCAACTGTTGCGGCTGTACCAAGAGGTACTCCAGATACGACTGCGCCATTTCCCGTTTTTTACCGGTGATAGCGTATAAGTCGGCCAAATCTAACGGGAAATCGTAAGGCGAACCCAAGAGCCGGCGGCCTGCCAGCAGACTCTGAATGGCAAAATCAAATTCATTTCTGCTTCTGAAGGCATTGGAAAGTGCCATAATCGCCCCCCTATTGGCGCCCAACTCTTTAATAAGCTTCTGATAATTATTCTCTGCCTTGCGACTGTTCCCTTGCAACTTAAATACATAGGCCTCATCAACTTTATAAGCAACCACCGCCGGATCACGTTTCGCCTGGGCACGAGTGAGTTTTTCTAAGGTTTCATAATCCTTGAGCTGCACCAAACTACCGAAGTAGTACATATAATAGGTGTTTACAAAAGGCTCTTTTTTGTGCAACGACTCAAAAACCGTTACTGCCTTTTCAAAGTCGCCCTGCTGGAAATACTGTATGCCCAATTGAAAATCTTGCCCACCCTGCGCCAGGGTAGCGAAACTCAGCCACATACAACTTAAAAACAAGCCTAACTTTTTCATCCCAAACATTTCAACTAACGCAAAGCTACGAGCTATGGTATTTTGCTCACGGAAGTCGGAAAATACGACTATTGTCGGGGTATTTCAACCAACTCCGGTTCGAAAAACCACCGGTTTCGGCCCATCTCACTATAAAAGGGTAAGCCTGACTGATTTGATGCCCTTCCCTGGCCACAGCAAACGACTCCTCAAAAAACTCCATACCCCAAGGCAGATTTTTATAGGAGCGGTAGAAGGCATTGGGAAAAGTAAAATTGGTCGACCAATTCCAGCGTCGAATTGAGGCATCGTCGCCCGTGGATAGGTTACTCAAATTCACAAGACGGGTAGGTGGATAACCAAAGGCATGCAATTCAAATGGCCGGTCGTTGCTTTTGAAAAGGAAAAAATTCGGCCACACAAAATTGCCGCCAATCGTGGCATTCCAGGTGAAAGTATAATCTATTTCTTTCGGAGTAGCAGTTGGACCAACACCATTGTTAGCGTAGGGCACACCCATCCAACTGTTGAAATTATTGAAGAAACGTATGGTATTAAAATCTTTTTCCAGGCTAGTATCTATTCCGCTCTGAAAAAGTATGGTCTGGTCGAATGCATAGTCAAAGGTTGTTCCGGCAACCGTTCGTAAATATTCCACCCCCAAGCCATAATCAGCATTCAGGCTGTAAGCATATATTTTTAAGTTGCCTTTTCCTGAACGCAAAAATCGCTTTGCGTCATAGTACAACTCGAATTGGTGGGCCAAGACCACATCATTAAAATCGAAATCTCCCTGACTGGGCCAACCTTCATCGAACAATACATAGTGAGAGCCGGCATAGGGCAACTTTAAACTGAAGGCCAGCAGCGGATCATTGGGAAAATCATCCCAGTTGTCGGGTATGCTATCACCATCGGTGTCGGTGGCAGTATTCCAGGCCAAAGCCATTACGGAGTCGAGATTAAAATTGATGGTGGTATTGTCGGTAGGAAAACTCAGCACCTGACCGGTTACCGGACTTTTCACTTTAAGAGAAGGAGTTTCGGCATTGATGCGGACATTAAATACAGCGCGACCTTCACGAATCAGCTGCCGGTCGATGCGGCGGTTTTGGTTATCGAGCAAATCGAAAACCTGCCCGTTTCCACCACTCATATTCACCGATATCACCAAATTACGTATCTGCGACCAGCTAAAACTCTGGGGTACAGAAAGGTTTTCAAACCGACGCTCCGGTACCGGCGGATCGGGCTTGCAGGCGACAAACAGCAACAATATGCCGAGGTAGAACAAAGGAAGTCGGAAAAAACCGGAATGGAGATTTGACATGTATCTTTAACGCTCTTCAACAAAAATACCACAAAATTAAGGGACTAACATAGGCTTTAAGCACAGTTTAACGACTAACAGCCGTTCTTTATTTGGGAAAACTTATTCAAACTTGGAAAATAATCTGTTTTGGCTGCGAAAATAAAAACCAGTTTTGTTTGCCAGCAATGCGGGAGCCAATCCCCGAAATGGCTGGGTAAGTGCCCGGCTTGCGACGCCTGGAATACCTATGTCGAAGAAATCATCGACAGTCCGGTGAAAAGTGATCAACGGACTTTCAGCGGTTCGGCCACTAAACACAGTGCAAAAGCTGTGTTGTTGTCGGAAGTTGCCGAACAACGTGGTGAACGTTGGATATGCCCCGATGCTGAATTAAACCGGGTATTGGGCGGTGGCATTGTTCCCGGTTCCCTGGTTTTATTGGGCGGAGAGCCGGGAATTGGCAAATCAACCCTACTCTTACAGCTCGCTCTGCAACTCAAAAACTTCCGAGTCCTTTATATCTCCGGTGAAGAAAGTGAAGCTCAGGTACGTATGCGTGCCGACCGGCTCGCTTTGCCCATACAACATTGTTATATACTGACGGAAACCGAAACCACGGCCATTTTCCGGCAAATCCAGCAAATTGAACCTAAGCTCATCATCGTGGATTCCATACAAACGGTATTTTCGCCACTCATCGAATCGGCGCCAGGCAGTGTTTCTCAAATCCGGCAAACTGCCGGAGAGTTCATGAGATTTGCCAAAGACCACCACATACCCGTTTTTCTCGTTGGTCACATCACCAAAGATGGCAGTTTGGCCGGTCCGAAAGTGCTCGAACATCTCGTTGATACCGTGCTGCAGTTTGAAGGCGACCGCCACCACCAATACCGCATCGTACGTACCCTCAAAAACCGTTTTGGTTCAACCAGCGAACTGGCCATTTATGAAATGCAAGGCGGTGGTTTGCGCGAGGTGAGTAACCCCAACGAACTGTTGCTAACCCGTCAAATGGCACAATCCAATGGTGTAGCCATTGGCTCGACCATCGAAGGCAACCGCTCTTTGTTTTGTGAGATACAGTCGCTGGTAAGTACAGCGGCCTACGGCACCCCCCAGCGATCTACCACCGGTTTTGATGCAAAGCGCTTGAATATGTTGCTCGCTGTACTCGAAAAACGCTGTGGCTACCGCATGGGCAGTCAGGACGTATTTCTGAACATAGCCGGCGGTTTGCGGGTCGAAGATCCGAGCATCGATTTGGCGGTATGTATGTCGATGGCCGGCTCCTTTAACGAGCAGCCCTTGCCGGAAAATGCCGTTTTTGCCGGAGAAATAGGTTTGGGTGGAGAAATTCGACCGGTAAACCGGGTGGAAGCGCGCATAGCCGAAGCTGCACGACTGGGCTTTACACATATTTATCTATCCGCCTACAATAACCTTAAAGGCATCAAAAAACATCCTATCGAAATTGTACAGGTGAATCGGCTGGATGAAATCATCGCCCTGCTTTTCTGATGACTGCAAAAAGCCGACCTTTGCCTTAATGCGTCCACACCCCGCCTTCAAAAAAACCGAAAAAGCCATACTGGTTGGCCTGATCACACCGTCACAGCCCCAAGCGAAGGCTGAGGAATACCTTAATGAGTTGGCTTTTCTGGCCGAAACTGCCGGTGCCAGCTGTGAGAAGATGTTTTTCCAGCGACTCGACCGGGCCGAGCCCCGCACTTTTGTTGGCAGCGGCAAACTGCAAGAGTTGGTGGCTTATGTGAAATTAAACGCCATTGATCTCGTACTTTTCGACGACGAGCTAAGTGCTGCTCAATTCCGCAATATCGAAAAAGAGTTTAATCCCGACCCGCTCGAAGCCGATGTGAAAGTGCTCGACCGGTCAACGCTAATCCTCGACATTTTTGCCTCGCGTGCGCAGAGTGCTCAGGCCAAAACCCAGGTTGAGCTTGCTCAGCACGAATATTTGCTCCCCCGCCTAACCCGGATGTGGACCCACCTCTCCAAACAAAAAGGCGGCATTGGCATGAAAGGGCCGGGTGAAAAAGAGATAGAAACCGACCGCCGTATTATCCGCGACCGCATTACCTTATTAAAGGAAAAGCTCAAAATTATCGACCGGCAAAATGCCACCCAGCGTAAAAACCGGGGCAAACAAATCCGCGTGGCCTTGGTGGGTTATACGAATGTGGGCAAATCAACCCTCATGAATTTACTCAGCAAAAGTGAAGTTTTTGCCGAAAACAAACTTTTTGCTACACTCGATTCCACCGTTCGCAAAGTGGTCATCAATCAGGTGCCCTTTCTGATGAGCGATACCGTTGGTTTTATTCGCAAACTCCCTCATCATCTTGTCGAATCCTTCAAATCAACCCTCGACGAAGTGAGAGAAGCCGATATATTACTACATGTAGTAGATGTATCTCACCCCAATTATGAGGAACAAATGGATGTTGTATTGGCCACCTTGAAAGACATCGGTGCCATCGACAAACCCATACTCACTGTTTTTAACAAGGTAGACCAGCTCCTCGCCGAGCGCGCTCGCCACCACGACGATGTAGAATATCTCGAAACCCATCCCGACATGCCCACACTTGAAAAAAGTTGGCTGGCCCGCAGTAAACCTTGTATTTTTATCTCAGCCATCGATAAAACCAATATTGAATTACTGAAAGAAGAAGTTAGCCAGGTCGTAAAAAAAACCTGGTTTGAGCGTTATCCTTACAGTCACGATTTTTTCTAATCCATAACCATGAACAAACTCCTCTCCTTCGCCCTTTTCGCCATTCTTTTGAGTGCCTGTGTTGCTCAAAAAGACCACGACATGGTAGTTGCCGACCGCAAACGCCTGGAAGTTGAAAACAAAGACCAACAGCAGAAAATCGAACAAATGACCGGACGTGTTGATGCTTTAGAGCTTGAAACAAGCACTTTACAGCGTGAAGTGAGTGGTTTAAAAGCCGACACCGCATCCCTCGGCAACGAAATCCGCCGCGGACAGGACCGCATCACCCAGTTAAACGGCTTGATCAACGATCTGGTGGCCACCAACGAAACCATCTCCAACAATAGCATGGCCGAAAACGCCCGTTTAGCGCGTGATCTGAAGCAAAACGAACTTTTAGTAAAGAAAAAAGAAGCTGAACTGGAAGTCCTTGCCAAGTCGTTGGCTGCCACCCAAAAGGACCTTGAAGCTCGTGAAAAGAAGGTAAAAGAACTGCAAAACACGCTCAGCCGCAAAGATTCGGTGGTAAATGCCCTCCAAAAAGTAGTAGCAAATGCCTTACTCGGATTCCAAAACAGCGGCCTCACCGTTGTACAGAAAAATGGCAAAGTATATGTGTCGCTTTCCGAACAACTGTTGTTTGGTACCGGCAGTGCTACTGTCGATCCCCGTGGTAAACAAGCCATTCAGGAACTTGGTAAGGTGCTGGAAGCCAATCCGGAAATCAGCATTTTGGTCGAAGGCCATACCGATGACCAAGGTTCCGATGAAGTGAACTGGGATTTAAGTGTACGTCGTGCCACCAGCATTGTTAAAATTCTGGCCGAAAACGGCAAGCTTGACCCTTCGCGCCTAACTGCTGCAGGTCGTGGTAAACATATGCCTATCGATCCGGCCAAAACTACCGAAGCGCGCAAAAAAAACAGGCGCACCGAAATTATTCTCACGCCTAAACTCGACGATCTGTTCCGTATTATCGAAGCCAACTGAGGTGGGATACAGCGCCACTGTCCTGGGATTAATGTCGGGCAGCTCCCTCGACGGGCTTGATTTGGCCTTGGTTCGTTTTACGCGCGCCGCTGATGGTTGGGACTACCAGCTCCTGGACCACGAGACAAAGGCCTATGATGCCGCCTTAAGATCCCGCCTATTGGGTGCATTTTCAGCATCTGTACCCGAAATATTGCAGTTAGATGTGGATTTGGGCAGAATATTCGGCAACTGGGCAAAACAATTTATCGCCAGTCAAAAAGCAAAACCGACTTTAATTGGCAGTCACGGTCATACCGTTTTTCATCAGCCGGCGCTTGGCTACAGTCAACAAATCGGCCATCCGGCACATATTGCAGCCATTACTGGTTTGCCTGTTGCTGCCGACTTCCGCAACCTGGATATTGCCTTGGGTGGTCAGGGGGCACCTCTCGTACCTGTAGGCGACCGGTTATTATTTGGTCAACATGCCCTTTGCCTTAATTTGGGTGGTATTGCCAACCTCTCCTTCGAAAAAAACGGCCAGCGCCTGGCCTGGGACCTGGCCTGCTGTAATATGGTTTTCGATCGTCTGGCAGCTGACCTTGGCCTTCCGTTCGACAATGAAGGTAAAAAAGCAGCCAGCGGCAAAGTAGATAAGCAGTTGCTGACTCAGCTCGCTGGTCTATCTTATTATCAGCAGCCTCCGCCAAAAAGTCTGGGACGTGAATATTTTGAGGCCGAATTGTGGCCCATAGTTGCACAATCGCCTTTGAAAACAGAAGATAAAATGGCCACTTATGCCAAACACCTGGCCCTGCAATTGAAGGAGGTAGTTGAAAAATACGAGCTATATGGCTCGATGTTGGTTACCGGTGGCGGCGCTTATCATCGCCACTTGATTCGCTTGTTCCGGCTGGAGCAAAGGCTCGCCGTAGAAGTCCCCGAGCCTGCCTTAATTGAGCAAAAAGAAGCAATTATTTTCGCCTTACTTGGTCTTTTGAGGCAGTTGGGGGAAGTGAATGTATATCACGAAGTAACAGGTAGTAGGTGCGATCACAGTGGGGGTAACCTTTATTCTCCACCTATATGTTGATTTTAGTTACGGGTGCGACAGGCTTTTTAGGTGCTCATGTGGTCAAACAACTGGTCGCAGCAGGGCACCAGGTGCGGGGTCTATACCGCTCGTTGGAAAAACGCGACCAAAATCCGGTATTCGATGCGCAAACGATAGCTTCAGTAGATTGGTTTGCCGGAGACTTATTCGACTACAGCTCACTTGAAAAGGCTGCCAAAGGTGTAGATCGGGTTTACCATTGTGCTGCCCTGGTAGGTTTTCAGGCTGGTCAGCGCGATGCCTTGTACCGCACCAATGTGTATGGTACGGCTGAAGTGGTGAATGTTTGTCTGCATTTACAAATACCTCGCTTAGTTTATGTCAGCTCTATTGCCGCACTGGGTCGCGACCCACAAAACCCGGAAGTAAATGAAGGCAGTACATGGAAGGACGGCCCGCACAATTCGGCTTATTCCATCTCTAAGTTTCGCGCCGAAAATGAGGTATGGCGAGGCATGCAGGAAGGCTTGGAAGTTATTGTCGTAAACCCTTCGATCATTCTGGGCCCCGGCGACTGGCTGGAAGGCAGCAATAAATTGTTCTATACCGTATTTAAGGGCCTCAAAGTTTATAGTCCGGGAAGCAGTGGTTTTGTAGATGTTAGAGATGTAGTTGCGGCACTACTACATCTCGATACCAACAATCATACGGGCCGTCGTTATTTGCTCAATGCTGCAAATTGGTCGTATAAACGGCTATTTACCACTATTGCTACTCATTTTGGCGTAAATCCACCACGTTGGGCACCGCCACGCTGGTTAAGCGAAGTAGGATGGCGGGTCTTGGTGGTGTTCAGCTGGTTTACCGGCAAAAAACCTTTTATCACCCGTGAAACCACCCGTTCGGCTTACAATAGTTTCACTTACGACGGTAGCCGAATTAGCCGTGAGACCGGCTTTGTATATCGTGATTTTGAAAAAACACTCGCTGAAAGCTGCAGCTTTATGCGGCAAACATTCGTAATCAAGGGTTGAAGCATTAATCCACTACCTGCTTACCCAATAAATAAAACACTACCAGCCAGCCAATTCCTTTCAGTAGAAAGAAGAGGAAACCTGCCCATCCGAGGCGTTTTAGCCAGCTTTTCCATTTCGGGTTCATGCTGGTAAAATCAGAAGTAATCACGACTCGGCCAAGAGACACTGCAAGATTAATCAGGCAGTTAAAATTAATTCTAATGTTATAAGGTTTTTCATGCGACGGATGGTTAAACGACTTTTGCATAGCGGACGGTAAAACGGGTTTTTGAGGAAAACCGGTGCCTGAGCGCAGCCGAAGGTAAAACGGGGTATTGGGTGAATCCGGTGCCTGAGCGCAGCCGAAGGCATCGGTTCATTGATCAAAGCTCGGGCATCAAGCCAAGTTGGAGTTCGCCGAACTATGATTTAAAAAGAGCAAAAAGAGCGAACGAGGGCAGGATATAACCAAAAAAGCCTTGATATATAAAATTCCAATATTAAATTTTTCTTCAAACTAACTAACTTTATATATTTATCTTTATGATTATCAAGTATTTATGATATCAATAAAAACTTAACATTCAGATTTTTTATAAACTGGTAACATTCAGTTCATGTTTGCGTAACTTTAGCATAACATTAACGCCGCATACCATGAAAAAGCTCCTGTTCTCCGCCCTGTTTTTGCTGACCATCATGGGTCTTTCAGCACAACCAACTACCGATGCTTCGTTCACCGGCAGGAAGATGACTTTTTATAGTAATGGCAACTTCAATACTATAGTAAACTACCAGGCCGGTGTACCGGATGGCGAATACCTGGTGTATTATGAAAACGGTCAGATCAAGGAAAAAGGTCAGTATAAAAATGGCTTAAAGCATGGTAGTTGGTCGGCTTATACCGAAACCGGCCAGACCACCAGCAGTGCCCATTTCAACCTTGGTAAAAAGGATGGGGAGTGGCTGATCTGGGACAACGAGGGAAATCTCCGTTATAAAGTAGCCTACCAAAACGGTGTTGCCGTTGGTAACTGGGTGATGTATAAAGAAGACGGCGCTATTGAAAACAGCCGTGCGCAGCAGCACCAAGAGCCGGCGAATGTGTCGAAGTAGGTTAGCTTATATTTCAACTTTATAATGTGGTTTGAAACACCACTTCTACATTCCTAATTATTACACGAGGCTGTCTCATAAGTGAGGCAGCCTTTCTTTTTTTTAGAAAATATTTGTTTAACTCGCTGATTATATGTACTTTAAGTCATGAAACAGCGAGCAAGTTCACGTGCATTTAAGCATTATGATCAACATCAAATGAGCGCTTTCCCGCTCGATTTGAATGAATTAATATCTGATAATCATATAGTTAGGTCGATTAGTCAGATTATTGACAAACTAGACCTTACCCAGCTTTTAGCCAAGTACCCTAAAATGGGGGCTGCCAGTTACCATCCTCGTTTGCTTGTAAAACTATTGGTGTATGGTTACATCAATAATATCTACTCCTCAAGACAACTTGAAGAGGCTTGCAAACGTGATATTCATTTTCTCTGGTTAACTGCCATGAGCCAACCAGATCACAATACAATTGCTCGTTTTCGTTCAAATCGCCTTACAGAAGATGGTATACGGCCGATTTTTAAACAGGTGGTGTTGTTTTTAGCTGAAGCTGGCGAGTTACACTTAAAAGAAGTGTATACGGACGGAACTAAGATTGAGTCAAAAGCCAATAAATACACTTTTGTGTGGGAAAGGGCTATAAAAACCAATAAAGATCGCATGCTCAAACAGCTGGATGAGCTTTGGGAATATGCATCTCATCTGAATAAAGAGGAATTGCAAGCCAAACCTAAACTTAGCGCTGAAGGTCTCAAGCCAGAAGATATTAAGCAGGCAATTAATCAGATAAACGAAGCGATTCAAGGCAAAGAGGTAGACCCAAAAGTGAAGCAAAAAATAGCCTATGGTGCAAAGAGGTGGCCTGAGTCTGTACAAAAGTATGAGCAGCAGCAAGAGCAAATGCAGGACAGAAAAAGTATGTCTAAAACTGATCCTGATGCCACTTTTATGCGCATGAAGGAAGACCATATGCAAAATGGGCAACTCAAGCCTGGCTACAACCTACAAATCAGCACCTCAAACCAATACTTGATCTATTTAAGTTTACATCAATCTCCAACTGATACGACTACCCTGATACCACATCTTAATGGGTACAACCAGCTTTATGGGCAAATGCCTGAAGCTGTTACAGCAGATGCAGGTTATGGATCAAATGAAAATTACAGCTTCTGTGAGCAGAAACAAATCACTCCCTTTATCAAGTATAATTACTTCCATAAGGAACAAAGTAAAAAATGGTCAACAGATCCATTCAAGGTTCAAAACCTGGTTTTTGACCAAATAAAAAACTGTTTTTATTGCCCCGCAGGCAAACCATTACAATGGACTGGTGATAAAATCCAAACCTCTGACAACGGCTTCCAAAAGAAAATAGACATCTATGAAGCTGAGTCTTGTAAAGGCTGTGAATTAAGAAAGAACTGCTTTAAAGGCACGCATAACAGACGCTTAGAAGTCAATCATGAGCTTCGAAGACAGAAGGAAATGGTCAAGCAGCTCCTTAATAGTCCCGAAGGAATTAAACACCGAAAAAAACGACCTGCGGATGTTGAAGCCGTCTTCGGTCAAATCAAGTACAACAACAACTACAAACGATTCCGACTAAGTGGACTAACCAAAAACGTAGTTGATCTAAACATAGTAGCTATAGCACATAATCTGAAAAAGTACCTTAAAAAGAGGAAAGACTATAAAAATGCCGCATAAAATTCATTCATACGGCATGTAAATAATCAATAACGCTTCCTAAACTTAAAGTAGACAGAAAGCTCAAGTCTGGCAAAAAAGAAAGCCGTCTCCGAATTTTAATTCTGAGACGGCCTCATTTTTTTTTGACAATAATTTTAGTATTAAGACTGGCATGTTCTGATGAAGTCCAATTCTCATGAAAACCAATCTACAACAAGGCCAATTGTAATAATTAAAAGCACCATAGTTATCCAACCGATTACAAAATTTATGGTGTTATTCCACAGAATCATTTCGGGGTCTTTACTTTCTAATAATTCATCAAAACTTCGTGTAAAACCAGATAATAGCCACCTAGATAATGCACCAATATGCCTTAATGTTAAAGATCCATACATAATTCTACTCGTTCAATATCCAAAATGAGGCAGTTAAATAAAAAACTGTATCAATAAAGTATAAAATCCCATTATTGGTCAATACATTTTCGTCATGTAAATCTTCAAGTATAATTCCAAGATAGGAATGAAAATAATCATTGTTCCGTACGAGCTGAAATCCATTTTCAAGCAAAAATGACTTAACCGCGACTAGGTCCGTGCTTTGGGTACTTTCAATAAATGATTGTTCAACAACCGCATAAAGTGCTGAATTATCAAAAGTGAAACCTTTGAGTTCATAAGCGGTATCAGGAAAGAAAAAATTATGCAACAGTAAGTTGTGAAGATAATCTATCCAATTTTCGTAATAAATGGCATCATTGAGCTTGATAACCTTCGTATTGTTCACGAGATAAACTCGCTGTTCAGCCCCCTCACTCACATATAAATTGAAGTCAATATCCCGAAGAATTAAGTTATGATTGATGAGATATTCTTCTAGGCGGATCGTTTCTTGTTTTCGCTTATACTTTGGTTCTTCAAACGTAACGCCTGACTCCTCGCTTTCGCTAAGGTAGTTGGCGATTGTTTGGATAAGTTTTCCATGGCTAACCTGGCTCTTTCCTGAAATGATATTTTGTAGTTCATTTTTGAGCTTATTATGCATTTACACAAATATAATTAAAATAACGTTGTCCAAAGATCTAGCGCTCTCTCCTTCGAAAATTGCAAATATTCAGCGTCAGTAAGTTAAGTCATTCAACTCATTGTAACAGTGCTTAACAGAATGAAGCAAAAAATGCCAATGATTGATTAAATTTAGTTAGGAATACATTCAGCTGCTCAACAACATCTTTCTTCATGCGAACTGTAACTATCGACATCATCAATAAGAAAGTTTTGGCTCTACTGAAATCACTAGAGGCGTTGAATCTAATTCGCATCCATCAAACTGAATCAATACCTATTTCAACTAAATCGTCACTCTCCTGGTTCAAAGGGGCTCTGTCGAAAAAAGATATCAAAAGTATGGACTAGGCTAACTTCAGTTCAAAATATCAAAAAAACCTTCATTGAAATATGAATATCAAAGACTTAAATAAAACCAAAACACCTATAGTAAGCATTGACAACTCACTCAAAAAGTATGTCAACCTGCCTGTATTCCAGAAAAAACTTGATAGGGCTAACGAAGTGCTTGCAAAAGTAGGTTTACCTAAACAGCTATCACAAAAAGCATAACTCAGATATCCCTATTCGATAGGTGTGCTTAATTCCTAGGTAGTAAAATCCAACTCACTCCTTCGAAAACCTTAACCGCTCAAATACCGCAGCAGCTTTAATGGCCGGGTAAATAGAGCACAAAACGCCGATTAACAGTACCCCACCGAGGGTAACGAATAAATCGCTGATTTGCAATTTCACGGGATAGGCACTCACAAGAAAGTTTTCACTGCCCTCAAATTCTAACAAAGCATAGGTTTCCTGCAACCAGCTGATAGCGGAACCGAGGCCAAGACCTAAACCGGCACCCAATAAAGTGATAAACAGGCCGAGTCCCAAAAAAATAGTGCGAATACGGGCTCTGCTTGCTCCGAGGCTAAACAGGAGGGCGATGTCACGCTGTTTTTCGATGACGAGCATGGATAAGGCACCGACAAGATTCATGGCAGCGACCAGAACAATCAGGAGCAGAAAAAAATAGGTCCACCACTTTTCGGTCTGGAAAATGCGGAAAATGGCGTCTTCCTGTTGATCGCGGTCCATTACCCGGTATTTATCGCCTAAATGGGCTTGGAGGGCTTTGCCGAATGCAGCAGCTTTAACACCCGGTTTTAAACGCAGTTCTACGGCCGATGCTTTGGTGGAATCCAGCCCCAACAACTCCTGCATAAAGGCCAAAGGAACAAGGGTGTACCTGCTATTGATATCGGGCTGCACATCAAAAAAGCCTGCCGGGAGTATGACCCTTTTGTTGAAGGCCGCATCGGGGCGCATGAGATCTATTTTCCCACGTTTGGGCACATAAACCTCCAGCGCATTGCGGAAATCCTGTAAGGATATTGATAAGGTATAAGCCACACCACTGCCGGGAATGGCATAGGGCAAGCCAAAAGCATCCCACAACCGGTATTCACCCCGGATGAGAAAGCTGTCGATGCTGGTAACTTGCGCAAAATGATCGTCTACCCCTTTCACTACGCCAATGAACTCCTGCTGATCATAGCGCAACATGGCATTTTCTTCAAGCACCAAACTGGTTTGTTGAACTTCGGCAAAACGACCGACTTCGAGTTGAAGTGTTTTACCCTCCAACCATTTTCCTTGCTCCGGAACAACACGAATATCCGGATTAAAACGGCTATACATGGTTTTAGTCAGGTCCTCGAGGCCATTATACACCGAAAGCACCACTACCAAAGCGGCAGTTCCTATCATCACCCCTAAAAAAGAAATGCCCGTGATGATATTGATGAAATTCGTGCGCTTTTTAGAAAAAAGGTAGCGGGTAATAAATAGCAGGACCAGTCGCATGGCATCAGGCTTTGTAAGCGCGGACTACCAGTTCACTGCCGGAGAGATGTACAAAATAGGCGTCGATGGTATTCAGGACAAAAATAACCGGATACATAAGCAGATAGTACAACGGCATTAATCCCAAAAAGTGTCTTGATTTGCGGAGCAGATTTTTAGGGATAGCCACTCCTAAAACCGTTGATATCCGACCTGAAATACCATAAGCATAATGAGCTTTGATATTTTTATATCCTATTTCTTTTAGTAATTTTTTAAGCTCCAGATTGTTGTAGCGGTGCTGCAACTCCTGATTTTGGAGCAATTTATTGGTAAAATTGGGCTGAACCAGCCGGCTTTTGTCACTTTGCACGCTCACCATGAGCATACCGCCCGGTTTAAGCGCATGAAACAAATTGGTCAACACTGCCTTATCGTCTTTGATGTATTCAATGACATTCACGGCTAAAATCAGGTCGTAAACTTCTGCCCGGTCTACCTCTTCCAGGTTTTCGGTACGAAATAACACCCGGTTATAGTTCAAATCATGGAAAAAACGGTTGCATTCACAGATTTCATTGGCTGACACATCAACCGCATAAATGTTCCACTCCGGAAAATTACGTGCGAGATAATAGGTATATTGACCCAATCCCGTGCCGGCATCCAAGACGTGAATGGGGCCTTGGGTATGCCGTGAAAAGCTCAAAATACCCCTGCGAATATGCCAAAAGCTTACAATGAGCACATCTATTAATACGTAAAACATCGACCGCAAATAGGGCCTATTGCGGAAGATGATAGAGAGTCTTTTTCTAAGTTCAGCGTGCTGCATATAGCGCCGGGGGCTTAGCTTTTATCTCCTTTGAGCAAGTCGTCGATGCGTTCGATATAATCCAGGGTGTCGTCGATATGGAAGGCCAGGTGGGGAACGATGCGCAAATGATTACGCACCCGGTTGCCAATACGCAGCCTGATTTCCTTTTCGGCTTCCAGAAAGCGGCCTAAAACCACATCAGCGGGAGAGCCAAATACACTGAGGTAAAAACGCGCCACTGACAAATCGGGCGAAACACGCACCTTGGTAATGGTAACCATGGCGCCGGCTTTCAATTGGGTCATCTCCTTCTGGAGAATATCTGCCAGTTCTTCCTGGAGCAGTTTAGCGACTTTCAGTTGTCGCTTCGATTCATTCATAGCTGCAAAAATAGGGCAAAAAGACGGTAATCAAAAACCTAGTTCTCAGGGATTAAGGTTTCTTCCGGCATTACAATCAGACTGTCGGTAGCCGTGCTATCGGATTTAGGTAGAACGGTCCGGCAATTCCAGGCTTTGCTGATTGGTACAGTCGGTGGCGGAAAGGCGCCTCTTTCGAGTATTTCGTCTTTGTACAAAAGTTCCAGAAAACGACCGGCAATGGGCAAGGCTGTTTTGCTGCCTTCACCTGTTTGCGAAGTGCGAAAGCGGACGCGGCGTTGGTCGGCACCTACCCAACTGCCAAGCACGAGATCTTTGGTCATGCCTACAAACCAGCCATCGGAATAATTTTGGGAGGTTCCGGTTTTGCCTCCAATTTCATTGCGCCAGAAAATGTCGAATTCAAACAGTGCCTGCGAAGTACCCCCGGGCTCTTCGGTACCTCCGCGCAACATATAGGTCATCAAAAAGGCAGTTTCCTCTGATAATGCCCGCTTTTTTTCCGGTTTGTAGGTAAAAATAAGGTTGCCGTCCATATCCTCCACCCTACTTACCATATGCGGTTCTATCCACTCACCTTTATTCAATATGGTGGCATAAGCACCCACCAATTCAAACAAGGACACATCGTTGGCGCCCAAACCTATGGATGGAATTTCTTTTAAAGGACTGGAAATACCCATGGATTTAGCAGTTTTTGCTACTTCCTGTGGCGTTAAGGTGATGGTCAATTGTGCAGCAATACTATTGACTGACCTGGCCATGCCCCGACGTAAAGTGTATTCATCATAAGTAAAAACCCAATCGGCATTTCGCGGCGACCACTCCATGTCCTCTTCCTGTCCAGTTTTTGGGTTTATTTCACGGTATTTGTGGGTGACAGGCTTGTCGGTTATTTTATCACATGGCCCGTAATTCCCCTTTTCGATGGCCGTGGCATACACAAAAGGTTTGAAAGTAGATCCAGGCTGACGTTTTGATTGTTTAACGTGATCGTATTTGAAGTGGTTAAAATTGATGCCGCCCACCCAAACTTTGATGCTACCAGTAAAAGGATCTTCGGCCAGTAAACCGCCTTGTAAAATCTTCAAATAATAACGAATGGAGTCCAATGGACTCATCATTTGAACCTCATCTCCCTTCCAATTAAACACCGTCATTTTTCGTGGAACCGACAAACGCTCAAAGATGTCGGCATCGTTTAAATCGGCCTTTTTCCAGCGTTGATAGTGCTCTGTAGTCCGGACAAGGGCATTAAACCAGGCGGTATCTGTTTTCCCCTCTCGTGTTTCCCAGGGCACACGACCCTCCCAGTGGTTATCGAATCGTTTTTGCAGGCGTTTCATAATTTCTGCCATAGCCGCTTCGGCATGCTGTTGCATGCGACTATCGATGGTCGTATGAATTTTTAGCCCGGAAGTATAGATATTGTAATCGTCGTCGTAATTCTTTTTGAGATAGTCACGTAACCACTTAGCCAGCTCGGAGCGGAAATAAGGTGCAGGACCGTCGGTAACGGTTTCTTCGGTATATTGAAGTTGAATGGGCTTTTTGATGAGCTTGTCGTGCTGCTCCTGGCTGATTTTATTGTACTTCAGTAATTGACCCAATACCGTATTCCGGCGACGCAGCGAATTTTTAGGATTAGCTACCGGATTGTAGTAGGTCGGAGCCTTCAACATCCCCACTAATACAGCCGATTCTTCAATTTTCAACTTTTTGGGCGTGGTATTGAAATAGGTGCGGGCAGCACTTTTAATGCCGAAGGAGTTGCGGCCAAAATCGACCGTATTGAGGTATAGTGTAAGTATTTCGTCTTTGGAGAAGAAGAGCTCCAATTTCAGCGCTGTGATCCACTCCTTACCTTTGGCAAGTAAAACCTTAACACCAGGAATGTAGGACAGCAACCCTTTGGATGAATGCCTGGTTTTGAACAGATTTTTCGCCAGCTGTTGGGTAATGGTGCTGGCGCCCCTTTTATCTCCACCCAAAGTTGCAACTACAGCTGAAACCAAGGCACGGGCATCAATTCCGGCATGCTCCCGGAAGCGCACATCTTCCACAGCGATAAGGGTTTCGATCAGCATGCTGTCGATCTCATGGTAGGCAACCGGACTGCGGTTTTCTGTGAAAAATTTACCCAGCAATTTTCCATCTGCTGAGTAGATTTCACTCGCCACAGCCATCTCTGCTTCACGTACTTCGCTCATACCGGGCATGCGCCCAAACAACCAGAAAATATTGGTTTCGAGCGCCAAAAAGCCTAAGCATAGGAATAAAACAAAAGTATATCCCCAACTCAGTAGCTTTTGCCCAAGCCCAAGCCTGTGGTAGCGTTGCCGATGAAATATGGTCGGTTGCCACAGCCTTTTTGCGCTGTTTTTAACCCAGTCGTACGCCTTGCTTTGCTGTACGCGCTGGAGGAACTTTTTCACAGGAAATTTACGGCGCATTTGGCGACAATGTTTCCCGAATTACGGGAAACGCGGGAACTTAGAAAAATCGGGCTGGCGTTTTTCCATGAAGGCGTTTTTGCCTTCTTTGGCTTCATCGCTCAGATAATACAAGAGAGTTGCATTGCCGGCCAACTCCTGAATACCGGCCTGACCATCAAGTTCGGCATTAAAAGCCGATTTGAGCATACGTAAGGCAATCGGACTTTTCTGCAATACTTTGCGGCACCATTCCACAGTGGTTTTTTCCAAATCTTCTAGAGCCACCACTTTGTTGACTAAACCCATATCGAGGGCTTCTTTGGCATCGTATTGATCGCAAAGGAACCAGATTTCACGGGCTTTTTTCTGACCAACGATGCGGGCAAGGTAAGAGGCACCAAAACCACCATCAAAACTACCTACGTTCGGACCGGTTTGACCGAATCGTGCATTTTCAGCTGCGATGGTCATATCGCAAACCACATGCAACACATGGCCTCCACCTATGGCCCAACCGGCTACCATGGCAATAACCGGCTTGGGTATACGACGGATTTGCATTTGCAGGTCGAGTACATTCAGGCGTGGTACCTGGTCGGTTCCCACATAACCACCATGACCACGAACACTCTGGTCGCCACCGCTGCAGAAGGCTTTTCCGCCCTCACCGGTGAGTATAATTACACCTATCCGCTGGTCCTGGCGACAAATCTCCATAGCATCGATCATTTCGGTAACCGTGAGCGGCGTGAAGGCGTTGTGCTTGTGCGGGCGGTTGATGCTTATTTTAGCAATACCGTCGTAATACTCAAAGAGGATTTCCTCGTACTTTTTAATGGTCTCCCAGGGGAACAGACGTGTCATAGTGTGGTGATCTTTTGATTAAATGAGGCCAAAGCGGCTTGATTGGCTTCGGCATTCGTATAAACTACCAAAACGGTGGCCTGGTTTTCCTGCCACCAGTTTTTTAATGCGGACTGCAAAGATAAAACATCGGTGGCCCGGTGCAGCTTCAATCCCCAGGCAGCGGCCAAAGCTTCCACATCTGCCTGACGTGGTGTGGCAAAAAGCGCTTCACGTTCAGCTAGGGTTTTGGGACCGTCGATGAGACGGAAGATGTCTCCACCACCGTTATGCAGCACTACAATTTTGAGGTTAACGGGGATTTGATCGATGCTGAAGGCGTTTAAATCGTAGATAAACGATAGTTCACCGGTAATCAGCACCACCATCTCATTGGCTACGGTGGCCGATCCCACGGCTGTACTGCTTACCCCATCGATGCCGCTGGTACCACGGTTGGCGTGTACCCAACTTTTAGGAGCCAGTCCGGTGGCGGCAAATTGCTGGTAACGTACCGGCATGCTGTTGCCAAGATGAAGTTGGATATTTTGCGGGAGGAATTCGAGTACATGCCGCATGGCGCTGAGGTCGCTGAACGGCAACGCAAACCAAGTTGCTGCCAGACGTTGCTGTATGGGTCGGGCGAAGGCCAGGCACGCCTCCCGGAAATCGCCTTTTTGCACCTGAAGTCGGCTTAGCGATTCGAGCCCGTTCCCGGGTTCAACTTGCCACAGATTTTGAAGCTGCTGAAAAACATCCTGCTCCACCCCTCGATTATCTAAACGCCAGTGTTTGATTTCCGGGTGTTGCCGAAGCAACTGTTTGAGTCGTTTGGAAAGCAGGTTTCCTCCCCAACTGACGATAAGCTCAGGTAATGGCAGTCCGGCAACTCGTAAAACGTCATCTATACCGTCGATATCGGAGGCCAGATTGGCCAGTGGTTCAGCAATAACCACTACCCGACCATCTTTTCGCAACAGCTCTAAATGCTGCTGCATAGGTACATCCGGTGCCTGCATGCCTGCGAGCAACCAAATACTTCGGGCATTTTGCCAATCGCTGGCCAATGCGGCAGACCAAGCTTCATTTGCTGTGGCCGTATGCTGTCGATAAACGCGCACATCGGCTGCCGCTATTTTTTCAGGAAGTTGGTATAGAGGTTCGCGCAGAGGCACATTCAAATGCACGGGACCACCTATACAAGCTTTGGCCCACAGACTCGAAACCAATCGTTGAACATGCCAGCGATCGTCGTCTGACGCGATGATTTCGGGAAGGGTATGCTGTGCCAGCACATGGTTTTGAAAGATGTTTTGTTGGTGCAGACTTTGCCCATCGCCCTGATCAATCCAGGCAGCGGGGCGGTCGGCAGAGAGCACCAATAGCGGTAATCGCAGATAATAGGCCTCTGCAATCGCCGGTCCATAGTTCAGCAAAGCCGTACCTGAGGTACAAACCAAGGCCACGGGTTTGCCACTGACCAAAGCTTTACCCAGCGCGATGTAGCCTGCTGCTCTTTCGTCGAGTACAGTTTGGAGGCGTAATCCGCCTTGTCGTGCCAAACCTAAGGTGAGCGGTGCCGAACGCGAGCCGGGCGACACCACCACTTCTTCGAGGCCTAATTTGGCCAGGGCTGCACAAAGCAGGGCAATTTGTTCGTTAGGTACTAATTCCGGCATGGTGTATTGCGGCTAAAAGGGTTGCGGCTTTGGCTCTGGTTTCTTCCCATTCGGCCGTCGGCTGGGAACCTGCTACGATTCCTCCGCCCAGATAAAGCCGCGCCTGCGTTTTTTCAAGCCTTGCTGCCCGAAGGTTGACATACAATCGGGCATCGCCCTGTTCATCTACCGGCCCTAAAAAACCGGCGTAAAATTCGCGGTTATGTTGTTCGTGCTCATGGATAAACGCACGTGCTGCTGCCACCGGGTAACCACAAATGGCCGGCGTAGGATGCAGCCGGTGAACCAGTTCATAAACTGTGGCTTGGCCTTTGGCGCTAATCCGGTTGCGTAGGTGATATACCTGACCGGCCTGTATGGTTTCCTG
Organism: Bacteroidota bacterium; assembly: GCA_036787895.1. Classification (GTDB taxonomy): domain Bacteria; phylum Bacteroidota; class Bacteroidia; order UBA7662; family UBA7662; genus UBA7662. The sequence goes on along the minus strand of DAIQOK010000010.1, from coordinate 74,420 downwards.
TTCGCCTATGCTTACATCCAGCCCACAAGCCCGGAATTGTTCAGCGATATAGCGCGTAACTATCTGTTGTTCGTGTTGTTCTTTCGATTGCCAAACCGCCTCGCCTTGGGGCTGAGTGAGCGTACCGGCCAGCGACATACTTTCGACTTGCTCGCCATGGCGTGCCAGCAGCAATTCCGGACTAGCGCCAATCCAGCAGCCAATGCCGGGTAATTGGTAAATGCTCACAAAAGCGGCCGGATAGAGGGCACAAAGTGCTTCAAAAAGCTGAACCGGCTGCTGATTTTCATTGAGAGGAATGGTTTCAGTGCGTGAGAGCACCACCTTTTCCAACTTACCCGCATTTATGGCTAATAATGCAGCTTCGACCTGGCGCTCGTACAAGGTTTGATGCACCCTATCAGCCGGCGGCAATGAACTACAGGCCAATTCTGGCAAATTTTTCTTAAACTGCTCATGAAGCTTTGCCAAAACCAACAGTTGTGCGGGACGAAGTTGTGCTGTACGGGCAAATTGTAAATCAGGCGCAAATCCCTGAAGCGTCAGGTCGTTTTTAAGCCAAAATGCCTTCTTCTCCGGAAAATCAAAGGGGGAAATCACAAAACCTCCTGCAGCATTGCTATCGAAGTAGGCCAGTTCAGGATCGAGTTGTATGCTGGTTATTGGCTCAGTTTCGCCCGGTAAACGGTAGCTCACCCAAGGCAGACCGCTGGCCTGACAGGCCTGGTGAAGCTGACCAAGTTGGTGGCTATGTCGAACCGGTGTGCGTATCATTTCACTGGAATATCGATGATGGCGGCAGTGAAGCGGGAAATGCAGACCAATTGCTCTTCCGGGCCGAAAAGCCGGATGTCCCACACATGGGTGCTTTTGCCTTGGTGAACAATGCTAGCTTTGGCAGTTACCAGACCCGATTTTAGACTTTTGAGGTGATTGGCGTTGATTTCGAGCCCAACAGCGGCTTTTCCCGCTCCAGCGATTACATTCGAACCGACACTTCCTACCGTTTCGGCCAAAGCAACTGAAGCGCCACCGTGCAGCATACCAAAAGGCTGATGGGTGCGCTGATCAACGGGCATGGTCGCCTCCACATAACCGGCTTCTACCCGGGTAAAAACCATGCCCAGCTGCTCGGCAAGGGTGTTTTTGCTACCTTGGTTTAGTTTATCAAGAAGTGATTGCTGCGAACTATCCATGCGAAAAAATATGATGCGAAAATAGGGCTAAAAAAGCTTTGGTCATGCTTTAATGAACAAGGCCGAGTGAAAATGGATTTCAATTTTAAAATTTCTTGCGGTAAATCTGTCTGGCCGGGGCATTACGTAAGTGGGCTATGTCAACCAAAACACGGCCACCCAGTCAGGCGAAGCTGTCCTTGCCGCGGCTAATATTCCGCTGGAGCTGTATCGGCCTGTTTGCCTTGGCCATTTTTGCTTTTTCAAAAGCATCAAGCAAACGGGAAGTTTACACTATCCCCGATTACCCGGCGATTACACCCGATTATGTAAGCTATTGGCAGCCTGAAAAAGTACTGGGGTTGAAATTTATGGTGGTCGAGTGAGTAGGCTATAGTTTTTAGTTTTTCGTGTTCAAACTCCTCCGCCGGGTAATGTTGTTTGAATAGCAGAATTTGTCGCTTATTGACTTGTTCCTGGCAGGATTTGCCCCGAGTAAGCAGCTGGAAATATTTAGTTTTGTGACGTTTTTGGTTCTGCTCAACATGAATATCACGAAAATCCTCCATCCATGGAAATTAGCTCCTGAGCTCGATTTTGGCTGGACAATGAAAACCCCTGATTCGGCCAAAACGAGCTTCGAGATTGACACAGCAGGGGTTTATCATCTAAAGATCGAACACGATCGTTTAAAAGGAATTACGCCTGCCATGTTGTATTGGTGGTTTTGTCATATTGGGGGCAATATGACTTATCAGGGAAAGACCTATTCCAGATATTTGGTTTGGCATCCAAAAGATCATATTTACTGGCATTGTGATAATGCAAAAGAATTTCAGCAGATAGGCATAGGCGCACATTTCAGAATAGTAGAAGCTTTTGGCAGAAATAGGGATTTCCTGATCGACAGTACCGAAGTGGTAACAAAACTGGACGAAAGCGGTATTAAGTTGGTAAGACGTATTGGTGGTGTCGAGGTATTTTCTTTGCAACATGATTTTATAGCTGATGGCACGGATACCATTTACCGCTCTTACATGAAAGTAGGGGCTGAAGATGGTTTGTTCAAAGGTTTGTTTAATTCTCTGTTCCGTCCTTTGGTTTTTTCAGAAGCAATGGCTCAGGCGTGGCTGAAGCATAATATTGAGGAAGTGGGGAATTTTGAGTTTTTTTTGGCAGAGTTGTATGAGGGAGCACAGGAGACCTCACCCCCGCTCCAAGAGAAATAGATGGCGACCTTTTATTTTCGGCAAAGTTTGAAGTCACGCAATCATTCGATCTTATCAATTTATAAGTAATTCATCTTTCTGCTGCATTTGACCGAAACTGGCACAAAAAAATGTTGAGCAATTATTCCTATAAAATTGAAATCATCAATCACTTTAGAATTATGAGATTTCATGATTGCCTTTTTCCTGGAACCAACTATTTTAGATTAAAATAACTGGTATGAAAAGGTTTAAATTATTCTTGCTGTTTTTAACATGGCTGCCTGCATATGGCTTATTGGCGCAGAATTTTGAAGTTCCAAAAGGCTATAAGTTCGAAAAAGCTGAAGATTATGCCAGCTATGAGAAGGATGTGATTGCATGCGTAAACTGGCTGGAAAGATCGCCCATACGCTATGAGCAGGAAAGAAGGGTTGAGGCGAACCGTTTTTTTGTTTTGTGGATACAGGGTAGCCCAACTGTGAGCATTGAATTGGGGAAAATGGCTATTGATCTGGCCGGAAAAAACAAAGATATGCTCGTGCTTTTTATGGGTGGATATACACGTTTTGTACTTGAAAATCCGGAGAAGTCGAATGACAAACTGGCAGCAAATATTGCCGCCTTAAAATGTGTCATTAAGTTTTACGAGTTAAACCTGGACAAAGGTGTCGTAAAGGATAAAAACATTGAAAAAATAATTTCAATGGATAAAAAAGGTAAGCTCAGCGATTGGGTAGCCAAGCAGATTTAATTTGCCGGTAAATCAGACCTAGCCCCTTATTTCGCTTCAGCGAGGGGGTAAGTAAAAACTGTACTCATTTATTTTGTTTGAAGCGATAGATGTTTGCCTTTTTAGTTGCTTGCAGGCGCTATTGATAGGCTGACCACATATTCCAATTCGCTAAAAGCGCGATAGCAGGACAGACCCGGGGGTTGGACTCATGAACACCTCCTTTTGAATAAGATAATGGTCAGACAAAGCGGGTAGCCCTTACTATTGCTGTTTGTGTTCTGTGAGTTGGTTGACCAGCCGGATGCAGCGAAGCTAACGACTAATCAAACAATGTGCGTTTTGGATTGTTATTTTAGGTTTTCGGGTAATTGAAACGGCTAAAAGTTTGTCTGATTTTGAACTTTGACCAGCTGAAAATCCTTCATTTCCATAGAAAATTTAATTCAACCAAAATGAATAAATCACTACTGCTTGTTCTGTTGTGCGTGGCCAATGTAACACTGGCAACGGCACAGGAGAAAAAACCCGACATTTGGTCGGGTGCTACCAAAAAAAGCCATTCGAATGCACGTGCAACGCAAAATTCGGAATGGTGGCCGAACCAACTGAACCTGGCCATACTTCGCCAGCATTCCGCTTTATCAGACCCGATGGGGCCGCAGTTTAATTATGTGCAGGCCTTTAATTCGTTGGATTATGCCGCACTGAAAAACGATATCAAAGCGCTACTTACCCAGTCGCAGGAATGGTGGCCGGCCGATTTTGGCAACTATGGCGGCTTGTTTATCCGCATGGCCTGGCACAGTGCGGGCACCTACCGTACCGGTGATGGTCGTGGAGGTTCTCGGAGTGGTCAGCAGCGTTTTGCCCCACTCAACAGTTGGCCTGATAACGCTAATCTCGACAAAGCCCGCCGCCTTTTGTGGCCGATTAAACAAAAATATGGTGATAAAATATCCTGGGCCGATTTGATGGTCCTCACGGGCAATGTTGCCCTGGAATCGATGGGATTTAAAACCTACGGTTTTGCCGGTGGCCGGGTGGATGTGTGGGAGCCTGAATTGGACGTGTATTGGGGCATGGAGAAAAAATGGCTCGATGATCAACGTTATAGCGATGGTCGCAAACTCGAAAATCCCCTGGCTGCTGTTCAAATGGGCTTAATTTATGTGAACCCAGAAGGGCCGAATGGCAAGCCTGACCCTTTGTTGTCGGCCAAAGATATACGCGAAACTTTTGGTCGCATGGGTATGAACGACGAAGAAACGGTGGCACTCATCGCCGGAGGCCACACGCTGGGCAAAACCCATGGTGCCGGTCCGGCTTCGCATGTAGGCCCGGAGCCTGAAGCTGCGGGCATAGAAGAACAAGGTTTTGGCTGGAAAAGCAGCTACAAATCGGGTAAGGGTGCAGATGCCATCACTTCCGGTCTTGAAGTAACCTGGACCACCACCCCTGCGCAGTGGAGCCACGACTACCTCAAACATTTATTTGCTTATGAGTGGGAACTGACAACCAGCCCAGCCGGTGCCCACCAGTGGGTCGCCAAAAACGCCAAAAAAATCATACCCGATGCCTACGACCCCAAAGTCAAACACTTCCCTTATATGCTTACTTCCGATCTGGCCTTACGGTATGATCCGGAATATGAAAAAATTGCACGTCGATTTTTGAAAGACCAGAAAGCTTTCGAAGCTGCTTTTGCCAAAGCCTGGTTTAAGTTAACTCACCGCGATATGGGACCACGTTCGACTTATCTCGGTCCGGAAGCACCCAAAGAAGATCTACTTTGGCAGGATCCGATACCTGCCAGGAATTACGAGTTGATCAATGCCGTTGATATAGCCGAGTTGAAAAAGGCTATCCTCAGTTCCGGTTTGAGTATACAAGAAATGGTAACTACTGCCTGGGCTTCGGCATCAACTTATCGTGATTCAGATCGCCGGGGTGGTGCCAATGGTGCCCGCATTCGTCTGGCGCCTCAGAAGGATTGGGAAGTCAATAATCCGAAACAGCTCGTCAAAGTATTAGGAGTATACGAAAATATCCAGGCCGACTTCAATAAACGCGCACAAAACAAAAAGGTCTCTATGGCCGATCTGATTGTTTTAGGTGGTAGTGCTGCCATCGAAAAGGCAGCAGCCAATGCGGGCTTTGCAGTTGCTGTGCCATTCCGTGCCGGTCGCACCGACGCCACGCAGGAGCAAACCGATGTGGCATCCTTCAACTTACTTGAGCCAATGGCAGATGGTTTCCGCAATTACCTGAAAACGCAGTATACCTTATCGACCGAGGAATTGCTGGTTGACAAAGCCCAGTTACTCACCCTTACAGCCCCTGAGATGACAGTTTTAGTTGGCGGTATGCGTTCGTTACAGGCCAACTTTGATGGTTCAAACAAGGGTGTTTTTAGTACAAAAAAGGAGGTATTGACCAACGACTTTTTCATCCAGTTGCTCGACATGAGTACCGAGTGGAAAGCCATCGACGCCAGCAAAGAGTTGTTTGAAGGCCGGGATCGTAAAACCGGAACTGTAAAATATACCGCCACCCGGGCCGATCTTATTTTTGGTTCCAATTCGGAGCTTCGTGCCTTGGCTGAGGTTTATGCCAGCAAAGGCAATGAGGAGAAGTTTGTGAAAGATTTCATTGCTGCCTGGACCAAAGTTATGGAGTTAGACCGTTTTGATCTGACCTACGCCAAGTAGTATTGGGTTACAGTAATTAAGAAATAGAATTAAGTGATTTGAGCCGGGCAAAGCCCGGCTTTTTTTCTACTTAGGTAAAATTTTTTGCTCTTCTATCCAGGGTTGGTTCAACTGAATTTTTTTTATTTCTAAATTCCTAACTCAATTTCGATACCCACTGAACCGATTGCTAAGTTCGATAGTTAGTATGCCGGAGGACTTATGACCACAACCACATCCAATGCCCTGGCCGTTAAACCGGCTGTTACCAAAAACAACGTATATCCGCTGCTACGTAAACGATGGAGCGCACGGTCTTTCAGCGACCAGCCCATCAGAGCTGATTTACTGGAGCAACTTTTCGAAGCCGCGAGCTGGGCACCGAGCAGCATGAACGAACAACCGTGGCGTTACGCTTATGCCTTAAAAGGCTCCGAAAGTTACGATGCCCTGCTCGACTGTCTTCAGCCGGGCAATGCTCATTGGGCCAAAAATGCAGCCGTACTTGTCATTAGCATGGCCGATACCCGCTTTAAAGCTTTCCCTGATACCAACCGCCATGCCATGCACGATACAGGTGCAGCCAATGCCCTTTTGCTATTAGAAGCAGCGGCCAACGAGATTTATGGCCATGAAATTGGTGGATACAGACGGGAAGAAACCCGTGCCTTGCTTAATTTGCCCGACTATATGGAAGATGTTTGTTTTATTGCCCTCGGTTATTTGGATGAAGCTGAAAAACTCGACGAACCTTTCCGAACCCGGGAATTGACAGCACGTAGCCGCAAAAATGTGGATCAATTCACCCAACAATTGTAAATTGCGAATACAAAGTTGATTCAACATGATACCACCCCTCAGTGTAGAACATACAGCCAACGACCACAAAGGTATTTTTAGCATTCGTCGTGAAGGAAAACGACTGGCTGAAATGACCTATTCAGTGGCGGGAACTGATAAAATAATCATAGATCACACGCAGGTAAGCGATGAGCTCCGCGGCACAGGTGCAGGGTTCTCCTTGGTGGAGGCAGCTGTAGCCTGGGCGAGGAAAATGGGATACGCCATTATCCCCCTTTGTCCTTTTGCCAAAGCCACCCTCCAAAAACATCCTGAATGGCAGGATGTGCTGGCGAAATAGATGTTTGGGGCATTGAAGCAAGCTAATTTACGCTTCAATTTTACGCAACGAAAAATTAGCCAAACAGCTCTGCTTGTCGGAGACCCAGATATGGTTTTTTTATTGCTAATTTAGTTGCATCAAAATTTCAATCTCGAAATGAAAAAGATGCTTCGTTTGCTGGCAGTGGCCGTATTGCCCTTGCTGTTGAGTTCATGTGGTTACAACAAAATGGTGAGTCTGCAGGAAGAAGTGGCAGGACAATGGGCCAATGTAGAGACAGCTTACCAGCGCCGTGCCGATCTTATCCCTAATTTGGTAGCCACTGTGAAGGGTTATGCCGATTTTGAACGCGAAACCCTTGAAGCCGTGGTCAATGCCCGGGCCAAAGCCACCTCAACCACTATTGACGCATCGAAACTCGATGCAACTGCATTAAAGAATTTTCAAGCCAATCAGGGTGAATTGAGCAGCGCTTTATCGCGTTTAATGGTGGTGGTTGAAAAGTACCCCGACCTCAAAGCCAACCAGAACTTCCTGGAGTTACAGTCGCAGCTCGAAGGTACCGAAAACCGGATTAGTGTTGAGCGTCGTCGGTTTAACGACTTGGTTCGCAACTACAATACCTATATCAAAAAATTCCCGAACAACCTCATTGCGGGGATGTTCAGTTTCGAGGCCAAAGCTTATTTTGAAGCTGAAGCGGGTTCTGAAAAAGCACCTGTAGTCGCTTTCTGATATGGCCGCCAGCCTGCTTACATCCGAAGAGGTAGCTGAAGTAGTAGCTGCCATCGCCTTGGCTGAGAAGGAAACTTCCGGTGAGATTCGTATTCACATGGAAAACTATTGCCGTGGCAATGCACTCGAACGGGCGGTTACACTATTTGGACAACTGGGCATGCACCAAACCATCGCCCACAACGGTGTTATCATTTACATTGCTGTAAAGGATCGTAAAGTGGCTATTTACGGCGACAAGGGCATTCATGAGCAGGTACACGATGACTTCTGGCAGGCCGAAATTCAAACCATTCTAACCCACTTCAGGAAAAAACAATACAAAGCCGGACTCCTCAAGGTAGTTGAAGATGTAGGTGAGAAATTGCGTCATTTTTTCCCTTTTCATGCCGACGATTCCAATGAGCTATCCAATGAAATTTCGTTTGGTGATTAAAATACTGGCATTTCTGGCAGTTTTTCTGCCTATGTCTGTGCTGGCACAATTCCCACAGCCCCAGCAACCGCCGCGTTTGGTTAACGACTTTGCGGCCGTACTCAGCAGTGCACAGCAGGCTGAACTCGAGCAAATGCTTGTAGCTTATGATGATTCAACATCTACCCAAATTGCCATCGTTACCGTAAAAACGCTCGATGGTTATGATGTTGCTGATTATGCCAACCGACTTTTCGAACAATGGGGCATAGGCGGGAAAGCACACAACAATGGCGTCCTCATTTTACTCGGTCTGGAAGAACGAAAAGTGCGCATTGAAGCAGGTTATGGGGTGGAAGATCGCCTGACTGATGCCTTGGCCAGACGCATCATTGAACAAAAACTACTACCAGCTTTTCGGGAAGGTGATTATGCCGGCGGTTTTAAAGCAGCCAGTCTGACCATCATTGATATACTCAGTGGCGCTTATGCCAATGAAGGTGGCGAACGAGAAAGTATACCGGGCAGCTTGATTGCCATAGTGCTGCTCTTCATCCTATTTATTATCATTGCAAACGCACGCAATGGTGGCGGCGGTCAATCCTATACCGGTAAAGGACGCAGTGTCCATCAACCTTTTTTCTTCCCCATGGGCGGTGGTTCGTCTTGGGGAGGAGGTTCATCCTGGGGTGGAGGTGGTGGCGGAAGTTTCGGTGGTTTTGGCGGCGGCATGTCGGGCGGCGGCGGCGCCAGCGGCGGTTGGTAAAAATTATGACTATGAAAAAATATCTTTTAGGAGCATTGTTCCTGACCTTATTCGGAGCAGTAGAGGCACAAACTGTCGGTTATCAATTGGGGCCACCTGCCAAAGAAAAACTGGAAGGCAGGTCGGGTAAAATTCTGAGCTACGACAAGTCGAATACGCTTGTTTTACTCGAGAAAAAGAAAAGTTACAGCCTGGAAGCATTCGACAATGAATTCAAACATGAAGCTTCCGTTGAGATCAAATTGCCGCTGGTCAATAAAGTCGCCCACGAAATGGTGGATGTATTTGGTGTAGAAGGCAAATTGATTCTGGTTACCCGTTTTTACAATAAAGCAGATAATCGTTTGACTATTTATGGCTACAAGCTGAGTACCGACGGCAGCTACGACAGTGATCCGGTGATACTTGATGAGTTGGAAGGTAAGCCGGGCGAAGAGATTAAAGTGACACATCGTTTTGAGCTGACCTCCGATCGCAAATTATTATTGATGCTGCGTGATTTCCCTTTGGAAAAAGGCAGCTCACCACGATTTATGTACAAAATGTGGGATAATATTCTGCGTAACCCAGTGAACCGGATACTGACCATTCCGGCGACCAACCAAAAAGTGATAATCACCCAGCTTGTGCCCGATGGTTATGCCAATCTTTATTTTACAGCTAAATTAGAAGAACTTCCCAACCCCAAACGTCGGGTACCCGAACTCCCCTACCGTTGGACCATCTACAATTTTGATGTAGATGACGACAAATTACTCGAATATCCCATACAGCTAGGGGATGATTTATTCGTGTACGAATCGGCCATTTATCTCGACAAATCGCAGGAAAAATTACACGCAGCCGGTTTTTTTGGTAGCAGTCAGAAGTCGGGTATCAATGGTTGTTATATCACTACGACCGATATTATCACACACCAGGTTTTGCGTAAAACCACTGAACCATTGAACAAAGATTTTGTGGCCATTCACAAAACCAACCTGCGTAAATTCAGAGACACCTCCATCCCACGCCGCATCATTCGTGGTGTTGCCGATGTAGTACCTACGGCCATTCTTACCCGTGAAGATGGCAATGTATTTTTAGTAGGGGAAATTACCCGTTCGAACAAAGAAGTCCCCAGCGGCCAAAACCCGGCTAACTATCCCGACGAAAAAAGTAAGATTACCCATTATGTTCAAGGAGTAGTTGTGGTGAATTTTAATGCACGCGGTAGCATCGACTGGCAAGCTACCCTGCCACTCAACCAGGCCACCCTAAACGATCAGGGAGCTTCCAACTCTTTTGTACGCGGTGTTTTGCGAGACAAAATTGCGCTGGTTTACAATGATAATCCGGCAAATGAAGATATCAACGACCCCGCCAAACAGTTGACCATGGAAAAAACCGGCGGTAAAAACAGTAAGGGACTCATTGCCTATGTAGATAAATACGGTAAAACCGATGTTGAACCTTTATTTACGGAGAAAGAAGACGAAAGTGTTATTCATCCCTATTCCAGCTTTCAAATTGCACGTAACCAATACCTCGCCTTGGCCAGCAGCCCAAAAGGTTATCGGATAATTAAGTTTACTTACTATTGATGGCTTTCAGAGACTGAATGCAGCTGGCTTGTAGGGTGGATTTGAAACATCCCTTGAGCTCTTATTCATGTATTTAGGTTACTTATTACTCAAAAGCTGTCCCCAAACCTCCAAATCTATCCAGCTTCCCGATTTTAATTCCATTTCCCGCAATATTCCTTCAAAGTTGAAGCCGCATTTCATGAGTACCCGCCGACTGGCCACATGATCAGTCTCAATGATAGCTTCAACCCGATGTAAATTCCATAAAGTGCGGGCTTCGGTAAGTATAGCCAGACAAGCCTCAACAGCATAGCCTTGACCCCAGTATTTGGGAAGGAGCCAATAGCCAAGTTCTGCTTTGTGGTTGGTTGCATCGTAATAGTAAAGACTGACGACCCCGCAAAAATCCTTTGTTTCCTGGGTAAAAACAGCAAAGAATAAGGCAGTACCGGCTGCAAGCTGACTTTGGTACCAGTTCCATTGCTCCCTGCCGGGTTGATCGGTGGTGAAACGTATGCTCATATACTGCATCACTTGTGGATCATGGAGTGCAGCATCAAAAAAGGGAATATCCGTTTGTTCAACCAGACGATAAGCCAGCCTTTTGCTCAGAAAGGCAGGTTTACTCATACTTTTCGTTTGCGATTCACCAGCCAAATACCCACAAGTATACTCACCATTCCTAAAAATTGGGGCCAACCCAGGGCTTCACCATCCAGTAAACCCCAGAACAGCGCAACTATAGGCATTAAATAGGTGGTGGTGGAAGCAAAAATGGGACTGGTGATTTGAATCAACTTATTAAAAGCGACCAGTGAAGCCGCTGAACCCAACAATCCCAAAATACTAATATAACCTAAAGCACGCCATGCGTCCGGTTGTTCCTGCAAACGTATGACAAAATCGGTACTGAACAACAAAATCACCGAAGGTGTGGCAGCCAACACCAGTGGTACAGCAGCAGTAACTATGGGGCGAACATCGCGCAGGTATTTGCCCACTGTATTCACACTTGTACCGTACATTATCGTTGCAACAACAATGAGCAAGCCGTAAGCCCAATGTGGCTCGGCCAATCCATTGGCACGTAAGCGTATCAAAATGAGTGCGCCCAATAAGCCAATAATTACCCCCAGGGTTTTCGACAGCGTTAATTTGTTTTGAAACAACCACACCCCAATGAGTAAGGTAAACAAAGGTGTTAAGGCATTTAAGGCGCCGGCGGTTGAACTGTTAAGTTTGGTCTGGGCAGTAGAAAACAAAAAGGCTGGTATACCATTACCTATCATACCAACTATGGCAAAGTATTTCAGTTTTGACTTTAAAAACGGGCCCCAATTTTTGATTACGATTGGCAATAAAGCCAGTCCGGCTATGCTTAACCGATAGGCCCCCACCTGTACCGGGCTGAACACTTCCAAGCCGCGTTTCATCAGTATGAAGGAGCTCCCCCAGATGAAAGACAGCATCAACAAAATGAAGTAAGGGAAAAAAGGATGGTCGCGGCGAAACATGGGCGAATTTAGATAGAATTAATATGTGTAAAGCTAATTAGCGTATTTTGTCATCTTCTGCTTAGATTCCAGATCACCACTGCACTTTATGCTCAACTGGTAGCATCCAGTTGTGTCATATAGATTGCATTCAACAATCAATTACTGCGTGGTTAACCCGATGAAGGTGACAGTTTTTATTAATCCTATACGGCAAATCCCCGTTTCAATTAGCCATTCCATACCACCCGTCCAAGGTTGAATGTTCAGGAAGCGCCATTAAGGCATTGTTCTCTGACAGCACTATTTCCGCACTGGCTTCAATTTCAGTGAAAATATGACTAGCTGTAAGGCAGAAACCAAGTTTTAACTGATGATTAATTTTTGTAGAGACTTCAGACTATTCAGAGCTATTTGAGGAGAAAAGTAGGTTCTACTGCTAGAATTCAAGGGCTAATTTGTCAAAACCCCCATTTCAAAAGCTGTTATAAACTGCTTATGCGAAAGGAGAATTTTACAAGCATTAGGCCCTGGTAAACCGGAGCCCTTTTGTTTGTGGGTGATAATGGATTCGAACCATCGACCCCTACCTTGTCGAGGTAGTGCTCTAAACCAGCTGAGCTAATCACCCGAGCCTTGCAAAAATAGCATAAAATGAAAAGGGTGGGACAGCTGCCCACCCTTTTCATTTTTTATGGCTCCATCAATATTTAAGGACCAACCTTTGGTAGCCTTTTTTATCACCCTGTTGAACTTCGATAAAATATAAACCGGCAGCAGCTTCAAGCTGCCATTGAAACCGATTTTCAGCAGCGCCGGGAGGCAGCTGCAATTCCTGGATTAATTTGCCTTGTAGACTGTAAATCCGTAACTCCGTTAATTTGAGACCATCGGTAGCAAAATCGATATAAAACTGACCCGTTGTAGGATTCGGAAAAAGCCTGAAATGTAGCTTATTCAAACGCTCTATCGATACATTATCGACCAAAATTGCATTCGATGAATCCGACTGACAATTGCCTACTATACTAAGTGCAGTATAGTGCCCCGGCTGCGTAACTACCAAAACAGGATCATTTAATCCCGCCAATAAAACACCATTACGAAACCACAACAATCCCGTGCTGATTGAAGAAAAAATACTATCTGTACTGATTGATAACGCCGGAGCGGGTGGTAGTGGTGTTGCAACAATGGTAGTGGCCAAAGATGTACTCACGCAACCAGCGGCGTTAGTGACACGCACTTTAAAATCAGCTGAAATTCTGACAACCAATGAAGAAGCGGTCGCTCCCACGATTATAGTATCGTTTCTTAACCAGACGTAACTTAAGCCTGTTCCGGTATTGGCATTCAGCAAAACACTGTCGCCAAAACAAAAAGTGGTTGGTCCACCTGCAGTAATTTGAGCAATCGGAGCACTTAGCACGCTTACTACTGTAATTGCAGAGGTATCCGAACAGCCACCGGTAGCAGCTACAATTACGCGATAATCGCCAGCTAAACTGGCCTGGATGCTGGCGGTATTGGCACCTGTAATCGTTGCACCGTTTCGTTGCCACACATATGTCAGACCGGTTCCTGTGGTTGCATTTAAAGTAACACTAGCTCCGGGACAAAAACTCGTCGGTCCGGCTGGGGTGATCGTAGCAGTTGGGCGGCTATTCGCCACCACATTAACCGCGACAGATGTATCGAAACAACCACTTACTGCTGTAATTCGCACACGATAAGCGCCAGTAGCAGTTGCTGTAAACGAAGCACTATTTGCACCAGTAATTACTGTACCATTCTGAAGCCAAATGTATGTAAAACCAGTCCCGGTGGTTGCATTGAGTATTACACTTCCCCCGCTGCAAAAAGTAGTTGGACCAACAGCTGTAATTTGTGCTGTTGGCGCTGAGTTTACCACGACGGTAGTAATACCCGAAGTATCGGAACAGCTTCCAATACTCACAATTACACGATAATCGCCGGCTAATACGGCCTGAATGCTCGCCGAAGTGGCACCGCTAACCACGACACCATTACGCAACCAAACATAACTTAATCCGGTACCGCTATTCGCATTCAGGGTTACACTTCCACCAGCACAAAAAGTGGTGGAGCCTGCTGTTGTAATGGTTGCACCAGGAGCTGTAACCACATTCACTGTGATGGCTGAAGAGGTATCCACACAGCCAGCACCATCTTGGATACGAACCCTGTAGCTTCCCGCCAAAGTTGCCGTATAAGAAGCACTTATTGCACCGCTAAGCACGGTGCCGTTTCTCAACCAAATGTAGGTAAAGCCAGTGCCTGTAGTTGCGTTTAATACTACACTGCCGCCATTACAAAAAGTAGTCGGTCCTGCAGGGCCGATCTGTGCATTAATTGCGGCACCAATGGTCACCAACGTAGCAGCTGAAGTATCAAAACAGCCAGTTGCATTGGTCACAATAACACGATACGAACCGGACTGGCTGGTTTGAAAACTCGAAGAAGTTACTCCAGAAATCGGTAAATTATTGCGCAACCATCGGTAAGTCAAACCAGTACCGGTATTGGCGCTTAGTAAGGGGCCAGTGCCTGAACAGCTATTAACAGTACCCGAAGGCGACAACATTGCCTGTGGTGTGGGTGCCGATTGTAATTGAACCGACCCCAAAGAAAGTGGGAAAGGCTGTCCGCTGAGATTACTGATTTCATTGTTTCCGGTCTGACCTTGATCGAAAGTAACCATTCCGCCAACCACCTGCCGAAAGCGTATTTGCAAAAAGGTGCCTTGCGGAATAGTAATGCCGGTAGTATTAAACCAAGAGACAAACAACCGGTTGCCCACCCGATTGGTCAACAAACCGTTGGCTAAGCCACTTAAAGGCGAGCTGATTTGCACAAATTGTGCCTGACTGGTATCAAATTGCCATACCAGCGAAACCGCTCCGACGCCATTGATGGCAGCAGCAGTCTGTACATTTACTACAGTTGTGTCTTGTCCGCAAACCGGGGTAGTGGTCAGATTAAGTTGTGTACTACCCGACTGGGCGACAGCCAGGACAGCAGCTTGACTTAACACTAAATTCTGACAACTGCTACTCATCCTAACCCGGAAACGATGTCCGTTCATAGTGGATGTGACATTGGTAACCCCCAAAATGGCGGTATTAGTAGTACTGTATGTTGCGTCATTACTGAGCAACGTCCAGTTATTACCCCCATCTGTGCTGCGTTCCCATTGGAATGTAGTTGCATTTGAAGCCACTATCCGAAAAGTAGGAGAAGCACCGATAGCTACCAGGGTATCGCGGGGCTGGCTGCTGATTTGAAGAGGGCTTCCAGCTATAAAGGTCAATTGCCCCGCCTGGAACTGAGTCGTCGGGAGCGCTATACCCTGAGCATTGGCTAGCTCATTATCTCCGGGCAACGTACTGAAAGTAATTGTTGCAGCTGATCCCGTAAACTTCAATTGAAACCAAAGGCCATTGAGTGAGCGCGCTGTGGTCGAAAACCAACTTATGCGCACTGAGCGCCCTTGTTGTTGCCAGCTAAAATCAGGAGCAAAGGCCGGCAAAATATTGGCGATCCCCCTAAAAACTGCTGTTGAATCCCATTGGATGACCAAAGAGGCGGCGCCTATCGCCTGACCAGCGGTATTAAGCTGCACACCAACATAAGCGGTATCGCTGGTACAAGCCGTTTGGTTGTTGATGCTCACCACAGCCTGTGCGAGCAATTGACCACCACCAAACAGTGATAATGTGAGAAGGAGAAAAAAGACCTTACGCATGGTGTACTTTTTAGAGGTTAAAACCACTTCAGATCAATTTATTCAGCAATTAGACGAACAATGCGGAGGTAACGATTTTCGGTCGTATGCAATTTCACCGTTGCAAAATAGACAGCTGAATTAAGTTGGGCTCTTTCGATCAGAATCAATTGCTGTCCGGGTTCCTGCCAGCCCAAATCCAGCGATTTCACCAATCGTCCTGTCAAATCACGCAGTTCAATTTCCAAATGGCCGGCTTCCGGCAAGAGGAGTTGTAGTTGAGTCGACTGTCCGAATGGGTTTGGATAAGCTGAAAGCTGAAATAAACTGTTCAAATCAGCTTCATGGATACCTACCAATTGTGGTATGACTAAGGTAGCACCGGGTATAAGCTGGCCGTTGGCATCAGCAATTTCGGATGCTGAACCTATTTGAATGCCATGCTGGCCAACCGGCAAGGTGCCATTCAGGAAACGGAGTCTCAATAACGGATCACCCGCTGCCAATGTAAGTGCCTGCAAACTGAACCAACTGATACGTAATTCCTGGCCATGCAGTCGGTAACTTATCCCCTGACTATGGGCTGGCACCAGACTTACCTCTTCCAGACTCACTCCCAGCGGCAATTGTAATACCAACGACATGGCACCTATCGTATAAGCTTGTTGCACTTGTACCAAAACTTCGGTGTATTGACTGGTAGACAATTGTATTGGCCCTTCATGTATTAACCGCACTTGATTACTTTCACGAGCATTGCCAGTAGGCACGAAGGAAGCATTCACATCACCGAAACAAAGCGAGGAAATATTCATCATACTGGAATCACCCGCATTCAAGTTGAAAGTGGTGGTAGTAAAGTGCCAGTCGCCGGCAGCAAAGGCAGGAATGGCACCAATGAAACGTTGGCTCACCAACAAAGCGTCGGTATTGTTCACCTGGCTGCTCGCATTGACGTCGGCTACCACGAGCGGTAAACCACCTAAAGGATCCAGGTTAGCGAAATGGCGACTGATTAAAAGCGCATCAGTCGCATTTCCTCCTCCCCAGGCTTTGGCCGTGGTCGCCGTCACTGAATAACTTCCAGGTGCCAAAGCCGATGACACGTATTGTCCCTGACCATTGGTTCTAACAGTATCTATCAATTCCATGGTAGGTGTACGGCGTATGCTAACCAATGCATTGCTGATATCGGTGAAATTGCTGTTGTTGTAGCGAACCCGACCGTGGATACGTGCTGTACCGCTAACAGGTGGGGTTGCCGATTGGAAGTGATTACTGTTCCAGCGGTACATACCCTGCTGATTACCGGTGATGCTTACTCCACCCGACCAACCATGGCGTGGATTCACAAAGCTGATTTCTTTGTGGAAAACTGAGTCGATATAGTTCCAGTTGAAGAAGTCGGTGGTATAAGAAGTACCCAGATTACCGCTCACCATGAGGGTGGGAACTGCTGTGCCAGGTATAAATTTCATGGCGTTAATGATGCCAACACCAGGATCAGAAAGAATATCATTCCAAACCGATCCACCATCGGTGGTGAGCCGAAGGCGCTGATTATTGCCAAGAACAACGATGGTATTGGTATCCGCAACGGCCAATTGCATCTGACCTGAAATTTGAGCAAATTTTTGTGTCCAACTTTGCCCTTGGTTACTGCTGTACATATAATTCCCGTTGTTCAGCGGATAATAGATGTAGTTGCCAATAATAGTTGCTTCATCAACCAAACCGGCAGTTTGAGGGTCTGTCCAATTGGGCAAATTTGTTGCAGGAACCCTGTTCCACTGCAAGCCGCCATTGGTTGTCGTATAAATTTCCATAAAACCACCGGCCATATCACCCATAGTTACGCCTACATTCGCATTGAAGAAGCGTGTTACATTCGGGAAACCGTTGTTGTTGTAAGCGGTAGCCTGCCGGGTCCTGCTGATACCACCATTGGAAGTATGATAAACACCCTGGCGGGCAGAATCACCGTACAGGGTCACCCACGCCCGGTTAGCATCTACAGCTACGATTGAAGAGGTACCTAAACCTGCAGTTCCGGGTATACCGCCACTGGTCCAACTGCTACCACCATTCGTAGTGCGGAAAAAGGTCACCGGGAAGGTTAAACCAGCAGGCATTTCACTTAAGGACCAAGCCACCTGCGAATCCACCGCATATACAGCAGCAACCGTGAGATTAACATTTGGCTGATTCAGGTTTTGAACCTGCCAAGGTGTTTGCTGGAAGATGGATTGTCTGATCACAACAGCAGGAGATTCTGACGCACATGGACTGCCTGGATTAATCAGTAAGGTATAACTGCCGGCTTGGGTAGCGCCGTACCAATTATTGGTTGCGCCGCTGATCGGGAAATTATTCCGATACCACTGATAACTGACATTAGGGTTAACCATTGAGCTTAATGCAGCAGTGTTAACGTTTACATCCATCAATTGCCGGATAACCAGCCCTGATTCCAGGGATACACTTATCACCGGGATCGTAACTTGAGCACCAACCGCTCCAGCTCCCATAAGTGGCGGAAAAGCATTTTCGACATTGTTCACAACAATAACTGCTATAGCTCCGGCCTGCTGGGCATTCAGTGCTTTAGCGCCAAATTCACAACTACCACGATAAATCAGCGCGATTTTACCATTCATTTGAGCTGCATTCGCAAAAGATGTACAACCCAAACTGTCGCCGAGAACATCTCTGGCGACTACAATTTCACCCGAGAAAGCTGCACCAGCGAGCTGTGAAGTCCAGCCATTCAGACTATCCGCTCTAAAAAAGGGCAAATGGATGCCGCCGCCCGATAATTGTGTACCCATGCGGAAGGTCGTCTGTGGACCAGCATACAAGCTTGTATTAACCAAAGCTCCTGCAGGATAAAAACTTGGCCCCCAAACCCCTATGGTTGACTGTGGTGGGGTAATCACGGTCACATGCACGGTATCTGAATTGACCACACAGGCACCAACACTTTTAATATGATAATAAGAACCTGTTACAAAAACTTGAAGTTCATGATTAAAGCTCCAATTGATCGGAAGTCCGTCGCGATACCATTGAAAATTGGCTGTGGCATCCTGTGGTGCCGAGAGTGTTACCGAAGAGCCGTTGCACAAGCTTATCTGATTAGAGGCATTCATGCCCGGAGCTGTTATTGGTGAATTACAGTTCACCACGGGCAGTCTGGTATTCAAGCGCAGTACAAAGGCGTTGCCATTACTGAACCATTGTCCGAAAGACGGCAAATAAGTCACTGCTGCTTGTGCGTCTACAGGTATATTGAGCTGATCAAGTACCCGTACATGGTTAGCACCTCCATTGCTGTAGAGCTCAATAGCCAAATAAAATGCGCCGGCCGGTAAGGTCCGTTGACCCACTGTTCCTTGAAAATTTAGCGTCAAACCATTGGCTATATCTGCTGCCGTCAGGGTGCGCATATCTGAAGAGAGAATAGGTATTCCGCCAGCCAGATTTACGGCTGCAATCAAATGAAACTGCACCATAGCTCCGGCCACAGAATTAGCTGTAAAACGCACTGTAGCCGAACTGATTTCAGCACTTCGTCGCAGTACATACAAATTGGCCAACTGCATACCATCTTCATTACCGGCTACAAAACTGTTGGTGCCAATGGACCCTGCAGCAAAACCACCATTATCCAATGCCATTACCGTATCCGTGACCATAAAGTTGAGCGTATCCCGGTTATTAGCCGGATAACTGTCGGTTTGGAAATTGGTAACCTCCATGGCAGCGCGGTAACTTCCTGCCTGGTTGGGCAAATAAGGCGGCTGGGTAACACTCACATAAGTAGTATCACCGGGCTGTAGTACGTTTTGAGTGTTGCCGTTAAATTCGGTCCACACACCCTGACCATTGCGGAATATTTCAACCCGAAGTCCAACACCACTCTGTGCATCGGCTCCGGCATTGTAAGCTTCGGCACCAAAACGCATGGAGTCCAACTGATTTAATGGAACCATGCCATAAAAATCGGTGACATTATTTCGCGTAGTGGTAGGACGAAGCATCACCAAATCGTGTGCAGCTGTGCCAGTTACACTGATGTCGTCAAGCATCCAGTGGTAATAAAACCCATTGAATAAAAATTGAATTCGGGCAGTTGGACTATTACCCAAATAGTTACCCACCGAAACACGCAATTGTGAGGTGCTGTCGGGTAAGGCATTTAAAATAACATTAGCATTGATGCTCAAAGTATCCGGCCAAGTCAACCCATTGTCTCTGGAAAAAACCAGGAAAGTTGCAGCCGAAGCCTGTGAACCACCTGGGCCTCCAAATCTTCTGTAGGATTGGTTAAACTTCAGCGTAAGCGCATTAATACCAACAGTAGAAAAAGCAGGGCTCATCAATGATACTACGTGCTGACCCGGCGCCAAACCTGTTCCTTGAACACCTGTACCATTGTTATCCAACCAGTCTGAGTCGATGATTACAAATCCATTCGCAACGGTAGGTGACTGTAACGGCCCCCGGCCATTATTAAAGGCCCCACGAGAGCCGACGGTATTGTTCGGCGTTGTAGTCGGCCCCCGATATTCAAAGCGGGCATTCACATTGGTAACACCATTAGCTGTACCCGAATTTGTCCAGCTTGCTGGTATTCCGGCTGAAAAAGTCTCCTCAAGCAAGCTGGCCGTAACTGCACAACTGCCAAAACGGTAAACCGGTAATACCAATGCCTGTGCCGGAACGACGACATAACGGTTCATGGTTCCCGGACGACGGCAGCTGAGCGGCACCTGCTCCGAAGAGTCGACGCCAACATTATTAATACTATCAAAACCACCCCAACTGCTGCCATTGATGAACTTAAATTCAACTGTATCACCAATGTTCAATGGTGCTGTATAGCTATAAATCTGACTGGTGCCTATACGGGTCATTTGAGTTGCAGAAGCGTTCCAACCCTGGAAGCTAGCTGCGATATGTACCCCACTTCCCGAAACCTGACGACCGGTCATATCCACCTGAAAGGTGACATTGGTCGTATTCTGCACTACCGGGCGGCTCATATGAGCCTCCATCATAAACCGGAAGGTATTCACAGGAGCCAAATTGCCGCCGGTTAAATTACTAGAATAGAAGGAGTTGGGTGCACTATATGTCTCCATTTGTGCAGCTACCGGGAAATAACCCACCGTGTTAGCTGGTTGCCGCAAACCAATCATGAATTCTTGATCGGCTACAGCTACCGGGGTGGTGAAATTGAAAGTCTGCCAGGTATTGTAATGTGTAGTAGCTAAAGTGAGACCGGCAGAGGTTGCCAATATGGTACCTGTTGCAGAAGTTACAACTGCACTGACCGTATTCCCGGCATTGCCGGCATGGTTGCTGATAAATACGCGTACTGCTCGTACCGAAGACTGACCGGTAACTTTAAATTTAGTCAATAACAAGCCCGAGCCGGTATTAAACCCTACGCTATTGTTAGCCGAATTTCCATAAGAGCGAGCGTAGATCGTATCGGTTATTTCCTGGGTCCAGCTTTTGTTGTTGTTGCCACTCGCACCATCGGCAGGCACCGATGCTGTAAGTGTGCTTATTCCCAATTGAGCGGCATTAAATGGATCAAATTCAACCAAAACAGTAGAATCTACATCGATATTTACGTTTTTAGTGACATTCAAACTATTCTGACCAGTCATGGCCAGGGTCACCGCAGCATTGGTAACACTGCTGGTCCCATTGTTTCTCACCAAGGCCTGGAAACGTTCTCCTCCACCCAATTCACGTGGATTTCTACCCAATCCAAAAAGCGCCAGTACTTCCAGATCGTTGCTCACTCTTTGTAATCCCCACCTGATTTCCGGTCTGAAGGCCGTAGAAGCCAAGGTAGTCGGTGCGGCTGTGGCATTATTCGCCGTAACGCAAGAAGCTGCCAAAACATCAGAAGCCCGATAAACAATGGCGGTTGTTGCCGGGGTACCGGTCGTAGTCCAGTCGTAAGCCAGATAAGCACCACCACCGGTATAATTCACCGGTGTTTGCAGATTCACCGACCATCCGCCACCCGTAGTTGGTAAGGTCAAAACACTATCATAAACCAAGGTCATTCCATTGATAATCGTCGCCCAGCTGGTTCCCCTACTATAGGTAGTCTGTGTGGTATTCAAGTAATAAATCTTCAGATTACCAGTAACAGCTGTGTTACCAGGGGTTTGGTATGTCATGGCCAAAGCGCGAATACTTCTACCATTAGCAACCCCGGCGGCCGAAAATTCGGAAGCAGGAACCAGCAGGGCTCCGCGCATAAAGCGGTGGTCATTCGAACCGTTAGGTGCCCGTATGCCACTGGTAGCCCCATTGCTGGCAGGAACCGCCACGAATTGGGGGCCAACCACAACTGCTTCACTACATTGTCCGAATAAAAAGGCAGGTAATGTCATAGGGTTTTGCCCTACTACCACCCAGCGATTTACTGTTGACAGATAGCGACATCCGGTAGCTACGTTCTCTGCCTGGCCAAGTGTATTGCCATTTACAAAACGATACTGAACTGTATCACCAATATTCAAAGTAGCTGTATAGCTGTATATCTGGGTGGTTCCCACCTGGGTCATGCTGGTGGTTGCCGGGTTAAAGCCCTGAAAACTGCCCAGAATTCGCACGCCACCACTCACAGTTTGTCCGGTCATATCTACCCGAAAGGTTACTTGAGTTGTAGTGGCAGCTACACCACTCACAATGAGTGAAAATGCCTGAGGCGTAGACAATGTGCCTTTGTGCGTAACCCGTACGGTGTAACCGCCAGCAATAGGATTGGCCAACAACACCTGTTCTACATTATCTCGGATATTGTCGCCGGTGGTGGCTGCTGCAGCCCGGTTGGCAGGATTGAGAACCCACGGACTAAAAACGACATTATCACTGTTCCTAATGATGCGTACATCCAAATCGCGAACCAATGCCGCTGTGGTGCCATTCAATACATAAGGCGCCACAATGCCCGCCGGATCATTCCAGACAATCGTAGCCCGTAACGGCTCAGAACCATTACTATTCACTTGATAAGTGTAAGTCTGACCATTCGATAGCGTGGTGGCAACGATAGCGTGTTTTCCACCTACATTGCCAATCACATCGGTTGCTTTTTTGACATTCATCAGTCCCCAGCCATGTACATAGTCCGGACCCGGGTGAAGACCAGCTTCATCGGCAGTGTGCAATACCAGCGCTTTGAGTGTACTGGCATTCATGGTCTGGTTGCTGTTCAGATTTTTATAGTGCTGCTGCAATAATATTAAACCACCACTCACATTGGGAGAGGCCATGGAAGTACCATTATAAGTATCGTAACTGCTGTTGTTGGTGCCGGTAATCGGAGAATATACCGAAACCCCTTTGCCCACGATGTCAGGCTTGATGCGGCCATCATCTGTAGGTCCCCAACCCGAAAAAGAGCTCATTACTACCTGACTGGCATTGCTATAACCGCCGGCTATGCCATTAACGGCACCTACCGTGAGTACATTTTTAGAAACTCCTGCGTGTGAAATACAATCATAACCTGTCGTCCCGCCATCCAATTGCCGCGCCATGGTAGTCGACTGCCACACCCAGGCACTACCATTCCAGATTTGATGGAAATAACTGGCCCCGGCTGCTGGCCCGTCTCCACGGTCATTTCCCGCCGATTTAACAATCAAATAATTAGGGCGGTTATTGGCAATGGCATCCCATTCCTGAGCCTGATCGGAATAGCGGCCAAAATTCCGGTCTTCGGTATCACCTGGCTCGCTCATCCAATGCCAGCCAGTTGTGCCCGACCAATTACCCCATTCAAAACCTGTAATAAAGCCATAAGAATGATTAGACACGAGCATGCCGTTTGCACCGGCGGCCATCATTTCTGTTTCATCGTTGGTCCAATCGTAAGCTGCCAAGATGGCCTGGTAAGCCATGCCTCTGGCATTTGCCTGGATTCCTCGAGCCACCATGGTACCCGCTACGTGGGTGGCATGGTCGCTTATGGTGGTGGAACCATCTACCTGAGTTACTGCGCCGGAAGGGAATTCCTGGTGGGTTAAGCGTACCGCACCACCATCCCATTCGCCAAGCATCATGCCCGAGCCAGCCAAACTTAAGCCTGCTGATCCCCCAGGCCAAACCTTATCTACCGAAGTGGTAGCAGCTGCATTAAGGTTGGAGGTGATATAATACATAACCATACCTGTTGGACTTAAGCGTGCCACTTCGGCCACCCGACCATCGGGTAAGGTGGTGCGCAAAGGCATGCCGCTTCGCAAAGCAACTGCCTCGGCTGCTGTTTTGCGAGAATCGCCCAGTCGCTGCACTTGCTGGGTAACTTGAACCAATGCCGCCAGCTGCGATTGTATTGCCGGCGCAACAGTTGTTGCTAAATCAAATTGCTGTTGCAGTTGTAACAAAGCAGCCTGATTAGTCGTTGCATCATAGCCTTGTCCAGGCCCTATTTCAAGCAGGTTATTTTGGCCGGAAGCACCCAGGATGAGGAGCGTAAATGCGACCAGCAGGAATAGATTTTTCATAGCGTTTGGTTTGCGCACAGTGAGACTGCAGGTAATTAAATATTTATAGCTGCAAGCACGTACATGAAGCCACGCTCCGCAATACCTATTTTTAGGGATATTGCCTTATTTTAAGAAAATACCCTGTTTATGGTATAATACCCATTGTTATAAAATATTGAAATTTCATTAAGAGTTAAGGCACAGTAATTCACTAATAAATTACCATGGAAATGAATAAAAAATAATTTTAAGCTAGCCTTTATTTGGAGCGGGAAAGTATACGGGATACTATTCCTTTGTCGTGGCTCCATTCCGCCCAAAGCAAACCGGCAAAATGCAAAACGATAAAGCCCAACAAATAATAAATTGAAAGCTCATGTACCGCTTCCATGGGGTCCTTCATGCTTTTCGGCCCAAATTCAATGAACAGTCCTGTGGTCAAGGATGCTGCTACGAGGATATAAAAAACCAAATAGATCCCATACTGAAAACGCATCCGTTGCGTCAATCCACTTGCCCAAGGCGAGCTAAATTTCATTTCCCCAAAAAAGGGTACCACCATGCGAATCATATATAAACCGGTTAAGACATAGCCAAAATAGATGTGCCAGTCCCACATGGGTTTGCGGATTTTTTTTGCCAATACAATCAACTGCTCCCGGGATAATTCCACCCCTTGCTCCCGCAAATAGGGATCCATGATGTCGGCGATATGATTTTTCTCCATCCAGCCCAAACGAAGTAGGATGGTAGTGAGTAAACCCAACATGGTAAGTGCTATGGCCCAATGTAATAGTCGGTAGGTGCGGGAATAAATGCGGTTTTCCATGATTTTTGGAGGAATTGCTACAAACCTAAGGAGAAAAATCAGGCGTTTTTAAATGTATCCTCATTATAACTCACCATCCAGTTAACACCGAATTTATCGATTAACATACCAAAATAATCTCCCCAAAACACATCTGCCAACGGCATCGTAATTTGGCCCCCTGCAGCTAAAGCGTGGAATAAACGATCGGCTTCAGCCCTGTTATCTGTATTGATAGAAATAGAAAAATTATTGCCCAATTTGAATTGAGAAGCATACTCATTGCCAACATCGCTACCCATCAACATGGTTTCAGTACTGATCGGAAGCGACACATGCATCACCTGGTTTTTCATTTCCTCAGGCAAGGGTGGCATCCCCTCTTGTGGTGGCATCTCACCAAAACGACTGATTTCGCCCAATTCGGTCCCAAAAGCCTGTTGATAAAAACGAAAAGCGGCTTCACAATCGCCGTTAAAGTTGAGATAGATGTTTACTGTAGTCATAATAAAAGAAATGAGTCCTTACAAAAATAATATTGAAGCAAGTGCTCAAAATAAGCATAAACACATTCTGATTTATGCCATATAATCAATTAATACCAGCAGCTATTTTACTTGATCCTTTTAAAACACCCAAGAAAATCCCAGACTAAACTGACTGTAAGGTGCGCCTGTGCTCCTCAATTCATACAAACGGCCATACTCCGGCCGTAACGCCCATTTTTTCAAATTTGAACTCATACCCAGACCTATATTCCAGGCCAGATTCATGTTGCTGCCGTCTTCCAGATAAAAAATTGATTTTGCGGCAGTATTCAGTTCCAGCTTGTTGGCTAGCACTGGCAGTGTCAACAAAAGCGTGGGTTGGGTTTGAAAATATCTCTCCTCATAATCCAGATTGATAATACCACCCACCGGCACATAAATGGCCAAAACATCAGGTAAAATTCCATATTTCAAACCCAAACCAACAACACGTGCACCGGATGAGCCAAATCCATTTCGGAGGAATTCATACCTCAGCCTAAAATCCAAACGAGACGTGAGCCCATAAGCCAATTGTACGCCAACATTTTGCTGAATGTTCTCCGAATTATCGCTACCTACTATATAATGCCGAGAAATACCCGGCGTCACCTCCACCATCCCCTGGCCCACGTTGCGGGCACTTTGTAAATCCGAAAATACCGGCACACAGCCTGATAAACAAAGGAGATAACCGGCTAAATTCATTTTGAAATAAAAACGGTTAAGCATCCTGGCCAGCTTTAAATTTTGTACAAATGATAAGGCGTTTCTTCGCCTAACCTTACTCAAAGAAAATAAATATAAGTTAAAGCAAACAAAATCTGTTTATCCCGATACCGGCTAAAAAATCAGCATCGTGCGATATCGCAACCAAGGTTCCTTTAAAATCGGACAAGGCGGTCGTTAGCAAGGCTAAACTGGGTAAATCCAGGTTGTTGGTAGGCTCATCAAGTAGCAGTACATCAGGACTGAGCTGCTGTATCGTCAAACAACACAACAATAACCGCATCTTTTCGCCGCCACTGAGTACGGCACAGGGTTTATCCCAACTCGACAAATCAAAAAGAAAACGGCTTAAGCGAATTTTCAGCTCATGTTCGGCCAGACCGGAAACATTAAACTGCTCACATTGCTCATAAACTGTAAGGCTATTATTGATGGCCGAATAGTCCTGATCCAATAAAAGGGCAGAAAAACTGGCTCTTTTATAAGCTGCCGCCGTCACCTCCAGTTTGCCCGCCAACACTTTCAATAATGAACTTTTCCCGGCTCCATTGGCGCCTGTAATGGCTAGTCGGTCGCCGCTAAACAAGCTCAAATCGAGAGGTGATGACCAGACTGACCTGCCGCCCAGGCTGAGTTGTGCCCCTTTTAATTCAAACAATAGTTTGCCCCGAATCACTGCCGGATCTTCAAAATACATTTTAATGCCCGACAGCTGCGGCTTCGCCTTCAAAGCATGCACGTCTTGCCGTAAACGCGCTATTTTCTCCTGATGAACATCCTTGAGTTTTGAGCTGCTCTGTTCGGCCTTGTTGCGTAGGGTATTCAGCGCTATGGTGGGTACGCCGGCCTGGATTTGTTTGCGTTTCCCTCGGGTATCCTGCTTTTGTTTCTGCTGCAAACTTTCCCGGGCTATGGTTTTGGCTTTGGCTAGACTTTTTTGTTTCTCCAATATGTTGGCCGAATGGGCCGCTACTTCCTTTGCCTTTTGTTCTACATAAAAATCGTAACTACCGCCATAACGATGTAAAACCCCGTTTTCAAGCGCATAGATTGTCGGCATGCGCCGCAACAATGCCCTGTCGTGACTTACCAAGACCACTGCCGCCGAGCTGTTTTCTACCAAATCATACAATTTTTCTCTGCCCTGCCGATCGAGCTGATTGCTTGGCTCATCGAGCAATAACAAATCAACCGGCTGAAGCTGTATCCCTGCCAGAAAAAGTCGTGTTTTTTCGCCACCACTCAAATCAGTTACTGCATCCTCCAACTGTAAATAGCGTAAATCCCAGCTTGCCAGGGCCTCCTGTGCGCGATCCTCCACCAACCAGTCGTCCTGCAGTACAACATAATCTTCGGGCCGGCCATCTCCCCTTATAATGGTGTTTAATGCCTCCAGTTTGGTGCGGATACCTAGTAAATCGGCTACGCGGCAACTATTAAACTGACCAAAGTGCTGGGGAACATAATATACTACCGGTGTAGGCTGAATAAAACTGCACTGCCCCGATTGAGCTTTCAATTCACCCGCGATGCAACGCAGCAGGCTCGACTTACCACTCCCATTACGGCCGACAAGAGCCAGTTTTTCACGGGCTTGAAGTGTAAAATGAAGCTTGTGAAATAGCATTGGGCCAGCAGCAAAGCCGTGGCTGAGGTCGTGAATGGCTAACATAGTTTCCTGGATTTTGTGTTAAACAAAGCGACCCACCTCAGGTGGCGTCACTAAAAAATCGAAGGGAAACTACTTACTTCATCGGCCTGTATATTTTGAATGCGACAAAAATAAGGCTTGCTGAGCTAATCTAAAAATCCGGGAATTGACTTTCGCTTGATCAAATGCTATTTGCGCACCGGATAAGGTACAAAATCAACCTCATCGCCTGGAATTAAAGGGAAGGTGCGCTGCTCCCAACTGGATTTAGCAGCTTCAATCAACGACTTATCGGAGGCCACAAAATTCCAGTCGATATACCGCTCCTCGGCAAAAACTTCTCCACCAAACAGATAAACAGTAGATTTCTCCTGTAGCGTAAAACCGCAACTTTGGCTGTCGTTTGCCACCAGCAATTGTTTGGGCCCATAAACATGCCCTTCGCTCTCCACGCCACCTTCGAGTATATAAATACCACTTTCTCCAAAAAGATGTGCTCCCAAACTAAGCTCCTGTCGCCCACCAGATTTCAGCTCCAACATATATAACGGACTATGCACCGGGACTGGAGATTTTTTGCCCATCAGTTCACCGGCGATCAAACGGAACTGCAAATCACCTTCCTGCCAGCTCGGTAAATCCACCGCATCCGCATGAAAAAACTCCGGCTCCATTTGCTCTAAATGTTTCGGCAGGGCCACCCAAATCTGCAAACCATGCATAAAACGATTTGAATCCTGCAAATGCTCCGGCGTACGCTCTGAATGTACGATGCCCTTGCCCGCGGTCATCCAATTCACGGCGCCGGGCTCAATGATGAGCGAGGTGCCGATAGAATCGCGGTGATGTATGCTTCCTTCAAACAAATATGTCAAAGTCGACAAGCCGATATGCGGGTGCGGCAGTATGTCGAATTTTTGGCGGGCGTTCAATTGCACCGGCCCCATATGATCGATGAAGATAAATGGGCCTACCATTCGCTTTTCCCGAAAGGGTAATAATCGCCCTACCAAAAAATGACCAATCTGCGCTGCACGCTCTTCTATTATCAGCTGAATATTCGACATGACTCTAAGATACAAAATCCGAATTTATACGGGTGCAACTCATCAAAAGAAGAAGCAAAAACACGATTGAACATTGGGAAAAAAAAGCTCAATAGTCTTATTTAACAACAGTTATTTGCCATTCACTTGGCAAGATTTTACTGCAACAATAAATACTCAATTTAGGTAAAAAATAATGCTGATGCTGCCTTACAAGAGCGCAATTAAGGAGTCAGTGACCAATTCCAATTTCAGCAGCGAGCTGAAACTTAACAAAATCAAATTCGGGTAAAGGCATGCCTTTACCATTGTTGGTCTTTCCCTGGTCACCACCAGCCATTCTCCCATTCATTTCCTATGCATTTAGTCACTTCTTGGAAATGCTGAACCAGGCTAGAACCGATAAACTTAAAAAATAAATCTTATAACCAATCTCAGGCTATCTTCCGATAAGGCTAACCAATAACAAAAAAAGCCCTTCCATCCGGAGGGCTTTTTTATAAGCTATAGTTAAATTTATCGAAGTGTAAAGCGGAAAGGCAGGTTGTATTGTACCCGAACCGGTAAGCCACGCTGTTTGCCCGGTTTCCAAGGCGGCATAGATTTTACTACGCGTATGGCTTCTTCGTCGCAACCACCGCCAATGCCACGTAGGACTTGAACATTGTTGATGTTACCCTTTTCATCGACCACAAAGGTAACTACCACTATACCTTGCAAACCGTTTTCACGGGCGAGCGGTGGGTATTTGGTGTTTTTACCCATAAACTCCAACAAAGCCTGATCACCACCGGGGAAAGTCGGCATTTCTTCAACTATGGTGAAAATTTCGGGCTCCGACGGACCGGCTTCGGGTTCAATCACGGGGATATCAATTTTAGTATCCTGGTTCACTTCCGTCGACTGTACCTCATCTTCTTCGATGATTTCATCGTCGGCAACTACTTCCAACACAGGCGGTGGTGGCGGCGGCGGTGGGGTTACCTTCTGCTCGGTTTGTGGAATGTCCATTTCTACCGGATCTTCAATGACCAACTGCCCCAAATCGGCCAAACCGCCTTCGCTGCTGGCATAATTAAAGGCAAAAAGCATCAAGCCAACAGATACAATCATGCCGATTTGAAAAAAGATACCGCGCTGTTTGTTCAGATCGGCTTCAGGATTCTTTTTTAATTCCATTTTGAATGCGTTTTCAATCAAACGTATAACGCCCGAAAATAATACAACTCACGGCTATTTCCTACGGCTTAACTAAAATATTACGATCGTTTGAGAACAAATCTAACCGGAACATTATATCTCACCTTCACCGGCATACCCCTTTGCCGACCTGGTTGCCAATCAGGCATGACTTTGATTACGCGTATAGCCTCTTCATCACATCCGCCACCTATACCGCGCAAGACGGTGACATTACTGATTTTCCCCTTTTCATCGATGATAAATTGAACTACCACCAGCCCTTCTACCTTATTCTCCCGCGCTAATTCGGGATAGTGAATTTTTGTAGCCAGGTACTGTAGCAAAGCTTGGCTACCACCCGGAAATTCCGGCATTTGTTCAACGATGACAAAAATTTCAGACTCATTCGCGGCATTTTCTCCCGGCATATTCCCCGACTGCAAACCAAAGGCACTGCCTGGTAGGGCGATGTCGTTGGCGCCGGTAATTTCGGTGGTGGCTAGCTGGGTTTCGATTAAACTCTGCTCCAGAACGGTTTGAATGTTCCCGGCCAGCGGCTCATTTTTTAAGCGGATTTCCGGTGGTGGTGGTATAAAGCTGCGTTGGGTCGTAGTAGGCGTTGGCAGTTCAATTTGTTCTACCCGGTCAGATTCACTGTCAAAATATGGCAAACGCTCATTAATGGGGGTGCTAAATTTCCAGTTAAATACCACCAAAGCCAGCCCTAAAGCGATGATTAAGCCGATTTCAAAAAATAGAAATCGCTTTTCATTCAACCGCCTGAGGTAGGGAAGCATGGTCAGCGTTTTTGCAGAATGATATAATTAAAAAAGAACCAACCTGCCACACAGCCAAAGGTATTGGCGATATAGTCGTAAGGATCAGCTGAACGGCTCTGCAAAAACAAACCCTGTATGATTTCAGTCACACCACTGATAAAAAAGCCATAAAGCAGTGCATAAAAGCCAGCCTCGTAGCGCAGGTTCGGGAAGAGTTGCTGTTTAATTAATCCCTGCATCTGCAAGCTAACCAAGATGAAAAAAATCAGGGCGTGAATGACCTTATCGCCTGAAAATAAGTGGCTCTCCCCAAAATTACTGCTGGGAAGCGCCGTAATGAAAAAAATGGCAATCAGCCAGGAAAGGGCGGGAAAATTGTAGAATACAAACTTCTTCCACCCCTTCCGGCGTTTGGTGCGAATACTCGCAGCGTCAGAATCAGTGACCTGTAAGTTGCGCGTAAGCATCGGCTGACAACAGCTGATCGATTTCGGCGGGATTCGAGATTTTAATTTTAATCATCCAGCCATCACCATAAGGGTCGCTATTTACGGCTTCAGGCGCATTGTCGAGGCCATTGTTTTTTTCGAGTATTGTGCCAGAGAGGGGCATAAACAAGTCGGAAACGGTTTTTACCGCTTCTACTGTACCGAAAACTTCGTCGCGGGCAACGTCCTGACCTACAGTTTCGATCTCGACAAAAACAATGTCGCCCAACTCACCCTGGGCAAAATCGGTGATGCCAACGGTAGCCTGGTCGCCTTCGATCAAAATCCACTCGTGTTCTTTGGTATACTTCAAATTAGCGGGAACGCTCATAGGGGTAATATTTTTCGTAAAAATACAGCTTTATCTGAGCTGTTCACTTAGTTGGCAATGGTAAATCGTATGCTCAAACCACCGCTGGTTTGGGTGGTTGGGAAAGCAGTGGATATGAAAGGTTTATTGAGCACATAATCGTAGAAAAAGCGCAAGTTTACCCGGTCGTTGAGGATATAATCGATACTTGGTTTGATAGATACATTCCTGCCTCCCCCCGATGGCTGTGGCTCAAAACCATCCAAATCGCGAAGTACACTGTTGTTGTCGCGAATGTTCAGGTCGAAACGTACATTCAGATCATTATTGGTTTTTGAAGTACGGCCATTAAACAGGAATGGCAAGGTTGACGACGTAAATCGATAACCCAAACCGATGGTGAATTCATTCGACCGCATCTCATTCAAGCGATTGTTCAGCAAGGTCAGTGTAAGTGTACGCATTTGTTTGTACTCCACCCTGACGGTAATATTGTTTTTGGTGGTTAAATCGATACCGGCTAAAGGCGCCAACTGCTCGCTTATGGTAATCTGTGTAATCTGATATTTTGGGTAAAAATCCTGGTTCCCCAAGGTATCGCGCACACTTGCCGGCAAGCGGGTGTCACCATAAATCAAATTGGTCGAGAAGTTGCTGACGGTATAAACGGAGCGATAGCTGTGGTTAAAAGTAATGCTCTGAAACCTTTCTTTAAACCAGCCATACTTGCTCAAACCGGTATAACTAATTCGCCAGTTCGGCAAAGGAATTTTGGGGAAGATACCCAGATCGGCGGTAGCAGCACTCTGACCGGTATATGCTGCCAGAAAGGAGGGTACCAACACATCCAACGATTTGCGGCTGTAGCCATCCGGAAAAATGGAATCAACACTTCCACGACCAAGAGAATTCGGATTTTCGAGCGCCAGGCGATCAGCAATGACGATGCGGTTTAACTCAAAACGCCGGAAGGCATCCGACTCCAGATAACCTACTTCTTTTGGGTCGGTAACCATTTTTTCAAAGGCGGTTTTCCAACTGATAATCGACACCGAATAATCGCCACTTTCCAATTGGTTCAAATTCACGATATCGCCGAAACCATCGGCCCTGAAGTTTTCAGAATAACGGTAGTTCTGACTTTTGGTTACATTAAGCGTAATCCTAAATTCCTTAAACGGCTCGATGGTGGCCTGTCCTTGTATGTTCACATTACGCGTGGTCATATACAAAGCATTGAGGTTAGTATCGCTGGTCAACCAACCACGCTGAATGACGGTAGAACGTATATCAGCCTGAGAACCGAAGGCGAATGGCAAACCGGGGGCATCGTTACTGAAATCGTTACCAATAAATTGTGGATCGGGTGTAAAGCCGGGCAATATGGTTCCTTGGGTAAGCGAATAATTACCTGAAATATTTTTGACCATCATCAACATCTTGACCAGATTTCGGGGGATGTTCCAGGTATAATCAACAGGAGGCGTATTGTTATTTTGGGCGGTACGCGGACCAGTAGATGGCGCTTTTTCTCCGTCTTTTTTCTTTTTATCGTCCTTCTTCTTCTCGTCGCGCAGGGGCTGATTTAAATTGATTTTCCGCAACAAAGCAGATTTATTATACAAATTCATCATATTCAAATTGGCATTAAACCGATTTGTCTGTGAGTTCTGTATGATGTTCCCTAAACTATCCGCCGCCAAAGGCGCAGCAGTCCATTCGTAAGTCGCCTGGTATTGATAGGTGGAGTTAATCCAGTCCAGCAGCTTAAATTTATTAAACGGCAGCTGGTAGTTCACATTGGCGCTGTGTTGGTAACGGGTAGGCCGGCCAAGATTCCGCAAATTA
This sequence comes from Bacteroidota bacterium, assembly GCA_036787895.1. Lineage (GTDB taxonomy): Bacteria > Bacteroidota > Bacteroidia > UBA7662 > UBA7662 > UBA7662. The sequence goes on along the minus strand of DAIQOK010000010.1, from coordinate 40,882 downwards.
TTCAGAATGGTATCCCTTTTCTCATCCGTATCGATGCGGCCAAAAGGTTCATCAATACGGGTGAGCATGGTGGCATCATATTCTACCTTCAACGAGCGACTCAAATCGTAACGCAGATTGTAAAAGCGGTTAAAAGTGAAATTTTTATTCCAGGTAGGATCAATACCAACGCCACCATCACTGTTGTTGCGCAATTGTGTTTCCTGAAACAATCGATCCAAATCGGCACGCACGCTAAAACTTTGCGGCATGAGGTAGAAGTTAAAATCTTTCACCCAAAGCAATTTGCGTGAGCGCACAACCTTGGCCAATGGTCGGTAATTTTTAGGCTGCCCGGCATAGGTATAACCCAATGATCCCCGGTAGTTTTTAATGCTGCTGTAAGCCGTAAACGGATTACGCATATAGTTCTCGGAATAAGAAGCGGTCACATTCCAGTTTTCAATATCCCAGGGCTGTGGCTTGCGTTGCTTCATCCGCATCTTCTGCATATTGGTGATATTGATGGATCTGCGAAGAATATAAGTCTCAGTTACACGGATGATAGAATCACGAGCAGCTTCATCGTCGACCTGACTTAAGGTGGTTTCCAACAAAATATCGCGGTCGATAGGGTTGTATTCCGGCCGGCTGAACGACTCACCATAGCCAAAATAGAGCGGTATGCGCAAGCCATAACGCTCCGGGAAAAAGCGGCCGAACTCAAAACTCGACGCCAGGTCGTATTGGAATAAATCATCGCGACTACGTTCACTTACCTTCGACTCTACTCCGCCAAATCCGATGGTTTTACGTAGGCCGGTAAGACTTATATTACCAAAGTCGGCCATCTTCATATTCATCTGACCCGTAGCAGCCCAACCATCCCGGTTGTCGAATTCGGTCAACCTCAACTCGTTGAACCACACTTCACCACATTTCTCCAAGCCATCGTCGGTATCGGAGCCATCGGCTTTGGGATTGCGGATGCCTAGCATGATAACCTGAATTTGACTCAGGTTAGGATTACCCAATACTGTAATCCTGTGTCCCTTATCGGTAATATAAACAAAAGGTATGTTGAACGGCCAACGAGCTTCGTTTCTGAGCTGTTTAGCCCGGTTTAACTCCTGGAAAGTAACATTCAGGTTGTTCTCGACCGGCCAGATGAGATTGGGGTCTGAAACACCATCACCGGTCATGAGAAGAGGAAGCTCGTATTCGTAATAGTTTTGGGTATAGTCGTTACCAAAACGTACGAAGGCATTTACATCGCCATCGCGGAGATTGGGGCCTTCGGCATGGATAAACATCTCAATGCGTTTGTACGCGCGAATGTCGAAAGTGGTGTTTTTGAAGGCTGACCGGGCATCACCATCGCGCAAACCGCAATACCTGATTTGCAACGACTGCTCATTCAACTGCTGGTAGTTGGTTGTGAATACATTGCGAACCCGCTCAATGCCGGGCGGCACTACATAAGGTACCGGCAGCCTGTTTCCGTTTTCTTCAATATTTACGGTTGACAATAAAAATACCGTGCTTTCCTCCTGGTCGCCTGGCACATATTCACCGGGTGCCTGCAAATCGGCCAGGTAGCGGCGCCAGTCGGTGCGAACCAACTGTAAAGTGGCAAAACGACAAACCACACTATCGTCGAATCCGGCGAAGTACATGCGCACAAAACGTATCGACTTATAATCGAGCACATTGCCCACGCGGCGGTCAGGCTTTTGCACCGGTATCCGGAACTGGTACCAATTAATGGTTGCACTGGTGCGATTACGCAATTGAACGGTCGACTCGTATATATCCGTGATATAATTCCGGCCTATGACCATATCGCCCGGACGCAGACTTACGCGGTATTCAAAATAGTCTTCCGATTGCGACAACGTATTGTCAAGATTAATGTCCTCGTTGTTGGGCAAGTTGGTGGCAGAAGTGGGATAAGATTCTGAAGACTGCTGATCGGTAGGGGAATTCCCTTGCTGGCCATTAAACAGCTTGTATCGCTGCAAAACATCGAGACGCAAATTGTCGTAATCGGTACCACGGAAATGGTGGTAGTTATCACCCGCCGGATCGGCAAAAGCCGATTGGTAAACGGCTGAGTTGGTACCATGCAAGGCCGCTAACCGGCTTAAATAATCAGCGAAAAAAACGCGCTCCTGCTCATCTGTCAAGCCGTCCAGACCAACATCCTGGGTCGAGCGTGATGCCGGATCATTATCAAAAGCATTCACCAAGGGCTGTAAGCGGGGCACCAAACCCCAGGCCGTGGTATCAACCTGGCCGGTACCATCGGCCCGCGGGAAACCGTTCTCAAAAGAGCGCCGACCATCCTTCAACACATCTTCTGATACCGTACCAAAATTGATAAACAAGTCGCCACCGCTGTGATTGGGTTTGTAGATGTAAGGATCCATCATCCAGAACTCGAGGAATTCGATGTTGGAGGCTTCAAAATCGTTGGTTTCAATCTTACGCATCATGCCACCCCAACGTGAAGCCGGATCAATGAGCCTGCCGGAAGCGTCAACGCCTTTACTGTATTGGGTTGGCTCAGCATCGTAATTATAGATGCCTTTTTGGTCGGGATAATAAGCCAGATCGAAAGTGGCAATATTCAGCGGCTGGTTGTTGGCGAGCTGTTTGTTCGGGAAAACCTCCTGTTCCAGCACCTGACGCATATAGTGATTCGACTTCATCTCCAGGTCATCTCGTATGTGAACGGGGGTGATGTTGGAATTGCTAAAAAAGAGGGGGTCGATATTGTACCAGTTTAATCGGGCACGGTTGTAACCATTGGCCAGGTTGTTCCGCAAAGTCGACTCCGGGAAAGGTGCAGGCGTACTGGCGTGGTTCCACAAACTCGGACTGGTAATGCTGATGCTGTTTTCGGCAGCTTCGAAATCGTCGATATAAGAAATACCGCCGGCACCGATGGCCCTGGCATTGCCGGGAATTAGTTGGGCATATTCTCCACTCAGCTGTATAACCGAAATTTCTTTGGTTTGTATAAAAGGCAAACCATCTACCAGGCGGGTAATGAACTTCGACTCGGTTTGTACCGCGGCATCCAAGCCAATCATGGTGTTGGAGATGGGCTCGTCGCCAATGTTTACTTTAGGCGTGATCGGCCGCTCGTTGAGATGCAAAACCGTACCACCCAGGTTGATATCGCGGGTGAGCCGGTAGTCAAAACGAGTTGCCGACAAGGTGCGAGCTGTGGTTTGAAAGAGCGGGTTGTTCTCAAAATTCACTGTGATAGCCTCACCTGAACTGAGCAAACCGGTATTGAGTATTTTAACTCTTCCAAGCGTATAATCAACGGTATAATCCTGGCCTTCGGTCAATGTACGCGTACCAGCCATTACCCGCACCGAACCCGGCGGTAAATTCATGGCACCCACACTGATTTCTGAACCGCTCGACGACTGAAACTGTCCCACCAAGCGGTAGCGGTTCAACTCCGGAAACTGCTGTGCCCAGGCTTTGGTACTGTCGTAAAGTGGTTGGAAGATGTACTTTCGTTTGATCCCATCGGGCGTGGGCCCGGCAGCATCAAAGGCATCAGCGAGGTCTTTACCAAAAGGCTCAACCCTTGGGAGTATAATGCGCCCCCGCTGCGCATCGATGGTTACATTTTCAACAAAATCGTACACCCCATCTGGCTGCGGCTCGAGCTGGGTATTCAAGCGGTCGACACCCAACACCTGAATAAGCTGCCGGCTCGACAAGCTGCCTTCAGGTATGAAGTTTTTGTTGCCATTAAGTACGTCGTTGTATACGATGTTCAACACGAAATCCTGGCGATTCACCCCAAAAGCATTGAGTGAATAGATGTTTTTCATCATCAAGTCCCAGATAGGCAAATCGGTGCGAATAGTTGTTCCCTTGAGGAGTTTGAGGAATAAAACCGACGGATTTGACTGATCGCTGGGAACCTCCTGTGAAAACTCACCCACCCTATAAAGTACGCCGTTAACTGTATACTCAAAGGCTACGGCCAATACCTCATCGTTGTTGAGAGAGGTATTGAGGGAGATGTAACCAAGTAAATTATTGACGGTATACTGACTGGGATCGAGTTTACGGGCAAAGGTGAGTTCGTAGTCGGCAGTATTATTCAGCTGGGTGAAAGGGAAACGCGTTTGCAAGATGTCGAAAGCGCTGTTCACCTGGCGTAAGTCGGCATTGGCCGGATTGGTTAACTCACCATACAACGTATTAGCGCCATTGCCAGGAATAGTAGCACCGGTGGGCGCGATCGCTGCATTGTGCGGATTGTGTTCGGCCAAGTCCATAAAACCCAACACATCCCGAACATCGGCATTTACCTGGTTACGATTGGTAACCCACACCTCTACCCGGGTGATGATGACATTGGATCGCACCACAGGCAGGGTGGCCATGGCATTGTTGAAGTTGTCGCGGAAATATTGAGCGAGGAAGAAGTGGCGGTTGGCGTCGTATTGGTCGGCACCAATATCAAACTGGGTGCTTTGTCCGCCGCCCTGCAGTACTACTTGCTGGCTTTCGCCTCTTTGTTGGGTAAGCACCGAAGTAACCCGCAATCGTCCGAACTGCAACTCGGTTTTGATACCGAACAAACTTTGGGAGCCCTGGATGAGGGCCGATCGAAGCGGCAAAGCCACATTACCTACTTCGATTTTTTTGATGATCTCGTCTTCGTAGCCGGTATACTCCAGCTTCATCTGGTTTTCGAAATTAAAAACGGCCTCGGTATTTTGAGAGGCCGTAAATTTCAGCTTTTCACCTATGGTACCCACCACGGTGAGCTGAATGTTCATGTCGAAATCGAAATTACCGATACGCCGTTGTTGTACGGTGAGATTGGGGTTATCGATGCGGTTAAAATTACCAGCAAAGCGCAGTTCTGCTGAACCTTGAGGACGTATATCGACATAACTGCCGCCGAAAATTTTGTCGAATACCTTGGGACCTACGTAAATTTTTGGGATAACGCCCTGGCGCTCAATAGAACCGGAGGTTTGGCCCGAAGTGCGTTCCTTCCAATAGGCATTTTTGGATTTTTCCCGCTCAAAACGCAGAAACTCCTCGTAACTCATGGGGGTTGGGCTACCGACTTCGGTATTGCCCAGACGTTCTCGCATCACATAACGACCGGTTGCCGGATCGTATTCGTATACAATATTGGTTGGCCGATTCAGATTGAGGGGGTTGCGGCCGCGATTCAATGGTGAACGGTGGTCGCGCATGGGGTAGGGTAAATTGGTCGTATCGCTTCCACCACTTTGGGCCTCCGTTACCAAAGCCATAAAAACGCAACAAGCTGTCATCAAAAACGATAACAGCCTGGCGGCCACCCACCGGTGAACCGGGCGTAAAACTTTCATTTTCCCCGCAACCTTCAACTTACACCGATCTTAGAATCTGTTTGATGAGGGCTTCCACACTTTGTGGCGCATCTGCCTTTGCGAGCAGCTGATTGATATTTTTTTCCATTTGTGCTTTCGGGAATCCCAAAGTTACCAAGGCGAGTAACGCCTCCTCCCGCACATTATTGTAAGCCAATTCACCCAAATCAAGGCTTTCCGGGTGACTTTTCAGCAGCTTATCTTTCAATTCAATGATCATGCGCTGGGCCGTTTTCGGTCCAATACCCTTGATGCGTTGTACACTGGCCACATCTCCTGCAATAATGGCTCTTTTCAGCTCGTCGGGCGACACATAACTGAGTATAGTACGGGCAGTGTTAGGTCCTATGCCTTGCACGGAAATCAGTTGTAAAAACAACTCCTTTTCTTTCACATCGGCAAAACCATACAATACATGAGCATCTTCCCTTACTTGCAAATAGGTGTGCAACTGCACTTGTTCGGAATTGCCAAGGGCACTGTAGGTATGTAAGGAAATATGCACCTCATAGCCCACCCCATTCACATCAATGAGGAGGGTGGTTGGACTTTTAAATGCCAATCGGCCTTTCAGAAATGCGATCATGGCCTATTTGCGGGTTTGGGCATCTACCACAGCAATGGCAACCATATTCACAATTTCCCGCACACTACTTCCGAGCTGTAAAACATGCACCGGCTTGTTCAGGCCAATCAAAACCGGACCAACCGCTTCAGCTGCCCCAAAGGCTTGTAAAAACTTATAGGTCATATTGGCAGAGGCCAGGTCGGGGAAGATGAAGGTATTGGCTTTTTTACCTACCAAATCGCTGAAAGGGAAGGTTTCACGCAGCAATTCCGGATCAAGCGCAAAATTCACCTGTATGTCGCCATCTACCAGCAATCCGGGGTATTGTTCCTTCAACATGGCTGTGGCTTTGGCCATCTTCTGAGGCACTTCACCTTCTACCGAACCGAAATTAGAATACGACAACATGGCAACCACCGGCTTCTGACCCAATCGTTGCACGGCCTTGGCGGTAGAAACGGTGATATCAACCAATTCTTCGGCTGTTGGATTCGGGTTCACCGAGGTATCACTAAAGAAAAACTGGCCTTGTTTGGTGAGCATGATGTACATGCCCGAGGCACGTTTGGCGTCGGGTGACACGCCTATCACCTGGAGAGCAGGGGTGATGGCATGGGTGTATTTGCGGGTAATGCCACTCACAAAAGCATCGGCATGGCCGGCCTCTACCATCATACAACCGTAATAAGAGCGGTTCATGAGCAGTTTGTGGGCATCATATTTGGTTACACCCTTGCGCTGTCTTTTTTGGAAAATTAGCTCGGCATATTCTTCAGAATTTGGGGTACCAAAAAGAGGATCAATGACGGGCATCTGACTGATGTCAAGACCGTTTTCTTCGGCGATTTGACGAACGAGCTGTTCATTACCCAACAAAATGGGTTTGGCAATGCCTTCATCACTCACAATTTGAGCGGCCTTGAGCACTTTGAAGCTGTCGGCATTGGCGAATACTACCCGTTTGGGGTCTTGTTTGGCCTTTTGGGTAATCAGGTTGATGAATTTATCGTCGAGACCGAGGCGCTTTTTTAATTCCAGGTGGTAGGCTGCCCAATCCGTTATCGGATAACGGGCTACTCCTGAATCCATGGCGGCTTTGGCCACAGCGGGCGATACGGTATAGATTAAACGCGGATCGAAGGGTTTGGGAATGATGTAATTTTTGCCGAAAGTGATGTTCTTTTCGCCATATACCATATTGACCACCTCCGGAACCGGCGTTTTCGCCAGTTCGGCCAGGGCTTTTACAGCAGCCAGCTTCATTTCTTCGTTGATGCGGGTGGCGCGTACGTCGAGTGCCCCTCTGAAAATATAGGGAAAACCGAGCACATTATTCACCTGGTTGGGGTGGTCGCTACGGCCAGTGGCCATAATTACATCTTCACGCGCTGCAATGGCCAGATCATAGGCTATTTCAGGATCGGGATTAGCAAGCGCAAATACGATGGGGTTTTGGGCCATCGAACGAACCATATCCTGGCTGACCACATTACCTTTACTCAGACCGATAAATACATCGGCGTTTTTCATAGCTTCTTCGAGCGTATGCAAATCAAGCTGAGTGGCGAAATACCGTTTGTTTTCTTCAAGTTCAGCACGGTCGGCGCGAATTACCCCTTTCGAGTCGAGCATCACGATATTTTTGCGGTCGGCACCTAATGCTTCAAACAAACGGGTGCAGCTAATGGCCGACGCGCCGGCACCATTGATGACAATACGCACCTTGTTCAGCTTTTTCCCGGCCAGCTCAACGGCATTCAACAGGGCAGCACTCGAAATAATGGCCGTGCCATGCTGGTCGTCGTGCATGATGGGGATATTCATCTCCTCCTTCAAACGACGCTCGATTTCGAAGCATTCAGGTGCTTTGATGTCCTCGAGATTGACGCCACCAAAAGTGGGCTCCATGGCTTTGACGGTGGCACAGAAAGCGTCGACATCCTTGACGTTCAGCTCAATGTCGAAGACGTCGATGTCGGCAAAAATTTTGAACAGCAGGCCCTTGCCTTCCATTACTGGTTTGGAGGCCTCAGGACCAATATCACCCAGACCTAAAACAGCAGTACCATTACTAATCACGGCTACCAGATTGCCCTTGGCGGTGTATTTATAAACGTGGTCGGGGTTTTTTTCGATTTCGAGACAGGGCTCGGCAACACCGGGTGAATAGGCAATGGCGAGGTCGCGCTGACTGTTGGTTGGTTTAGATGGAATAACTTCGATTTTGCCCGGACGACCCTGGCTATGGTAATCAAGTATGTCCTGTTTTTTGGTTTTTTCCTTCATGAAGCTGCCTTGGAAATAGCCCACAAAACTATAAAAACTGCGGTAAAAAAGGCGGAAAATCAACTACTTTAGCACGTTCATCGCCATTCAAACAGGCAAGGGCAACTTTTTTTCCCATCTACATTAAACCACCGGGCTTCTTCCTGCTCTAAGCAGCTTCTTCCTTCCCCTATGCAAATACGTTTACTCCTGCTGTTATCCTTGGTTTTTGGTGGATTTTTGACGGTTAACGGACAAGTGGTTGTGCGGGGAAGGGTAATGCAGGCACACGACCGCCAGCCCCTGGCCAGTGCCAATGTGGTGCTGAAAGCTGTGGGCGACAGCAGTTTGCCTATTGGCACCACCACCAATGCCGAGGGACGCTTTTCCATCCATGCCAATCCCGGGCGTTACCGTTTTCAGGTGAGTTACATCGGTTTTACCACTTTTGATACGCTGATTGTAGTGGGCGACAACCCGCTTTTTCTCCGAGGCATCGCCTTGCAGGAGGACAGCCGCATGCTCAAAGAAGTAAAAATCGAAGGGGTACAGGAAAGGGTCAGGCAGCAGGGCGACACCACTTCCATCAATGCCGATGCGTTTAAGGTGAACCGCGATGCCAATGCCGACCAATTGGTGACCAAGATGCCAGGTATCTCCATCGAAAACGGCACAGTGAAGGCCCAGGGAGAAGATGTAAGACGTGTTTTGGTAGATGGGCAGGAATTTTTCGGAGAAGATGCCATGCTAGCACTGCGGAGTTTGCCGGCGGAGATTATAGACAAAGTGCAAGTCTTCGATCGCCTCAGCGACCAAGCCCAATTTACCGGCTTTAACGACGGCAATACCGAAAAAACCATCAATATCACCACTAAAAATGGCCGGAACAGCGGGATTTTTGGTCGTGCTTATGCCGGTTACGGCACCGACCAGCGTTATCAGGCCGGCGGTAACCTGAATAACTTCAAAGGCAGTCGCCGGATTACACTGCTTGCGCAAACCAACAATACCAACCAGATGAACTTCTCGAGTCAGGACCTGCTCGGCTTGTCGGCCGGCAACAGCGGTGGTCGCGGCGGCATGCGTGGTGGCGGGGGCCGGCCAGGCGGTGGCAACTGGGGAGCAGGAGGTAGTAACAACAACTTCATGGTGGGGCAGCAGGCAGGTATCAACCAGACCAATGCCATTGGCCTCAATTATTCCGACAATTGGGGTAAAAAAATCAAAATCAGCGGGAGTTATTTCCTGAATAGGACCGATAATACCACTGATCAATACCTCAACCGCCAGTTTTACCAGACCGATGGCCTGGGCCCAACCTATAAAGAAAGTAATCTGAGTAGCGCCATCAACCTAAATCACCGGCTGAATATGCGGATGGAATACACCATCGATACCAACAACTCCATCATCTTCACCCCCCGATTTAATGTGCAACTGAATGAGCGCGACAACCAACTCGACGGCAGCAATGCCAATCCGATGGGGCAGCTGCTCAATACCACCCTCACCAACACCCAAAGTGACCAACTCGCGCTAAGCGGCAATGCCGAAGTCTTGTGGCGGCATCGCATGCGTAAAGCCGGCCGAACCTTGAGCGTTAACCTCAACTATGGCATCAACGACCGGAATGGCGATGGAAGTTTAACGGCTTTAAACCGATTTATAGGCATGCCCGATTCGCTGGTGGTACTCGACCAGCGCAGTGAAAACAGCAGTTTAGGGCGCACTTATAGCACCAATATTCAGTTTACTGAACCAATGGGCGATAAAGGGCAACTTTCAATCGGTTACCAGCCTTCCATCAATCTGCAAAACAGCCGGCAATACACCCGTACCTACGACAGCCTCAGCAGTAGTTATTCGGTCATCGACAGTCAGCTCAGCAACCAATTCGACAATACCCAGCTCACCCAGCGACTCAACTTCAACTACCGTTTCCAAGCCAATAAGCTCCGTGGCGGTATTGGATTCAATGTTCAATACACCCAAATGGAGAGCGCGCAGCAATTTCCCCGGCGGCTCGAAGTAAACCGAAATTTTAGGAATGTCTTGCCCAACGCCATGTTGCAATACAGCTTCAATCCAAATTCAACGCTGCGCCTGTTTTACCGAACCTCTACCAATTTGCCGAGTTTGAGTCAGCTGCAGAATGTGGTTGATAATTCCAACCCCCTCCAACTCAGTATAGGTAATCCCGACCTGGTGCAGGAGTTCAGTAACTTCCTGGTGCTGCGTTATAATCTCACCCAAAGTGCCAGCGGTCGTTCGCTGAGTGTTTTTGCCATAGGGAATGTAACTGCCAATGCCCTTGCTTCTTCCACCACCATCGCCACCCGCGATACCGTGGTGAATGGTGTGACTTTGGCACGGGGTGGGCGTTTGAGTCGCCCGGTGAATTTGGCCGGTGCCTGGAACAGTCGCGGAGTGATTACGTACGGACTACCTATAAAAGCCCTCAAAAGTAATCTGAACATCAATGCAGGTTTGAGTTACAACCAAAGCCCAGGCCTGATCAACGGTGCCGAAAACTTTGCGCGCACTACCACGGTGAACGGAGGTTTTGTACTCGGCAGCAACATCAGTCCCGAGATTGATTTTAATTTGAGTTATACCACCGGTATCAATAAGGTCATCAACAGTCTTGACCCCAGTTTAAATGCCAATTATGTGAACCAGCTCGCCGGATTGCGCGCCAACTGGCAACCTACCCGCAAATGGATGCTCAGCAGTGAGTGGGCCTATACCCATTACAGCGGATTGGATGCCGGCATCGACCCCGACTTTTTGCTCTGGAATGCCGGCATAGGCTACCGCCTCGGCAAAAACGGCGACGGCGAAATCCGCATCAGCACCTTCGATGTACTAGGTCAGAACCAGGCCATTGGCCGTACCGTAAGTGATGTGTATGTAGATGATACCAGCACCAGCGTACTCCAGCGTTATTTTTTGCTGACTTTGACTTGGAATATTCGGCGGTTTAAGGGGTAGTCCTCGCTCCTAAAGGATATAATTCAGCTTGCAACTTGTGCATTTGTACTCGGACTGACGGTTGCTTTGAGGCGAATACTATTAAAATGTAGGCCGTCAGTCCGAGTCTGTATAGGAAAGCCCAGGAAACTTGCTTCTGCTAATCGGAAGGAGGACCGGCCTACCCAAACCACCCCTTAAAAGCCCCTACCTTCTCCCGACTCACAATCAACTCCTCGGTAAACTCCGGCTGGGTAACCACCCGCAAACGGCTGGTGGAATATATCACAACTTCCTTGATGCCGTTTAATTGAAGAATATTACTTCGGTTAATGCGGAAAAAGAGGGCGGGGTCGAGGAGTTCTTCCAATTGGTCGAGCGTAAAATCGACGATGAACTTGCGGCCTTCGCGTGTATATAAAAACACCGTGCGGCCTTCGGCGTAGAAGAGGAGGATTTGGTCGGCATTAACGGCGCGGAGGTGTTCACCCAGCTTGACCATAAAGCGGTTTTTGTAGACCTTTTTGCCCCAGTTTTCACCCAGCTGCCGGATTTCGTGGCTTGGGCCCTTCCATTGTCCCATTTTTTGCATCGAACGGTCTAAATCGGCAAAACGCAGGGGTTTGAGTAAATAATCGATGCCATTTACCCGAAAAGCATCCAAGGCATACGTATCATAAGCGGTGATAAAAATGACGGGTTGTTTCAGATTGAGTTGGTTAAACAACTGAAAACTGAGTCCATCGGGCAGGTGGACATCGGCAAATATCAACTCAGCGGCGTCGGGTTGTTTTTTGAACCAGGCTATGGCCTCGTCGAGTCGACGTAATACGGCCAGGACTTCGGTAGACGAATCACGCTGCTGGAGCAGTTGGATGAGCTTGTCGGAGGCAGGTTGCTCGTCTTCGATGATGACTACTTTCATGGCAGCTGGGATAAACTTTGGAGTAAAGGCAAATGCAGGCTTAACCAACCGTCCTTACGAACCAGTTCTGCCTTTTGGTTGCTCAAAATGCGGTAACTGCGTTGTAGCCGTTCAAGCGCGTAATTGCTGTCGGCGTCGGGCAAAAGCACTTCGAGAGCTTGCAGGCTGATTGTCAATTTGTTTTCGTACTGCTCGAGTACGAGCTCCAGCGTATTTTGTTGCTGCAAACTATTGCTCAACAACCACTGAATTGCGATTTGCAAGCTTCCCGGAGGCAGAAAATGGTTACCCCCCCTAGCCGGTAGGAGGGTCAAGTTGATTTCCTGGCGTCTGATTTTTTGCATCAGTTGAAGATAATGACAGCTTGCCTCCATTTCTGCTTCCAGCGATACTACTTCTTCTTTCCGATTCAAAAGACGGTAACGATAATGGTGCGCCAGCAAGCCTACAAAATCATCCGCTGCTGTGGCATTGGTATGAATCAACAACAAAAGCTCTTCCAGACTTTTATACAGCAAAGCCGGCGACAACTCATTGTTAAAATCACTGAATTCCTGCTCCAGCAAAAATTTCCTTTCCTCTTCAGCGGCCAATTGTGCTTTATTTTCTTTGTGGAGATAATATTGAGATGCATACAAGGCCAGATAAAACCAACCTCCCGGCATATACAAACCAACAAACCGCCACAAATCACCCCGGCCTGGTGCAAAACCTATGACGAAAACGTAATAACCGTAGGTCACCAGCAACACAAGCAGTAGGGCCAGTGGATTCACCACCAAAGCCAGCAACCACCAGCGGTAGCTTTCCGCCAGGAGCCGTTTTTCGATGGTCAGTATTGCCAGGCGTAAACTTTCGAACAACACCAGCGACAGAAACATACAGATGTACATTTCCTGGCTGCGAAAAAGCTGATTCAACTGGGCTGTCTGATTGTTCATGAGCAGCAGCATGAGATAAACCAGCAAACCGAAAAAAACGGGCGCCAATAAACGGAACAATGCTTCGTGTATTACCGGTTTTTTCATGGCTTTATTGGATGAGGGTCGAACAGCGGTAATCGTACCACAAATGGATCAGCAGCGATAATTATGGGCTCCTTTTTTCCCAGCCTCACATACTGGGCTTTCAAATGCTGGAGACCTATATGAAAGGAATCGTTCACGGCACCCGGTAAACGATTGTTACTAACTTCGAGCTCCCCCTGTTTGGTGATATGAATTCGGATATCCAAAAAATTCGACTGGCCGGGCGTATTGTGCTTGACCGCATTTTCGACGAGCAGCTGTAAGCTCATCGGTGGCAATTCAAAGTCCATAAATGGTTCGGCAATAGCTAAATGCAAACGAATCTGTTCACCAAAACGAATCTGCAACTGATAAAAATAGGCTGTCAAAAATGCCAGCTCATCTTTCAGTTTCACTTTATCATGATGTCGTTGTTGCAGCAGGTATTGATAGCTCAGCGCCAATTGCCGGATGTAGGCCTCGGCTTGCTGGCTATCCCGCTGAATTAAGGCAGTAATGGTGTTGAGGTTGTTAAACAAATAATGCGGACTCAGCTGAGCTTTCAGGGTTTTGTAACGCCAGGCGGTGGCGGCACTTTTACGTTGAATTGTAGCTAATTGTTCCACTGCATACTGACTATAGGCATATCGAATGGCATAGGTTATCTGCTGAAAAAATACCACCATCGCCAGCAATATGCCTGCTTTGTACAGCACATCCTGGTCATTTTCGGACAGATAAAACAAGGCTGGCAAACTTATCGCACTTAGCTGCCACAACAGATAGGCAAAAAGCACAGAAGTCCCCAATCCCCCTACAAACCCGACGATAAAACGGACGGCAAATACCTTTTGCCAGTTCAGCCAATGGTCTACTTTATGATTTAAAAAACTCAGCCACCAACTGGCGAAAAGTCCGAATAGCAAACACAAAACAAAGACAGGCCAGTGGCTCACTTGCAGTCGCCAGCTTTCGGTTTCGGCATACTGAAGTAGGAAAAAGCAAAGCAAGGCAGTAAACAAACCGCCGCTTAATCGCAGAGGATGTTGGCGTAAGGGGGCCAAAATCATAGTCAGGAGCAGCTTCCAGCGCAACATGAGCCCAATTTACTTAAAAATCAGGCAGGGTTGCTTTTAGTCGATTTTCCGCATGACTTCCCCATAGTAATGGGTAGAGCTGATACTTTTAGCTGCCGCATTAAAAGCCGCACGTGTCGCAGAGCTGCCTTTGTTGACAGCAGGAGCGTATTTGCCAAGCACATCAGCTTTATAGAAGTCGGAACTCATTTTTGTCACTACATTAAAAATACCTGCCAATTGTGCATCGCTCAACTCGGTTTGGGAAAAACTTGTCAGCGTCGAGGCCAGGTAAAAATCACTATTCACCGTTGCGGCAGCATTCAACCAAAGCACAAAATTCTCTTCGGTCATTTTCTGCGTTTTGGCAAAAGTGCGTAAAACGTCTTGCTTGTACAGGGCGCTGCTCATACGTGAACCAATAGGTGTAAGTACAATTTTTTGAGCTTCCGGGGTCAGTCGGTGCTTTTTCAATAAACGAAGCATTACATCCTGCTGATAAAAATCAGAACTCATGCTGCTCCAGCTTTTGAGGCCGTTATACATGCCGATATTGGTCAGCTGCATCCTATCAAAACCCTTGTTCAAAGCCGATGCCCGGTAAAAATCGGAGTTGATGGTGGCGGCAATGTCGAAATATTCGGCCTGATAGGCGCTTACACCGTCATAACGTGCCAGCTCTTCCAGCACCGATGCTTTATAAAAATCGGAATTGATGTCACGGGTGATGTCAAGAAAACGTTTTAAGTCGATTTTCGCACCATCGCCCTTTTTAATCACAGCCTGCAATACGCTGGAGCGGTAAAAATCGGAAGCGATGCCATTGATGGCCTGGATAAAGGCCAGGGCAGTGGTTTGATTCCGAAGCCCCTTTTCCAAATTACCATTGAGCAAGCTGGCCAGGTAATAATCCGATTGAATGCTCTTCGACAAACGCTGGAAAACTTCTGCAATTTGCTGGTCACTTAGGGGGTATTTCAACAACAAATCACCGTAATGTTGCCTAACGTAATCGCTTTTTAATTCATCAATACCCTTTAATACGGCAGAAGTACCACCCTGTTTGTAAAATCGCTCAACCCGACTTTCAGCTCCCAAAGTGCTGGTAAGCACCAATTCGGGCAGGATTTCGGCCAGCCATTTGCGGCCTTCCGGCTCCCAGGGCTTTTCTTTGCTGCCCTGAAAATACCGCTTTTGGAGGTTACTGCCCTCTTGCCGCATATCAACCTTATGTTTGCCACCGAAAACTGTTTTGCTTAAGGTGAGATAACCGTCGTTACTGATGCTAAGCACATCCTTGTCGTTGGCACTGATTTCAATCTTACCCTTCGACTCAATTTTAAAGGTAGTTCCGTTGGTGGTTGACGTCCAGCTATTTTCTCCATTCCGGTTTGTGACCGTTTTGCTGCCGGCCAGTTGAACCTCCGGCACTTCGGGCACATCAGGCAAACGATGATCACCCGGAACCGGGGGTATGGGTGCGATAGGTTGAATAGGCTGCACTTGTGCCGTTGCCGTTGCGGCCAGGAATAACGAAAGCAAGAGTAGGCGTGATATAGACATAATAGTTGGGTTGAATGCTGGCTACAAATCAACGACAAGCTTTGGAAGCTCCCTCAAGCCTTGTAATGAATGGTATAAATAATGGAGTGAATGGTAAAAGTGCTGGTTTAAGCAGATTTTTCAGCCTCCAGCGCATCCCAGAATTCGATAGCCCGGCGTGTATGCGGGATAACAATGGTGCCGCCCACCAGATTGGCTATGCCGAAGATTTCATACATCTCGTCGGCCTTTATACCCAAACGGTGACATTCCTGAATGTGGTATTTAATACAATCGTCGCATCGCAAGACCATGCTGGCGACCAGACCCAACATTTCTTTGGTTGCCGCCGGAAGTGCACCATCCAGGTAAGTGGTATGGTCGACATTATATATTTTCTGAATGGTTTTGTTTTTAGTAGCGAGTAGGCGTTCGTTCATCCGCTCGCGGTAGGCATTAAATTCAGTGACTTCCGACATATTGGTAGGTTTTTGGCAAGATAATATCTCTGGAATTTCAAATCCAAAAATTCCAAATTCAAAATCGGCAAGCTAAGCTCGTTCACTTCCTAGTTTTCCTGGTATACAGCATTTCCTCGATTCGACTCGAACTGGCAGTTGCTCTAAACTAGCTCTTCCATCCATCCCGGAACGCTCCGCAGAACCGCCCGTTTAACCGGCAACCGCACAAAAACCCCATTTAACTATTAACACCAAAACCACCGTCCAAAAAAAAGCCGGAGGAACTCCTCCGGCCAGATCGAATTTGGTTAGAATCGCAGTCTTTTATTTCGCAGCTGCGTAGCGACGAGCAACTTCTGCCCAGTTCACTACATTCCAAAAGCCGGCGATATAATCGGGGCGACGGTTTTGGTATTTGAGGTAATAAGCATGTTCCCAAACGTCGAGGCCGAGTATGGGGGTGCCGTTACAGTCGGTTACCACATCCATCAAGGGATTGTCCTGGTTGGGGGTGCTGCATACTTTCAATGCGCCATTTTCGACACACAACCAAGCCCAGCCTGAGCCAAAACGGGTGGCACCGGCGGCGGCAAACTTCTCCTTAAAAGCATCAAACGAACCAAAAGCAGTGTCGATAGCAGCAGCGAGCTCACCACTTGGAGCACCACCACCATTGGGACTCATTACTGTCCAGAACAAACTGTGGTTGTAATGACCACCGCCATTGTTACGAACAGCAGCCGGCAATTTACTGATGTTGGCCATCAGTTCTTCAAGCGATTTACCTTCGTTTTCGCTGCCAGCAAGCGCCGCATTCAAGTTATTGACATAAGCCGCGTGGTGTTTGCCATGGTGAATTTCCATGGTTGCGGTATCTACATGTGGTTCGAGGGCATTGTGCGCATAAGGCAGCGCGGGTAGTTCAAAAGCCATAAGGTGGATTTTAAGTGAATGAAAACAAATTTAAACTATCTAACCAACACAAGGAAATGCCGGCGGGTTCAGACGGTGCAGTAATTCATAGCCCGACACATTAAACCCTGTCGCATTCAGCGGGTCAGAGTGGCATATTTTCATCCTTTAAATTTTCAGTCATGAAAAAAGTATGTTTTGTACTTGCCTTGCTCCTTGCCACCGTCACCGTGAGCTTCGCCCAAAAAGCTAATAAACAAGAGCTGCCCACAGCAGAACAACGTGTAGAAAAACGTATTAAACGGCTCGACGCTTCACTTGAACTGACTTCACAACAAAAAGAGCAGCTTCAAAAAGAAATGCTGCGCATTGAAAAAGAAAGAGATGTGTTGAGAGCAGCAACCATCGATCAGCGGAAACAACAGCGTGCTTTGCGTGAGGCTGAAAAAGCGCTGCTCCAAAAAACACTAACCGAAGAGCAGCAACAAAAACTCCGGGAAAATCAACAAAACAGCGCCCGACAAATGAAGGAGCGTAAGTCCTTGCCCGACGCTCCTGCCCAAAAGCAAGCCGAGTAAAAGGTAACTCCTCGAACTACAAAACAATAACCGCCTCCGAAAAAGGCGGTTTTTTGTTATTTTACACTTTCAAACTATGTAATGAAATACCACCTCTTCCCTCTTTTGCTTTTGCTGGCTTGTGCTGATCCTGCAACTGAAAATTCAGCCGAAAAACCGTTAACTATGAATGCTGCCGGTAGGGCCGAAGGTGTACAGAAAAACTATTATGAAGGTGGAAAAATAAAAAATGAAGTGACTTATGTAGATGGTCGCAGAGACGGGCCGGCCAAACAATATTACACCAACGGTCAGGCAGAGTCGGAAATCACCTACAAAAACAACGTCAAGGACGGCCCTTCAAAATGGTATTACGAGGATGGCATTTTGTATCAGGAAGTGACTTTCCGTGCCGGCAAAAAACACGGCGTTGAAAAAAAATACCACAATACAGGCAAAATCATGGCAGAATTGTTCTGGGCCGATGGTGAAGTTTTACCTGGCCTAAAAGAATATGATTTCAACGGCAAAGAATTGCGGCAGCCTTATCTGGTGGTTGAAGGCACTTCTACACTAACAATTAAATTATCGAATGGTGATGAAAAGGCGACCTTTTATATAGGTAAGCTCGAAAAAGGTCAGAGCCTGACTGCTGCCGGTCTAATTCCTTTGCCTCAAAACAAAGGTGTTGCCCGATATACCGTTCCTGCAGGCGTGAAAACTGTGGATATCCTTGCTGAACGCAAAACCTCCATGAAAAATCCTCAAATATTAACCCTCAGCTACCAAATTCCCTGATGGCCAACCGCAGTTTTAGAAAATTTCTGATCGGCAGAAGTAGAAGCTTACACGAGCTAAGCCTGCTGCTTTTCCGGCTTGCTTTGGGATGTATGATGATTTATGGCCATGCCTGGCCAAAAATCGACAACTATGATGTCCTGCAGCACAGCTTTGCCGACCCCATTGGTCTGGGAAGCAAATTATCGCTTCAGCTGGCCATTTTTGCCGAAGCCGGCTGTTCTGTCTTTTTAATCTTTGGTTTATGGACGCGATTAGCCCTATTGCCCTTGCTATTCACTATGGGCATAGTGGTTTTCAAAGTCAATGCAGCTGCAGAATTTGGCAAAATTGAATTAGCACTGCTCTATATGATTGGCTATTTGTTGCTGCTCATTTTGGGGCCAGGCAAATATTCGGTAGATGAACGCTGATACTCGCACTCCTGTCCCATAAGTCACAGATCGAAATGTATGGGTAGGTTTCGCCTACCCAGCACTAATCCGTAACATGGCAGACCGAAAACCTTTGTCCTAAATATTGTTTAATAACCATGCTGTTTTATAAGACCCATAGCCATTCCGATAACTCACCCTGGGTAGTATTCGTGCATGGCGCCGGGGGAAGTTCTGCCATCTGGTACAAGCAAATCAGGGCATTTAAGGCCAATTTTAATGTGTTATTAGTCGATTTGCGGGGCCATGGTCGTTCACCCGGTTCAGCAGTGATGGGCAAAAACTACAATTTTGAAACCATTTCAGCCGATGTGCTGCAAGTTCTCGACCATTTGCAGATTCAAAAGGCCCATTTTGTAGGGGTATCCTTAGGTACCATCATCATCCGGCAATTGGCCGAAATGGCGCCCGAACGCGTACAAAGTATGATACTCGCCGGAGCCATTGCCAAACTCGATATCCGTTCACGCTTTTTTGTGGGCATGGGCAATGCCTTTAAAAACCTGGTGCCCTATCTCTGGCTTTATAAACTATTTGCCTTTGTCATTATGCCACGTAAAAACCATGCGGAATCACGCTCCTTTTTTGTGAATGAAGCCCGCAAACTGGCACGACAAGAGTTTTTACGTTGGTATAAATTAACCGGTCAGCTTCGTCCTTTACTCAAACGTTTTGAAGCCCCCTTGCCGGGTATACCCACCTTATATGTCATGGGCCGACAAGACCATATGTTTTTGCCCACCGTACAGGATTTAGTCAACCGCACCCGACAAGCAACGCTTGAAATAATTGAAGAATGCGGTCATGTAGTGACGATGGAGCAGCCCGCCGTATTCAATGAAAGGGCGATACAGTTTATTTTGGCCAGATCATAAGAAAATCAGCATTTTCATCCCCTCCCAGTTTATAAAAAAGGCCAATATCAGTTGATATTGGCCTTTTTTTAATTCAGAATTAGCCCTTATTTGCTAACCAATATTCTCTTTATTATTTTATTTCCATCCTTGGTTTCAAAAATTGCCAGGTAAACACCATTGGCCAATTCAGGCATACTAATTTGCTGATAAGCTACTGCATCGAGGTGTCGGTCATCAATTTTATTGCCCATCAAATCGGCTAATACCACTCTTTTTAGCGGCAACTCAGAAGCAACATTAAGGACATCAACTACCGGATTGGGATAAATTTTCAGCTGATTGTCCAAATATTCTTCCAATCCCACAGTGGTAACGCTGATAAGAACGACTGCCGAATCTGCTGAACAGGAATTCGTAGCCAGCATTCTTACCCGATACTGTCTGTTCGTGGTGAAGGTTTTGGTAACCACCCGGCCTGTATCGGTTGTGCCATCATCAAAATCCCAGTCGATATTGGTCTCGTTCAAAACATTTGGCGCCAAAAAGGTATAAGATGGACCAGCATTATTTAAAGTTAGACTTCCTGCCACGACGCGCTGTGTAACAGAAGTCGCTAAAATTGCCGACGTATCTGCCAAACCACTGGCCGAACAAGTTACATACACCCGATAACGTGTTGATGTTACCAGTCGAACTGATAATGAATCTCTTGTAGCAAAAGGAATATCTGTAAATGGACCGGTGGCTGTGGCGACTTGCCATTGCAACTGCAAGCCTGTGGCCGGCGTTGGTACTGACATATGTAAAGAATCTCCCTCACAAAATGCTGTTCCGTTATTTTGTAAAGTTCCTAAAGTTGGTTGACCGGAGCAAGCTGCTACGAATGCCACACCAGGACTATAATTGTAGGCAAAATCACGATTGTAGATGGCATAGGTTACACCGCTACCTGCTCCGGTAGTAGCATCAGTAAAACTGGTCAGGTTGGTGTCGGTCAAATTAGCTACGACCACCCAACTTATGCCGTTGTGATGTACCGAGTCGGTTCCTTCGGCGCCATTTACAGGGGCATACATGGCCTGGTCGTTGAGTGAGGGTAAATTCGTTTGAACGCCATTAGCGCGTAAAATAACCACGCCCGAACGACCACTGGCATTAGTCGGGTTATCTGCACCATTTACCCAGCTCATGCTGGTTGCCGATTGCAAAAAGGCATTCGTAACAACATCTGGCTTAATGGTATCAACAACCGGATTAACGCTTTCATAAATGATCATATCATCAAAATACAACGTTGGATACATGCTCGAATTTAGCTTAAACGCCCTTATTGCAGGAGCAACAGGACCTGCAGCTTGCACAGCTGCGCTCACCGAAGCCACTCTTTTCCATTGATAGGCATCCAAAGGGGTAGCTGTACTGGCTGTGGTGGTAGTTGGGTTCAAGGTATTGGTTGTACCTCTACGAAATCCAATATTAATTCGGCCACCATCTTGAACGGTCGTCATGGCCCACATTATGGTTACCAGATATTTACCACCAGTTGCATTAAAAAAGGCAGATGTGCTCCCGGCGGTTGTTCCTGAAGTCGCTGGATTAAGTATCGCCATACTATGCTTACCCGTTCTGGCGGTATCGGTGAGTGTTCGCCATGTTCCAGTAACTGCGATCCAGTTCAGTGGTGGGGTGGAAGTAGAACCTTCAAATCCGAAGTTCTGGGCATAAGCTCCCAAAATGCTGAGGTGTAGAATAAAAGAAATCAGTAAAATTCTCTTTAACATATTAAGCTCATTTTTTTCAAAACTAATTGAATATACCTAAATAAAAAAAGAGCTAAAGGACTACTCCAACTCAGCTTGCGGATTTATATAACCAACCACCTCGCTTCTCACCATTTGATTATGCTGTAAATCAAAAACGCGCAACATTATGGTATAATGCTGGTCAGCAGGAGCAGCTAAAGCTCGAACATACAACGGTGTTAACAATGTAAGTTTGACATAAAAAAGACTATCTGAAGCCCGCAACAACTGATTATGCAAACCTTGCAGTCTTGTTTTAGGTAGCCACTGGTGCAAACGGGGATCAGACTCCAAATTAATATTCTCAATGCCCTGGCCATCGCTCGTCACTAAATAATATTGCATGACTTGGCGCTCTGGCGGATTGCCAAAACTGGGGTAAACGGCAAATGGCCAGCTATCGATATGCGCCAGGCCACACAAGCCATTGCCTATGATCAATAGGCCACCTTCCCAACGTAAAGACCTTTGGCGACTGGAAACAAACTGCGGGACCTTCGTTGATTTTCGGCCTAATAAGTCTCCCCACGGCAAAAAAATCAGATAAAAAACCGGTAGTTGCCAGAAATTGATTTGCATGAGCCAGTAAATACTGTCATAAAAAAACAGGGCCGCTGCCAATACGCAAGTTCGAAATCGACGTGCTAACACCATATAACCCCAGCCTAATTCCAATACAAGGGCAGCCAAACCAATTAATGGGTGAAGCCAGTTGTTATCTGCCAACCATCCGGGCACCTCGCTGCCCAAACGCATTGCTTGAGTATTGAGATGCAACCAGGCGCCATCTCCCCAAATCCAAGCCATACCGCCACCTATGCTTTTCCACCAACCGGCAAAGAAGTAAATCAGCGCCAAAAGCACAAAAACGATATGTAAAGCACGGGCATAGTTCTCCACGGGTCGAACAATGAGCTGGGGCTTGCGCCAGCCATCAATCGACCAACGGTCACTCACCGGAGCAAAGGCTGCAATAGCCGAAAACCAAAGCAGGTGATGATTATGATCTATCTTCCCCTAAAACTGAGGTATGCCTAAAAAATAAATACCGCTTAATGTTGCCAGCAATGCCATCAAGCGGGTGCGGTAGCCAAAAAAGCGCCCAAACTACCTAAAATATACAGGCTTCCACTCATCTTAGCCAATAAAGGCGAAGGGGGCATCCAAGGCAAAATAAACTCCCAGCCAGGAGGTGGAACCAAAAGCGCATGCGGTAAGGTACTCATGCGAAAAATGGCAGTATATTTCGGATAATACAGTAAAACCCCAAAAACCAATAGTCGAAAAATAGCTAACTGTTCAGGTGTAACCGGCTCAGCACGGAAAGCAGCGATTCGGCTGTTGAAATGCGGCCATGCTAACCACAAAACACTCAAACTTCCGCCCAGCAATAAGGCAATACGCGCTAAAAATGCAAGGGCAAGCGAATGATAATAGGCTAAAGTGCGATTTAATGGATCAATTTGCCGGTGTTGTATGACCAAATCATCAACAGCTGGATGAAATCTGCCTTCATAAATGCTCAACAGCATCTTTTGTCCGTACAATCCCCAAAGTACAGCACCCACAACCAGCGAAAATACACCGGCAAAAACTACCCCATGAAGCAGATGAGGCCGTTTTTTCATAAGATAATCCTCTGTATTATCAGCTTGCCACAAATTGCGCGTTCATGCCTTTGTATTCACGAAAACCACAGATTTAATGTGCCTCCAGCCAATTATCGCCAGTGCCCATTTCAACCAATACCGGCACTTTCATTGACAGGGCGTTTTTCATGCCATCGGCAACAAGTTGTTTTAATTCCTCCAATTCTTCCTTGTGCGCATCAAAAACCAACTCATCATGCACCTGTAAAGTCATTTTTGAGCGCATTTTCCTTCTTTTCATGTCGGCATGAATGCGAATCATGGCCAGCTTAATCATATCAGCCGCGCTGCCTTGAATAGGAGCGTTAATGGCATTGCGTTCAGCAAAACCACGAACTGTGGCATTGGCACTGTGAATATCACGTATATACCGACGACGACCGAGCAGGGTTTCGACATACCCTTTTTCTCTGGCCGAATCAACGATATCGGTCATATAGGCTTTGATTTTGGGGTAAGTCTGGAAATATTGTTCTATCAAAGCAGCAGCTTCGGCCCTGGGAATGCCCAGACGTTGACTTAAGCCGAAGGCAGAAATACCGTAAATAATGCCAAAATTGACGGTTTTAGCATTTCTCCTCAATTCTGATGTCACCTCCTCGAGCGGCACATTGTAGACTTTAGCAGCAGTAGCAGCATGAATATCGTATCCCTTTTCAAAGGCTTCACGCATATTTTCATCGCCACTAATTTCTGTGATGATGCGAAGTTCTATCTGGCTGTAGTCGGCTGAAAGTAAGGTAAACTCCGGACCACCTGGGATAAAAGCCTTGCGGACTTCCCGTCCTTGTTCGGTGCGAATGGGAATGTTCTGCAAATTCGGATTATTGGAGCTCAAACGACCGGTAGCGGCTACCGCCTGGTTAAAACTGGTATGTACCCGGCCGGTTTTGGGGTTAATCATAGTCGGCAAGGCATCTACATAAGTCGATTTCAATTTCTGTGCCTGGCGGTAATCCACCACAGCCCGGGCGATAGGTGCTTTTTCAGCCAGGGCAGTGAGTACTTCCTCGTCGGTTTTATACTGACCCGTTTTGGTCTTTTTAGCCTTTGGATCCAACTTCAACACATCAAAAAGTACTTCGCCAAGTTGTTTGGGTGAGCCTACATTAAACTTCATTCCGGCCAATTCCTGAATTTCGGCCTCCTTCTGTCTGATTTGTTTTTCGAGCTCTTGAGAAAAGTCGGCGAGCACCTTGGTATCGATTTTTACACCTTCGAGTTCCATATCCGACAACACCTCTACCAAAGGCATTTCTACCTCATGAAAGAGCTTTTCAAGCTGGTTATCAGCCAGCATGGGTGCAAATTTGTGTTTGAGCTGGAGCGTTATATCGGCATCTTCGGCAGCATAATCGGCGGCGGTTTTCACGTCTACCTCCCGCATATTGCCCTGATCCTTGCCTTTTTTGCCGATGAGTTCTGTGATACTCACCGGGGTATAGCCCAAATAGGTTTCGCTCAAAGCATCCATATTGTGGCGGGTATCGGGATCGATGAGGTAATGGGCCAGCATGGTATCCCACAATTCACCGCCCAGACGTACGCTATAACAGGCCATAACCTGGAAATCGAACTTCAGATTCTGACCAATTTTTCGGCTATTGGTTGCCTCCAGCACCGGGCGAAAACGTTCAACTATAATTCGGGTCGCTTCCTGATCGGCCGGGCAGGGTACATAATAACCGGTGCCGGGGGCATAACTGAAAGCCAGACCAACCAATTCACCGGTGATGGGATCGAGACTGGTAAATTCTGTATCGAAGCAAAATTCGGTTTGTGCTAACAGACTTTTCACCAAAGCCTCCTGATCAGCCACTGCTTCTACCAGGGTGTACGAAGCACCACTGTCTTTAAACGATTTCAGCACAACAACCGGCGTATCGGCTTCCTCATTGGTGAGACCATGACCAGGCACGGACTGAGTTTTGTCGGTTTTACGACCTGTGGATGGTCCGGCTGGCTGACCAAATAAATCCATCTGATCACCAGCCTTGGGTGCCGGAGCCGGCATGGCTGCGGCAACATCATCGCCCAGCACCCGTCGTAATAAGGTCCGAAATTCCAACTCCTGAAAGAGGGCTTTGATAGCCTCGGTATTGGGTGGGTCTAATGTCAATCCAGTCGGGTCGAAATCGATTGGTACGTCAGTAGTAATTCTGGCCAGTCGTTTTGATAACAGCGCTTGTTCCCGGAAATTTTCGACATTTTCTTTCTGCTTGCCTTTGAGTTTGTTGGTATTAGCCAGCAAATTTTCCAAGCTGCCAAATTCCTGTACCAGCTTTTTCGCTGTTTTTTCGCCTATACCAGGAATGCCGGGGATATTATCTACCGCATCGCCCCACATCCCAAGTATGTCTACTACCTGATCTACCTCTTTTATCTCCCACTTTTCCAATATTTCAGGCACGCCGAGAATTTCGATGCCGTTGCCCATGCGGGCAGGTTTGTAGATGAAAACGTTATCGCGCACCAGCTGACCGAAGTCTTTATCGGGTGTCATCATATATACAGTATACCCTGCTTCGGCTGCTTTCCAAGCCAGGGTGCCTATCACATCATCGGCCTCATAGCCGGGCACTTTAATTACGGGTATATGAAAAGCTTCGATGAGTTTATCGATATAGGGTAAGGCTTTGGCCAAACCTTCGGGCATTTCATCGCGTTGAGCTTTGTAGGCCGGGAATTCAATGTGGCGAAAAGTAGGTTCGGGCGTATCGAAAACCACCCCAATGTGCGTTGGATTTTCTTTTTGCAACAAATCGAGCAAAGCCAATGCAAAGCCAAAAGTAGCGCTGGTATCGAGGCCGGTGCTGGTAACCCTAGGATTACTCGAAAAAGCAAAATAAGCCCGGAAAACCAGGGCAAAACCATCGAGCAAAAAGAGGCGTTTTTCGGGGACAGTATTCATTCTTCGAAGATAGGAAAAGGGATGTATTCTGCCGGCAAGTCTTCAAATCAGAGATGAATTTCGAGCTTATAGCCGCGACCGTGCACATTGTTGAGCCGTACATTTGGGTCGGCTTGCAGTTTTTTCCTCAATTTTGAGATGAAAACATCCAGACTGCGACCAGTTATCACGCCTTCATCTTCCCAAACTTTTTTCAGCAATTCTTCCCGAGTTACCAAGTCGGCCAATCGGGAAGCCAGCAGCGACAAAAGCTGATTTTCTTTGTCTGAAAGCGAAATTACTTGTTCTTGATAAACCAATATCTGACGTTCTGGTGTATAACTAAATCCCCCCAGATTGATTATTTGCTGCTGCATACCGAGGGTGTTCTGAATTTTATTGCGGCCAACGCGCCACCAGCTTAAAATCAAACAAAGGAATGCGCCAAAAATTAAAATCCACGGCAGTAAAACACTGCTTTTTTGTGGTTGTACTTGTTGAAATCGGATTTGTATGAGATAGCAGGCCTTAGGTTGGGTGCGTCCTAAACAAGGTACAATTTCCTTATAGGCTGATTTATTGCCTGGAGCTTGAGGGATGATCTCAAAGCCATATACCACATCGTCGGACATACAGGCTTTTACACTGACTTCGTAGGGCGTTAAGATGTCGCTAGCCGCGATTTCATGTTTTACAATCCGGAGCAGACTATCTGGAAGAAATGAAAATTCACGCTCAAATTTTAATTCGTACAGTCCGGCAACGCTATTTTTCACCGGCAAAACGCGTGAACTGCTGTCTCCCGACTGCAACAAAAGTTGGTGGCCAATCTGGCGCATCACCAAAGCGGCTCGATTAGTGGGAAATGGCAAATTTTCCCGGGCTGTGAATAATAAAAAGAGGGCTGAAAAAAGTAATATCAAAGCAACAGGAAGTAGGATCAACCACCTTTTATGGAGTCGGTTTACCTTTATAAATAGGCGCTTTACATTCATTTTACAACTTTTTACACGCTGTTTTTTGGTTACGGCAGCTCTGTGGGGTTAGGTTTGTTGTAAGCCGAATGTCACGGATGGCGGCCCTCTACTTTTGCCGGGAACAGGGTCGCCGATGTGAAATAACAAAAATAAAGTCGGATCAGTAAAGCATCGACAAATCCACCCCTTAAAAACCACTTCACCTCATCCATCTAACTACGAATACAATGAAAAATTTACTGTTGTTTAACCTGCTTCTCTTCTGCGCTTTGGCCCTTCGGGCGCAAGATGGTAAAAACGAATACAAAGGCCGCAGAACTTATAGTATCACCCATGAAAAACTGCTGGCGGCAAAACAGCTGAATGAGTTGAGCCCGGAATTATGGCATCGTATGGAATTACCTTTCAGTGAACGTGATCGACTGAATAAAATGTTGCGTATGCAACACTCGCTCCACTTCAGCCTGATATCCGTCCAGGGAAATGATGTCGTTTATCCCAATTCGGCCTATGAAAAAATTATTAATTATATAGGTTTTGAAATCACGGTGTTTAATAATGGGAAAAAACAAAGTCTGGAAGCGCAAGGTAAAGTGCTGACCGATGCGCAAAAATGGCTACTCAAAAACGCTGATTTAGGCTACCCGGTTGTTGTAAAAGTGAAATACGCTTACCTGAAGGACGGTTGGAATCAAACTAGTAGTTATGAAGGAATAAGCATTTTTGAGCCGCTCCCGTTTTTTGTGGCCGAATATGCCGGAGGAAATAAAGCCATAACCCAATACCTTCAAAACAAGGTTCTCGACAAAATAACAACGCCTATAAAAGAGGCTTATCCCTTTTATGCCACCGTCAGATTTACAGTTGATGAAAGTGGCAAACTGATTCATGTCAAAGTGATTGAGCCATCACATTATCCCGAAATCGATGCACTGCTTCAAAAAGCCTTACAGCAGATGCCGGGCTGGCGAGCAGCCCGCGACGCCCAAAACAATGCGGTCAGAGAAACATTTATCATCAATTATCCCTTTGTGGATGGCTGCTAATGGAAATGAACACGCTTTTCATTAGCTGAAACAGATAAAACATGAGTTTGTGGCTGTAAAGCGACAAACTCCTATATTCGGCTCATGTTTCAACAGATTTCCCGCTCCCTGCTCGTCGGTTTGTTGTTTTGTTTTGGACCAACTTTTGGCCAGGAAACCCCAGCCGTAAAAATTCACTGGCCGGCAATAATAGTAGCAGGAATAGATTTTGAAATTGGATTTTCGGCCGACGCGGCTACTGCCCCTGATAGCCTATTGGTTTATTTGAATGGCCAGGCGCATAGGTTGGATTTCCGTGGAGGCAAAGCAGCTATTACACAACAAATTCACGATAAAAGTACATTCGAAGTTCAGCTAGGTCAAATCAGTGAAAGCAGGCCCTATCGGCCCATTCCACTTGGCTGGAGTATTTTACCTCCACTCATCGCGATTTTGCTTGCGCTGCTGTTTAAGGAAGTGTACAGTGCCCTTTTGGTGGGTTTGCTCAGTGGCACTTTAATTATTGGTTTGTATACCCATGATTTCTGGGGTGGTTTGGGCTTTGGATTTTACAGCCTTGTCGACACCTACATCATTCAGGCTTTAAACAGTTTTGATCACCTCGCGGTAATTGTTTTCTCCCTGCTGATTGGTGGTATGGTGGGCATCATAACCCGTAATGGTGGCATGCAAGGCATCGTAAACCGCATTTCCCGCAAAGCTACCGACCCTCGCTCCGGCCAACTGGCCACCTGGTTTCTCGGTATTGCCATCTTTTTCGACGATTATTCGAATACGCTGCTAGTCGGCAACACCATGCGGCCGGTAACCGATAAACTCCGCATTTCACGCGAAAAACTAAGTTATCTCGTCGATTCTACCGCGGCTCCGGTCGCTGCCATTGCTTTTATCACCACCTGGATTGGTGCAGAGCTCGGTTACATACAGGATGGCATTCAAAATATCGATGGACTCGACGAAAATCCTTACAACGTCTTCATCAACTCCCTGCAATATTCCTTTTATCCTATACTGACCTTATGTTTTATGTTGTTTCTCATCTGGCAACGTAAAGATTTTGGCCCCATGCTGCAGGCCGAAAAATTGGCCAGAAGCCGTGTTTCTGCAGATGACAGTTCACACCATCATACAAACTCACTGGAAGATTTTGCCAAGAAGGAAGGGATAAAAGCAAGTGGCCGTTTTGCCTTAATGCCGGTATTGGTGGTAGTGTTTGTTACCATTGCCGGCTTGTTTTACACCGGATATAGCCCTGAAGTATGGCACGACCACAACTTGTCCTTTCTCCGGCGCGTATCGGCGGTAATTGGTAATGCCAACTCTTACCTGGCTTTGTTGTGGGGCTCATTCAGCGGCGTTATAGTGGCTGCTTTGATGTCGCTCGGCGGCAAAAAACTCCAACTGGAAGAAGTAGTTGAAGCCTTAATGGCCGGTTTTAAAACGATGATGGGCGCTATCATGATATTGGTGCTTGCCTGGAGTTTAGCCACCCTCACCCAGGAATTACATACCGCCGATTTTATTACAGGCAAATTGCTTGACTTACAGCTCGCACCACAATGGTTGCCGATGCTTACGTTTTTGTTGGGTGCTGTTGTGGCTTTCAGTACCGGCTCAAGTTGGGGAACCATGGCAATCTTATATCCCCTGATGTTGCCAGCAGCCTGGCGTTTGTGTCAGGAAGCCGGTATGGATTATGAACAATCGCTCAGCATCTTTCACAATGTAGTGAGTTGTGTACTGGCCGGTGCCGTTTTAGGCGACCACTGTTCGCCCATCTCTGACACCACCATTTTAAGCTCCCTGGCTTCGGGTGCCAACCACATACAGCATGTACGAACCCAGCTTCCATACGCCTTGACTGTTGGAAGTGTGGCCATAGTGTTCGGAACTATTCCTGCCGCCTTTGGCATTTCGGCCTTCATCCTCTTCCCTGTGGCGTTGCTATTTCTTTGGGGTGTGGTAAAGTATGTGGGTCGAACAACAGATTAACTTGAATTTCAAATTACAAGAGTTAGCCAGGATTCCCATAAATTGCGTTGAGCTGTGAAAATTGGTTGAATATGAATTTTAGCAGTGGCTGAGTTCGCAACTGCTGATTTTGTGTTATTTTGCCTTTTCGGAAACTCAACTTACTTACCACATCTGTTTGCCACACAAATAATAAGCTATGGAAATGCTCGAAGCACTTGACCCTTTGTTGCGTACGTTTTGGTATGTAGCACTACCTACCAGTCTTATTTTTCTGGTGCAGTCGGTCATGACCTTCATGGGAGTTGATAGCGGAGACGGACTGGAAGCCGACTTTGACGGTGATTTTAACAGTGTTGACGCCCCTTTTCAGCTGTTTTCTCTCCGAAACCTCATCAATTTCCTGCTCGGCTTCAGCTGGACAGGCATTTCATTGTATGGAAGTATCCAAAACGTGATCGCGCTTATTGTTGTGGCGGCTATGGTTGGAGCCTTTTTTGTTTATTTCTTTTTTATGATTATCCGGCAACTACTCAAATTGTCGGAAAACAACTCCTTTCGTATTGGTCAAACCCTGCATAAAACGGCAGAAGTTTATCTCGCCGTGCCCGGATACAAAAGTGGTCGGGGCAAAGTATTGGTAAGTGTAAATGGCGCCACCCACGAATTGGATGCCATGACCGAAAATGAAAGCATCGAGGCAGCCACCCTGGTTAAGGTGGTACGCATCGAAAGCAACAGCATACTCTTTGTAGAAAAATTATAAAACCCAGCCATGACCCCTATTATCATTATTGTTGTTGCCGTTGTCGTCTTTTTTGTCACGGTTTCCGCCCTCGTATCGCGTTACAAACGTTGTCCTTCCGACAAAATTCTGGTGGTATATGGCCGCACCGGCGGCACTTCTGCCAAGTGTATTCATGGTGGTGGTGCCTTCATCTGGCCGGTGATTCAGGACTATGCCTATCTCGACCTCAAGCCTCTATCCATTGAGGCTAATCTCACGAATGCCCTCAGCCGGCAAAATATTCGCGTAGATGTGCCTTGTCGATTCACCATCGCCATTTCTACCGAAACCGACAATATGAATACGGCAGCAGAACGTTTGTTGGGCTTGAGTTCGGAGCAAATTCAGGAGTTGGCTAAAGATATTTTGTTCGGCCAATTACGTTTGGTAATTGCCACCATGACCATTGAAGAAATCAACTCGGATCGGGATAAATTCCTCGACAACATCTCCAAAAACGTAGATAGCGAGCTCAAAAAGATTGGGTTGAAGTTGATCAACGTCAATGTCACCGACATCAAGGATGAGTCGGGTTATATCGAGGCCCTTGGAAAAGAAGCCGCCGCCAAAGCCATCAACGAAGCCAAAGTAAGTGTAGCCGAGCAGGAAAAAATAGGTGAAACCGGTAAGGCCCTTGCCGACCGTGAAAAAGACACCCAAATAGCCGAAACTCATCGCGACCGGGATGTAAAAATTGCCATTACTCAAAAAGACCGGGAGATCAGCATAGCAGCTGCCGCCAAAGACGAGCAAATTGGTAAAGCTGAAGCAGAGCGGGATACGCGGGTTAAAACGTCGGAAGCCAATGCCATAGCCATCAAGGGAGAAAATGAAGCCAAAATTTCGATTGCCCAGTCGGATGCCTTACGTCGCGAAAAAGAAGCGGAAGCATTGCGTATCGCCTTAGCTTCAGAAAAAGTACAGCAGGCCAAAGCTCTCGAAGAAGCCTATCTCGCCGAACAAAAAGCCGAAACTGCCCGTGCCGAACGGGAACGTTCTACCCAGAATGCCAACATCGTCATCCCTGCAGAAATCGCTAAAAAACGCGCAATCATTGATGCACAAGCCGAAGCCGAGCGGATACGCGAGCAAGCCAAAGGGGAGGCCGATGCGATTTATGCCAAAATGGAAGCCGAGGCCAAAGGTTTGTACGAAATATTGACCAAACAAGCCGAAGGATATAAAGAGGTGGTCAGTGCTGCCGGTGGCGACCCTACCAAAGCTTTCCAGTTGTTGCTGATAGAAAAACTACCCGAGCTGGTGAAGACCCAGGTAGAAGCCGTGAAGAATATCAAAATTGATAAAATAACCGTCTGGGATTCCGGCAATGGTGATCAGGGACAAGGCAGCACTGCCAATTTTGTATCGGGCATGATGAAAACGGTACCGCCTTTGAATGATCTTTTTAATATGGCCGGTTTAAATCTGCCCAATTATCTTAAAGGGGAAGACAAAAGCGAAGCCGAGCAAGCGGGGAACCCCAAAAAAGAAGAGGAATAATCTTCAGTAAAAATTGCTTGAATTACCTGGTTTAAGGCACAGAAATTCCTCCTAGCTTTGCCCCATGAAAATGCATTCGCTGCTCGCTAAATTTTTGCTGTTGGTACTGCTGTATGGCAGCTACCATGCGCTTAGCGATGCCCGTAGTGCTGCTCGCCCCACCGCTGCCGAAGTCCTGCTGGCCGATGCCCCTGGAATGGTGTACGCCCAGCCTGCAGCCTTACTTTCGCCAGCCCGCCAGCAGCTTGTCTTAGCAGAGCAGCAGTTGCCCTTGCCGGTTTTTGAGTCTGTCCCAGGCGTCATCGATCGGGTTGCGGCTTATGAAAAAGCCAACGGAAATTACATCGGGCGCTTGCTTCGCCGGGACCAGTGGCGGGTAGCCAGTTTCGGCTCCACCGACATCATTTCGCCCTTCCACCACTTTTTTTGAAAGAAATTGATTTGATCCGGGTTAACCCAACCCATTAAGCTGCTTTATCCCGCCAAATGCCGGATCGAGCCCATCTTTTCATTTCATCTTTCAAAACAAAATCATGGACTTCGGAACATTTATCACCGGCTTAATTGCTGTCTTTTTTTGTGCATTACCCTTTGTATTCGTTTTGCGCAACAATCAAAAACAAAAACGAGCCCTACAAAATCAGCTGACACAGCTGGCTGCTTCAAATAACGACCAGATCGACTATTTCGAACAATGGAACCATACTGCCATGGGCATCAACCGGGCAGAAACGGCTGTATATTATGTGAAATCGGGCAAACAACCCGTTCAGGATCAGTTGCAACTCGACAGCGTTGAAAGCTGCTATGTGAGCAACGACAAACGTATCAAAGATGGTCTAACTAACAGCCAACGGATCAGCCTGAACTTTAAGCTGAAGAACAATGCCGTCGTACACAGCTGGTCTTTTTACGATAATCTCGTCGATCCCGTTTTACCTGGCAACGAAATAGAACTTGCCAAAAAATGGGAAACACGACTCAATAAAAAACTGCTTAGGTAGCAGATTTGGTTTGTTTGGGCCCGTCTTCAGCATTTCCACAGCTGAAGGCGGGCATTTTTGTTTATTCCAAATTAACAAATTCCAGACTCCAAATTGGATTTAACAATTTGGAATCTGGTATTTGGCATTTTTAACTCTACATTCAATCCTCCAACCCAAGCCTCATGACCCACCCTAAAAGCTTTTTTATCGGTCTGTTTACCGTTTTGTGGCTGACTTTTTCTTCTACCGGATTATTTGCCCAGAACCAGGACAGTATTCGGATACAGCGAATAAATAACTTCTTTACAGGATACAATACACTCGATTATAAGTTACTCCGCAACCAATTTGGTGGGCCGGCCAAGCTAATCCTTACCAAAGTTTTGCTTCAAAAGATGTTCGAACCGCAATTGCAGTTATTCGGCCCTGTAGTCGACAAAGAAGTAACGCAGCGAACGGCCAATACTACCCAAATGCGCATTCGTTATGCCAAAGACAGCACCGAATGGCAACCATTTGGTTTTAGCTTCAACAGCAAAAACAAGATAGTCGGCCTACAAACGAAGTCGCCATCCTTTCGCTTTCCACTGACGGACAGTTTGGCCACACAACGCAGTCGGGAAGATTGTATTGTTGCTATAGACAGCAGCTTTCAGCTTAAATTGAAAACCGGAGTATTTGAAGGTTGTGTTTTTGTGGCAGATGAAGAGGGTAAAATGTATAGTAATTGCAGCGGCGATATGACCGACACTACTGTCTTTGAGCTGGCTTCTGTAAGTAAACAATTCACTGCAGTGGCCACTTTACAATTGGTTGCCGCAGGTAAATTGGCGCTTGATGAGGACATCAGGGCATACATCACCGAGTTTCCTTATGCCGGCATTACAGTACGTATGTTACTCAATCATTGCAGCGGTTTGCCCGATTATATGGCATTGATAGAAAAACGCTGGGACAATAAACGTATCGCCAACAATGCCGATATGTTGGCTTTGTTGATTAAACACAAACCCAAAGTCGATTTTAAACCTGGCAAAAAACATGAATACAGCAATACCGGCTATGCCATACTGGCCTGCCTAATTGAACGGGTAAGTGGACAGAGCTTTGCTCAGCAACTCCAACAAAGCATTTTTATTCCAGCCGGTATGACAAAAAGCAGGGTTTACCACAGGCGTTTGGCCGGTGAAATACCTACTAACCTCGCTCTAGGTAGGGTTTGGAGCGACAGTTTACAGCAATTTGCCGTACCCGACAGTCTGCCTGAATACAACTACGTCTATTATCTCGACGGCATTGCCGGTGATGGCTGCGTAAACAGTACCATCGCCGACCTTCAAAAATGGGTAACAGCACTTAAATTCGGCATGCTATTGCCAGACTCTCTACTCGAACTCGCCTGGCTTCCCACCACCCTAGCCAACGGAGATAAGCATCCCTACGGCTTCGGTTGGGTAACTGAGCGAAGAGAAAAACAAATTCCTTTACTTCATCATAGTGGTAGCTGGCCAGGGTATACCACATTTTTGCTCTTTCCTTACGATAGAAGTGGATTAGTAGTTGTACTTACTAATAATGACTATATGCATGTGTTAAATTACGGCAGACAGCTGACAGCCTGGATGTTAGGCAAAAAATAAATATTAACATGCATAATGTATGAATACTATTCATTGCTAAATTGCATAGAAAAAACCTTATGAAACCACTCTTTAGCTTAATTCTATTTTGTATTCTTGGGTTAAGAGGTCATGCGCAATTCCATCTTGATTTTGTTGAAAATCTGATTACTCCAAAATTAGCTATACAAGAAAACTATGACGGTCAATTTGAAAACTTTTTCATTCCAAACCTTTTCTTTGGACCACAAAATGAGAATATTTTAGAAATGACGGAAAGAGAAATTGGCTATAAATCATACACCTATCCAACGCTACAAATAGAAACCGCAGCACAGAAGGTTAAACAATTCAAGTTTAATTCCGTCATCGCTATACCATCACTGGGATTTGACAGTTTTATTGGCAGTCAAACATTAGCCATCAACTTTTTTGACACTAATTATAAATTTTTGAATGAGTATCCAATCCAAACAACATCAATAAATGATGAAAGTGAATTCCAAAAATTTGGAATAGTTCAAAATACTGATACAACACTTTTATTCGCAGGTATCTTAACTCATTTGTCTCTTCTGGGATTTAACAATAAAGGAGAACGTCTTTTTCAAAACCATTATTACACTCTCAATTTAAACCAGATTGATGTTTTCTCCTCAGGAGGTGGTGATTTACTACTATTTGCACTTTGCAAAAACGATATTAAAGAAAAACCAGGTATTTATAGCGCTTTTAAAAAGAATGACTTAATCAAACTTAAAATTAATCAGAAAGGTGAAATTACAGAAGCGAAGTATCTTTTTAACGTCAGACTTCCTGACAAAACATATCAGATAAAAAAAATTAAAGATAAAATATCCATCTTCTATCAAACGACGACAAATGAATCCAATAAGTTAATGATCATTAACTTTGATACTACCGGACTTTTTCTCAACCAAGAAGAATTACAGATAGATTATTTAGAAAAATTTTCTGTCCTTTCTAAAACATCTCAAGGCGACTTTCTAGTCATAACAAAAAAAACTTCAGAAGCCAAAATTGACTATTATAAACTCTATCATTTCAATGAAAATGGCATTTTAAATAAAAAACAACTACTCAATGACCTAATAAGCCATACGCCCTATTATCTGGGCTATAAAAATGAAGATATTTACCTTGTCACCAAATTAATCGATAAAAAACACCACTACGAAGTTTTCCGACTTACCAAAAGAAGCAATTACAAATTAATTCCATCAGTTTCGAATGAGAATGAGATCATCAGTCCTCCCATCATTAAAAATTTTTCATCTGAACTATTGGAAAATTTAAAGAGACAGAATATTCATAACCCCAATGCTGTGGCAATCATCATAGGTAATGCAAAATATAAATCTGCAACGGAAGTTACTTATGCAGAAAACGACGCTAATGCAATGTTCGAATATTTTCATAACTACTTTGGAATACCAAAAGAAAATATAATTCTGATTAAAAATGCAAGCAAAACAGATTTTGAAACTGTTTTTGGCTCGACTTCTACTCACAAAGGCAAACTATATAATTATGTGAAAGATGGATTAAGTGATGTTTACGTTTTTTACAGTGGACATGGAGCACCCGGATTAGAGACAAAAACCG
Source organism: Bacteroidota bacterium (assembly GCA_036787895.1). Taxonomy (GTDB): domain Bacteria; phylum Bacteroidota; class Bacteroidia; order UBA7662; family UBA7662; genus UBA7662. Next base: position 4,273 of record DAIQOK010000010.1, on the reverse strand, counting down.
GGTATTTCGTGCCAGTAGATTGTGATCCAAACTATGTTGAGATTGGCGGATATTCTCTGAATTTATTCTACAGTAATTTGGCAAAAATTCCCAGCCTCAGCACGACTGTTTTCCTCGATGCGTGCTTCTCCGGGGCAAGCATTTTCCGAAATATCAGTCCGATTACAGTTCAGGTTAAAAACACAGAGGTTTTGAAAAATGCAATTGTTATCACTTCATCCAGCGACATAGAAGTTTCGGGTTGGTACAATGAAAAATCGCATGGGTTATTCACCTATTATTTGCTCAATGGCTTGAAAAATAAAACTGCCGACCTGGACAATGATGGCATAATCAGGTTAGACGAATTAAATGCTTATCTAACCGATCAGCAAAGCGGAATTCCCTACATGGCACGCAGACTGCATGGAATTAAACAAACACCTGCTATATTTAGTAAAGACATGAACAGAACCTTTTATAGCTTCAAATGAGAATTATAGTTGTCTTACTCATGTTGTTGGCCACCAATGCAACTGCCCAGCAGAAAGTCAATTTAGTAATCACTGATAGTTTGTTCATCCATGAAAATAAATCCCTGAAGGAGTCAGAGCGTGACCTCATCCGCCAATTAAAATTGCAAGCATTACGGCAAAGTGGCGCAGTAGAATCTATACAAACCTATGAGCATATGTATAGGTCAGAAATCGACAGAAACTACTTTGAGCTGTTTAGTTCTTCAACGCTCAGTGAATTAAACGGCGTAATTTCATTCTTTGAGCTCTTGAAAGAAGAAAAAAGCTATAATCCGGAATTTGATGCCTTTGTACTTCGCTACACAGCCACTATAGAAGTTCTTCTTTATCCAGATAAAAACTACGAGCCCCACATGATTAAACTCAATGGACTTCATAAGTCCTACCGGGTTGGCGAAAAACTAAAATTTTCCTTAAAATGTAATCAGCCTGCCTGGCTTTACATATTCAACCTAACAGATAATGGAAATTATTTAATTTACCCAAATGCAGCAGAAAATCACCGACTTCTCCAACCGGATTTGGAAGTTAATTTCCCTATCAATTCAGGTATAGAGTACCATCTTCAGGCTGAAAAGTACCCTGAAATCAACAGGCTTGTGTTTGTAACTATGTCAGAAAAAAAATCGATGTATTTCCTGGATAACCAAGCCCGATTTAACTCCGATGAGTTATTGTTTGATTGGATATTCTCGACTATTCCATCCAAGAGAGGCGTAGTTTATACTTCATTTATTTTAACCGAATAATGAAATAACACGATAAAACGTCTTATAACCAAAAAACCTAAATTCATATTCATTCATTTTCTCAAAATTAAATCGATGAAAAACTACCAACTTGAAATTAAATGGGCCCTCATTTTCGTGGGCATGCAACTACTCTGGATGTTGGGAGAGCGGCTCTCCGGACTGCATGACGAACACATCGCCCAGCATGCCACCTGGTCGAATCTGGTGATGATACCGGCTATTACTATTTATGTACTCGCCTTACGTGACAAACGTAAATCGGCGTTTAACGGCTTGATGACCTATAAACAAGGATTTATGGCCGGCCTATGGATCAGCGTTTTTGTAACCATGGTGTCGCCCTTGACCCAATGGATCACTTCAGCAGTGATATCGCCTGACTATTTTACCAATGTTGCGGCATATGCTGTATCAGAGGGAAAAATGACGGAAGATGAGGCAGCGGCTTATTTTTCCATGGGCAATTATATCAAACAAACCGTGATTTTTACCCCGATAATGGGAGTAATTACAACTGCTATTGTTGCCATATTCACACGTAAATCGGCCAAATAAGCTGAAATACCTTTGCCTCAGCGCATCATAGCATGAAACCATTGTACACCTGCTTCATGCCGAGGTGCATACAGACCGGGCTGCCAATAGCGGCTTTGCATACCTCGTTGTACTGCCTCAACTACAGCCCGATCTTCTAATTCTACCCGATTCGTATCTGCGCCGGCACCCAACCCCCATTGGCTTTCATCCCACACAAAAGTGAAGTAGCGGACGATGGTCTGGTCGATTCTCTGTGGTAAAACCTGATTTAAAGACAAACCCCAGGGGTACAAATTCAACATCAGATTTGGGAACAACCAGAAATAATAGGCTGCTATTCGTTTGCCTGCATCGGGGTGGCCTACAGGAGGTTCAAAACAACTTGACTTATTATTAGCCAGACCTAATTGTAAACTCCCACCCGGGAAATTTTCATACTCATATTCCCGCAATGCCAATTGTTGGGTGAGGGCCGGATGTACAAAGGGGATGTGAAAACCCTCCAGGTAATTATCGACATACAAGGCCCAATGAGCCGCCAGCGGATAATCCTGAAAATATTCAGGGCGATATTTAAGTTTGTGCCAAGGCAAATAGGCAGTACGATCGATAAGCGGTTTTAACCAATCTGCGCACTTTTGGGTGGTTTCCAGGCCTACAAAACCCAAGCCGAGTACTTCTTCATAACTAAACTGTCGTAAATCATCACTCTTTGCCGGAAAGCCGGGTACACCATCCATGCCTGGCATCGACTTCATACCTCCATCTAACCCAAAGCAGCGGCCATGGTAGCCGCAGCGAATGTCCTGAGCATGTTGGGGTTTCTCGACCAATAGTTTTGCCCGGTGGGTACAAACATTGGCCATCGCTCGCTTTTGACCAGCAGCATTTACGGTGAGTACAAGAGGCTCATGCAAACTGCCTTCAGCAAACCAAAAAGGCAGCTGGGTACCCGCCAATGACAAACTTTCGGCCGGTATAGCAAATTGCCAGGAGGGCAGAAAGTATTTTTCGAGTTGATTTTTATAGTGTTGAGGATGGGTATAAAAATCAGAAGGCAGACTGCGATTTTCCATGAGCAATCGTTAAAATTAATTTATAACCATGGTAATTGTTGTTGGAGTAAAGCTTCCCGTGCAGCAGTTTCTGCCAGGAATTTTCGGTGCGCCTCAGTTTCGGGGAAACGGGGGCGGTGGCGGCGCGCAAGGGTAAGTTGATACACTTCCTCGTTCAATTTACGCGTCTCTGCCGACATACACAAATGCTCGAATTGCTCAAAAACATAGCTCGTGGCCGCAAAATTGGGATGAACCAGGTCGATATCATACCAGCGGTGGTCGCGCAAAACATCAATCACCAGCTCATAAGCCGGAAAATAGTAGGCATCCTTCACCTTTGCCGTGATTTGGTGAACCGCCTCGATCAATCGGGCTTTGGATCGGTTGTTTTCGACCACCCCATCGCGAATATGTCGCACCGGACTTACTGTAAACATGATTTGCAGACCCGGATTTTTAGTCCGAAGTAAGGCCACCGTATTTTTAACTGTATCCACCATCACATCCACCTCCAGCAGTTCTTTGCGGAAACTATCAGCAGGGGCTCGGTGGTTATTCGCTACCGGCTGACCATTTTCTTTACGCACATAACGGAAAGCCGAACCAAAAGTGAGCACCAACCAACTCGATTGCAGCAATGCATCCTGGGTTCGTTGTAGAGAGCTATTAATGGCATATAGACTTTCCATTTTATCGATAGATGAAAAATCACTGTGAAAATCCCAGTGGTTGTAACATTCATTCAAATAAAACAGCTCATCTTCTTCCACATCAAAGGAGCCAAAGACCTTATGTAAATGCCGGCAAATAGCTGTAGGATCGAACAAAATGCCGGTAGGATTGGAAAGTATACGAAATCCTCTTTCCTCGAGTGCGTTACCCATGTGTGTAGTGAAACATGACCCCATCAGTGTAAGTTGATCATGATGTTGGATTTGTGGTCCGTTCCAATTAAAACGCAAATCGAGTTGTTGTTTCATAGCTGCAAGATAAGCCGTCGTCGCTTATCTTTGCGTTCCGAATCTGGAGAGGTGTCAGAGTGGTCGAATGTGCTTGATTCGAAATCATGTGTACCGCAAGGTACCGGGGGTTCGAATCCCCCCCTCTCCGCAAGGAAAAGCCCCGCGAAGCGGGGTTTTTTGCTTATTAGCCCGATTCGGCGACCCTTTGGGCGCCAGGGAGGGCTAATAAGCAAAAAACCCAGACGCGCCAGCGGCTGAAGGGATTTTTCTTGTAGGATCCCCCACTACGGGATATTTAATCCCCCATATTCGGCGACCCTTGGGCGCCAGGGTGGGCTAATAAGCAAAAAACCCAGACGCGCCAGCGGTTGAAGGGATTTTTCTTGTAGGATCACCCACTACGGGATATTTAATCCCCCATATTCGGCGACCCCTTGGGCGCCAGGGAG
>DAIQOK010000009.1:0-112055 GCA_036787895.1 Bacteroidota bacterium | reverse complement strand
AGACTTTTGCTGCCTAACCTAGAAGCTCCTTTTCAAACGAGGGCTTGGCTGTAACTTGTTTATAAGAGCAACTTTTTGCATGGTTGGGGGTGGGCATCCATTTGTATATCGGCAGTAAATTGCGCTTATGCAGTTTGATTTGAGAGGGTAAGTTAGCAATTGTTTTTAGAAATCCATGCCATCTATTGGACTCCGCAACTTGTCAAAGGCAACCTCGGTGACCCAGGTATACAACTCAGTGGTTTTACTGCTTTTATGGCCAAGTAAGGTTTGAATGTAGCGCAAATCGGTTCCTGCCTCTAGTAAATGAGTTGCATAACTGTGTCTTAACCAGTGTAATGTGGCTTGAGCATCAATACCACTTTTCATACAGGCATTTTTGAAGACGGTTGCCAAACTGCGTTCATCATAGGGGTGACCTACTTGCTGGCCTTCAAAAAGCCAGTTTTTGGTAGGGTACGATTCCTGGTAACGCTGAATCATACGTTGCAGGGGTAGGGTGAGTGGTACCCGTCTGTCTTTATTGCCTTTACCGGCTCTTATCCACAAGAGCTGGCGTTCGAAGTCAATGTCTTTTAAGGTGAGATTGAGTAATTCACCGCGACGCAAGCCACAGCCGTAAATGAGGGCCAACATACAGCGGTGCTTTAAATTTACAGGTGCGGTTATAATTTTCTGAACTTCAGCTTTGCTGAGTACGTGGGGCAAACGTTGGTTCCGACGTGGTCTTTCAAGTTCAGTAATGTCAAGCTGCGTATTGTGGAAGCGGTCGTAATAGAGTTTAATAGCATTAATTACCTGGTTTTGATAGCTGAATGAATAATGATGCTTCAGCATATAGTCGTGATTAAAATTGACAATGTCAGTGGCAGTGAGTTGATTTATATGCCTGTCGTTGTAGTAGCGGAAAAAGGTACGCAGGGCATCGACATAGGTTTTAATAGTGTTGTCGGCGTAGCGTTTTTGGCGAAGCCAGCGTTCAAATTCGGCGATGGCGTTTAATTTTTCCGAGACGAGATCGGGAAGTCGGGCTGCTGCTGGGGCTTTGGGTGAGTATTCCAGGCTGAGAATAGCACGATGTTGAAAATGCGCCGAAAGTGCTTCGAAGTTGATATACTCAAAATTAATCAGCCAACAACGGAGTTGTGCGCTCCAATGGCGGTGTTTAAGCTCACGACATCGGTCGATGAGTTCAGCATTGAAGGAAAAGTCGAGCCGCCAATAAAATTTGTGCTGGTATTTTATTTTCTGTACCCTGATTAACGGTAAGCTAGTTCCGGTATTTTCCATGGTATGAAACTACCCAAGGTCAAACAGAATTACAATTGATAATTGTTACGAATGGCGCAACTTTTAGCTCAAATCACGCAAATTTTGTATTATCTTATTATAATACACAACAAAGGCGCCAACGGGTAGCAGTCACTTTCGCTGCTTACCCATTTGACGCCTTGGATGTGAGGAGTGCTAATTGTCTTGTTTTAATGTCTTTCAGGTGCTAACCCCCATTTTTCGGGAGAACGCCAGAGACTTGATAGCAGCATTTCTTTCATAAAAATGAATTCCTTTGGTAGTTTATCGTACATCCGGCCAAATAATTCATCGTGGCTGGTTACTTCCTGCTTCCAGATTTCGCGGTCGACGTGCATGATGTCTTCAAATTGTTCTTTGCTGAAATTCAGGCCATTCCAATTGATATCGGCATAAGTTGGCATCCAACCAACCGGACTTTCTACAGCGCCGGTGCGGCCTCTTACGCGGCCAATGATCCATTCCAACACACGCATATTGTCGCCAAAGCCTGGCCAGAGGAAGTTGCCATCGGCATCTTTACGGAACCAGTTGACGACGAAAATGCGTGGAGGGTTAGGTAAAGCACGGCCGAATTGCAGCCAATGGTTGAAGTAATCGGCCATGTGGTAGCCGCAAAAGGGCAGCATAGCAAACGGATCACGACGCACTTTGCCGAGTTCGCCAAAGGCAGCAGCAGTCATCTCCGAGCCTATGGTTGAGGCGGCATAAACGCCGAAATTCCAGTTAGCCGACTGGTAAACGAGTGGTACGGTAGATGAACGGCGACCACCGAAAATGAAAGCGCTGATGGGTACGCCTTGTGGGTCTTCCCAACGGTCGTCGAGGCTGGGGCATTGGGCGGCTGGGGCAGTAAAACGGGCATTTGGATGGGCCACGGGGTTGCCACTGGCCGGGTCGTGAAGCTGACCTTTCCAGTTCATGATGCCTGCCGGCGCTTCTTTACTCATGCCTTCCCACCAAATATCCCCATCGGGTGTTACGCCAACATTGGTGAAGATGGTGTTAGAACGTATCGACGCCATGGCATTGGGGTTGGTTTTTTCGTTGGTGCCCGGAGCCACCCCAAAATAACCGGCTTCGGGATTGATGGCGTAAAGTTTACCGTCTTTGCCGGGTTTAATCCAGGCAATATCGTCGCCTACAGTGGTGATTTTCCAGCCGCTGAGCTCTTTCGGTGGAATGAGCATGGCGAAATTGGTCTTGCCACAAGCACTTGGGAAGGCTGCGGCCACATAAGTTTTGTCGCCCTGTGGACTCTGTGCCCCGAGAATGAGCATGTGTTCCGCCAGCCAGCCTTCTTCTCTCGCCATAACCGAAGCGATGCGGAGGGCGAAACATTTTTTGCCGAGTAAGGCATTACCGCCATAACCTGAGCCATAGCTGATGATGCTACGCTCCTCAGGATAATGAACAATGTATTTAACAGTAGGATTGCAGGGCCATTTGGCATCAGCCTGACCGGGTTTGAGCGGCGCGCCTACGGTATGGAAGGCACGCACGAAATCGCCTGTGGTGCCGAGATAATCGAGCACTTTTTTGCCCATGCGGGTCATGATTTTCATATTAGTCACCACATATTCCGAGTCGGTGATTTCTACGCCAATCTGGGAGATATCGGAGCCTAGCGGGCCCATGCAAAACGGCAATATGAACATGGTGCGACCAGCCATACAGCCATCGAGCAGGGGGTGGAGGGTTTCCTGCATTTCACGTGGATCCATCCAGTTGTTGGTGGGGCCGGCGTCTTCTTTGCGGCGGCTGCAGATATAGGTGCGGTCTTCAACGCGCGCAACATCGGAGGGGTCGGAGAAACAGGCAAAGCTATTGGGACGTTTCTCTGGGTTGAGACGGATGAAGGTGCCGGCAGCAACCAGGCGTTCGCACATCAATTGGTATTCGGCATCGGAGCCGTCGCACCAATAAACGCGATCGGGCTTGCAGAGGGCAACCATTTCGGCTACCCAGGCGTTCAGGGCAGCGTGTTTTACACTGTCGGAATAATCTTTCGGGAGTTGTAGGGATGCGGATGACATGGACAGGGTTTTGAAGATTGAGTCAGGAATGTTGTTTCCGGGGGTTAGACAAAATTTGCTTCAGGACGGTATGTAGGCTGAAATGCTGAAAAAGCTTTCCAATCGACAACCGAACTTTTCGACTTTCAAAATAGTAAAAATTCAGCTTGACCGAAGTATTGTGCTGTTTTTAAGGATAAATTTTGCTTTTCAGGAGTTCGCCTTCTTCGGTAAAGGTTTCCCAGAGACCGGTTGGCTGCCCATTTTTGAAGAGTCCCTGATCCAGGAGTCGGCCATTTTCATGGTAACGTTTCCATAGGCCGGTTTTTTGATCAGACTCGAAACTTCCGGTTTGCATGAGCTGGCCATTAATTCGGTACCATTCCCAATAGCCCGTCATTTGGTTGTTGAGATAATCGCCGGAGGCTTTTAGCTGGCCATTTTTCAGATAGAAACGCCAGTTGCCCGTTTTTTTGCCTGCATTGAAATGGCCTTCCCAGCAGGTTGTGCCATCCTTAAAAAAGCCTTGCTGGAAGCCGTTACGGAGTTGGCCATGTTCATCATAAGGGTGGTTGTGATCGTGCATGTTCAAAGATAATGGATTGACTGCTTTGCCAGGTTTAGACAGCTTCCCTGAGCTTTAGTTTGCTTCGCTGGGGTTGGTGGCTGCAGCGGGTTTAGCTGGGTTAGTGCTGATTAAATGGCTCGGCTGTGGTTGGTTCAACTGGTTTCGGCGAGCTGAAGATGATACCTTGGGAATAAAGCAGGCTCGAATCGTATTTGGCCTAAATCCAGCGCTTCAGTTTGCCTAAAATCAGTGCTTTAGTGCAACTAAACCAATTGACAGCCTGCCCCTTTCGAAACACCATTCACCAGCTACACTGGAGCACTCATCTCTCGTTTTGCCCCGCAGTTTTCACAATAGTTGACCGTTTTCGATACTTCATGGGCACAATGCGGGCAAGGCTGGGTTTCTACATTTTGGCGGGCCATTTCTACTGTGATGATACCCGTAGGCACAGCAATGATGGCATAACCCATAATCATGGCTATGGAAGAGAGTATTTTGCCTAAAACCGTTTGAGGCACAATGTCGCCAAAGCCAACTGTGGTCACCGTTACAATTGCCCAATAAATGCTCTCAGGAATACTTGTGAAACCATTTTCGGCACCTTCTACCACATACATGAGTGTGCCCAGCATGGTGACAATGGCCAACACAGCCAATAAAAATACCCCGATTTTATAACCACTTTTACGCAACGAAAGCACCAACATTCGTGCTTCCTTACTGAAGTGTACCAGCCGCAATATGCGGAAAACACGCAATAATCTGAATATACGGACAGTTAGCAGGTAGTGTGAACCACTAAAGAAAAAATCGAGATAAGTAGGCAAGATGGCCAATAAATCAATGATGCCCCAAAAGCTGAAGATGTAGCGTAGTGGCTTGGGATAGGTGAGTATCCGACAAATATATTCAATAGAAAAAAGGATGGTTAGTACCCACTCAATGCCGTAAAAAAAGTCGAAAAATCGATCGTGGTATTGGGGTATACTTTCGGCAACAACGATTATAACACTCAGTAAAATTAGCCATAAAAGTAGGACATCGAATTTTTTACCCGCCGGTGTATCGTGGTGGAAAATGATGCGGAACCAGCGGTATCGCCAGCCAGAAGTATTACGGTATTCGGTTTCTGCCATGAATCCAAACTAAGTGCTAGTGTTATAAAATCAAAACTAAATCAGGACACAGAGTGCTGAAAACAACTAAGCTCAGGAACCCGACATGGTTACCAGGTATTGTAGCAATTGTGCTTCAGAAGCAGCGTTTATCACATTGTTAAATTTTTTGTTGGTTTTCACGACCATTTTAGGCGTTATGGTTCGCCATTGTGCTTCGCTGAATTTGGTAATTTTTTTGTGTGGATGACAGCCTCCGCAATGTTGCTCGTAGATGTTTTTCCCTGCCTGCAGGTCGGCTAAGGTAACTTCAGGAAATGTCGACTTTGCTTTTGTAACATCTTTTTCGGTGGGTTCGATAATTTTGGTAGCGCCACAAGCGATGAGTAGACCGATAGAGCCGGTGAGTAGCCAATTTTTCATAGACGTAGATTTTTAGCTCAAGATATCAAAACACCTAAAATATCTGCTGAAAAGTGTTGCGTAATTTATGCCTGAGTGCCTAAGCTAACCTATGCATAGGTCATTCAGGTGCTCAGCCATTTTTTGATTTGCTCTGCTATTTCCGGATAAAAACTGGCGTCGGGGATGTGTTTGCAGCTTTTGAGGATGTGGTATGCTTTAAATTGAGGAAATATTTCCTGACAACGCGCTAAGGCAGCTTGACCAGGAAAAAAAACATCCGTATCGGCAAAAATACCATAAACTGGTCGGTCAAAATGCGCGACATCTTTTTTTTGAAGTTGTTTGGGCCTGCGGTAGTCCATTTTTATGCCGGTTAAAGTGGTCCGGTGAAATAGCAGGGCTTCCTCATCCAATTGATTGTAAAAAGCAGCAAGAAAACGTTTGAGGTTGTCATCGGTTTTATTGAACATAAAGCGCATTAAAGGCCAGCTTAAAAGTTTCATGCTCGGCCAAAAGGCACCATCTACTAAACCGCCGGGTACCACCATTATTGCTTTATCGACCCGATATGGAGCATGAGTTATTAGTTTTTGTAAAAGAAATGCGCCAAAGGAGATACCTACCACATGGACCTGTCTGAGTTGTAGTTGTTCAAAGGTTTCATCTAGCCAGTGTCCGAAGCTTCCATCGTCATAGGAGAGTTTGTTTTCCGCACTGCGGGTTGCCTGGCCGATGGTATCGATGGCATAAAGGCAAAAATCGGGGAAAAGCGCCGTCATACATTCGAGGGCCATTGGAGCGCCGGCATTGATTCCATGAAAAACAACCAGCGGCGTTTTTTGTCGATTGCCACAAATGATGATATGCGTTTGACCGTAGGAAGTTTGTACCATCCGACTTTCATGATCGGGGGCACAGCGTTGCAGCCGCTTGTCGTACAAGGCCATAATTGTACTTTTAGCAGCTGCTGATTTGTATAGTGACGACATAATAATTGACTTGATGACGACAAAGGTAAAACAAGTTTTTTAAATTTAGGCTATTTGGACTAATATTGCACTATGAAGACAAAAATACGCATTTTGGAGTCGGCCCTGACCTTATTTAACCGGTTGGGCTGGGTAAATGTGACTTTGCGGGACGTTTCGGCAGCTTTGAATATCAGCTATGGCAATGTAACCTATCATTATCCGAATAAGGAGAAATTGTTGGAAACCATTTATGCCGCGTATCAGGAAGGGCTAATGGAGATAAATAGGTCGTTGGCTGAACATCCGGACAAATTTTTACAAATGCTCGCCGCGCCTAGCGCCACCTTTCAACTTTCATTAAAATATCGTTTTTTGTTTGTCGATTTTTTGGAATTACAGCGGCAGTATCCGGCATTTATGGCTGAAGTACTTCAATCACATCAGCAACGTAAACAATGGTGGAAAAGGCAGTTGGAGGAATTGAAACACAGCGGCATTTTGCGCCCCGATATCAGTGACTACAACCTTGAATTTATGATGGAAATGAGTGGTATGGTGCGGACATTTTTCTTTCTCCAGCCGGCCTTAGATGAAGCTGACCTAGCCAAGTTGCAATTCGCCTACATCTCTCAAGTAAATGCGGTACTTTGGCCATATCTATCTGAATATGGACTTCAATTGGCCAGGAAAGCAGGTTTTTTCACCGATTAAGTCATAAAAATTGATACTTCTAACTCGGAAAAATTGAATAATCATCGAAGGGCTTATCACAGCTTAACGTAAGCCGTGAGCTTCATTGACACTAGCCAGTTAATCTGTAGTGATAAAGAGTTTTATTTTTTTACTACCGGCCTGGGAGGGCAACCAGCCTGATTTGGTGCCCAAAAGCAAAGTATATTCACCAGGAGGAAGCGTGAATGTAAGCTTGGCTGTATATTTTTGTTCGTTGTTGATCATATTATTTGTAAGAAGGAGCGAGGTTTTGTTTTCGGACAATAGGGTATTTTTTTGAAATACTGAATAGCTCAAATAAGCAGGATAAATAGGATTTGCAGCTGTATTTCGGCTTTGGGAGTTGAAGGTTTTGATTTTAACACTGATTTGAACAGCTGAATTTTGTTTGCATACGAGCTGATTAACGGGCGTTTCAATCCGGGTGTTGCCATAAGAACGAAAGTTTGGGATAGCAACGAAATTCAGTCTACCTTTTACAGTTTCGAGTCTATTAAAATCAGGAGATTCATAATTTGTTACCAAAATTATATTTTCTCCTTGAAATGAATATTCGCTGTCCCATATAGTATATTGGTTACGACGGCCAGCGACATTATTGAGTGAAAAGGAGGGTTCACCGCTGTAGAAGGCATATTTAGAGGCATATTGGTATGAATTCATAAATGCAACCGGTCGGCCTCCAGCCAGCTGCTTGATTTGTAGTGCCCATGTTTTATTGTTGTGAAATTCGGTTTTAATATTCCAGGCAACAGGTAAAAAATCCCATACCATATAGACCCTCAAAAGAAGTATGATAAGCAATGTGAAAGGGAATAAACGCCATAGTAAGATTTGTATTTGGCGCTGACTTTCAGCACGTTTGATCCCTGTGTAAATAAGTGGCAGCAGGGCGATAAAGGTCCAGTTAGCTTCGATACGGCCTTTGAGCGATAATAGCAGGAATAGAAGTAAGCTGATAATTCCATTCAGTCGGATGGTTTTTTCATAATCATCGCCAGGTTTAAAGGTAAAAAGTGCATAGATAAACCAAAAGCCGGTAAATGGTCCGTAAACAAATGGAAGGCTAAACAGATAGTTGAACAACAACCAAAGGCTGAAATTTTCGTCACCTCTCTCCAGCCAATGGTAGCTGATTGATGGGAAGTTGTTTTGGTACTGCCAATGTAGATGAGGCAACATGAATACAAAGAGCAAGGTTAAGCTTAGCCAAAGTGATTTTTTGCGAAACAAACCTGGATTAGCGCCTAAACTGATGATAATTAACAATATGCCATGATATTTGGAGTAAACCAAAGCTGACATTGCCAAAGCGAGGTAGCTCCCATTTTTTAGGGAGCTGTTTTCCAAAAATCGTTTAAATTGACTGTAAAATACGAAGCTAAAGAACAGAAGTGGCGAATCTGGTACCGCAAGTATCCCTGCTAGTTGTAGTATTGCTGTTGAAGAAATGACGACATAGAATATTTTTTTTTCGGTTTTGATCAGCAACTTTTCAAGTATATAAATACTTGTTGTATTTAATATGACCGGCAACAGGCGCACGCCTATTTCATCTTCAAAAAACCAAGAGCCAATATAAATCAGCCAGGCAATCATGGGAGGATGGTCGAAGTAACCCCAGGCAGGATGCGAAGCATATTGCCAATAGTAGGCTTCATCATGCAGTAATTCGGTATATCCAGCTTGTAAAAGTCCAAGAAAAAACCAGCTGAGGTAAAAAATGAAGGATGTATGCGCGGATATGAAGGCAGAGATAACCGAGAATATTTTTACCAAGCTTTTCATTTGGTCTTAATTAAGGTCCAGTCGGTGTATAAATCTGTACCATAACGGATAAGCAGTATGACAACAATAAGTAAAAATACTTTCCGAACAAAACCATTACCTCTTTTAAGAGCTGTTACACTGCCTATCCAGCTTCCTGCGCCATTGCTTATGGACATTAAAAGGGCAAGTTCCAGTAAGTAATTTCCTTGCTGTACAAACACAAATAAGGCCGATGCATTTGTAATTACATTGATAAACTTGGCATAAGCTGAGGCCTGTATGAAGTCAAATCCCAACAAAACTACAAAACCCAGCACCAGGAAACTGCCTGTTCCCGGTCCGATAAATCCGTCGTAAAAGCCCACTACACAGGCAAGGAGGCTACCATAAATAAGTTGACTTGAGAAGGGAAGCGATTTGGACTTGGCCTGACCTAAATCTTTTTTGAAATAGGTATAAAGTGCCATGGCCAATAAAATCACAAAAAGCAGCGGACGAAGTACATCTGGATTGAAGTGATGTACCATTTGGGCACCTATGTAAGCGAAAATTAAGGCGAATAGACCAATGACGGCCAAAAGCTGGAAGTTGAATCGAAAATGGCGGGCATATCGTTGGGCAGCGAGGCTGGTGCCGGTAAGTGCAGCTATTTTATTGGTGCCTAAAATGACCGGAAGTGCTGTTTGGGGCAATTGAATGAGCAAGGCTGGCAATTGGATGAGTCCACCTCCGCCTACAACAGCATCGATAAATCCGGCAAAAAAGGCACTTGCGATTAAAAAAAGCAGGCTAAAATAACCGATGCTGTTGAGTGCTTCTAACCAAGGTTCCGGCATGTTAGTTTAATGTTTTTGCCTGTTTTTGCCATATTTACGCAGATGCAAAAAGCGCATTAATCCCGGAAAAAAATGACTTAACAGGTATAAGAATTTGCCAAAATTACCTTGTATCAGCACCTTTTTACGTTGAGCGATTTGTTGCAGTATACTGTAGGCAGTTTGTTCACGGCTAAAGGTAAGCCATGCCGGCCGGTCGGGAACCACTTCTTCCTGTCCGTTTGGATTTAAAGTGCGTTTGTCGTTTTCATTTTGGGTAAAACCAATGTAGGCAACGGCCACATTCACCTTGTCGGCTGCGAGTTCTATGTCCAGACTTTGACGAAGAGCCCGTAAAGCCAGTTTGCTCAGTGAATACAGGCTGTAATCGGGAAGACCATAAAATGCAGCTAAACTGGAAATGAAAAGTATGTGGCCTTTGCTTTCGCGTAAAAGTGGCAAGGCAGCACGGGTGGTAAATAGTAATCCCTTAATATTGGTATCGATGAGGCTATGAATGACTTGGGGATCGGTGCTTTCTAAACGCCCATACGCAGAAAGAGCGGCGTTGTTGATGAGGACATCCAAGTTTCCGAATCGTTTGCTGATTTGTTGCATGAGTGCAGCCTGGCCTTCGAAATTGGTAACGTTAATGGCAACGGCTAAAAATTGGGAACTATACGCCGACCATTCGTCGGAAAGTGCCTGCAGACGTTCCTGGTTTCTGCCGGTTATCACCACTTTCCCGCCGTTTTTAAGGACAAGCCAGGCCAATGTTTTGCCGATGCCCATACTACCGCCTGTAATGAGTACGACTTTGTTGGCATAGAAATTTTCAAGCATCCTCAAACGTAACCATTTGCTTTGAACCAATCAACGCAGGCAGCTATGCCGATTTTTAAATCGGTTTGGGGCATTTGCAGCTTTTGTTGGGCTTTTTTGGCTTCATAATATTGTTCCTCGCAAGCAATTTGAGCCATGCTGTAGCTCAGTTTTGGTGGTGTGCCTTGTAAACGTGCAACCAGCGAACTGGCCAGACCAAAACATTTCAAAAGTGGAGCCGGAGCTGCCACGAGTTTAAATGGTTTTTCGATAACCTGACAGGATTTTTGCAGGAATTCGGCATAGCTCAGATTTTCGCCACCCGCAATGTAACATTGTCCGGTTTCTCCCAATTTTAAAGCATTTACTGCTGCTATAGCCACATCTTGAGTACAAACAAAATTTCGACCTCCCGGGGAATAAGCGGGCAGGCGGTTCCGGATCAAGGCAAGCAGTACTTTACCGGAAGATGGGCCCGAATCGAAGGCGCCTACCATAAAAGTGGGGTTCACAATTACCACCGGAAAGCCGGTTTCGCGATACGTCCGAAGCAAAAGCTCCTGTGCCGCATGTTTACTGAGCATATAATCGATCTTGGACCTACCTTGCCAGCAACTAGATTCATTGCCGGGCGCTAGACGGTTACCAAAGGCAAACGAACTGGCCGAGCCGATATGCACCATGCGGGTGTAGCCGAACTTTTGAGCTAACTCCATTACGTTTTTGGTGCCGTCGTAGTTCACGGCGCGCACCAGTGGAGAGTGGCGGGGCCAAACAGTTGTAAGCGCTGCAATGTGAATTAGCTGCTTACAATTGGCCATATGTGTAGCAAGATCGACTTTATTCAATACATCTCCACACACAAGCTCTAACTTGAGACCTTGAAGTACCTTGGACTGCCTGCCCGGTAAAACCATGGCTTTAACAGCATAACCCTGCTGCAATAATACGCGGCAGATATGCGCACCCAACATGCCATCGGCACCGGTGACAAATACGTTAGTTTGAGCTTCCAAGGTTTAGTTTATTACGATTGCGCGTAACTCCGACCTCAAAATGCATAAAAATGTGAAAGCAGTCAAACAAAAAATCAGCCTTAGGCTGTAATCTGCTTATTTTTTAAAGAAGCTGGATGAGGAATGAAAGTACTGCGAAGTTGCAACCTTCAATTCAAACGTTGGGCGAAGGTGAGCGTAAAACGTGCACCCTGATTGGGTTTACTATCCACGGTAATGTGACCCCCAAGGCTGGTAATGTGACTGTAAACCAAATAAAGTCCGATGCCCTTGCTGTCGCTGTGGTTGTGGAAGGTTTGATTTAGCCCAAAAATCCGGTCTTTAACCTCTTCCATATCAAAGCCCTGGCCGTTGTCGAAAAAATGCAGTTTCGCCTGCCCATTCGACATTTCCGATACAATGTGAATCTCCGGGTTCAAGTCAGGCCGAGCGTATTTAATGGAGTTGGTAATCATGTTCAGGAAAATACTCTCGAGATAAGCCTTATTGAAGTGCAAACTCGAAACCGCATTGAAATCGGTAAGTATGGTTGTCCGGGTGTTTTCGAGCAGCGACCGCAGATTGCTGGCTACATTTTGATATACGTCGTCCAAACGCAATTCTTCGAGCGAAATGTGCATGCTGTCGTGTTTGTGCAATTCATCGATATAAGCATTCAAAGAATCGCGCAAACTAAAAGTGGCCTGTTTAAGCAATTGAATAATGGAGAGTATATCAGGATCGTTAACCTTTTCCATATCGAGCAATTCGATGACGGAAAGCAGGTTATTTACCGGACTACGCAGGTCATGACTGGTGGTATAACTCAGTTGTTTGAGTTGTTGGTTATTAGTCGTGAGTCGGGTAAGCAGGGCATTGCGGTCGGCTTCAGCCTGCTTTTTATGGGTGATATTTTTGGCTATGGCGTAAATCAACTGTTGTTCTTGATTGGGGATAGACGTCCAGGAGAACCAATAAATTTCACCGTTTTTAGCCTGGTAGCGGTTTTCGTAATGCTGAAGCGGAATGTTTTTTTTTAGTGTATTTCTGTATTGGGCAGTTATCTCCCGGTCGGTTTCATAAACAAAGGTGTCAATTGGATGGGAATAAAACTCTTCGGCGGTATAGCCCAATAATTGCTGCATGGCAGGATTAACCAACTTGAAATAGCCGTCGTAACCGGCCACACAAAACAGGTCGGCCGACAATTCGAAAAAGAGTGCCGGATCGGGGGTGACTTTTGGTGGCTCAGACGACATTATATTCAGCATAGATTGATACTACAACTGCAAGACACCGATTTTGGTCTCTTTGCGAATAGATTTAGTTTAGTTCGAGCCCTAATATAGGGTACAAACATATATAAATCTAATAAATGTCTGAAAAGGAGCGAGATAAGTCGAAATAGTAGGATCCAGCCCGGTCTACTTCAGATCGGGCTGGAATTTTCAGTTGTTAGTCTTCTAAATGACCAAATTTACCAGCTTGAAAGTCGTTGAAGGCTTCGATCAGCTGCTGGCGGGTGTTCATCACAAAGGGACCATGCGCGGCGATGGCTTCGCGTAAGGGTTCTCCACTCATAACCAAAACAATGCTGTCGGCAGTAGCTTCAATGCTAAAGTCGGTACCTTCATTGGCCATCAGGACAAATTGGTTGGCCATTGCCGGCTGACCATTGACCTTGATATCGCCTGAAATTACGACCAAGGCTGTATTGTAATGTGCCGGGAAGCTAAATTTGGCTTTGCCGCCTGCTTTCAATTTGGCATTCATGAGCGCTACCGGACTAAAAGTATAGGCAGGACCTTTCAAGCCTTCAAATTCACCGGCAATGATTTCTACCTCTCCCAGGCCATCAGCCAGTTTTTTGCGTTTAATTTGGTCGCGGGTAATGCCTTGATATTTAGGTGGTGACATTTTTTTCGCAGCTGGTAAATTCACCCATAATTGTACCATTTGAAAGGTTCCGCCTTTTTTGCTGAATTCTTTTTCGTGGTACTCTTTGTGTAAAATGCCGGCAGCTGCAGTCATCCATTGCACTTCACCCTCGCCAATCACACCGCTGTTGCCGGCGCTGTCGTGGTGAGCTACCTTGCCCTGGTAGGCAATGGTTACGGTTTCGAAACCGCGATGTGGATGTACACCTACACCGAGGGGTTTGTTGCGTGGACCAATCACCCATGGGGCATTATAGTCGAGCATCAGAAATGGATCCATACGCTCGAAACCGCCGGTCCGGCCGGGAATGTAGTTGTGTACTTTAAAACCGTCGCCAACCATATGTGGGGTGGGTGGCGTAAAGATGTAGTCGATTTTTTTGGTGCTCATGGCTATGTCTTTAGTGTTTAAACATCGAGTGTTTAATTTGGTTCAAAAGGATGGATTTGAAGTGCAATATCGGGTAAATTATGCAGGCTGTTTTGGGTATGGCAGGAATGAATATTTTAGTTTTATGGCCTCCATTTTTAAAGCCATTTTAGCAATGTTTCAACGGTTACGCGACATGGAATAGGGCCTTTCTGCGGGCAGCAGTACCCGATTTGAGTCGGGAGCTGCACTCATTTGGAAGACCAATTCGCCGCCATTTTGCATTTCAGCGTGGGTTACAAAACTGCGTGTAAATGGACTTCCGTTCAATTGAATACCCGAAACATAGGGTTTGTTGCCTGCATTATCGGGCGCCAGAATTTGCATTTTTTTCCCGTTTTCGAAGTGTATACTTACTTTTTTAAAGAGAGGCGCTCCCAGAACATATTCCCCGGCACCTGGTGTTACCGGATACATACCTAAAGCCGAAAATACATACCAGGCAGAGGTTTGGCCATTGTCTTCATCACCGCACAGGCCGTCGGGTGCATTAGTGTATAATTTGTCCATGATGTTACGGACATGGTATTGAGTTTTCCAAGGAGCACCGGCGTGGTTATACAAATACACCATATGTTGAATAGGTTGATTGCCGTGAGCATATTGTCCCATATTCATCACCAGCATTTCGGTTATTTCATGAATCTGGGTTTTGTAATAGCTGTAATCAAAGGTGGGGGCGGTGGTAAATACGGCATCAAGTTTAGCGACAAAAGCAGCATCACCACCCATCAAGTCGGCCAGGCCGGCGGCATCGTGGAGCACACACCAGGTCCAATGCCAGGAGCAGCCTTCGGTAAAGGCGTCGCCCCATTTGTCGGGCCGGAAGGGCGACTGAAAGCTGCCATCCCGGTTTTTGCCCCGCATAAAGTTGGTCTCCGGGTCGAATACGTTGCGATAATAGGTAGCTCTTTTGGCGAAAGTATCTATCTCGGCTTGGGGTCGGTTCATGGCTTTGGCCAGTTTCCAGAGGGTGAAATCATTATAAGCGTATTCGAGTGTTCGGGCGGTATTTTCGGCGAGATTTACGTCATAAGGAATATAGCCCAGGGCATTGTAATAGTTTACACCTGCCCGGCCAACCGAACTGAGTGGACCAGCATTTTCGGAGTTTTTAAGTAGGGCTTCGTACAAAACCGGCATCGATTTGGGTCGGATACCTTTGAGGTAGGCATCGGCAATGATGGAAGCCGAATTGGAACCAATCATACAGTTACGGTGGCCGGGGCTCGCCCATTCGGGAAGCCAGCCACTTTGTTTATAGGTATTCGCTAAACCTTCAAGGATTTGCTCGTCGAGCTCGGGAAATAGTAAGGTGAAAAAGGGGAAAACGGCTCTGAAAGTATCCCAAAAGCCGTTATCGGTAAACATATAGCCGGACTCAATTTTGCCATTATACGGGCTGTAATGCACCATTTTTCCTGCCGCATCGTATTCGTAAAACTTGCGGGGAAACAACATGGTGCGATAAAGCGCTGTATAAAAAGTTGCTCGCTGGTCAGGGGTGCCGTCTTCCACCTGTATGCGGCCTAAAACATCATTCCAACGTTGAGCTGCTTTGGCTTTGACTGTATCGAAGCTGTCGTTGCCCAGTTCTTTCAAATTGATTTCAGCCTGTTCCGGACTAATGAAAGAAGAAGCAATACGCACATGAAGTGGCTGTTTCGGATTTCCTCTGAATTGAAGAATGGCACCGGCATGTTCGCTTTTAATCTCCAACCGATCGGCCTTGATTTTGCCTTTATCTACCCCATAAACCCCAGTTATCTCCTGGTCGAAATACATCACAAAATAATTGTGAAAATTAGAAGGTACGCCACCACGGGCATTGCGGGCATAGCCTATAACCTTTTTTTCTTTGGGAAAAACCCGGATGTAAGAGTTTTTAAAAAAGGCATCGATGAGGAGGTAGGCGCGATCGGTTTCAGGATAAGTTAGCCGAAAGATGGCTGCCCGTTCCGTGGGAGTAATTTCTACGAGGGTGTTGTAGCTGGCTACGTAGGCTTGATAGTAATGTGGTTGGGCCAGTTCGGCTTTGTGGGAGAACCAGGAGGCACGGGCTTCTTCGTCGAAAAGCAGGGTGTCGCAGACCGGGAAAAGCGAAAAGGCGCCGTAATCGTTGATCCAGGGTGAGGGCTGATGGGTTTGTTTGAATCCTCTGACTTTGTTGCTACCATATTGATAGGTCCAGCCGTCGCCCATCTTATTGGTTTGTGGCGTCCAACTGTTCATGCCCCAGGGCAGGCCAATAGCCGGGTAAGTATTGCCATTGGAGAAAGCATAACTGGAAGCGGTTCCGATGAGGGGGTTGACCAAATCGACCCAGGAAGTGGACTGGGCAGCTAAAGTGGAGCTCAGGACAGAAAAGAGTAGAAGCAGGCGAAGCCGAGATATATAAAGCATAAGCAAGAAGCAAGCAGGAAAAGGGAAGATACGTTTAATTCCGACTGATGCGGAAGCATAACAGACAACTTATGGCGGTAATGGGTGTAAACAGCCACGTTTCGAGCGGGTTTTTGGCATAGAGGTTGCCCAGGGTATTTAGTGCAAACAAAAGCGCCATTAGTATGAAAACAATGCGGAATAATTGTGGTCGTGCAGCTAAGGGGAGTATTCCCTGTCGCCAGTAAACCAGGAATAAAAAAAGCAGATTGATGCCCACAGAAATCATTTCGAATTGCCGCCAATTGCCCAGATCGGTGCGGCCACCCCAGATGATGTCGTTAGGGAAAATGCCCATCAAAACACCGATATGAAAGAGTAAAGACGCACTGAAAAAAATATGCAGCACCCAGAGGGCTGTTTTTAATGGTATAAACTTCATGTTCTATAGCTTGAGTTGGGTTAGTTCAATGTAAATCGACAAAGTTGCTGATCTGCTGTTGTTTTGCAAATGAAATTTATGCCGCCGTCGATTTCAGTTTGAATAGCCAAGGGGATTTGGGTATTTTGGCGCTATTAACCGTTGAATAAGGAGTCAGCTATCCATACCTATGAAAAAAATTCTCCTGGTTGAAGACGAAGCCCATGTTGTTTCCTTCATTAAAAAAGGGCTCTCGGAAGAGGGCTATGAGGTGAGTGTGGCCTTTGATGGGAGTATGGGCTTACAGCTGTTTTTGAGCAATAAATTCGACCTGGCCATACTCGATATTATGCTGCCGGGCATGAATGGGCTGGAGTTATGTCGGGAGATGCGCACGACCGACACCAACATTCCCATCCTTTTTCTTACGGCTTTAGGAACATCGGAAAACATTGTACTAGGCCTGGAAACCGGAGCCGATGACTATCTGGTGAAGCCATTTAAGTTTATTGAGTTGCTAGCCCGGGTGCGGACTTTAATTCGCCGGGCGGAACCCAAATCTACCCAGCTGCCTGAAAACCAGGAAGAACATCTCTATCAAATGGCCGATTTGATCATGAATGATTATACCAAAGAGGTGAAGCGCGACGACCGGCTGATATCGCTCACCACCACGGAATACCGTTTGTTATTGCATTTTTTGAAGCATAAAAACCGGGTACTCAGCCGTATGGATTTGTTGGAAGCAGTGTGGGGGATTAATTTTGATATGGGCACCAATGTGGTAGATGTGTATGTGAATTATCTGCGCAAAAAAATCGACCAACACCACGATTTGAAGCTTATACATACTGTAATCGGCATGGGCTATGTGATGAAGGAGACGCCATGACTGTTGTAGATTTGAAAAGCTTTAGAAGTCGATACCGTACAGCCTTGGTCTTGCTAACGGCTTTTTTTACCATCATTTTATTGTTTAGTGGCTTTATTTATTTATCGGTAGACGATTATACCCACGACGATTTTTACCACCTCCTCGAGATAAGGGGGATGGCCGCAGTAAAGGTGGAAGTTGACAGTTCTCGCGGCACCGAAATACGTGATTTTAGGAGCCAGATTATGGGTGTTTTACCCAAGGAGAAAGAGCAGATTTTTTTGATATCAGATGTCGCTCAGCTCGAGACTTTAGCTGATAGCCTGGATTTGCCTGTATCTTTTTTGGAGCAAAGCTGGCGTACTGGATCTGCCGAATTCGAGCGTAACAGCATTTTTTATAAAGGACTACGCTATAATACAGGTAATCAGTCCTATCTTATCCTTGCCTCGGCCGAAAATTATTATCACGATCACCACACCGCCTATTTGCAGCGGACCATGATTACCGCCATCATTTCATCCTTTTTGCTGTCGGTTATAATCGCGTATTTTTTCTCCCATTACGTATTTAATCCGCTTCGGAATATCACCAGTCAGGTGAAACAAATCAGCTCGGAAAACCTTCACCTCCGACTCGACAGTGTGCATAAAAATGAGGAGCTGAATAATCTTGCTCAAACTTTCAACGGCATGCTCGATCGCATCGAGACCTCCTTTGAAACACAGAATAATTTTATCAGCAACGCATCTCACGAATTACGAACACCGCTTACTGCCATCATAGGTGAAGCCGATGTTGCCTTATCGAAATTACGGCAGCCTGAGGAATATATCGAGTCGATAAAAATTATACTCGATGAGGCTGAAAAACTTGACCGGAAAACCCGCGCGCTTTTGTTTCTTGCCCAAACAGGATTTAATGGTAAGGTCCTTAAATTCGAAAAAGTACGCATCGACCAATTGTTGTGGGATGTGAAAGAAACGCTGGAGCGTATAGATCCTCGTAATCAGGTGCAGCTCGACATGAGTTTACTGCCTGAAAATCCGAGTATGCTCAAAATCAAAGGCAACGAACAATTGATGCATTTGGCGTTTACCAACATCATCAGCAACGGTTGTAAGTATTCTGATCATCAGCCTGTTTATGTGTCGTTGGGAGCCAGTAATACCCATGTCATAGTGGTAATACGCGATAGAGGTATTGGCATACCTGAGGCTGAGCTTAAATACATTTACGACCCCTTTTTCAGGGCGTCGAACACGAATAATTACGAGGGTTACGGCATAGGATTGCCTTTAACGCGCAACATCATTCGTATGCACGAAGGCAAGCTGGAGGTAAGTTCACAGCCTAATCAAGGCACAACTGTGCAAATAAGTCTGCCCATCGGGAAATTCGACCTCTAACTGAAAAGTTGGCGAATAGTTTCATGAGCAGGACATTCTCATCACATTCTAATCTCGTATTTAAACTCTAATCATTTTCTAATTTGGTCTTAAGACGGCTCTAATAGGTGGGGTCTAGTTTTGTCGGTATAATCTCTTAATAGCTACCGATGAAAAAGACATTGTTGTTTCCGACCGATTATTCCATAGAATCACTCACCCTGGTGAAGGCAGCTTTACCTCAGCTTGACTCGAAATTTTCCTATGAGTTGTTGCTCGTTTACGGGCATATGGGCAGCGATGGCATAGTAGATATGTTGTTTCAGTCGCGCAGCAAACAAATTGCTGCTTTGAGCAGTCCGGCATTTGAAGAAGCCCTGGCCATCCTCAAAAACAAATATGGTTCTTTGATTGCCGGTATCCGCAAAGATATTGTGAGCGATTATGGTCAGCGGGCCTTCAATAACTATCTCGAAGCAAATGAGGTAGACATAGCTTTTGTGCCGGAAAATACCAATCTCATCGGGAAACGCAAAAACAGCCTCGACCTGGTGCCCATGATTCAAAGAAGTAAGGTTGAAGTAATTACCCTTGAAGTAGAGGATGTAAGTTATAATGTAGAGCGCGGCAAATTGGCTGCCTTGTTTGCTAACAGTGTTTCAACCCAATAAGTGATGCTTAGTTCAGCCCTAAAAACGCTTGCCATATATTTCGGTGTCCTGGGCATCGGGTTAGGGCTTTTCCTGCTTTTTCTGCAGGCAGCACCCAGTCCGGAGGCGATGATACTGGGTGAATGGAAGGAATTGAGCTGGAGTTACGAAAAGGTAGATTTGCCAGCCATGGATGTAATCGACAAAACCATAAGCAGCAATGTCAAAGAAGCCATTGGCAACCGTTTGGTGATTCATCAGGCCGAACGCTGGCAGTTTTTTCCCAATGGCGACCTCCTCCTCATCAGTGAAGCCGGGGAGCGTATGGTAAAATGGCAAATCAAGGGCCGGGGTCACATCCTTCAATTGATTTATGATAAGGATACGGCCGAAAATTATGTGCTCGCCGATTTGACTAATGGCCAGATGAATCTGCATTTTGAGACCGATATTCAAGCCAGAGGCATCGCGAAACTCACTTTTGAACGTTTAAATTAAGCGCCATGCTCAGAAAATTCAGTAACAGCCGAACCCTTAACGATAATATACTGCTGGGTGCGCTTACCGCCTTTGTAGCAGGTATGGTCAACATCGGTTCGCTCATTATATTTTTCTCTTTTACCTCCAATGTTACAGGTCATTACGCCATTCTGGCTGCCGAAGTTGTCAAGGGCAACTGGTACCAGGTTGCCGTTGTTTTTGGCTGGATTTTTCTCTTTTTCTTCGGAAGTTTTACTTCCAATTTGCTCATTATTAATTTGAATAAAAAGAATGCCTATTTCGCCCATGCGATTCCTTTGGTGCTCGAGATTATTTGTTTGATGGCTGTGGGGATTTATGGTCTTTACTTTTACAAAGAAAGCCTGACCGAAACAGAAGTACTCATGGCCCTGATGCTTTTTGCGATGGGTTTACAGAACGGTTTAACGGCTAGTATTTCAAATTTTGCGGTGAAAACCACGCACTTAACCGGTACAACTACCGACTTGGGTATACTCATGTCGATGTTTACGCAGCGCCAGTTCCGCATGAATCCCGAATTGCGTGGCAAAGCCAAGTTGTTGGGCTCGATAGCCATAGCATATCTGACAGGCGCAATTTTATCCGGATTTACTTATTACAGTATCGGTTTTAAGCTTTTTTATCTCGTAAGTGCTTTGCTGGTGGTGGTAATTATGTATGATTTCAACAAACTGCACTTGAAACGACTTTTGAATGCGCCGTCGAAAGCAGCCTCAGCCAACGCGCATTCTAAAACGGCTAATGGATTGGATTCCATTCGACATCCCCAAAAAAAAGAGGTTCCAGCATACTAGGGTTTGGTTAGTTGTTTGTCGGTGGCGCTTCACATCCTGTTTTTTCGATGGTGAATGCGCCACTGGCTATTTTCCAGCCATCCTTCTCTTTAATGAGAATAAATGCATCAACGCCACAATGGCGGAATTGGCCATTCACGTAAAAATCGTAATTGGCCCACAATTGGGCAATGCGGTCGTGAACCAACACTTCTATATTCCACATCCGTTCACGAACCTGATTTTCAGCTTTACGCATTTGAAGAATGATGTTGTCGTGCGCCCAGTAGCTAGCCGGTGTGCTGTCGTTAGCTTGTTGAGTGATGTAACTGGCGCCGGCGGGCAATAACAATTTGCGGGCACTTACACTGTCCTTGGCTGCCATGGCGTCGAACAGGGCCTGAACTGTGGCAATGACGGCGGCTTTTTCGTCGGTTTGTGCAAATGACAGCTTTGGCAGGCTAAGCAGGCAAAAGGCGATGAAGAGGTATTTCATGATTAAAGTCTTAGCGGATGGCGGGGCGGTTACTCATTTCAAATTCGAGTTGTCCGCCGGCCATTAATTGCATGTGGCTGATTTCGAAACCCGGGAGAAGTTGTCCGTTCAGGCGGACGGCTTTAACATAGCAGTTTTTACGGCTTTGGTTTTTAGCAACTATACGTAAATTTTTTCCGGAAGGCAGTTGGAGGGTGGCCGATTTAACCAGCGGGCTGCCCAGTACATAATTTTCCGAGCCGGGTGCTACCGGATAAAATCCCAGACTGCTGAACAAATACCAGGCACTCATCTGACCACAATCGTCGTTGCCACCCAAACCACCGGGCAAGGGCCGATACATGCTATCGAGTATTTGCCGCACCAAAAATTGGGTGCGATGCGCCGCTCCGGCATAAGGGTAGAGATAGGCAACATGGTGGGAGGGCTCATTGCCGTGCACATAATTACCGATAATGCCATCCCGACTGATGTCCTCGGTGCCTTCAAAGTGGTGGTCGGGCAGAGGCATGCTGAAAAGTGAATCGAGGTGGCGAACAAATGCCTGTTTACCACCCATTAGTTCGATTAAGGTATCGGGATGATGGGGTACATACAGACTGTAATTCCAGGCATTTCCCTCGATAAAACCCTGGCCGTGGGTGCTAAGCACGTCAAAATCGGCCCGGAACTTTCCATCGCTCAAACGTGGCCGCATAAAGCCAATATTTGCGTCCCAAACGTTGCGGTAGTTGTTGGCCCGTTTGCTGAAAGTGTCATAAATACTGGTTTTACCCAATTTTAGGGCGAGTTGAGCGATGCACCAGTCGTCGTACGCATATTCCAGCGTTTTACTCACAGCACTGCCATTTTTATCATCCGGTACATAACCCAGGTCGAAATAATAGCTTAATCCATCATAATAGCGGCGGTTGGCAGTTTGTACACAAGCTTCCAAAGCGACTTCGGGATCAAAGCCAGCTACGCCTTTGATGGCAGCATCGGCAATGACCGAAACACTGTGGTAGCCGATCATGCACCAGTTTTCGTTGGCGTGATGCGACCAAATGGGTAACATCTGGTGGGCACTTTGGGAATAATGTGCGAGCATACTTTGGATCATATCGGCATTACGCTGCGGCTGCATCAGATTGAACCAGGGATGTAAGGCACGGTAGGTATCCCAAAGAGAGAAGGTGGTATAGTGTGTAAAATCGGCCTGGTGGATGTTTTGGTCGATGCCTTTGTACTTTCCATCCACATCCTGGTAAAGCGTAGGGGCGAGATAGGCGTGGTAAAGGGCGGTGTAGAAGTTGGTTTTATCGGCATCGCTGAGCATATCGACCTGGATTTTTCCGAGCTCCTGTTGCCAGCGTTGCCGACCGGCTTCTTTCACATGGTCAAAATTCCAATGGGGAACTTCTGCTTGTAAATTGGCCAAAGCTCCGGCGGTGCTTACCGGCGACAGGGCCACCTTAAATTGAAGCTGTTCGCCTACACCTACCTCAAAATCGAACCAGGCACGGATTTGCGCACCGGCCATTTCCGGGAAGTTGTTGTATTGGTCAAATTTCCGCCAAAAACCCTGATACACCTCTTTAGGTGCATAATTCCGGTAGCCATATTTTTTCACGGGTTTGGAAAAGGCGATGGCAAAATATTGGGTGCGGGTACGGGCCCAACCGTTGGTTTGGCGGTAGCCGGTTAACAGACTGTCGTTTTCGAGCCGCAAAAACGTCCATACATTTTTGTTTTCATAGGGATAGATGCCATGGATGAGGTCGAGTATAAGGTGGGCTGGTCCGGCTTGCTGAAAGGTATAGCGATGAAAGCCTACCCGATCACTGGTGGTAAGTTCGGCTCGGATCTGGTGGTCGTCGAGAAGGACGCAGTAGTAATTGGGTGAGGCGCTTTCGTTTTTGTGCTGATAGGCCGAACGATAGCCATTATGCGGAGCGTCGGCTGTACCGGGATTGAGTTGTAGCGATCCCTGGGTGGGCATGAGCAAAATATCGCCTAAATCACTGTGGCCGGTGCCACTAAAGTGGGTGTGACTAAAACCTACGATAGTGGGGTCGTTATATTGATAGCCGGCACAGTAACGATATACATCGGGGTTGTATTTGCCATTAATGGCATAGGGCAGGGTATCTGTATCGGGACTTAACTGCACCATGCCAAAGGGTACGCTGGCGCCTGGATAAGTGTGGCCCATGCGGGCGGTTCCTATAAACGGGTTCACGAAACGGGCCAGGTCGTTGGATTGCGCCAGTAACGACTGACTGCACAGCAACAGTGCGAAACACCAGATTTTTTGCATTCGAATTGATTTGATAGCTGTAAGATAGAAAGCAGGCTTGTTTTCCGCTCGACTGGCAAAGAATTCCCTACTCATGGCTATAAAAAAGATGACGCGACTAGCTTGGTTTGTTTCGGGAAGCAGTCAAATACAGTAAGGGCACAATTCGAGCTTATTCCGGCAACTGACTGCCTTTTTGAGCGATGTTTGCCAATAAAAAAGCCGACAATTCTTCTTGGTCGTCCGCTTTTTCGATGACCAGCTGCGATTTGTTCACGATATCGATAATGATGCTATCGATTTCCTGTGCTGATTGAACGACATGACCCAGGAATTCCTGCTGTTCATCAGCAGTAAGTTGACCGCTTTTCATGAGGTCGATTAAACTCATTAATCGTGCAACCGGCGCGCGCATGATGTGGGATTGTGTCCAGGCGATTTCCTTGAGTTTTTTATTCTGTTCCTGTATGGCATTAATCTGCAGGATTTTTTCGGTGATATCGGTGGCGAGCACAATTTCGGCATGCATGCCGTTGAAGCTAATGTTGTTGCGAATGGTTTCGACAAAAATAACCGAGCCATCCTTTTTCTGGTGTTTGGTAATCTCTCTCGGTTGGATTTTGGGCAGATGTTCAAAGTTGGTCGCAGCACGAATGGCGAGTTTGCCATCATCGGTTGGTCGCAAATCGTGGAGTTTCATGCGCAGAAACTCTTGTTCTGTATAGCCATATTGCCGGATGGCGGCATCGTTTACATCCAGAAAAACATTGTTATTGACGTCATAAACCCACATTGGTTCCGGGCTGAGGTGGAAAAGATCCATATAACGTTTTTCCGACTCCCGCAAACTTTGTAAAAAGCGAAAACGCTCGATGGCGTAAATAATGCTTTTATACAGCATGAGTGAACTGATGGTGTCTTTGACCAGGTAATCGGAAACTCCCAGGGCCAACGACTTGGTGGCAAAATGCAGGTCGGAATAGCCGGTGAGTATGATAACCGGTGCCATATGACCAATGCTGCTGGTTTTGTGAATGAGCTCTTCGCGGGCGACATCAGGCAAGCTGAGATCGAGCAGTATGATGTCGAATGGGATGCCGGGTGATTCGAGTAGTTTTTGGGCTTCCTTAAAACATTTGGCATGAACCAGCTCAGGCCGCTTAATGTGCTCTTCCAGATAATCCTCTACCAACAGATAATCGCCTGGATTGTCTTCAACTACAAGTATGCGGTATACCGATTCGTCTATGCTCATTTTTTGGCGTTGTTTGGCAGCCGGACCAATTGAAACCAGAACTCTTCAATGCTCGTAACAGCAGCTAAGAAATCTTCGACTTCTATTGGTTTGGTAATATAACAATTTGCATGTTGTTGGTAAGCTTTTCTGACATCGCTTTCCGCCGAGGAGGTGGTAAGCATGATAATAGGGATTTGAGCAGTTTCTTTATCCGTTTTAATGGCTTGTAGTACTTCATGCCCGTTTTTCAGGGGTAAATTAACATCGAGAAGGATAAGATCGGGGGTCTCTGCCTTAGTAAATTGTCCGCGTTTGAAAACAAAATCGAGGGCATCCTTGCCATTTCTGACTACACTTACTTTGTTGATGATTTTGCGGTCTTCCAAAGCTTCAACAGTGAGCAAAACATCGCCGTCGTTGTCTTCTACCAAAAGAATATGGGCACTTTTCATATTGGCTGCTTATTTAGGTAAGGTAAAATGGAAGGTGGTTCCAACACCGGGTTCCGACGTCAACCAGATATCTCCCCGGAGATTTTTGATTACTTTTTTGACAATGGCCAAGCCCATGCCTGTTCCGCTAAAGGCATCTTTTGGATGAAGGCGCTGGAAAATAACGAAAATCTTATCGAAATAGTCGGCTTCGATGCCCAGGCCATTGTCCTCAACTTTAAACTCCCAATAGTGGGGTTTTTCCTCTGCACTGATGGTAATTTTTGGGGGCACGCCATCGCGGCTGTATTTGATGGCATTGTCGAGTAAATTATGAAATACCTGGGTGAGGGGTGCTTTATAACTAGCCAGATCCGGCAAATCTGTATACTTAATTTCAGCTTTGTATTCGCTGATCAGTTTATTTCGCAACAACTTATAGTCGTCTATCAACTGCGAAAGACTTACTGTCATTTGTTCTTCTTCCAGGCGACCAACCCGCGAAAACTCCAATAAATCGAGTATAATCTGCCGCATACGTTTGGCCCCATCGACAGCGAAATAGATGTATTTATGGGCCTTTTCGTCGAGCTTGTCGTGGTACTTTTTATCGAGTTGAGATAAAAAGCTGGTAATCATTCTCAAAGGTTCCTGCAAATCGTGTGAGGCTACGTAGGCGAATTGTTCGAGTTCGGCATTGGAAATTTCGAGCTCGCGGGCATGTTGCGACAACTGTGTATTGAGTTTGAGGAGGTTGGCTTCCTGCGCTTTTCGTTCGGTGATGTCGGTCATTGCACCTACCATGCGGATGGCCTCTCCATTTTCGTCTCGTATTAAAATACCACGATCCATCACGAAGGCGTAGGTGCCATCGGCCTTCAAATACCGGTATTCATACTGCCAGTTGTTTTCTGTTTTTGAATCGATGACCTCATGAATAGAGGCCATGACCTGCTGCAAGTCCTGCGGATGAATATGATCGCTCCAGGCACTGATTTCATTTTGCAGTTTTTTGATATCGTAGCCAAATAGCGTGGCATATCCTTTGCCCCAATAAAAACCATCGGTTTTGAGGTCCCAGTCCCAAATGGCATCGTTGGTGGCGAGGGTAGCTTTTTCAAATCTTTCGTTGGCCTCGCGTATGCTGGCTTCGGCTTTTTTTCGCTGACTGATATCTTTGAAATAAACCGATAAACCACTTTCGGAGGGATAAGCTGATATTTCTACCCACAAATCGAGGGTAGGATAGTAGTCCTCAAAAATGTTGGTTACCCGTTTTTTCATCGCCAAATGATACTGGCGGTAAAAGTCCATTTCGACAGCATCAGAGAATATCTCCCACAAATTCTGTCCAAGCATTTCGTCCTTTTTCCGGCCCAATATTATCTCGGCCTGTTTGTTCCAATAGGTGATTACCCAGTTTTTGTCGAGGGTGAAAAAGCCATCGCCTATACTTTCGAGTATGGTATTTTTTTCGGTATAAGCTTGTTGTAGTGCTTGTTCTGCCTTTTTCCTTTCGGTGATATCGGTATGTATGCCATAGATGGCGACCAGTTGACGGGCAGCATTAAACACAGGGCCGCCACTCAGAAAGTAACTGATGGTCTCACCCTGTTTGTTCAGTAAGTCTACATCTCCCTGCCAATATTGACCCGACAATAAGGTGCCAAATACTTTTTGAGCTAGTTCCTGATCGGCATATACTGTGGCCGGCCCCCCCTTGGCCTGAAGCTCTTCAGGCGTATAACCGAGCATGGCCGAAAAACCGGTATTCATATAAATTGCCTGGCCTTGGTTGTCGGCCATGGCGATGCCATCTTTGGAATGTTCGATGATTTTTTTGAACTGCAAGAGCTCCAGTTCGGTGGTTTTGCGTCTGTGTATGTCCTGGAAGCTGCCGTAAATCCGGATGCAACGGTTGCCAATTCGCTGCGAATCGCCAATACATCTAACCCACTGCGCT
The DNA here is from genome assembly GCA_036787895.1 of Bacteroidota bacterium. Lineage (GTDB taxonomy): Bacteria > Bacteroidota > Bacteroidia > UBA7662 > UBA7662 > UBA7662. Next base: position 84,751 of record DAIQOK010000009.1, on the reverse strand, counting down.
TTGCCAGCCGGAGTGAACAATAAGAGCTCCAGGTCAAACTTTTCACCCGTATTTTTAAGTTTGTCTAAAGCATCCTCCAATTTTTGGCGACTCTCTTTCTCATACAATTGGAGTCCGCCTTCTATGTCCGACAAATGATGTTCGTCAACACCCAGAATTTGACGGGTCATGGGCGACCAATACACCTGCGGGGTTTCCGGTTCTCGAAAGTCAATTTCCCAACTGCCAATTCGTGCCAGATTAGCGGCATTTTCGAGTAATTGTTCCAGTTCTTTGACTTCAGAGATGTCGCGACCATAGGCAAATGCCAGTCCATCTTCGCCAAATAAAGCAGATGAACTCCAGGAAATCCACTTATAACTGCCCGATTTGGTCCGGTAACGATTTACAAAATTGGTAGCTTGTCGACCATCTCTTCTGATGGTAGCTTTGTATTCGGTTAAGGTTGAATCGAGGTCGTCTGGATGGAGGAAGTAGCTGAAAGGATGAAGGGTTAATTCCTCGGCAGTATAGCCTAATAAGTTGCAAAATGCAGGATTTACCTTGGTGAAATGCCCGAACTGGGTGGCAATGGCCATGATATCGGGTGCACTGTTGAAGAGCAGATGCAGCTCGTCTTCCTGCTTCTTACGCTGAATTTCATTGCCGAGCATGTCGCTAAGCCCGGCCAGCAAGTGAACATCGAAGCTCACTGCGTTAATATTTTTGGAGCTGTGCAAGACCAAAACCCCTATCAGCGCTTCCTGGCAATAAAGTGGGATGCCAGAGGCAGAGGCTAAATCAGCAGCGCGCGCCTGATCCTGACGTTTGAATTCGGGATGTTTGTCGATTTCATCCCACAGCTGAACTTCACCTTTAGCCCAAGCCTGACCGGGCAGTCCTTCGCCTTTCGTGGCTTTTTTGAAGTGGTTCTTCCCGTAAAAAAGTCTTTGAAGTTTGTCGTTGCCGAAATATGCGGAGAGATTTAACTGTGACTGATCGAGGTTCATCAACCAGATTTCGGCCAGGTTGAAGGCACCGAAGGCGGACAGGTATTTTAGGACTTCCTGTAAAGACTCAGCCAGGTTTTTGCCTGTACTGAAATAGGCGGCTAAATCGTGCTCTATGTTTTGCCTCAGCTGTTCGATTTTGTTTTCGGTTTGGTCGCGTAGCACACCTATCATTCGAAGTGGTTTGCCATTGTTGTCGCGTATCATGTGGCCGATTTCTTCTACAAAGGCTAAGCTGCCATCAGCTTTGCGTAAACGAAATTCATTGGTCCATCGGCTTTGACTTTTGTCGGCCATGAAAGCCTCCCAATGCTCGTGTTTACCGCTGGCATCGCGTTGGTCCATCATGGCTACCCAATCCTGTAATCGGAAGGGCTTATGGCCGATTTTATAACCGAAATTCCGTTCAAAACCGGCACCCCAGTCGAACAAATCATGTTCCACGTCCCAATCGTAAATGGCATCATTGGTGGCTTCGTTCACCAGATTAAATCGCTCGTTATTGTCCTGAAGTACGCGCTGGTAATGGACTAAATCTGTTATTTCAACACAGTTGATGACAATACCGTTTACGCCTTCTTCGTCCAGCAAATTGGTACAACTGGTTTGCATCCAACACCAGCTGCCATTTTTGCGTTGGTAACGGTAGGGTTGGGTTCTGACCCTTTTATCGGTCTTAATTCGGGCGAAAGTAGCCTGAACCTGTTCCAGATCGCCGGGATGCACATGTTTGAAGGCGCTTTTGCCAATGAGCTCGGAAGTATCGTAGCCCATGAGTATGGGGTAACTTGGACTGGCATAGGTATAATTACCCTGCAAATCGAGTATGGCAGTGAGGTCGGAGCCTTCCTGCACGAGGGCTTTATAGCGTTTTTCGCTGAGTGCGAGCTTGCGGGCTGTTTCTATTTGATCGGTTACATCCCTGAAATTATCTACTATACCCTGTATGCCGGGCACATGCAGCATATTGGTGATGGTAGCTTCGAGCCAACGCCAACTTCCGTTTTTGTGTTTGGTCCGGGAGGTATATCCCGGAATGGGAATGCCCGGTTTATCGAGCACCAATTGCATTTTTTCTGCTACGCCGGCAATGTCTTCCGGATGAACAATTTCGAATAAATTCAGCTCCAGGGCTTCGGATTCGCTGTAGCCAAGGACCTGGGTTATAGAGGGAGAAACATAAGTCGCCTTGCCATCGGGACCAATGATGGCTATTGCATCGGCGCCATTTTCGACCAACGCCCGGAACCGGGCTTCATTCGCTTGAATAAGTTGTTCGGTTTTTTTAAGCTCACTGATATCCCTGCCAACAGCAACCGTTTTGCCGTCTTTGAAACGAACCGACCATAGCATATGCACCTCGTGGCCGTTTTTGTGGATGTAACGGTTTTGCAGATTGTTTATAGTGCCATCATCGGTGGTTTGAATATTTTCAATTGAATGCGCTATGAGATCATCGGGATGAATTAGTTCAGTATATTTTCTGTTAAGTAATTCTTCTGGTGTATATCCCCAAATGGTTGAGGCTGCAGGACTGACCAATTTAAATACACCTTCATTGTCGAATATGCAAATGACGTCCAAGGAACTGTCGAGTATCTCCTGCAACTCGGTTTCTCGCTGCTGTAGCTGCTTTTTGGCCTTGTCTTGTAGAGTAATTTCAACAGCAGTGACAAATGCACCAACTATGGCATCGTAATTGTCTTTGGCCGGAGCATATCGGATGCTGAATATTCTTTCACCTTGCGGGCTGTCGATTTTTATTTCGCGGTTTATCGTTTTTCCGGCCAGCACTTGCAGGTAGAGCTCAAAAAGCCTTTCCCGTTGATTGTCAATTGCATAATCGAGTATAGAACTGCCTTTATTAACTGATTGCTGAAAAATTTCACGGTAAAAAAGGTCGAATTGTTTATTGAAAGAAACGATTTCCAACGATCTGTTCAACAGTATGAAACACTCTTCGGTATTGTTGAGCATGAGGCTGATTTCCAGTAGCGCTTCTTTGGTTTTACTGATATCGATGCCAATGCCACATAAACAGCTTTGACCTTTAAATTGAATGGTTCGGGCTGTAAAATTGAAGGGAAGTTCAAAGCCGGTTCGGCTCAACAACGGTAATTCTGCTTGTTTGAAACCAGTATCAAAGACAGCATCTATTTGTTTTTGTACCAGGTGTTTGACCTTTTCCGGGAAAAAATCAAGCGGATGCATGTCATTTATTTCGCTTGACAGGTAGCCGCTTATTTTTTCAAAGGCCTGGTTCCAGAGTAAAAATTTACCTTCCTTGTTGAAAATGAAAAATACATTGGGTAGCATCTGAATTACATCTTCATTCAGCTCCTTTTCTTGCTCTATGGCACGATAGACCTCCACTTGTTCGGTGATGTCCTGGAATATTCCTATAAGTTTGTAAGCCTCACCTGCTTCGTTTTTCAGCACTTTACCCAACGACCTGATGTGCTTGATTTCTCCTTTCGCGGTGATAAATCGTTTTTGAATGTTGTAGTCCCTGCCTGCTTGTATGGCTTGTTGCATCTCAGCAACGGCACTTTCCTGATCTTCGGGGTGAATTACGGATAATCCTCGGTCGAAATCAACCACAAATGATTGGGGCTTATAGCCCAAAATGTGGTAAACACCATCCGACCAGAAGAGTTGATAAGATCGCAAATCAAGCTCCCAACTGCCCGTTTTAGCCAGGATTTCGGTCTGGCTGTGTAGCAGCTTTACCCGGTTTTCGTTTTCACGGGCAACGGCATTCAGTTCTTTTTTTTTCATAGTAACCAAACGGCGAAGTGGTGTTCGAAGGATGGTATCGGCGTGTTCCCCGGGTGAGAGGCCACAACGCTGTAGCAAGTTAATTAATCTCTTTTGTTAAAAAGTGAATTAAGTATTCAAATTTGATTTATGTGTTTTGCTCTGACTTAGTTTGATAAATTCAATCGGAGAGCTGCATGTCCTCCAATCTGCTCGACAGTCCAGCATGTGGACGGGCGTTGTGGCTTCAGAAGCAGACTACATACCTGTTCGACAAATCATGATGCTTCCACAAGAACATATGGATTTTGGACCAATCGACTATCGACTTCCCGACCACAATCAGCACCAGCCACAAAGGTCAAACAACAAGAAAAATGGCGCTCAGATCGATAAGCTAAAGTCCCGACAATGAATACTAAATACTCTTCTAACGTTGAGCAGGAGCATTTAAGTTTGTCTCGAACAGCTCAAAGATGCGGCGGTATTCATCCAGCCAACTGCTGCTTTCTATAAAACCGTGGTCTTCCATGGGGTAAATGGCGAGGTCCCAATTGGTTTTGCCGGCTTCGATGAAGCGCTGCGTCATACGTACCACATCCTAGTAATGCACATTGACATCTACTACGCCATGCAGCATCAACAATTTACCTTGCAGTTGGTCGGCATAATAGATAGGTGAGCTGCGCCGGTAAGCCAGGCTATCGGTGGTTGGGGTGTTTAGAATGTTGCTGGTATAACCGTGATTGTAATGAGCCCAATCGGTAACACTGCGCAGCGCTGCTCCGGCGGTAAAAACACCGGGTTGGGTAGTAAGGGCCATGAGCGTGATAAATCCGCCATAGGAACCGCCATATATGCCAATTCTGGCCGAATCTATGCCTTTTTCAGCGACCAGAAAGCGGGCGCCATCTACCTGGTCATCTAAATCTTTACCGCCCATATGCCGGTAAATAGCAGTGCGCCAGGCTCTTCCGTAGCCGGCACTACCGCGATAGTCGATGTCGAGCACAGTATAACCGAGGTCGGCGAGGAAATTATGGAACATATATTCCCTATAATACTGACTCCAGCCGTAATGCACATTTTGCAAATAGCCGGCACCATGGACAAAAAGTATGGCTGCGCCATTTTTTTTGGCTGCTGTGGGCTCATAAATGCGTGCGGGCACTTGTGCACCATCACGGGCCGGGACAAAAACGATGGCCGGATCACGCCAGGCATAAGCTTGAAAGGCGGGTGTAGTGCTTTCGGTGATTTGCTGCATGACTGCTTTGGGCTGGTTGGCTTGCCAAAACAACTCAGTGGGTTGGTTGCTGTAGCTGTATAGGATGGCCATTTTGCTTTCGTCGGGAGATAGGCTTACTTCATGCCGACCTTTTGCTTTTGTTAATCGGGTCCAAACGCCGCTTTTGATGTCGATACGGTAGAAGTGAATTTCGAAAGGGCCTTCTTTGTTTGCGTGGACGTAGAACGATTTTTTATCGTTCGACAAGCTTGCTTGCAGTATTTCATACGAGCCAGATGTGAGCTGACGGGTAGTTTGGGTAGGGAGATGATGTAGATAGAGGTGGGAATAACCGGTTTTTTCACTTTGAAACCAAAGGGTCTCCTCATCAGCCAAAAAGCCCATGGCACCGGCATGGATACCTGGGCCGGCAATCCAGGCACTGTCGTGTTGGTGGTCGATGAGTTGGAGTTGTCCGTTTTTAGGGTTGAGCAATACAATCCAGCGGTCTTTGTTATCTACTGATCGAATGTTAAGTACGGCATAATTTCCGCGTTGATTAAATATTGGAGTGCTGATTTGTACCTGCCGGGCATTTTCGAAGCTGTCTACCCAGGCTTTGCCACCTTGGTGATAGTCGCGCAAAAAAGCAGGCTTACGTTTGATGAAAGGCAAATCGGTGGTTTTGACTTCATAGGTGGAATCTGCCATCGTGTCGTAAATCCAGTAACTGCTCAGAGCATCGGGCTCACCAACCTTCGGACGGCTGTTTAAATCGGTGGTATAACCATCGAGGGTCACATAGTTGGGTACCTCGGTGGATTTAGCTGTAGTTGCGGGAGTGAGGCGGTAGTGTATGAATAGCCTATCAGGGCTGATACTGATGCCGCTGATGCGATTTTTGCCGAGATAAATGGCCTTGGGGCGCTTGGTTTCCAATAATTTATTCAGCGCCTTGCTGCTATCGGCTTTAGCTTTGCGCCGACGTAATACTTCAAATTCAGTCAGTTGGTCGGCTTCGAGCCAGCGTTGCTGATCGGTTTTTTTAGCTTCTTCCGGCTTGTTCCCGGCAATAAACTGACTTAACTGCTGTAAACTGCCGCTACCTATTTGCCAGGAATAGATGTTCTGGTCGAGCTCAAAGAGAATATACTGTCCGTCGGAGCTGAATTGCGGGTTATTTTCCCGGGCAAGGGTATTGGTAATTTGTAAGGTTTTGCCTGCCTGTTGATCGTGCAGAAAAAGATCGCCCTGATATACATATACATTTTTACTGCGATTGACATTATATAGCCGCTGCGTCTGATAGGGTTGTCGTCTTTCTTCCAAACGAAGTGGCCTGACTTTATTGGTTACTGTTTCAAATACATAAGGCTGGTCGAGGTGGTTGCTGTCGGTTTTCCAGTTGAAGTACAAACTTTTGCCGTCGACTGACCAATTGGGCTGGCTGGGCAGCTGGCCAACAAAATCGGGGCCGGTCATGATGTCGGCCAATGACAGGCTGTGCTGTGCCGTACTGTTTAAGCTGACGCATAAAAACAGTGCGAGATAAAAAGTGAACTTCATCCTCTAAACATAATTAGCGACTCAAATTAGCGAATGCTCTGTGAATGGTTTTGGCATATCGCAAGTATGCCGGTATCCTTAAATATTTTTCCCTTCCAGCAATTCTATATTCCTCCTGATATCATTCGGAAAGGCTATTTTTTGATTTAGATTAAAGTCGAACATCACCATAATATCCCGTGCTTCGGCAACACATGCGCCCTGAGCATTCAGTAGGCGATGGACGATGCTAAAACTCGTATTGCGGATAAAATCGATCCGGGATTGTATTAATACATCACCGGGATAAAACAGGGGCTGCCGGAAATCGCACTGACAACTGGCCAACATCGGGCCAATTCGAGTATCAAGATGAGTTTGGGTGATACCTACCTGATCCCAATAATTTACCCGAGCCGACTGAATGTATTTGAAAAAGGAGACATTATTTACATGTCCAAAATAATCCAACTCGCACCAGTCGATACGCAGTCGTAATTCCACAGCAAAATTTTCTTCCATATTGGATTAATTATATCGAATATGTCATTTTTTAAGCATAACTCTTTTCATTAAATCGAAAATCAGCCACTCACTCGCCAAGGCGGATTGAGGCGCATGTCGCCGGCCCGGTAACAAATGAGTTGATGCCCATCCGGGTCGGTGAGCCTGGCTTCACGCCATAACCAGTTTTGATCGGTAGGGGCTGAATCAAATTCGAAGCCTTTTTTTTGAAGGTTTTCCACCATTTCATCCAAGTCGTCGGACTCGAAATACAAATGAGCTCCTGTAGCACCATTGGCACTGTCATTGGCTTCCAACGACAAGGTGGTTTGGCCATCACTACTGAGTAATCGGGCGTAATGTGGGAGAGAAATTACCAAGGGTTGGAGTCCAAACCGGCTATAAAAAGCTAAGGATTTTTCTACCGATTTCACCGGTAAAGTAATTTGATTGAGGCTGAATCTTATTGAATTTGTTGCATCCTCAACCAATTTGAGTTGCAACATGAGCATATCTGTTACAGCTAAGCCATTTTCAAAAAGCGGTGAAGCATAGTTATTGACGAAGTAGTTTTTTCTAATGTCGAACAGTCGGAAACCCAATTTTTGATAAAGGGCCAACTGTCCAAAACTTGTATTGGCAGTGCCAATATATATATCCCTAAACCCGTTGTCGCGTGCAGCTTGAATGGCATGTTCAAGTAATTGTCGGCCAATGCCACGGCCTTGCCAGGGTTCAGCAACGGCGATGTTTTTTATTTCGGCAGCCACTTTGTTATAGGCGAGTAAAACATAAACGCCAACCAACTTTTCGGCATTAAAAGCCAATACTATTTCCGACTGGCCAAGGTATTTGTGTATAGCAGCAAGTTCCGGATCGGCGAGCAACAATAATTCGTAAGGTGGTTCTTCGGCATCACCGAGTGGCCTGAAATGAAGCGGATGATTTTGATTAGACATATTTCTTTAATAGGCTTCGGGTCTCAAAAGTTGCAGATGTCGCAAAAGGAGAATTTAAATTTTTCTGCCAATTCTCAATCACTTGCTGAGTTGTTCTGCTCTCCTGAAAGCTACCATGCGTTGGATGAGGTCGTAAGGCAAGGGTTTGGTCAGCGGAAATTGTACGGAGCCTTTGCCCTGTTTGTATTGGCTCAACTCCCTGGCAAATGCCTCATGTCCTGTGGGTGTAGCATAAAAACCGATATGATTTTTATAGCCGGCGAAATAGACCAGGGGTTTACCCTTGATTTTATAAGCTGGCATGCCATAGGCCATACTTTCTGTGGCTTCAGGGGCAGTTTCCAGAATGAGCTTACGGACTTGTCGAAGTGTCACTTGCAGCTCGGCCGGAAAGCTGTTTATATAGGTTTCTACGCTTTGCAAGCCGGTAATATTTAAAATTATTGATGTGTAAATGTACCAGCCTTGGGCATTATATCAAAAAGCGACTGGAATGTGCGGTTAGCCAACGACCAAAACCAGGACAGTCCGGATAGTTTAATTAAATATACGGTCGGCCGACCACTTCCCACCACCACGGATGAGCAGAAACAGGCTACCCAGCAACATCGACCAATCGGTGCGACTGCCATGCAGCATCTCCCAGAAACCATTCTTGGCCAATACCTCAGCTTTGGTAGTGACAATGGCCACAAGCATGATAATAATTAGCGGAATGCTGGCCAATCGGGTGAATAGGCCAACTAATATCAACACTCCACATAAAACTTCGAAACCACCCACAAAACTCCCGAGGAATTCTGGTGAAGGCAGTCCAATTTTTTCAAAACGACCAGCACCCCGCAGGGCAGGAAACAAAAACTTTTGAATCCCTTCCGATAAAAACACTGTGCCTACCATCAATCGGATAAGCAGGGTTGTAGATGTGTCGTCGGTTTTTATCAGCCTTTTATAGGTCATCCTTGGCTTTAATTTTCTAAAGCTACAAAAACACCTATAACATAGCTTCCCGCAATACAGCCCGGATGCCCGCAGCATCCAGTCCGAGTTCAGCAAACAGCTCTTCCTGACTCCCCTGGTCAATGAATTTATCGGGCAAACCGAGGGCGATAAAACGACCCCGATATTGATTGGCTTGCAACCAGGCGCCAATGGCTGAACCGGCACCGCCGATAACACAACCATCTTCCACTGTAATAATCAGCGGTGTTTGGGCTGCCTGTCGTAACAATATTTCATCCATAGGTTTTACATAGCGCATGTCCATATGGCCAATATCCGCTATGCCCGAAATGGCTTCGCTCACCTGCTCGACCATGGTACCAATACTGATGATGGTAGCACTTTGGCCACTTTGCAAACGTTCACCTTTCCCAGGTGGGAGCAGTTTGAATGGCTGCTTCCAATCGGGGTCGTTGCCATTGCCCCGCGGATAACGTATGGCGAATGGAAGCTCCCTTTGCTGCAAGGCGGTGTAAAGCAAATTTCTCAGTTCTCGTTCATTGCGTGGCGCGGCTACGATGAGATTGGGGATGAGCTGGAGATAAGCCAAATCGAAAGCTCCGTGATGGGTGGCGCCATCGGCACCTACCAATCCACCGCGGTCAAGGCAAAACACTACCGGTAGCTTTTGCAACGCTACGTCGTGGATCAGCTGGTCGTAAGCACGCTGCAAAAAAGTCGAATAAATGGCGCAAAAGGGTGCCAAACCTTCGGCGGCCATGCCGGCAGAGAGGGTCACCGCATGTTGCTCGGCTATACCCACATCGCGGGCACGGTCGGGGAGCTTTTGCATCAACAAATTCATGCCCGAACCGCTGGGCATGGCAGGGGTGATGCCAAATACCCTATCGTCGGATTGTGCCAATTCCAGCAAGGTCTGCCCGAATACATCCTGGTATTTGGGGCCAGTTTTTCGGTTTATAACGGGCTGTTGACTGCCACTGATTTTATCGAATAAACCTGTAGCATGCCATTTCAGCTGGTCTTCTTCGGCTGGGGCATAACCTTTGCCCTTGGTGGTCAGCACATGGAGGATTTGAACGCCGCCCTGTTTGTCGTAGTCGGCGAATGTTTTCTGCAAGGCAGCCAAATCATGGCCATCTACAGGGCCACTATAACGTAAACCGAGCTGTTCAAACCAATTGGGGTGCTGAGCCTGACCATTCCGCAAAGCCAACAGATGCTGTAGTAAACCACCCACATTAGGGTCGATCGACATGGCATTGTCGTTCACGATGATAAGCAGGCTCAGCTCTTCTACAGCCGCCTGGTTCAAGGCCTCGAAGGCCATACCCCCTGTAAGTGCGCCATCGCCAATTACGGCAATGTGTCGGCGTTGGTGTTGGCCCTGCATTTTAGCAGCCAGCGCCATGCCTAAAGCGGCACTTATGCTGGTAGAGGAATGTCCTGTACCGAAAGCATCGTATTCACTTTCGTTACGCTTGGGGAAGCCACTAATGCCACCTTTGCTACGGTTCGTATGAAAAATATCCCGTCTTCCGGTGAGTATTTTATGGCCATATGCCTGGTGCCCAACATCCCAGATGAGCCGGTCGTCGGGGGTTTTAAAGTGATAATGTAGGGCAACTGTAAGTTCAACTACGCCTAAACTTGCCGCCAAATGCCCGCCATAAGCCGATACGGCATCAAGTATAAAATGCCGGAGTTCATCGGCTAGTTGTGGTAGTTGTTCCGGTGCCAGTTGGCGCAGATCAGCGGGATAGTTGATGCCCGCCAGCAAGGGCCCGGCCTGTATTGGCGAATTAGCCACGGTTAATGAGATAAATAACGTAGGCTATGTATACGGCCACGAAAAACAAACCTTTCCAACGGTCTAATTCATGGCGTTTTCCGACAAACATAAAGAGGAAAAGAAGCAAACTGCTGGCTATGGTAATGGCAAAGTCGAAATTAATTTCGGAACGGAATGGCAGAGGTTTAATACTCGCACTTACGCCTAAAATCCACAGAATATTGAAGATATTGGAACCTACTACATTGCCCACTGCGATATCAGTCTGTTTTTTCCAGGCAGCGACTGCTGAGGTAGCCAATTCGGGCAAAGACGTGCCTACAGCGACTATCGTCAGGCCGATCAGCGCTTCGCTTACGCCCCAACTGCGTGCCAGCAAAATGGCGGCATCAACCGATAATTTGCCTCCATAGCCCATTACAGCTATGCCTGCAATAATATAGACCGTACACTTCCAGCCTTGCATTGTTTCGAAATGCTCTTCGAAAGCTGCGTCTTTGCCTTTTTTTACCAAATCGAAAATGTACCACATAAAGGCTGCAAAGGCTATAAGCATGATGATGCCATCGCCACGACCGATTTTGGCCTGACCAGGCAGACTTTCGAAGCCGAAATGCGCTAACAATCCCAATAGGATGGCAGCGGCGAGACTGATGGGTATTTCAATCCAGGTTGTTTTACGTTTTACCCGAAGCGGATAGATGATGGCGGCAACACCTAAAATCAGTAATACATTGGCAATATTGGAGCCGAGTACATTGCCAACAGCTATATCTGTTGCACCGGAATTGGCGGCGAGCAAACTCACCAATAATTCCGGCATGGAGGTGCCAAAGCTAACTATGGTAAGACCAATGACGATATCCGGTACCTTATAGGTTTTAGCCAATGCTGAGGCACCTTTCACCAGCCAGTCTGATCCTTTGATTAACATCACAAAACCAAGGATAAGGAGTAGCACTTGAAGCATAATCAGAATGGTTAGTTTGGTGTGCAGTTGTGCAAAATAAGCAGGTTTAGCTGGTAAATCGGCATTTTATGCGCTTAACCGGCATAAAGTGCAAAAACGGTTGGTCGTTTATGCAGGTCGGGGACTTCTTTTTGCCACAGCCGAATAGGCATACTTTTGAGCAATTCGCTTGGCGCAGTGAGTTCGGCTCCAATACATAAGCGTGTATCCGGATGACAGGATTGCAACAAAGTATCGAGCATTTGGTTGTTGCGGTAGGGCGTTTCGATGAACAACATGGTCATTTTTTTCTGTCTCGATTCAGCTTCGAGTGCCAGCAGCCGCTGCTTACGTTTGACTTTATCTACCGGTAAATAACCTTGAAAGGCAAAACACTGACCGTTGAAACCACTGCCCATCAAGGTGAGCAGGATGGAACTGGGGCCGGTGAGTGGTACTACCTGTATGCCTAGTTTATGGGCCAGCGCTACCACCAAAGCTCCGGGATCGGCTACTGCTGGGCATCCTGCATCTGACATTAAACCCACATCTTCGCCTGCCAATGCGGCTTGAAGCATATTCCGGCTTTCATTTTCGGGGGTATGTTCGTTGAGCAGATGGAATTGTAATTCGTCGATATTGATGCTGCGGTCGAGTTTTTTGAGGTAACGTCGACTCACTTTTTCACTTTCGATGATGAAATGTTTCAGTCGTTTAGCCAAAGGTGCAACTTCGGCCGGAATAGTCCAGTCCAGGCAATCCTCGGCCAATGGCAGCGGGATGAGGTACAATTTTCCTTTCATCTAGCCATACTTTTTTTGTACCAAAAACGAATAAAGCGGTTAATTCGGTAAACTCCTATGCCAAATAAAATAGCCGTAACAAAGGTAAAGCTACCATAAACCACCGCAACCAAAGCCATAGGTGCCGAAGCCAGTAAAACCGACGACACATAAATAGCCAGCGAGCTGTTTTGCAGGCCTACTTCTACACTGATTGTCATACGTGAAGTGGGGCCTAAACGGAATAATAAGCCCAATAAATAACCACCTCCCATGGCGCCTAGATTCAACCAAAGATTGGGGAAAACCAGACTCATGAACTCCTGAGCCACGTCATTTTTACCTTTTTGTTCAAAAAAGATGATGCCCAGAAAGGCGATGGCGAGGAGTGTTGGCATGATAAAACGCAACGGTTTTTCAGCAGCACGAGCCGCAGCCGACCAATAACGTCTCAGCATAACGCCTGCAAAAGCAGGTACAATCGTCATGAGGGCCACTTCTCTCACTGTATTCATTACTGGCAATGAAATCTGCGTTCCTGCACCCATATATCGTTCCAAGGCAATATTGGTAATGAAGGGAATGGTTATGAGGGTGATAAAGCTGTTGATACTGGTGAGCGAAATGGAAAGCGCGACATTACCTCGCAACAGATGATTGAGCAAACCTGCCGATGCGCCACCCGGACAGGCAGCAATAATGACCAAACCCACTTGAAAAGCCGGCGATAAACCACTGTGGTCGGCTATCCAAAAGGCCAGCAGCGGCAACAGCACCATTTGCGCAACCAAACCAACACTAATGGCTTTAGGATACAGAAAGATGTTCCGGAAACTGGTCAGTGTCAGCGACAAGCCTACCCCCATCATGATGACTACCAGTGTAATGGGTAAGAAGACTGTTGAGAAAAAGTTTTCCATCAGTCGTGGCTGATTTTAGGTAGGAGGTAAAAATTGTTGTAGCCGACACCCAATTTGATGTCAATTTGTTGTAATTGCAACAATTCTAATAAGGCTAAAAAAGTGAAGATAGCCTTCATCTTGTCGGGAAAACCGCCGAAAACATCACCGAAGGCTACTTTTTGCTGACTATTTACCCTTTCCAATAAATAATTACGTTGTTCTTCGATGGTATACGGATACCGGACGACCACATGTTTAGGCGCATTTTCCCGTACGTCGTAGCGATGAATGACTTTGGAAAAGGCCTTGATCAGTTGGTACAAATCAACCGACAATAACTCTTGTTCTGCGCCAAGTTGTGCCTGTAAAGCTTCCAATTCGGCCTGTACGTTGCCACGTTTTTCGCGCAGGAGTTGTTCTCCTTCGAGCGCAGCCATTTCGGCGAGTATGGATTTGTATTTTTTGTATTCAATGAGCCGTGCCACCAGGTCTTCACGCGGGTCGATTTCGTTGCCGGCTTCGTCAACTTCCTTGCGAGGTAGCAACATTTTAGCCTTGATGCGCATGAGTGTGGCAGCTACCAAAATGAATTCACTCGCCACTTCCATATTCAACTCATTCATTTGGTGGATGTAGTCGAGGAAGTCGTTGGTGATGCCGGCGATGGGGATGTCGTATATGTCCAATTCGTCCCTTTCGATGAAAAAAAGGAGGAGGTCGAAGGGACCTTCGAATTGCTGTAACTTAATCTCAAACGACATAGTAGTTCCTACAGCGAAGGTGCTGCTTTTTTTTAAGAATTGGAATGCTTCGGCTTCGCCTCTGGTTTAGATTCGATGCGCTCAGGTTAGAAGCGGCTTGGCCACGGGTTTTGCTTCGGCTTCACCTCTTAGTATAGATTTTTTTGCTTTTCACTGCGTTCAGTTAAGGTTGACCTTACCTATGGACCGGCTTTTTTGCAGAGATCAAGCGCTTTCACAAAAAACCCGATCTACCCAGCGCAGCCGCTAAACCCAGCCGCATGCTGTCTAAACCTTGGCCCAGGGCCAGCTAAACCCAATCCGTCAGCTGATGGATGTCTAAACCCGCATGGTCAGCTACCGGCAACCACGGTCACCAGACTTTCCGGATCGAAGTAGGTTATTGCCAGCGCTTGTAACGCTTCCGGTGTGATAGTCTGTACCGTTTTGAGGTGATTGTGGTAGTAACTGTAATCGAGCCCGAAATGATACACATCCAAAAAGCGATCGATCAATGAAAACGGACCATCGAAACTACTCATATACACCCCTTGCAAGTAGCTACGCACCTTGTCCAATTCTGACTGCGGAATCAACTCGCGCCGGATTTTGTCCATTTCAAAACGAATTTCGGTTAAGGCAGCTTCGGCTACATCTTTCCCAACTTCGGTGGCAATGGTAAATACAGCGTCGTTGGCATAACTCACCACAGCCGAGCCTATGCCGTAGGTAAAACCTTTGTCCTCGCGTATGTTGCTCATCAAACGCGAGCCAAAATAGCCACCAAATATGGTATTCAGGATTTTCAGGCCGTGATAATCGGGATGATTTTTACCGATGATGCGTTTGCCTAAACGTAGTCCGAATTGAACCGCATCGGCTTTCGGAATATGAATACGACCGCTTGGGTTGGCTGCGGTAAAAACTGCCTTCTTGGGTGAGACTACATTCGTAGGGATGTGGGCAAGTAGCTTTTCGAGTTGGGGCAAAGCCAGGGCGGTATGCTTGCCGCAAAGGGTGATGCTGAGGCGGTCGCGGGTGTAAAAATTGCGGTGGAAAGCCACCAAATCTTCCCGAATGATGGCGGCATAAGCTTCATCGCTGCTGCTACGGCCATAAGGGTGGTTTTCGCCAAAAAGGGCTGCATTAAAAGCTCTGCGTGCGAGAAAAACAACTTTTTCCTGCTCCACCAGCAATTGCTGTCGACTGTTCATCAAAGTAGTTTGCAGCTCCTGCTCGGGAAAGGCGGGTTCAAAAACCAGCTCGAACAAAACCGGGAGCAGCAACGCAATATGTTTGCTCAGGCAATACAAACTTACCGATGAGCGGTCGGCATTGGCGTCGTATTGCAGATGGGCGCCGTAGAAGTCGAAAAAATCGGCTACGGCTTTACCACTACGTTGTTGGGTGCCTTCCTGTAGCATGCGGTTGGTGAGGGAAGAAACCAGGGCCTTGTTTTCCTGCCAGCTGCCGGCGGCAAAGCTCAAATCGATGCGCATTACCTCCTGTTCGCCAGCCTCCAGGACAAAAACGGGTACTTCGGCGAGGGTGTGGGCGATGGGGGCTTGTATGTCGAAGGCCACAAAATCGCGTAAGGCAGGGGCCTGACTTCTATCGAGTATATTATTCAGCATGGTAGTAAAGGGTATTGGCTTGCTGGGCCTGGAAAATGTATGCGGCTTGCGCACGGAGGTCTTCAGCGGTAATGGCGGTATAGCGGGTCACTTCCTGATTCAGGAGGTTGGCATCACCCAATAATTCATAATAACCGAGGTTCATGGCTACGTTGAGCACATTGGTTTCGGCATACACCATAATCGACTCCACATTGTTGCGGAGTTTTTGTAGTTCCTGGTCTGAAATCAGCTCTTTTTTAAGCAAATCGAGTTCCTTCTGAATGGCTTCGAGTGCTGCATCGTGGGTAACGCCCTTGACCAGATTGCCGGTAACGACAAACAAACCCGGATCCTGATCGCCGGTGATATAGGCGTTTACGCTGGTGCAGAGTTTGAGCTCTTTCACCAGACTGCGGTACAAACGGGCCGATTTGCCACGCGACAAAACATCACTCAACAAATCGCAGGCCGCATAACCCGCTTCCCGCCTGCCCGGCATGGGGTAGGCTACATAAAAAGCATCTACCGGCACCGGCGCAGTTACCTTCATGCTGCGTGCTTCGGTTTGTGGGGGCTCTACCGGGAGTTGACGCGGCGGACGGTTACCGGCTGGTATGGGACCAAACCACTTTTCGGCCAGGCGAATTACCTCGGCTGTATTTACATTTCCGGCTACCGAAAGAATGCAGTTGTTGGGGCGGTAATGTTTGTAAAAAAAGGCTTTTACATCTTCCAGACTCGCTTCTTCGATATGTTGTATGTTTTTACCGATGGTGGCCCATTGGTAAGGGTGCTGGTGGTAGGCTAAGGGGCGGAGTTTGAGCCACACATCACCATAGGGCTGGTTGAGGTAACGTTGTTTGAACTCCTCAATCACCACTTGCCGTTGCACTTCGAGGCTGCGTTCGCTGAAATCGAGCTGAAACATGCGGTCGCTCTCCAGCCAAAAGGCCGTTTCGAGATTGTTCGCCGGAAAACTGAGGTAATAATTGGTGATATCGTTATTGGTGAAGGCGTTGTTTTCGGCTCCTAATTGTTGGGCCACCTCGTCGTAATTGGGTATATTGACCGAACCACCGAACATGAGGTGTTCGAACAAATGTGCGAAGCCGGTGCGGTCAGGATCTTCATCGCGCGCACCAACATCGTACACCAAATTCACCGCCGCCAATTGGGTGTGGTGGTTTTCATGAACTAAGAGGCGCAGGCCGTTGGAGAGGGTGTGTTTGCTGAAGTGAATCATGGATGGCAAAGATAGGGTTGAAGCTATCCTAATTTTTGAATTAAAACGCTGAAAATTGATCTATCCAAACTCCAAAATGATTGTAATAAGTTCCTGCTGACATTATTTGACGAGATTCGAATTAGCATCAGGAATTGAAGTTGCATTTCTGATGTCATTTCAATTGAAAAGCAGAACTTCACCAATAATTTTATTAATCTCATCACGCATAAACCGGAATTATTTCAATCAGTACTCCCTTAATTTCGCATCTCTCTTGAACGGAATTAATTTGTTCAACCTCTCAATTTTCCATTTTGAATTTGAAATTTGAAATTAAAACCTGGCTGAATGCCCTGCGCCTGAGAACCTTGCCCTTAGCCCTGTCGTGTATTGGCATGGGCAGTGTGCTGGCTTTGTACCAGAACACGCACCGACCGGTGGTCACCCTGTTAGCTTTGCTTACCGCTACACTTTTACAGATGCTGAGCAATCTCGCCAACGATTATGGCGATGCCCAGAATGGGGCCGATCTGGCGGGGCGTATTGGTCCGGACCGGATGGTGGCCAGTGGCAAAATTTCGCTGGGCCAAATGAAGGTTGCCATCTGGCTCTTTGGAATTTTATCGCTGATTTCGGGGGTAAGTTTGATTGTGTTGGGTTTACATGGGCAATCGCTCAGCAGTATGCTCGGATTTTTGAGTTTGGGTTTGGTGTCGATTTTGGCGGCAATAACCTATACAGCCGGAAAAAAACCTTACGGTTATGCCGGTTTGGGCGATTTGAGTGTATTGCTGTTTTTTGGCTTTACCGCCGTTTTGGGTACTTATTATTTGCATAGTCACCGGCTCAACTTTTCGCTGATTTGGCCGGCTTTGGGGATGGGTGGATTTTCGGTGGCGGTGCTGAATCTGAACAATATGCGCGACCGGGAATCGGATCTGGCTGCCGGAAAAAAGACCATCCCGGCCCGTTTTGGTGGATTAATCGCTCGCCGTTACCACTCGGCAGTCGTCATTGTTTCGGTTTTTTCTATTTTCGGCTACAGCTTTTTTTTCGGTTATAAAGGTTTGTTTTTCGCAGCTGCATTTGCGGGTTTGTTACACTTGCATACCCTTTCTCAGGTCTTAAAAGTGAAAAACCTGGCCGATTATGATCCCTTTTTGAAACAAACCGCCCTGCGTACCTTGTTGTTAACTTTACTGGCCCTGCTTTTTTATCCCTTTTCATGACCTTGCCCGAACAGCTCACCGCCCGCGTTTTTCCTTACCGTTTGACATTTAAAAAGCCCGGGGGCACATCACGGGGTGTTTTGCACGACAAAATTTCGTGGATGGTGGTGGTGGAAGATGAAAATGGCAAAACAGGCCGGGGAGAATGTGGTCCGCTGAAAGGATTAAGTTACGACGACCGCCCCGATTTTGGCAGTCGCCTTACCCGGCTTTGCGAACAGTTTAATGCCGGTCAGTGGGCCGTTTTTGAAGAAAGTCTGGCCGATTACCCCAGCATGCGTTTCGGCTTCGAAATGGCCTTGCTCGATTATACCCAGGGGGGAGAAATGGTTTTATTTCCTTCCAGCTTCACCACCGGAGCAACGCCCATCGACATCAATGGCCTTATCTGGATGGGTAGCGCCCGGGAGATGGAAAGGCAAATTGCCGATAAAATCACTGATGGCTTCAGCTGCCTTAAACTGAAAGTGGGCGCCATCGATTTTGAACAGGAAGTGGAGTTGCTGACCGATATCCGCAGCAGTTTTCCCGCCGCTGATCTGGAACTTCGTTTGGATGCCAACGGCGCATGGACGCCGGAAGAGGCCCGCCAGAAACTGGAAATTTTAGCTAAACACGATATTCATAGCATCGAACAGCCCATCCGTGCCGGTCAGCTGCAGGCTATGGCCAGTTTATGCAGAACAACGCCCATACCCATTGCGCTGGACGAAGAGTTGATCGGAATTTTTGAAGCAGCCGAACAACATGCCTTGCTTCAAGCTGTCCAACCCGCTTTTATCATCCTCAAACCCACTTTATTGGGTGGTTTCGAAGCCAGCGAACAGTGGATCAGTCAAGCCAATAACTTGAACATTCGATGGTGGGTCACCTCAGCGCTTGAGTCTAATATCGGCCTCAACGCTATTGCTCAGTGGACAGCCACTTTAGGCAATATTCTGCCACAAGGACTGGGTACAGGCGGGGTGTTTATCAATAATTTTGATGGACCACTCTCCGTAAAATCCGGGCGTTTGTCTTACCAGCCTCAAAATAGCTGGCAGCTTCAGGGCTTTCGGGATAATTTATGAATAAGCTGGATCTCAATGGCCATTTGTTTACTGCGACTGATTTTTCTCAGCGCCGTTTTTTGGTGGAGGAGATTTTAGCCAATCTGGCAACGGAAGAAAAGCAAGCAGTCATCGCTTTTTTGGAGTCGTGGTTTGATGAAGGGACCACAACAATTACAGCGCAAACTTCCGGCTCTACAGGTCTCCCGAAAACCATTTCTTTACAAAAAAGTCAGCTCATGGCCAGTGCGCGGGCTACAGCCGATTTTTTCCATTTTAATTCAGGTCAGCGTGCTTTATTGCCGCTTAGCGCCCGATTTATTGCGGGTAAGATGATGTTGGTTCGGGCAATGATCTCTAGCTTAACGCTGGATATTCGGCCGGCAAATAACATCTTCCCCGACCATACCAACTTAGCTTTTTACGATTTCGCCGTGATGGTGCCGGCACAATTGAGTCGGATAATCGAAGCACAACAATTGTCCAGCTTTGGTTGCATACTTTTGGGTGGTGCCGATTTGCCCGCAATACTGAAAACGCAACTTTTTCACGTTAAAACGCCCATTTACCAGGGTTTTGGCATGACCGAAACGGTGAGTCATATTGCCTTGCGCCGGGTAAATGGCCCATCCCCCGAAATTGCTTATACGGTGCTTGATGGCATCAAGATCAAGCTGGATGAACGCCAGTGTTTGTGCATACAAGGGCCGGCTACTTCCGGAGAATGGGTGGTGAGTAATGATGTGGTTGAGCTGCTGAATGATCGGCAGTTTGTGTGGCGCGGTCGTTACGATCATGTGGTGAACAGCGGTGGCATCAAAGTCATGCTCGAAGAAGTGGAAACGGCTTTGGCAGCATTAATCGTCTCAGAAAGTAGCATAGATTTTCTACGAAACCGCGAATTTGCACTCAGCCGCATGCCTGATTCGCGTTATGGCGAATCGATAGCCTTATGGGTAACGGGTGAGGTTCCGGCTGAACATGAGCGGGTAAATTGTCTTCGCTTATTGAAAGCCAGCTTACCGCTTGCCTGGGCACCCCGGGCTATTTTGGCCATCGACCGACTTCCACTGCTAGAAAATGGCAAACTTGATCGTCGGGCATTAAGTAAGTTGGTTTAAAACCCTGCGCTATTCAAGGACTAAGTGGTTCGTCCTCTACCTGTATTTCTTCTTGTATAGTTCCCTGCCACCAAAACTGCTGATCCATACTCACGAAATACACTTTCATCCGTGGACGGAGATTGTTTTGAAGTAATTCATTGCAGTATTTGAGCAGTTCATCACCCGGGGTTTCGCTGTTCAGACTGAAATAAATCACCAGGTGCAAATCATAATTGCCTATAGCGTCGGGACGACTTTTTTTACCGCTGATGTCATGAAGCTGATTGAACAAAAATTGCAGCTGACGTTTGTTGTTTTTGTCGACGGCTGGCATTTTATCCGGATAATTTTTGAGCACTTTCTGAAGTCGGGTAGCTAAGGAAAAACGTGCTCTGGGCCAGCGCAATGCCTCTCCCTGACTGTTAAATATTTCAGCTTCCGGTATGCCTTTTTTCAGTTTAAGGGCAGTGCGGTGATAAGCATCTGTATTGAAGCTGTAGATTTCACTACGTTGAATGCCTAATTTTCGGAGATATGCTACCACTTCCTGGGTGCTGTATGGTCCGTTGTTGGGGGCATTAAAATAGCCGGTGGCCATACCACAAGCGGTTAATATTAGCATTGAAGCGTAGAGGATCAGTTTTTTCATAAGGGAGATGCAGTATTATTTACCACCTATGGTTTGGCGGGTGGCTTTTTTATTGAGTGTGGCAATTTCCATCAGGGCAGCCGGTCCATACCATTTTTTGAGTTCCATTACCAACGAGCCAGCCTGAATGGCCGGGTCGGTTTCGGTGAGTAGGCGGGCTTCTTCAATAGTTCTGACATTAAAAATGTAGATACCTCTTAAACTGCCGGTATCCAAAAAGGGACCTGCCAGTAGTAAATCGCCGTTTTCGGCCATACGAATGATGTTGTCCATATGACCTTGCTGAAGTTTTTTGCGGACTTCAGGATCGCTGGAGCGGTTGGGGCCGGTTTTGAGGAAGGCTATGACGTAAGTTTTCATTCCGTAGTCGTCGGCTCCCAGTTGAGCGGCATAGGTGGAATCGTATTGCTGAGCCAGCCCTTGCTGATGAAAAGCGAATAGCAGTCCGAAACACAATACAAGCAAGATTTTAGACATTAGTTTTGGTTTTTGGCTCAATATAAGACCTCTATCTGGTAACAAGGTGCGATACGTAAACCGCCGGCATCTTCCCGTTTTAACCTTTGCCAGTCGTTTTGTACCCCTTGTTTGTACCAAACCGTACCACCGGTAAGATTACATTGCAGGAGTAAATTGGCAGTCGAGTTATAATCGATATACTCCAGCGAAACAAAAACATCGCCCTCGGTACTGAGGTTGTAGCTGCTTAAATCGAAGGTATTCATGCCATTTTGATGCAGTTGCAACAATATGTTTTTGGTATTGATGCGCTCACCAATGGTATCGCCCCGGTATTCGTAGAAATTGAGTCTGAAGTTGATGTAATCGCGTTTGATTTCGGCCACATGTATGGCAAATTTTCGGATGGCATAAGGACCTTTGGGGGCTTTCACCTTAATGCCAATTTCAGAACCCGCAAGGGAAGTATTGACGCGATAATTAGCGGTTAGATCTTTGGGGGGATAGCCGATAAGTTTTACCGTACCCTTATTACTCAAAATATCTACCGTAGGCATCTGATACACCCGCGTTTGCAACACAAATTGTTCTGATTTGCCCACTTGCGCATAAAAATCAAAACCGCTGAAATTGCGGTCGGCATAACCGATGGCACTAATTCTGACACGCTCCTCATCGCTCATCATGGCTTGAGGCCAGTTGAAATAGCCATCTTTGTCGCTCACCGTACCCCGGCTTGTACCGACTATGCCAATGTTGGCGAAGGCGATGCCTTTTCCCTGGGGATCAACCACCCTGGCACTAAAATCCTGGGCCTGGATTGAGATGGTCAGGAGTAAGCCCAAACAGAGGCAGAGATGAAGTTTCATGGGTAATTTTAATTATAAAACGCTTAATTATCAGGCTTTTTTGGCTAAGAGGAACCAAACTGGATCTAAACGCCAAATTGTCGGAGGTGGTGATCGAGATGTTTACTTTGTAACATATTCCATTCTTCGGGCTTCATTCTACCAAAGAGTGGATGAGGTAGGGTGCTGTATGCTGCCATCCCTAAACGGCCGAAATGAGCTACTTTTTGAGCAACAGCATTTCGGGTGATTTCAAAATCAGGTTGACTACGAATGACCAATCCCGGCGCGGTTGGCAGGTTTTTGCCAAATTTGCGCTGTTTGGTAAAGAACAATTTGCTAATAGGCCCAAAAAAGGCTAAAAAACGATTGACAGCTATGGTTCGTTCGCCGGCAGCCAGCTCTAAAGGCAGGAGGCAATGCCGCAACATCTGGTTTACCGTCATCTTTCCCCAAAGTGGCCTACTGTCGGGCTGAAGTTGCTGCAACCGGGCTAAAAATTGTTGGTTATCTATCGGATCGACCAGAGAAAGCTGTTGATTTCGATTTGTCATGGGTTTCAAATCTTTTGGGTACAGGGTAAATGTAAACTCAAGAACGTTTGGTCCTTTGTCGCAGTATTTGTTTATGCCTCATATATCTTCTGACTGGTGAAAGTGGCTGACTGGTGTAAATGCTTCGATGTCCCGATGCCCAATAGGCTGCGCCACAGGCCAGGCCTAACCACAATCCATATTCCCAGCCGAAGAGCTCCATGCCCATTACCCAGCAAGCTAAGGGTGTATTGGTTGCGCCCGCAAAAACGGCCACAAATCCCAAGGCTGCCAGAAACGGTAGGGGTAAAGGAAAAAATAATGCAAGTGTATTACCTAATGCTGCCCCCATAAAAAAGAGTGGGGTAACTTCTCCACCCTTGAAGGCTGCGCCGAGTGTAAATGCGGTGAAGAGCAGTTTAAGTACAAAATCCCAGGGCAATAAATTTTCAGAGAAGGCAGCCGAAATTATGGGCAAGCCTAAGCCAGCGTATTTCAAGGTGCCTGGAATCAAAAACAACAACGCCAGCACGGCACCACCAACCAATGGTCGGAAAGGAGGGAAATTAATGTATTGAAATAAGCTTTTGAAAAAGTGGGCGAAATACACAAAAGTCAAGGCCGTCAATCCGCTTAAAATACCGGTTAATGCTACCCAAAGGGTGGTTTCGGCACTCCAACCGGGCAATACGCCTGCAGCATAATGACTGTGCGTTACCGGCCAGGCCATACAAACCGCGTGGGCCAGCCAGGCCGAAATAATCACAGGAAGCACCAAGATCAAGCGTCTTTTTTTGAGTGCCATTACCTCCAGAGCAAACACGGCACCAGCCCAGGGCGTACCAAAAACAGCCGCAAATCCACCGCTGATGCCACATAAAATAAGCAGCTGTCGGTCGACTTTTGAAAAGGCAAACCGCCGACTGAAAAAATCCGCGAACGCACCCGACATCTGTACTGCCGTGCCTTCTCTACCGGCTGAACCACCGAATAAGTGGGTAATCAGGGTGCCAATAAAAACGAGAGGGGCGGTAATACATGGAATTGATTTTTGTGGGCGATGATAAGCTTCGAACAACAATTCACTGCCATGATTCGCTGCACCGCCATATTTGTGATATACCCAGCCGATTACCCATCCAGCCAGTGGAAGTAAGCCGATGAGCCACAAGTTGTTTTCACGAAGCTTGCCCACAGCATCGAGCGACAGCAAAAAAATAGCCGAAGCTGATCCACTGGCGACTGAAAGCAAGGCCAGAATGACAGGCCATTTCAGCCAGAAGTTAAAGAGCAGTTTATTTTTTTGTGCTGGCACTACTGGTCAAAAATAAGCAATGACAGCCATTTTTAGTTGAAGACGTGCCTCACATAAAGTCCTTTTTGGCCAAAATGCTGTTTCGAATTTCCATAAACATCGTGCAGATAGGCCAGCCCAAAATCGGAAGTTCTGTAGTGCATTCCTAAACGGAAATATTGGTAACTTCTATTATGCAGTTGTTGTGTAGCATTGTACATGAATTGCCAGCGACTGTACAATCTAATTTGGGTGTTTATTCGCGGTTTGAATTCACCAAATCCAAATAACTCCCGTGTACGAAAACCATTGGGGTCGGCTCTGACCTTGAGCAGCAGTCCGTAGTTAGAACGAAATCTCGAAAATTGCACCCCTAAGCTCGCTTGAATGCCAGGTTTAGAGGCGTAAAAGCTGCCAATATCTAAACGAATACCCTGTTTGATTATCCAATTGACATAATGTTGGCTCATCCATTCGGCTGGCTGATTCCCATTCACAGGAATAATACCCGATGTTGTATGACTTATCCCAAACCGCTGTTGTTTACCAAAAAATTTTTGAAAAGTATGTGCATACCAAAGTGAATTGGCGTTGCTAACCAGCTCAACTGGCAAAGGTTGGGCAAAAATAACTTGAGCAGTCAATAGACTGCCCAAGACCAGCATCAAAAGGGGTTTCATTGGGTTGAATGCGAATTCAAGAGAATATCGTTTTACGACTGATGGCATATTTACCACCACCACCAATAAGCAAAGCCATGCTCATTCCGATGGCAAGCAAATGAAATTCATAGCCTTCACCTGCTTGCTTGCCATACCAGTTCATGAAAAAACCGTGGTCTAAATGGCTGGTCAGTACCATGCCAATAAGAATAACTATGAAGCTCAGTGCCAGTAAACGACTGAATATACCCAGTGCAAGACCAATCGAGCCTACTGATTGCAGTAAGATGACCGTTAACCCGGCAAGCCAAGGCAGCCCCGCATTTTCAGTCAAGAAATTCATGGTGGCGGCAAAGCCGCCGCCACCAAACCAGCCCAATAACATTTGTGCACCATGGGGGAAAAATACCAGCGCCAGTGTTATGCGGAGAAAAAGCGACATCCAGTGGAGCGCTGTACCTTCGGCATCGAAAACAGACAAATTTTGATTTTTGCTGATGGAATTTTTAAGCATATACTTGTTTTTAAGTAGATGCAAAACTCCATCTCCTTAGTCGATCCGGAAATGAAGTAGTTCACCAAATTACCTTGAACCAGTTCAAGATTATGCCCCAGAGCAACCAGCTAACTACACCAATGTATCCCGAACTTCACGCCAGTGTTCAGCAGCTTAGTCCTGTCTCAAAGGCAGCCTATGTTGGCTGGCTGGCCGCTGCTCAGCAACTAAAGTTTAAAAAAGGTCAGCTTTTGCTGGCTCAAGGCTCTGTTTACCGTCGGACCTATTATGTTTTGCAAGGCGCCGTTGTCGCCTTTGCCACCGATCAGTCAGGGAGTGAACAACTCTTACAATTTGCAGTCGAAGGCTGGTGGATAAGCGATTTAGGTACTTTCCTCTCTGGTCGGCCGGCACAACTTCAGCTGGAAGCCATAGAAGACTGCACCGTACTTTGTTTCCAATACGCCGATTTGGAAAATCTTTTTACTGTTTATCCCGACTTGCAATCCTACTATTTGAAACTCACCCAAAGAGCATTTCTGAGTTTTCAGGATAGAATTCTTGAAAATCTTGCTCTGGATGCAGAAACGAGGTACCTCAAGTTTGTGGAAAGGTATCCGGGATTGGAATTACGGCTGACGCAAAAGCGCATTGCGTCCTATCTCGGGATGTCCCCGGAATTTCTGAGTAAAATCAAAAAAAGACTAAGAGGTGATTCAATGCAACATCCCCACCGGATATAATTGCGCTGTGCCTTCAAAATTTGGGCTGTTGCGGTAAATCCAGTCAAGCTGCGCAGCTGGACTGGGTTCTCTCTCCTGGCTACTTTTCCAGCTATCAAATCGCTGCTTTAAGTCCGGGTTGCTACGCAACAGCTCCGCTGCGGTATCTTCATACACATAGGCGCTGAAATACTCTTTCTGCTGCAAAATGCCATCGAAAAAGCCCCAATTGAAATAACTGTCTACAGCGCGCGGCTCGAGAGTTTCAATTATAAAGCGGTCATGCCCCTGACCGGTAAACACTACAATATCTCCCTGACGGTATTGGTGAACCGCCTGGAGTTGCCGGATTTGGGTGCTGTGGTGAAGATAATGGCCTTCGTAAGGCCTGCGGCTCGTTTGGTAATCGGTGATGAGGTAAAAATTAAGCTCTAATACGGTATCAGTTGCCAATCGGGTAAAGGGAATACGGTTGATTTCCAAACGTTCAATTACTTCCCGCCAGGCTTGGGAAATGACGTAAGCTTTGGGTTTAGCTACGCTGTCGATACTGATATAGTGGTTATAAAACGGAATTTTTTTTGACCAAGGCTGATTGCGATCATATTGCAGCCGCTGGTTTTGATGTACTTCGCTGTTTTTATAAGTAGCCGCGTAACCGAGAAAAGGAATCAGCTCAAATTGTTGCTTGTTCAGCTTCCAGTTAATAGGCAGTGCAGATGCTGCTGCGGTTTGGCTAGCCGCACGCAACCGGGCTTGTTGCAGACTTTGACCTTGCGTTTGTATCTCGGCAAGACAAATTGTCAAAAGCGCGTAAGTTGCTGCAACCCGTTGATCGTAGGGCTTGAGCATATGGGTTTCGAGTACATAACTGGCGGTATGAAACAGCGCGGCATAACCCGTACTGTAACGGGGTGTTTCCAAAAAACCAAGGATACCCGAGTCAGGCAGTTCACTTTCGGTATTGACGTAAGGACACATCGGGAAACCGGCCCGCTCCATGCGGTCGTAGAGGCGGGGGGTGAAATTTTGTTTCATCCAATTACCGACCTCTGGCTGCATTTTATCGACTTGCGATTCAATTAAGGTCATCACATGCTGGTAATCTGCACCATTTGTCGTGTGAGTGTCGAGCAATAAGTCGGGGTTCCAGCGGCGAATGGCTGCAACCAGACTCTGCGTATTGCGGCTGTCGAGTTTAATGAAGTCGCGGTTGAGGTCGAGATTACGGCTGTTGGCCCGGAAACCATAGGCCTCGGGGCCGTTTTGGTTGGCGCGACTGTGACTGTTCCTGCGCATACTGCCGTCAACATTAAACACCGGGATGATGAGCACGATGGTGTTTTTTAGCCAGTTTTTTTTAACTGGGTCGGCAACCAGCTCGCGGGCCAGTCGCATGCTGGCATCGATGCCTTCAGGCTCCCCTGGATGAATACCATTGATGATGAAAACGATGTTTTTGCCTCTTTTTCGGGCTTTTTCCGGGGCGAATTCGGCATCTGCGTCAAGCATTACCAAATGAAGTGGTCGGCCAATATCAGTCAAACCCACACTATCCATTCGAACGCTGGGATAGCTACGGTCGAGTTGCCGGTACCAATTGATACAGGCTTCGTAGGTTGTGCTTTGATTGCCATTGCCCAGTTCATAGGGCGTTGCCAGTTGTTGCGCTGAAAGTGAGTGAGTAAAAACGAGTAGCCATAAACTACAAAAAAATAATAAACGGTACTTCATCCCGGGTTTTGTTCAATAAAATCGTTTACGAAAAGTTGAAGTTCGGGGAAAAACGCGTCGAATTCTGCATCAAAGGAAGCCATATGCGCTTCCAGGGCATCAGGAGCACGTTCCATGCCGCTGTCAAAGCGAGCACGGCGACTCATGCCATTCATCACCCGCCGAATACCATCGATATGAGCATAGTTGGTGAGCCAATCGTAGCGCTCCATATAAGGCAACATTTCCTGAGCGCGCTGGGGCAACAAGTCGTGCTGATTTTTCATTTCCTTGTAAATTGAAGCGGCATAGTCGGTCAATGCTTGATCGTGATAAAAGGCCCATTTTTTAGCCAGAAAATGATCGTAAAACACATCAACGATCACAGGTGCATATTTGCGGAACTCGGGCTGCAAACGAGCCTTACTTTGAGCCACTACCGGGTGTTGATCGGTAAAACCATCAATGGCGTGATGTAGCCGAATTCCCCGTTGTACATCGGGGCTGTAAAAACCAATCGGACGGCTTTTGAGGTGATCGGCAATAAAATTACCCAAACGCAAAGCCGGGTCATCGCCCGATAAATACAGATGTGCAAGGTAGTTCACTACACAAATAAACGAGAAAGTTGAGAAGTAATGTGCTGATGTGGCGTTTCGCAGTGCTAAAAATGGGGGTGATAAAATAGGTTGATTTTGGCAGGTATGGGAGCAAATCCCTTGATTTCGCTGCGCTCAATGCGAAGTATCCAATAAACTGTGTCAAAAGTCTAAAACTTTATCTCTTTTGAAGCCCAAAGGGAATGGAAGGAGGCCGTAGGCCGACTCGTCTGTAGTGAACCTGGATAAACACATGAGCACATTAAATGCAAGCCCTGCGAAATATGCAACGACTACTTTAGCTCAGACTAATTCTGAGGAATTTTTTCACCCAGCAGGCTGTAAAAGGAGACTACCGTACTGCCTTCCGCCGCAAAGGCAGCAATAAGTGCAACGTATTCGTGGTTATATTGCTCATAAGCCGACCAATCCAGCTTTTTTTCGCTGAAATAGCGTTTGACATACCAGTAGTCCAACTTTTTCAAACGATCGATGGGAAAACGCATTAAACTTTCATCGAGCTCAACTTGCAATCGTTCGGCATCGGGAAAGTTAAATTGCCGGGCATACAAGTAAAGTAATTGCACTTTGGCCTGAAACAAACGGCTGTCGTGTTTTTCAAGTTGCCAGGATGACAGTGCAATTTGGGTGTAATATTGAGCCGAATCTAGCTCCCGGGCCAGCAAACAAACCCTGCCCCATTCGTAATGGGTGAGGGCCAAACCATATACGGCCTTTTGCTGCTCAAACATACTTTTAGCCCGACACAAAGCTAATTTGGCCTCGGAGTATCTATTTAATCGGGCAAGTAAAAGTCCGCGATATCGATTTAGTTTCGCGATTTCGGGTTGCGCACCCAACTTATCCCAAAGTAAGAGTGCGCTGTCTGTAGCAGCCAATGCCGATTTAAAGTCATTTTGCAGTGCTTCAGCGATGAAGGCGATATGCTGCCATTCCACCGCTTTTTCGGCCAGGGGATTGTCTAATTCGGTGTTGAATAAACGGGTTTGGGCATTTACCACCGACAAAGACCAGCAAATGGAGAGAAGGAGCAGCAGAAATCCGGTTTTATACAACATGAGTTGCTGAAACTACATAAAAGCAGGCATATTGTGCTTCGGATGGGGGATTCAACCGCTTTTTAGTCCAATATTTCTGGCCTTGCCCTATCTTAGCAACCTCCAAGCCCGAGCCTGATATGGATCTTTTTAAAGACTTTAAAGCTGCCGACTATGCCCAGTGGGAAGCTGCTGTTTTACAGGAGCTAAAGGGCGAAGCTATCGACAAGCTCCGCACCACCACCGAGGACGGACTTCGGCTTTCTCCTTATTATACGGCAGCCGATTTGCCGGCGTCAGTTGCCCAACATTTGCCAGGTGATTTACCTTATCGCAGAGGTTTGCGTGCCAACCACAACGATTGGGTTATCTTCGAACGATTTGTAATCGACCAAGCTACGACTACTAATAAAGCTGTGCTGCATGCCCTTATGCACGGTACGGAAGGGATTATTTTCGATGGTCCCATCAGTCAATCCCAGCAATTCGGCGCACTGACGGAAGAATTATTACCTCAATACCTCATTCTCTGTTTCCGAAATACTGATCCGGTGCCTTTGGCCGGCTGGTTGAAAGCCTGGGCCGACCGGCTCGAAATTCCTGCCATAGCCATACGTGGCAGTGCTGGCTACGATCCCATCACAGCCAGTTGTTTTGGAGAAGAAGGGAGGTTATTGCCATTGGGTGATTTGGTGCGCAATTACCAACAAAATCTCCCTGCATTTTTGCCGATAAGCGTTAATGCCGCCCGTTTTCGGGAAAATGGTGCCAGTCTGGTGCAGGAATTGGGTATCGCTCTGGCTATGGGCAATGCCTATTTAAAGCGTTTACTGACGGATGGATTAAGCATAGACGAAGCAACGCCTGCGCTGCAGTTTGAGCTGGCCGTGAGTACCGATTATTTTGCCGAAATTGTAAAATTCAGAGCTTTCAGAACCCTTTGGTCGGGTTTAGTAGCTGCTTATTCACCCCAGCACAGTTGTACAGCGGCAGCCAATATTTTGGCTTCGGCATCCGCCACGCCTTTGTCGGCCATCGACCCACACACCAACCTTCTACGACTCACCACCGCAGCCATGTCGGCGGTATTGGGTGGGGTTCATGGCTTGGCGCTGCAGCCTTTTGATTTGCCCGTAAATGGCGGTACAACTTTCGGAGCTGAGCTGAGTCGAAACATTCAACTATTGCTGAAAAACGAAGCTTACCTCGACCGGGTAGTTGATCCGGCTGCCGGTAGTTATTACCTCGAATCCCTGACAGATCAGTTGTCAGACCAGGCCTGGGCATTTTTCCAGACCATTGAAGCCCAGGGAGGTTTTGAAACCGCCTGGCAAAATGGTTGGTTGCCGGAGCAGTTGAAAACACATAGGCAACAGCTCTCGCTGGCAGTTGGCAATCGCAAGAAGGTGTTGGTGGGTGTGAATCAATATCCCGATCAGCAAGCGGCTGAACTCGTCAGTTGGCCAACAGCCGGATTTCGGGTTTCAGCCGATTTTGAAGCGCTTCGCCTGCAAACTGCAGCAGCCAAACAACGGCCTAAAGTATTTTTACTCCCCATGGGCGACCTCGCCATTCGTTTGGCGAGAGCTACCTTTATTGCCAACTTTTTCAGTTGTGCCGGATATGAAATAATCGAAAACAATGGCTTTGAAAGTATTGAAGCAGGTGTAAAAGCAGCCAGAGATAGCGGTGCACAAATTATAGCCCTTTGTGGCGCTGATGTCGATTATCCGGCATTGGTTCCGAACTTCTGCTCGTTGTTGGGAGATAAGGCAGAACTCGTTTTGGCCGGTTATCCGCAGGCTGAAATGGAGAGGTATCAACAGGCCGGTATCCGGCATTTTATTCATCTGCGCTCGCCATTATTGGAGACTTTGCAGGCATTTCAACAAATCGTTTTGTCATGAGCCGGAAATTCCCTGATTTTACCCAACTCGGTTACCGCATAACGCCCGAACAGGACTATTACGATCCCGAAAAGCGGGAAGAATGGCAAACGGCCGAAAAATTGCCACTGCAGTCGGCCTATGTGGCTGAAGATGTGGCCAATTTGCAACAGATGCACTTTGGCGCCGGTATTGTACCTTTTTTGCGTGGTCCTTATGCTTCCATGTACGTCAAACGGCCGTGGACGATTCGTCAATATGCCGGTTTCAGCACGGCCGAAGCATCCAATGCCTTTTATCGCCGCAACCTGGCGGCAGGGCAGAAGGGTTTGTCGGTAGCCTTCGACCTGGCTACCCATCGGGGCTACGATTCCGACCATCCGAGGGTGGAAGGAGATGTGGGTAAAGCAGGTGTGGCCATCGACAGTGTAGAGGACATGAAAATCCTCTTCGATCAGATACCCTTGGGTGAAATGAGTGTAAGTATGACTATGAATGGCGCTGTTTTGCCCATCATGGCCTTTTACATCGTTGCAGCTGAAGAGCAGGGGGTGAGTCCCGAACAACTTAGTGGCACCATCCAAAACGACATCCTCAAGGAATTCATGGTGCGCAATACCTATATCTATCCGCCCGCCTCGTCCATGCGCATTATCGCCGACATTTTTGGTTATACCGCCCGGAATATGCCGCGTTTCAACAGCATTTCCATCAGCGGCTACCACATGCAGGAAGCTGGTGCCACCGCCGATCTCGAACTTGCCTACACCCTTGCCGATGGGCTGGAATATATACGCACCGGACTGGCTGCCGGACTCGATATCGATGCTTTTGCTCCCAGATTATCGTTTTTCTGGGCTATTGGCATGAACCATTTTATGGAGATTGCCAAACTCCGCGCAGCTCGACTATTGTGGGCCAAGCTAGTCCAGCAATTTGGACCAAAAAAGAGCAAATCGTTGGCTTTGCGCACCCATTGTCAAACTTCAGGCTGGAGTTTGACCGAGCAAGATCCTTTCAACAATGTTGCCCGCACCTGTATTGAAGCCCTGGCTGCAGCTTTGGGGCATACGCAGTCGTTACACACCAATGCACTCGACGAAGCCATTGCCCTGCCGACTGATTTTAGCGCACGTATTGCCCGCAATACACAATTATATTTGCAGGACGAGACTAATATCACCAAAGTGGTTGATCCCTGGGGCGGAAGTTATTATGTGGAGGCCCTCACCGATGAGCTGGTGCAAAAAGCCTGGGCTCATCTCGAAGAAATTGAAAAACTGGGTGGCATGGCTAAAGCCATCGAAACCGGCGTACCCAAAATGCGCATCGAGGAAGCCGCAGCACGTAAACAAGCCCGAATTGATGGCGGAAAGGATGTGATAGTAGGCGTAAATCGTTACAATAGTGGTCGCGAAACGGAAATTGAAATCCGGGAAGTGGACAATGCGGCAGTCCGTTTGTCGCAAATCGAGCGACTAAATAACATCAAGGCCAGAAGGAATTCGGAAGCAGTAAAAGCCGCACTGGATGCCTTAACCGAAGCCGCACGCAGCGGACAGGGCAATTTGTTGGATTTGGCGGTAATAGCTGCGCGCCATCGGGCTACTTTAGGTGAGATATCAGCTGCTTTGGAAGTGGTGTACGGCAGATATAAAGCAACCATACGTGCCATTTCGGGCGTATATTCGAATGAAATCCGCATGGACGAAGATTTTAAAAATGCCCGTCAAAGGGTGGAAGCATTTTCCACCATCGAAGGCCGCCGCCCACGTATTCTCATTGCTAAAATGGGTCAGGATGGGCACGATCGTGGCGCCAAAGTGATTGCCACCTCTTTTGCCGATCTGGGTTTTGATGTCGACATTGGCCCGCTTTTCCAAACCCCCGCCGAAACCGCCCGCCAGGCTGTCGAAAATGATGTACATGTGGTCGGAGCTTCTTCGTTGGCTGCCGGTCACAAAACCCTGGTACCTCAACTTATTGCTGAATTAAAAGCACTGGGACGGCCTGACATATTGGTTGTTGCCGGTGGAGTAATTCCGCAACAGGATTACGACTTCCTGAACAAAGCAGGGGTAGCCGGTATTTTTGGCCCGGGAACCGTGATCGCTCAGGCTGCTATCGACATCCTGAAGCAATTGGAAGATGCGGGATAAACGTTTTTTACGTTTTTCCTGGCTTTGGGCCCTCGGAATGGCCGTTCTTTTCAGCCTCCTGAGCAGGGGAGAGCTGGTGTTAACTCACGACAGTCTGTTTTATCTCGATGGCGCTAAACATTTGCTTGAGGGAAAGGGCTTTTACAATTATTTCTGGGGATATCTGGTGCCGGATACGCATTATGGACCACTTTACCCGGCGTTTATTGCTGTTATAAGCTGGATGACCCGGCTTGCTCCACTGCAGTCAGCAACTGTAGGTATGATGCTTTTGATTTTGATAAATATTCGTTTGTGTGCTTCATTGATTCAAAAATCATCGATAAATAACGGTTTAGACTACTTTCTGCTGGTAATACTGCCGTTTTCAACACCCTTTTGGCTTATTCATAGTCACAGTTGGTCTGAGGCCCTATACCTCAGTTTTTTTCTGCTTGCCATTAGGT
This sequence comes from Bacteroidota bacterium, assembly GCA_036787895.1. Lineage (GTDB taxonomy): Bacteria > Bacteroidota > Bacteroidia > UBA7662 > UBA7662 > UBA7662. Next base: position 50,895 of record DAIQOK010000009.1, on the reverse strand, counting down.
TGGCTTTGTCAAACGCATCACCTTGGCGCTGGTATGCCGTTGGACTAATAGCTGGTTTATCGGTATTGGTGCGTTTTTCCGGTCTTTTTTTGTTGCCGTTTTTCGGACTTTGGCTACTCCTTGAAAGGGAGCCCATCCGACAAAAATTCCGACGTTTTTTAATTTTTTCTCTGCTGGCGCTATTGCCTTTTTTGATTTGGACCCTGCGTAATAGGTATGTAGCCGATGAACTAAGTTCGCGACAACTGTTTTGGGATTTTGCAGGACATTACAGTTGGTTGGAAGCAGCCGATACCTTACTTTTTTGGCTGGGCTGGAGCGTGCCACTACTTTTTGGGTTGCTATTGGCTCGGCGTTCATTAGGGCACAACCGATTATGGCTATTGTGGCTGGTTTACCCTGCGATATATGTGATTTTGCTTGTACTCGCCAAATCAACCATCGATAACCAAATTCCCCTGGATACACGCTTATTGAGTGCTGTTTTCCCTTTATTTCTCTTGCTCACGGCTGCTTTATGGTCGGAGATTTCCGTAAAAAAATGGCAGATGGCCATTTGGGTTTTTGCCGTACTTCTTAATCTGCTTCAGTTTATGCGACCTGCAGCTCAGCTGTTTAAACAGGAATTGGATCTCTATCCAAAACTTGTTCAACCTTTTTTGTCGCGTATACACGAGCTGCAACCTCCGCTACATTCAACCGATACCTTATATTGCCGGGATTTTGATTATAACTACCTGATGGCGTTTAGTTCGCAGCCTGTCGGCTATTTGTTTACTATGCCACAACAACCCTTTTATTTTGCGCAGCTCACCTCATCACTGCCCAAAGAATGGAACAGTAATTCCTGGCAAATAGATACCATAATCATCGATCGCCTCTATTATGTAACTCCCGTGAATCATCCTTAATTTGGGGTCGTGAAGCTACCTGATGTAAAAACACTTTTTGCAGAGCTGCAAGCCGGCAACCGGGCAGCGCTGGCACGTGCCATTACTTTGGTGGAAAGTCGTGCACAACAACATCAGGCTGCCTCGGCCGAATTGCTGGCGCTTTGTATGCCAGTTAGTGGTAAATCATTGCGTATTGGCATAACCGGCGTGCCCGGCGTTGGAAAAAGCACTTTTATCGACAGCTTTGGGAGTTTGCTCACTGCCGATGGACATAAAGTAGCAGTATTGGCTATCGATCCGAGCTCGGGGCGTTCTGGGGGTAGTATTTTGGGGGATAAAACTCGCATGGAGCGTTTGTCGCAGGACTTGAACGCATTTATACGGCCCACAGCTGCCGGCAGTACCTTAGGAGGTGTGGCACGAAATAGCTGGGAGGCTATGGTCTTGTGTGAAGCCGCCGGCTACGACATTTTGCTTATCGAAACTGTGGGTGTAGGCCAAAGCGAAACAGCAGTTTATGGCATGGTTGATTTCTTCCTGCTCCTTATGTTGGCCGGTGCCGGCGACGAATTGCAAGGCATCAAACGGGGTATCATGGAATTGGCCGATTTGCTTGTCATCAACAAAGCTGAAGGCGAGAATCTCTCCAAAGCCAGAATTGCCGCTGCCGATTATCGCAATGCCCTCCATTTATTCCCAGCCCACCCCGGACAATGGACACCCGAAGTGTTGCTCGCCTCTGCCTTGAATAACGAGGGCATAGTTGAGGTCTGGAAAAACATTTGTCGTTATTTCGAGCTGGTTAAACCCAATGGCTACTTTCTGCAACGCCGTAAAGAACAGGCGGTGCTTCAATTCCGCGAGCATATTCACTATCAATTGGAGCTTGCCCGTTCGGCCAACCCTGCCTTGCTGGACTGGTATGAACAATTAGAGCAGGAAGTGGCAGCAGGCCAACGAAATCCTTTCGAAGCAGCTATGGCTTTTGCCGGAAAATTACTGAAGTGAAGATGGCCAGCCAATACGGTTGAATTACATGACCCTGCAGCCACATTCATAATGCGTATTCAGGTAATCGATGGATTCCCTACAGAGTTCTTCGAGTACATCAAGCTTGATATCTGCCAATTTGTTGACATAAATACAGGCTTTGCCCATCTTAAATTTACCCAACTGAGGTAAAATTTGCTCACTCTTTTCGGTGGGCGAATACACATAAAAGGAAAAGGCGGCCTTACGTGGAGAAAATCCAAGCATAGGTGCATCACCTTCGTGTCCGCTGGCGTATTTGTAGTGGTAATTGCCAAAACCAATGATGGTAGGTCCCCACATTTTTGGTTCAAATCCCGACCAGGCCTGCATCAATTCAAGCAAACGCAGACTATCTGCTTTCTTCTGCTCTGATTCTACAGTTGTTTGAATGAAATTGATTACATCCTGACCGGTATAGCTGGTTTTAAGGGTTGACATAATGTTAAGGGGTTATAGATAAACGGAGGAAACTTTAGGAGAAGCGGTATTTAGATAGGTTGCTCGAATAATTATTTCTCTACGCCAGAGTATTTTTTGTAAATGGCACGATAGCCGAATAAACGGCCTAAAGGCGCCACCGTATACATGAGAAGTTTTTGAACCGGAACAGGAATATCAGCCAGAAAGGATTTGCTGTCGAGATACCGCAGCGTCACTAACTCCTGCATAAGCCCGAATTTTCCGTTTTTGCCTTTTCCATCGGCGCCTAATCCTGCTAAGTTCTCAATGAGGTAGTCAAAATCAAGGGCTGGTGTCACGGTATGGAGATAGACTACCGGAACATCCTCGTCATTATAGTGGTTATGTGGTTTGTTTTTGGGCAGGGTGATTTTTTCACCAGCTGACAATTGTTTTTTTTCACCGTTTAACAGTACAGTAAGTTGGCCCGAAACAACTTCAAATGTTTCATCCTGATAAACATGAAAGTGCCTTGGAACCAGTTGCCCTTTACTGTAAATGGTTGCTTTCAGCTTAACGAACCTTCCATTCGTGTCTTTGGCAGTTTCAAGAAACTCATAAGCGTCACCACTGTGGGGATTGGTGGAGCGCTGACCTTTGATTGGCATAAATAGTCAGATTTGGAGGGTTTACTGGGTTTGTTTTAACTAGTATAGTCAATAGATTCTTCACATAATTACCCAAGTTATAATCCTGTACTATCTCCTCCAAAACTTTTCGACAACAGCAGTAAGGTGGCTGGTCTTTATTCCTTAGTTTTTCAGCATCTAAATTAATAATTTCAGCGAATGAAATTTGTTTGGCATCTGTTTTTGCTCTTGATAAATGTCATCGCCTCGGCCCAAACCGAGCCCTACCCCCATTGCCAAGGTACCACAGGATTTACCAGCGCAACTGAATTCCGCACCTCAGTTACTGCCGATGTTTATGACATCACCCATTACCACATTCAACTTGAACTGTACGATACCCTGCTTTTTGTGCAGGGCAAGGTGACGGTTACGGCCAAACCGCTTTTTGCGTCCCTCGATAGCTTTTGGCTGGAGTTGACATCTGCCTTAACCGTCGATTCTATACGAATCAATGGCCAAAACCGGAACTTTAATCATGCCAATGATGTGATTTTGGTGCCATTGCCGACAGCCCTTCCCATCGGTCAAAGTTTCAGTTGTGAAGTGTATTATCGCGGAGTGCCACCGCAACAAGCCAACCGCCGGGGTATGATGCTAAGTAATGCAGGAATTCATCCTGCTTTGTTTACCCATTCAAGTTTGTTTTGGGCTAAGAACTGGCTGCCGGTTAAACAGCAACTAAGCGATAAAATCGACTCCATCGATCTTCAGATTACCACCCGATTGGGCAAAAAGGTAGCTTCACACGGTTTGTTGGTCGATATAGATACACTTCCTAACCAAAAAGTGCGCTGGCATTGGCAAAGCCGCTATCCCATAGCCTACTATTTGGTGGCTTTGTCGGTCAGCGATTATGTGATTAGCAACCGACAGGTTCTTTTGCCGGGTAGAACTTCAGCCATGCCCGTAACTGATTTTAGCTTTCCCATAAACGGACCAAGTGCAGCGCTGCTCGATACCACCCCGCGGGTGTTACAGGAACTCAGCAGGATGTGGGGCACTTATCCTTTTGCCGATGAAAAATACGGACATGCGCAGACCAATATGAGTGGTGCCATGGAACACCAAACCTTGTCGGGTATGGGGTTTTACAATTTGCAGGTCATCATTCATGAAGCCGCACACCAATGGTTTGGCGACTATGTAACCTGTGCCACCCCCAGTGACATCTGGCTCAACGAAGGATTTGCCACCTATGCCGAAGCCTTATTTGTGGAGGTATTCGATGCGACTGCTGCTGCAGCCATCCGCAATGGTTGGATAAACGCTGTTCGTAGTAATGCCGTAACGGGTAGTGTATATGTCCCGGCCGGCGCCGATTTTAGCCGGGTATTGAATACCAATTTGTCCTACCGCAAACCTGCGCTCGTGCTGCACAATCTGCGATGGTTACTCGGCGATAGCCTCTTTTTCGGTGGACTCCAACATTATCTCGCCCAACGCAGCTTTGGCAATGCCACTACCGAAGAATTTAGAATGCTGATGGAACAATATACAGGCGTTTCACTCAGCCGTTTTATCAATGCCTGGATTTATGGTAGTGGTTTTCCCGATTATTTCCTCAGTTGGGACCAGCGGGGCAACGAGCTGCTCATTAGTTTTTACGATCGCAGCGATGCACCTTTGGGTTTATTTGATTTACCCTATCCAATAACGGTGGTATTTACCGATGGTCGCCGGGAACCTATGCGCCTGCAAGCCGGCTTTTTTCAACTCCAGACTTTCCCCATACAGGGCACCATACAGACTATTCTAACCGACCCGGATCAATGGGTGCTTGAGTCTGCATTCACCACTACTTTCAGAGATATTACTTTGGCTGTTAACGAAACCGAAAAGCCGGCATTTATGATGTATCCCAACCCGGCCAGCGATGTGCTAAGCTTACGATTTTCTGTTCCAATAACCTATGATCAATCGGCTGAGGTTTATGATATGCAAGGAAAAATCCAACTCAGTCAAAAACTGGAAGCGGGAACAATCGCTAGCTCACTAGAAATATACACCCTAGCTGCCGGCTTATATATGCTACGGTGCGGAAATGAAGTAAAAAGGCTGTTAATTCAGCGCTGAAAGGGCTACTAGGCCACGGTTTGTAAAATCGATTCAAGGATTTTTAAGCCGTCGGTATTGCCTAAAATAGGATCGGCAGCACGCTCCGGATGTGGCATCATGCCAAATACATTGCGGCCTTTATTCGTCACGCCAGCAATATTGTGGAGCGCGCCATTAGGGTTGGCTTCAGCGGTAACAGCACTGCTTGCATCACAATATTGGAAGAGAATCTGGTCGTTGTCCTGCAGACTTTTGAGCCCGTCTTCACCAATATAATAGTTGCCTTCACCGTGGGCGATAGGGATTTGCAGTGCCTGATTAGGCGCTAGTCCGCGGGTCAGTAAACTATTGTTTGTGGCTGCTTTGATGAAGGTGTTTTTGCAGATGAATTTGCGGCTTTCGTTATGCAACAAAACGCCCGGAACCAGTTTAGCTTCGGTAATTACCTGAAAGCCGTTACAAATACCCATAACATAACCACCCTTGTTGGCGTGGGCTATAACGGCATCCATAATTGGTGAAAATCGAGCAATAGCGCCTGAACGCAGGTAGTCGCCATAAGAAAAGCCACCCGGTAATATCACAAAATCAACGCCCTGTAAATCGGTGTCTTTGTGCCAAAGGGCAACAGTTGGCGCACCCAATATTTCACCAAAAGCATATAAGGTATCCCTATCACAATTCGAGCCGGGGAAAACAACAACACCAAATTTCATAGCAGCGGATTTGTCGGCAAATTTCGGAAAAAAGGCGGCAGCTTTTTAGAAAAATCCTACACCCCAAATTAAACTTCCGAGCCAGCCTAAGATCAGGAGATCAAGCATCCAGCCCGGACCAATACTTTCAAGAAAACGTCCGACAAAAAATGAGGCCACTGGTACGAATAAACTCATGAGAAATAGGTTGTCGCCTGGCAAAAACACCACGGAGAGTATACCGCAAACCAACAGTATGGAAAACAACCGTTGGGTATTTCTCAAACTATTGGTTTTCAGATTCGCCGAACTGAAACTCAATAAAAAACCAAAGGCAAGCATGACAAGCAATAAGGAGATGGCCATTTGCTGACCAGCGTTGAGCATAGGAATGGGATCTGCCAAACTTAAATCCAATTGGATAAGCTCATAAATATCCGACCATTGATCGGTCAAATACAGCCAGGCGCCAGCCAGGTATACCGGCGTAATATAACCTAACAACCAGACGATAAGCGCGCGAAATCGAAAAACACCACCCAATAATATGCCGAATAAGGTCACAGGAAATAATACAATGGCAGGTTTGTAGAACTGAAAACAGATTGAGGCAACCAGGCCAGCATCAAAAAGTAATTGTAACTGCCGAGGGCTGTTGCTTACAATCATCAGATTGCGAAGAATAAGGGCGAAACAAGCACCTGCCAGCAAGGCAGGATTAAAGCTGGTCCATTCTAAAAAGCTGAAAGCACATATTACATAGGCCAATGCGAACAGATTATGCCCATCGCGACTGATTTTGAGCGTTTTTATTAGTTCATTCAGCAGCAGCGCGGGTGAAAGGACACAAATTAAATTGAGCAGAAGTTTTGCAAAAGTGGGTAGCTGATTTAATGCATCGAACAGCCGGTTATTGCCACTAATTGTTGTTAATTCAACCGAATTATAGGCCGATAAGAGCAACAACATCACGACCAGCAATAAGGTGGCAATCCAGGCCAGTAGGGGATTGTTGGTGCGGAATAGTGCCGAAATCATAAGGTCTCAAAGGTAAGTCGGAAAAGCCCTTTTTTCTTACGTTTGCTTGCCGGTATCAACATGGCATTGGGACCAACTACCGCGGCATCGCTTTGCAATATGGCTGCATCGTCGGTTTCCGGACTTAGAATTATACGGGGCACAACATCCCCTTGAGTATTGATGCGATACATGACCACTGCGTTTTTACTCCGACCTTCTTCATTAAAAATCAGGTTGAGGTGCTTTTCGGTGGCGAGGCTGATGAATGAGTTATAGGGGCTTAGCTGGGTGCTTACTTGCGCTTTGGGGATAATTTGGCGCCAATCCACGGTGCCATCCGAATTCACTGATACTACCACTATTTCATCGTAATGGTAGTATATGATTTCTCGGTAAATTGGAAAACCCTGACTGTACTGCACATAAGTTTGGGTGGTCTGATAATTTGATTCGGCTACCAATAAGGCGCCTCCGTCAGAACGAACAACTACATCCTTGATGTAATAATCGGCCAATTCTTTGTTTTTGTTCGCATTTTTGTAACCCATAAGTTTGGTCTTGAATTCCATGTCAAAACGAGCCAAACCAATGGTATCTAATTGTAAAGGTTCAAGTGAAACCGTTGCGATTACTGAGCCGGCGATGGTTGTTCTGTCTTTTTCTGAAAAAAATCCAACGAGTTTGATTTTTTGGTTAAGTTCATCCAAAGCCGGCTGGACAGCATTCAAAAAATAAACACTATCGCGCAAATTCGCTTCTTCCAGTTCCAATGTGTTACGATTAACCCGCACCATTTTATAATAAAATTTGGAGGGGTCGCTGTTCCGTTTATCCTTATCGGTAACATAAAGCCACAAGAGAAGGTTGTGGTTCGGGTCGTGCATGACTTCTCTCACCTCATAACGTGTTTTCTCCAGGGGTAAAAAAAGATTGGTGCGCAGTTCTGCATTCAGGGCAGCATCATAAAAACGAACGTCCAAACCCAGACTTTCGGCATTATTTTCATTGATGTGCAACAGACTATAACCGCTTAAATCTAGCCTGGGAACCACCTTAAAGCGGGAACGAGCCGAACTATTGATCAGCGGTTGATCATATAAAGTGGCAGGTGTTGTGGCTTCTCCCTGATGAGGCAAGTAAATGTAAAACAAGCCATGTTTTTTAAGGGAAGGGGAGTAGATGGAGAAAAAAGCAGTTACCCCATTTTTTTCTACCACCAGCTCTTCAATGTCGATGCTTCTGTCATCGAGCGGAAGTTTATGGCTGTAAATCAGATTATTGTTGTAGCTGAATTTGTCAATAGTTCGTTCCCTGCCGGAAGATTGATAAACGTAGTAGCCTTGTTTATCTGCCGCCAGCACTTTCGCCTGAAACGAACCCTTGAATGTTGATGTAAGCGGCGACCAAACCAGACTCTGGGACATGGTTTCGACCGACATTATGCCGAAGCAGCTTAAAAGTAAAATCAGGCGAAACAGTGAATACATGGCATAAATTTAACCAATGCAACCAACATTTTTAGGTGTATGTTTAGTGTGTGTTTTGTGAAATTTAATCCTGCAAATGCGCACTCACAGACTTTTATCTTATTTTTACCACTGCGTCTAACCTATTCTGCCGCCTTTTTTGAATGAAGTCATCCTTACTCGATTTGATGGAAAAAAATGCCGCTGCTGGTAAAAAACAGTTGGCTGTATTGATTGACCCTGACAAAGCGGGAGAACGCGCCTTAAAATCACTGGTCGAAAAAGCACATTTGGCTCAAGCTGACTACTTTTTTGTGGGTGGAAGTCTATTGACCAACGATGCCATAGAAAGTGTTTTGACCACCATTCGTGAGCTTTCCGATATACCTGCAATACTATTCCCGGGTGCTGTTACTCAATTATCGAAACAAGCCGATGGCATACTCCTGCTATCGCTTATTTCTGGTCGGAATCCTGAGTTTTTGATTGGCGCACATGTAGTTGCGGCACCATTACTCAAACAAGCAGGCATACAGGTATTGCCCACAGCGTATATGCTCATCGATGGCGGTCGGCCAACTACTGTTTCTTACATATCCAACACAACGCCAATTCCTGCCGATAAACCCGACATTGCTTCATGTACAGCCATAGCTGGTGAGATGTTGGGGCTACGTTTAATATATATGGATGCCGGAAGCGGGGCATTACACCCGGTTCCTGGAACCATCATTCGCTCTGTGCGTAAAAATGTGGCGTTACCCATTATCGTTGGTGGCGGCATACGGCATGCCGATCAGGCAGCAGCTGCCTATGCAGCTGGCGCTGATGTAGTGGTCGTAGGCAATGCCCTGGAAGAGGATGTAAGTTTTCTGGAAGCACTGGCTGTTGTAAAACATACTGCTAACTTACACCTACAGACTTAATGTAAGCTGTGGACATAGGCAGCTACGCTTGTAACAGGCAATTCACATTGACCGAAAATACAGCGGTCTATGCGCAATGACTCTGTTGTATATCTGTTGGCTACTAGGCTGGGATAATTTGGTTTATCCTTTGCCCAAATAAAATATTCACCCGGCAAATATTTCCCTGAAAGTTCTATAAAAGCCACTTCAGCTTCAACGCCAGTCAGGGTAACTATGGCAGAGTCGTAAGCTATATCTAAACCCAGACTTCCCCAACCGGCATAAAAACGAAGGTGTTTATCAAGCTTCGGCAGGGCATGTCGGAACAATGTAAGTGCTTGATTTCTCCTAACGCTGTCGCCATGAATAGCGGCGAGCTGATACAGTAAATGGGCATAAACACTATTGGCCGATGGCTGTACATTGTCGGCCAATTCTATTTTATCGATATGCCAATGAAGCGTTTTTTCCTGACCGAAACACAGAAGTCCGGTTTCCTGATCAACAAAATGACGCAGTTGTTCCACCAATTTTTCACTTTCAACCAGCCATTTTGAGTTGCTACTTACCTGATAAAGCCGGAAAAATGCCTGAGCCAAATAAACCAGGTCTTCGCTAAATGCAGGCTGACTCCAGTTTCCTTCATATTTCACCCTGTACCATTGTCCCTCCCGGTTGAAACCTTCCAAAGCCCTTGCCAATTCTGTTGCATCCTGAAGGTAATTGACGTCTGCTAAACTGACATAAGCTTCCGCCAGGGCTTCTAAGAGCATGGCATTCCAACCCAACAGCTGTTTGGTATCGCAGGCGGGTGACTGGCGTTTTTGGCGAATATCAAGCAGTTTTAGACGAATCTGTTCTTGAAGCGTTTCTACTTCCGATCGACTGTATTGAAAAAGAATAGCCAATTCGTCAGGCTTTTTTAGCTGTTGTAAGACCAGTAAATCATCCTCCCAATACGCTTCTTCCTTAAGCCCAAACCAACTTTCTGCTAGGGCCATTTCTTTGTCGGTCAAATTATTGGCCATTTCCGCTGCGGTCCAAACGTAATATTTGCCTTCCAACCCTTCGCTGTCGGCATCCAACGCTGCGGCGTAAGCACCATCCGATTGCCTTAGTTCAGCTTTGCACCAGGCCAATGTTTCTACCACTACCTCCTTAAATCTTGGATTTTTAGTTAAGCGATAAGCTTCGGCATACAACGTAACCAATTGGGCATTGTCGTACAACATCTTTTCGAAATGGGGTACCTTCCAATAAGGGTCAACACTGTAACGGGCAAAGCCGCCGCCAAGTTGATCGTAAATGCCGCCGGCTGCTATGCGTTCAAGGGTGAATAGGCCCTGATCGATGACTTCCTGCCTTTTGCTAAGTACACCGTATTTTAACCAGAAGCGCCATACCACCGGCATGGGAAATTTTGGAGCAGGCGATAATCCGCCAAAATGAGGATCAAAGGAGGCTGATAATGGCAAAAAGGCATGGTCGTAAAAGCTGGCATCAGGTAAATGTGTTGAATCCACCACTGCCGAATGTTGGTGCTGAAGCAAAGCCCCTTGCATATGTTCGGCATAAGCATACACACGATGAGGTTCATTTTCCCAAAGCGAACTTATCTGCTTCAAGACAGCTAACCATTGTTTTTTGGGGAAAAAGGTGCCTCCGTAAATCGGTCGACCGTCGGGTAAGGCGATGATGTTAAGTGGCCAGCCACCGCGACCTGTCATCAGCTGCAAAGCATCCATATAAAGCGCATCCAAATCTGGCCGGCTTTCCCGATCAATTTTAATCGGCACAAAGTCCTTGTTCATGACAGCGGCAACCTCGGTATCTGCAAAACATTCATGCTCCATCACATGGCACCAATGACAAGCAGCATAGCCAATACTAATAAGTAGCAATTTTCCATGATTACCGGCATACTCCAAAATATGTTCATCCCAAGGTTGCCAATAAACCGGGTTGGTGGCATGCTGCCGGAGGTATAAACTGGAGGCGTCGGCGAGACGGTTGTGAAGTGACTGCATACGAGATGAACAGCAATACTGCTGAAAAAGTCCCTTAATTCAGCCAGAGTTTTTGTTTTACCCGCTGACCTTTTACGTCCTCTCCCACAGTTTGACTAAGTAACGGCTCGTCGGGGCGCACCAGGAAGAGCGCATTAAAGCCCATAAAAAAGGTAATGCCAGCTTGAGTACCTAAAGTTGAATCGGCCATCATACTGACGAATAAAAGCAAGTTAAACAAATAGGCGAGCTTGCGGAAACCCGGGTAAACGTTTCGCAGTGTTAGATACCACATACTCAGGAAGAATAACAAGCCCAGCAGGCCAAATTTGACAGCTGTTTCGAGTAACTGATTATGTGGTTTATGGAAGGGGATATTGTGAGGCTGGTCTTCAAACAGCGGTGTCCCTGCTTGAATCAAATCGCCAGTTCCTACACCTATCCAAAGGTTATTACGGACCAACGGCAGGTACTCCTGATAAAAGGCTATGCGTTGACCAATGGAAGAATAGGTAGGCTCAGAACTTGGATAACCTTGCTGACTTTCGAGATATTCATTCCAAGCTTCATTAAAGGGTTGTCGTACGCTTTCAAATCCCCAATACATGGTGCTCCCCAAAAGGAGTGTGAGCCCGATTGTCAGCAACCACTGACCAAATCTTTTACGTGATTTCTGCACATACAGTAATATAAAGGCCGGTGTAAGTAATACTAAACCTAATTGGCCAATTCTTCCTTTCAGCAAAACCAAGGCGGTTAGCGTCATGAACATGAATATGAGTAAGGTTGTCCGTGCTTCATTCGACAATTCCCGCCATTTGCTGTAGAGATATTCCAGAAATATGAAAATGCTGAAACACAAAAACAGGCTGGCTCGAGGCCGTTGTTCGAAAGCACTCGGAATTTTGGGCGTGCCTTTGAGGAAAATATTATCGGTAGCGACTATATAATATATGCTTACCGCTACCAATACATTGGCAAGCGCGAAACTGAGGAAAAGCCAGCGCAACTGGTCGCGAGACATACGCAAAGTACCCGCAATGATGGGCAAAGTGAAAAAATAGTGCTTCATATTAATCTCCGACCAACCTTCACGCAGGTCGCTGGTATAGCTCATGCCGAGAAAATACATGAATAGCAGCGTGGGAAAGAAAAAGATGAATGGGGCACTTTTAAAGGTCTCAATTCGCCTGACCCGGATTTCGGCATCAGAAAAACCGATAAACCAACTAATAATCAGCAATACTTCGGCTATACTGGCCACCGCTTTCGACAGCGGTATGGCCGCCAGAAAGATGGCGAAAAAGCCATAAGCAATCAGCTCAGAATTAAACTTAAAGGTGGAAGTAGTTGTTGTAAAATTTGCCATGGTAGGCAAAAGCTTTGAGGTTAGTCCGGTTTGTTGCTTTAACGGAAGTTGCGGGCCTAAATTATAGCCACAGGGCTTAATTTGTATCTTTGCCGTGCATTTTCTGCATTTTTTTATGGAAGCTATCCAACTCGACAGCATAGAATCGGCCATTGAGGCCATTAAAGCCGGAAAAATCATCATAGTAGTCGACGATGAGGACCGTGAAAATGAAGGTGATTTTTTAGCAGCAGCCTCGGCCGCCACGCCCGAAATGATTAATTTTATGGCTACGCACGGACGTGGACTCATTTGTGCGCCCATTATTGAAGACCGCTGTGAAGAGCTCGGATTGGATTTGATGGTAGGTAAAAACACAACCCTTCACGAAACGCCATTCACCATCAGTATTGATTTGTTAGGCAAGGGCTGCACTACGGGTATTTCAGCCTACGACAGGGCGATGACCATTCAAGCACTCGTTGATCCGGAAACCAAACCGGAAGATTTTGGAAAACCGGGTCATATTTTTCCACTTAAAGCCCGTCGTGGCGGTGTGTTACGCCGTTCCGGTCATACCGAAGCTGCAATTGATTTCGCCCGGCTCGCCGGTTTTCCGGCCGTTGGCGTCATCTGCGAAATCATGAACGAAGATGGTAGCATGGCCCGTTTGCCCGACCTGAAAAAGGTTGCTGAACGTTTCGATATGCGGCTGGTATCTATTAAAGATTTAATCGAATACCGGCTGGCCAAAGAAAGTTTGATTAAAAGAGAAATCGCCGTTGAAATGCCCACCGCTTTCGGCGACTTTCAACTGATGGCTTTCCGTCAAACCAACAACGACCAAGAACACCTGGCACTGGTAAAAGGCAAATGGAACGAAGATGAACCCGTGCTGGTTCGGGTACATTCAAGCTGTATGACCGGGGATATTTTTGGTTCCTGCCGCTGCGATTGTGGCGAACAACTGCATGCGGCCATGCGCTTGGTCGAAAAAGCGGGTCGGGGTGTAATTGTATACATGAACCAGGAAGGTCGCGGTATAGGTTTGTTGAATAAACTCAAAGCGTACAAACTCCAGGAACAAGGTATGGATACTGTTCAGGCCAACCTCGCCCTCGGTTTTAAAATGGATGAACGCGATTATGGCATTGGCGCTCAAATCTTACGCGACCTCGGTGTACGTAAAATGAAGCTGATGTCGAATAACCCAACCAAACGTGCCGGATTGATGGGCTATGGTCTTGAAATCGTTGACCACGTTGCCCTCGAAGTCCCTGCCAACAAACACAACCAGGATTATCTCCAAACCAAACGGGATAAGATGGGGCATGAGATATTGAAAGGCTAGGGCTTGAAGAGATTGAAGGTAGTTGAGCTGGATTTGTCCCCGGAAATGTTAAATAAAATGTGCTAATGTGGCGGCTCGCAGGGCTCGCCTGAGTATGTGCGAATGTGCTGAAGGGAGCCTCCAATTAGAGTGGATTCTGACAAATGGAATGAATATTTAGTTTCGCTTCGTTTCACTATGAGACCATCCAAAAAAGTGTGTCAACTTAAAAATTACAGACAATTTTTAAATTAGTTGACATGAAAAGAAACAAGAGTCCAAGATTAAGAGACATCATACCGGATGATGTTTATCGAGAGAAGATTGAATCTGGCTTAAAGCGTGGTGACCGGTGGTTGGGTCCTGATGGTATTTTTTCTGATCTTCTGCAGAGCATCGTTAATGCTGCCTTAGAAGGTGAGATGGATGCTCATATTGACGAAGAGGCCGCACAAGGGATTAGGAACAGGCGTAATGGCAAGACTGCTAAATCAGTTCGTTCAGAGGCTGGTACCTTGGACCTGCAATCGCCGCGTGATCGTAATGGCAGCTTTGAGCCGGTTATTGTGGAGAAGCGCAAGAAAGAGCTTAAAGGTGGCCTAGAGGATATTATCATCAGTTTGTATGCAAAAGGGAATTCTGTGGAGGATATACATAACCTGCTGCATAAGATTTATGGCATAGACTATTCTACGAGTTCAATAAGCCTGGTTACGGAGCGTGTGATGCCAACGGTATTAGAATGGCAGCAGCGCCCCTTAGCAGCTTGTTATGTGATTTTGTATCTGGATGGCATTCACTATCGTGTGAAGCAAGATGGCGTGTATTTGGAGAAGTGTGTGTATTCTGTCTATGGAATCGATATAGATGGGAATCGGGATGTGCTTGGCATTTATCTATCTGCAACAGAGTCGGCTAATGAATGGGGTTTGATATTAGAAGATTTGAGACGCAGAGGGGTGTCAGACATCTTTTTCATCTGTATTGATGGCTTAAAAGGATTTAAACAGGCTATAAGCACTGTTTTTCCAAGTGCAATCGTCCAACGATGCATCGTACATAAAATCCGAAATTCCGTAAGATTTGTAGCTGACAAAGACCGAAGACCCCTATGCAGTGATCTTAGAAAGGTATACACAGCCGCCAATAGAGACCAGGCACAAATGGCTCTGGATGAATTTAGAAATAAATGGGGCCGAATGGGTGAAAAAATAGCCGACTCTTGGCAAGCAGATTGGGAGGAGCTCATGGCATTTATGGATTTTTCTGAGCCCATCAGAAAGATGATTTACACTACCAACCCCGTTGAAGCCTTACATCGGGTATTGAGAAAGGTTACAAAGAGCAAAGGAGCATGGATCAGCGAAAAAGCCCTAACCAAGCAACTATACCTGATTTTGATGGAATCAGAGAAATCCTGGAAGAGAAAAGCATTCAATTTTTTAAGTATGCAAGCCGAAATGGAACATAAATTTGGTGAACGCTATACCAAATGGCTATCCAAGTAAAAGATGAACTCCAGGGGAAACTCCAGTCGGCCTACGGCCTCCTTCCATTCCCCCTGGAGTTCCAATGAAATGAAACATTAACCGTTGACACAGTTTATTGGATACTCCCTTCACTATTGCTGACAATATTCTCCCAAGTACTTCATGTAACTAGCATGTTATAGAAGTTTTGATAATTATGCAAGTATTTTACATTCAGCTACTGACTTTTAGAAAGTGGAGAATGGCTAGTTAACTTAGCTGTAAACAATCACCATGTCTGGTCTCGTTCAGCAAAAAACATTCGATTTTGCCTTAGCTGTAATTGCCTATATTACTGTATTAACAGAGAATAAAAGTATGCCATTGCCAATCAACTTATAGGCTGTGGCACCGGCATAGGAGCTAATGTTCGTGAAGCACTGGTTGCAGAAAGTCGGACTGATTTTATTCATAAATTGAAAGTTGCCAGCAAAGAAGCGGAAGAGACATCCTTTTATCTGGAACTTTGTGAAAGTGCACCCGACTACCCAAAACCTGGTGAACTTTTAGCTAATCTGCGTGAAATTCAGCGCATACTTTCAAAAATAATAGCTAGGAGTAAGGCCACGGCTAAGTGAAGCAAAGCGTTACTTAGCATCATGGTTCGATAAATAGGACAGAATCAATACAGTTTTGCTGAATTCCATTAGCACATTAGCACATTCCCAAAGTGAAGTGAAGCGAACGCCACATTAGCACATTTTTCTACTTCTATTTGGAAAGTCCCAATTTTCTCTTCAGACAGAAACTTCTGACCACCTCGATTCAAAAACTGCCTTTCCAACTATCCGGTGCCCACGGAATTCTTCGAATAAACCTGTCCTGTAACCAACGGGTGGCATCGTTTTTAAGCTCCTCACCGGTATTGTAGTTTTTGGTGTAAGAAAGACCGATTCCCTGGCGGTAGTTGGTGTCGCGACTGAAAATGATGCGGTCGTCGAGCCGGTTGAAGGCTTTCATGCGGAAGCTGCCATCGGCATTGACGAGGTATTCAACCGTCACTTCGCCACCCAAGGTTTGCGTCGCATTCCGGCTGGAGTTGCCAAAATTACCATCTACCAACACCCGGTTGTCGAAGAAGGTGGTATTCACGGCAACATTTAGGTCGTTTAGCGATTCAGCAGGCGGTGCAGCTCCGGTAAGTGCAGTACCAAAGGTATTGTTCCTGAAATTAACACCTACATTTACATTACCCAGCAAGGGAGATATAAGGTTGCTAAACTGTGCCGACAAAACCTCACTCACAGAGTTAATACCCGAGTTCGCCGCAAAACCACCACCAACTGCAGCATCTTCAGGAATAAACTGACCAGCTACCAACAAGGCAATTACTTGATTGTTGAGCCGTTGTTCGTCGTTGTTGATATTCCGTATGGTAGCTGCTACGGGGTCGTTAGGGTCGTTTTCGTTGATGGATGGCACTTTGAGCTGGAAGGCGATATTCGGACTTAATAAGGAACCGGTGAGCTTGAGATAAGCATCAATATTCATGTACTGACTACTGCGACTCGTACTGTTTAAGCTTTGTAAATTGGCCGTAAGCAAGGGAGAAACGGACGCACGTTGACGATATACGGCATCCAAACTCAATTGGGCATCGTAAGGGTCACCGCTCCAACGAATGCTGCTCCCTTCGGTAATCCGGAAACGTTTGTTGGCAATATTGGCCAGGGTAAAGGTATAATCACCACTGGCGAAAGTGTAATTGCCAAACATGCTGATTTCACCCAACGTATTCACCTGTAATTCAATTACCGCATTTCCGCGACCTCGAATGATATCTCCGGTTTTACGGTCAAAAATGATATTGATATCTGCTTCAGGTGTAACTGTTAGGTTCATTTTGAGGTCAACTCCAGTAAGTTCCAGACTTTGTGTGGTGGTAGTCTCCACTGTGCTGTCGGATTTATTTACAAAGGTGATAAAGTCGGTAATCCCCCGGTCGTATTCTGCATCAAGCGGGATGCTAAAATTTGTGCCACGTTCGGTGCTGCCAATAATGTTGATAGAGACCAACGAAATCGGACCTTCGAAAGTGGCATAACCGGTAATTTTACCTACGCCAAAATAACTGGAACGACTATCGCCAGGCGTATTGAGGACAAGCAAATTGCGGGCATCTAACCGCATTTTGAGTCTGGTTTTTCGGAATTTTTCGTGAAGAATGACCCCCGAGATTGTGCCAATACCACCGGCATCATCAGTTAACTCTGCATTATTAAAGTCGATTGCTGTTTCGGTGAAAAGCAAACGTTTGTTGACATTATAATATTGATTGAGAAAATCCACCCGCAAACGTGCCCTTTCCACATCTGCATAACCGGTTAAAACCGGACCATCCAAACGGCCTTTGAGGTTAAGAACGGCGGTTGCTTTGCCGCTAACATCATCAAAGGCAGGTTTCAATATTTTCTCCAGGGCATTGATAGGCGAATGGGCCAAGCGTATGTCCAAATCAATTTCCTGATCGGCATCCAGCTTGGCGAGATAACCACTAATGACTACCAGGGTATCGCTGCTATTAACCACCGAAGCAAGCAAGTCGGCGCGATTCAACTCGGTAGAATAGTCACTACTGAGCACAACATCGCCTAAAGGTTGGCCATCGAGTACAAATTCATCAATACTGACGGTGCCAAATACAGCGGCTTTGCGAAGTATAGAACTGGAGCGCAACGACATATTGGCAAAACCTTCCATCGAGGTTTCATAGGCGGTAAGTATGGGATTGAGCTGCTGTAAATCCACATCTACCATTTCTAAATAAAGACTGTCGCCACGATCGTTGCTTACCCTGCCGTGCAGGGAGATGGTTTGCAAGGCTTGCCGCAAAGCAAAGTTTTCAATGTTGGTAACACTGTCTTTGATCCAGATAACACCTTTTTGCTCTACCTGCCAGCGGTTGCCGTATAAGTCGACATAGGAGGGTCTGAATCCGAGCAAAATGCTGTCACCGGTGGTGTTTAAATAACCAGCTAAGGCAACTTTGTTGTAACTGCTGTCGCCTGTGGCACGAACTTCAAAATTAAGCAGGTCGTTACTTAATGTTTGTTCAGCACTCAGCTTGTGGGCAATAAATTTGCCGTTGCGGAACATGCTGTCGACATACAAATCGGCATTCAACTCCTTGGTATCTGAACGGCCTATAAAACTCACATTTTTGAGCCGGAGTGAATCAGCACGAAAGTCGGGAAGACTAAAATAGATGTCACTTTTATGGGCCAGCGCATCGTAAATAACGTAACCTTCAAGACTATCCAAATCATAGCGGCCCGGAAAGAAAAAGTCGGCAACCGGCTGGGCATCGTGTAAATTGACGCTTAAATTGAAGTTTTGAGGCAATAGAGGCAGATTGGCTGCCTTAGCAGCGTTAAGGTAGTATTGGGCATATCGTTCAACACTTTGACCGAGTTTCCGGAAGCTAAACCGGCCTTCCATCCTGGCTTCGCCAAAGGGCAGATTCAAACGTAAAAAGCGTGAACTATCAGCCCTCCTGGTGGCCGATAAATCAATAGATGCTAAGGATAAATGCCGACTGTTTAAGTCGAGTTCCAGATTTCTGAAATTGATTTCACCTTCTAGGCTGTCCCTATCGGAGCCTTCCAAACAAATCTCCACAAAACCCTGCATAATGGCCGTATCGGTGCTGAGGTAGAGTGCCCGAAAGTCAACTCGTCTTACATCGGCTACAAAATTAAAAAAAGGCTGACCCTCGCTCAGATCAGCGACACCAAAAAAGTCGAAGTTGGCATTGGTATCAGTCGAACTTATTTTACCGGTAAATAAACTTTGGTCGAGATAGCCATCTAAATCTACGCCCTTGTAACGGTAGCCCTGATAATCGGCATAGGCCAGATGCCCTTCTACTTCACTGATTAAATTTCGCAAATTACTTCCCTTACCATTGGCTTTCAGATCAAAACGCATCTGCCCAAAGCGGTTGTCTTGAAGTAACTCCCGCATATCAAGCCGGTCGGCATTGAGTTGGCCACTAAAAACAAGCTGTTCCCCCTGCAATTTCAGGTTAAGGTCGGTTACCAGCTCGCCTACATTGGTCGAAAACAGCCCGTGAGCCACAAAATCTTCCAGGTAGCCAAAACAGTCGGCTGAAAGCTGAATGTATTCCAGGGCATTAAACTGTTGTGGGATTTCAATAAACGGCAAGGCAGCATTTAAGCCAGACCGACTGAGATAGGCGTCGGAAATTTTAAGGTCATAAAGAGCACCTTTTACATCGGGCAAACCGGTAATATTTACCTGGCCATTGATGTAGTTTTCTTGGCCCAAGCGTAGCCTTAAATCGCGACTACGCAAATTACTCAATCTGCCCGAAATGGTGCCGCTGGCATACAAACGTTCGCGGGGAAGTTCATCCAAACCGGTCAGGTAATTGAGCTCAACAGGGTCGAGCTGCAAATTTTCGATTTTAGCGAACAATCTCACCCGCTCTGCAAAATCAAGTAAATCGAGTTCCTGGGCATAACGGAAATTGAGTGAGGCATTCAGCTGACTTGCCCGGGTTTGTAATCGCAGACTGTCGAGCAGAAGTTGGTCGGGATAACGGCGCAGGCTAAAGCCCATATCACGTACCAATAAGCCGTTTTTTTCGCGAAAAATGAGTTTTTCAATACGTACAGAACTGCTATCGATATTTAAGTCGAGTTGTTTTAAAGCCAACTGCAATCCAGATAACTCGAGATGATTGGGGTTAAACTTGCCAGCTGTCTGTTTTTTCGTGTAGTCGTGAAGCTCCAAGCGGCTGTTTCTTATTTGCAACTTTTCGAGCACCATTACAGGCAGTCGCAAAACACTGTCGATGGTGGCGTCCACTTTCGGGTCGGGGAGCAGGAAATCGATATTAAAGGCGGTCTCGTAATCCTTGCGAATCATGCGGAGGTAAAGGCCGTCGATATCGATATTGGAGATATGGAATTTTTCCTCGAGTAAGGGCCGCAAACGGACGCGTAGTTGCATTTTTTCGGCGTAGATGAGCGTATCGCCATAATGATCTTCCACATAAACACCATTGATAAACAGCTCGCCGCTGGCACGGAGCTGAAGGCGGTCGATGCGCACATAGGTGCGGTATTCCCGGGAGAGATAAGCCGCCAGCCGGTCGCCCATAAAGTCTTGAATACTTGGATTTATGCCGAGCAAAAGCAATACAAAGAGCAGGAGCACCACACCAGAAAACAACTGGAAGGGGTACTTCAGGGCCAAACCAAGGTATTTAGCGAATACGCGCAATCCTTACTCTTTTATATTTTTTGACGCAAAATAGCGATATTTCGCCTAGCATTCGGTACTATCCCGGCAAGAAACCGCCAATCAGGTGACAGAAACCCTCATTTTAGCTATTGAGTCGAGCTGCGACGATACCGGAGCAGCAGTGATTCGTAACGGACAGTTGCTGTCGAATGTTGTCGCAGGCCAGGCAATCCATGCCGAATATGGCGGTGTGGTGCCCGAATTGGCCTCTCGCGCTCATCAGGAACACATTATTCCGGTAGTTGATGCGGCCCTCAAAAAAGCCGGTGTAAAACGTGAAGAACTCACTGCAATTGCCTGTACCAAAGGTCCGGGATTGTTGGGCGCCCTGCTCGTGGGCAGCAGCTTTGCCAAAGGTTTGGCTATGAGCCTTAACATCCCGCTGCTGGGTATCAATCATATGCAGGCCCACATACTTGCCCATTTTATCGACGACCCCCAACCGGAATTCCCCTTCATCTGCCTCACCGTATCGGGCGGACATACCCAACTCGTATTGGTAAAATCACCCATCGACTTTGAACTGCTCGGTCAGACGCGTGACGATGCAGCCGGTGAAGCCTTCGATAAAATCGGTAAACTATTGGGATTGTCCTATCCCGCCGGGCCGGTGCTCGATAAGTTGGCGCAGACCGGTGATGCCAGTCGTTTTGAATTTCCTGAACCCCAGATTCCCGGGCTTGACTTCAGTTTCAGTGGACTTAAAACCTCAGTTTTGTACTTTTTGCAGCGTGAAACCAAAAAAGATCCCGCTTTCATCGAAAATAATCTGGCCGATTTGTGTGCTGCTGTGCAAGACAGAATCGTCAACATACTCATCAATAAACTCCGCAAAGCAGCCAAGGTCAATGGCATAATGCAGCTCGCCATCGCCGGAGGTGTTTCTGCCAATAGTGGTTTGCGTAAAGCCATGGAACGCCTCCGCGACCAGGAAGGTTTTGCCATCTTCATCCCCGACTTCGCCTATTGCACCGACAATGCCGGCATGGTAGCTATGGCCGGATATTTGCGTTACGGCCTCGTCGACTTCGACGATCAGACCCTGGTCCCCGACCCCCGTTTGCCGCTGATCTCCAGTTGATGCCGTTTTAACCCCTTCATTCATGCGTTTTTCGATCTTTTTTGTCTGCCTACTTTCAGTACTTGCCAGCTTAGACCTGGCAGCCCAGCCGGTGGTGAAGGGCAAAGAAGAAGAAGCCGTGGTAACCACCCGTATCCTTTTTCTGCTCGATGCCTCGGGCAGCATGCTGGGTACCTGGCAAAATAATTCCCGTTGGAACGTCGCTAAACGACTGCTCACCGACTTGATGGACAGCCTCGAAACAAGAGATAGACTCGAAGTCGCTTTACGGGTGTACGGCCACCAAACCGACCGGGGCGAACGCGATTGCAAGGACACCAAACTCGAAGTGCCTTTTGCAGCCAATAGTTTTGGGAAAATCAAAAGTCGGTTGAAATCCATTCGTCCACTCGGCAATACGCCCATCGCCTACAGCATGTCGCAGGCCGCCACCGATTTCCCGCGTGATCCTTTCAGCCGCAACATCCTCATCCTCATCACCGACGGTCAGGAAAGCTGCGACGGCGATCCCTGTCAGGTGTCATTTCAGTTGCAGAAGCAACATATTTTTCTCAAACCTTTCATTATTGGTTTGGGCTTGGATGTAGGCATGAAACAAGCTTTTAACTGCGTGGGTACCTATTTTGATGCCGAGCAGGAGGTGGCTTTTAAACAAGCACTCGATATGGTGGTAGCTCAGGCACTCAATTCTACCACTGTACAGGTAAACCTCAATGACCAGTTTATGCTGCCCACCGAAACCAATGTGCCAATGACCTTTTACGATACCGAATTAGGCATCGAACGTTATAACTTCATTCACACCCTCAATTCGCGCAAGCTGAGCGACACCCTGCTCATCGATCCGGCCAACCGCTATAATCTGGTAGTACATAGCAATCCGGAAGTGAGTAAAACCGACATCAAATTACTCCCAGGCAAACACAACATCATTTCGTTGAATACCCCCATGGGCGGTTTAGAACTTGTGGTTGGAGGTGTAACCGGTTACCGCAATCTCCGTACAACTGTTCGTAACAGCAAAACTGGAGAGTTCATTTGCACCCAAGATTTTAATACGATACGGAAATACCTGGTGGGCCAGTATGATTTGGAGATACTCACAACACCCATCACCAGTTTTAAGGCTGTCGACATTAAACAGGGCGAAATCAGCCGCATCCAAATTCAACAGCCCGGTCTGGTGAACATTGCCTGTAATACCGAAGGCTTTGGTGCCATCTTCAGCACCGATGGCCCGAAACTCGTAAAAGTCCATGATTTAAACCCGGCTACACTCACCGAAACCGTCGTTTTACAACCAGGCAATTACAAAGTGATCTTCCGCTCCAAAAACTCTACCAAGGCGGTATTTAGTTTGGAGAAGGAGTTTACAGTGAGTTCGGGGGGGATAATTACGGTAAGGTTTTAACCAAATTATTCATCTGCTTGCCGTGAGTTTACCGAATGGTGTGGCAATCGGTTAAACGGTTTTTTTGGCGTGAGTCTATTGAACGGAGAGTAAAATGGTGGTTGAGCGCAGTAGAAACCATCATTTTTATTAACGACTCGGTCATCGAGCGTACAAGGAGCATAGTGAGCTGGTCGAACCAGGAGTCGACTTGTGCAGTCGAGCTGCAGCGAAAGACGAACTGCTGAAGCATATGCTTAAAAAAAATAGGCTCTTTTAAACCCGAGTATACTCACTCCGTCTATATTACACCCAACAGCCCAATAGCATTGGAAAAGTACAGTCCGAAGAATACCGACTTACGTATACTACAGCTTTACCGCAGCGCTAATAGCAGCGATCAGGCGTTTTCGTTGTTGGTGAAGTCGTATCAGGAAAGGTTGTACTGGCACATCCGCAAAATGGTAATCGACCAGGACGATACCGACGACCTCCTCCAAAACACCTTCATCAAAGCCTGGAAAGGGTTGGCCAACTTCCGGGAAGATGCGGGGCTTTACACCTGGCTCTACCGCATCGCCACCAATGAATGCCTGAGTTTTCTGACCAGCAAACGCCGCCGGCTGTTTTTGCCCATAGGCGATATCAGCGATGATCTGCTGGGCAAACTCGAAGCCAGTGCCAGTCCGGATGGGGATCAAATCAATTACAAACTCCAGCAAGCGGTACTCACCCTGCCCGACAAACAACGGCTGGTATTTAATATGAAATATTACGACGATTTGAGTTACGACGAAATCGCCGCTATTACCGGCACTTCAGTGGGTGCTTTAAAGGCATCTTACCACCATGCCGTAAAAAAAATTGAAGCACAACTTACCGACCATTAAACCTTTTGCCGACTTAGCTATCCAAACCACCGATGTCCTCCAAACTCGACCATATCAAAAAACAGCTACCCTACGATGTGCCTTATGCCTATTTCGAAAATTTCGAAAACAGGCTTAAAGCTCGAATGGAAGCTGAAACCACCCAGCCAATCCTCTGGTGGCAGCAAGCGCGCTGGAAAATGGCCATGGCAGCTGTTGTAATGATTACTGCCGCCTGGTTTTTTAACAGTCGACTTGCCGACGAACTCACCTTAGCCGAAATTCCGGCCGAAGAAAAGGTCGATTACCTCTACACATATACCGATACTTATTATAGTTTATTGGCTGGTGATGAAGAGATTGATATACAAATTGAAAATGTTTGGACGTCTCCCGAAGATGCAGCAGCTTATCTGGAGGAGGAAAATCTTGAAATTTTGATGACAGAATTATGAAAAAACAATTACTCCTGCTTTTTTTGCTGCTCATAGGCATGAGCAGTATGGCGCAACCGGGAGGTCGCTACGCCCAGATGAAAAGTGCCAAAATTGGATTCATCACCAAAGAGCTTCAACTCACTGAAGAAGAAGCGCAGAAATTTTGGCCGGTCTACAATAAGTATGAGGCCGAAAAAGAAGCTCATCGTAAAAAGTTGGTGCAGGAAGTAGGTAAATATAAAAAAGATGCAGAGCAATTAAACGATGCCGAGCTTGAACAGTCTATAGAAGCGTATCTCGTTTTACGTCAACAGGAGGTTGATATCGATAAAAAATATTATATTGAGTTCAAGCGAGTATTACCGATACGAAAGGTGGCACTTTTATACGCTGCCGAAAAAAGATTTCAAAAAGAGGTGCTCCATAGCCTGCAGGAACCACGTCCGGGCATGGGTACCAGAAGATAGCATCCGAAGCGATTCGCTTAGGGTCTAGTTGGGTTGAATGCTCTCCGGGAGGAGAGCATTCTTTTTTTGTGTCTACTTCATCGTCAGCACCTAATTTTGTGCATGCTCAGTCAACGCCAGCTTTTTTTTCGTCACCTCGCCCAGACTTCAGATTTTCCGCTTGCCCTCGAAATTGTGTCGGCCGAAGGATTGTATCTCACCGATAAGGACGGCAAACGTTATCTCGACCTCATTGCAGGCATAGGCGTGAGTAATGTGGGTCACCGCCACCCCAAGGTCACCGCTGCCATTCATGCCCAGGTCGACAAGTATATGCACCTCATGGTGTATGGCGAATATGTACAATACCCCCAGGTGGAGCTCGCTGAGCGGCTTTCCAGGTTGTTACCTGCGCCGCTCGATAATGTATATCTCACCAACAGCGGCACCGAAGCCATTGAAGGTGCCCTCAAATTGGCCAAACGATATACCGGTCGCAGCAAACTTGTCACTTTTAAAGACACTTACCACGGCTCCACCCACGGCGCTTTGTCGGTAATGGGCAACGAAAGTTTCAAAAATGCCTTTCGGCCACTGTTGCCGGATGTGGAAATATTGGTTTACAATGACCCTTCGGAACTTTCTAAAATCGATACCCGGACAGCCGCAGTTATTGTTGAAGGAGTGCAGGGCGAAGCCGGTTACCGCTGCCCCGATACTTCCTGGTTTCAGGCGTTGCGGGCACGTTGTACCGAAGTAGGGGCCTTACTCATCGTGGATGAAATTCAGAGCGGCATGGGTCGTACGGGTAAAATGTTCTCTTTCGAACATTACAACGTTGTCCCTGATATTATTACCCTGGCCAAAGGTTTGGGGGGTGGTTTACCAATCGGGGCTTTTATCGCCTCGGCTGAGGTCATGGGCAGCTTCAAAAACAACCCGATACTTGGTCACATTACCACTTTTGGTGGCAATCCGGTTTGTGCGGCAGCGGCGGTGGCGGTAATAGAAGTGTTGCTCGAGGAGCAATTGTGTGAAGGTGTGGCGGAGAAGTCGGCACTTTTCCGCGATTTATTGCAACATCCTTTGATTCATGACATCAGTGGCAAAGGATTGATGCTGGCGGTGGATTTGGGCAGTTTTGAGTTTAATAAAGCAGTTATCGACCGTTGTATGGCACACGGGCTCATCGTCGACTGGTTTTTATTCAACGACCGCTCCCTGCGTATTGCTCCGCCGCTAACTATCACGGAAACGGAAATCCGTTGGGCTTGCACTTTGATTTTGGAGAGCATTACAGAAGTAGCTGCGGCAAAAGCTTAATTCTTTTGCAAAGAGCCGCTGCTTAAGTCTTATTTTTGCGCCAAAGCAAGTCAAAATGAAATTAGTCTCCTACCTACAGCAAGCCGACGCCCGCCTTGGATTGTTTCTCGATGGCAGTATTTACGATCTCAACAGCATCGATCCGAACATACCTGATAGCATGAATAGCTTTTTGTATGAAGGTGCCGAAGCCATGGATGCCGCGCGAGCCGTTGAAGCTGCTTTGTTGTCCGGTACGTTGAAGGCTGAGCCGGTAGGCGTGAATCCTGATGATTTGCTGGCCCCTGTGC
Source organism: Bacteroidota bacterium (assembly GCA_036787895.1). GTDB lineage: Bacteria > Bacteroidota > Bacteroidia > UBA7662 > UBA7662 > UBA7662. The sequence goes on along the minus strand of DAIQOK010000009.1, from coordinate 24,418 downwards.
CTTTCCCAACTTCTTGCCGCGATGGTTATGCCTTTCGCCAGCATGTGGAAGCCGCCCGACGGAATCGTGGGGTAGACATGATAGCCGAATTCGACCAATATCCCATCTTCTACTTCACCAACCACAATGCCATACAAGGCCCCGGCCCCATTCCGTGTATGCCCGACCATTTCGAAAAACTCGATTTTGAATTGGAAGTGGCTGTGGTCATTGGCAAAAACGGCCGGAATGTTCGTGCCGAAGAAGCCGATCAATACATCGCCGGCTTCATGATCATGAATGATATGAGTGCCCGCACCCTGCAGATGGAAGAGATGCTGCTGAATCTCGGCCCGGCTAAAGGAAAGGATTTCTGCACGGTTATCGGTCCGTGGTTAGTTACTCCCGACGAATTGGAGCCCTATAAAGTGCCTGCGAAACCCGGTCATGTTGGCGCCAATTATAATCTCGGTATGAAGTGCTGGGTGAACGATGTGCTCGTCTCGGAAGGTAATGTGGCCGATATGGACTGGACCTTCGCCGAAATCATCGAGCGTTGCGCTTATGGGGTAGACATCTATCCCGGCGACGTGATTGGTTCAGGTACAGTAGGCACCGGTTGTTTCCTGGAACTCAACGGCACCGGTTTGCGCCTTGATCCGCAAAACTTCAAACCCCAGTGGCTCCAAGAAGGTGATGAGGTAAAGATGGAAATCACCGGATTAGGCGTGCTCGAAAATGTAATCGTGCGTGAAGCCGACGACTTCTCCTTGTTGGCCCTTAAGAAAAAATAAGTATGTCGATGCGGACCATCAACCCCGGCGACGTCAGTCCTATGCAGTTGCAGGCAGTGCTGCAGGGCGCCATTGCCCCACGGCCGATTGCTTTTGCGAGCACCATCGACAGCCAGGGTTTGGTGAACCTCAGTCCGTTTTCGTTTTTTAATCTTTTCAGCAGCAATCCACCGGTGGTGATTTTTTCTCCCGCCCGCCGGGTGCGCGACAATACCACCAAACATTCCCTCCAGAACGTATTGGAAGTACCCGAATGCACTATCAATATCGTCAGTTACGACATGGTGCAGCAAACATCCCTGGCATCTACCGAATACGAAAAAGGGGTGAATGAGTTTGTTAAAGCGGGATTCAAGATGTTGCCTTCCGACTTGGTGAAGCCGCCACGGGTGGCTGAATCGCCGGTGCAGCTCGAATGCAAAGTGCTAGAAGTAATGGCCCTCGGGGAAAACGGAGGTGCTGGTAACCTGGTGATCTGCGAAGTGCTGCGTATTCATGTTGCCGAACGCATTTTCGACGAAAACGGTCGTATCGACCCTTATAAAATCGATCAGGTAGCCCGTTTGGGTGGCGATTGGTACAGTCGTGCCCGTGAAGGTTTGTTCGAGGTCGAAAAACCCCTCACCACTCGCGGGATTGGCATCGATGCCTTGCCTGAAGCGGTCAGAAACAGCGTTATTCTCAGTGGCAACGACCTGGGCCGTTTGGGAAATCTCGAAAAACTGCCCGATGCTGCCGAAATGAATGCCGCCTTGGCCCAGCCTGAAATTGGAGAAGCCCGCGTGCGTTTTGCCTTGGATGCCGAATCTCTGGAATTCCATTTTCATGAAATTGCCAAAAATTGGATAGCGGAGAATAGGGTAGGAGAAGCGCTGGCCTTGTTGTGGCAAGCCGGGCGTTAATGTCGGCATAAGCTTAGGCAGTTGCTATCTGATTAGTTGGCTTTTCCCTATCTTTGCGCCTTGTTTTAAAGCAGATACATCCATGTCGGGATTGAGTGAACAGGAGATTATACGCAGACAGGCGCTGATCGAATTGTCGAATTTGGGCATTGAACCTTATCCATCGGCTGCCTTTACGGTAAGCCACCACAGTACTGACATTAAGGCGAATTTCGACGACAAGCAGCCGGAATTGATGGCAGAAGTAAGCATCGCCGGACGATTGATGAGTCGCCGCATCATGGGTAAAGCCTCCTTCGCCGAAATCCAGGACAGCAAAGGCCGCATTCAGGTCTACCTCAATCGCGATGAACTTTGCCCTGGCGAAGACAAAAGCCTTTACAACGACGTTTTCAAAAAACACTGCGATATCGGCGATTTTGTCGGTTTAACCGGCTACGTATTTCGTACACAGGTAGGAGAGATATCGTTGCATGTCAAAACTTTTACTTTTCTCTCGAAAAGTCTCCGCCCTTTACCGGTGGTTAAACGCGACGAGGAAGGCCATGTTTATGACGGTTTCACCGATCCTGAGCAGCGTTACCGTATGCGTTATGTGGATTTGGTGGTGAACCCCGAAAAACGCGGCATTTTCATCAAACGGTCGCAGTTGATGAACACCATGCGGCAGCATTTTAACACCCTTGGATTTCTGGAAGTGGAGACACCTATTCTTCAACCTATCTACGGTGGTGCCGCAGCACGTCCTTTCAAAACTCACCACAATACGCTCGACATGACGCTTTATCTGCGTATCGCGAACGAATTGTATTTGAAACGCCTCATCGTAGGCGGTTACGACGGGGTGTACGAATTCTCCAAAGACTTCCGCAACGAAGGCATGAGCCGTTTTCACAACCCCGAATTTACCCAGGTGGAATTGTACGTTGCCTATAAGGACTACCAGTGGATGATGGACATGACCGAAGAGCTGGTCGAAAAAATCGCATTGGAACTCCATGGCAGCACCACTGTACAAGTCGGTGAAAACAGCATCAATTTCGCCCGACCATGGAAACGTTACACCATGTATGAATCGATTGAAGCCTTTACCGGTATCGACATCAGCCAGATGGACGAGGCCAGCATGGCCGAAACTGCCAAAAAACTGGGTGTTACCATCGACCGCTCCATGGGTCGCGCCAAACTCATCGACGAGATTTTTGGTGAATGTGTAGAACACAAGCTCATTCAGCCTACTTTTATTACCGATTATCCGGTAGAGATGTCGCCATTGGCCAAAAAACACCGTGATAAACCCGGTTTAGTGGAGCGTTTTGAGGTCATTTGCAACGGTAAAGAAATTGCCAACAGCTTCTCGGAGCTCAACGACCCCATCGACCAACGCGCCCGCTTTGAGGAGCAGTTGGAGCTTGGCAAACGCGGTGATGAAGAAGCCATGGTGCTCGACGAAGACTTCCTTCGTGCGCTGGAATACGGCATGCCACCCACAGCCGGTATCGGTATTGGCATCGACCGTTTGAGCATGATCATGACCAACAGCAATTCTATTCAGGAGGTATTATTTTTCCCGCAAATGCGACCGGAGAAGAAGCAAGCCGATAAAAGCGAAGAAGCGTGAACATACCCGCTCATCATCCGGAGTTCTGGAAAGATTACGAATTGCTCGATTGCGGCAATTTCGAAAAACTTGAACGTTTCGGCGAATGGGTATTGATACGTCCGGAGCCTCAGGCCATTTGGTCGCCGCGTTGGAGCAAAGCCGAGTGGCAGAAGCTGGCGCATGGTCGTTTTGAGCAAACTTCCAGTTCGGCCGGCATTTGGCAGCCACTCAAAAAAGTGTTGCCCGACAGTTGGAACATTCGCTACAAAAGTGAGACGGTTGACATACGTTTTCGTTTGGCATTGACCGGCTTCAAGCACATCGGCATTTTCCCCGAGCAGGCCAACAACTGGGAATTCATTGCTAATTCGGTAAAAAAACTGGGTGGCAAACCCAATATCCTTAATCTTTTTGCATACACCGGCGGTGCTTCTTTGGTCGCCAGGCAGGCAGGTGCCGATGTGATTCATCTCGATTCGGTGAAACAGGTAGTGAGTTGGTCGCGACAAAACATGGAACTGAGTGGATTGACAGACATTCGATGGCTCATCGAGGATGCCCGCAAATTTGTGCAACGTGAAGTAAAACGTGGCCGCGTTTATCAAGGCATTATGCTAGATCCCCCGGCTTATGGTTTGGGGCCGAATGGGGAGCGCTGGAAACTGGAAGAGCAATTGGGAGAGATGATGGAAGACGTTTTCCGCTTGCTGGATCCGGAACGGCATTTTTTGGTGATTAATGCCTATTCCTTGGGGTTATCATCGTTGATCTTACGCAATTGGCTTGATCAGCACTATAAAAAGGATGTTTTTGAAGCCGGTGAACTCTATTTACAGGGCAAATCCGGGGTTGTTTTACCATTGGGGGTCTTTGGTAGAACCTTTTACAGTCGCCAGATCGTATGAAGTTTTCCACCGTGTGCATAGCGTATTAGGCTGGAAATTAGCGCAATTTTCAAGAATTCCATAAAAGTAGACACCGTAATTTTACGTAGGTTGCATGCCCTGTGCAGGGTATTTTGGGCGTTGGTGTTTGGGCATTTCCAATTTTCTTCTTTGTTTTGGATATAAACCAAATCCAAAAAATATGAAAAAAATCTTCGGAGTTCTGGGATTAGCGGCTGCCATGCTGTTCTTCTCTAATGACAAAGCAAATGCCCAATATGGCGGGCAAGGCCAGATTGATGTTAACGTTGGTATAGGCGTAGCATCTTACCTCTCTAGTGGCGCCACCAGTTCATTGATGCCCATTGGTGTATCTGCAGAATATGGTATCAACGACAATGTCAGCGTAGGTGGTTTCTTAGGCTATTCTTCGGCTGATTATGATTATGGCTTTTGGAAAGTTGGCTACTCATACACCTTAATTGGTGCCCGTGCTGCTTATCACAAAGAATTTGTTGATAATTTTGATACTTACGGTGGTATTTTGATTGGTTACAACATGATCAATGCGAATATGGACCCAGATCCAGGCCCACCCTTTAACTCAGTTCTTACGCAGAGCTATTTGCTTTACGGTGGTTTTATCGGTGCCCGTTATCACTTTACCGATATGATCGGTGCTCACCTTGAATTGGGTTACGGTATCGCTGCTGTACAGCTCGGTCTTTCTTTGAAATTCTAAGAAACAATACTTTCTGTTACCCCGGTTTTCGTAAGAAAGCCGGGGTTTTTTATTTGTTGATAATTCCGGAAATAAGGACGAGAGGCAAGCCGTAAATTTGGGTTTGCCCCGATCATGTACCTGATATTCGACACTGAGACCACCGGACTCCCCCGGAACTACAATGCACCTGCAACCGACACCGACAACTGGCCGCGTATGGTGCAGATTGCCTGGCAATTGCATGATGCACTGGGTGGGCTAATTGAAGTCAAAAATTTCATAGTTAAGCCTGAAGGGTATAAAATTCCTTTCAATGCTGTTCAGGTGCACGGAATTAGCACAGAAAGGGCCGAAAAAGAAGGTGTTGACCTGGCCATGGTACTCGATGAGCTCAACCGGGTACTGGAGCAAACCCAATATATCGCTGGTCACAATATCAGCTTCGACCTAATGGTGGTGGGCGCTGAATTTCACCGCAAGGAAATGGCGAGCAGACTGCTCAACTTGCCAGCCGTAGATACCAAGGACGAATCGACCCAATACTGTGCCCTTCCCGGAGGAAAAGGAGGGAAATTCAAGTGGCCTACACTGACCGAGTTGCATGAAAAATTATTCGGTCAGGGTTTTGGTGAAGCGCACAATGCTTCTGCCGATGTGGAAGCCACCACACGCTGTTTTCTTGAACTCATTCGACTCGAAGTTATTCCGCCCACCAAAGTTGGTCTGACTGCCGAAACTTTGGCTGCCTACAAAGCAGCTCATCCCGCGCCTATCGAAGCTATTGGGTTGAATATCCAACCTTATCAGCCACTGGAAACAGCTGATGAGAAACAGTTCGAGACTGCCGCTACAGTCCCGGAAGTTAGCACTATTCTCGCATCAGAAACTGCCACCGCATTTGTGCATTTACACTGCCACACCCAATATTCTTCCGGTTTGCCAGGCTTGTCGACAGTAGAAGATTTGGTGCAAATGGCCAAAAATCAAGGTATGGAAGCAGTTGCCATGACCGATCATGGCAATATGTACGGCGCCTTTGCCTTCGTTACCGCCGCACATAAGAACGGTATCAAACCCATTATTGGCTGTGAGTTTCAACTTACCAAAAATCACAAAGACCGATCGAAAAAAGAAAATGGCTACCCTCAGGTATTGCTGGCCAAAAACAAAAAGGGCTATCAAAATCTCGTTAAACTGAGTTCTTATGCCTTTATCGATGGATTTTATTATGTAGCACGCATCGACAGAGACTTGTTACAACAGTACAAAGGTGACTTGATTGCAACTACAGGCGGTTTGTCCAGTGAAATCCCTTCTTTGTTGCTCAATGTGGGAGAAGCCCAGGCCGAAGAAGCTTTTTTGTGGTGGAAAGACGTATTTGGGGAAGATTTTTATGTAGAGCTGCAACGCCACGGCTTGCCTGAAGAAACTCATGTGAATGAAGTGCTATTAAGTTGGGCGCGGAAGTACAACGTCAAGTTTTTTGCAGCCAACCATACCTATTACAATACCAAAGAAGAGGCTGAAAGTCACGACATATTGCTTTGTGTTTTTGATGGTGCTTTAAAAGACACACCCATAGGCAAAGGCCGGGATTATAGGTTTGGCTTCCCTAACGATCAATACTATTTCAAAACCGGAGAGGAGATGGCCGAACTATTCCGGGATTTACCTGAAGCCCTGGCTACCACCCTGGAAATAAGTGCCAAAATTGAGTCGTACGAACTTAAACGGGATGTATTGCTTCCCCGTTTCGACATACCTGCTGCTTTCAGCAACGAAGATGACTATCTCCGCCACCTGACGTACGAAGGCGCCAAAAAACGCTGGGGAGAAATCACCGACGAGATACGGGAGAGACTCGATTTTGAGCTGGCCACCATTCAAAAAACCGGCTATCCGGGTTACTTTCTCATCGTTCAGGATTTTACAAACTCAGCCCGTAAGATGGGCGTAAGTGTTGGCCCAGGCCGGGGTTCGGCCGCCGGTTCTGCGGTGGCTTATTGTATTGGCATCACCAATGTGGACCCAATCAAATACGATCTCCTTTTTGAGAGATTCCTGAACCCCGACCGCATTAGCATGCCCGATATAGATATCGACTTTGACGATCGGGGCCGGGAAAAAGTGATGCGGTATGTGATTGATAAATACGGCCAGAACCAGGTGGCGCAAATCGTGACCTACGGCACCATGGCCGCCAAGTCGAGCATACGCAATACGGCTCGCGCGCTAAACCTACCTTTGTCGGAAGCTGACGTAATCGCCAAGGCATTTCCGGAAGCCATTTCCAGGACAAAGGCATTCAAAAAGAGTCCCTTGCGCACCCTGGTTTTTCATCCTGAGAAGATAGAGGAGGTTAAAAAAGAGTTGCAAACGGAGGAGTATCAGCAAGCCCAGCATTTTGCCGCCTTCATGAAAAAAGGCGGGCTAACCGCCGAAGTTCTTAAACAGGCGGCCATGCTCGAAGGTGCCATTCGTAATACCGGAACACATGCTTGTGGCGTCATTATCACCCCCGAAGATCTCACCAATCTGGTACCGGTAAAAACCGCCGAAGATGCCGAAATAAAACTGGTGACCCAGTACGATAACGATGTTGCGGAAAGTGCCGGTCTGTTGAAAATGGACTTTTTGGGGCTAAGCACACTCACCATCATCGACGATGCCATCGAGATTATCAAAAACAGGCATGGGATTGAAATCATCTGCGACGATATTCCGCTGGATGATCCGGCAACATATGCGCTTTTCCAGCGGGGTGAAACGGTTGGTATATTCCAGTACGAGTCGCCCGGTATGCAAAAGCACATGAAGGAATTGAAGCCCGATACCTTCGCCGACCTCATTGCCATGAACGCCCTCTACCGGCCGGGTCCGATTGCGTACATTCCCAATTTTATCGCCCGTAAACATGGTCGCGAAGAAATTAAGTTCGATTTGGACGATATGCGGGAGTTTTTGGAAGAAACCTACGGCATCACAGTATATCAAGAGCAGGTGATGTTGTTGAGTCAGAAACTGGCCGGTTTTTCCAAAGGTCAGGCCGATACCCTGCGTAAGGCCATGGGTAAAAAGCAGAAGGATGTGCTCGATAAGATGAAGAAGAGTTTTATCGATGGTGCCACTGAAAAGGGACATCCGGTAGATAAACTTGAAAAAATCTGGACCGACTGGGAAGCATTTGCGGAATATGCCTTCAATAAATCGCATTCGACCTGCTACGCAGTTGTGGCCTTTCATACAGCCTATCTTAAAGCCAACTATCCGGCCGAATATATGGCTGCTGTCTTGTCGAATAACCTCAACGATATCGGCAAAGTTTCCTTTTTTATGGCCGAATGTAGGCGCATGGGCATCGCAGTACTGGGCCCCGATGTGAATGAATCTAGCTATCGTTTTACGGTTAACAGCAAAGGAGAAATTCGATTTGGTTTGGGCGCCGTGAAAGGTGTGGGAGAAGGTGCTGTTGAAGCCATCATCAACGAAAGAACGGCCAACGGGCCTTACCAGAGTATTTACGATCTCTGTAAACGCATCGATTTAAGGCAGGCCAATAAAAAGACTATAGAAAGTCTGGGTTATGCCGGTGCTTTTGACGGTTTTAACGGCGTAGATGGCAACCGCCGCATCTTCTTTCATGAAATCGAAGGAACCAATCTGCTGGAGAAAGCCATACGTTTTGGTAACCAATACCAGGCATTAAAAAACCAGGCTCAGGCTTCATTGTTCGGAGAAGCTGGTTTTGTAGATATTGTTGAACCTGAAATGATACCCTGCGAGCCCTGGTCGTTGATGGACAAACTCAAAAAGGAAAAGGAGGTAGTAGGTTTTTATATTACCGCCCACCCACTGGATGCTTTCCGCATTGATATCAACAATTTCTGCAATTGTAACATCAATGCCATAGAGGAAGCTGCCAACCAAAATAAAAATCTCCATGTGGCCGGTCTGGTCACCGATGTGCAGCATACCCAGGATGCGAAGAATAATGAAGTGCTTATTTTTAGTGTTGAGGATTACGAAGGCAGCCGGCGATTCAGATTACGTGGTGAGCAGGCACTGATGTATAAACACCTCATAATTACCGGTACCTCGTTGATGCTGGGCATTCGATTTGAATTTTTCACAGGCAAGGAAGGTAATGAAATCGGTTATGTGCGCTTTAACAGCATTGAACTTCTCTCTGAAATTCGCGAAAAACGCTATAAAGAACTGGTCATGAGTTTGTCGGTTGATATAATTACTGCCGAATTTGTAAATGAACTCGACCAGATTTTCGGAGAACATATCGGTACAATGAAAGTCAGGGTAAAGCTCGTAGATGCCAAAGAAAAGCTCATGGTGGAGCTGAATTCACGCAAAAGAGGCATCTCCCCCGATAACTCCCTATTCGACAGTCTCAAAAAACTACCCATACAGGAAGTGAAACTCGTTTGATTGGAACTATCTTGAAGCGCAAACAATTACATCTCTAAAACAATTAATTTATATCCCATGGCATTGGAAATTAACGACAGCAACTTCGAATCTTTGGTTCTGAATTCAGACAAACCGGTATTGGTCGACTTTTGGGCAGAATGGTGTGGCCCTTGCCGCATGGTAGGCCCAATCGTTGAAGAACTTTCAGGCGAATTTGAAGGCAAAGCTGTGGTTGGAAAAGTAGATGTTGACGCCAACCCTAACATTACCGTAAAGTACGGCATACGCAACATCCCAACTTTATTGGTTTTCAAAAACGGTGAAGTTGTCGATAAACAAGTGGGTGCTGTGCCCAAACACATACTCAAAGGCAAGTTGGAGGCCCAATTGGCTTAGTTCAACATGCATCTACAAAAAGCGGGCTTTCATCCACGATGAAAGCCCGCTTTTTAATTTATGAGCAATTCTTATTGCTTGAGCCACTTGATTTGGCCGGTCTGACCGCCACTTTCCCAGCGACAGAAATACAGTCCGACAGGAAATGCCTGCACATCAATGCTGGCATCGCCTTCGCCTGAAAGTTGGGTTTGGTATACCCTGCGACCCTGAAGATCGAAAAGTTCAATGCGTGTAGCTGTAGGTTGCTGAAGTTTTAAGTTGAGCTCGTTTTGTGCCGGATTAGGGTAGAGCTGCACCAATTGTATGGCTTTTGTTTGGTCAGCTTTGCCAAGGCTTAGGCCATTATCGTTGAGCTTACAAACTTCGATAAACTGGCGGCTCAAAGGAGCGGTGTGATAGAGATTGCCGTTAAAGTGCAAGCTGTCCTGCCATCGGATTTGGAAATAATTATGTCCACCAGATGACGTTATCAAGGGTACAGAAAAGAAAGTGGCTCGTGCTAATTTTTTCAGCTGAAAACCTGCTGCATCACGTTGTACTATGCCTGCCATTTGTTCAGTTGGACGGGCAGTGTAGTGTACGGCACCATTTAGGATAAATCCAGGTGCGCCATAAATCATAATAAGCGAATCGGGATTTCCACGGGCATACCGTGATGCCGCAGTTGGACCAGTAAAGGCACTGATGAGTTGGTGGCTAAGGTAGTTGGCCTGACTATCGAGTACTACCTCAAATTGGGTATAGGTACTTCCTGTAACTGCGACTATGGTGTCGCTGGGATTGTTTGGGTTAATTTGAAGATTGCCCAGTCCAACACCTATAATTTGATGTAAGTGGTTATTGATAACCGCCAAATCTATCATAAAACCGGTTGTGGTATCTGTGAGGTCGGCAGGGGTTGTATGATAACTAGCTGAGATATTACTAAAATCTGTTGAGAGTACGGTTGCAGCGTTGGGGCCTGCAGAACGTAGACTTTGTATAGCGCTAGATTGGCCCATGAATAATTGAACAGAGTCTCGGAATGACAGCGGCAAAGCCATTTTTTGACCAATGGTAACCGGTTGTCCCATACCTAATGATGAACCGCGGGCCAAGTAGCCTGCTTGGATGAGGTCGCCCGAAGCTGTGTACCTGCCGAAACAATAGTTAATTTGACCGGGCAGGAGAAAAGGAGCAAATAGGCGTGTGGTTCCGGCACCCGGATCAAAATCGATATCTCCATTGTTCAGTAAAACACCGATATACAATTCGTTATTATGCCAATGCGCAAAGGAAAGTTGGGGGAAAGTCATGGCACCGCCGGGTAAAGCTTTGACCCACATCAGTCGACCATCAGCTTGGAAACGTGCCATAAATAGGGCATCGGTTGTGCCTTGTAGTACGAATTGATCGCTTTCACCGAGATTAAAAACGATAGGCCCGTTGTAGTTTCCCACTACTATTACAGAGCCGTCGGGTACAGCAACCAGACTTTGAATGAGTATGCGATTGAAGTTAGACCGAATTTCTTTGGCCCAGGCCAAACTGGCATCGGGTAAGTAACGTGCAATATAGCCGGTATAGCGGTATTCGCTGGGGTCGCCGGAAGTGGGGCTGGTAAATTGAACCGGACCGGCAGGACCTGGAATTTCAAGGAAACCTCGATACAAACCGGCTACCCAGTGGCTGCCATCATTTTGCGTTACACCCAAGTTTACACCTGGAGCAAGAAAGTCGGCACTTATTTGCTGACACCACTGTGCAGAGGATGTTGACGAAATGAAAAGCAGGCTGCAAAAACCGACGATTATAGAAAATAGACGCATAAATTAGGACTTTATTGGGCTGAAAATAGACCAGCCATCCGAAACTTCCCAAAACTTTAAGCTTTTATTAACAATTAATGACATAGTTTTGAAAATCTATTTTCCATAAAAAGCCTGAAACGCAGCGTTATATTTGCGCTCATGTTAGGCTTAAAACTACCAACCGATCCGCGTTGGGTTAACATTGCTGAAAAGTCGATTGCCGAAATTCTGATTGACCATGCTTTTTGCGAACAGAAGGCAGCAGCGAGTTGCATTAGTTTGATTGTCATGTATTCGGATAGGGAAAAACTGGTGGAAGACTTAACACCTATTGTTGCTGAAGAATGGGGTCATTTCAGGAAGGTGTTGAAATTGATGAAGCAGCGGGGTGTGGCGCTCGGTACCAAACGCAAAGATGACTATGTGAATGCTTTACTCGGATTTCAGCGCAAAGGATTGGTTGCCGATAAAGTCTTGCTTGAAAAATTACTGACAATGGCGCTCATCGAAGCGCGTAGCTGTGAACGTTTCCGGCTGCTGTCGTTGGAATGCACCGACCCTGAATTGCGTGTTTTTTATCATGAATTTATGGTCAGTGAGGCAGGACATTACCGTTTGTTCATGGATTTGGCAGAACATTATCTGCCCAAAGCAATGGTGCGCAAGCGTTGGCAGGAATACCTCGATTTTGAGGCACAGCTTTTACCCAAACTGGAACTACGCGGCGATCGTGTGCATTGAACAACCATGGCTGAGCAAATATTTTTTTCTACCGATACCGACAGAGAGCAGCGTTACAAGGTGCTGTTGCCACAAATTGAAGCGCTAATTGCCGGAGAGCCGGATGAAGTGGCTAACCTGGCCAATATAGCGGCAGTGCTCAAGGAGGCATTTGGCTTTTTCTGGGTAGGATTTTATCTGGTCAAAGGCAACGAATTGGTTTTAGGCCCCTTTCAAGGCCCCTTGGCCTGTACCAGGATTCAACTAGGGAAAGGCGTTTGTGGTACGGCCTGGCAAAACAAACAAAGCCAGTTGGTCCCCGATGTAGATGCTTTTCCCGGTCATATCGCCTGCAGTTCTGCTTCGCGTTCCGAGCTCGTTATTCCGGTTTTGGAAGCCAATGAGGTAATCATGGTACTCGACCTAGACAGCGATAGACACGATGATTTTGACCAGACAGATGTGACTTACCTTGAAAAATTAGCTGAAATCATCGCTAAAAACCGCATTCATGGTTGAATTAGCTCAAATCACGGCCTTTTTGCGCCAATTGCAGGATAATATCTGCGCTCAACTTGAAAAACTCGACGGCAAAACATTTGAAGAAGATACTTGGACGCGGGAAGAAGGTGGTGGCGGTCGAAGTCGCATTCTTCGTCAGGGTGAGTTGATTGAAAAAGGTGGGGTTAATTTTTCCCATGTATTTGGGCCATTGCCTGATTTGCTGAAAAAGGAGAGTCCTGCTGCCAATCGTTTTGATGCCACCGGGGTTTCTCTGGTATTACATGCCCGCAATCCGCATGTGCCAATCATTCACATGAATGTACGTTATTTCGAAACTGATGCCGGCGACTGGTGGTTTGGCGGAGGGATAGATCTGACCCCTGCTTACCCTGATTTGACGCAAGTGCGTTGGTTTCATGCGCAATTGAAATCGGTTTGCGACGACTTTGATCCAAGCTGGTATGCCCACATGAAGGCGGCCTGCGATAGCTACTTTTATATCCCGCACCGGACTGAAATGCGGGGTGTTGGCGGTCTGTTTTATGACCATCAACGGGAACAGGCAGGTATGGACAAAAGCCGGCTTTTCGAATTTATGCAGGCAGTTGGCAACCGGTTTAATACTATTTACACCTATATAGTAAACCAAAACCAGCACAAAAGCTGGTCGGATCAGGAGAAATTCTGGCAAAAAATTCGTCGTGGCAGGTATGCTGAGTTTAATCTGGTGTATGACCGGGGTACTACCTTCGGCTTAAAAACCAATGGCCGGACGGAATCCATTTTGATGTCTTTGCCTCCCGAAGCAATTTGGGAATACGATCATCATCCGGTCGCTGGCAGCGCAGAGGAAGCCGCACTGGGCTTTTTTCAGCCCGGTAAATCTTATGTTTAGTCAGGGTTTAAGTGATTCCACTCTAATCCACTGCTCCAGCTCACCGACCACCTTGTCAGCCACATTATTTCTTCGTTGGTAATCTTCAGGCCCGGCTGAACCACCGGCAGGCATGAGGAAATGATTGAGCAGGGGATAATTTTTATAGGTCATCTTTTGTCTACCCATCATTTTTTGTTTGAGATGAAGTAGGGTTTCCGGTGGTATCTGATAGTCGGCATCGCCAGATAAAACCAGCAGCGGCTGATTGATTTGCCACAGCGCTGTGCCAACATCGTAGTTTTGCCACGATAGCCAATATTCGGCGGGTAAGTTGAGCGGCAGGCTATCCTGCGGATAACCAGGTTGCAGTAGTGGACTCATTGCACGCTTTTTGGCTTGCTCCTGTTGTTTGAGGAGTTGTTGCTCTTCCGGACTAAATCCACCTCGGGCAGCCAGATGAACATATTGCTCAAAGACAATTTCTGCAAAACTTTTTGCGGCAGGCGCTGCCAGAATTAAACCTCTGACCGGCAATTTACTTTGTTGAACAATGGCAGGGGCAAGCATGGCACCTACGCCATGACCGAAAATAAATATCCGATTGGTATCTATCTCAATCACTTTTCGGAACAACAACAACGCATTGGCAGCATCTTCAATGGTTTCGGTTTGTATGGTCAGGCGGCGTAAGTCTTCCATCAATTCCGGACCGTAAGACAAACTTCTTTTACCGTAACGCAGGCTGGCAATTCCTTTGCTTGCCAGACCCACAGCCAGGTCTTTGAACATTTTGTTGGGACCCTGGCTTTCATCTTTATCGTTAGGGCCTGAACCATGAACAAACAGCACAACCGGGCATTGTTTGCAGTTTTTGGGAAGAGTAAGAATGGCAGGCAATTGAATAGTGTCAGTGATCACCTTCATGCTGAATTCGCGATAACTATCGGGCCGGCCATAGGCAGGATAACGCCAATTGTCGGCTTCGTTGGCTGGCTGAAGTATAAACGCCGTAACCCGGAATAAACTATCAAAGCGCAATAGCAGTCGTTGTTCCTGGCGTTCGAATTGGAGTGGCAATAGGGTTTCTGAGGCTTCACCGCCGTCTGGTTGACTGGCTTTGCCTACACTTTGCAACGGCCCAAATTGATTAAATAACCCCAGCCACACCATTTCTAATTGTTTGGTATTGAGTTTGGCACTTAAGCCCGGACTGAAAGTATGGGCTACGCTGTCGAGCTGCCGATTGGCTAATTTTTCACCGATGTATTGTGTGAGCAGCAGCGAGCGATTTTGTTGTGCCAGAGAAATAAGCGGAAGAAGGAACAGTAGAATAAGCCAACGCATACGCCAATAACGCAAAAAACAGCCTCGATTGTGCCTATTTGATAGAAATAGCTGAAAACAAAAAGTCCGACATGTATGCATGCCGGACCGGGTTTCGCTCATGGAAGTTCTTAATCCGCAGAGATGGGCTGGATGGTGGCCATGCCGCTCAGCTTTTTGTTCAGAATTTTTGGGTTGCCATCGTATTTAACACTACCAACACCACTAACTTCTACGTCCAACTGTTCGCTGGCAAAAACCTGAGCAGCACCGGCACCCGACATATTCAGGTTCAAACGTTTAACCTGGTAGTCGCGTGCCTTTACATTACTGGCACCGGAAAGGTTGATAACCATCAAATCACCACTGCCTTTTAAATCGAGATTGCCAGCGCCACTGATGTCTACTTTAAGATTATTGATATTGGCATTTAACTCGCAGCTAGAAGCTCCGGAGATGTCGATTTGCAGGCTTTCGTTGGTGAAGCCTTTAATTTTAGCTTTAATTGCTCCCGATAAATCAAGACTTTCAAGGGCAGGCATTACTATTTTCACTTTGAGCATATTGGCACCGAAGTTCTTACGCTTCTTTTCATAGCCAATTTCTACGGTTTTACCGGCCTGTGCGACTTCCAATCCTTCGAAAAGATCGGCAGGGCCACTAATAACCATGCTGTAGGACTCACCTTGTTCAATGTTTACTGAAAAATTGCTGCTTACTTTGATTTCGTTGAAGTTGCGAAAATCAAATTTTTGCGACAGCTCGTTATCGCCGGGATGCAGTACAAAAGCGGTGGTGAGTAATACGCCTATTACCAGGAGAAGTGGGGTAAGATTCGATTTCATAGTTAGGGTTTTGGGGTTAGACGAAAAGGATCGTCGGTTGGTTGCACGGCCGCTGAAGAAAATATTTGATCGAGATTGGCTTGCAGCTTTTGAAAGCCGGTACGTTGTAAGGGGCTCTTTTTAAAACGCTGGTTAAAGACATCTTCAGTCATTTCTCGCCAGTCGTTCAAAGTCATGTCCAGAAGATTGTTTGTCGGCAAAAAGCGGCTTTCATTGTGTTTACTGGCAAAGCGGTTCCAAGGACAAACTTCCTGGCAAATATCACAGCCGAATAACCAGTTGCCAAATTTTTCAGTCATTGCAGCCGGTAGGGCCTCTTTGAGCTCGATGGTAAAATAGCTGATACATTTGCTGCCATCTACTTCGTAAGCTGTGATGGCCTCGGTGGGACAAGCGTCGATACAGCGGGTACAAGTGCCGCAGTAGTCGGCAATGGGGCCGTCGGCTTGCAAGGGCAAATCGATGATGAGCTCAGCCAAAAAAAACCAGGAACCTTGTTGTTTATTGATGAGATTGCTGTGTTTGCCTACCCAGCCAAGACCACTTTTGGTAGCCCAGGCTTTTTCCAGTACCGGTGCAGAGTCGACGAACACCCGGCCATTTATGTCGCCGATTTGCTCTCGCAAGCTATCAAGCAGCTCAAATAGTTTTTCCTTGATAACGAGGTGGTAGTCTTCGCCATAGGCATAACGTGAAATGCGGGGGGCATCGGTATTTATGGCCTGGTCGGGATGGTGGTAATTATATAATAAGCTCACTACGGAGCGGGCACCTGGTACCAATAGTCGTGGGTCGAGGCGTTTGTCGAAGTGACGCGCCATATAATCCATCTGGCCATGCATGCCCCGCTTTAGCCAGCTTTCCAACCGAGGTGCTTCCTCCTCCAGAAAAGTGGCTTCACTGATGCCACAAAACTGAAAACCCAGACGTTGGGCGGTGGCTTTGACAAGGGCGCTATGTTGGGCCGAAAGAGACATTTATAGTTTTGCAGGAAAACTTAACCTAAGTCGTTCTACCGGTTGGTTGTTGACCAGATGCTGTTCAAAAATCTCCTCAACATCCTCAAGCTGCACCCCACCGTACCACACAGCTTCGGGATAAACCACCAAACTAGGTCCTTGTAAACAGGCGTCGAGACAAGCTGTTTTTTGAGCTCGTATATCGATTTGTAGCTTATGTGCTTTGATCAATTCCTTAAAGCGTGCAACCAGGGCTTCCCCCTGTTCGGTGCCACAACTTTTTTTGTCGGTATTCGCCCGCTGATTGGTACAGATAAAGAGGCGCTTCCGGTATTTCATGCCACAAAATAAGGAGCTTTTATGGAGCAACTACAATGTGGGTAGAATTGCCGTGGGGATATTGCGCTTGCCTTTTAACTTTGACACTTATGGCCCAACCCGGATTTGTAGCTGTTTTATTACCCTTGCACTTACCCAAGGCCTATACCTACAGCATTCCTGCGCAATGGTCGACCATCGTTGTGCCGGGCATGCGGGTGGTGGTGCCCTTGCGTAATAAGTTATATACCGGCATTGTTCTCAGCCTGGAGGAGCAGGCTCCGGTCGAATACATTGCCCGGCCATTGGAAAGTATACTCGATGCCCAGCCGATGCTTCAGCCTGCAACCCTGGCCTTTTGGTCGTGGATGTCGGCCTATTACGTTTGTTATCCCGGCGATGTAATGTTGGCGGCCTTGCCTACTCTGTTTCGGATTGGTAGTGAAACCCGACTTTTGCTTCATCCCGACTATCAGGCCGATAGTCAGGAAGTATCCGATGACGAATACCTCATACTCGAAGCGCTCGAAGTGAATGGCGAGCTGATGGTGGCCGACGTACAGCGTATCGTGGACCGTAAAAATGTCATCCCGCTTTTGCGCGATATGGCCGACCGAAAATTGTTATTGGCTATCGAGTCGCTACAAGGGGGGTATAAAGAAAAAAGAGAAGCTTTTGTGCGGCTGAAGGCAGACTTATTGGCGGATGAAGCTGCCTTGCGCGCCACATTTGACCAGCTCGAACGTGCACCTAAACAGTTAGAGGCCTTGATGTATTATATGCAACAACGGCCTTCAGGTGATCGGATAGCCAAAAAGGAGTTGTTGAAGACAGATAAAATTGGCGCTGCAGCTCTTGCTGCGTTGATTGAAAAAGGCGTGCTTGAACAGGAGCTTATTCGGGTCGACCGAATACCATTATCCAACGACAAAGCGCAGGGAGAGTTCCTGTTGAGCACACAGCAAGCAACGGCACTTCAGCAGCTTAGGCGCCATTTTGAAACAAAAGCTGTGACCTTACTGCAAGGCATCACCGGGAGTGGTAAAACATTATTATATGTGCATTTGATTCGGGAGCAGCTTGACGCTGGCCAGCAGGTATTGTTTATGGTGCCTGAGATAGCCCTTACCGCACAGTTGATTGAACGTTTACGACGATTTTTAGGTGGCGAGATAGGCGTTTATCATTCCCGATTTAATGAACAAGAGCGGGCAGAGCTGTGGCAGAAGGTGAATCAAGGGGAGTTACGTGTGGTTTTGGGGGCGCGTTCGGCCATCTTTCTCCCTTTTCAGGAGTTGGGTTTGGTAATTATTGACGAGGAACACGATGCCTCCTACAAACAAGACGATCCGGCGCCGCGTTATCACGCCCGCGATGCTGCTATTATGCTGGCCCATCAGCAAGGGGCCCGTGTACTTTTAGGCTCAGCTACTCCCGCTATCGAGAGTTATTATCTCGCTCGCAGCGGTCGTTATGGTTATGTGCGGCTCGACGAACGTTTTGGCGGCATACAGATGCCTGAAATTCGCCTGGCCGACATCCGTTTGGAAAGCCGTGAACGATTGATGAAAGCCGATCTCACCGGTTCATTATACAACGCTATTGCGGATGCCTTGGAGAAAAAACAGCAGGTCATCCTGCTTCAAAACCGCAGAGGTTATGTGCCCTATACCGAGTGCAGCATTTGTGGTTGGTCGCCGGGTTGTCCGAATTGCGACATTACATTGACCTACCACAAACTGGCCCACCAGTGGCGCTGCCACTATTGCGGGCACAAAGAACTGCCCGTGGCCAGTTGTAAAGCCTGCGGCAGCCATGCCCTCGTAACCAGGGGTTTTGGGACCGAAAAAATCGAGGAAGAGATCAGCATTCTTTTTCCTGAGGCAAGTTTAGGTCGACTCGACCAGGATGCTACCAAAAAGAAACATGCGTATGCACAAATCATTCGTGACTTTGAGCTGGGTAAAATCCAAATACTTATAGGTACTCAAATGGTGAGTAAAGGGCTCGATTTCGCAAATGTGACCTTGGTGGGTGTGCTAAACGCCGATTTATCGCTGCGTATTCCTGATTTTAGGGCACAGGAACGTACTTTTCAATTGTTGGAGCAAGTCAGTGGCCGGGCCGGTCGCCGCGATATACAGGGCTTGGTTATTATACAGAGCCGTAACATCAAGGAGCCCATCTTTAAGTTGTTGCAGGAACATGATTACGATACTTTTGCGGATGCTCAATTGCAGGAGCGTCAACAGCATGCTTATCCACCTTATGTTCGTTTGATACGAATTACTTTGCGCCATAAAGATTTCGAAAAGCTAGAAAAAGCAGCCCTCGAGCTGGCGCTACGACTGCAGCATGTACTTGCCCACCGGGTATTAGGACCGGCAACACCCGGCATAGCACGAATACGACAGGAGTATATCCGCGAAATTCTCATCAAGTTAGAACGTGATAAATTAGATCCAGCCAAAGCCAAGGGATTTTTACAGGATCAGCTCGTTTGGCTTGAAACCGATAGCAGGTTTAAAGGTATACGACTGGTACTTGATGTTGACCCGGCATAATTGCGTATTTTGAGCTTTAATTCCGTCATTTGTAAGCCGACCAATTCGAAATGTTACCACTTGTTGGAATTTTGAATGAACAACTTGGCTATATGTGCCTAAATTTTTAAAAGATGGATAGTGCAAAAATCAAGGCCTTGTCAATGGCCTTCTTTAAATACTTTTTGAACGGTTTATTGCTGATCAGTCCGGTCGCAGTGACGGTTTATGTGATTTATTTCGTGCTAACTACGCTCGATGGTCTGATTGATTTCGGCATACCGGGTTTAGGTCTGCTGGTTTCTGTGTCTTCCATTGCCTTAATCGGCTATTTAGGTGCCAATTTATTGATGGGTCCCATATTGAGTGTAATCGAAGGTTTGTTAACGCGTGCCCCATTTATCAAGTTTATCTATACTTCTATCAAAGATTTAATGGAAGCTTTTGTGGGTGACAAACGTAAGTTTAACCAACCAATAGTGGTGGAAATGGGAGATGGGTTACTCAAACCGGGCTTTATGACGCAAGAAGACTTGGATCATCTCGGTTTCCCGGGTTATGTGGCGGTATATTTACCACATTCCTATAATTTCTCTGGTAATGTTTTTCTTGCCGAAGCTCAAAAGGTGAGAAAGGTAGATACCAATGCAACCGATTATATGAAGTTTATTGTTTCCGGCGGTGTGACTCAACTCGACGACAAATGAGGCAGGGCATGGCTTCATTCCTGCTTCGTTTGTTGGGCTGGAAAATAGTCGGTACTGTGCCTTCACTTCCGCAAGCGGTGCTTATTGTTGCCCCTCATACGTCCAACTGGGATTTCCCATTAGGGGTATTGGCCCGAGCAGCTATCAACAAACGCATACGATTTATTGGGAAAGCCTCTCTGTTCAAACCACCTTTTGGCTTTATTTTTCGTTGGCTGGGTGGTTTTCCGGTTGCCCGTACAGTGAGTCAGGATACCGTAGCTTTTGTGGTCCAAATGTTCAAAGAAAACCCACAGTTTTTATTTGCCCTCTCCCCGGAAGGTACCCGAAAATATACGCCCCATATCCGGACAGGCTTTTACCAGATTGCATTACAGGCTGGGGTGCCAATTGTCATGGTAGGTTTTGATTTTGAGCAGAAGGAGATCCAAATTCGCCCGCCATTTCAGCCAACGGGCAATAAAAAGGAAGATTTTGAATTTATACTCGCTTATTTCAAGACGGTAAAAGGTTACCACCCAAGCCAGGGTATTGTCGATCAAACAGTGGTTTGACGGAAAAACGCGGAGGAGCCACCTACCCAGTCGAAGTCTTTGTTGTAACGTACCCCAATCAGTTCTCCCCGACTTAAACGGCAGAGATTCGTGACGATTTCCGGCTTTTCGGTTTTGTCTGTCCAGAACATCATCATCCGGATTTCTACCTTTACCTGGCCGTTGGGCGACTCCAATACAGGAGCATAAGTCACTTTACGCTGTAGGATATAATGTTCGGGATGGGTTAAGCTTTGAATATCTTCCGGCCTCACATGCACATTTACGCCCATGCCGGCGAAAGAATACAGTGGTTTGAGTACCCAATTTTCTAAATCATTTGGTATAGCCGGTAATTGATGCACAAAATGAGTTTCGGGGATATAGGGACTTTTGAAAAAAGGCATACTGTATTTGCTCATCCGAAAAAACCAGTTTGGATGGCTTACCCATTCAACATCTACCTCTTCGAGCATGCTGAAACTGAGTTGAAGGTCGGTGCGTTGTTCGAGCTCATCGAAAATCACCCGATTGTAAATGCGTTTAATTGGCGTTTTTACGCCATCGCGCTGGTAAAACAACTGTCGGCCTTCTCTGATAAGCTGACTGATGCACACGGATTCTATGCCGCAAAGTAACCGGGTAGCCCAAAAATCAGCCCTGGTTTTTTGTTTCCAGGGTTCGATTTCGAGCAGTATGACGTTTTCTGCTGGGTGGTTACTGACTATGAGTTCACGCAAAAGCTTCCCAAAACTTTGGCTGTCATAACCGCTGAGATAGGCGTCGAAAGCTTTTGGGGTGTGAAAATGTTTTTTATATGCTTCGGCCAGCAGTAACTGATAGGCAAATAAGGATGGAAACCCCTGCATTTCGATGAGCTGGGGGGTAGGTAAACCGGCTTCATCGAGGCAGACAGCAAAATCGGCAACCAGCATGGTGGGTTTGTCATCTTTGCCCGGCACGCGCTGGTGTTTAGGTATAGCTGCTTCGCTCTGCTGGTAATATGCTGCACTGCAGATGATGGAAGCAATTTCTTCGCAAGCAGCCAGAAGTTTGTCGCGGAGTAGATCCGGGACAAAAAAGGGAGATTCTGCTACCCTGAAATCGATGGTTTCACCCAATTGTCCCGCCAAATCGTTTTGTAACTGCTCGTAAATTTCCTGGCGGAAGGCGGCATTAAACGATTGGCGGATATCGGTTATCATGGTTCAGGCTTCTTGCAAGGCGTAACAAGCCATTTCGATGAAACGCGGAATGATGGTATTGTAGGTAAGCGTTATTTTATCCGCATCCCGCAGGTGATTAATCATGTCTTTGTATTTGACTTCACCGTGGTTGGCAATGATCTGCCTTTTCCGTTCCGGCTCAGCCATATAACTGATCATCCCTTTGGCATCCGCTTCGGGATGAAATTGTGTGCCAAAAAACTCATCCGAGAAACGCACGGCCATAATAGCACGTTCATAATCTACATGGTCTCTGATTTTTTCCAGTGCCAGCAATTGAGCTCCAAAGGCCTCAAATCGGTTCAGATTAGGTTGAACCACCTGCCATTCCCGACTGTCGACGGCCCAGAATGGGTCGGGCAAGGTTTCGAGTACGGGGTCGTGAACACCATGCTGGGTTTTATGAACAGGGAAGATACCAAAGCTGGTCGATCGTCTTTTGGTAAGTTCACCAAGGCCAAAATGTTTGCAGGCCATCTGAAAAGAATGGCAGATAAAAAAGACGTATTTCTTGCGGTGTTGATTTTGCAGATTGTGTGCCCAAAGTTGATCAATGAGCCTAAAATAACGCTTGTCCCAAATGCCGTTACCATCTAGTGGGCTGCCCGGCCCGCCGGTGGATATATAGATGTCGTAGCTCGTATCCGGCAGCTCGTTTTTTGCACGCACATCGAACAAATCATAGCTGAGCTGAAAACGATAATCTTCGAGTATTTGCAGGAGATTTCGCAAACCTTGGTTGGCTGCGCCATCATACATGTCCAGGACGGCTACGCGTTTTTTGATCTTGTTATGTTCCATGCGATAATTTCGGTTTGGACAAGCTTCAAATGTAAGGCCTTATCTGCCTATTCCAGCTATGGTTTGTGCCAAATAGTAATCCACAACAGCACGAAGGTCGCCGGTTTGTTCGTAAACAGCCAATTGACGGTCGGCACCGGTGCCGTTTTCAAGGATTTTCTGAATCTGGTTGATCTCGTCGCGCGAGCCGAGTTCATCTACCACATCATCCACAAAATCGAGCAATTCGGCGATCAACGCGCGGGTGTTCACTTCGGTTTCTCGGCCAAAATCAATCATCATGCCGTCGATACCATAACGTGATGCCCGCCATTTATTCTCATTGACGAGTGCACGTTTATAAATCATGAAATTCAGGTTCTGCTGGCGAAGTTTGTATAACTTAGCTACAAGTGCCTGAATAAGGGCGGCCAGACCGATGGTTTCATCGAGCGTCATGGGTACATCGCAAATACGGAATTCGATGGTATCGAAAAAGGGGTGAACCCGGATATCCCACCAGATTTTTTTCGCATTGTCGATACAATTGGTTTTGATGAGCAGCTTGACATAGTTCTCATATTCGGCGAAGCTGTCGAAAAAATCGGGGATGCCGGTGCGGGGAAATTTATCGAAGACTTTGGTACGGAACGACTTAAAACCGGTGTTTCTGCCTTCCCAAAAGGGGCTATTGGTAGATAAAGCATAGATGTGCGGCAGAAAATAGCGCACAGAATTGGCGATGTGAATGGCCATTTCTTTGTCGGGCATACCCACATGCACATGCAGACCAAAGATGAGGTTGGAGCGCGCTGCATCCTGCAGTTCATTCACTATTTCATTGTAGCGTGGGTGTTCGGTGATGAGTTGGGTTTGCCACATGCTGAAAGGGTGGGTGCCTGCTGCGCCTATGGCAAAACCCAAATCGCCGGCAACCTGAGAAACAGTTCGGCGCAAGTGGGCAACCTGCGTTCGGGCTTCGTGTATGTCGGCACAGATATTTGTGCCTACCTCCACCACAGCCTGATGCATTTCGGCCTTTACCTGGTCGTCGAGGACTTTATTAGCTGCTTCAACTATCTTTTGCTGATGAGAAATCAGTTCCCGGGTGGTGGGATCAATCACCTGGTATTCTTCTTCGACGCCGAGGGTAAATTTCATAGGAGAGTAGTTGAAGCAGCAAATTAAAAAAGCCTCGTCATAGACGAGGCTTTTCGTTGAAATTTTTTATGACGACATTAATTTTTGTCGTCTTTCATAATTTTCTCAGAGGCGAGAACGGCATCAATACCGGTAAGATTGCCGAATGGTTTTTCCATCCTTACTCTTTTTGGTTTAACAACTTTGTCAGCTTTCGGTTTACGCCCTCTTTTCGGTTTTTCGGCTGCACCGGATGTCAGCGCTGCTTTTGCCTTGCGTGGTTTCTTTTCTTTCACCGCCTTGGCTTTTGCCGTCGTTTTTACTTTTTTCCGGCCTGGCTTTTTTGCTTTAACTATAGCTGCGGTTCCGTCTGCAGCCGCAACTTCTTTCGCAGGACGTCCGCGACGTTTGGCTACTGCTGCTTCTCCTTCCACCTTTTCCTTGGC
>DAIQOK010000028.1:0-31312 GCA_036787895.1 Bacteroidota bacterium | reverse complement strand
CCAGCACAGAAGATTGCCACCAGCTCGAAGGCGCACGTCAAGGTTGGCGGGTTACTGATCCGGATGTAGTTTGGGATTATTCTTCATTCCAAGATATTTATGTTGTATACGTTGCGCAAGGAGATACTTTTAATGGTATTTGGGTAGAGAAATGGAAAATGGACCCTTTTAATTCATTTATTTATCTGGATGTAACTTACGTAGGAACTGGCGGAATAATTGGTTTATCAAGGGTAAGTAATTCACATACTGCGCAATACCCAAATATCGATTTTGGCACTCGCAATTTTAATTCTGGAGTAATCTGGGAAGATGGTGGTGCTGTAAATGTTGTTTCAAATATTAGAAATGCAGTCTCATTTACACCGATTTATCAGGTTAATAGTTTTTGTACGGGCTACAATGCCAAGGGTTATGAGCCTGATATTGCTATAGGGATACACGATACCATTTCAATGACCTACAAACAGTTGTTCGGCACGAACAATAGAATTGTGGTGAGACAGGATAATTCCGGAAATATTAATGCCGGTGCAGCCAATGCAAATTGTATAAACTTTACCATGGCAATTCCATTTAACCATGCTGATGTTGGTTACCCAAGAATTTCAATGCCACAAGGGAATATTGCTAATCCTGCTGATGTGCACCCACAGGATTGTAATGTGACTTACGAAGTGAAAGATATTAGCCGAAATTATATAGGTACTTCTACCCGACGTGAGTATTTGTACGAGCTCTACACATCAAACATCCCTCCATGCGACCCAAATATTGTGAGAACCAGTTTGGTTAACCCGTGGACACATGACATTATTAATACTTTTGGAATTGGATTCGCGAATATGAATGCAGATTTATCTGCTGATATTAACGACCGACCTGTAAGTGTATATGCTGCAGATTTAATCTACAACAGCTGGTCGTGGTACAACCAAACGAGTACACGTTTTAATCTGGGAGAGGTAGTTGCCGTTGGCCTGAATAATGCGGCATCTATCAATACAATTCCTTTTACAAATACGCCTCCTTTTGGTTGTGACACTACCTATACTTTTCTAACGCGCACCCTTACCAATTGGGATGATTATTCGGTTGTAGGAGAAGTTTGGAATCACAATAATGACCAAAATATTGTATCTATTGGCAGCGATAGTAGTTCGCTGGCTTTTGCCTACTATGAAGCTGCGTCGAGTGAGTTAGTAATTAAAAAGGCGAGCACTGGTACTCCTGCCTTGCGTGGTATAAAACCAAAAAGTGAAATTATTCCGAAGCTGACCCGTTTAGCGAACAGGATTTATCCTAATCCATCTCATGGGGCCGTAACCATTGAATCAGATCAGGAAATAATGGCATTAGTAATTAGTGATTTAAGTGGTAGGCAAGCTACTACCCAGCAGCTTTTTGTAAGTCCACACCAGCTAGAACTTCATTTGCCAAAAGCAGGCCTTTATTTTGCAAATTACAAATTGGCCAATGGAAGTTGGTACACCGCTAAATTGGTAGTAAAATAATGAAACGTCTCGGCCTGATAGTGTGGTTGGTTTTCAAAGCCCTGAGCTTATCGGCTCAAGGCGAAGCCAACCACATACTGGCCAATGATTTTGGATTTTTTAAGTTGATTAATGGGAATTTAACTTCATTTCTTCATAATGGTATGATTGCCCATGCCGGTTATCACCAAAATGCTATTGTAATGTCAGATTGTGAAGGAGAATTATTATATTATTTTTCTCGTCTTAACATAAGAAATCGCAATCATGTGGTGATGGAGAATGGAGACACTATTGCTGCATTTAATTACTCAAATAATGGAGAATCAGGGAATGGCCATGAAACTGTCAAAAAACCTGGAAGCGACTCTCTTTACTATTATTTCTCAACCAGAACGCAAATACCTGCAAGTTCTAATTCGGGTAATTTTGAAGTGACTTATGCACTGATTAATATGAGTGCGAATGGAGGTTTAGGTAGGGTAGAGTCGAAAGGAAATGTAATCCGTAATAATGTGTCGGAAGGTATTACGCTTATTCGACATGCCAATAAAATTTGGTACTGGTTACTAATTTATGACCCGAACCTGGCGCAAATTCATACACATCTCATTAATACAACAGGTATTCATTATAGTCACTCTATGCCATTGCAAATTGTTGATACTTCCGGCTTACGGGGTGCATTTTTAATGCCATCCCCCAAAGGCGATATGCTTTTTTTAGTCACAAACAGACAACTCCAAATGCCCATTCATTTGTTTAAATTTAATAATAGAACTGGTCATTTAACCAATCATATTTCCTTAGGATTAACTGGTTTTTCTCCAACTGCTGACTTAATTTATTCTTCAGTATTTTCACCTCTTGGGACAAAACTTTATTTAAAAGTACATCATCCATATTATTTCCCTGGTACATTACCACTGCCAGGTATTATTCAAGCCGATTTGACCTACTGGCATGCCGATTCCATATTTTCAAGATCTCAACGGTTTTCAGGGCAGAACAATGCATTTGTTTCTCTTTATGGGTCGGCGGCAGATGGTAAAATTTATATTAAAGCTACACAGGGTATTACAATAGGCGGTAGACCATATCATGTAGCCAGAATAGAATTTCCCGAACTGCCATATCCCCATTGTATAGTTACCGACACGGCATTTTTTTTAGCAGGACAAGGTAACCAGTATCCTCATCGATTTTCCAGTTTCCCCGGCCACTTTTACCTCCCCGACCGCTACGGCATCAGTGCTGAAAAGTTCTGTTTCGGTGATACGACGATTTTGGATTTGAACGATTACGACAATTTACGTTCCATCAGCTGGCATTTTGGAGATAGTTTGGCGACAGTAAATACCTCCAACGATACCACGCCGCGCCATGTATTTTCACAGCCTGGAACTTATACGGTAACAGCCTACGCCGAATACTGCAACCGCATGGATACACTCACCAGGACCATTACCATAGTAGGTGAACCGGCACGAAGCGGCATAAACGATACTGCTTTTTGTGTGGGTGGTGTACTCAGTTTGCAACTCAACGATACGCTCGGCCAAAGCTACCGTTGGAGCGATAACGATACGAGTCGCAACAAAACCATCACCACTGGGGGCTGGCATTGGCTCGAAACTAGCAATGCCTGTTTTACCCGCCGGGATAGTTTTTATGTCGATGTGCATGAACCCCCGGCCCATGGCCTGCCCAGCGATACCAGCTTTTGTGCCGGAGATGTAATTACACTCTCGCCAGCCCCGGGTAATTACCGCTGGGTGTGGAACGATGGCGATACCCTGCCCAAAAACATCAGCACCCCTGGCAGCTACCTACTCATTATGGATAATGCTTGTGGCAGTTTCCCCTTTGCCATCCAGGTAGCCGAACGCGAACCGCCTGTTCCTGCTACGCCAAATGATACCGTGATTTGTGAAGGCCGGGTTTTAAGAATAGAACTCCCTGATCTTTTAAATACCTCTTATCAATGGCAGGATGGCAGCAACGAACGCATCCGTTTGCTCAGCGATACGGGTTGGTACGAAGTCACGGCCACCAACGAATGCGGCAGCAACAGCCGTAGTTTCCAACTCAGCACCGACGATTGCAGCTGCAACATTTACATCCCCAATGCTTTTAGCCCCAATGGCGATGGCTTAAACGACCAATTCGAGCTCCAAAGCCGTTGTCGTATCAGTCAGTACGAACTGGTCATCTACAACCGCTGGGGCCAGCAACTCTATAAGAGCAGCGACATCACCCAAAGCTGGGACGGTTACTACCAAGGCGAACTGCTGCCGGTAGGGGAATATGTGTATCATCTTTACTACTACCGCGAAGGCCTGGGCCCAAGGCAAACGAAAGGGAGCTTCCGGCTACTTCGTTGAGTGAATTTTGCCGGCAGTGAGGACTGTCTCGGTAATGTATTTGCCTGAATGTGCTCATGTGGCGGGTCGCAGGGCTTCCCTTTAATGTGCTGATGTGCTAATTCCGGGCTGCTAAAAGACAAAGCGCGATAAAGTTTCATACACTATTCCCAAAATTTTAATTAGCACATTAGCACAACGTCAACCAGTAACAGTTTTAACTAAACAAACTATCAACCTAAATCAGGAAGAGACATAATCAGGAAAAGACAACATTAGCACATTAGCACATTAGCACATCAGCACATCAGCACATCAGCACATTATCTCCGTTTGCCTCACACCGTTATGGTCTCGTTCCTGAACACCAAGCCCGCTTCGTCGAAATAATCAATGAGTATGGCGGCGTCTTTTTTGATATTGCCGGCCAAGATTTCTTTGGAGAGTTTGTTCAGTATCTCTTTTTGCATGGCGCGTTTTAAGGGCCGGGCACCAAAAAGCGGGTCAAATCCGGCGTCGGCGAGGTGGTCGATGGCAGCTTCGGTAGCGGCGATGAGTATGCCTTTTTGCTCCAGCAGCTGACGTAAGCCTTCCATTTGTATGGCGACTATGCCCCGGATATCGGCTTTGCTGAGCGGATTAAACATCACGATCTCGTCTATCCGGTTCAGGAATTCGGGCCTTATGGTTTTTTTGAGCAGCTCAAAAACTTCCACTTTGGTCTTTTCAATGACATCTTCCCTGTTTTTTTCGGTCATTTCCTCAAAATTGCCCTGAATTATTGGTGCACCCAGATTGGAGGTCATGATGATGATGGTGTTTTTGAAGTTGACAGTCCGGCCTTTGTTGTCGGTCAATCGGCCATCATCGAGCACCTGCAATAAGATGTTGAATACATCGGGATGGGCCTTTTCTATTTCATCGAGCAGCAATACACTGTAAGGTTTGCGGCGAACGGCTTCGGTGAGCTGACCGCCTTCATCGTAGCCCACATAGCCGGGAGGGGCGCCTATGAGGCGGGAAACACTGTGCCTTTCCTGGTATTCACTCATGTCGATGCGCACGAGGGCGTTGTCGTCGTTGAAGAGGAAGCCGGCGAGGGCTTTGGCAAGCTCAGTTTTTCCTACCCCGGTGGTGCCGAGGAAGATGAAGCTGCCTATGGGGCGTTTTTCGTCCTGCAAACCGGCGCGCGAACGGCGCACAGCATCGGATATGGCGGCAATGGCTTCATCCTGACCAACCACCCTTTTGTGGAGCTCGTCTTCGAGGCGCAGTAATTTCTGGCGCTCACTTTCGAGCATGCGGGTGACGGGTATGCCGGTCCATTTGGCCACAACTTCGGCTATGTCTTCGCTGGTCACTTCTTCCTTCAGCATTTTGTGGTCGCTTTGGGTGTCGGCCAACAGCTTTTGGTCGGCAAGCAACTGGGTTTCGGCTTCTTTCATGCGGCCATAACGGATTTCCGCTACTTTGCCAAAATCGGCGGCCCTTTCTGCCTGCTCGGCTTCGAGTTTAAGTTGTTCGAGCAGCTCTTTGCCGGCCTGTATTTTTTCGACTATTTCTTTTTCAGCACGCCAGCGGGCTCTCAGCGCGTCGGCTTCTTCCCGCAGATTGGCGATGTCGAGATTAAGCACTTTCACTTTATCGTCGTCACTTTCGCGCTTCATGGCTTCACGCTCAATTTCGAGCTGCATGATGCGGCGTTGAAGTTCGTCGAGTTCTTCCGGAACAGAATCGATTTCAATGCGTAGGCGGGAAGCGGCTTCGTCGATGAGGTCGATGGCTTTGTCGGGCAGGAAGCGGTCGCTAATGTAACGCTGACTCAACTCCACAGCGGCAATGATGGCTTCATCGCGTATCTGCACCTTGTGGTGGGTTTCGTAACGCTCCTTTAAACCGCGCAAAATGCTGATGGCATCGGCGGTATCAGGCTCATCGACCAGCACTTGCTGGAAACGACGTTCGAGGGCCTTGTCTTTTTCGAGATACTTCTGGTATTCGTTGAGCGTGGTGGCACCTATGGCACGCAGCTCACCTCTGGCGAGGGCAGGCTTTAATATGTTGGCCGCATCCATGGCGCCTTCGCCACCACCACCGGCACCTACCAGGGTGTGGATTTCGTCGATGAACAACACAATCTGGCCGTCGCTGCCGGTCACTTCTTTGATTACGGCCTTCAAACGCTCTTCAAATTCGCCTTTGTATTTGGCACCGGCGATGAGTGCGCCCATATCGAGCGAAAAGACCACCTTGTCCTTCAGATTTTCGGGTACATCTCCTTTTACAATACGAAAGGCGATGCCCTCGGCGATGGCGGTTTTACCTACACCGGGCTCACCAATAAGAATGGGGTTGTTTTTGGTTCGGCGACTCAAAATCTGAATCACCCGACGTATTTCATCGTCGCGGCCAATTACAGGATCGAGTTTGCCGTTGGCGGCGAGCTCGTTCAGGTTTTTGGCGTATTTACTCAGGCTGTTGTAGCTGTTTTCGGCATGGGGGTCGGTAACCCTTTCGCCTTTGCGCAATTCTGTGATGGCTGTCCTTAACCCTTCTTCGTTTAAGCCAGCATCTTTTAATAAACGTGCCGCCTGGTCGTTGCCTTTCAATAAAGCCAATAATAAATGCTCCAGCGTGACATATTCGTCTTTAAACGACTTCATCACCGTTTTGGCTTGGGCCAGCACCTGATTCAGGTTTTGGGAGAGATAGGGTTGACCGCCGCTCACCTTCGGCAGACTTTTGATCACAGCAGCATTGGTATCGCGCAGGCGTTGGCTGTTTACGCCAGTTTTACCCAAGAGGTATTGGGAGAGGGAAGGGTCGGCATCGACCACCGCCTGAAGTAAGTGCGGGGTGTCGATGGCTTGCTGACCATTTTCCAGCGCCAGCGAGGCGGCAGCCTGAATGGCCTCCTGGGCTTTGACGGTGAATTGTTCGAATTGCATAAGGTTTTTCTTTTGGAAGAACCGTATCAAAGCTGAATCCAAGGCGTAAAATCCGCCGAAATGTCTTGTTTTAACCCTTTTTATCCGACTATTTGTCGTTAAAACCTCGATTTTTCCCGACTTTCTGTCGCATTATCTCCTACAGGCGAGCTGCTTAGCCTCGAATAAGTCACAAATAGGCTTTGTACTTCAGATGGTTTTCATACCTTTGCACTCGCCTTTTTAGAAGGCAAGAAAGGAAATTTAAATTAATGACAGAAAAAGAACTGGAACAAACAGTTGCAACGGAAACCACGGAGGTAGTAGCTCCTAAAAAAGCTGCTACAGCCAAGTCGACGACCCCTACTCCCGGCGATTTTGACTGGGAAGGCACCGGCAAAAGAGGCGGTGGCTATTCGAAAGATGAGCGCAAGAAGCTTGAAGACCTGTATGCAGGTACTTTGAGTGTTATTGAAACCAACCAGATGGTGCGCGCCACAGTGGCAGCCGTTACCGATCGGGATGTGGTTTTGAACATCGGCTTTAAGTCGGATGGACTTGTGCCTCTCTCAGAATTCCGCGATAAGCCGGGCCTGAAAGTCGGCGACGAGGTTGAAGTACTTGTGCTCAACCAGGAAGATAAAAACGGTCAGCTGGTGCTTTCGCGCAAAGCCGCCCGTATCCTGAATGCCTGGGATAACATTGTTTCCAGCCACGAAAACGACACCGTTATCCAGGGTCGCGTGAAATCACGCACCAAGGGTGGTCTTGTAGTAGAAATCGATGGTATCGAGACCTTCCTGCCAGGTTCGCAAATTGACGTGAAGCCGGTTCGTGATTATGATCAATATGTAGGCAAAACCATGGAGTTCAAGGTGGTGAAAATCAACCAGACCCTGCGTAATGCTGTAGTATCGCACAAAATCCTCATCGAAAGTGACCTCGAAGCACAAAAAATCGAGATCATGAGCAAGATGGAAAAAGGTCAGGTACTCGAAGGTACCGTGAAAAACATGACCGATTTCGGTGTGTTCGTAGACCTGGGTGGTGTAGACGGTTTGTTGCACATCACCGACATCAGCTGGGGTCGCATCAACCATCCTTCTGAAGTTCTACAATTGGATCAGAAAATTCAGGTGGTTGTTATCGATTTTGATGACGAGAAAAAACGCATCAGCTTGGGCATGAAGCAGCTCACCTCACATCCATGGGATGCCATGACTGAAGAAATTCAGCCGGGCAGCGTGGTGAAAGGCCGTGTTGTAACTGTTGCCGATTACGGTGCATTCCTTGAAATTATGCCTGGTGTAGAAGGCCTCATCCACGTTTCAGAAATGAGCTGGAGCCAACACCTCCGCAACCCACAGGACTTCATGAAGGCCGGTGACGAAGTGGAAGCTGTGGTATTGAGCGTTGACCGCGACGATCGTAAGATGTCGTTGGGTATCAAACAACTTTCTCCAGATCCATGGATCAATATCACCGAGCGTTTCCCGGTTGGCTCACGCCACAAAGGCATCGTTCGTAATCTCACCAACTTCGGTCTCTTCGTTGAGCTCGGTGAAGGTGTAGATGGCCTGGTTCACGTAAGTGATCTGAGCTGGACCAAAAAAATCAACCACCCGGCCGAATTCATCAAACGTGATGAAGAGATCGACGTTATCGTACTCGACATCGACATCGACAACCGTCGTTTGAGCCTGGGCCACAAACAGCTCGAAGAGAATCCATGGGATACCTTCGAAACCATCTTCCTCGAAGGTTCTACCCACAAGGGTACTGTAACTGCCGTTGAAGAAAAAGGTGCCGTTGTTCAGTTGCCTTATGGTGTGGAAGGTTTTGCTCCTAAAAAGCAACTACAGAAGGCCGATGGCAAAGCCCTTCATGGTGACGAAGAAGCCGAGTTCAAGGTAATTGAGTTCAGCAAAGAGAACCGCCGTATTGTGGTTTCTCATACCCGCACCTGGCAGGAGCAGAAAGCTGCCGAAAAAGCTGCTGAAGATGCTGAAGTAGCTGCTTACACCAAAAAAACCTCTACTAAAAAGGCTGCCAAAGGCGGAACCGATGAAGATCGTTCTACCCTCGGTGACCTCGACGTATTGGCTGGTTTGAAAGAGCAGTTTATGGAGTCGGAAAAACAAGCGCAAGTAGAGGCCATCAAAAAGATGGACGCAAAAGCGAAAAAAGCTCCTAAAAAAGCCAAAACCGACGAAGACGACGAGGCCTAAGCCTAATCGTTTTTAAATATGCAAGCCATCCGTCGACAGACGGATGGCTTTTTTTATGACTGTTTTTTTGTTTGAAATTTTTGTCTAATTTCAAATAACATTTGGATAACAATGCTCCACTACAAACCCATAAAAGCTGGCCGTGCCGACATCAGTCTGGCACACTGTATTCGTCGGAGTTGTTTTTCGATTACCTCTTTCTACGGCCTGTTTTGATCTGACTGGATTTTTTTCTTTCATTTCAAAACATCATTCATGTTACATATTTTAAGGTTGCTGCTGCTTGTTGCGGCAGTTTCGGCCTGTACGCCGGTGGTGTATGGACCCAATTTTCAAGCGCTTCCTGATTTGGAAGAAGCAGGTGATTTTAGTATTGGCATTAGTCATGGCTCAGGCGCCGTGGTTGAGTTTATGGATGTAAGTGCGGCCTATGCCTTTGCACCGCGAATGGCAGTAATGCTCAATGCAAGTGGTGCCTGGAGCCAGTACTCAGGACAACAGGCAATAAAAGGTTTTGGCTATTATGTAGAACCTGCAGTTGGATTGTTTTTGACAGATATTCCGGGCATGAGGATGAGTTTATATGGTGCCTATGGTACAGGACACCAATCTCATTTAATGCGTTCGGGTAGCAATTCGCCTATACTTTGGAATCGTTTTTTCCTCTATCCGGCCGTCGAAATGCGCATGTTTAATTTTTCTTTGGCTTTTTCTGGCAGGTTTGGTTATTTGATTTTTGACCGGGGAATCAATGCGTTGGCGCAGGCGTACAATACAACTGATAGCTGGACGGTCATTTACCCGAACAGACGTATTTCTTTCACTGAATCAGCCGTAACGCTCTCGAAATATTGGCAACAGTTTAAATTCAGCATGCAGTTCGTTTTACCGAGCTATGAGAATAGGAGGTATCCGTTCGATACTTTTTATCTCGGTGTTGGTGCCAGTTTTGTTTTTTCGCCTCGTAGCAGCAGGGGATATACTTATTTTTTAGATTAACCGAGATGCGTACTTATCTGCATATGTCGGAAGTTTATTTTATAATAGCACCGATACGTCAATTCGTCCGCAGCTTTGAACTGTCGGGAAGTAATTTTCAAAAAAACCTTCAGACAGTTTTTCGGCAAACACGACTCTGGTTGAATGTTGTTATCGGCCTTTTCCTTAGCAGTTGCAGTTTGAAAATATATAGTCCTAACCAACAATTTGTTCCCGCGCTCAAACAAACAGGGGATGTAGAATTGCAAGGCGGTTTAGGTGTAACAGAAGAACTTCAATTTACCGAAGTTTCTTTCGCTATGGCAGTACATCAGGACTGGGCTCTCATTGCCAAGGGTAGTTACGCACAAGACAAACGCGAAACCAATTCTAGCCGCACAGGATATGGTTATTTGGGTGAGACAGCACTGGCCAGAAGCTGGTGGATAGCTTCAAATGTAATGGTTCAGCTGCAAGCCAGCGCTGGATTTGGAAGACAATACCATTTATCCGATCTCAGCGGAAGTACAAGCTTTAAGTGGAACCGTTATTTTTTGCAAACTGCGTTCAAATATTATGGACAACTCTTGGAGATAACGATGTCTAGTCGATTTGGACAGTTGCAATTTGGTCGGGAACTGTATGCCTTGGATTACCCTAAACCCGAAGGTATGCCTACCCTCCGCGAGCAGTTGCCCAACCGGCAGCTATGGTTGTTTGAACCTGCTTTGACTTTGGGTTTAGGTTACAAAAACATTAAGTTTTACACACAAGCTTGTTACGCCATCTATTCCCGAAGGTTTCCGGCCGAGGATGTCTACTTCGGTCTCGGATTAACTGTTCGTTTGCCATCGAGAAGATCAGAATAGGCTCTTTATTGATGTAGAAGAGGTTTTTAGTAGTAAATCAGTCCTTCTTCAACCTTGCCGGCAACCGAGGCGATTTGCTGCTGGTGTTTCCAGCCGATACACCAGGCCAGGAAGGCATCGAATTGGTGCCAGTTACTGCAGCAAAGCTGCAAGGCAGCGGCCAGTATTTCAGGAGGCCAATGGAACTGCCGGAGAAGTGAAGCCTGGCACGATGGGATATTGTTGATTTCTTTTTTATAGCCGGCTTCCGGCAGCTTCAGTGCGCGCGCCAAAGCGCCTGGATAAACTTCGATACATGGGGAGAACGCCTGTAGTTTGGCCTGAAGCTGCATGGCGCGGGCTGTAAGACCACCCAAAAACATGGGCGACATGGCGCGGACTGTTTTATCTGCTTCCCGGTAAAAATAATCGCTGTATCCCGGAAGACTACGGTAAACCCCGGGTAAGGAGAGGGGTGCATCGATGTACAGTTGGACTGGCTTGTCTTTACAAAGCCCCAGTAGAAATTGATCGGCATCCTGGTTTTTGGTGCTTTGGAGCAATTCAAATTTTTCGCCGTCAAAACGACAAATTACCGTCGTACCGGCCATTTTACTGCCGTAGTCTATCCCAAAATGTTGATACATACATGTGAAACGAATGCGAAGCCAGTTGGTTTGGGGTATGGTCGGTTTCAAAGGAAGTGGCTTCCGGCTGCTCCGCTTAGTGTTTTTGGTTATAGTGAGAACAGTCCCCGCTGTTCAGTCATTAAATTCCAACGTCAACCAGTTACAGTTTTAACCAGCAAATCTGTCAACCTTAATCAGGAAAAGACAACAGACAAACTTAAAGTCATTGGCACATTCCTAAGCTGCGGGGAACTGTCACTACACCAGTTTCACCCCACTCATGCCGCCATCCACAGCAATAATCTGCCCGGTAATCCAGCCTGCAGCCGGTGAAAGGAGGAAGTTGGTGAGTGCAGCCAAATCTCCAGGTTGACCGTATCTGCCTATAGGGTGGCGTTTGTTACTGGCTTCCTGCTTTTCGGGGGTGGCGAGCAAGTTGTTGGCTAAATCGGTATTAGTTAAGGATGGTGCCAATACATTCACCCGAATTTTTTGAGCGGCATATTCGGCGGCCAATGATTTTCCCAGGCCTTCAATGGCAGCTTTTGAGGTGGCTATGGAGGCATGATAAGGCATGCCGATGCGGGCAGCAGCTGTACTATACAGTATAATTGATGCTGAATCACTTTGTTTCAACTGACTGAGCAATGTACGTATGCTACGAACGGCACCCAATACATTTAATCGGAAATCCTGCTCAAAATCTGCGTCAGTAAAACGATTAAAAGGTTTGAGTAGGATGGATCCGGGGGCGTAAACCAGACCATCAATCGGCCCTTCGATTTGTGAAAAAACAGCGGTGTCGGTCGATAAAGCATTCCAGGACAGCCACTGACTGACTTCGAAGTCGGGCTGGGTGCGACTGAGCACGGCTACCCAGTTTCCTTCGGCCAGGGCAGCTTTGGCCACGGCAGCACCTATACCGCGGCTGCCACCTACGATTACAATTCTGCGGGAAGTCGACATTAATGGCCGTTGTTGAGCTCGAGATACTTCAGAAATTCATTACGAGTAGCCTCGTCGAGGAATTTACCGCTATAATCGGCTGTTACCGTACTGCTGCTCCGGTCTTTGATGCCTCGCATGGAAACACACATGTGGTGGGCATCGATAACTACAGCAACGTCTTCGGTTTGAAGTACACGTTTCAGTTCCTGAGAGATTTGTTTAGTAAGCCTCTCCTGCACTTGTGGCCGTTTGGCAAAATACTCAACAATGCGGTTGATTTTCGACAAACCAATTACATGGCCGTTCGAAATATAAGCTACATGGGCTTTGCCAATAATGGGTACAAAATGATGTTCGCAATTGGAGTAAAGCGTAATATCTTTTTCCACCAGCATTTGGTTGTAACGGTACTTATTTTCGAATAAGGCTACCGAGGGTTTATTCTTAGGGTCGAGTCCACTGAAAATTTCTTCCACATACATTTTGGCTACCCGTTTCGGGGTACCATGGAGACTGTCGTCGGTGAGGTCGAGTCCTAATACATTCATGATCTCCCGGAAGTGTTTCTCGATGAGTTCAATCTTTAGTTCGTTATCGATTTCGAAGGCGTCGATCCGAAGGGGTGTTTCACCTGAGGTACCGATGTGGTCGTCGCCTAGGGCGTCCAACTCCAACCGGTCACGCAAGTCCTTCGTAGGCGACAAAATTTCGTTCGGTTTCATAAAGAATAACTTTAAGCTGCTTGTTTATATCAATTTTTGACCGCAAGAGGTTCCATATTACCACACAGATGTTTTCAGCCGTAGGGTTTAAATTTCGGAATTCTGTCGTATCCAGATTCAGGTTTTTGTGATCGAAACGGTCGGATACCTCGGTCTGGATTAAGTCGGCCAGTATTTTCATGTCCATCACATAACCTGTCTCGGGATCTATACTGCCCGTAATTTCCACGATTAGCTCGTAATTGTGGCCGTGGTAGTTTGGAAGATTACATTTTCCGAACACATCCCGATTACGTTCGGCATCCCAATTCGGGTTGTGCAAACGGTGGGCGGCGTTAAAGTGAGCCTTGCGTGAAATGGTGACTTGCATGGTAGAGAAACAGGAAGCTGGAAACTTTGTTCAACTTTTAGATAAAAATATTAAACAGAATTGTTGCGCTTCCGACACAAAATTTCCGGGCGAACCTGAATCGGCTTGTTTTTTCATCGAATAAACAGGGTTTTTTGGAAGGAAATGCAATTACAAAACTACCATAAAATATCTTTGCACCCTCATTCAAAAACCAATATGGAATTTCAGGAAAACCAATTCACTCTCGGAGGTCAATCGCTGACCGCCATTGCCCGCACTTACGGGACACCATTGTATGTATATGACGGTAATCACATCGTGAAACAGTACAAACGTTTGGTGAAGGCATTTAAGGGAGTTGACCTGAAATTACTCTATGCTTGTAAGGCCTTAAATAACCTGAATGTAATGAAACTTTTGCTCGCACAAGGTGCGGGTTTAGATGCAGTATCAATTCAGGAAGTAGAATTAGGGCTGATTGCCGGCTTCAAACCACAGGACATTCTATTTACCCCTAACTGTGTTTCAATGCAGGAATACGATCAAGCCGTAGTAAAAGGAGTTCGTATCAACATCGATAATATCAGCATACTGGAGCAGTTTGGTAGCCGTTATGGCCACACTGTCCCGGTTTGTGTGCGTATAAATCCACACATCATGGCGGGAGGTAATGTCAATATTAGCACTGGCCATATCGACAGCAAATTTGGCATCTCCATCCATCAACTTAGGCACCTTACCCGTGTGGTGAAAACGCATAATATGCATATCAATGGTCTCCACATGCATACCGGCTCCGACATACTCGATGCCCAGGTGTTTTTGCGAGGTGCAGAGTTATTATTCGAATGTGCCGAACATTTCAACGAACTCGAATACATTGATTTTGGTAGCGGTTTTAAGGTAGCTTATAAAGAAGATGATGTCACGACCGATATTGATGAACTTGGAGCTGCACTGACCAAACGTTTTAAGGAGTTTTGTTCGAGTTACGGTAAACCATTAACACTAATGTTTGAGCCGGGTAAATTTTTAGTGAGTGCTTCAGGGGTATTGCTGACGTCTGTTAATGTGGTAAAACAGACCACGGCTACGGTTTTTGCCGGAGTCGATTCGGGTCAGAATCACCTCATCCGCCCCATGTTCTATAATGCGCATCATGAAATCGTGAACATCAGTAATCCCAAGGGCACGCAGCGGGTGTATACCGTAGTAGGTAATATATGTGAAACAGATACCTTTGGCTACGACCGCAAACTCACTGAGGTGAGAGAGGGTGATGTACTGGCTATACAGAATGCCGGCGCCTATGGTTTTACCATGAGTAATAACTACAACGCACGTTTACGCCCGGCGGAAGTACTGGTTTACAATAATAGAGTTCACCTCATCCGCAAACGCGAGGAGTTGGAAGACATCACGCGAAATCAGCTTTTGGTTGAGTTGTAATACTTTGATTATCAGGAGTTCGCTGTCTCGATCCTGAGTTTCAGCTTCTAATATCATTGTAGGAGTCCATCGCTGCGCTGTCCACTTGCAGCTGCGGTGCGGTCTATACGCTGCACTGATCACAGTTAGCAAAAAAAAGCTGTGGAAGGCGTAGCGAGCCGAACTTTCCGCGCAGCGGAAAACGTGGTCAGCGAAACGGTAGACCGGGCAAGACCAATAAATAGGAGAAGCAATCGATTTAGTAGGAATGTTTTAACGATTAAATCCACAAAAAAAGGGACTGCTCCATATCGAGTTAGTCCCTTTTGTTTGAGCAAACATCAGCTCAAATAGCACTACTTTTTCAGGCAATTTGCTCTTGATACATTTTTAAGGCGTCGTTGAGAATGCCAATGGCCAGGTCTCTACCTAAGAAGTCTTCTACCACCACTGTTTTGTGTTCGAGTTTTTTGTAGTCCTCAAAAAAGCTGCGCATTTCTGAGATGAAGTGGGGCGGGAGCTCCGAAATATCGTTGTAATGATTCACACTCGGGTCGCCGGCTGCAACAGCTATGAGTTTATCATCGGCTTCGCCCTGATCTAACATGCGCATCACACCAATGATTTTGGCTGGAACAATGCACAATGGCTCAACGTCAATCTGAGAAAGTATCAGGATATCGAGTGGGTCATGGTCGTCGCAATAACTCTGCGGTATAAACCCATAATTGGCTGGGTAATATACCGATGAATAAAGCACCCGGTCGAGAATAAGCAAACCGCTTTTTTTGTCGAGTTCGTATTTAGCACGACTTCCTTTTGGTATCTCAATAACACCATTTACATAGCCTACTTCTTCGTTGCCGGTGGCTACATGGTGCCACGGATTAAATCTTTGATGGGGCATTATTTGGCTGAATTGGGCTGCAAAGGTAGCTATTAAATCACCAAACGCGTAGTGTATACGCTAAGAAAGTGCTGTGCTGGGCAAGGGATGTAGACCTGGCTTAGGCCGGGAGGTTTAGAGCAACTTCCTTGCAGGTTGAAACCTGGCTAAACCTGCAGCTTCACTACACTAAACCAGCAGCAAAGCTGCGCTAAACCCCGCAGCGTAGCTGCCTAAACTTCAACGGATACGATCGACCGATTTGACAAGTGCCTCATCCGCTTTAATCCGGAAATAAGCCAGAACACAACAAACCATCGCTATTGCAGGTAAAAACATCGTCCAACCTGGCGTCCAATCGAGATTTGGGAGCTTGAGCGTTTCAGCCGCACGGTAACTCGTCACTATAATTGAAAGCAGCAAAGCTCCACTCAGCAAATAGCCCATACGTGCCAATCTGATTTGTAACGGCCGGTTTTTGAACTGAAAAATGCTGATGAGCAGCAAGACCGCCAGACCATAAGCCAAGTATGCCAAGGCTTTGTTGTCGTGGCCACCTTTGGCTATAATCGGACTGGTTTGTTCGTATTCTATGGCGTAAATGGTAAATACCAACTGTTCGGCCTTTTCGCCTTCGCTGGCTTTGAAGGTGATGAGCGGGGAGAGGGCCATTAAAGAAAGACAGACAGCAGCGATGAGCAGATATACCGATTGGAGACGTTGGAGCATGTATTTTTTCTTCAAAAGTAAAGCTTTTCAAATGTAAGTACACCCTCCGTGCACTTTCCTAACTTTGCAACACAAAATCTTACGCATGAAAGCTATTTATGTCATCGATGCTTTACGAACGCCCATCGGCAAATATGGCGGCAGTTTGGCCGGCACACGGCCCGATGATCTGGCAGCACACGTCATCAAAGCCATAATTGCCCGCAATCCGGCTGTTCCGGTTGAAGCTATTGAAGATGTAGTTATTGGTGCGGCCAACCAGGCAGGTGAAGATAATCGTGATGTAGCACGCATGGCTTTGTTGCTGGCAGGTTTACCTACGCATATTGGCGGGGTAACCGTGAACCGCTTGTGTGCATCTGGCTTGCAGGCAATCATGGATGCCAGCCGTGCCATCCAAGCTGGCGATGGCGATATCTACCTGGCCGGCGGCGTAGAAAGCATGACGCGTGCTCCATTTGTGATGGCCAAGTCGGACGCTGCTTTCGGTCGAACGCCCGAAATTTACGACACCACCATCGGCTGGCGTTTTACCAATTCCCAATTGGCGGCGATGTACTACCCATTTTCGATGGGTGAAACTGCCGAAAACGTAGCCGAACAATTCAATATCTCCCGAGCCGACCAGGACGCTTTCGCAGTGGCCTCTCAGGAAAAATACCTGGCTGCGGAAAAAGCCGGGAAATTCGCCAACGAAAGAATAGTCGTGCCGGTAAAACAAGGCAAAGAAACCATCGATTTTTCAATAGACGAACATCCCCGTTTGTCGTCTTTAGATAAATTGGCGGCATTAAAACCGGTTTTCCGACAGGGCGGATCGGTAACGGCTGCCAACAGCTCCGGCATCAACGATGGCGCTGCCTGCTTGATACTGGCTAGCGAGGAAGCTGTGAAAAAATACAAGCTCAAGCCATTGGCGCGTGTAGTGAGCCAGGCCATTGCCGGGGTAGATCCAGCTGTAATGGGCATTGGCCCGGTGCCGGCTACCCGAAAAGCCTTAAAACGTGCCGGTTTAGATATCTCCGATCTGGGATTGGCTGAGCTCAACGAAGCTTTTGCAAGTCAGGCTTTGGCCTGTGTCCGCGAATTGGGCATTGACCCAGCCATCGTTAATGTGAATGGAGGTGCCATTGCACTCGGCCATCCACT
Source organism: Bacteroidota bacterium (assembly GCA_036787895.1). Lineage (GTDB taxonomy): Bacteria > Bacteroidota > Bacteroidia > UBA7662 > UBA7662 > UBA7662. The sequence goes on along the minus strand of DAIQOK010000028.1, from coordinate 13,632 downwards.
CGGTTGTTCAGGCGCGCGCATCTCTGCCACCCTTATTCACGAAATGCAAAAACGACCGGAAGTGCGTTACGGATTGGCCTCCATGTGCATAGGTGTTGGTCAGGGCGCGGCTATTATCTACGAAAGGTGCTGATTTTTGGCTAAACAGCGTTATTTTCTGGAGATGGCGTACGATGGCGCTGCCTATCACGGCTGGCAACGTCAACCTAATGGCATTACCGTGCAAGAGGTGCTGGAAGATGCGCTGTCGAAATTGCTTGGATATACGATTTGTGTAACCGGGCAGGGCAGGACTGATACCGGCGTACATGCCCGAAAGAGCTACGCCCACCTCGATTTGGAAACCGATTTGCCCGAAAAGTTGCTGTTTCGACTCAATCTGTTGCTTCCGCAGGACGTCCAGGTATTCCGCATCTTTCCGGTTCCTGAATTAGCACACGCACGCTTTTCGGCTTTGAGTCGTACCTACGAGTATCATCTTCATACGCGTAAAGACCCGTTTTTATACGGTCGCTCGACCTTCGTTTTTTACCCACTCTCCTTGCCTCCTATGGAAGAAGGCGCACGTATCATCATGCAGCACGATGATTTTGCGAGTTTTTCACGCAGCCATACCCAGGTTAAAACCACCATCTGCCAAATCACCGAGGCCCGATGGGAACAATACGACCATCGTTTGATTTTTACCATCACGGCCAATCGTTTTTTGCGGAATATGGTAAGAGCGGTGGTAGGCACCTTGCTAGAAATTGGTAAAGGCCGTCGCAGCGTTGAATCGTTGCCAGCCATGCTGCATACCAAAACCCGGAGTAACGCGGGCATGTCGGCGCCAGCGCATGGTTTATTTTTGGTCGATGTGAAATATCCCGACTGGGTGTTTAGTTTAGCATCGGGTGAGTAAGCTGGGTGAAATACTGGATTGGTCGGTGCTGAAGCGAATTTTATCGCTGGTCAGCCCTTATAAAAAAGTATTCTGGGGCACAGTCGTATTGGTCATCCTGCTTTCGCTCCTGGCACCTTTGCGCCCCTGGCTCATTCAGTATACAGTAGATAATCACATCGCTGCTGGCGATTATGCCGGCTTGGTTACCATGACCATTTTGATGGTGATTACGTTGGTATTAGAGACAGTTTTTCGCTATTTATTCAGTTATGCCTCTAGCTGGTTGGGGCAGTCGGCGGTGAAAGATTTGCGCCTTCGCTTGTTCAAACACTTGAGTCGGATGCGTCTGAAATTTTTCGATCGGACACCAATCGGTACGCTGACTACCCGGACTGTCAGCGATGTCGAGACCATTTCGGAGGTGTTTTCTCAAGGTTTACTCACAATAGTCGGTGATGTTTTGCAGTTGGTTACCCTCTTGGTGGTAATGCTGGTCACCGACTGGAAACTGACTTTGGTCAGTCTGTCGGTTTTACCATTGCTTTTGTACAGCACCTGGTTATTTAAAGAGAAAGTCAAAGCCTCATTTCAGGAAGTGCGCACTCAGGTAGCCAAACTGAATGCTTTTACGCAAGAGCACATCAGCGGTATGAGTGTGGTGCAGATTTTTAACCGGGAGAAAGCCGAAGCAGCCAAATTCCGGCAAATCAATGGCGAGCTAAATGGCGCTAATTTGCGGGGAATATTTTATTATTCCGTTTTTTTTCCGGTGGTCGATATTATTACAGCAGCTTCTTTGGGTTTACTCGTTTGGTGGGGTGCACATGGAGCCTTGCGGGAAGAGTTGACTATTGGTACCCTCATCGCCTTTATACTGTATGTCAACCAATTTTTCCGGCCCATTCGCCTGCTGGCCGATAAGTTTAATTCCTTGCAAATGGGTATGGTGGCGTCGGAACGCGTATTCAAACTGCTCGATACCGATGAAAGTATAGCCGATTCTGGCACACATCAGCCGGATAAGATTCAGGGTGAAATCAGTATGCAAGGCATGTGGTTCGCTTACGATGCTGATAATTATGTGTTGCGCGACATCAATTTCGATTTGGCAGCAGGCAATAAACTGGCTTTGGTTGGTGCTACGGGTGCCGGTAAGTCATCGATTATCAATGTGCTGGGAAGATTTTACGAATTTCAAAAAGGCGAAGTGCTTCTGGATGGTGTGCCTATCCGTGACTACAAAATCGACCAGCTTCGTCGGCATATTGGGATTATTTTACAGGATGTATTCCTTTTCAGTGGCACCATAGCCGATAATATCAGCCTACGAAATCCTGACATCTCCTTGGAACAAATCAAGGCTATGGCAGCTTATACAGGCATCGATAAGTTCATCGAAAAGTTGCCTGGTCAGTATAATTATGAGGTAAATGAAAGGGGATACGCGCTATCAGCCGGGCAGCGTCAGCTGATTGCCTTTTTGCGTGCCATGGTCTATGACCCTGCCATACTTGTACTTGATGAAGCCACTTCCAGCATCGATAGCGAAACGGAACATCTGTTGCAGGAAGCTACCGCTAAACTCACCGAAGGGCGTACTTCCATCCTCATCGCGCATCGTTTGAGCACCATACGTGATGCCGATCAGATTTTAGTAATCGACAAGGGAGAAATCGCCGAGCGGGGCACCCATGCCGCTTTATTGCGTAAAAAGGGTCTTTACCGAAAGTTGTACGAGATGCAATTCCACGATTCTCATTTAACGGAATTGTAAAAAATAGGCCAAAGCCCAAACTTTGCCGCGCTTTTCTTATTTTAACAGATTGTTAATACTTTTTATGAAGCACCTCTTCACTTGTTTGGCTGTGCTGGCCAGTACTTTTAGTTTATATGCCCAGTATGCCGATATGGAATCGGCCTGTTCGGCGGGTAAGATTGCGGCATTCAGTCGCGCAACCGCCCAAGCCAGGGTAACCGCCAATCGCGGAAGTGATATGTACGACATACACTTTTATCACATCAACCTAAACGTGAGCAACACCAGCCGCACCTTGGGTGGCGATGTGCGTTTTGAATCAACGGTAACCTCTACCACGCTCGATACTTTCTGGTTTGAGCTGAAAGATTTTATGACCATCGACAGTGTTTTGATCAATGGGGTGCGCCGAACCAACCTGATTCGATTGAATGATGTAGTTCGTGTGCCTTTGGCAGACGTATTCCAGCAAGGACAAAATATCAGCTGCCATGTTTATTATGGTGGTACGCCTCCGGCTGGAGGGTTTTTTAGTGGTGTGAGTAATTCCAATAATGTAACCTGGACGCTCAGCGAGCCTTTCAGTGCGCCCGATTGGTTGCCTTGTAAGCAGGATTTGTGGGACAAAATCGATTCAGTTTGGTTTTTTGCCACGACTAATGCCGGAACCAAAGTCGGCAGTGCAGGATTGTTGACCAATGTGGTGAATTTGCCGAACAATAAAGTTCGATATGAGTGGAAAACCCGCTATAAAATGGCTTTTTACCTGATTGCTTTTGCAGTAGCCAACTATGAAGAGTATGTGAATTACGCTTATCCCAGCCAGTTGATGGGCGATTCGGTATTTATCCAGCACTATATTTATGCTGGCTCATTAGCCCAGAACAAAGTGGGTCTTGACCGCACCCCTGCCATGTTAGCGCATTATTCGGAAAAATTTATTCTTTATCCTTTCCACGAAGAAAAATATGGCCATATGCAAGCCAATTTAGGTGGAGGCATGGAACACCAGACCATGTCTACTATGGGTGGTTTTAGTCAGGACCTCACTGCTCACGAACTCGCACATATGTGGTTTGGCGATTATGTCACCTGTGCCACTTGGAGCGACATTTGGTTGAACGAAGGTTGGGCCTCTTATCTCGAATACATCTATCGTGAAACCATCAGCCAGGCAACTGCCGATAGCTGGATGAACAGCGCACAAAGTTCAGCCCGCAATGCTGCTACCGGCTCGGTTTATGTACCTGCCGGTGCCAGTGTGAACCGCATTTTCAGCAGCAATCTGAGCTATAAGAAGGGAGCCAGTGTATTACATATGTTGCGTTATCTGATGGGCGACTCCCTCTTTTTTCAGGCAGCCCAGGAATATCTGAACATCAAAGGTGATACAGTTTCAACTACCAATGAATTTAAAGCCATTTTTGAGCAGGTGAGCGGAATGAATCTGCAATCGTTTTTCGACGAGTGGATTTATGGAGAAGGTTACCCCAGCTATACCGTCCGCTGGAATCAAATCGACCAAACCCTTTTCGTTGAAGTTACCCAAACTACTTCTGGCAATACACCTTCTTTCAGTATACCCATCCCCATTCGGTTTAGTTTAGCCGGACAGGGTGTTCAAAATTTACGCGTTGACCCAACCTTGGGGGTGAATACTTTTCATGTCACTGGCACTATACCTTCGATTGCGCTTGACCCAACTAACATTATTCTGAAAGGCACTAGCACCATAAGCCGCAACACCAATTTAGGGGTTTCGATAGAGGCGTTGCGCTGGTCGAAGCTGAAAGTTTATCCCAACCCCAATAACGGCCGTTTTGTAGTTGAATCCGACCGGTCAGCGAAATTCGAACTTCGCGATTTGAGCGGCCGATTGCTGCAAGATGGCAGCATCATCAGTGGCACCCAGGAAATAGTGAGCGAAAACCTCAAAGCCGGTGTTTATCTCTTCCAAATTAACGATGGCACCAATAGCCGGACAGAACGTTTGGTAATCCAGTAAGAAAGCGCTTTTTGGTACTAATTACATCAAACCCCAGTCTCACGCGTTGAGGCCGGGGTTTTTTATTTCACTTCAGCAAACACCAGCCCTGAAATAGCGCAATCCAACACCGAAGGCCCCAGCCCATCGAATCGAATGGCCAAGCTGAAGCCAGCCCTGAAAGGGCATCATCATAGGCTGGGCATTGCCCTGCCTATACCAGGAGGTCATTTAGGATCTATTTACCCTCGTCGGCTTGCTGCTTTTTGCCAAAAACCGAAAAATGAACATATCGCTTCGGATTTTTCTTCAAATCCATCAGCAGTTTATCTAAATCGATAGCCGTTTGGTTGAGGTTATTATAAAGTGCTTTATCATTCACCAGCAGCCCCAGGCTACCCTCGCCCTGGTTGATTTTCTGCATGATGCTATTGGTCTTGTCCATCACTTCTTTGGCCGTTGCTATGGTTGTTGTCAATTCCGATTTTGCCATAGAATCAGTGATGGCGTGTACGTTAGCCAAGGCTGCATTGATCAGCGCATTATTGGCTTTTAGGTTGGCGGTAATTGATTCAACATTCGCCAGCATACGATTGAGTTTGCTGTTTTCCGAAGCAACCATTTGGTTCAGAGATGCCGATGCGCCTTCGATATTCGAAAGTATGGCTTTAATTTTCTGGGTTTCCAATGCGGCTACCAGGCTGTCGATGCTGGTGATGAGGTGCTCCGACTTCTCCCGAAGTGGATTGAGATCGGTGCCAAGGGCTTCCAAAGGTGACGGTTCGATGGTACCAATTAAGGTATCGTCGCGACCAAGGAATTCATCGCCGGGAACCACAACAATGTTCAGGGCTTTGGTGCCAAACAAATCAGTACTCACCAAGCGGGCAATGCTGCCTTTGGTGACCTTCACCTTGTCGTTGACATAAAACTGCACATCTACACCTTGGCCATTTTTGGACAGGCTAACCCGACGAACCGAGCCTACTTTTACGCCTTGGTGCAATACCGACGCTGAATTCTGCAAGCCGGAAGCATTGATATAGCGGACGTAATAATTGGTTGTGGTACTGAAAACTTCTTCACCCTTGAGGAAATTAAAACCAAGAATTAAGACTACAATGGTTATCGCTGCGAGGGCACCGACCAGGGTTTCATTGGAAACGTTGAGCTTTTTCAAAAGTAGTGGCTTAGAACCATGTTAAGGTGCAGTTTTCGCGTCGTCTTTGTCAATGGCTGCTTTGTATTTCAAAAAAGCTTCGAAAGTCGACTTCGCAATTTTCTGCTGTCCTTCCGGCGAATTTAGGAATTTTTCCTCTTCTGCATTGGTAAGAAATCCGGTTTCTACCAAAACTGCGGGCATGGTAGTGCGGTAAAGTACCAAAAAACCGGCCTGTTTAACCCCGCGACTTTTACGCCCGGCCTTGACTAATTCGGCTTCGATTTTGTCGGCAAGTATGATACTTTGGTTGCGGTAAGCGCTTTGAAAGAGTTCAAAGATGATGTGAGTCGTGGGGTCTTTGGGGTCGAAACCGTCGTATTTTTCCGTGTAATCCGACTCGAGTAATACCGACGAGTTTTCGCGTTTTGAAACTTCCAAATTGGCTTTGGTAACGTGCAAGCCCTGTGTCCAGGTTTCGGTGCCAAATGCCAGCGGTTGGCCTGAATTGCAGTGAAAGGAGATGAAAACATCGGCATTGGCTTTGTTGGCCATTGAAGCCCTTTCGTGTAACTCTACAAATTTGTCGGTTTTGCGGGTGTAAACCACTTTCACATCCTTCAGGTTTTCTTCCACCAATTTGCCGAATTGTAGCGCTACTTTGAGGGCAACATCTTTTTCGCGACCATGTTTTCCGAGGCAGCCGACATCATGTCCGCCATGACCGGCATCTATTACTACGGTACGGATTTTGTAGGCCCGAAGACCTGTTGGATTAACGGCTACGAGTAACAACACGAGTACAGTTGTGATCGTTAAGCTGATCTTCTTCACTTTGATGACGTTTAGTTACTTTTGAGCTGTTTTTATTATTTACAAAATTAACCTGCCTAAGCTGCTTTTGCTACCCTTCCTACAACGGATTTTCCTCATTATGCTGTGTATTTTCCACTTTATTGGTCAGGTAAGCGGCCAGGAGCGGTCAAAAAGTGCGCCAGATAGCTTGCAGCAGCGCTTCAGCAGCAACACGATCGACACCCTTCGAACGGTCGATAGGCTGAATTCCGATAGTCTCCTTCGTCAAAACAACAGCCTGCCCGATAGTCTCCGGGGCGACAGCAGCCGCAACGACAGCACAGCCAATACCCTCAGTTCTCTCCGTCGGCCTGGCGATTTGGAAGCAGAAGTAAAATATCAGGCACGCGACAGTATTATTTTTGATCTACGCAGCAAAGGGGCGAGTCTGCATGGCGATGCCAAGGTAAACTACCAGCAGATTAATTTATCCGGGAATCAGATTAAGCAAGACTGGGCTACTAACCAGGTTACCGCTATTCCCGGTACCGATAGTTTAGGTAAACCGATGGGCAAGCCTGTTTATGCCGACGATGGACAGGAGTTTGTAAGTGATAAAATCACCTATAATTTCAAAACCAAAAAGGCGAAAATAAGTCAGATGGTTTCGAACGAGGGAGAGACCTTTCTGATAGGTGAAAATGTGAAGATGGAAGATAGCGAAACCATCTACATCAAAAACACCCAATTTACCACTTGCAGTAAAACCGATCATCCGCACTTTTATCTCAACCTCTACAGAGCGAAAATTATACCGAACAAAAGGGTCATCAGCGGCCCGTCGAATATGGTGGTCGAAGATATTCCCATTCCATTGGGATTACCTTTCGGTATTTTCCCGACCCAGCGCGGGCAACGCTCGGGTATATTGCCACCCGAATACGGTGAGTCACCCCAATTTGGCTTCTTTTTGCGGAATGGCGGCTATTATTTTGCCTTGAACGACTATGTAGATCTCGCCCTGCAAGGCGACATTTACTCGATGGGTGGCTGGCGGCTCAGTCCTTCCTCTAATTATATTAGAAAGTACAAATACAGCGGTAACCTTCGGATCAATTACAGCAGTTTGCAAGCCGGCGACCGGGAAGCATCCGATTTTTTTCGTCAAAAAGATTTTCTCCTGAATTGGAACCATACCCAGGATCCAAGAGCTAATCCTTATCGTCGTTTTACAGCCAGTGTTACGGCCGGATCGAGCAGTTATCTGGCCAACAACTCTTTTGCCAGCACCCAGTTTTTGAATAACCAGCTGCAGTCGTCAATCAACTACACCCGCATTTTCCCGGGTAAACCCTACAGTTTTAATGCTGGTCTTCGACATTCGCAGAATACCGCCACCAAACAGGTCAACCTAACCCTGCCGAATGCCGTATTTACGGTCAATCGATTGGAGCCATTTAAAATCAAGGATAGGGTGGGCAAAGAACGCTGGTTTGAAAAAATTGGCTTTAACTACAATACCAATTTCCGATCTAACATTAGTGAGTTTGATTCGTTGCTGTTCAAAGGCAATTTGTTTGAAAAGATGGATGTTGGTCAGGCACATAGTTTGCCTATAAGCACCTCTGCCTTTGTGGTTGCGAAATATTTTCAGTTCACACCCAGTTTTAATTACAGTGAACGCTGGAGTCTGAAGAGTATTGAAAAACGCTACGACAGCGACTCCAACCGGGTGTTTACCGATACATTGGAAGGCTTTTTCAGGAATTATGATTACGCCTTCAGTATTTCCATGAATACTCGTTTGTATGGTCTTAAACAATTCGAAAAAGGTAAAATTGCCGCTATTCGGCATGTTATCAATCCGCAACTAAGCTATAGCCTGCGGCCAGATTTCAGCGACAGCAAATACGGTTTTTATGGCCGGGTGCAAGCCGATTCTACCGGTAGAGTTGAAGTCTATAACCGTTACAATGGATTCGGTTTTGGCGGGCCGGGGGCAGGTCGATCGGGAAGTCTGGGCATGAGCATAGATAATATTTTGGAGATGAAGGTGCGGCAAGTGACTGATACTGCCATCAACATGAAAAAGGTCAAAATTTTTGACAGCTTCCGCATTGCCGCCAGCTATAATTTTGCTGCCGACAGCCTGCAATTATCACCTATTCAACTCTCTGGCCGGACTACTTTTACCAATAATTTCAGTTTACTATTTGGGGCACAATTAGAGCCTTATGAGAGAGATACGCTCGGCCGTCGATTGAATCAATACCTGGCCACTACAGGACGTGCAGCGGAGTTAACCAACGCTAATCTGACTTTCAGTGGAAGTTTCAGCCCTGGCGCCAAAAAGCCTAAAGCAGATGCCAAACCTCTGGATGCCCGGGAAGAAGCAGAATTGGCGGAAATTCAACGTCAACAAGCCTGGGGGCGTTTTGTAGACTGGAACTCCCCATTTAACCTGAGTTTTAACTATACTTTAAATTTTGTCAAAAGTAGTAGGCCCAGCATGCCCGATCAGTTGAACCAACAAGTAGTATTTTACGGCGATATTAACATTACCCCCAAATGGAAGGTAGGTTTTAATTCAGGCTACGACATCACCAATAAAAAAGCGACTTCAACCATGCTTAATTTTTATCGCGATTTGCATTGCTGGGAGATGTCGTTTAATCTGGTGCCCTTTGGATTGTACCGTTCCTATACCTTTACTTTAAATGCGAAAGGAAGGATGCTTCAGGAATTGAAACTGAATCGACGACGCGACTGGTACGATTTACGTTAACGGCTGTGTTGCACCATAAAACGCCGACTCAACGTAAGCTTTTCGGTTATCAGATGTGCGACATAAACTCCATCTGACCAGTAAGTTAAATCTAAGCCGGCAGCAGGAAAAGAGTTATCATCATGGACCAATTTACCAAAGCTGTCGAATATCATGATTCGTTGCAGCGGATTAGTGGGGTGTATGCGCAGGAAAAGTTTGTCGTGGGCTGGTACTGGATACAACTGCAGACCAAGCGGATCGCCGCTGCTCGCTGCAGGAATTACCGGCGGCAGTCGATCCCGATAACGTACAGTAGTTGGTGTAAATGTATTCAGCAATTGGGTGCCGGTGATTTCAAGTATAGGTACTTTTTCTTCTTTGGCCAGCCACTTATATTCAACAGTAGTTCGGGCCGGTAATCCCAGATTAAATCCTTGAAAATTCAGACTATCTCGGGTAAAAACAGTGCTTTTTAAGCGTAGACATTCAAAACTGCCGTAGGGTGTTTGAATCGTCCCCCAACCATCAACCTCAGTCCGGCGCCAGCCTGAATTTTTGTAGTCGCCCAAGGTGGGCAAACTTGCGGCGAAGGCAAAAGTGGTTGAGTCACGCCGGCCATAATTTAAAGGAAAGTGGTAGATTTCGTCTTCGTCAGTATAATTGGCTGGCAATGGCAATCCCTGCACTGAAAATCCTAAACCGCGAGTACTGAACTTGTTGTTATTCGCTCCGAAAAAGTTATACAACAAGGTAAGTTGGGTAACAACCAGATCGATGCTATCAACCAATTTATTGCCAAACGTATTGAAAAAGTAGAAAAAATAAGGGGTTTGTAACGAACTCTGATAATAAAGCACCTCCTGAGAGTTGCTTTGCAAGTCACGGAAGTCCCAGTTTTGATTCGGTCCGGTGTTTTGCACCCGATCGGCCATGCCTGTTGTCGGCGCATTACTAACACGCATGCTGTCGCCACTTTGCGGAAAATGACTTCGATTCAGGGTAATCTGACCATACAGACTGCAGCTGAAACTCAGCAAAAGGAGGGAAAGCAGGATTTTCATGGCAAGGTTTGGTATACTGAAATTGCAAACTTTTTGGGGATTGCTAAAATTTTTTGTTTACCCGGCAAAAACAGCGCGTTGGCGTGAATGGTTAGTCATATTTGTGCAGACAAAATCAAATTCATGCGGGCGGAGATCATAACCATAGGCGATGAAATTCTCATTGGCCAAATTGTCGACACCAATTCCGCCTGGCTCGGGCAACAGCTTAGTGCGTTGGGGGTGGAGGTGGTACAAATCAGTTCCGTGCGTGATCAGCGCCAAGCCATTGTCGAAGCCTTGGAAGAAGCAAAAGGGCGCGCCGAACTCATACTTATCACCGGCGGTTTGGGGCCAACCAAAGACGATATCACCAAACATACCTTGGCCGATTATTTTGGAAGTCGTTTGGAACGAAATGATCGGGTATTTGCACGTTTACAAGCTTGGTTTGAGCAGCGTGGTCGGGTAATGAGTGAGATGAACGGCCGGCAGGCCGATTTGCCGCACAATGCCGAGATACTTGATAACGAAATGGGCACAGCACAGGGTATGTTGTGGCGTCGTGAGAGTAGATTGATATTAAGTATGCCGGGTGTGCCCTATGAGATGAAATGGATCGTCAAAAATCAGTTGATCCCTTTGCTTCAACGGGAGTTTGCGTTGCCGATTATTCTGCATCGTACCATCATGACTACAGGGATAGTCGAGTCAATGATAGCCGAGCGAATCGCCGATATCGAAGCCGCCTTACCTGCGCACATCAAGCTGGCTTTTTTGCCGCGACCGGGCATTGTTCGACTTCGACTGAGCTCAACCGGACCCGACCGAGCGGTTTTGGCGGCAGAAGTAGCTGTTTATGAGCAAAGAATTGTGGCCGAGCTGGGCTACCATGTGTATGGCTACGATGACCAATTGCTCGAAGCTGCGCTAGGCGAAATGTTAAAAGCTAAAGGTCATCAATTGGCCTTGGCCGAATCCTGTACCGGTGGAAACATCGCTCAGCTCATCACCAGCATTGCCGGTTCAAGTCAATATTTCCCCGGTGGTGTGGTGAGTTATAGCAATAAAGCCAAAATGACGCTGTTGGGTGTTAAAGCAGAAACGCTTGACAATCATGGAGCTGTGAGCGAAGCTACGGTATTGGAAATGGTTGCCGGCGTACGTGCGAAATTTGCTGCGGATTACGGCATAGCGGTGAGTGGCATAGCCGGTCCGGATGGCGGAACTGCCGAAAAACCAGTAGGAACGGTGTGGATAGCCGTGCAAGGGCCGCAGGAAACCTTGGTCCGGCAATATAACTTCGGAAGCGACCGCGCCCTGAACATCGAAAGGGCGTCGATGCAGGCGCTTTACCTTTTATGGAAAATGCTGGTTACGAATTGACCTTTCCTGCTTAAAAGCTTACCTTTGTCGCTCCGTTAAAGACGGTCTAACGATTACACTATGGCACAAGTTGAGTTGTTAATGCCCAAAATGGGCGAAAGCATTACAGAAGCGACGATATTAAAGTGGTTGAAAAAAGAAGGCGAGACCATCGCACTCGATGAAGCCGTACTTGAAATCGCCACCGACAAGGTAGATTCTGAAGTGCCTTCCCCGGTTGCCGGTACCCTCGTCAGCATCAAATTTAAAGAAGGAGATGTTGTGCCTGTTGGTGGCGTTTTGGCCACCATCGAAACTGAAGCCGGTGCGGCAGTTAGTCCGTCGCCAGCCGTTGCTGCTTCAGTTGCCGTTGCCGCTGCACCAGCGCCTGTAGCTGCCGCTATGCCGCAGGAAACCGCGGTTTTGTCTACCGCCATGACCCAAAATGTAGCCACTGGCCGTTTTTATAGTCCGTTGGTGCTCAATATCGCCGCCCAGGAAGGTATTCCTATGACCGAACTGGAGTCTTTGCCCGGTTCTGGAAATGAAGGTCGCGTGACCAAAAAAGACATACTCGCCTACGTTGCTCAACGCAAAACTGGTACAACTGCCGTTGCAGCTCCAGCAGCAACTGTTGCTCCTCCTGCTCCGGCAGCGGTTGCAGCTGCTCCTGCTGCTGTAGCACCTGCTGTGAGTGTAAGTGGCAATGCCGAAATCATTGAAATGGACCGCATGCGAAAGATGATTGCCGAGAACATGGTGGCATCTAAACGTATTTCGGCGCACGTCACTTCATTCGTTGAAGCCGACCTTACCAATGTGGTTAACTGGCGCGAGCGGGTGAAGAAGGAGTTCGAAAAACGTTACAACGAAAAACTCACCTTCACACCCATATTTATCGAGTGTATTGTACGTGCCATCAAAGATTTTCCGATGATCAATATCTCGGTAGATGGCAATAACCTGATTGTGAAAAAAGACATTAATGTAGGCATGGCCGCTGCTTTGCCGAGTGGTAACCTCATTGTGCCCGTTATTCACAATGCCGACCAATACAATTTAGCTGGTTTGGCCAAACGGGTCAACGACCTCGCCGACCGCGCCCGCAAAAACAAACTCAAACCCGACGAAATCCAGGGTGGAACCTACACTGTTTCGAATGTGGGTACTTTTGGGAATGTATTCGGAACGCCTATCATCCCACAACCACAGGTTGCCATTTTAGCTGTAGGCGCCATTCGCAAAAAGCCGGCAGTCATCGAAACTCCCGAAGGCGACTTCATCGGCATCCGCCAGATGATGTTCCTCTCACACAGCTACGACCACCGCGTGGTAGATGGCGCGCTCGGCGGCATGTTTGTACGTAGGGTTGCTGATTATCTCGAGCAGTGGGACGTGAACCGGGAGTTGTAATTTGTTCTAAAGTTATAAGGTTCTAAAGTTGTCTCTTCCTGATTTAGGTTGACAGTCACCATTGACTATTTGGCGCAACTGGCCTTTCCTTCCGTGAGCTGGCCGAATGGCAGGGAACTATTATAAACTGGCTATTTGGCGCAACTGGCTGTTTAGGTAACTATTGTCAACTTGCTATCTTGCAAAACTGGCTGTTCCTGCCGTGAGCTGGCCGAATGGTGGGTAACGATAGACCATTTTAAAGTCATTAGCACATCAGCACATTCCCAAGTTGAGCCCTGCGAAACGCCACATTAGCACATTAGGGCTTGCTTCTCCTTAGAAAGTAGCCAACATACCTACCACGACCGACCCCATTAATCCCAAATTAAAATTTCAGCCTGTACTTGCTCTGTTGCCGCTTTTTGCTAAATTACTTCGTGAATGTCGTGTTAAATGTGTGTGCTTGCTATTGTAATACAGGAAAAGTT
>DAIQOK010000027.1:27841-33071 GCA_036787895.1 Bacteroidota bacterium | reverse complement strand
TTTACAGCATCATTTACAGCATCATTTACAGCATCATTTACAGCATCATTTACAGTATCATGTTTTGCTGTCACAGTAACTCCAGGAAATAATACTGTAGTAGAACCAGCATTCGTATTCCATTTAGGACTTGCATATCCTTTACTTTCACAATCCTCTATCATAAGCACTGTTCCTCTACCAATCTTCTCAATCATTTGTCGTAAGAAGCAAATGTGTGCTATGTCAGGATTTCGGGGAACAGATAAGTGACTTTTAGCTAAATCAGTGGGAGAATATCCTCCATATAGTGTACCTGAATTAATGATTTCCAAATGGTCTGGATAAAACGCAACATGAACAGTACTGGAAACAGTTGAAAAATCCCTATGAATTAAAGCGTTCATGAGTCCTTCCCGCAAAGCAAACTTAGGATAAGTAACATCTTCACGTAACCATTTTTTATCAGTGAACTTACTTTTCGTGGCAATATTCACTTCAAAAAATTGCAGAATATCTTCGATGTTCCTGAAAAGATTTCCTTCAAATATTTTATCATAGCTGTAACTGTCTGATGTTTTCTTATCATTGAAAACTGTTAAACGAACCCTGCTTTGAGGTAAATATTTCGAAGGCTCTTTTGCAAACAGAATAACAGCGGCATTCGTTAAATGCCCATCTCTATAGAGACTGTAATAGGTAAGAAAATCTTCAATTTCCTTTTCACTGAACAACTTCCCACGACCGTATTTAGTCAGGTCTTGGATAGTCTTACGAATTTCCAATTCATCCAATTCATCTAAATCAACACCTAATGCAGGTTGGCGTTCCCAATGTAATTCTGTTTTTTGTCGTTCAGTAATGAGCTTTGAAATGTCAGCAGAATTCGCCTTAATCGTTTTGCTTCCACGTCTGAAAAATATCTCTCCGTTAAATATGTAAGGAGGCTTCGAGCCATTCCACACCTTTATAGATAGTATTTTCTTAATTCCAATTTCTTCAATAGAAACAGTAACAGGAGCTTCGGGAATAATAGACTGGAAAAGATATTGCTTCAACTCTGTTTCATGTTTTTCAGCATGGTCAAGTCCAATTATTTTGCCATCGTCTTTTACGCCAATCAAAACTGTACCTCCTTCTGCATTGAGGAAAGCACATAGCGTTTTTGCAATATCCTCTTTACGAACAACTTCCTTAAATTCAAGCTGTCCACTTTCTCCCTGTTTTATCAGGTTCTTTATGAGTTGTTCGTTGTTCATGGTTGTAATGCTTTAATTCTTGCTAATTCATCTAAATCCGCTTTCAACCGATTGATGTCTTTAAACTCCGTTTCAATAAACTTCATTTCGTCTCCATCAAAATGCCCGAATTCATGTGCCCATCTTCTTTGATCTATCGGTTTGCCATCTTGTATGGCTTCATTGTACATGTCAATAATACGGGCGTCTTCAAATACCGGTGTTTTCTTAAACGCAAAATCAGGATTTCTCACACGTCCTTTTACATCAGTGTACATGTATTGAGCTAATAACTCTCTGGCATATCGAACCGAGTAATGGCTCAAAAAACCTCTTGGTTTATCTTGTGCTATAGCTCTGGTAAACTCTTGGTGAGTAATACCCGAACCGTATCTTGGCAAAAGAATCCCCAAAAAGAAGTGGCATTCATCCACTGCTCTCAGGCAGGCTTCTGTATTGGAAACGCCAGGAGCAACATACACAGTTCCTATATGGCTATTTAGGACTTTATACTCATATTCAGCAGATTTAAAGCTTTCAATGGTAGCACAGAGAACTCGCAGGTCTTTTTCAAAACCATATACTGTAGATGATACCATTATTTTGATTACTTCTCTCTGCATAATTCCGCTTTTTCAGTTCTCAATTCCCCAGCAAATGCCTTTTGCAAGATGGATTTTTTCAGTTCTTCAAGACCTTCAATTTTCTTCAAATACACACTTTCAAGGTTTTCTTTTTGTTGCTTTAGTGTTTCTGCTTTTTCAATTATCAGTTTCTGTTCTTCAATGCTTGGAACGGGAATCTTATAGTCTTTTATCATTGGAACAGTTAATTGTGGAATGGCACTTCCGCTTCGCTGAATTACTAAATTGTCTATGGTGTATTTTAGAAACTCGGTTGAAATTTGTTTGGTGTCTGGAATACAAACAATAAGCCTTACAATCGGCAAAAAGTATTCGGTTCTTAATTCTGTGTGTCCTGTTCCGCTTCCCCTTGCTGCAATTGTTACACAAGGTTTTGTAACTCTTGCAAAATCTGTATAGCCATAAAGTCCCCTGTCTTTTACAGCATTTGCATAAATAGGAATATTGTGCTTTTCATTCGGCTCTAATGAAAAGTTGTTTTTCGGTGCGTCACCACCTGCAAATATTTCATCACAAACCATTTCAATAGTTTTCGTCTCCCAATTCCCATTCTCAAACACCCCCTGCAAATAACTTTCAAAAAGTTCTTTGGCGTTTTTGAGGTTTTTTTCGGCATTGGCTTTTGCCTTGGCTATGGCGGCAAAGGCATCATCTAATATGGAAACAATGCGTTGTTGTTCGGGGAGTGGGGGAATTGGAACGGAAACTAAACCTAAATTTTTTCTGCTAATCCTTTGTCGTGTTGCTCCTGTTACTTGCTTTTGAATTTCATTTTGATATTCATTTGAAAGCGAATAATATAGAAACCAATTTGAGAGTAGTTGTTTTTGGTCAAATCGAATAATGGTGCAATCAACAGCAGTTATCATTTTTTCGCCTGTATCAGGCAAAATACAAGCTCGTCCAACTGGGTCGGGCAAGCGTGAAACCAAACAATCTCCTTCAAAAATTTCAGTGCAACGTAATTTTTTAAAAGTATTTTCTGAAATGTAACGGGCTTTTTCGCCCCTGTCTTTAAATATTCCGTTTCCAACATTTCCTGTTTGAATAAGGCGTATTCCTTCTGCCGATTGGTCTTTACTTTCAATCCAATCACCATCTTCAAAGACAGTGCTTATATCAACTATTTTCTTTCTTCCCCAATTCTTCATATCAGTTCCAAAATTGAGTTAAGGATTTCGGCACTTTCTTCGTCCAATGCTTTCATTTCTTCCAAAATAGCTTGCGGTTGGCGTAGAGCAGTTTCTTCTTTTTTGTTTGGGTTCTTTACGCTCAAATCAAAAGTGCTTTGGTCAATGTCTTTCACATTTACTGTCCAAGAATTTTCGCTTTCGGCAAAGGTTTTTTGCAGTTCAACAAATTCTGCCAAATCGTTTTCATTAAGAGGGTTGGTCTTGCCCAAATTGCGGTCGAGGTTCAACTGGTAAAACCAAACCTTTTGCGTGGCTTTGCCTTTTTCAAAAAACAAGACTACGGTTTTTACGCCTGCACCGGTAAAGGTGCCACCGGGCAAATCCAATACGGTATGCAGGTTGCAGTTTTCCAACAAGGTTTTGCGTATGGCAACCGTGGCATTGTCGGTATTGCTCAAAAACGTGTTTTTAATCACTACACCTGCCTTGCCGCCTGCTTTCAATATTTTAATAAAGTGCTGCAAAAAGAGCGAAGCGGTTTCGCCTGTTTTAATGGGGAAGTTTTGTTGCACTTCGGCACGTTCCTTTCCACCAAAAGGCGGATTGGCAAGCACCACATCATAGCGGTCTTTTTCCTGTATGTCGGCAAGGTTCTCGGCAAGCGTGTTGGTGTGTATAATGTTGGGAGCTTCCACACCGTGCAAAATCATATTCATAATGCCAATGATATAAGCCAATGATTTTTTCTCTTTGCCGTAAAAGGTGCGTTTTTGTAGTATCTCGGTTTCTTTGGTAGAAAGTGATTTGCTGTTTCGCAAATAGTCAAACGCTTCGCAAAGGAAGCCTGCACTGCCTACTGCACCGTCATAAATTTTGTCGCCAATTTTCGGGGCTACCACTTTTACAATGGTTGTAATCAGCGGTCGTGGCGTGTAGTATTCGCCACCGTTTCGCCCTGCATTGCCCATATTTTTGATTTTATCTTCATACAGGTGGCTCATTTCGTGCTTCTCTGCGTGGGTGCGGAAACGCAATTGGTCAATAAGGTTAATGACTTCCCGTAAGTTGTAGCCGCTTTGTATGCGGTTTTTCAGTTCGCTGAAAATTTCGCCAATCTTGTATTCAATTGTGTCGGCACTTTCGGCACTTTGCTTAAATTTTTTGAGGTAGTTAAAGAGTTTGCTGTTTACAAAGTCGGTAAGGTCATCACCTGTTAAAGCGTTGTGGTGGTCGAGTTTTCCGTCCTTGCTTTTGGGTGCAGCCCAAGTTGCCCAGCGATACTCTATGTCAATGATAGGCGTGTAGGTCTTGCCTGTTAGTTCGGCTGCTGTGGCACGGTCTTTCTCTAAGTCGTCCAAATATTTGAGGAACAAAATCCAAGAGGTTTGCTCCACATAGTCCAATTCACTGCCGCAACCTGCGTCTTTGTGAAGTATATCGTCAATATTTTTAAAAGTCTGCTCGAACATCGAATAGGTGGGTTTTGTCAACTTCTAAAATTATAATTCTTTAAATTGTTTTGATATAAAAATCCTATGCGGATTGTAAGTAGTATTTGTAAATATTCCTATTCCGTGGTAGTTGTCATTAATAGGTCAAAATCTACCCCAAATACTTCTTCAATAGCTGAATTTCAACTGCACTAATGCTGCCGGTTTTTTCGATAAGTTTGTCTTTGCTGAGAGAGCGGATGTGAAAAGTGAGTACTTCTGACGCTTGTTTGAGCCCGTTCCGGGAGTTTGGCTGCAATATTTTGACCCTTTATAAGCTTTTTTTGGTGGGTAGGAGCTTGTAAATAATCACGGGTAGGCTTCGTTCACCGGCCGATCAACCTCATAATCTTAGAACTTTTTAGCTGATTGCAGAGGAATGTCCATCCCGCCCCTCGATAAACTTAGGATGACGTGGTTTAATTTTGAATCCCGCACGGGCGGGATCCCGCTAGCGCGTGATTTGGATTTTTCGAATTTGGAATTCAAACCGAACAGGAAAGCCAAATTAAATGCACAAAAAAAGCCGGCTTAAGTCAGCCGGCTTCGTAGTCCGTAGGGGAATCCCCGCCTGCCCTTGATTAACTCAGTCAGTCGGGCAGGGAACCCCTGCTACCAGAATGAAAATTTAAAGTTGAAAAGAAAAGCCAAAAAAAAGAAAAAGCCGACTTAAGTAAGCCGGCTTCGTAGCCCGTAGGGGAATCCCCGCCTGCCCTTGATTAACTCAGTCAGTCGGGCAGGGAACC
>DAIQOK010000027.1:27651-27741 GCA_036787895.1 Bacteroidota bacterium | reverse complement strand
CCTGCTACCAGAATGAAAATTTAAAGTTGAAAAGAAAAGCCAAAAAAAAGAAAAGCCGGCTTAAGTAAGCCGGCTTCGTAGCCCGTAGGG
>DAIQOK010000027.1:0-27551 GCA_036787895.1 Bacteroidota bacterium | reverse complement strand
CAAAAAAAAGAAAAGCCGGCTTAAGTAAGCCGGCTTCGTAGCCCGTAGGGGAATCGAACCCCTGCTACCAGAATGAAAATCTGGCGTCCTAACCCCTAGACGAACGGGCCGTTTCGGTAATGTGGGTGCAAATATAGCTGTCGTTTTGTTCGGAACAAACATTGCGGCAGAAATTTTTCGAAAAGTGAGCTTAGAGGGGTGTAAGCAAGGAATACACCCGGCCTTGAAACTCCCTTGAATTGGGTACTTTTTATGCCTGATGCATTTGCTTATCTTTGTGCCTCCAAAACAACCCTTTACCATGACTAAGACCAAGATTGCGATCAATGGTTTCGGCCGCATCGGCCGACTGGCGTACAAATACCTTTTGAACAACGCCAATGTAGAAGTCGTTGCTATCAATGACCTCACCGACACCAAAACCCTGGCTCATCTGCTGAAGTATGACTCAGTACATGGCCGTTTTAACGGAACTGTATCGCACGATGCAGATGGTATCATTGTAAATGGTGCAAAAATTCGCATTTATGCAGAGCGCGATCCGGCCAAATTGCCCTGGAAAAGTTTGGGTATTGATGTAGTAATTGAGTCTACCGGTCGTTTTACCGACAAGGAAACCGCTGGATTGCATTTGCAGGCAGGTGCCCGCAAGGTAATTATTTCTGCTCCAGCCACCGGTGACCTCAAAACCATCGTATTGGGCGTCAACGAAGAAGTGCTCGACGGCAGCGAAACCGTTTTATCGAATGCCAGCTGTACCACCAACTGCCTTGCACCAATGGTGAAGGTGTTGGACGACAACTGGGGTGTTGACAGCGGCTTCATGACTACCATTCACGCTTATACAGCCGACCAGAACCTGCAAGATGCGCCGCATAAAGATTTGCGTCGTGCCCGTGCAGCTGCATACAGTATTGTGCCTACCAGCACCGGTGCTGCCAAAGCAGTAGGTCTGGTGATGCCACACCTCAAAGGCAAACTCAATGGTAACGCCATGCGCGTGCCCATTCCTGATGGCTCGGTAACCGATTTCACCGCCATCCTGAAAAAGCCGGCTACAGTAGAGGAAATTAATGCCGCTTTCAAAAAAGCCAGCGAAGGCCGCATGAAAGGCATTTTACATTATGAAACCGACGAAATCGTGTCTATCGACATCGTAGGTGATACCCATAGCTGTATTTTCGACAGCCACATGACTATGGTAATCGGAAATACCGTGAAAGTGGTGGGCTGGTACGACAACGAAGCAGGTTATTCGAGCCGTATTGCCGATTTGGCAGCACGAATAGGTAAGATGTAAGTCGGCCTATGAAAAGTATACACGACATCAACTTTGCCGGCAAAAAGGTGGTGATGCGGGTCGACTTTAATGTCCCCCTCGACAAAACCACATTGGCCGTTAAAGACGATACCCGCATACGTGCGGCATTGCCTTCCATCACCAAAATTTTAAGCGATGGCGGTTCGGTGGTGCTTATGTCGCATTTGGGTCGTCCGAAAGAGGGGCCGGAAGACAAATATTCGCTGAAGCACACCATCTCGACTTTTGCCGATTTATTGGGCAAAGACGTGGCTTTTGCCAACGATTGTATAGGTGAAGATGCCTACAAACAGTCGACAGCCTTGAAAGCCGGAGAGGTTTTGCTGCTCGAAAACGTACGTTTTTACAAAGAAGAAGAAAAGGGTGATGTGGCTTTTGCTGAAAAGCTGAGCAAACACGGCAACTTCTACGTAAACGATGCTTTTGGCACAGCACACCGCGAACATGCAAGTACAGCTACCATGGCCCGTTTTTTTGGCGGGAATAAGGCAGCTGGTTACCTCATGTTTGCTGAGCTCACCAATGCCGACAAGGTGATGAAAAATGCCGAGCGTCCCTACACCGCTATCATGGGTGGTGCTAAGGTGAGCGACAAAATTTTAATCATTGAAAACCTGCTCAATAGCGTAGATAATCTGTTGATTGGTGGGGGTATGGTATACACCTTCTTCAAAGCCATGGGTGGCCAGATTGGCAACTCCTTATGCGAAGACGATAAGATGGAATTGGCATTGAGCCTGATCGAAAAAGCCAAAGCCAAAGGTGTGAATTTGGTTTTGCCTGTCGATTCCATCATCGCCGATGCCTTCTCTAACGACGCCAATACCCAAACTGCCGCCAATACCTCCATTCC
Organism: Bacteroidota bacterium; assembly: GCA_036787895.1. Classification (GTDB taxonomy): domain Bacteria; phylum Bacteroidota; class Bacteroidia; order UBA7662; family UBA7662; genus UBA7662. The sequence goes on along the minus strand of DAIQOK010000027.1, from coordinate 25,377 downwards.
TTCGGGTTGGATGGGGCTGGATATCGGTCCAGAAGCGGTGAAACAGTTTACTAATGTGATTGCCTCCTCTAAAACCGTATTGTGGAACGGTCCTGCCGGTGTATTTGAGCTGCCGAAATTCGAAAACGGCACCAAATCGGTAGCTCAGGCCATCGTAAAAGCCACTAATGCAGGTGCTTTCTCCCTCATCGGAGGTGGCGATTCAGCAGCTGCTATCGCGCAATTTGACTTAACCGAAGAGGTAAGTTATGTGAGCACAGGCGGCGGCGCTTTGCTCGAATATATGGAAGGCAAAGTACTGCCAGGCGTTGCTGCGCTGGAAGCATAATCTTCAAGTACTATCTTTTTAAAAGCCATCTCTTCAGTGGGGTGGCTTTTTCTTTTTTAATCGGGCGGAAATGTGCTGATGTGGCGCGGCGCTTCGCTTGCTTGGGAATGTGCCAATGTGCTAATCGCATCAGGCCCTGGTGAGCATTGTTCGCTGTTCAATGCTACGTCAAGCCAGTGAGGCAAGGCAACAATGGCAGTCTCTCTAAAATTTAGCAGACCCTCATTAGCACATGAGCACGTTAAAAGGGAGCCCTGCGAGCAACCACATGAGTACATTACGCCCCCACTTCCTCCCACCAGCTCGCTTTAATCACCCGGAAACGCCCTTTTTGAAAGCATGTTGCGGGTAAAATGGGCTGGATTAGCTAACATTTTATGTCAGTATAATTGGCAACAAATCGACAATAAGCAATTGAATTGTGGCTATTTAGCTTGTTTTGGCACTTTTTGATTATCACAAAAATTGTGGAAAAATACAGAGTGTCATATAGTGGGGGAAAGTGGGAGGTTGTGGATATTTGTATTATCTTAGTAGTACAAACAAATCCACTGTGACCCAATTCCTTGGTGAATACGAAATAAAGCTTGATGCAAAAGGGCGACTGGTGTTACCAGCCGCGCTCCTGCGTCAGTTGCCTGTCGAGGCAGGTGGCAAGCTGGTCGTGAACCGGGGCATTGAAAAATGTTTGTCGCTTTACCCGGCCAACGAATGGGATGCGCAAATGGCGGAGCTGAATAAGCTGAATCCTTACGTCAAGGAAAACCGGGAGTTTGTGCGTTATTTCCTCCGTGGTGCTACGCCGGTGGAATTGGATAGTGCCAACCGCATCTTATTGCCGAAACACCTGCTCGAGCATGCGGCTATCGAAAAAGACCTGGTACTGGCAGGTAATCTGAATAATATTGAGATCTGGTCGAAAGCGCTGCATACCAGCTTGCTCGACAATGAGCCGGAAGATTTTTCGGCCCTCGCCGAAAAAGTAATGGGAGGTCGCTTCAATGGCTAATCTCGACTACCACATCCCGGTCATGTTGGAGCCCTGCCTTGAAGGGCTCGATATCAAAGCCAACGGCGTTTATGTCGATGTGACTTTCGGCGGTGGCGGCCACAGCAATGCCATACTGAAACGACTGGGCGAAAACGGGCGATTAATCGCTTTCGACCAGGACGAAGATGTAAAGGCCCACCTCCCCGAGGATGGGCGCTTCACTTTAGTAGACGAAAACTTCCGTCACCTGAAGCGCTATTTGCGCTTGCATGACGCCTTGCCGGTAGATGGGATATTGGCCGATTTGGGTGTATCGTCTCACCAGTTTGATGTGGCCGAGCGTGGTTTCAGCTTCCGTGCCGATGCCCGTTTGGACATGCGTATGGACCGTCGCAGTGAACGTACTGCCTGGGATATCATCAATACCTACGAGGAAGAAGCGCTACGTAATATTTTACGTACTTATGGCGAGCTCACCAATGCCGGCTTTACCGCCAAATGTATCGTTCATGCTCGTTCCGAAAAGGCGATTGATACAGTAGGCCAGTTGAAAGATGCCGTGGCCAAAGCTATGGGGCGCGACAAACAAGCCAAATTCCTGGCGAAACTGTTTCAGGCCATCCGCATCGAGCTCAATGAAGAGATAGATGCCCTGCGTGCTTTTTTGACGCAGTCGGCCGAAGTATTAAAACCCGGCGGTCGTTTGGTGGTGATGAGCTACCATTCGCTCGAAGACCGACTGGTGAAAAATTTCATCAAACGCGGCAATTTCGAAGGCGACATCCACAAAGACTTTTTCGGCAACGATATCCGCGCCTTTGACCCACTCAACGGCAAAGCCATTGTGCCCGATGCGGAGGAAGAGGCGCAAAATCCCCGTTCACGTTCGGCTAAACTCAGGATAGGAGTGAAAAGAGCATGAATACACTACGCGACAAACCTCAGGAGAAAAAGCAGGCTAAATCGGGCAGCCGTTTTAGTCCCATACGTTTGCTCGACCCGGAGCTCTACCTCAAAGTGAGTTCGTTCAGTAATAACCTGCCATTTATTGGTCTGTTGTGCGTATTGGCCCTGATTTACATTGCCAATTCCCACCAGGTCTATAAAAACATACGCAACATCAACAAAATCGAAACTGAGATCAAAGATCTGCGGAGCGAATACATCACCATCAAAAGTGATCTGATGTTTCAAAGCAAACAAAGCGAGGTGGCCCGTAAAGTGGAGCCTACCGGACTGAAAGAATTGAGAACAGCACCTAAAAAACTATATATCAACTGATGAGCATCAAACGCGACATATTGTGGCGCATCTATCTCTCGTACGCATTTATTGCCGTGCTGGGGCTGGGTATTTTGGTGCAGGCAGGCAGGGTGCAGACTGTAAAGGGTAGCTACTACCGCGCGCTCGCCGACAGCTTAACCACCAGCTATCGCGCAATTGATGCCATTCGTGGCAACATATACGCTGCCGATGGTAGTTTGCTCGCGACTTCGGTGCCCATTTACGACATCCGCATGGATTTAAAGGTAGATGGTTTGAACAGTGAGTTGTTCGAATCGAAAGTTGATTCTCTCGGCCAAGGTTTATCGCGGATTTTCGGCGATGAAAGCGGTCGGGAGTACACCCGCCGTTTGCGCGAAGCCCGTCGTGCCGGCAAACGCAATTTTCTCATCAAACGGAATATCGACTACCAACAACTGCAGCAGGTAAAAGAACTGCCCATTTTCAATTTAGGTCGTTATACCGGCGGTTTGGTGGTTGAGCAGAAGAGTAAACGAGAGATGCCTTTCCGTCATTTGGCCAAACGTACCATAGGCTATGCAGTGCCCGGCGTAGCTCCTGTAGGTTTGGAAGGGGCTTATGACCGTGTTTTGGCAGGTGAAGGTGGCAAACGTCTCATGCAGAAAATCGCCGGTGGTGTGTGGATGCCCATCAACGATAACGAAGAAATCGCTCCGATGAATGGCGATGATATCATTACTACTCTCGACATTAATATACAAGACGTTGCTGAAGCTGCCCTGCTTCGTACACTCGAAAACAATGCTGCTGATCATGGTTGCGTAATTGTGATGGAAGTAGCCACGGGTCAAATCAAAGCCATCGCCAATCTTGGCCGTGATAGCGAAGAGGGCGGTTATTATGAAAAATACAATTACGCCATCGGTGAGAGTATTGAGCCTGGTTCAACCTTCAAACTCGCTTCACTCATGGTGGGCCTGGATCGTCGCGATTTCAAAACCACCGACAGCGTCGATATCGAAAAAGGTAAGGTGAAGTTTTTCGACCGGGTGATGAAAGATTCGGAAGAACACGATCACCGTAATATGACTGTAACCGATTTGTTCGCCATCTCCTCAAATGCCGGGGTAGCCAAACTTATCAATCAGCATTATGGTAAAAACCCGCAGTTGTTTGTCGATGGGCTGCGTAAGCTCGGCTTAGGCGATCAATTGGGAATTGAAATTACCGGAGAAGGCCAACCGCTTATCAAAGATCCCAAAGGCAAAGGCTGGAGTGGCGTTACCTTACCCTGGATGAGCGTGGGCTATGAAAGCCGATTTACGCCGCTGCAACTGCTCACCTTTTATAATGCCGTCGCCAACAATGGTGTGATGATGAAACCTTATCTGGTTTCGGAAGTCCGCAATTTTGGTCAGGTGGTGAACAGCTACAAACCTATGGTGCTCAAAGATCAGATTGCCAATAAAAACACCATAGCCGATGCCCGCAAAATGCTCGAAGCTGTGGTGGAAAAGGGTACCGGTAAAAATCTGAAGTCGAACCAATACAGTGCTGCCGGTAAAACCGGAACTGCACAGGTAGCCAACGACCGCTACGGTTATCGCGAAAGTATGAAGTACCGCGCCTCCTTTGCCGGCTATTTCCCCGCCGATAATCCACGCTACAGCTGTATTGTGGTGATTGCCAATCCCAAAAAAGGACTCTATTACGGTTCCTATGTGGCAGGTCCGGTGTTTAAGGAGATAGCCGATAAGGTGTATGCAAGCATAATCAATCCGGCGATGGAAGAACAGACCAAAAAAGCGCCAAACTCCACTATCGTACTCAAAAATGGTTCACACAAAGCGAGTGAAACAGTATTAAAAAAGCTCAAAATCGACTATAAAGAACTCGCCAGCGATGCTGAGTGGGTGTTGGCCGATTATGATTCAACCAGCATACGATTGACCGAATTAACAGTAAGAAGCCAAAAAGTGCCTCAAGTCACCGGTATGGGTTTGAAAGATGCTGTTTATCTGCTCGAAAACGCGGGTCTTAAGGTTGTTGCCGTGGGCAAAGGCCGGGTGAAAAAGCAGTCGATACCTGCCGGTTCAGCTTTCCGTAAAAACCAACAAATCGTTTTGGAACTCAGCTAATGGCCAATCTCCGCGACATATTATATAAGGCCGGTACCCAAGCCGTGAACGGAACTACCGATCTGGAAGTGACTGCTGTCGTGCTCGATTCGCGTCAGGTAGAAGCTGGTTGTGTATTCGTAGCCGTGCGTGGCACCCAAACCGACGGACATACCTATATAGATAAAGCTATCGCAGGCGGCGCTTTGGCTATTGTTTGTGAAGCAATACCAGTAACACTTGTTCCTGGCATTACTTATGTCACCGTTGCCGATGCGAGTATTGCTTTGGCCTGGATGGCTTGTCATTTTTACGGCAATCCTTCTCAGGAAGTACAATTGGTGGGCATTACCGGCACGAATGGCAAAACCACTACTGTCAATCTGCTTTTCCAATTGTTTAGCAGTCTGGGCTATCGTTGCGGTTTGTTGTCGACTGTCGAAAATCGCATTGGCGACAAGGTTGTCCCTGCTACCCATACCACGCCAGATGCGGTAGCCATCAACCGTTTGCTTGCCGAGATGCGTGATGCCGGCTGCACCCATGTATTTATGGAGGTGAGCTCTCATGCTGCCCATCAAAACCGCATAGAGGGCTTACAGTATGCAGCGGCTCTTTTTAGCAATATCACCCACGATCATCTTGATTATCACGGCACTTTTGATGCTTACATCAAGGCCAAGAAGTCGTTTTTCGACCGGCTACCGGCTACCTGCTGTGCTATTGTCAACAAAGACGACCGCCATGGCATGGTGATGGTGCAAAATACCCGTGCCAAAATCAAAACATTTGCATTGCAAGCTGATGCTGATTTCCGTGCCCGATTAATTGAAAAAAGCTTCGACGGTTTGCATATGCAGTTGGATGGGGCCGATTTTCACAGTGCACTCATCGGCAGTTTTAATGCGTCGAATTTGCTGGCAGCTTATGCAACCGCCATTTGTTTGGGAGAAGACAAGCTGACCGTGCTTACAGCTTTATCGGCCGTTCAGGCGCCGAGTGGTCGTTTCGACTATGTTCAACTGCATCAGATTACCGGAATAGTAGATTATGCGCATACACCCGATGCGCTTAAAAACGTGCTCGGCACCATACGCGATATCCGCAAAGGCAGCGAACGTATCATTACTGTAGTGGGCTGTGGTGGTGACCGCGACCGGACCAAACGTCCGCTTATGGCTGCTATTGCTGTCGACCAAAGTGATAAAGTCATACTCACCTCCGACAATCCCCGCAGCGAATCGCCCGAGGCCATACTCGATGAGATGGCAAAAGGTGTAGAACTCGGACAGAAACACCGCGTGCTACGCATCACCGACCGCCAGGAGGCCATTCGCACAGCTGTTAGTCTGGCACAACCCGGCGACATCATACTCGTAGCCGGCAAGGGCCACGAGACTTACCAGGAAATTATGGGCGTAAAACACCCCTTCGACGATAAACTCATCCTTCGCTCCACCCTCGAAACCCGATAGGCCATGTTATACTACCTTTTTGAGTATCTCGACAAACAATTTGATGTAGCCGGTGCCGGTGTATTCAAATTTATCACCTTTCGGGCATCGCTGGCCGCGATACTGAGTTTGTTGATAGCCTTATTTATAGGCAAACGTATCATCAACTGGCTCAAAGCCAAACAAATTGGAGAAACCATACGCACCGTTGGTCCAGAAAGCCATTTTTCTAAAAAAGGCACGCCAACCATGGGTGGTATCATCATCCTTATCTCCATTATTGTACCTACGCTGCTCACCGCACGCCTCGACAATATATATGTGGTGGTGATGTTGCTGGCTACACTGTGGATGGGCGCCATCGGTCTGGCTGACGACTACATCAAGGTATTTCTGAAAAACAAACAGGGACTGCGATCCAAGTTCAAAATTATGGGTCAGGTTGGTCTGGGTGCCATCATCGCTGCCTTACTTTTCTTCCATCCTGATGTGCAGTCGATTGCGTTGAAAACCAATCTCCCCATCACCAAATTTGGTTTTGATTATGGCTCCTTGTCCTTTTCACCGGCATTTAACTGGGTATTTTACTTCGCCGTCATCATTTTCATTGTCACTGCAGTCACCAATTCGGTGAATTTGACCGATGGCATTGACGGATTAGCAGCAGGGATCTCAGCGATAGTCGGCACCGGTTTAGGCATACTGGCGTATATGAGTGGTAATACCATTTTGGCCGACTATTTAAATATACTTTATGTTCCCATGTCGGGTGAAGTGGTTGTGTTTCTTGCGGCTATGGTGGGCGCATGTATCGGTTTTTTGTGGTACAACACCTTTCCGGCCCAGGTTTTTATGGGAGATACAGGTTCACTGGCTTTGGGGGGTGCTATTGCATCGGTTGCCATCATCATTAAAATGGAACTACTGGTGCCCATCATGTGTGGCATATTCTTCGTCGAGAGTTTGTCGGTTATTATTCAGGTAAGCTGGTTCAAATACACCAAACGTAAATACGGTGAAGGCCGTCGCATTTTCCGGATGTCGCCATTGCACCACCACTACGAATTGGGAGGTATTCCTGAGCCTAAGCTTGTAACGCGCTTCTGGATAGTTGCAATCATGCTAGTCATCGTATCGCTCGTAATGTTGAAACTCCGGTAATGCAAAAACGTATCGTCATATTGGGCGCCGGTGAAAGCGGCACAGGCACAGCGGTACTTGCCAAAAAGCAAGGCGCCGAGGTGTTCGTTTCCGATGCCGGAACGATACGGGAGGAGTATGCCCGCGAGTTGGATGCGCATGGCGTAGCCTGGGAGCAGGGTAAACATAGCTTCGAACTTATCCTCAATGCCGATGAGGTGATTAAAAGTCCGGGTATACCCGATACTGCCGAAGTGGTGAAAAAACTGCGTTATGCCGGTATACCGGTAATCAGCGAAATTGATTATGCCGCACGGTATACGGCTGCTAAATTAATCGCCATCAGCGGAACCAATGGCAAAACCACCACCACGCTCCTGACTTACCACATCCTCAAAAATGCGGGTTTATCGGTGGGTTTGGGTGGCAATGTCGGTCGCAGTTTTGCGCGCCAGGTGGCTACCGAAAATTTCGACTATTATGTACTGGAGTTGAGCAGTTTCCAGCTCGATGATACTTATTCAACGCCTTTTTACATCAGCATACTCACCAATATCACCCCCGATCATCTCGATCGCTATCAATACGACTACAGCTTGTACCAGCGCTCCAAAATGCGTCTGGTGCTTAACCAGCAAGCCGAACACTTCTTCATTTACAATGCCGATGATGCCGGGAGCCGCGAGGCCATGGCGATGGTCGATATCCGTCCCCGGATGTTGCCTTTTTCATTGGAGCAGGAAGTTGCCGAGGGCAGCTGGGTTGCCAACAAAACTATTCACATACGCTACAACAATACCACCATGGACATGCCTTACGAAGATCTGTCGCTGAAAGGCCGGCACAATGCTTACAATTCAATGGCCGCCGGCATCGCTGCGCGCATACTCGAAATCCGCAAGGAAAGTGTACGCGAAAGCCTGAGCAATTTTGAAAATGCAGAGCACCGTCTCGAATATGTGGCTACGGTGAAAGGGGTTGATTATGTCAACGACTCCAAAGCGACTAATGTCAACTCAACCTGGTATGCCCTTGAAAGTATCGAAAAGCCCATCGTCTGGATAGTGGGCGGTGTTGACAAAGGCAATGACTATGAGCCACTCAAGGAGCTGGTGAAAGAGCGGGTAAAAGCAATCGTTTGTCTCGGCAAAGACAATCTACGCATACACGAGGCTTTCTCATCCCTGGTACCTGTGGTGGTAAATACCGAAAATATGGAAGAGTGTATCCGCATGTGCCACCACTTTTCGGAAAAGGGCGACGTGGTATTGTTGTCGCCGGCCTGTGCCAGTTTCGATTTATTCGAAAATTACGAAGACCGCGGTCGTCAGTTCAAAAAACAAGTTCGTTCTCTCTAAAAAATGCGTTCCCTCCTCCAACATATCCACCTCAAAGGCGACAAAACCATCTGGTTGATTGTCGGTATTCTTACCGTGATCTCCTTGCTGGTCGTGTACAGCTCAACCGGTACCCTGGCCTATAAGGCCCGTGGAGGAAATACGGAATATTACCTCATCAAACACGGTTCGTTGGCTGTTATCGGCCTGGTGTTGATGTATTTTGTACATCACCTGCCATTCCGTTATTTCTCACGGGTGGCGCAAATTGGTTTGTGGTTTTCGGTGCCGTTGCTGGTGTACACCCTCGTTAAAGGAACCAACCTGAATGAGGCCAGCCGCTGGATTACCATTCCTATCATCAACCAAACTTTCCAGAGTTCTGATTTGGCCAAGCTGGCGCTGATCATGTATATCGCCCGCATGCTGGCCAAGAAGCAGGAAGAAATCAAATCTTTTCGGGAGGCTTTTATGCCCATCATTTTGCCGGTGGCTGTGATTTGTGCCCTAATTGCGCCCGCCAACCTCTCTACAGCCATGATATTATTCATGACCTGTTTGCTGGTGATGTTCATCGGACGTATCAGCCTGCGTTATATCGGCCTCCTCATCATAACCGGCATATTAGGCATTGGGAGCTTTGTTTTTGTAAGTTATCAGCTCGATATGTTCCGGGCTAAGACCTGGGTGAGTCGGGTAGATAATTTCCTGAATAACGATGCCAGCGAAGAAGCCTACCAGTCGCAGCAAGCAAAAATCGCTGTAGCTACCGGTGGTTTGATTGGTAAAGGTCCGGGTAAAAGCACCCAGCGCAACTTCCTGCCGCATCCTTATTCCGATTTCATCTATGCCATTATTATCGAGGAATATGGCTTGCTGGGTGGTGCCTTTGTGTTGCTTTTGTATCTCGGCTTACTCTATCGGGTTATTCGCCTCGTGATCAAAACACCTCAAGCTTTTGGAGCCTTGCTCGCCATTGGTTTGGCACTCAGCCTGGTGATACAGGCCATGGTGAATATGGCCGTAGCCGTTAACCTATTCCCGGTAACCGGACAAACCCTGCCGCTCTTATCCATGGGTGGTACCTCTATACTTTTCACTTCTATCGCCATTGGCATCATACTCAGTGTGAGCCGGGAGTCGGAAATGGAAGAAATTAACAACGAAATCACCCCAGAAATACATGCAGCCGCATAAAGGTACATATCGTTTTATCCTCAGCGGTGGTGGCACCGGCGGACATCTGTTCCCGGCCATAGCCATTGCCAATGCGCTGAAAGCCGCCCAGCCGGATTGTGAGATCCTCTTTGTAGGTGCTCAGGGTAGGATGGAGATGGAGCGGGTTCCCAAGGCCGGCTACAAAATCGAGGGATTATGGATTAGCGGTATTCAACGTAGTCTGAGCTGGCAAAATCTGCTATTCCCGGTGAAATTGATGGCCAGTCTGGTTAAATCGCTCCACATCCTCCGTTCATTCCGGCCACATGCCGTGATAGGGGTGGGAGGTTATGCGAGCGGACCGGTATTGCTGGCAGCACAATGGAGTCGGGTACCCACCTTTATTCAGGAGCAAAACGCCCATGCGGGAGTCACGAATAAAGTTTTAGCCAAAGGCGTAATGCAAGCCTATGTGGCTTACAGCGGCATGGAAAAATATTTCCCGGCCGATAAAATCAGCTTGAGTGGCAATCCAATTCGCCAGGATTTGTTTGCACTTGAGTCCAAAAAAGATGAAGCTCTAACTCACTTTGGATTGGATGCCAATAAACCGGTATTACTGGTGGTAGGCGGAAGTTTGGGTGCCCGTACAATCAATCGGTCAGTATTGGCAGGCCTGGAACAACTTTCAGCTGCCGGAATTCAACTCATCTGGCAGACAGGCAAAGGCTTTGCAGCCGAAGCAGCCACTGCAGTAAACAAACAATCAGGAATTTGGACAAGCCCTTTCATCGAGCGTATGGACCTTGCCTTTGCTGCTGCAACCAGCATTGTTTCTCGCGCCGGCGCCGGCACCATCAGTGAATTGGCAGTAGTGGGTAAAGCGGCTATACTGGTGCCTTCACCCAATGTAGCAGAAGACCACCAAACCAAAAACGCATTGGCTTTGAGCAGTGTGGGTGCAGCTATCCTTATAAAAGACAATGAGGCAGCAACAGCACTCCTTCCTGCTGCTATCAACTTACTGCAAGATCAAACAAGGCAGCAGCAATTAGCACAAGCCATTCGGGCATTCGACAAACGAAATGCAGCGGCAGAAATCGCCGCCGACATCTTAAAGCATATCGGAAGGGAGGCGAAACCATGATTGGTGCCAAATATACTCAGGCTTATTTTGTAGGCATAGGTGGCATTGGCATGAGTGCACTGGCGTTGTATCTGAAACACCACGGTTTGGCCGTGGCCGGTTACGACAAAACTCCGAGCGATATCACCAACCGCCTTGAGCGCGCCGGCATTGAAGTCAGCTTTGTAGACAATTTAACCGCCTTGCCTGTCCATATGCAAGCTGCGGCCGAAAATACCCTGGTCATCTATACCCCTGCTGTTCCGCGCGACAGTGAGCTGCTGGCCTACTTCTCTGCCCACAATTACGAGCGCGTAAAAAGAGCACAGGCGCTGGGCATGCTCGTAGCTGAAGGTCAGACCCTGGCGGTGGCCGGTACCCACGGTAAAACCACCACATCTACCTTACTGGCTCACATACTGAGAACGGCTAAGGTCGATTTCACCGGAATTTTGGGTGGTGTTAGTAGTAATTATAACAGCAATTTATTGCTGGGCGGCCACAAACGTTTTGTGGTTGAGGCCGATGAGTTCGATCGTTCTTTTCTTCAATTGTACCCGGAGATGGCGGTCATCACCTCCATGGATCCGGATCATTTAGATATTTATGGTGCAGCCGAGCACATGACCGAGGCTTACAATGATTTTGCTGCACAGGTCAAAACGGGAGGTTTGTTGGTCTATAAACACGGCATGCCTTTGCGTTTGCCTGCAGGTGTATCGGCTGTTTCTTATGGTGACGGTGGCCAGGTACAGGCGCAAAATGTGCGGATAGTAGACCACAAATACCACTTTGATTATCTCGGCGCAACAGCTATCGACGATATTATCTGTGGTTTGCCTGGTATACATAATGTAGAAAATGCAGTCGCTGCTATCACCATTGCCTTGGCACAAGGTGTGGCAGTTGAACATATACGCGAAGCTGTTGCCAGCTTCAAAGGGGTGAAACGGCGTTTTGAATATTGTATCGACCGGGAAGATTGTGTGTACATAGACGATTATGCCCACCACCCAACCGAAATAGATGCTTTGCTCGCATCTGTGAAGCAGCTATATCCCGGCCGTAAGGTATTGGGTGTATTCCAGCCGCATCTCTACAGCCGTACCCGCGATTTTGCTACAGCTTTCGCCAGAAGTTTGTCGCAACTCGACGAGCTCCTGTTGCTCGATATCTACCCTGCACGTGAATTGCCCATGCCAGGTATCACGTCGACCTGGTTGCTGGATCAAGTTACTACCTCTGATAAAGCCTTGGTTCAAAAAGCCGAGCTTTTGGATATTCTTTCCAAAAAGAAGTTCGATGTGCTGCTCACCATTGGTGCTGGCGATATCGACCGTTTTGTACGTCCGATTTCAGAATTACTGCAACATAAAAGTCCGGTAAGATGATTAAAAAAATCGCTTTTATCCTGGCTCATCTGGCTGCAGTGATAGCTTTAATTGCTGCGTTTGGCTTCATCAAAGCCGAACGTTCGGCCTTGTTATGCGAATCTTTCACCATTCGTGTTGACCACAGCGAAGGTGCCTATTTTATTGATCAGGCGGCCATTGAACAGCACCTCATCAACAACGGCTGGGGTAATCGGGTAGGGCAGCCGGTTGAACAACTCGATCTCACCAAAATCGAGCAGCTAATTCAACAGATTCCTTTTGTGGAAGATGCAGAAGCCTTTACTGATGTACACGGCAATATCCGCCTGGATGTGGAACAACGTGTGCCGGTTTTGCGCATCATCAACAGCCATTATGAAAGTTTTTATATCGATGAAAACGGGCGTCGCATGCCAACCACCACCAATTCATCGGTGCAGGTACCGGTAGCGTCGGGTTATATCCGCGAACGCCTGACGAAAGCCGATACCATACAAACTGAAGTAGTGCGCCAACTGGTTGAGCTGAATAAATATATCAGCGATGACGACTACCTCAGTGCACTTTTCGTGCAATACTATGTCAACGCCGACGGTGAATTCGAACTCATCCCGAGAGTAGGTCAACACAGCGTATTGTTGGGCGATCTCAGCGATCTGGATGAAAAAATGGAAAAGCTCCTGGTGTTGTACCGGGATGGATTTAATGAAGAAGCGTGGCGGACCTACCGGCTCGTCAATTTGAAATATAAGGATCAGGTGATATGCAAAAAGTAACCCCAAAAATCACAAGCGTCGGCGAGATCATCGTTGGTCTCGATATCGGCACGACTAAAATTGTCGCCATTGTTGGCCGCAAGAACGAATACGGTAAGGTAGAAGTCCTGGGTATGGGCAAAGCCGAGTCGTTGGGCGTCAGCCGCGGTGTGGTGAGCAATATCGAAAAGACGGTTGATGCCATTCGAAAAGCCATCAAAGAGGCCGAGGAGGAAAGTGGTGTGGATATACGTGTGGTGAATGTGGGCATTGCCGGTCAGCATATCCAAAGCCACCAGCACCGCAATATGATGACTCGCCAAAGCACAGAGGATGAAATTGGCCAGATAGATATCGATCGTCTGGTGGATATGATGTATCGCATTCCGCAACAACCGGGTTACGAAATCATCCACGTCTTGCCCCAGGAGTACATCGTCGATAATGAGGTAGGCATTAAAGATCCCATTGGCATGAGCGGCATCCGACTCGAAGCCAACTTCCACATCATCACCGGGCAGGTTACTGCTGCCAACAACCTCAATAAATGTGTGGTTAAGGCAGGGCTCGAAGTCGCCGACCTCATACTCGAACCACTTGCTTCTTCGGAGGCCGTGTTAAACGATGAAGAAAAAGAAGCCGGTGTTGTATTGGTAGATATTGGCGGTGGAACGACCGACATCGCCATCTTCCAGGACGGTATTATTCGCCATACTGCAGTAATTCCATTCGGCGGTAACATTATCACCGAAGACATCAAAGAAGGCTGTACCGTGCTGAAACAACAGGCTGAGCTGCTCAAAATCCGCTTCGGATCGGCCTTGGCCAGCGAAACCCAAGACAATGAAATCGTCTCTATTCCCGGCTTGCGTGGTCGTGATCCGAAAGAAATCTCAGTAAAAAACCTTGCCAACATTATACAGGCCAGGGTAGAGGAGATTGTAGAGATGGTCCACTACGAAATCAAAGCTTCCGGTTTCGAGAAAAAGCTAATCGCCGGTATCGTCATTACCGGTGGTGGCGCACAACTGAAAAACTTGCGTCCTCTTGTCGAATATATGACCGGCATGGACGTACGCATAGGCACCCCCAACGAACACCTCGCTAAAGGCGACTCGGAAATCAAAAGTCCGATGTATGCTACAGGTATAGGTCTGGTACTCATGGGCTTCCAGCGTAGCGATAAAGCCTCGCGCAAGGAAGCAACCGTAAAAACACACTCTACGAAGGAAAAAGGCAACTTCTTCGATAAACTCCTCCAAAAAGGCAAGGAGTGGCTCGAAGATAAAGACCTCAACGACGCTCAGGACTTCGTGAAGTAAAAAAGCAAAGTCTAGCCCGCCCCCCATAAGGGAGGGTCTAGACTCTCCCCGATATCAAAACTCAAATCGTCATGGATATGAACACTAACAACACCACCAACTTCACCTTCGACATACCGAAGAACCGACCCAATATCATCAAAGTGATAGGCGTGGGCGGCGCAGGCGGCAATGCCGTCAACCACATGTTCCAAATGGGCATCAAGGATGTAGACTTTGTCGTCTGTAATACCGACTACCAGGCCCTCGAACGAAGTCCAATACCGCTGAAAATCCAGCTAGGCCCAACGCTGACCGAAGGCCGTGGTGCCGGTAACCAACCCGAAGTAGGCCGCAATGCTGCCATCGAAAACATCGAGGAAGTAAAACGCCACATAGGCAACGACACCAAAATGGTATTTGTGACAGCCGGTATGGGCGGAGGTACCGGTACCGGTGCAGCACCCATTATTGCCCAGGCTTGCCGGGAGATGGGCATACTCACCGTCGGAATCGTAACCCTGCCTTTTGGCTTTGAAGGCCGCAAACGTGCCAACCAGGCCGTTGCCGGTTTGGAAGAGCTTCGTGGTTTTTGCGATACAACGCTGGTTATCAGCAATGATAAAGTAAGGGAGATTTACGGCAATCTCGCCTTCGACAAAGCCTTCGGCAAAGCCGACGATGTACTCGCAACTGCCGCCAAAGGCATAGCTGAAATCATCACCGTAGAAGGTTATGTGAATGTGGATTTTGCAGACGTAAAAACGGTACTTGAAAGTAGCGGCAAAGCCGTCATGGGCTCTGCCATAGCTGAAGGAGACGGACGTGCTTTACGCGCTATCGAAACAGCACTTTCTTCACCACTGCTCAACGATAACGACATTACCGGTGCACGCAGCATACTGCTCAATATCAGCTCAGGCATGGAGCAAATCACCCTCGACGAAATCGGTGAAATCACCGACTACATCCAGGATGCCGCTGGCGACGATGCCCTCATCATCTGGGGTAATTGTACCGACGAAAGTTTAGGCGACAATATCCGCGTTACCGTAATCGCCACAGGTTTTGAAGGTGGACAGAAGAGCAATGCCGTTCAACAAGCCCCTGAACGCAAGGTTACGCCCTTAAATGCGCCTAAAATTGAGCCTGAGGCGCCACGTCCCGCACCAATTACCCGCCACCCCGATACAATCGTTCATTTGTTGAACGATACCGAAGAGGTGCAGCAGCAAGCAGAACGCGAAGAGGAGCGAAGCTTCAGCTTTGAGCCAACTTCTTATACCTTGGAACCACAGCCCGTAACACCTCCACCAGTCGCTCCAATCGTAAGTTCCCTATACGATGAAGATGAAGTTGCCAATAACGACAGTTTGTCGACCAACAGAGGTAATAAAATGACCATGGCCGATATGCTGGATAAGTCGCGCAGTCGCATTCAGACGCTGAAGAGTTACAATACAGTGAAACCGGCAGATGCCGCTGCTCTCGACTCTTTTGAACGCGAACCGGCATATTTGCGTCGTAATGTGCCTTTGGATCAGGTGCAACACAGTAGTGAGCAAAACATTTCGCGATTTACACTGAGCAACAATGAAGAGAAGCGTCCGGAAATTCGTCCGAACAATTCTTTTCTGCATGATAATGTAGACTAACAGCCTTAGTGCTGCGATCCATGACGTGATCCCGGTCAGCTGCGAAGCTGTACCGGGATTTTTTTGTTACGAAGCGTACAATTTCCTGCAAGCAGCTGGGAATGTCTTTTAATATGTCTTAATTTGTTGGCAGAAACGCCGCTTTGGCGCATCCTAAATCCCACTACTTGCCTATGACACTGGGAGTACTCAAAGAACCTGAAGGTGAGCATCGAATAGCCCTCACACCCGATGTAGTGAAACAACTCATCGCAAAACAAGTCCACATTTTAATAGAGTCCTCAGCCGGAGAAAATGCTTCTCTGCCCGATGCGGTATACACCGAGTTAGGCGCTAAAGCTGTTAGTCGTCAGGAAATTCTTACCACAGCCGATGTGGTGGTCGGCATACAACCCTTGCTGGCAGCCGACACCAACCAATTAAAAGCCGGTGCCCTTTTGTTTGGCATGTACCAGCCCTTGGTGAATGCCGATCGCATGGCCGAAATTGCCAAGGCCAATACAACTTTGTTCAGTATGGATGCCGTACCCCGCATTACCCGTGCTCAGGCAATGGATGTGTTGTCGTCGCAAAGTACAGTGGCGGGCTATAAAGCTGTCCT
Organism: Bacteroidota bacterium; assembly: GCA_036787895.1. Classification (GTDB taxonomy): domain Bacteria; phylum Bacteroidota; class Bacteroidia; order UBA7662; family UBA7662; genus UBA7662. The sequence continues at coordinate 8,796 of DAIQOK010000027.1, read as the reverse complement.
CCTGGCGGCATCACATTTGCCACGCTTTTTCCCCATGCTCATGACTGCTGCCGGTACTATTGCACCTGCTAAGGTTTTGGTTATTGGGGCAGGAGTAGCTGGTTTGCAGGCCATTGCTACTGCCAAACGTTTAGGGGCCGTGGTTGAAGCTTTCGATACCCGCCCTTCAGTTAAAGAACAGGTCGAAAGTCTCGGGGGCAAATTTGTTGAAGTAGCTGGTGCAGTGGAAGACAAAGCTGCCGGTGGTTATGCCGTTGAACAATCTGAGGAATTCAAAAAACGCCAAAGTGAGGCATTAGCGCAGCGTATTGTTGCCGCCGACGTGGTAATTACCACAGCCCTTATCCCTGGACGCAAAGCGCCTGTGCTCATCACGGCTGCCATGGTTAAAGCGATGAAAGCAGGTGCTGTTATTGTGGATCTCGCGTCGGCCATGGGAGGAAACTGTGAGCTCACCCGTGAAGGCGAAATTTGCAAGCTGGAAGGGGTAACGATTCTGGCAGCGAGTAATCTGCCGGCCACCATGCCGCAGGATGCGAGTCGCATGTATGCCAAAAATATGCTCAATCTACTCAATATTATGGTAGACAAAGAAGGACAACTGAACTTGAATTTTGAAGATGAAATCATTAGAGGTGCCTGTATCACCCATGCCGGCGCTGTTGTTTATCCTGCCTTAAATAAAGCCTGATGGAACAAGTATTAACCTTAATACACGACAATCTACAGCTGATTTACGTGTTGATACTGGCGGTTTTCGTCGGTATTGAAGTGATGAGCAAAGTGCCCCAGGTGCTTCACACCCCACTAATGTCGGGTTCCAACGCGCTTTCGGGCGTGGTCATCATTGGTTCTATCCTGGTTATGGGCAAAACGGCCCCCGACAACTACGCAGCATTGGCCCTTGGCTTCTTAGCTGTTCTGCTGGCCACTTTGAATGTGGTGGGTGGCTTCGCCGTTACCGACCGGATGTTGGACATGTTTCGTAAAAAGAAAAAGGCATGATTACGCAAGTCATAGACATTGGCTATTTGATAGCAGTAGTCCTTTTTGTATTGGGCATTAAAAATATGAGCCACCCGGATACTGCACGCAAAGGTAATTTGCTGGCAGCGTCGGGCATGGGATTAGCGATGCTGGCTACGTTTTTCACCCCCGGTTTGCAGAACATCGCCATCATACTTGTTGCAATTCTACTTGGTTCCATCATTGGTTACTATATGTCGCGCAAAGTTGCGATGACGGCAATGCCGCAAATGGTGTCGTTTTTTAATGGTATGGGCGGCGCTGCAGCGGCATTGATAGCTATTGCCGAGGTGTATGGGATTTTCCATAGTCCGGAGGCTCAACTTACCTTCATGACCAATACCAGTACCGCTTACTTCTACTTTGGAGCGTTACTGGTGAGTTTGGTGATTGGGGCTGTTTCTTTCAGTGGTTCTATCATTGCCATGGGTAAACTCCAGGGTTTTGTGAGTGGTGCTTCGGTGAAGTGGCCCATGCAAAAGGTAAGCAACAACGGCTTATTGGTTGTCATTGCCTTTTTATGCGTTTGGCTGTTTCAAATGGATAGTGGCCAGGAGCCACTTATTTACCTAATCTGTCTGCTGGGGCTGGTTTTCGGTGTATTGTTTGTCATGCCAATCGGTGGCGCCGATATGCCGGTGGTCATTTCTTTGCTGAATGCGTTTACCGGTGTAACTGCGGCAACCACAGGCATGTTGTTCGACAATAAGGTAATGCTCATGGGGGGCGTACTTGTAGGTGCCGCGGGTTTATTACTCACCCTGCTCATGTGTAAGGCCATGAATCGGTCGCTTTCGGCCGTACTTTTTGGTGCTTTCAACAGTGGTAGTGGCGCAGCCAGCGACCGCGACATTGACACTACCGTTCGTGAAATTTCGCTGAGCGATGCCTCGATTTTATTGAGTTACGCCAAAAAGGTCGTCATTATTCCTGGTTATGGTTTGGCTGTAGCCCAGGCCCAACATGTTGTGCACGAGCTCGAAAAGTTGCTCGAAGACAAAGGCGTTGAAGTAAAATATGGCATTCACCCGGTGGCAGGCCGCATGCCCGGTCATATGAATGTGCTGTTGGCGGAGTCCGATGTGCCCTACGACAAACTCATCGAAATGGAAGCCATTAACCCGGAATTTCCACAGGTAGATGCCGTCGTGGTCATTGGCGCCAACGACGTGGTGAATCCGGCAGCTTATCTCGATCCGGCCAGCCCAATTTATGGCATGCCCATACTGGAAGCCGACAAAGCTCAAAACATCATTGTTATCAAACGCTCGATGAGTGCAGGTTATGCGGGTATCGACAACGAACTCTTCTACAATCAGAAAACGCGTATGCTATTCGGAGATGCGAAGGGAGTACTTACGAAGTTGGTGGCTGCTGTGAAGGAAATGTGAGATTAATGTGCTACTGTGGCGCGGCGCTTCGCTGGCTTTTGTATGTGCTAATGTGCTAATTGGAGGCTGCTAAATTTGTTATAGCTGTCTATTTGAATTGTTAAATTGGTCCCGCTTCGCGTTGCATTGATCAGTATCTGCCAGGGTAAAATATAATCAGCACATCAGCACATTCCCCAAGTTGAGCCCTGCGAAACGCCACATTAGCACATTTATAGAGCATCTATCGCCTCAGCCAGCGCCAAATCAAGCGCAGTTATCCCGCCGGCATCATGGGTAGAAAGCGTAATCTCAACCTTATTATATACGTTACGCCAATCGGGATGGTGATCGATGGCATCAGCTACCTTGGCCACTGCTGCCATAAAAGCCCAGGCTGTTGCGAAGTCAGGAAACTGAAACTTTCTATACAAACATTGCTTGCGTAGCTCCCAGCGGACTAATTGAGATAGCTTGGCCTCTAAGTCGGCGTCGGTAAGCAGTTGGCGGGACGTGGACATGACTTTTTAGTGGTATTAAAACTTTTTTCAGCAGAAATGACTTATATGGTAGCAATCACTAAAAAAATACAGCTTCAATTTACAAAATACGGGCTGTTTTTATGAATTTAGTGGCGTTTTCCGAAAAACACCTCCCACGAGCAAATCAAATATCCATATATCCATGTCAAATTCAGCTGAACTCCATTATGATGGCAAAATTTATAAACTTCCGGTGCTGCTCGGTACCGAAAATGAAGTAGCCATAGATGTGTCCAAATTGCGGGATGAATCAGGCTTAATCACTTTGGATATTGGTTATAAAAACACGGGTGCCACCAAATCGGCAGTTACCTTTATCGATGGCGATGAAGGTATATTGCGGTATCGTGGTTATGACATCGAACAGTTGGCCGAACACAGCACATTTATGGAAGTGAGCTATCTGCTCATTTACGGTGAATTGCCAACAGCCGATCAATTGGCCAACTTCAACCATAGCATCACCCGGCGCACCCTTGTACACGAAAACATCAAGAAATTTTTAGATGCCTATCCAGGCGGCACCCACCCAATGGGTGTGTTAATGTCGACGGTATCTTCATTGTCGAGCTTCTATCCAAATTCCTTGAATCCGAACCGTTCGGCCGAAGAAGTAGATCGTACTATTCATCGCCTCATCGCCAAAATGGCTACAATTGCAGCCTGGACTTATAAAAAATCAATGGGACATCCCTATATGTATCCGAACAATAAGTTCGATTATGTAGCGAATTTCCTGCAGATGATGTTTGGTCACCGCACTGAGGAGTATATTGCCGATCCGGTAGTTGTAGATGCTTTGAATAAATTACTCATACTGCATGCCGATCATGAACAGAACTGTTCAACCTCTACTGTACGTATCGTGGGTTCATCTCATGCCAACATTTACGCGGCCGTAGCTTCCGGTATTGGTGCATTGTGGGGCCCACTACATGGCGGCGCTAACCAGGCCGTTATTGAGATGCTTGAGCAAATCAAAGCTGATGGTGGCGATGCCCAGAAATACATCAACAAAGCCAAAGACAAAAACGATCCTTTCCGCCTGATGGGCTTCGGTCACCGGGTTTACAAAAACTTTGACCCGCGTGCAAAAATCATCAAAATCGCGTGCGACCAGGTGCTCAACAAACTGGGCGTTAACGACCCGATTCTGGATATAGCCAAACAACTCGAGCAGGCTGCACTCAATGATGAGTATTTCATCGAGCGCAAACTGTATCCAAATGTCGATTTCTACTCGGGCATAATCTACCGCGCTATTGGCATACCAACCGATATGTTTACGGTGATGTTTGCTCTCGGTCGTTTGCCGGGCTGGATCAGTCAGTGGAAAGAAATGCGCGAAAACAACGAGCCGATTGGCCGTCCACGTCAGCTGTTCATTGGTAATCCACGTCGGGAATACGTGCCCATCAGCAAACGTAAATAAGACTCCTTATAACGAACGAAGCCGACCCTAGCGTCGGCTTTGTTCGTTTAGAGCAAGCAACCTACAATTTAGAAGTTATCGGCTGTTGGAGAATCCGCCGCGCTGACCTATAAAAAAACCAGGAGCTGATAGCCATAATTATATGACTGAGATCAAGGTGGTTGAACCAACGGTGCAGCGACAGTTCGCTTAAATGTACCAAAGCAGCCAGTGCGGCTATAGCCACTGCAATCAGCATCAGTCTGCTGCCTTCAGCTTTGGTTTGTCGGTAGATGTACAACTCAAAAGAAGCCACTACCACCAAAAGTCCGTAGGCAGCATGGGCTTCCACAAAAAAGAAATTCAACGTTATCAAGGCTACCGTAATGAGGCTGAAAAGTTCGACCAGATTGAGCACCGCGAAAAAACGCCCGATTTTAGGTTGCATCAGGGGTTGCGCGTGAAAAATGGCAGCTCTTTCGAGCAGAGCCACCGAGAACATGGAGATAACCCAGCCCGGTACCTTCCACACAAAACCCAGTTGAACGATAAAACCATGTCCGATAATGCCGCCATATGCAGTAGCCAGCCCCATGGTAAAAAAGTAGGCCCGGAATAAGTTGTTCAACCTGCCGGGCTTTTGTCCTTTGAGCTGCCAGAAGGCGTACCAACAAACGGCTGTGACCAACAAATCGGTTATTACCGTAACGGGCTCATGCAGGGTAATCCCCCGGAAGGTCAGACTCGTTTCCTGTAGCATAGGTCATCTTTAAATTCGAGGTGGATGATAGGAGTTTTTCTGCAACCAGCGACAGAGGAATTGATCATATACCTGATAGGCTGTACCGCTTTCCGTATTTTCCTTGAAGATCATCTCTTTTTGTTCTAAAGCAGCCAGACTACGCTGTACGGCCGAAGAAGCACCCAAATCGTAACGTTTCAGGAACTTTTTAGCGGTGGGTGCATAAACTATATCTTCCAGAGCTATGGCCTCGAGCAAGCGCCATTGCGATGGGGTTAAAAGCTGCCTGTACTGCAGGAATACCGATTTTTGTTCTTCAAGCAGTTGATTACAAACCCACACTACATCAGCAACATCTGGCTTTTTAGTAGGGGTGGTATACAAGCGATTACATACGGCCTGAGTATAATAGGTGTGACGTTTGGTGAATCGTAATACTTCGGCCAACACATCATCATCTAGCTGTTTGCCTCCTCTTACGAAATGATGGCGAATAAACCGGGAGTAGGCTTTTTCGTCGATAAAGTGAAGGTCGACCCATTGCGTACTGTTGTAAAACGGCCGCGACTGATCGCCGAACATGGCACTCAGCACATGCTTATTGCTACCGCTAAAAATGAAATGAGTGAATCGTAGTTGCTGGATGTGGGTGCGCAGCAAGGCCTCCATGGCTTTTTCAGGGTAATTCAGGATTTGCTGAAACTCATCAATCATGATGACAATTGTCTGCTCTTGCTTTTCGAGTAACTGAAAGATGGCGCTGAGTGAGTGAACGTATTGCTGCGTATCGCTGTATTCCAGACTATATTGAGGATGGCCTGTACTTAAATCAAAAGAAAGTATAGCCCTTAAATTTTGCAGGAGTTGCACAAATTTTTTACCTAAACCGGTCTTTTGTGGTACGGCTTTAAAAATACCGTTCATCAATTCTATGGTGAACTCCCGGAGATTTTGTGTGGTAAATATGTCAATATAGATACAGATGATGCCTTTTTCTTTCAGCTGATGTGCTACGTGTTTCAGCAGGCCGGTCTTGCCCATTCTGCGCACGGAAATCATGGTGGTATTCACCCCATTGAGCATATTGCTGATCAGACGTTCCGTTTCCTTTTCCCGATCACAGAAATAGTCGGGGCCTATATAGCTGGATAGCAGAAACGGATTATAGGGTTTAATGGCCATTTTTTCAGCTGTGCCCTAAAGGTACTACTTTTTTGTTGTATATCGCATTTTGCGTTACGCATATTGCGTTACGCAGAATGCGTAATAATTTTCTAAAAACATGTTTTTAGTCTGTTTTAAGAGATATTTATTTATATAGTTCCAAAATATAGATGGTTACAAATAAAAAAAATGGGCAAATTTTGCCCATTTTTTAATTCAAATTATACAAAATGTTGACGATAATATCAGCTATTAGCCATAATCTCCTCTATTTCGGCAGTTTCAATAGGGACACCTGACATCAAATTCACCGGTCCGTTAGCTGTGATGAGTATGTCATTTTCGATACGAACGCCTATGCCTTCTTCCTGAATATAAATGCCTGGTTCACAAGTAATGACCATACCCACATCCAGCTTGCCGTAACGAGCACCAATATCATGCACATCAATACCTAAAAAATGCCCGGTACCGTGCGGGAAATACTTTTTATAAGCCGGCCAGGTGGGTGATTCTTTGGCAATGTCGTCGCGGGTAATCAGGCCCAGACGCAAAAGCTCATCCTGCATAATCAGAGCCGATTCGCGATTGTACTCATCGAGGGTGCGGCCTGGTACCAGCAGCTTAGTGGCTGCCCGGTTTACACGGAGTACGGCATCGTAGATTTCCTTTTGGCGTGGACTGAATTTGCCGTTGATCGGAAAACAACGGGTCATGTCGCCGGCATAGTTGGCGTAATCGGCGCCGAAGTCGAGCAACAACAGCTCGCCATCCTTGGTTTGTTTATCGTTGCTTACATAATGTAAAACACAGGCACTGGCACCTGAAGCAATAATGGGTTGGAAAGAATAGCCATTGGCGCGGTTACTCAGGAATTCCTTCATAATGAGGCCTTCGATCTCAAATTCCCACATGCCCGGCTTCACCGTTTTAAGTACCTGGTGAAAGGCACCGGCGGTGATATTTACGGCACGTTGAATCAGGGCAATTTCTATGGCCGACTTACGCGAACGTTCGTATTCCATAATTTTGGCCGAACGTTCGTAATTGTGCAAGGGGAATTGTTGCTGCACTTCCTGCACAAAACGCTGTTGGGCAGTTTGTACCGGATTACTGGCGCGGTCGTTTTCGTTGCTGTTGAGGTAGATGTTGTCGGCATATTTCACCAGGGTATTCACCAGACCTTTAAAATCGGGGTTCCAGTTTACCTGCTGAATGCCGGAAATGGCCCGGGCTTCTTCTTTCGAAAATTTATGGCCTTCCCAAACCGCGATGTGTTCGTTGGTTTCGCGGGTAAACAGCACCTCCTTATATATAGGGTTCGGACAGTCGGGGTAGAGGATGAGCATGGTCTCTTCCTGGTCGATGCCGGTGAGCCAGAACAGCTCACTGTCCTGCCGGAAATAAAAATCGGCATCGGCATTGCGCGGGAATACCGCACTCGACACAAACAGCGCAATACTGTTCGGTTTCATGTGGCTGATAAACCGCGCCCGGTTTTCAATAAACAACTTGGAATCGATGGCTTCGTAACGCATATATATATGGTGTATTGGAAAAGCTAAGTTAATGGAGATTTTTGAAGGGTGACGGCTTAAAGTAAGATGCTCGGTGGTTTGGGCTGCCGTCTCATGGTTGTGATTTAGAAGTCCATGGTCGATGGGTTCATAGTCCATATGTTTTTGTCTTGTCGGGATGATTATTCTAATTATTGATAATTATTGGTGCTGAATCTGATCCGCTTGTCCACCGCTTCGCTCGTGTCCCGTTCGTACGGGAGTCCACTTTTTTCGCTTCGCGAAAAGGACGACACGCTGCGCTGACCACGAGATACATCTAGCCCAGCGCAGCGGTGGACAACAAAGCGTGTGGACTGCCACGCGAGGGCAAGCGGATCCTTTGCGGGAGTGGACCGAGCCCATGGACCATTGACTATGGACGCCCGCAGGGCACACCGGCCATCGACGCCCGCAGGGCAACCACCCCCAACAACCAAGCGCGATACGATGCACAAACATTAAGAATTATCACTGAAATCAAACCATTCTCTCCAAAATACTGCAGATATAAGCTAATCCAACCTAAAATGTGGAAATGCACACTGAACTAATGTGCCACCAGCGGGCTTCAAAGGCACTATCTGTCCTAAAAAATCAGGTTTTTCCACAGTTTGAAGAATCTATTCTAAAAAAGTGGAAACACGTTTTGCAAATAATGTGGAATTAGATACCTTTGCAGTCCCTTCGAGTGGAGGGAGAATACTGTATTAGCAAAAGCGTAGAAACGTAAGGTATGCCAACCATACAACAACTTGTAAGAAAAGGCCGGGAGCACAAGGCGGACAAAAGCAAATCGCCAGCCCTCGACAGCTGTCCGCAAAAGCGCGGCGTATGTACACGTGTGTACACCACTACCCCTAAGAAGCCGAATTCGGCCATGCGTAAAGTTGCGCGTGTTCGTCTGGCCAAATCAGGTAAAGAGGTGAACGCCTATATCCCGGGTGAGGGTCACAACCTGCAGGAGCACTCTATCGTGTTGATT
>DAIQOK010000001.1:0-406277 GCA_036787895.1 Bacteroidota bacterium | reverse complement strand
CATCAATGCCTTATTTACGGTAGATGTTGCCGACAAAAAGCAGCAACTGAAGGCCGAGCTGAATGAACGATTTAAAACAGAAAAGGAAGCACAAGCTTTTCTTGAGCAACTTAAAGGCCGTGCTTTTGAAGTAGCCAGCCTGGAAAAAAAGCCGCTCAAAAAATCACCTGCCCCACCGTTTACTACTTCTACTTTGCAGCAGGAAGCGGCAAGAAAGCTGCGTTTTTCGGTGAGCAAGACCATGAAGGTGGCGCAAGACCTGTACGAAAGCGGTCGTATTACCTATATGCGTACCGATAGCGTGAACCTGAGCCAGCTGGCTTTGGGTGCAGCGAAAAATGAAGTCGACAGCGCCTATGGCGAACGTTATTCCAAAACCCGCCAGTTCAAGACCAAAACGGCCTCTGCCCAGGAAGCGCATGAAGCTATTCGCCCGACTTACTTTAATGTGCATCGGATTGAAGGCGACCGCGACCAGCAAGCTTTGTATGAACTCATTTGGAAACGTGCCATTGCTTCACAAATGGCAGAAGCGGAAATAGAGAAAACCACCCTTAAAATCAGTATAGCTGGTCTGAATCCGCTTTTTGTGGCTGAAGGTGAAGTTATCCTATTCGACGGTTTCCTGAAAGTATATCTCGAATCCGACGACGATGAGGAGGAGGAAGAAAAAGGCAATCTTTTGCCGGCTGTGGTACAGGGACAGTCGTTAGTTATGGACCATGCCACCGCTACCGAACGTTACAGTCGACCGCCAGGTAGGTATACCGAAGCCAGTTTGGTAAAAAAACTGGAAGAGCTGGGCATCGGCCGACCATCTACATATGCCCCAACCATCTCTACCATCCAAAAAAGAGGTTATGTAGAACGATCGGAGCTGGAGGGTACAGTACGGGAATATGTGGTACTTCAGTTGAAAAAGGAAAGTATTAGCCGGGAAGTCAAAACCGAAGTCACAGGTGCTGACAAAGGCAAAATGGTGCCTACTGATATAGGTATGCTTGTGAACGACTTTTTGTTGGAGAATTTCCCGAAAGTGATGGACTACCAGTTTACGGCTAAAGTTGAAGAGGAGTTCGACCTAATTGCCGGCGGCGAACTTGATTGGACCAAAATGATCGATGACTTTTACAAACCCTTCCATGAGAATGTAGAATCGACCATAGAAAACAGCGAAAGGGCTACCGGAGAGCGGATATTGGGCGAAGACCCAGTTACCGGCTTCCAGATTAGCGTGCGTATGGCACGTTTTGGTCCTGTCGCCGTAAAAACCAATTTGGCCGATCCAGAAGCCAAACCTATCTACGCCAATTTGCGTTCGGGAATGCATCTCGAGGGAGTCAGTCTGGCCGATGCGTTGGAGTTGTTCAAACTGCCTCGAACATTGGGTGAATATGAGGGCAAGGAGATGAGTATTGGTGTGGGTAAATTCGGACCTTACGTAAAACATGACGGTAAATTCGTGAGCCTCAAAAAAGGTATGGACCCCATGACCCTTACGGAAGAGGAGGCCATAGCATTGATACAAGAAAAGCGTGAAAAGGACGCCAATCGTTTGATTGCTGATTTCCCCGATGCAGGCATCCAGGTGCTTAATGGCATGTACGGTCCCTACATTGCCAAAGGCAAGGTGAACTACAAAATCCCAAAAGGCACGGAGGCCAAATCGCTCTCGCTCGATGAAATCTTACACATTATAGAAACAGCTCCCGAGCCCAAACCAGCCCGTAAAGGCGGATTTAAGGCGCGAAAAAAGGGATAAGTTGTGGATAGTAAGTGAACGATTTCCGCGTTATTGCACTTCATAACGCATATGTCAGCCGCTACTCCAGATCCCAGGCAAATTGATGCCCTCATTTCATTGTTGGATGATACCGACAACGAAGTGGTGATGCACGTCACCGACGAGCTGCTGCGTTATGGTTTTGATATCATCCCCCGGCTCGAACATGCCTGGGAAGACCACCCCGAGCAGCTCATTCAGGAGCGGTTGGAAAACATCATCCATCGGATTCAGTTTGACCATGTAAAGGAAATGCTGCAATTGTGGATTGTAAGTGGCGGTCACGACCTGCTCGATGCCATGATCATTGTTGCGCGTTATCAATACCCTGACCTCGACGAAGCCAAAATCCGCAATCAGATTGAAAGCATACGTATCGATGCCTGGATGGAGATGAATTATTTCCTCACCGCCCTGGAGAAGGTTCGAATTCTGAACCACATTTTTTTTCGCATCCATGGTTATTCCGGCAATACCGATAATTACAACGATCCGCAGAACAGCTTTATCAACAAGGTACTCGAAAGTCGTAAAGGCAATCCGATTTCCATGTGCATTTTGTATATGATCATTGCCCAGCGCCTGAAAGTGCCTATTTATGGTGTGAATCTGCCACAACATTTCATACTTACTTATCTCGATGACTCAGAAGAGGCGATGAAACTGGAGGCTGAAAAACGCGACCCGCTTTTTTATATCAATGCCTTTAACAGAGGTATGGTGTTTGGTCGCAAAGAAATCGACCAGTTTCTGAAACTCATTAAAATGGAAACACATCCACGTTTTTATGAGCCTTGCAACAATTTCGACATCGTCACCCGAGTATTTAATAATTTGATTCACAGCTATAACGAAATTGGCAAGCCTGAAAAAGCGGAGGAAATTACCAAACTTCGTGAAATGCTGATGCCGCATACAGGGAATCAACTGCCCTAAACACTCTATTTTCAGGGAGTATAGCTAGTATTTGCTGGTATATCCAACTGTTGTAGAATCAGTTAACGATATTTTTTTTAGCTTGGGCAATATTACCAATGATTAGCCTTATGAAATGGATATTCGTTCTGCTTTTATCGAGCACTATAAGTGGTTTATATGCTCAAAATTTGGTTTACGACCCTGGTTTCCCGGTTGGCGGGGGCGCGACCAGTGGTATTTTTAGGATGCTTTCACAAGCAGATGGCAGAGTTATAATTGGCGGTACATTCCCGGCTTATAACGGATTACCTGGTCGCGGATTGGTAAGAATCTGGCCCAATGGTCAAAGAGATGCTGCTTTTAATATTGGTGCAGGTGTTTCCAACCGGGTGCAGGAATTGGCAGCCGGACCCAATGGACGTATATATGTCGGCGGTTTGTTTACCAGCTTTAACGGTACAACTGTTGGAGACTTTGTTTGTCTTGATAGCAACGGCACTATTGATCCAAGCTTTATAGCGGGAACGGGATTTAACAATGAAGTCACCGCATTAGCTGTCTATCCGAATGGTGATATCGTTGTTGGGGGCTTTTTTAACCAATACAAAGGGCAATCAGTAACCCAGCCTGTACGCATCTTTGCGAACGGTCAACGGGATACCACTTTTAATCTGGGAGGGGCAGGTACTTTTGGAATCATCGATGCCATTTGTATTCAGCCCGATAATAAAATCCTTGTTGCAGGTACAATAACCCAATACAATGGGCAAGCTGCCGGTCGTTTGATACGCTTAAATCCCAATGGCAGTCGGGATAGTACCTTTGATCTAAATCTTACTTTCTCTCATCCGATTAACGAAATTGCGCTTCTGCCCGATGGTCGTATCCTGGTTGGAGGCACTTTTTCTTCGGTTAATGCGATTCCCATGAATCGTATTGCCCGCATCTTACCGAATGGCCAGCCAGATCCAGGTTTTACGCCTGGTACCGGTTTTAATGCTACAGTAAGAACAGTTCAGGTGACGGGTGAGGGACAAATTGCGGTGGGAGGAGATTTTACAAGTTTTAATGGTATTGCTACCAATAGAGTTGCGGTCCTCGACACCAATGGCAATTTGGCTTATGGTACAGGCTCATGCGCTACCTCCAATGGCACCATCTATGCCATCGTTTCGAAAGCAGACCAAAGTCTGGTTGTTGGAGGTGTTTTTTCGCAAATGGGTTCGGCGACTGCTCAAAGAATAGCTCGTTTGACTCAAGCGAGCAGTCTGAATTCGGCTTCTATACCAAGTATTACAGCTTCTTCTACTACCAGTTGTTCGGGGCAACGAATTACGCTGAACCTGAACTCCGGTAATTTGAACGGTGCTTCAAACTGGCATTGGTACAGCGGCAGTTGTGGGGGAACGGCCGTTGGAACTTCTACCAGCATTTTTGTTACTCCCGTGGCAACTACGACATATTACGTCAGGGGAGAAGGAAGTTGTGTAGCTCCAGGTCCTTGCGACAGTATAACCATTACTGTGCAGGACAGCTCGGCTCCTGTACCAGTGATAGCTAACTTACCCACCATCAGGATAGGTTGCGGCCTTATGATTAATCCTGCCTTTGCCGATGACAACTGCATTGGAACCATTCCAGGTGTGGCCAATCGGTCACTGACATTCACCGAGCCGGGTACATTTAATGTCATTTGGACCTATACTGATTCCGCTGGAAACAGCAGTTCCCAAAGCCAGACAGTGATTGTGGATACCGTGGATACACGCATTATATTTAATCCATCCACAAATACGTTGAGTTCTCTTCATCCAAATGCTGCTTACCAGTGGGTGCGTTGTGATTTGGGGTACCAACCGCTCATCAACGGCACTTTCGCAGATTATTCAACCACTACTAATGGTGAATATGCTGTTATAATCACAGAAAATGGTTGTATTGATACTTCTGCTTGTCTAAGTCTGGTATTTTTATCTGTGAATGAACATGCATCACCAGAAATTCGACTTTATCCAAATCCGGCCATCGATAAAGTTAGCGTGGTACTACATCAAACTACCGAACTGACCTTATTTGACACCCAGGCAAAATTGGTTTTCCATATAATCTTAGAAGCTGGCAATCACGATCTACAATTACCAGCACTTCGTAGCGGCTTATATTATTGGCGGATTCAGGATGTTTCGAAGCAAAGTTTCCGTTTTAAATCACAGCTGTTGATGACAGAATGAGATAAATTGAATGCAATTCAAAGTTGGAAAGCCTGTGGTTTTAAAATAACGATTGATTTCCGATTATACTTAATTTGCTCAGCTTTTTCCATCTCATTCAGCAATTGGGTGGCAGTTTGTCGGGTGGTGCAAATAAGATTAGCGATTTCCTGGTGGGTGAGATAGTTGTTCATACTTATGCTACCATCGCTCAATTGTTCGCCTTCATTTTCCATCCAATCAGCCAGAAAATGAACTAAACGGGAACGTACATCCTTGAAAACGAGATTTGCATAACGATTTTTAAGGCGTTTCAATTTAAAGCCGACAAACTTGGTGTATTGAAGTGCCAAAAATGGCTTTTTCTCCAAAAGTTTTTCAAAATCATCTTTTTTAAAGCTGCAAATCACAACTTTATCCGATAAAACCTGAGCAAATTCGCCGTTTAATCCAGGCTGACTGCTCAGGGTAATTTCGCCAAAAATATCCCCCGATTGTAAAATCTCCTTAACTATTTCATTGCCTGCTGCATCAGCTTCCATAATGCGGATTTTGCCACTTTTGAGCAGAAATATTTTGGAGTCAGGTTCATCAGCAAAGTAGATAATTTCTTGTTTTCGGGCAGTTTTGTACTTGCTGATTATACATAAACCCTTGATGTCTTCCCCCGACAAAGTTGAAAAGAGCTTGTGGTTACGCAAAAACCAATATTGAGTTTCTTCAGACATACATCAGGATGGCCTAGCCAATAAGATTATGAATAAAGGAAATTTAAAAATAATAATTATACGTACTTCGTAAGAAGTAAGAAAATCCAGTGTTTTTATAAGCATATTTCCAATAATTCCGGTGTTTGAATGGCACTAGCTCGTCTAAGATGCTTTTTATGGAAAGCATACTGCCACATTTGCGAAACAAAAGGCCAAAAGGCACTGAAAGGAACTGCATTATTATGTAAATGAAGGCTGATTCGTTGCAAAAGGAGCATATGAAAGAAAACGTCTTTATATGCCTTGAAGATCGGATATCCGGGCTGGTAAATGTGGGCTACTTCGGAAGTGGCACCATTAAATTCAAGTATGCGAATGTTTTTGCCGGCATATAAATCTTCCAAACAATTTACTTTCAAATCGAATCGGCCATAATTTATGCCTTTCATTTGCTCGGCTATCATATCAAAAACCGTCACTAGAGTAGGTGTTATCAAGTGATTGGCATCCAGAAATTTTGTCCCTTTACAATGATTGCCAATATGTTCTAGTATGACATTTTCTCCGTTTTCAGGAATTTGAAGTAGAATTTCAGGCTTTTCTGCTTCAAAGCGTTTTATCTGAAGCAAACCTCTCAGACTTTCCTGCATTAATGTACGCACATTTTTGTTGCCATCGCCGGTTATAGTCAAAAACGACTTTTGGACCATGGATGATATGCCACTTTTGCCGCTTGGAAAACGATGGTAAAATATTCCCAATTCGATGGGATAATCGATAAACTCCTGTATTATATAATCACCCTTGATTATTTTGATATGTTGTAGAAGTTCGACAGGGCGATAAACCACCGCGACTTGAAAGCCACGTTCACCATTGTCTGGTTTGCAAACCAGTGGCCAGTTCAGCTTGGCCTGTGATAAGATCTTGAATAAATCCTTAACAACTGTTTCTTTCTTAAAATGGCAAGTTTTTGCTTTAAAATCGATTGGGATTTTACTTAGTATTGCAGCTTTGGATTCACCAAAAAAACCGCCATGTTCAATGCCCGGATTAGCAGCCGTAAAGTAGAGCAAGGATCTGCTTTTGATTGCTAAAAGTAGATAATAGGGGATGGTCGGCAAATAAAACAGCCAAACGGGCCAGTATTCAAAATATAACCAACGGTGCCAGGTGCGTGGCGTTTTAGTTTTCATAATACCAGTCGTATCGTTTGTGTGGATTCATCCGACAATCGGAGATGATGCATTACAAACCAGTTCTCGTCACGCTCTACGCAACTGATACTGCGGGTTTTAACTTTGTTATTTCTGTTAATCACAAATCCATCGACGGCCAATTCAGTCTGACCAAAACGATGAAAATTGAGTAGGTCTTCGGCACTGATTATTTCGTTTTCAGCCAACCAACACGCAAATAACGCCTGTCGTTTTTCGATAGTTTGTTTGTCATATAAAGTCACGGAAGACCAAATGCCAGCTTGCTGGCCATCGCGTTCCGAAACGTATTTCTTTGAACCGTCCCAACGTAATTCAAAAAATCGCAGTGATGAGCCGGTTGAATCGGCTACCAAAAGGGTGAAGGGTTCGATGTGATGTAAATCAACTGCAGTTAGAAAAGCATCAGTAGAAGCAAAGTCAAAAAATTGCAGTAGCAACTGCCCTCGCGACATCCTATAACTGGTCGAACGTTGGTGGGCTTCAAATGCACCATTGAGCAGGCACAATGTAATTCCTCTCGATGAAGTCAGAAACCAGGTGCCACCGCCTTCAGGGTCTTTGGGGTAGTATAGACTTTCGCCTTTGTATAAATATCGTCGCGGATTTAAAGCGTCTTCCCGTAAAGATTTTTCATCTCTGTTCGAAGTGAGAATAAAATGTTTGCCACTCAAAGGCACATAACTTACTGTACACATCAGCCTTTCATTTGATGTTTGAGCGTACTGTAGGCCAGACCAAAATGGGCTGGCAAATCTACCAGATTATTCGCTTTAATGGCAATTTGAATAATAGCCATGTGATGTACTGCATGTTCAATGTTGTAAATAAGTTCGCGATTGAGGCTTGTTACTAAAGTTATTGTATCTGCTTTAGTTGTTCCACATAATTCACCCAATACTAGTTTTTTATCGTCGGTTAGCGCTTCAATTTTGTGGTGACATTCTTTGATTTTATTGATTGCCGCTTCCGGTAAATTTTCAAGCAATAAGGATCTTTTGCGGTTGTCGTAATTTATACTACCTATTTCATAGCCGGTAAGTAGTTCTTCGAGAAGTTCAAGAATATGCCGGATGTGTTTGCCAATGGCGCTGCCAGAAAGTAAAGGCTGCGGATTTTTGTAACTTGATTCATCCAGTTTTTCAATAACAAAATGAAGTGTTTCTAATTGTTCCTGGAGGGCTAATTTAAGTTTTTCAAGTGCTACATCCGGCATAGTTTATAAAAGTAAGAGCTGTTAAGTACGGTAAATATTGATTATCAGATGTTTTTACTATAAATCAATGTTTTTTTTGTTTTAACAGAAACGTAGCGAGCAGTTTTTCAGCATCAGAACCTGGAAAATACCGGAACATTAAGTAGGAACTACCAACAAAGACCAATATCGCCAAAGTGAACAGTTTGCCACCATCTCCCAAAACAGAAATTCCTAACAAAGTAAGGTGGGATAAAAGGGCACCAGCCATAAGGCCGCATGCCAAAGCAGCGCCCCAAAATTTACTAGGGCCAAAAAAGAGCCCAATACTGGCAAATAATTCCAAGATGCCAGTGCCAATGCGGCCAACAGTTCCTAAACCCATGGTTTCGAATATATAGACCGATTCAGGTGCAGCACCGAATTTAAAATATAGGGTTTGTAAAAGAATTACGGCACAGATTAATCTGACCAAACTGTCGGTGATTTGCAGGAAAGTTAACTTTCGCATAGATTTTTAATTTTTACAAAAGTGGAATGGCTTGTTGAAGTGTTTTGTCGGCTTGACGACACTCGTGGTTTTTTAAAAAAACCTGAGCATGAAATGCAGTTTTGTCGGTTGTCCGACATCTCCACGAAGAGAAAGGTTGTTGTTTTGAAAAAAAAACGACATGAAGTTTTACGCCGTATTCACATTTAGCCTGTTATGGAGTGTCTCACTGGCTGCACAGCAGCAAGGCAGGACAGTTCTTATTGAACAATTCACCAATTCTGGTTGCCCACCTTGTGCCGTCAGTACCCCGTCGGTTTACCAATTTGGACGTAATAACCCGAGTCAGACAGCCGTGATTGCCTACCACACCAGCTTTCCCTATCTCGATTCTATGCATCTTGAAAATCCAACTGACGCGAATGCTAGAACAGCTTTTTACGGTGTAAATGGGGTGCCTCATTCGATAATGGATGGCAATCAATACCGGGCAACTACTTCCACCTTTACCAGTCAAATGCAAGGACGTTTTAACCAAAGATCAATTGTAGATGTGACTTATTCCTTGAACTTGTCCGATTTTGAGCTACGTTCAGATAGTTTGTTTGTAAAAGTACAGGCCAATTCTTTGGCCGCACAAAATGGTACCGATTCCTTACGCTTGTTTGTGGTAGTTGTGGAGGATTTAGTGCAAAAAAGCAGTTATGCAGCCAGCCCGGGTGCGAACAGCCTCACGAGTTATTCGTTTGTGATGCGCAAAATATTGCCTGAAGCAGGTGGATACCGATTGATGAATACAGCATGGGGAGGAAATGATAGTCTCAGCTTGAATTGGAAGCTGCAAAAAATCAAAGACATTAATCAATTACGTGTGGTGGTTTTTGTACAGAATATGACAACAAAAGAAATTTATCAGGCCCAAATTTCCGGCGGTTTATCTACTTCTTTTGCTGAGCTGAAAAAGCCAGCCCTCTTTACTGTATTTCCGCAGCCTGCAACTTCGTCTTGTACTGTAAGGGGTGCCGATTTACCAAATTCGGGCTGGGAAATCAGAAATATACATGGTCAAAGGATGAGTATCCTACAGCCAATAGAAAAGCAAGACGACAATTTAATGTTTGTATTGCCATCAATGAAGAATGGCCTCTATTTCATTGGTAATAGCGAAAAATCCGGCTTTCAAAAGCTTTTGATTCACAATTAGATCCATTTTTAAACGATCCCCCATGAAATCCGGTCTTCTTCTGTTTGTACTCACTTTTAGTTTGTTTTCTCTCGTTCATGTTACGGATGTTTTAGCACAACGACTAAATGTAGATAAACAAAACTTAGCCATTGAAGGTTACGATCCGGTAGCCTATCAAAGCCAAAACAAAGCGGTTAAAGGAAAAGCCTCCATCACAGCCAAATACGAGGGAGCGGTGTATTGGTTTGAAAATACACGCCACAAAGCTCTTTTTGAAGCTAATCCCGCCAAATATGCCCCAGCTTATGGGGGCTGGTGTGCTTTTGCTATGGGAGATTATGGCGAAAAAGTGGAAATCGACCCGGAAACCTTTAAAGTCATTGATGGTAAAACCTATTTGTTCTATAATAAATATTTTACCAATACACTAGTTTCATGGAATAAGAATGAAGCAAAGCTTAAAAAACAAGCTGATATCAACTGGCAGCGCTTCGAACAGGGGCACTTACTAAAATAGCTTGACCAAAGATCATTACGCAATACGCAAGCCGTTTTTAACGTCTTGCTCCGTTTGCAAAACAACCACACTGCCATCTTCCTGAATAGCCCCCAAAACCAAACATTCTGAAAGAAATGGGCCAATTTGTTTGGGCGGGAAGTTGACCACGGCCACAATTTGTTTACCTACCAGCGCTTCTTTGGGATAATGGGCTGTGATTTGCGCCGATGATTTTTTGATGCCTAACTCTCCAAAGTCGATGGCCAGTTTATAAGCCGGCTTACGTGCTTCCGGAAAGTCGGTAGCTGCAATGATGGTTCCGGTGCGTATTTCTACTTTTTCAAAATCGGCCCAACTGATTTCACTCATCTTTTGAATATTTTTTCGAGCAGCCAAATCGTTTTTTGTCCCATTTTACCCATGGGTGGATAGAGGAGTTTGTTGACATTAATCCAGCCTAGCTGCCTGAATATGGCTTTTTCATGGGTAAAAGTATCAAAACTGTATTTACCGTGGTATTTCCCAATACCACTTTGATTCAAACCGCCAAAAGGTAGGTTTGGATTGGTAAAATGTACTTGATAATCGTTGATAGTCAAAGCACCAGAGCTGGTTTCGGCTTTTACCTTTTGAATGACATAGTTGTTTTTGGTAATGAGATAAAGTGCCAACGGTTTGTCATGGGCATTCACTTCATTAATGGCATCATTGAGCTGGCGGTAGCCTAAAAGGGGCACTATCGGACCAAAAATCTCTTCCTGCATGATTTTCATGTCGCGGTTTACACCGGTAAGCACCGTAAATTCTAGTGTGCGAGTGTTTTCATCCTTGCCACCACCAAAAGCAAGCGTGGCGCCTTTGGCCAAAGCATCTGTGATAAGCGCGTTGAGCCGCTCAAAATGCCGTTGGTTCACTATACTACACATGCCCGTTTTCCAGCTTTCATAGGGAAACATGGTCGTATACGCGCTTTGGAGTTTTTCAGTGAACAACGGAATCATGTCCTGGTTGATCAGCACATAATCAGGTGCTACACAACTCTGACCGGCATTTAAGGTTTTGGCCCAGATCAGCTTTTCAACCGCATCCTGTAAAGCTGCCGATTCTTCGATGATGGTGGCCGATTTGCCACCCAGCTCCAGGGTGATTTCGCTTAAATTTTTGGAAGCAGCTTCCATGACCAATTTGCCGACAGCAGTTGAACCAGTGAAAAAGATATGGTCAAATGGCAACGCAAGCAAGCTGGTTGCTAGAGCAGCATCTCCCGGCACCACGCATATATGTTCGCTTTTGAAGGCGCTGTGCAACATTTTTTCAAGTACTGCACTGGTGTTGGGGGTGAGTTCCGAGGGCTTGAGGATGACGGTATTTCCACCGGCTATGGCGCCAATCAGCGGAATAATGGCCAATTGAATCGGGAAGTTCCAGGGACTGATGATGAGCGTTCTACCTTTCGGCTCCCGGTACAATTCACTTTTACCGAGCATATAAGGGAAGGATGAATCCACTTTTTTCGGTTTCATCCAGCTTTTTAAGCGGGCGGTGGTCCATTGCAGCTCTTTGTAGATGAGTGCAAACTCCGTGGTTTTGACTTCTGTGGCTGGTTTGCGAAAATCGGCATACATGGCAGTGATGAGCTCCGCTTCGTACTGCAACAACGCTACTTTTAAGGCATACAAATGCTGCAAACGCTCCCGGTAGGTGCTGTTTCGGAGAGTTAGTGCCTTGTTTTGCTGACTATCAAATAATTGCTGCAGCGCCGGAATCATGCATCCAAGATAATGGAGAGTTCGCTGTATTTTAACGCAGATTGCACAGAGAAAAAGAGTTTCGCAGAGCTACAGCTCTGCGAAACTCTAAAAACTCTCTAAACTCTGTGTTAAAAAAGGAAATCTTAATCCAAGTCATCCATCACATCCGCTGTCGTCCCCTCATTCGCACCCATCAGATAGGCTTTGATGAAGTCGTCCAGCTCGCCGTCGAGTACTGCCTGCACATTCGAGGTTTCGTGGCCGGTGCGGACGTCTTTGATGAGTTTGTAGGGGTGTAACACATAAGAACGAATCTGAGAACCCCATTCTATCTTCTTCTTAGTGCTTTCAATGGCATCGCGGGCTTCGTTCTGCTTGCGTATTTCGAGCTCATACAACTGCGATTTCAGCATCTGCATGGCTCTTTCTTTGTTGGCTACCTGCGAACGTTCCACCTGACACACAATCACAATACCGGTGGGTTTGTGGGTGAGCTGTACTTTGGTTTCTACCTTATTAACGTTCTGACCGCCCGCACCTCCCGAACGGGAGGTTTGGAATTCGATATCAGCGGGATTAATTTCGATGGTTATACTATCGTCGATCAACGGATAGGCGTAAACTGAGGCAAAGGAAGTATGTCTTCTGGCATTCGAATCGTAAGGGGAGATGCGCACCAAACGGTGTACACCACTTTCGCCCTTGAGGTAACCGTAAGCAAAATCACCGTTGAATTCGAGCGAAACCGACTTGATACCGGCTTCTTCACCGTCGGTGAGTTCGAGTTCACGTATGGTAAAACCTTGTTTTTCGCCCCACATCAGGTACATACGCATGAGCATGGAAGCCCAGTCCTGACTTTCGGTACCACCTGCACCGGAGTTAATGGTGAGCACGGCACTCATCTGGTCCTCTTCGGAACGCAGCATATTTTTGAATTCCAGGGCTTCGACAATGGTCACCGTTTGTTTGTACTGGGCGTCGAGTTCATCGTCGCTCAGTTCATCTGCCTGGTAAAACTCATAATATACTTCCAGCTCACCCAAAGCAGCCACAACTTCTTCATAAGAAGCCACCCACTGCTTGGGTAATTTGATGGAGCGCATGATTTGTTCGGCTTTGGCGGCATTGTCCCAGAATCCGGGCGCGCCAGCACGTTGTTCTACGTCGGCTATAGCGGCCTTTTTGCTATCGACGTCAAAGATACCCCCTTAGGGCTTTCACACGCGCCCTCAAGTCTTCCAAATGTTCCAGTCTCATAGGCCGCAAAAATAGCCGAAATCAACCGCAAATCATATAGAAGCTCGACAGGATTTGTGTTCAGTTGACTGCCAATGAGAATAATTTTTTCCCGCTCCTTGCATTTTGCCTTGTTTTTGTTTTCTTGACAACGAAAACATCCAACTAGCCATGAAAGCCTTAATTGAAGCTTTGCTTCCTGCATTTTTGCATCCTAAATACAAGGATAATCACCGCTTCCGTACCGTTTATCCGGATTATACTTCTGCTTTGAAAAAGTGTAACCGAAAGGGTTATGAGAATGACGCCATAGTTGAAGTGGTTTACCAAAAGACGAAGACCTACATTCAAAATTCGAATGTCAGAAAAATTGGCATTCAGGAATTGGCGCTCATGCAGGGAATTATTCAGGAGGTTTTAGCAGGTAGGGGTAAAAAGAAACTTAAGGTACTCGATTTTGGCGGTGCCTGTGGCCTGCATTATTTCGAAGTCAGGCGCATGTTGCCGGCAGAAATCTCCCTGGAATGGTATGTCATCGAAACGACTGAAATGGCGAAAAGAGGCCAATTACTTACAGAATTTGCCCAGGGAGAGTTGTTTTTTTCAGATGATCTTGATGAGATTAAAGCAATTCCGGGTCAATTTGATATTGTTCATACCTCTGGCACTTTACAAGCCGTTCCGGATCCTTGGTTTTATCTGGAGAAATTAATTGGAATGGGTGCTAAAACGTTAATATTTAACCGTCTGGGCATGATTGCTGCCGACCAAGACATTTTCACTGTACACCACGCCAAACTTAGTTGGAATGGTAAAGGGCCGTTGCCTGAAGGCATACAAGACAGGCGAATTAGCTATCCATTCGGCTTTTTTAGTGAAAGTCGTTTCTTGAAGACTTTACAGCAACGTTACGAAATCGCCAATCAACTCGACGATGATTCAGGTTCCTACCCTGTAAATGGCCTGCCAATTGTTGGTTATGGGCTTTGTTGCAAACTGAAATAAGCCGCTATCTCCCCAAATTATTAGGAAACCATACATCAGTAAAGTGTATGATTTCCGGTGGATGGGGGAGCAGGGTAACGGCGATTACATCGAAGCGCACCTGACCGTTATGCAGATGGGTGCTGAGGTAGAGGTCGCCCGCTTTGGCCATATTCCTGAATTTCTGGCGGTTGGCACGGCGTTCGGGATAATAACCACCGGGCTGAGTCAGCGTTTTTACCTCTACGAAGGCAAGAACATCATCTTTGGCGGCTATGATATCCAGCTCCCACGGACCAATGGTCCAGTTACGGGCTAAGATTAGCCAACCGTGATCCTTGAGGAAGTTCTCGGCAAAACGTTCGCCTTCCGCGCCAGTTTGCTTATTTTGCGTGTCCATTCTCCAATTTACAGCTCATGTTGCCTACTTCCAACCCCACTAAAACAATTGCGTGGAAACAATTAACGCAACATCAGCAGGAAATCAGTCACTTACATCTCCGTAGTCTGTTTGCTGCCGATCCGGCGCGTTTTTCGCGTTTTAGTCTGCAGTTGCATGACCTTTTATTGGATTATTCCAAAAACCGCATCACCGAAGAAACTTTATTTCTGTTGTTTGATTTGGCAAGGGAAGGTGGTTTGTCGGCAGCCATAGCTGCCATGTTTGACGGGGAAACCATTAATGTGACCGAAAAACGAGCGGTTTTGCATACCGCTCTCCGTAACCGCAGCGAAAAGCCGGTTTTGGTGGATGGTCAGGATGTAATGCCTGAGATCAAGGCGGTGCTCACCCAAATGAAAAACTTCAGTGAGCAGGTCATCTCTGGCAACTGGAGAGGATATACCGGCGAAGCCATCACCGATGTGGTGAATATTGGCATAGGTGGCAGCGATTTAGGTCCAATGATGGTTACCGAAGCCCTCAAAGCCTATAAAACACGGCTAAACCTGCATTTTGTTTCGAATATCGACGGCACCCATCTTGCCGAAAGCCTGAAAAAATGTCATCCGGCGACCACGCTGTTTCTAATCGCTTCCAAAACCTTCACGACCCAGGAAACCATGACCAATGCCCACAGCGCCCGAAACTGGCTGCTGCAAGCTGCCGGAGACGAAAGTGCAGTAGCTCGTCATTTTGTGGCTATGAGTACCAATACAGCGGCTGTGCAGGCTTTTGGCATCGATACGGCGAATATGTTTCCCTTCTGGGATTGGGTAGGCGGGCGGTATTCGTTGTGGTCGGCCATTGGTTTGTCGATCGTGCTGGGGATTGGTTACGAACGTTTTGAAGAATTGCTCGAGGGTGCTTTTGCCATGGACAAACACTTCCAAATAGCGCCACTTCATGAAAATGCCCCGGTTTTACTGGCTATGATTGGCATCTGGAATACCAACTTTTTAGGAGCAACAAGTGAGGCTATTCTGCCTTATGATCAGTATTTACACCGTTTTGCTGCCTATTTTCAACAGGGGAATATGGAGAGTAATGGCAAATCGGTCGATCGAAACGGCCAGGCTCTCGACTATAGCACAGGCCCCATTATCTGGGGTGAACCTGGCACCAATGGCCAGCATGCCTTTTATCAGCTCATCCACCAGGGAACACATTTGATTCCCTGCGATTTTATTGCACCAGCCATCAGTCATAACCCTTTGCCCGGTCACCACGATAAGTTGCTGGCCAATTACTTCGCCCAGACCGAAGCCCTCATGAACGGTAAAACCTTAGATGAAGCTAAATATGAATTAAAGAAAGTAGGTTTATCTGAGGATGAAATTGAAAAATTGGCTCCATTCAAAGTTTTTGAAGGCAACCGCCCAACCAACAGTTTACTCTTAAAAACGATTGACCCCTTCCATTTAGGGCTGTTGATTGCGCTTTACGAACATAAAATATTCGTGCAGGGCATCATCTGGAACATCTATAGTTTCGACCAATGGGGGGTAGAGCTGGGTAAACAGCTCGCCAACCAAATTTTACCTGAATTACAAAACAACGAACCGATTCACAGCCACGACAGTTCTACCAACGGACTAATCAATGCTTGGAAACAAATGAAAGCTAAATGAGCTCAACACCCCTTTATCCACTTCGATTTGAACCAATTTTTAAAGAAAAACTCTGGGGTGGCGATAAAATCAAGACCGTTTTAGGCAAAGATTTTGGCAGCTTGCCCAATTGCGGCGAAAGCTGGGAGATATCTGGTGTAGCCGGCGACGTTTCGGTGGTGGCTGGAGGTCCGTTGCAGGGTAAAAGCCTGCAAGAACTCTTAGCAGCTTATGGTGCCGACTTAGTCGGTAAAAAATCCTACCTGGCCAGTCCAAACGAATTTCCTCTCCTCATCAAGTTTCTCGATGCTGGCGCCGACTTATCTGTGCAGGTGCATCCCAACGATGCCCAGGCCATGGCTAAACACGGTTGTAAGGGCAAAACGGAGATGTGGTACGTTATACAGAATGATCCCGGGGCTAATCTGATTACCGGCTTCAAGCAGGAAATGGATAGAGAAAGTTATCTCGATGCCCTGAACAGCGGTAAAATTATGGAAGTGCTGAATATCGAAGAAGTAGATGCCGGCGACGTATTCTACATTCCACCGGGTCGTGTACACACCATCGGTAAAGGTTTGCTCATCTGTGAAATCCAGCAAACTTCCGACATCACTTACCGCATTTACGATTTTGATAGGGTAGATGCCCAAGGCAATAAACGAGAATTGCATACAGAAGCAGCCTTGGAAGTATTGGATTTCAAACGATATGAAAGCTATAAAAATACTTATGTAGATACTGTAAATGAAGTGGTTCAATTAGTTAAGGCTGAGTATTTTGAAACCAATAAACTAACCTTTGATAGAAGTGTAAAAAGAGATCATAGTCAAAGGGATAGTTTTGTGATTTATAGCTGCATTGGAGGGGCTTGCACAATGACGACAGCCGACAATAAAATAGCTGTAGGTATGGGCGATTGCATCCTGGTTCCGGCCAATATCAAACGCTTGACCCTTGAGCCAACCAAGGCGTGCCAGCTACTCGAAACCTATATTCCCGCATGAAAAAGCAAGTCCGCATTATCCGGTTAGGAAATTTGGATTACCGGAAGGCCTGGGATTATCAGGAGCAGCTATTCGCAGAGAAACTGGCTAGAAAGACGCAGAACAGAGATTTAACTCCCGAAGCCCAACTACCCATCTCCCATGATTTACTCCTTGTTGAACACCCTCATGTGTATACACTCGGAAAAAGCGGCAAAGAAAGTCATCTTTTACTCGATGATGCTGGTTTAAAGGCCCACCAGGCGACTTATTATCGCATCAATAGAGGCGGTGACATTACATATCACGGTCCCGGACAATTGGTGGTCTATCCAATCCTTGACTTGGAGCAGTTCAAAACCGATATCAATTGGTATTTGCGTAGTCTGGAAGAGGTTGTGATACAAACTATTGGCGAATTTGGCTTGAAAGGCGAACGATATCCGGGCTTTACCGGAGTGTGGCTCGAAGCTGATTCAGCGCGAGCCCGCAAAATATGCGCTATGGGTGTGCGTACGAGTCGTTGGGTGACTATGCACGGTATTGCCTTGAATGTGAATACCAATCTCGACTATTTTAAACATATTGTTCCTTGCGGTATCGACGATAAGGCGGTAGCCAGCATGGCAACGGAAAGTCGACAACCAATTGTTA
Source organism: Bacteroidota bacterium (assembly GCA_036787895.1). GTDB lineage: Bacteria > Bacteroidota > Bacteroidia > UBA7662 > UBA7662 > UBA7662. The sequence goes on along the minus strand of DAIQOK010000001.1, from coordinate 388,406 downwards.
TGGAAGAGGTAGAAGATGCATTTTTACGACAATTTACCAGCGTTTTCGACGTTGAACTGAGCTAAAAACTAGAAACCAAATCGCATGGCTTCCGGTTAGCTTTTGCTAAATTTGACTGGCTTATATTGTTGTTATGAAGAAAAAAATTGGATTTACCCTATTCGGATTGTTGGTAGTAGTTTTAGCTGCAGCCATCGTTCTTCCCATCATCTACAAAGACAAAATCAAAGCAATTGCATTAAAAGCGGTCAACGAAAAGCTGAATGCTCAAATAAGCTTTGGAGATATTTCGGTTTCTCTTTTTCGCGATTTTCCGCATTTTAGCATGTCTGTTGAAGACTTTATGGTAATCGGGGTAGATACTTTCGCTCTGGATACCTTGGCCAGGGTGGGTGATTTTAGCTTCTCCATGAATATCATGCCCATAATCAGGGGCGAAGATCTCAATATCCGGAAAATCCGCATCGCCGATGCCAAAATCCATGTTCGTGTACTGGCAAGCGGTCAAGCCAATTACGATATTATGAAGCCCGATACGGCAGCTGTGGTAGCTGAGGATACGACCACCAGCGATTTTAGGTTTGCCATACAGTCATATAGCCTAAAAAACGTAGATGTCATTTACGACGATCGTTTTTATGCGCAAAAAGCAGTCCTCCTGGGGATCAATCATGAAGGCAGTGGCGATTTTACGCTCGATGATTTTGTGCTCAAAACCAAAACCGAAATTCAGTCGGTCAGTTACACCTATGCCGGCATGACTTTTATCAGCCAGGCCACCGCCAAACTCGAAGTGCCCATTGCCATCAATATGCCGGCCTTCAGCTTCACCTTCACTGATAACGATTTATACCTGAACGAGCTTAATCTGAAGTTGTCAGGGGTATTTGCCATGCCGGCCGACGATATGGTGATGGATATGAAGTTTAATACCCCACAGAGCGATTTTAAAGCCCTTTTATCTGTGGTGCCGGGTATGTTTGACGAATACTTCAAAGACATCCAGACCAAGGGCAAATTTGTATTCGACGGTATGCTTAAGGGCACTTACAACGATAACAGCATGCCCGCCTTCAATTTTGTGCTGGGTGTAGATAAGGGTTACTTCCAATATCCATCCTTGCCCGCAGCTGTTAACGATATCATGATGGACCTCAAAATCACCAACGCTACCGGTGATCTCGATGCCACTATCGTTGATCTGAAGCAGTTCGGCATGGATATGGCCGGCAATCCTATCGATTTCCGTCTCTATACCACCAAGCCCATCAGCGACCCTACCATCAATGCAGCCTTAAATGCAAGTATTGATTTCGACAAGGTGAAAAGATTTATCCCCGGCGATATGGTCAAAGATCTGACCGGTAAGTTTTCTGCGGCCGTTACCGCAAATGGTAGGGTAAATGCCATAGAGCAGCAGAAATACAACGATATTACTGTAAGTGGGGAGATGATGCTTGAGCAGTTTTTTGTGAGCAGCACAGATTTTCAGGACGGCGTAAAGATTGAGCGTATGGCCATGGCTTTTAGTCCGCAGTTTGTGGCCTTGAGAGATTTTAATGCAAAAATGGGCACTTCCGATATACGGGCCAGTGGTCGTATCGATAATTTGCTGTCGTACTATTTTGGGGAGGAGAAGCTCAAAGGCAGCTTTAATGTGAATTCAAACCTCTTGAATCTGAATGAATTGATGGGAGATGCTACCGAAACCACAGCTGATAGTCCCGCCACCGAAAGTGCGTCACTTACCGTTATAGAAATTCCCAATACCGTCGATTTTAAGTTGAATGCCAACTTCAAAAAAGTGTTGTACGACAATATGGAGATCACCAATTTGCAAGGGAATTTGTATGTAAGGGATCAAAAACTTGGTTTTGATGAGGTAGGACTCAATTTACTGGGCGGTTCTATTCAAACGTCGGGTAGTTATAATACCCAAAACATCAAAAAACCGGCAGTGGCATTTAATATCGGCATGCAGGACTTTGATGTGAAAGAGACCTTTAGCACTTTCGTGACCATGCAGAAAATAGCGCCAATAGGCCAATATACCTCGGGTCGCTTTTCAACCGGATTTGAGCTCAATGGATTTTTACTTCAGGACATGACGCCCGATTTGAACAGTTTGCAAGGTGGTGGCCTAATGAAAATCCCCAATGCCACTATTTCAGGATTCAAACCGCTTGAAAAGGCCGCCGACATGCTCAGAATGAATAATTTGAAGTCATTGTCGCTGAAAAACGTCAACCTGAGTTTTGAATTCGACAATGGTCGCGTTTACGTACAGCCCTTCGAAATCGAGCAGCATGGCATAAAAATGATCGTTAGCGGTTCCAATGGCTTCGACCTGAGTATTGATTACACCCTTCAAATGGAAGTACCTCGCGAGCTCTTGGGGCCTGCGAATACTTTGGTAAATGGTTTGCTTTCCAAAGCCGCAGAAAAAGGGGTGAATGTAAATGTGAATAAGACGGTAGGGGTGAAGGTCCGTATGACTGGCCTCGTAAATGACCCGAAAGTGGATGTTTCGTTAGCCAGCATGACCGATGGTGCCGGCGACGATCTCAAACAACAAGCATTGGACGAATTAGAGCGTCGCAAAAAAGAACTCGAAGATAAGGCCCGTGCAGAGGCAGAAAAGGCAAAAGCAGAATTGGAAAAGCAGCGTCAGGAAGCCGAAGCAAGAGCAAAGGCGGAATTGGATAAGAAAAAGCAAGAAGCCCGCGCAGAAGCCGATAAAATACTGGCAGATGCCCAGGTTCAAGCGAACCGCATTAAGACTGAAGGCAAAAACGCTGCTGATGTCATACGTAGAGAAGGTGAGGCCAATGCCAATAAACTTATCGCTGAGGCTGGATCTAACCCGGTAAAAAAAGCAGCAGCGGAAAAAGCCGCCCAAGGCATTCGTAAACAAGCCAACGTTAAAGCCGCGCAATTGGAGCAAGAAGCCAACCAGCGTGCCGACAATTTAATGGCAGAAGCCAGACGTAAAGCTGACGAAAAACTGAAATAATGCATAAAGCTGATGAATTTATGCAGCTGGCCATTGCTGAAGCCCAAAAGGGATTAGCAGAAGGTGGCATTCCTATCGGCTCGGTACTGGTAAAAAATGGGAAATTGGTTGCCAGTGGTCGCAATAAACGTGTGCAGGAAGATAATCCCATACGCCATGGCGAGATGGACTGTTTATTTAATGCCGGCAGGGTAGGAAGTTATCGGAATACGGTAATTTACAGTACCCTCATGCCCTGTTATATGTGTGCCGGTACCATCGTTCAGTTTCGTATTCCTAAAGTCATCGTAGGGGAGTCACGTACTTTCCCCGGCGCTAAGGCCTTTATGGAATCACATGGTGTTGAGGTTATCGACCTCGATCTTCCGGAATGTGTAAGTATGATGGAAGATTTCATCCGGGAGAAGCCGGAGTTGTGGAATGAGGACATAGGAGAGCTCTAACGATATTCAAAATTGGTTGGCTCGATTTCTTCTAATCGAATGCTACCAAGCTGCCTCTGGTCTTGGTGAGTGAAGCACTCAACGTTATACAACAAAAAAAAAGTCCCCTCCGTTGCCGGAGAGAACCTTTTGTATTAGAATGGGGATAGAATTATCCGCGTTTTTGCTTGATACGAGCGTTTTTACCTTTGGCAGTACGCAGGTAGAACAAACGAGCACGACGCACGATACCACGGTTGACGATTTCGATTTTGTCGATCATAGGCGACACAGTAGGGAAGATACGCTCTACACCTATGCTATTAGAAACTTTACGCACGGTAAAGGTTTCGTTTACACCTGAGTTACGGCGCTGGAGCACGACACCCTGGAAAACCTGGATGCGCTCTTTGTTGCCTTCTTTGATTTTATAGTGCACAGCTACGGTATCGCCAGCTTTGAATACCGGCAAATTTTGTGTACCAACTGTGTTTTGTTCTACGAATTGTACGAGGTTCATGAACTTAGAAATTGAGCGTTTTTCAAACGAGTTGCAAGTATACGACTATTCCTTGGAATCAAAAAGCGATACCGCGGAAAAATATAGGATTTATTCGCCTTTCAGCAATTCAGGTCGCCTCTCCCGGGTCCGTAATACAGCCTGGTCATGGCGCCATTGAGCAATTTTGCCAAAGTTACCCGAAGTAAGCACTTCAGGCACTTTCCAGCCTTTATACTCTGCAGGGCGGGTATATTCAGGTGGAGCAAGTAAATTGTCCTGGAAAGAGTCGAACAACGCTGAGGTTTCATCGCCCAAAACGCCTGGCAATAATCGAATTACGGCATCGGCTACGATGGCTGCCGCCAATTCGCCTCCGGTAAGTACATAGTTGCCCACCGAAATTTCCATGGTACAAAAATGTTCCCGCACTCGCTCATCTACACCTTTATAATGACCACACAATAGGATGAGATTGCCTTCAAGGGTGGCCAAACGGTTGCATAACGGCTGATCCAACAATATGCCGTCGGGCGACATATATATAATCTCGTTGTAAGTCCGCTCACTTTTGAGCTGGGTAATACATTTGTCGATGGGCTCAATCATCATCACCATGCCGGCACCTCCACCATAAGGGTAATCGTCTACCTGACGGTATTTGTCGGTCGTATAATCGCGGAGGTTGTGCACAACCAATTGGGCCAAACCCTTGTCCTGTGCCCTTTTAAGTATGCTGTGGTTGAGCACACTGTGTAAAAGCTCGGGTACGACCGAAAGTATGTCTATCCGCATCTTAGTCGAGATATACGTCTATCAGTCCTTCCGGAAGGCGGGTATGAATGATGCCGGCTTTTTTGTTGACCCTGTATACGAGCTCATCGTTGAGCGGGCAAAGCACTTCTTTGCCTTGGTGATCAAAGGCAAGGAGGTGTTGCTGCGGGGTTTCGTAGACATCTAATGCGGTGCCTACCAGGCCAAGAATATCGTCGATGACTTGCATGCCCCGTAGTTCGTGGTAGTAATATTGGTCGTCGTGGAGGGCGGGGAGGGCTTCGGCGGGGAGATGAACGCTGCTACCAAGTAAGTCACGGGCGGCGGTTTCATCGTCTATGTCCTCAAACTTGAGTAAAAGCTCATCTCTGCCCAAGGGTTTGGAGCCGGAAACGAAAAAAGGGATCAGTTTACCTTTTTTAAAGAGATAAACTGACCCCAGTTTTTTATAATGCGATGGATTGTCTACATCGAGCTGCAGAACGACTTCACCTTTAAATCCGTGTGTCCGTTCTAAAAAGCCGATTTCAAATCCGTCTGCGAGCTTCAAAGCTTATTCAGCTGCTTTTTCTTCGTTTTCAGCAGCAGTATTCTCAGCCTCTGGAGCTTCAACAGTATCTACTGCTTCAACTTCAGCTACTTCTTCAACTTCCTCAGCTACTTCTTCAGCAACAGGGGTGTTTTTCTTGAGGATAGCGGCAGCACGATCGGCTTTAACTTTCGCTTCTGCAACCAAACGGGCAGCAGCAGCTTTTTCTTTGGCAGACGATAAATTCGATTTTTTACCTTCTACTTTCGCTGCTTTTTCTGCTTCCCAGCTTGCGAAACGTTTATCAGCTTCGGCCTGGTCGAAAAGGTTGTTACGAACACCTTCCTGCAGATATTTCTTCATCATCACGCCTTTGTAGCTGAGGATGGCACGACAAGTATCGGTGGGTTGAGCACCTTTAAATACCCAATCCAGGGTCTTGTCGACATTGAGATCGATGGTGGCAGGATTCGTGTTCGGGTTGTAAACGCCCAAACGTTCAATGAATCTCCCGTCTCTCGGAGCACGTGCATCTGCCACCACAATATGGAAGAAAGGCTTGCCCTTCTTACCATGACGCTGTAATCTAATCTTTACTGACATTGATCGTTGTTTTTAAACGAGTTGCAAAGATAGTGGAATTCATTTATTGTACAATACCACTTTAGCATTCTCGACAGGAGGCGGATGACGCGGATTTTTATGATTTACACAGATAGAATTTACCGGCGCATGGGCATTTTTGGCATTTTTCCACCGGCACCCATGGCATTCATCTTCTTCATCATGCCTTTCATGTCGTTGAACTGCTTCAAGAGCTGATTGACCTGTTGTATGCTGGTACCCGAGCCGTCGGCCAGGCGTTTGCGGCGACTGCCGTTGATCAGGTCGGGATTGCCGCGCTCCTTGGGGGTCATACTCTGAATAATAGCTTCCACATGTTTGAAGGCATCGTCGCTGATGTCGACATCTTTCAACATTTTACCCATACCGGGTATCATACCCATGAGATCTTTCAGATTGCCCATCTTTTTGATCTGGCTGATCTGACTCAGGAAGTCGTTAAAGTCGAATTGGTTTTTGCTGATTTTTTTGGAAAGACGCTGGGCTTCTTCCTCGTCAATCTGCATTTGCGCGCGTTCTACCAGCGAAACCACGTCGCCCATGCCAAGTATGCGGTGGGCCATGCGGTCGGGGTGGAAAACGTCGAGTGCCTGCATCTTCTCACCGGTCGACATAAACTTCACCGGTTTGCCTACCGTATAAGAGATGGTCAAAGCGGCACCACCACGGGCATCACCGTCGAGTTTGGTTAGGACTACGCCATCGAAATTCAGCCTGTCGTTGAAGGCTTTAGCGGTGTTTACGGCATCCTGACCGGTCATGGCATCAACTACAAACAGGGTCTCATGCGGTTTTACAGCATGAGAGACGTTAGCAATTTCATTCATCATGGCCTCGTCTACCGCCAAACGACCGGCAGTATCGACGATAACTATTTTAAAACCTTCTGATTTGGCCTTTTTAACCGCGTTTTCAGCAATCTGAACCGGGTTTTTGCTGCCATCTTCTGTATAAACCTCTACACCAATCTGACCACCCAATACTTTGAGTTGGTCGATGGCCGCAGGGCGGTAAACGTCGCCGGCAACAAGCAATACTTTGTGGCCTTTGTCTTTCAACATATTGGCCAGCTTGCCTGAAAAGGTGGTTTTACCCGAACCCTGTAAACCTGCAATGAGGATGACGCTAGGATTGGCCGCAATATTTATGTCCGAAAAACTCCCGCCCATGAGGTGGGTAAGCTCTTCGTGCATGATTTTGGTGAGCAACTGGCCTGGCGATACGCTTTTGATAACGTTTTGGCCGAGTGCTTTTTCACGCACCGTATCGGTAAACTCTTTCGCGATTTTGTAGCTCACGTCGGCATCGAGCAAGGCCCGACGGATTTCCTTCATGGTTTCGGCTACATTGATCTCTGAGATACGGCCTTCGCCTTTGAGGGTTTTGAAAGCCTGGTCTAAGCGGTCGGTGAGTTTATCAAACATGCGTATGGTAAATAAGAATGCAAAAATACGCTTTTCGGGCTTTGTACGGTAATGGGATGGGCCGCAGATTTTTTATGATTTTTATGATTTGAACGGATACTGATTTGCGTAAATCATAACCAATCCGCCCCATCAGCGTGTCATAAATAAAAAAAGGCCGGTTATCCGGCCTTAGTCAATGTTTGTAAGAAAAGGTTAGTTGCCGAGATAGGCTTTCAGCATTTTACTGCGCGAGGTATGACGCAGGCGCTTTAATGCTTTGTCCTTAATCTGACGTACACGCTCGCGGGTGAGGTCGAATTTTTCGCCTATGTCCTCAAGCGACATGCCGTGGTCGAGCCCGATACCGAAATACAGTTTGATAACTTCACGCTGACGTTCGGTAAGCGTAGCCAATGAACGGTCGATTTCGGCCGAAAGCGACTCCTGCATGAGGATGCCGTCTGACTTGGGCGCGTCGTCGTTCACGAGTACGTCGAGCAGGGTGTTTTCTTCGCCTTGTACGAAAGGAGCATCCATCGAGATATGGCGACCGCTGATGTTCAGCGTGCTTTCAACCTCGTCGGTCGACACTTCCAGCATTTCTGCCAGCTCTTCTACCGAAGGATCACGCTCGTATTGTTGCTCCAGCTGCGAAAACGCTTTACCGATTTTGTTCAATGAACCAACACGGTTGAGTGGGAGACGGACAATACGCGAATGTTCGGCCAAAGCCTGGAGAATGGACTGACGAATCCACCACACCGCATACGAAATGAATTTAAAACCGCGGGTCTCGTCGAAACGTTTCGCGGCTTTGATCAGACCCAGATTACCTTCATTGATCAAGTCACTGAGGGTTAAACCTTGGTTCTGGTACTGTTTGGCCACAGATACTACGAAACGCAGGTTGGCTTTGGTAAGCTTTTCCAGGGCGCGCTGGTCGCCTTCGCGTATCTTTTTAGCCAGGGTCACTTCCTCTTCAGGAGTGATCAGGTCCACCTTGCCGATTTCTTGCAAATACTTCTCTAACGATTGGCTTTCGCGGTTGGTTATCGACTTGGTGATTTTTAGCTGACGCATAGATTACTAGAAATGGTGTATGGTGAAAAAATAGGTAGTCGTCTGCAAATAAGCTGCAAAGATACAAAACATTTCGAGCCTAAAAAGTTCAGTTTCTTTACATTGTGATTTTAACGAAACAATGGGCTATTAATTTTGTTCTCAGTCAATTACTCTCATGGAAATTACCGAAACAGAACAGCCCGCATTTGAATATTGGCAAGGTAGAGATGCCTTGGCACCTCTGGCAACCCATGTTGCTTCGCCCATCATTCGGCCTATCGATAAAGGCAAGCTGAAAAGTGTCGCCCTTGAAACAGTGGCCCATCAGGCCGATTTACAGATCAGTATGTTACGCAAACAAGCAGAATTACTGATGGAGCAAGCTAGAGAGATAGAAAACCGGGTGAAAGTAGCAGAAGAAATTTATGCAGCTGATATGAATTTTGAGCCGGTTTTTAATCAGACCTACCACCTTTATGAACGCGACAATGGCAGTCGTTTATTGTCGATGTTGTCGCCTGAAGATTGGGGAAAAAGCCTTAAATTCACCTTTATTGCAACCGTGAGGCTGCTTGGCGACAGAAGCTGGGATGTGATTCGAAGTGCTTAATTACTTAAAGAGTAAACACTATATCCAATGACAATAATCTCCTATATTGAATAACTACAACAATAGGATAAGAATTGGACTATGATTAAAAAATAAAAGGGAACCTAATGAGGTTCCCTGAAATCTTTTACTTGATTACGTTTCTACGAAAGAAAGAGGCTTTACCAAGTCTATGTGATGTAAAAATAGAAAGAATTCCCGAAATTGTCAAGTATGAAAGCGGTGTTGCGTAGCAAGTATTTGTCGAGGCCCAGATATAATAGATATTTGATAGCAACGGCTAATAACAAGAGCAGGGCAAAAAGACTTTATACAGCGAATATCCGCTTGGCACAGGCATTCCATCCAATTTTGAGCCAATTTGAGGTTGTGTTTAGAAACAGCCTTAATGGCGTATTAGCAGCATATTTTTCAGATCAAGATTGGATAATCAATCAAAAAACTGGTTTCATGAGAGATAATTCGTTGAGAAACTCGCATTATTTCATGAGAACCTGTGTGCAAAAATCAGAAACCAAGTTAACACGGCGTGCGATTCCAATTACAAGTGGGAAAATAATCTCTGACCAGACATTTGGATTCTGGCTGGCGTTTTTTCTTTCTCATCATTATTCATTAGTTGGCGGACAGCCAATACATATTTTCTCTCATAAGCCTAGAAATGAAAACAGGGCTAGTATTTATGATAAGCTAGATGAAATAAAAAAATTCAGAAACAGGGTTAATCACTGCGAACCAATCTGTTTTATTGGCCACAACATTGATTGCTCCTATGCTTTGGACGTGCGGACAAAAATTTACAATATAATCACATGGATAGATCCAAGTCTGGTTCCGTTTTTTGAATGTATGGATAACATTCCAAAAAAAACAATCCAGATTATGAGGATATAAACCTTCACATACAAGGAGGGGACACAAGAAAAAGCCTTAAATTCACCTTTATTGCAACCGTGAGGCTGCTTGGCGACAGAAGCTGGGATGTGATACGTTCAGCCACCTGATTACGAAGCACTCGGGAGCATTAAGCATGTTCCATGTACCTCAATTGCCACAGTTATTTTAGTCTGCGCTACGGCTTGATGTCGCCCGAAGCGCTTTTGCAGCAGGCGAAGGCTGGAGGGGTACAGCAATTGGCACTGACCGATATTTGTAATAGTTCCGGAGCACTTGATTTTGTAAGAATGGCGCCCAAATATGGTATTAAGCCCGTATTGGGCATGGATATCCGCCAAAAAAACAAGCAGCTGTATGTACTGCTTGCCCGGAATAACAGGGGGTTTGCTGCCATCAACCAGCTTTTAAGTGAGCAACTGCAGACCGGAGAGCCGTTTGCCGAACGTGCAACCGATTTAGCGGATGTATTTATCATCTACCCGTTGGCCGGTTGGGCGGGGAAACCCCTAGCCGATCATGAGTTTCTGGGCGTGTCAGCCCATGAACTGAATAAACTGCGGGTATATCCTAAAAAATGGCCGACAGATAAGCTGGTTGTGCTGGCAACAGCCACTTTTCGGCACAAACGCGACTGGAATGCCCACCGTTTGTTGCGGGCCATCGACCAAAACACCTTGCTCAGTAAACTCGACCCCGAAAGCTGCGGTCGGCCAGATGATTTGTTTCAGCCATTAGAGCTGCTCAAACAACAGTATGTTGATTTCCCCGAGATGGTGGCGCGCACGGAAGAGTTACTGGCTTCATGCAGCATAAATTTTGAGTTTGGCGATATATACCCACACAAAAACCAAAGCACCTATACCGCCAACGAAGAGCTGGATTATCGTTTTATCCGGAAACTCACCTTCGAGGGCATAACTTATCGCTATCCGAACGCCGACGAGACCGTTTACAGCCGTATAGAGAAGGAGCTCGATATCATTCGGCAGAAAAAGTATGTCTCCTATTTCCTGATTAATTGGAAAATCCTCAGCTATGCCCGCTCCAAAGGGTATTTTTATGTAGGCAGGGGGAGTGGTGCCAACAGCATCGTGGCCTATTTATTACGCATTACCGATGTAGACCCGATAGAACTCAACCTCTATTTTGAGCGATTTATCAATCTGTATCGGCGGAATCCGCCCGATTTTGATATCGACTTCTCCTGGGCTGACCGGGAAGACATTACCCGTTTCATTTTTGAACGTTTTCGCCATGTGGCCCTCGTTGGTACCTATGTTACTTTCCAGCGAAGGGCTGTAGTGCGGGAACTGGGTAAAGTATTTGGTTTGCCCAAGACCGACATTGATCAATTGTCGGACGGACGATTTGACTCCCGGAAAATCGATCAAATCGCTCAAACAGTATTGTTATATGGCGAATGGTTGCATGGTATTCCCAATCACCTGAGCGTTCATGCGAGTGGTATACTTATACTCGACCGGCCTGTACAATGGTTTGGGGCCACCTTTTTTCCGCCCAAAGGTTTTCCTACCACCATGTTCGATATGGTGGTGGCCGAGGATGCGGGCTTGTATAAGTTCGATATACTGAGTCAGCGCGGACTCGGGAAAATTAAAGACGCCATTGCGCTCATACGTGAAAACGGAGGAGATGTCGACAGTTTCGACATCCACGACCTGCCTCGTTTTAAGCAGGATGAACGCATCAAAGACATGCTACGAAATGCGAAAGCCATTGGCTGTTTTTATGTAGAGTCGCCGGCCATGCGTATGCTCATGAAAAAACTCCAGGTCGATGATTATCTCGGTCTGGTAGCCGCCAGCTCGGTTATCCGTCCCGGCGTAGCCAGTTCGGGCATGATGCGGCAGTTTATACTCCGCTACCGTTTTCCCGAAAGGCGGCAGGATGCTCATCCCATTATGCTCGACATCATGCCTGAAACCTATGGGGTAATGGTGTATCAGGAAGATGTAATTAAGGTGGCGCATTATTTTGCTGGGTTGAGTCTGGCCGAGGCCGATGTATTGCGCCGCGGGATGAGCGGTAAATTCAGAGGAAGAGAGGAGTTTGAGCAGGTGAAGCAGAAGTTTTTCAGCAATTGCCGGGAGAAGGGGCATACGGCTGAGCTGACGGCAGAAATCTGGCGGCAAACAGAAAGTTTTGCCGGTTATGCCTTTGCCAAGGGGCATTCGGCCTCTTATGCCGTAGAAAGTTACCAGAGCCTGTTTTTGAAAGGGTACTATCCGCTCGAATATATGGTGGCGACCCTCAACAATGCCGGTGGTTTTTACAATACCGAACATTATGTGCACGAAGCCCGGATGCAGGGTGGAGAGATTGAAGCGCCCTGCATAAACGGAAGTGTTTTGCTGACGTCATTGAAAGGGAAAACCATTTGGTTGGGTTTGGGACTGATAAAAGGTCTGGAAACCGATTTTATAGTCAAATTGGTCTCAGAACGGCACCGAAATGGCGCTTACGCTTCGCTGTCAGGGCTGGTGCATCGCCTGCAACCACCCCTGGAGCAAGTGATATTGCTGATACGTGCCGGCGCTTTCCGGACTACCGGCAAAAACAAAAAAGAACTGCAGTGGGAAGCCCATCTGCTACTGGGGCATGCGCCTAAAAAAGAAACATCGCGCGAACTGTTTTATGTGCCACCCAAAAGTTATCGTTTACCCGCCCTCGACATCGCCCGCTTCGAAGATGCTTTTGATGAAATAGAACTTTTAGGCTTCCCTTTGTGCAGTCCGTTTGACTTATTATCGGGTCCTTTACCAAGCTCGGTACTTGCCCGTGATTTACCGCAACTTATTGGTAAAACCGTCCATCTCGTAGCTTACTTGGTATGTGTAAAAGATACCCGGACTTTAAAGGGAGAACACATGCAATTTGGTACCTTTATAGATCGGGAAGGAGCCTATGTTGATTCTGTTCATTTCCCGCAGATAGTTACCCGTTTTCCTTTCAGGGGAAGAGGGATATATGAGCTTATTGGTCGTGTAACCGAAGAATTTGATTGCTACACCCTTGAGGTAACAGCCATGGAGCGACTGCCGATAATACCCGATCCGCGTTATGCGGATGGTGGAAAACCGGCAGCACCCCTGAATCAAAGAGCCGGTTAAGTACCGGTACAAAGCAGGCGAAAAGAGCTGCCCCACCAAGGGCATAAAAAGGCTGCAGCTCATAGGCTTTCTGATTGACAAAAGAAGTCAACACCTACCCGCAATTTGTTGTCCTTATGAAATCCTCTGATACAAACCCGGCCATCGCCGACCGCACCATCGTCCATATGGATCTGGACACCTTTTTTGTATCTGTCGAGCGCCTGCTCGACAGTCGGATTGGTCAGCGCCCCATTCTCATCGGCAGCACCAGCGACCGGGGAGTAGTGGCCTCATGCAGTTACGAAGCCCGTGTTTTTGGCATACATGCCGGTATGCCCATGCGTATGGCCCGTCAGTTGTGCCCCGAGGCGGTGGTTATCCGGGGGAGTTTTGATAATTACACCAAATACAGCCAGTTGGTTACCGATATCATCCGCGACCAGGTGCCGCTTTTCGAAAAAAGCTCTATCGATGAGTTTTATCTCGACTTGACGGGTATGGATCGTTATTTCGGCTGTTTTAAGCTAGCCAGCGAGCTGCGCCAGAAAATCATACGTGAAAGCGGTCTGCCGATTTCCTTTGGGATGTCGGCCAACAAAACGGTTTCGAAGGTGGCTACCGGAGAAGCCAAGCCCAACAACCAGATTCAGGTGGTAAAAGGCACCGAAAAGCCCTTTCTTTCGCCACTTTCGGTGAAGAAGATCCCTATGGTGGGGGATAAGATGTATCAGACACTACGCGGCCTGGGGGTGAAGTATGTGGGAACGGTACAGGAAATGCCGATGGAGTTGCTCGAAAGGGTATTCGGACAAAACGGCAACCAGTTGTGGCGCAAAGCCAACGGTATTGATAATAGCCCGGTAGTGTCGTTTCACGAGCGGAAGTCGCTGTCGACCGAACGCACCTTCGAGCGCGACACCACCGACATCGTCAAATTACGCGGCATCTTGGCTGCCATGGCCGAACAACTCGCTTTTCAGTTGCGTAAAGGACAAAAGCTCACGGCCTGCGTTATGGTGAAAGTCCGTTATTCCGATTTTAACACCCATACGCTGCAACAGCACATTTCCTACACCTCAGCCGACCATACGTTGATTCCGAAAGTGCTGGAGATGTTCGATAAGTTATACAACCGTCGCCTGCTAATCCGATTGGTAGGGGTTCGTTTCAGCGATCTGGTGCATGGCGGCTACCAGATTAATCTTTTCGACGATACCCAGGAGATGATTAGCCTTTATAAGGCTATGGACAACATCCGGAATCGCTTTGGCGACCGGGCGGTGGTTCGGGCCGCCGGTATGGACGCCGCTATCGTTGGCCGAATGAATCCATTTAATGGGAAAACACCTTCTTTAGTGAAGGGGTAAGCGTGTAATTGTGAAATGTTGCGACAAAGGGTGTACAAGTCAAAGAGTTTGAAAAGGAAAATCACCCTGCTATGGGTTGGTTTTTCGATAAACAGCAAAGGCCGATACCCACAGGGTATCGGCCTTCTATGATAAACGTACAACTACCGATTATTCGGCGCTGCCTTCGTTGTTTTTTTCGTCAGTAGCGGGTTTGGCATAGGTGCCAAGTTTCGCTTTTTTCAAACCTTGTGTACGCAGACGTGAAACGGTGCGGTTTTTTCTGGCTTTTCTTTTCAGTGAGGTAACACCCATGGCTGTTGGTTTTTCTAATGGACTGCAAATATAGTTTATTCAATTTTTTCTCCCAAACATTTCATCAATATCCGAGAATTTTTAGCACCTGCTTGCTGCTTTGTTCTTCCTGGAAGAGTTGGTAGTCGAGATTGTTCTCCTTGGTTTTCCTGATCAGCACATGGCGTGGCGTAGGAATCAGGCAGTGATGAATGCCGCCGGTGCCACTCAAAGTTTCCTGGTAAGCACCTGTGTGAAAGAAACCTACATATTGCGCCTTACGTGTTTTCGGCATCCAGGTGGAGGCAATGTTTTGCTCGGTTTTGTAAAAATCTAGACCATCGCAGGTGATGCCGCCGAGGTTTACGCGTTCGTATTCTGCATCCCAGTTGTTGAGCGGCAGAAGGATAAATTTTTGGTTCATGGCCCACACATCGGGCAGCATGGTGATGAGACTACCATCTACCATCAACCACTTTTCCCGGTCGTTTTGCTGTTTTCGGCCTAATACTTTGAAGATAATACCGCTGGCTTCGGCTACTGTAAAGCTGCCGAATTCGGTCACGATATTGGGTTCAGCTATGTCGTTATCGTTGCAGATGGTTTTGATGCGGTTCACAATTTCGTCGATCATATAGGTATAATCGTAGTCGAAACTGAGGGTGTTTTTGAAAGGAAGGCCACCACCGATATCAATCATCTCCAAATCAGGACAAACCTTTTTCAACTTCACATAAACGTTTACGAACTTCTCGAGCTCGTTCCAGAAATGCGGGGTATCGTTAAAGCCTGAACTCACAAAAAAGTGCAACAACTTCACTTTGAAGTTGTCATCTTCTTTGATTTTGTTTTGGTAAAAGTCGAGCACTTCATCGCCGCGTATGCCCAAACGACTGGTATAAAATGGATAATCTGGCTGTTCCTCCACCGAAATGCGGATGCCAAGGTTTACTGGCACTTCCAATTCGTTGGCGTAGTAGTTGAATTCTTCCTTGTTGTCGAGTACAGGTATCACATTGGTGAAGCCGTCGTGGATGATGTCGACGATATTTTCTTTATACGAATCCTTCTTAAAACCATTGCAGATGATCATGATGTCTTTAGAAATCATGCCTTTGCGTTCGAGGGCTTCGATGATGGGGATATCGAAAGCCGAGGAGGTTTCGAGATTGATGTCGTTTTTGAGCGCTTCTTCAAGTATATGTTTGAAGTGCGAGCTTTTCGTACAATAGCAATAGGTATAGTTGCCTTTGTAGTTGTGCTTTTTGATAGCATGCTCAAACAGCCTTTTGGCCATCTGAATTTTCTCCGAAATGAGCGGGAGATACGTAAAACGCAGGGGAGTACCAAAGGTCTCTGCCAGCTCCATCAGATTGATATCCTGGAAATAAAGCTCGTCGTCGATGAGCTTAAATCCATCCTGAGGGAACCCGACACTTAAGTCGAGAAATTCTGCATAACTTTGCATCGGCCGAAAAGCTTGTTAATTGAAGCGCAAATTTAGTTTTTTCGGGCATTCTAAGTGCATTTTATGTCAGATTTACAGCTAATTGAAGTGAAGTCGGAATTGGGCGCCGGTACACGTGGGGCCAGTTTGGGCGTCGACGCCATCAAAATCGCTGCCCACGACTTCGCATCGAAGTTTTTCCTCAAACTCAAAGGCACCGAAGTTGCGGTTCGTAACGAACTGTTGTATGAGCCGGTTCGCCACCCTTTTGCCCGTTATGTGGAAGGGATATACGAAGTACTCGATAATGTCTCCAAACAGGTTGCTGATTCGCTCAAAGCAAATCGTTTCCCATTGATACTGGCTGGCGACCACAGCACGGCTGCCGGAACAATCGCGGGTATCAAAATGGCCTATCCGAAAAAACGCTTAGGTGTGATCTGGGTAGATGCCCATGCAGATTTACATTCGCCCTACACTACGCCATCTGGCAATATGCACGGCATGCCCCTGGCCATGGCTACGGCTGAAGATAATATCGATTGTAAAACCAATGTCCCCGATGAAAAAACCATTGGTTTCTGGAATAAACTAAAAGCACTGGGCGGCCCCGGACCAAAAATTCAGTTTGAAGACCTGGTTTTTATCGCTGTACGAGACGTAGAGCCGCAGGAGAATTACCTGATGCAGAAACACAAAGTCAGAAACTTTACGGTTACCGATGTGCGCAAAAGAGGGGTTGAGAAAGTTGCTTTCGAAGCTTTATCTACTCTCGATAAGTGTGATATCATTTACATCTCCTTTGATGTAGATAGTATGGACCCCAAAGTATCCATGGGCACCGGTACACCTGTACCCAATGGCATCAACGAGCGGGAAGCCGGTAAGTTGCTGCAGAACCTGGTTTCAAGTCCGAAAGTGGTTTGTTTTGAGATGGTTGAAGTGAATCCAACCCTCGATAAAGAAAATATCATGGCCGAAACGGCTTTCGAAATACTGGTGAAAGTCACCAATTCCATTTCCAACCAATCTATACTTTAAGGAGACGATGCAGGCGCAGGAAAAATTGCTTTCAGCGGTTATTGAGGAATATATTACCGAAAAATATGAAGTTTCAAAAAGTGACTTAAATCTCGTTTTTAACCCTACCCGCAAGGACTTTAAAGGAGATATCACGCTGGTGCTTTTTCCGCTCCTCAAAATGCTCAAGACAAACCCGGCTTTGTTGGGTCAGGAGTTGTCGGCTGTTTTGAAGGAGGTCAAATTTGAGCAGCAGCCTTTGATTGTAGCTACCGAATTGGTGCAAGGATTTCTGAACATCACCCTTTCGGATGCCTATTGGCTGTCGTTTTTAGGACAAGCTGGTGCTACGGCCTGGCCGAAAAACGGTCGCCGAACGGTGGTTGAATACTCTTCTCCCAACACCAACAAACCGCTTCATTTGGGCCATATTCGCAATAATTTACTGGGTTATGCCGTCAGTAACATCAAAGCTGAGGCAGGCGATGAGGTGGTGAAAGTCCAGATTATCAACGATCGTGGCATTCACATCTGCAAATCGATGGTGGCCTGGCAAAAGTTCGGCGCGGACGAAACGCCGGAAAGCAGCGGTTTAAAGGGGGATAAGCTGGTCGGTAAGTATTATGTAGCCTACGACAAGGCCTTTAAAGAAGAGGTGAGTGCCCTTGTAGCTGCCGGAAAAAGCGAAGACGAAGCCAAAAAACAAGCCCCCATCTTGCTCGAAGCCCAAAACATGCTGCGTGCCTGGGAAGCTGGCGACCCAGCAGTTATTACGCTCTGGAAGACCATGAATAATTGGGTTTATGCCGGTTTCAATGCTACTTACAAACGTTTGGGCGTCGATTTTGATAAAAGTTATTACGAGTCGGAGACTTATTTACTCGGCAAAGACAAAGTACTTGAAGGCGTAGCCAAAGGGGTTTTTACCCAAAAGGAAGATGGCTCGGTTTGGGTAGATTTGCGGGAAGATGGGCTCGATGAAAAAGTGCTGCTGCGTAGCGATGGCACGGCTGTGTATATGACCCAAGACATTGGTACAGCCATAGAACGTTACAACGAATGGCAAATGGATAGTACCATTTATACCGTGGGTAACGAACAGGACTACCACTTCAAAGTGTTGTTCAAAGTGCTCGATAAACTTGGCTATGCGTGGGCAAAACAATGTTTTCATCTCAGTTATGGGATGGTGGATTTGCCCAGCGGCAAAATGAAATCACGAGAAGGCACAGTGGTGGACGCCGACGATCTGATTGAAGAAGTGATCGAAGCTGCGAAACTCAAAACCAACGAATCGGGCAAACTTGAAGGTATGTCGGAAGCGGAGAAGGAGGAACTTTACCGTATGATTGGTCTTGGGGCCCTCAAGTATTTTATCCTCAAGGTCGACCCGCAAAAACGCATGTTGTTTAACCCAGAGGAGTCGATCGACCTGCAGGGCAATACCGGTCCGTTTATTCAATATAGCCACGCCCGCATTTGCTCTATCTTGCGCAAAGCAGCTGAAACAGGTTTATCGACCACTTTTAAGGGCGAAATAGCGGAATTACAAGATGCCGAGCGAGAATTGCTCAAATTATTGCTGCAATACCGGGAAGTGGTAGCCGAAGCCGACCAACGCCTGAGCCCGGCTTTAGTATGTCAGTATGCTTACGATCTTGCCACTGCCTTCAACCGTTTTTACCACGATTGTCCCGTGCTCATCGAAGCCGATGTCGACCGTCGAACTTTCCGCCTGCAGTTGTTGGTCAATACTGCAGCAACCCTCAAGCGGGCCCTGGCATTGGTAGGTATTGAAGCCCCAGAACGTATGTAATTTATGCACAAGAAGATATTTTTAGCTGTTTTCCTCCTGTTTACGCTGACTTTCAGTGCTTGCCTCGAGGATTTACGCATCGACCTGATTAGCGAGCATAGTGGCATTCGGCTACCGCCATCGTACGAAGTACTGAAAAACGAAAGCAGCGAAAAAGGATTTATGGGCAGGCAGTATGAAATTAATATTCAGCTGCAGTTTGATGCCGAAAATTTTGGTTTGCTGATGAAAAGTCTGCCAAGCGACAGCAGCTGGCGACAGGAGGGGGTGGATTATATCTATCAGCATGCGATTGGCAAGGTCGAAAGTGAAGAAGCCATCATTGATACCGTAAAGCGCCGCTTGTACTACAGCCGCTGGTCGTTGTAATTCGGTTAAAATTATTGGTTAGCACGCTGAAAAATGGGTTTAAGCCCTAATTTTGGTAGATGCGTAGACCGTTAACCCTGTTGATTTGCCTGTTGATGACTACTGTTGCCTGTAAACGTAAGAGCAGCAGCAGTTTGGAGTTAAGTGCCGCCGACCGACTTTTGCTCGACAAATACACCTCGCTCGTTGGTGAGCCAGTCAAAACTCAACATCTGCCTCAATATCGATTTATCGACTACTGGTGGGGTACGCCTTATCGTTTGGGAGGAACCACCACCCGAGGCGTGGATTGTTCCGGTTTTGTACATCAGTATTTTCTCGAATTTCATAAAAAAGTCGTAGCGAGAAATACAGCCAGTTTGTTTAAAGAAGCAGAAAAACGCAATGTGAACGCCCTTGAAATGGGCGATTTGGTGTTTTTTGATTTGAATAAAAGTGGTAAAGTAGGCCATGTAGGCATTTATCTGCAAAATGGCCGTTTTGTACATGCTTCCACCTCCA
The DNA here is from genome assembly GCA_036787895.1 of Bacteroidota bacterium. Lineage (GTDB taxonomy): Bacteria > Bacteroidota > Bacteroidia > UBA7662 > UBA7662 > UBA7662. Next base: position 368,664 of record DAIQOK010000001.1, on the reverse strand, counting down.
AAGGTGTACGAATCGACCACCTGGAAGATATTTACTACAGTAAACAGCGCATTTACGGAGGCCGTATCCGATGAAAAAACCACATTTAGTTGTATTAACCGGTGCAGGCATGAGTGCCGAAAGTGGACTGGGAACATTCCGGGGTGCCGGTGGTTTATGGGAGGGCTACGACATCATGGAGGTGGCCAGCATCGAGGGTTGGCATAAAAACCCGCAAAAAGTGCTTGAATTCTACAATATGCGCCGTACTGCAGCCCTGGAAGCCCAACCGAATGCCGGTCACCTGACTTTAGCCGCCATGGAAGCGGAATTTGACATCAGCATAGTCACCCAAAATGTTGACACATTGCATGAAAAGGCAGGTTCGAGCCGGGTAATTCATCTGCATGGCCGATTGGATCAGGTAAGAAGTAGCTTGCATACGCGCGACATCAGGGATTGGCCCGGTGATTTGTTGTGGGGTGATTTGTGTGAAAGCGGAAGTCAATTGCGACCCCATATCGTATGGTTTGGCGAGGCAGTACCAGAATATGAAAGGGCCATGGAAGTGGTACGAACTGCAGATTTTTTTGCTGTAATCGGTACATCGCTCCAAGTTTATCCTGCCGCAGGTTTGATTTTCGAAGCCCCGATCCATATTCCAAAATACCTCATCGATCCCGAACCCGTGTCGGCTTCCGGATTGCAGGCATTGACCACTTTGCGTGCGACAGCTAGTGAGGGTGTAGTTGAGATGCGGCGATTATTAAACGCTTGGATGACGCAGAATCACTAAAAAGCACGTAATTTCAAGCCATGCTGATTACCCTCGTTTTTCTATTGGCTTTAGGTCTTTTACTGCTCTTTTTAGAACTGTTTGTAGTGCCCGGCGTTACCTTTGTTGGGATTGCAGGCACCCTGTTTTTAGGTGTAGCCATCTTTTATATTTTTTCAATTTATGGGGCTGTAACCGGTTGGCTGAGTGTGGCTGCCATTACCCTGCTTTCGGCTTTCGTCATTGTTCGCAGCATCAGAAGTCGGTTTTGGACCAAATTTTCACTCAAAGATGCCATTGATAGCAAGGTAAATGTGCTGGATGCCGGCGAAATAACGGTGGGTATGCAGGGAGAAGCGGTAAGTGCGTTGCGCCCGATGGGAACCGCTCGCTTTCAAAATAAGTTGTACGAAGTGCTGGCCGAAGATGGACTGATCAACAGTGGTCAGGCCGTTGAGGTGGTAGGTTTTAGCGACCAAAAAATTATAGTAAAACCTCTTTAATAAGTAAATATGAATGATTTAACTGTTTTGTTATTGGGCATAGGTGGCGTGGTTGTCGCCTTGTTTATGTTCCTTTATTTTGTGCCGATTAACCTCTGGATCACAGCCATTTTCAGCGGTGTACGCATCAGCATACTCGATCTGGTTTTGATGCGCATACGTAAAGTACCACCATCCATCGTGGTTAATGCCCTTATTACGGCTACCAAAGCGGGTCTGAAACTAACCAGCAATGAAATCGAAACCCACTATTTGGCTGGTGGTCATGTCAACAATGTGATTCGTGCCCTCATTTCGGCCGAAAAAGCCAATATTCCCCTCGATTTCAGAGCAGCTACCGCCATCGATTTAGCCGGTCGTGATGTGTTTGAGGCGGTACAGATGTCGGTACAGCCCAAAGTTATCGATACCCGCCTGTAGCTGCAGTGGCCAAAGATGGTATTCAGCTTATCGCCAAAGCCAGGGTTACAGTACGTGCCAACATCAAACAATTGGTGGGTGGTGCTGGTGAAGAAACTGTGTTGGCTCGTGTGGGTGAGGGTGTGGTATCGTCGATTGGTTCAGCTGTTAACCACAAACAAGTGCTTGAAAACCCCGATTCCATCTCTAAGGTTGTACTTTCCAAAGGTTTGGATGCCGGTACAGCCTTCGAAATCTTGTCTATCGACATTGCCGACATCGACGTAGGTAAAAATATCGGCGCCGTGCTGCAAACCGATCAGGCCGAGGCTGACAAAAAAATTGCCCAGGCTCGTGCCGAAGAGCGTCGTGCCATGGCCGTTGCCCTCGAGCAGGAAATGGTGGCCAAAGCCCAGGAATCGCGCGCCAAAGTAATCGAAGCCGAAGCTCAGATTCCTATCGCAATATCAGAGGCATTTAAAAATGGTCAGTTGGGTATCATGGATTATTATAAAATGGAAAACATCCAGGCCGACACCAAAATGCGTGATCAGATCGCCAAACCCGGAAGCGGCAAGGCAAGTAAATAAATCTGGTTTGGGTAGCAACAAAAAAGCCCCTCCGCATTGCGGAGGGGCTTTTATTGTATTATATGGAAAGAATTAATTCTCCTGACCCAAAAACTGAGTGAGATAATAAATGAATTTGTCACTGCTGACGGTCTGGCGACGGTTGCCAATCCAAAGGTCGAAATACTTCGCAGAACTTCCACCTTTGCCAAGGCTCATGCTAACAGCAAAATCTTTGTTTAATCGGTACTGGAACATGCGTAATTCATCTTTTACCTTGAGCGTATCACCGGCAATATAGTTGCTGCGCAGTTGCTTTATATTTTCCAGGAGGTCTTTGGCTTCATCCTGATCGATGGCTACGAATTGATAGCTCACTTTGGGGAAACGAGCCATATGGAATTTGAGTTCGTCTTTGCCATGAGTAATGTTTATGTCAAAATCAACGGCTTCGCCATTTACACGGTGGTCGGCTGTAACTTCATGTTTGCCAAAAACCAGGTATTTATTGCTGTTATCGAGTAAACGCACACCAATGATTTCGAAGCTGGTGTTGTTTTTGCCTGTTTCGGTCAGGTAGGTTTTAGTCGCAAAATTGACGGTAGCGTCGTCATCGGTTTTCACCAACATTTTGGTGATATACACATCAGACACGGTTTGAGCTGATGTAATGGTTGTGGTTAAGAGGCCCATGGAGAGTACGCCGAGACTCAATAAGCGATAATGGTTTTTCATAGGTTGGAGTTTATTTTGCTGCAAGCTACTAAGAGCTATTAAAAAACCGAAGCCCTGGGTATAAAATCTTTGTTTTTTTTTGGAAGATACCCGAAAGAGGGTAGGAAGGTGGGAAGTGTGAAGCGATGAAGTGAGAAGATGGGAAGGAAGGAAGGAAGGAAGGAAGGAAGCTGGTCGGGGAGCAGAGATGTAGTTTCATTTGGGTTCCCCCATGGAAATTACTGTCTCCTCGGTGCTGAGCACTACTTGATGAGGAAGTCCTGAGAAATACAAATGCCCCGAAGTTTAGAATAACTGTCCGGGGCATTTGAGGTAAAAATGTGGTCCTGTAGGGATTCGAACCCCAAACCTTCTCATCCGTAGTGAGATGCTCTATCCAGTTGAGCTACAGAACCGATTTTGTTCCCGGTAGCTATATGTCGCTAACGCGACTGCAAATATAGAGAACTAATCTAAAGTTGAAACGGTGAAACAGAAAAAAAATCACCTTATATAAAGGACTTGTTGAAACAACAACAACTTCCGAGCTTGCAGTCATGTGTGGTAGATATACGCTAGTCACCGAGCTCAAGGTGATAGAAGAACGATTTGGCGCATTTGCACCTGAAGGGGCTGTGCTGCCTGCTAATCCCAATATCAGTCCGGGCGAGCTTACACCCGTGATTACCTCCGATGCGCCGAGGCAACTTCAGCTCTACAAATTTGGTCTGACACCATCCTGGGCACAAAAACCCATGCTCCTCATCAATGCCCGGGCCGAAGGTGATGGTAATCTTAATGACGATCCCAACTATAGCGGTGGTATGGGTATCCTACAAAAACCGGCCTATCGTAAACCTATTCGAAGCCAACGTTGTCTGGTACTCGCCGATGCCTTTATTGAAGGTCCCCGCCAACAGAAACTCGACCAACCTTGGCTCATTTATCCCCGCCATGAGCTGGCACCGTTTGCCATGGCAGGCATCTGGGACAGTTATGTGAATCCGCATACGGGCCAATTGAGTCACGGCTTTGCAATTATTACCTGCAGCGCCAATCCACTTTTGCAAGCCATAGGTCACCACCGCTCACCGGTGATATTGCCCGGTGCAGCCGAGCGCGACTGGCTCAACCCTGAATTGCCGCTGGCCGAAGTAACGGCATTACTCAGGACGTTTAACTCCGACGAATTCAATGCCTATCCAATTCACTCCCTCGTAAAAAATCCTAAAGAAAAATCGCTGGCATTATTACAGCCGCAAGGACCACTTTTATTTCCTGAGTATCGATTTGTACTCAGTCAGGAACTTAAACTTGAAGGAATGGGGATGACCACCGCACGCAAACGTAAACAACAAGAAGGTGGAGACACTAACCAGCTTTCTTTGTTTTGAAAAAAGATGGGATTAAATATTCAGGCACGATAATATGACAAATCTTTCAGCCCTCTGCCGCTGGCGCTGCCGGCCTTTTTTGTTTTAACCCCTCCCTGGCGTTCTATGGGCCGCCGAATCGGTGTTAAAACAAAAAAGCCTCGCTTTCGCGAGGCTTTCGGTGCGGAGAGAGAGGGATTCGAACCCCCGGACCCTCGCAGGTCGTCTGTTTTCAAGACAGATGCAATCGACCACTCTGCCATCTCTCCGCTGCAAAGGTAGAAAAAACAGCTGCAATTGCATCGCTTATGGTGAAGTTGAACCAGATTTTTCTTGTTGTACGGCCCGGTAACCGGCTATTTTGCGATTAAAATCAGGGTTAAGGCTTTCATTTTCAAAGGCATAATCGACTTGCATAAAATATTCGATTAACTGCTTGTAGGCTACTTTTTTACCCTTAACTTTGCCCCACTTCTCAGCCCAGGTGGTGAAATTGGTAGACACGCTACTTTGAGGGGGTAGTGGGAGTATTCCTGTGCTGGTTCGAATCCAGTCCTGGGCACCCAGCTGAAAAGCAAAACGGCCGACTGCAAAGTCGGCCTTTTTTGTTCACCCTAACATCGTTTTTTGTTTTCATCTAATTGAAAGCCTGTAATTTTTGAATAAGGAATAAAAATCGACTTCCGACCAACAATTCCCGGAGCCTATACGATACATTTAGCTTTAATATGTAAATACAGATTTGCTTATAATACTTGGTACGTCTAAATTGTGCACACTTATTCCTAATCTAAATGAAAACCCTACTCACTTTCCTGGCCGTTTTTTTTCTTTTTACGCAATCCCAAGGTCAGGTGCAGCTTTGAGAAAAAGGGAAGCTTAAAACCGAAGGTAATTTTAAGTGGGTAGGCACCAAATGGATAGCATTGTATGCAGCATTGGGGTCCAATAAATCGGAATCATTTCAACTGAAAAATGTAGATTCTATCGTTGTCCTGGATTCCGTAAATGCCAGTCGAATGTATGCTCAAAATTTTAAGGAATTTACCTTTCGACCCATTCATTCGGGCCAACATCTTATTGCCAAAACTTCAGCTGCAGTAATTGATACTAATTTAAACTTCTCGGAAAACTATTTGAGACAATTAGATAGAGCAGGAGCGCTGATCTCAGAAGGAGGTGAGAATATATCTACCGGAGCCATTATAAGTTTGGCTGGTACAGCTGTTGTCTTGCTTGGTACTTTATCGGGAGATGCATCTGTGGCTACCATTGGTTTAATTGGGGGTGGAATAATGAGTGTGGCGGGCGTTGTCACGACTTTGCTGGGTGGAATAAAACTTCAGGAGGGCGGTAAGTTATTACAGCCGAAAAAGTCTAATTAACCTTCGCTATAACTTACGATAAGCCTGCGATAACTTTTTTGAATACTTACCCGCTCTATTTTTGTGCTGAAGCAATGTGCCTGTCAATCTGCTTAAAAAAGCGATAGCTAAGCAATACGGCTGAAATAAATAAACCACCGGCCAATCCTATCCATAAGCCGACCACGCCCCATTCGAGTTTGAAGGCGAGTAAGGCGCCCACAGGAAGTGCAATGACCCAATAGGCGATAAGCACAAAGAGCGTAGGTTTTTTCACATCTTCCAAACCCCGGCACAAACCCACGCCAACGGCCTGTATGCCATCTGCTATTTGAAAAATGGCCGCAATTATCAGAAGTTGGGCGGTGATTTGAATGACGTCCGGGTCCTGAATGTATAAGCCCGGGAAATAAAAACGGCCCAGCACAAAAACGAGTCCGCAAACGGCCATGAAGGCTGCTGAAAGCAAAATGCTGCTTTTGCCGATACGTTTGGCCAGCACAAATTCCTTTTTGCCGGATGCATGACCAATGCGTATGGCACTCGCCGACGATAGGCCAATGGCCACCATAAACGAAATGGAAGCCAGATTAATGGCAATCTGATGTGCAGCCAGGGCATTGGCACCCAACCAGCCGATGAGTATGGCCGAAAATGCAAATGCAGAAGTCTCAAAAATGTATTGGAAACCACCGGGCACTCCCAATTTTAAGATACGCTTTACGGTTGCCTTATGTACTCGGCGCCAGCTTAGTTTAAATGGCTCAATAGCCCCAAAACGACGGTTAAAGAAGATGAAACCCATCATGGCCAGCGCGGCCAAAACACGACTGATGGTTGTGGCCCAACCGGCACCTTCAAGTCCCATAGCCGGGAAACCCCAATTGCCATAAATCAGCAACCAATTGCCTAAAGTATTGAGTGGTATCATCAATAAGCCAATCAATAGCGGCGGCCACATGATTTCGAGCCCTTCGCTGAACTGCTTGAAGTGTTGAAAGACCAAAATGGGCAGCATACTGTAACCAAGAATACGTAAGTAAGGAATGGCAAGCGCTGTTACATCGGCTTCTTGTTTGAGGAGATGTACACCTTGACTGACAAAAAACATTAAAACCACCAGCGCGAGACCTATGCCAAATAAGGTCCAGAAACCACTGCGAAAAATGTCACCAATTTGCTGGGTATCCTGCCTGCCTTTGGCAATGGCCGTGAGTGGAGAAATGGCAAAAGAAATGCCTAAGCCAAAGACCAAAGGCACCGAAAATACACCTATACTCACTGAAACTGCGGCCAGATTGGCAGCGCCCAAGGGACCAACCATGACGCTATCAATAACCCCTAGGGCTATCTGGCTCAGCTGACCTAAAATTATTGGCCAGGCCAGGCGTAAAGTTCTACCGGTTTCTGAGAGTAACATAAGACCGCAAAGATAGCCATTGCGGCTGGTGGGTGCCTTTAATTTACGGGCGGTGACAATTTTTTAACCCGCTTTAGTTGGAGCAGATTTAAAGGGTTGGTAGTCAGTCCGCTGATATTGGGTTGCACCAAGCGTAAGAGCTGGTCGTAATACAACACCACCATGGGTGCATCCTCCCGCAAAAGGGCATCCATTTGTTTGTACAAGAGAATACGGCTGCTATCGTCGACTGTTAATAATGAACGTTCATAAAGCCGGTCGAAGGATGGATTGGCATAGTGCGTAAAATTGGGTCCTGCCGGCGCGAAATTTTTGCTGTAAAACAAAGCCAGGTAATTCTCTGCATCCGGATAATCGGCTATCCAGCTGCCACGAAAAAAGGGGGCTTCCGATTTGTTGATCAATTGCCGGAGCGTTGGACCGGGCGAAGTTTCAATGGCTACAGCTATGCCTATCTCCTGCAATTGTTTTTGGATAAAAACGCACAAATCCAGGTAGGATGGGGTGGTGAGTAGGCGTATGGGGGTAGCTCCAGGTATATAATTGGCTTCTTGCAGCAGTTTACGTGCTTTTTCAGGCTGGTAGCGGTAATGTGAAAGGGCTGAAGCGTCGAAGCCGGGCAGACCGGGTGGTATAAAACCGGCTGTACCGGCAGTGCCCACACCATTGCGGAGGTAGCGCATCATCTTCTCCCGATCAATGCCATAATTGATGGCCTGACGGATTTTCTGTTGACGTAATGGGCTGTTTTGGTTGACGGCCTTTGCTTCCATCAGCATGCCCAGGTATTCAGTATTCAGATAGGGTGCTTTCTGCAGTTGAATTTTGTCTTTGTACTCGGATTTAAGTTCACCGGTACGGGTGAGTATTTCATCTTTAAATGCTGGGTCAACTCCGGAGATATAATCCAGTTTTCCTTGCATAAAGGCTAGAAAGGCGGCTTGTTTATCGGGCAAAAAGCTGATTTGTATGGCATCGAGATAGGGTATAGACTGGCCATTTTCTGTCTCAAAATATGTTGGATTTCGGTGGAGAACCAAGGCCTCTTGCTGTTCCCAAAAAGCAAATTTGAAAGGACCGGTACCTATGGGATTTGCCCTGAAGTCGTTACCGAAATGGTTTACCACTTCTCGAGGCACTACGCTGCAATATTGCATGCTAAGCAAACCTAAAAAGGGAGGAAAAGGCGCCTTCAGCCGGATTTCAAAGGTCGTGTCGTCAAGGGCAAGAAAGGGTTGTAGGTCGACTACCTTGTCATTAAAAATCCAGGCACCGGGTGAAGCGGTTTCAGGGGCAAGCAAACGTTCAAAGGCAAATACAAAATCGGCTGCCTTGACTACCCTCGTTTTTTTCGGTCCGAATAAAGCTGATTCGTGAAAATATACATCATCCCGCAAATAAAACCGGTAAAGTTTACCGCCATCCCTAATTTCCCAGCTTTTGGCTATGCAGGGTTCGGGTATTAATTGGTCGTTGAGTTGGATGAGCCCGTTGAAAAGCTGGTTCACAGCCCAGATATTGGCTTGATCGCGAGCAAAGGCCGGGTCGAGTGAGCTGATATCGGACTCCTGATTATAGCGAAATACCGTACGATTTTCTGAATTTAAAGTACCCTCGCAACTGCTCAGCAGCACGAAAGTGGATAAAATGAAGTAGTGCAGCTTTCGCATCCCTTGGCTTTGTGCTATCTTAGAGGCTCGATTTCCGTGTCAAAAATAAGGATATCGCGCAATTAAGCTTGTTGATTAGCACAATATGGGGAAAGTCATAGCAGTAGCCAACCAGAAAGGCGGCGTAGGCAAAACAACTACGGCCATCAATCTGGCGTCGAGTTTGGCAGTATTAGAATTTAAAACCCTGCTTATCGATGCAGATCCGCAGGCCAATGCCACTTCCGGCATCGGCTTCGACCCTAAAAACATACGTACCGGTTTATACGAATGTATGGTCAATGATGTGCCGGTGAACCACAACATTCTCAAAACCGATGTGCCGTATCTCGATTTACTGCCTTCTAACATCGACTTGGTGGGTGCCGAACTGGAGGTAATCAACCGCCCCAACCGGGAGAAAATCATGAAAGGCATATTACGTGACATCCGAGAGCAATACGATTTTGTCATAGTCGATTGCAGTCCTTCCCTCGGTCTAATCACCGTCAATGCCCTGGCTGCTTCTGATTCGGTTATTGTGCCGGTACAATGTGAATATTTTGCCCTCGAAGGGTTGGGTAAACTCATCAATACCATCAAAATTGTCCAAGCCCGCTTTAATCCGGAGCTACAGATTGAAGGAATATTGCTCACTATGTACGATGGTCGTTTGCGGCTCGCTAACCAGGTGGTAGAAGATGTTCGCAGCAATTTGAGCGAACTGGTATTTGATACCATCATCCACCGAAACACCAAACTCAGCGAAGCGCCTAGCTTTGGTATGGCTGCCATCATGCACGACGCCGGTAGCAAAGGCGCTACCAATTACCTTAACCTGGCCCGTGAAATTTTACAGAAAAACAACCTGACCCGCATACCATCGGAAGAGCGGAACATAGAACTGAATTGAGGAGATGAACGCGAAAAGAAACGCACTCGGCAGGGGCTTAGGCGCCTTGCTGGCCGGCGATGACGCCATAGCAGAAGGATTTTCACCCGCCGTGACCAATTGGAAAATACCTATTGGTCAGATTGAAGCCAACCCCTACCAGCCACGTACCCATTTTGAAGAAAATGCGCTGAACGAACTGGCCGATTCCATTCGTATTCATGGCGTTATTCAGCCACTCACCGTGCGTAAACTCACCAATGGGCAATACCAACTGGTTTCCGGTGAACGTCGTTTGCGTGCTTCAAAAATAGTTGGCCTGAAAGAAGTGCCCGCTTATGTGCTGGAGGCCGACCAACAGGCTATGCTTGAAATGGCATTAATTGAGAATATCCAGCGCCAGGATCTGAATGCCATGGAGGTTGCTATCAGCTTTAAAAGATTGATAGACGAAGTAAAGATCAAACAGGAAGAAGTGGGCGAAAGGGTCGGAAAAGACCGCTCCACGGTTACCAACTATCTCCGCCTCCTCAAATTACCACCCGAAATTCAGGTGGGTATACGTGATGCCAAAATTGGTATGGGTCATGCCCGTGCATTGGTGAATGTAGATAAAATTGAGCAACAACTTTTCATCTACCGCAAGGCAGTGGCTGAGGCCCTTAGTGTTCGCAAAGTAGAAGAATTGGTGCGTTCGCTGCAACAGGAGGCGGGCAAACCGTCGAAAGCTAAAGCCGCAAAAGATGAAACCCCGGTGGCTTATAAAGGTGTGCAGGAACAATTGCGCAAACGTTTTGAAGCCAAAGTACAAATTAAAGTAGATGATAAAGGTAAAGGCGAAATTGTACTTCCATTTGGCTCTACCGACGACTTAAATCGTTTACTTGATTTGTTGGAATAATTGTATAAAATACTGTTATATAGCTTATTGTTGTGCTTACTTATTGTAAAGGTTGCAGCACAGCAAATCGATAGCACTTCCCAAAGTTCGGTGCCCGATACAAGCATGAATTTGCCAATTTCGGTTCAAAACAGCGATACAATTACCGAACTTATCAGACATTCACCGCGTAAAGCAAGTTTGTATTCAACCATGCTGCCCGGTTTGGGACAAGCTTACAATAGGAAATACTGGAAAATTCCGGTTGTTTATGGTTTAGCAGGCTATACTGTATATGCAGCCCTCGCCAACCATGAAATTTACAAAGGATATCGGGATGCTTTTCGAATTCGTACCGATGGCGATCCCTTAACGGTTGATGAATATGAGGGCCTGGAGACCGATTTTACCCTCCAGCAACGCAGAGATGAATTCCGGCGCGACCGGGATTATTTTTGGATACTCACCGGGGTAGTTTATGTGCTCAATATAGTGGATGCGGCAGTAGATGCCCATTTGTTCTATTTCGATGTTAGCGACAAACTCAGCATGCAGTTTTTACCTCCTTCTGGCGGGTTTAACCCGTATACCGGTCGTATGGAAATGACTTACGTCAGCCTAAAATGGAAACTATGAAAATTGCCTTATTGGGATACGGCAAAATGGGTCACGAAATCGAAGCTATAGCTTTGGAAAGAGGGCACGAAGTAGTTTTGCGCATCGGCTATGATAATCTCAGTGAATTAACGGCCGAGGCACTTGAATTGGCCGACATTGCCATCGAGTTTTCTCAACCCGAAGCAGCAGCAAACAACATTCGTTTATGCGCTGACTTGCAAATACCAATAGTGGTAGGCACCACAGGTTGGTATGCAGCATACGATGACCTGGCAGCCGAAGTGCACACAAAGGGTGGAGCCTTGCTGGCGGCCACCAACTTTAGTATAGGCGTACAATTGTTTTTCGCACTCAATGCCTGGATGGCTAAACTCATGAATTCACACCCTGGTTACCAGGCACGTATCGAAGAAACCCACCACATTCATAAAAAAGATGCGCCCAGCGGAACTGCCATCACGCTTGCAGAACGGATGTTAGAAGGATTGAGCGATAAAATGGGCTGGAGTTTAACCCCGAATGCCAACGAATTGCCCGTAATCGCCCACCGAATCGACGAAGTACCGGGAACCCACGACGTTTTTTATACCAGCGAAGTTGATGAAATCAGACTCACCCATAAGGCTTTTAATCGTAGAGGATTTGCTTTGGGTGCCGTAATTGCAGCAGAATGGTTATACGGTAAAAAGGGCGTTTATACCATGCAGGACGTCATCGGGCAATAAACTACTCGAATAGCGTACCCATATTACCGGGCATTTTTTTGTGCAGATGTTTGTAAGCCGCCTCGGTCACTTCCCGGCCACGTGGAGTGCGTTTGAGAAAGCCTTCCTGGATCAAAAAAGGTTCATAAACTTCTTCTATCGTTCCTGCATCTTCACCTACAGCCGTGGCAATGGTAGTCAAGCCAACCGGGCCACCTTTAAATTTATCAATGATGGTCGACAAAATACGGTTGTCCATTTCATCTAAGCCGTGTAAATCGACGTTTAAGGCTTCCAACGCAATTTTCGCGATATTCAAATCGATGGTGCCGCTACCTTTTACCTGGGCAAAATCACGGGTGCGACGTAAAAGTGCATTGGCGATGCGTGGTGTGCCCCTGCTTCTTCGGGCTATTTCATAGGCGCCGGCATCTTCGATGGGGACATGGAGTATAGATGCTGAACGCATGACGATATCAGTCAACAATTTAGCATCGTAATATTCTAAGCGCGCGTTGATCCCAAATCGGGCACGAAGTGGGGCAGTAAGTAATCCGGAACGGGTAGTGGCGCCGATGAGGGTAAAAGGACTTACTGCTATCTGCACAGAACGGGCATTGGGACCACTGTCGATCATAATGTCGATTTTGTAGTCCTCCATAGCAGAGTACAAATATTCCTCAACCACAGCACTTAGGCGGTGAATTTCATCGATGAATAGCACATCGCCTTCGTCAAGATTAGTGAGCAATCCAGCCAGGTCACCGGGTTTTTCAAGCACCGGACCACTGGTAATTTTGATTCCAGCGTCCATTTCATTGGCAATAATATGAGCCAAGGTGGTTTTACCCAGTCCGGGTGGGCCATGCAATAGCACATGATCAAGAGGTTCGCTGCGTTGCGTGGCTGCTTTGGTGAATACCAACAGATTGTCTAATATCTTTTGCTGACCGGTAAAGTCATCAAAAGATTTAGGACGTAAATAACGTTCCAGGTCTTTTTCCTGATCGTTGAATTGGTCGTCGGAGCCGTCGAGTGCGTTGTCGCGCATAGACTTCAAAAATACAAGCTGGGAGCAGTATTCTGTCTGGTTAATGAGAGATTTGTTGAATTCGTCAATTTTTACAGTTTTTAGGATAAATGTTGGAACTATGATATACCAAAATTGCTTTTAAACCCGTTCCCATTCCTTTTTGGCTTAGTCGTGAAAGCGGTGAACATTGCCATACTTATTGTAATTTCGAAGATTCAAAAAAAGCCCGTTTTGCAAGACTCACTCGTCATCATTCCTACTTACAACGAAAAGGAAAATATCGAAGCCATTATTCGTAAGGTTTTTTCACTGACGTATCCCTTCGAATTACTCATAGTAGACGATAATTCTCCCGATGGTACGCAGGATATCGTGCGGCGTTTGATGACAGAATTTCCGCAGCGGCTTCATTTATTGGCCCGGGAAGGCAAACAAGGTTTAGGTACGGCCTATATCGCCGGCTTTAAATGGGCGTTGGAGCATCCTTACGAATACATTTTTGAGATGGATGCAGATTTCTCTCATAACCCCGACGACCTTATTCGTTTGCGTAAAGCTTGCGCCGAAGATGGTGCTGATTTGGCTGTCGGCTCTCGTTATGTGACTGGTGTAAATGTGGTGAACTGGCCCATGGGCAGGGTGATATTGTCATATTTTGCCTCAAAATACGTTAAGTTTATCACCGGCATGCCGATTAGCGACGCCACGGCTGGTTTTAAGTGCTACCGCCGTAAGGTATTGGAGACCATACATTTTGGTCGTATCAAATTTGTTGGTTATGCTTTTCAGATAGAAATGAAGTTTAAGGCCTGGAAATATGGTTTTAAGCTGGTTGAAGTACCGATTATTTTTACAGATCGTACACTTGGTCAAAGCAAAATGTCGAAACGAATTGTTAAAGAAGCAGCCTTGGGCGTATTGCAGCTGAAAATTAGTAGTGTGCTTCGCGGTAGCAAGGCATATAATTCCTGAGAAATGCAGAAAAAAAATATCGCCCGTCTGGCTTATGGTGCTGTTGGCGGGTTGCTTATCTATTTCATTTGGTCGTCGTTTTTTGCGTCTGAAGGCAGTGTAGAGTCGCCTAAGGCAATGGCATCAGCAGGAGCACCTCCGAGTACAGTAAAAATTGAAGTCATTGCGCCGCGCGATTTTGATGTACTGGTATTTGCAACCGGTAGTCTGGTGGCTAATCAGGAAGTGGCATTAACTACCGAAGCTTCCGGAAAAATTATTCAACTCAATTTGCAGGAAGGTGAACGGGTAAATAAAGGGCAGTTGCTACTCAAGCTCAACGATGCTGACTTACAAGCTCAACTGAATAAACTCAAAACCAGATACAAAGAGATTCAGAACCGCGATACCCGCCAAAAAGCCATGCTCGACAAAGGGGCGATCAGCCAGCAGGAATTTGAATTGTTCGAAGCTGAAAAGCAGGGCGTAGAGGCAGATATGCAATTACTTCAAGCTCAAATCGAAAAAACAGAAATACGGGCGCCTTTCAGTGGCAAGGTAGGCTTACGCTATGTAAGTTTGGGTGCATTCGTCAACCAAAATGCGAACATTGCCCAATTGGTCAATGCCGATCCGATTTTGGTTGATTTTGCTGTGCCCGAAAAATACGCAACTATGGTGAAGCAAGGCACTACGGTTCAACTCACGGTAGAGAACCAGGCTGATACCTTTTCGGCAAAAGTCATAGCTGTTGCACCTAGCATCGATGCCAACAGCCGAACCCTAAGCTTGCGTGCCCGCCTCGACAATAGCCAGGCTCAGCTGGTACCCGGCGCCTTTGCCAGGGTTGAATTAAGACTGCGCCAACTCGAAGACGCGATTCTTATTCCAAGTCGGGCCATTGTGCCAGAATTAAAAGCAAAAAAAGTATTTCTGATTAAAAATGGGGTAGTAACACCAATCTATATAGAAACCCGGGAACGTACCGACGATCGCGTTCGAGTAAGCAGTGGCTTAAATGCAGGTGATACACTCATTACTGCTGGTATTCTCAAGGTTCGCCCTGGTCAGCTGGTGAATGTATTAGAACTCGATAAAAAATGAGTTTATCGTCCATATCTATACAAAGACCTGTACTGACCATCGTTTTTTCATTGGTCATACTGTTGCTTGGATTTATTGCCTTTACTTTTTTAGGGGTACGCGAGTATCCAAGTGTTGATCCGCCCATCATTACAGTTACTACTAATTATATTGGTGCCAATGCGGATATCATAGAGTCACAAGTCACCGAACCTCTCGAAGAATCGCTCAACGGTATTGCTGGAATCAATTCGTTAACCTCCGTTAGCCGCGACGGGAGGAGCACCATCACCGTGGAGTTCAGTCTGCAAATCGATATAGAAGCAGCTGCCAACGACGTTCGCGACCGGGTTGCCCGCGCCATTGGCAATCTTCCACCCGATGTCGACCCGCCTACAGTGGCCAAAGCCGATGCCGATGCCAACCCCATCCTATTTCTCAATATCAAAAGTACCAATCGCTCTTTGCTTGATTTGAGCGATATCGCTGAAAAAGTCTTCAAAGAACGTTTACAGACGATAGCAGGCGTTAGCTCTATTCAAATTTGGGGACAAAAAAAATACGCCATGCGGCTGTGGCTCGACCCATCCAAAATGGCCGCTTATGGACTTACTGCGGTTGATGTTCGTACAGCCTTAAACAGCGAAAACGTAGAATTACCCTCAGGAGCCATCGAAGGGCAGTCGATTGAGCTCACCGTTCGTACCCTCGGTCGGTTAACCACTATGGATGAATTCAACGAGCTCATTATTCGTGAAGATAAACACCAGGTTGTGCGATTGAAAGATATTGGTCGTGCTGTGCTGGAAGCAGAAAATCTACGCACCCTCTTGCGACGTGATGGCACCCCCATGGTTGGTATAGTCATTATTCCGCAGCCTGGTTCTAATTATATTGATATCGCTGACGCATTTTATGAGCGGGTAGATGAAATAAAGCAGAATCTACCGGAAGATGTAAGCACCGAAATGGGTTTCGATACTACCCAATACATCCGAAAATCTATTCGAGAAGTGCAGGAAACCATTTATATGGCATTCATTTTAGTGGTCCTTATCATTTTCCTTTTTCTGCGCAATTGGCGCACGACCATTATCCCGGTACTGGTGATTCCGATTTCACTTATAGGAACCTTCTTTGTGATGTATTTGGCGGGTTTTTCTATCAATGTATTGACCCTTTTAGGCATAGTGCTCGCTATAGGTCTGGTGGTCGATGATGCCATTGTGGTACTCGAAAACATCTACACTAAAATAGAAGCGGGCATAGCTCCGCTTCAGGCAGCCAAGCAGGGTTCCGACGAGATATTTTTCGCAGTTATCGCGACAACCGTTGCCCTTGTTTCGGTTTTTCTGCCCATTATTTTTTTGCAAGGCATTACTGGCAGATTGTTCACCGAATTCGGTCTGGTCATAGCAGGTGCTGTAGTTATCAGCTCTTTTGTTGCACTTACTTTAACGCCCATGCTTTCAGGGCGGATACTCCGCAAATCCAAGGGGCATTCGAAAATTTACCAAAGGTCCGAACGTTTGTTTGAGCGTTTAAACGGCGCTTATCGAGATAGTCTGGCGACTTTTATGCGAGTTAGATGGGTAGCTTTCCCCATTATCATCATCATTTCGGTTGTAGGGGCCTGGTTGTATGTTAAATTGCCCTCGGAATTGGCGCCACTCGAAGACCGTTCAGATGTTCGTGTTTTTGCCACCGCTCAGGAAGGAGCAACTTTCGAATTCATGGATGCTTTTATGATGGAATTATATGACTTCCTGAAAGAAAATGTAAAAGAAGCCAAATCGATTATTACGGTAACCTCACCAGGATTTGGCGCCAGCTCATCTACCAATAGCGGTTTTACCAGACTAATTCTCGCTCCGCCGGGAGAGCGGGATAAAGCACAGATGCAATTGGCCGATGAACTTACGAAAATTGTAAATCGACTCCCTGAAGCCAGATCGTTTGTCTCTCAACAACAAACCTTCGGTGCACGTACTGCAGGTGGCTTACCGGTACAATATGTCATTCAAGCCCCTAATTTTGAACGATTGAAAGAGGTTTTGCCCGAATTTCTGGAGAAAGCATCACAACATCCCAACTTCACATTTGTGGATGTGAACCTTAAGTTTAATAAACCTGAATTGTCGCTCGAAATCAATCGGGAAAAGGCGAGGAACCTGGGGATATCGGTATTGGATATCGCCCAAACTTTGCAGTTTGCCCTAAGTGGACAACGTTTTGGTTACTTTATTTTAAATGGCAAACAGTACCAGGTTATTGGTCAGCTCGACCGGCCCGACCGCAATGACCCGTTGGATTTACGTTCGATGTATGTCAAAAACAGCAGGGGAGAGCTGGTTCAGCTGGATAATGTGGTGACTCTCCGGGAGGAAACCAGTCCACTGCAGCGATTCCGCTTCAACCGTTACGTATCAGCAACGGTTTCAGCCAATCTTTTACCGGGTAAAACCATTGGGCAGGGTATTGAAGCCATGGATCAGGTCGCCGATGAAGTGCTGCCAGCCGAGTTTCGTACTTCATTGGATGGCGCTTCTAAAGAATTCCGCGATAGTTCGTCCAGTCTTCAGTTCGCATTTCTTTTGGCTCTTTTGCTGATTTATCTGGTGCTTGCAGCCCAGTTTGAAAGTTTCCGTGATCCTTTCATTATCATGTTTACTGTTCCTTTGGCTTTTGCAGGTGCAGTTATTTCGCTTTGGTTGTTTGATCAGACGTCGAATATCTTCAGTCAGATTGGAATTATCATGCTGGTAGGATTGGTTACCAAAAACGGCATACTCATCGTCGAATTTGCTAATCAGCGTAAAGAAACTGGCATGGACAAATTCACTGCCATCAGCGATGCCGCGGCTTCCCGTTTCCGACCTATACTCATGACCTCATTGTCGACCATACTCGGCATTCTCCCTATTGCTTTGGCTTTAGGCGAAGGCTCGGAGAGCAGGGTTCCCATGGGAATAGCTGTGGTTGGGGGTATGTTTTTTGCCACTTTCCTGAGTTTATATCTGATTCCGGCTATCTATTCTTATTTCTCCATGCACACGGCTGCAGTAAACATAGAAGATGAAAAAGTTTAGTTTATGCCTTCTTTTTTTAAGTCAATTGCTGCTTGCACAGGCACAAAACGAGCTCAGTTTGTCGGAAGCGATTCGTTTAGGTTTGGAAAAAAACTATGCCATACGTATTGCCAGAAACGATCAGCTAATTGCCGATAACAACCACAGTTTAGGTAATGCAGGGTTTTTACCCATCGTTAGTGCACAATTTGACCAAAATAACGCCAATAACGATACCCGCCAGGAGTTTTTGAGTGGACAAAGCCTGGAACGCGACAATGCCAAATCTGACAATACTTCAGCAACTGTGGGATTGACCTGGACCATTTTTGATGGCCTGAAGATGTTTACCACCTACGAAAAGTTAGGTGAGCTCAAAAAACTGGGAGAAGCTGATGCCCGGGTGCGAATTGAAGCTACAGTAGCCACTATAATTCAGGCTTATGCTCAGTTGGTGCAGACGAAACAACAATTATTGGTAGCCGATAAAAACGTTGCCATTTCTGAAGAAAGACTGCAATTAGCCGAAGATCGATTCTTTTTGGGCAGTGGCAGCAAATTGGAAGTTTTGAATGCCAGGGTAGATTTGAATGCCGACAAATCGGCACGTTTGAACCAGCAGCAGCTGCTTGATGAGGCTAGGGTTAATTTGAATGAGCTATTAGGTCGACCGGCCGATATGGCGCTTTCACCTACAGACACCCTCCAAACCGGCACCATATTAGAAATGGAACAGTTGCGTAACGATGCGCTTAAGCAGAATCCTGCTTTACTCATAGCTGAAAGCAACCGGCGTATTGCCAAACTTGAATTAAAAGAAGTGCAGTCGGCCCTATTGCCTCGCGTAGATTTATTGGGTGATTACCATTGGAATCGCAGCAGTTCTGAAGCTGGTTTCCTGGCCAGTAACCAGAATACGGGGATTAATTATGGCGTTCGTGCCAGCATCAATCTGTTTAATGGCTTTCAAATCCAGCGTGACCGGCAGAATGCCCGCATTCGAATCGAATCTGCCAATATGCAATTGGAACAAGAGCGATTGGCCCTTGATGCTGGTTTAAACAAGGTATATTTGCTGTATGCCAACGCCCTGCAAATGTTGGAACTTGAAAACGAAAATCTGGAAGTGGCTGCTCAGAACCTCGATGTAGCCAATGAAAGATTTAAAATTGGCGCACAAACTGCACTTGAACTGAGAGAAGCCCAACGACAATATATTGCGGCTGAAACACGGCTTATTCAGGCACGTTATCTTGTTATAGTAAGTCGAACAGAATTACTTCGTCTGAGCGGTAAATTGTTATCCTGATCAACCTTTCGCTACTTCGCGGAGTACATAGCCGATTTGAAGGGCAATTTCACGACTTTTGGCCAAGTAGGTCGCCGCTGTTTGGTCGGTGCCATCCGAAATTTTGGGGTCTTCAAAAGGCAGGGCAATCCGCAATTCACAACCTGGTACAAAAGGACAAGCCTCATCGGCATCTGAACAAACCAGGATGGCAACAAAATGATTGGTTGGATTTTCAGCTGTATCGAATTTTTTGGAATACATCCACAATCCTATATCTGTTGTTGCTGTTTGCAGCAGATATTTTGGATTATCACTGCTATCCTGAGCTTCGATTTTAAAACCATCAGCTTGTAGCGCTTGAACTGAATTCGGATGAAATGCTGTGGCTTCGGTACCTCCGGAATACAGCTCGAGCTGCTCGATTTGATAATATTTAGCCCAGGCATAAGCCCAAGCTTGGGCTAAATGACTGCGTCGGGAATTGTGGGTGCAAATAAAATTGAGCAAGATTCCCGAGTTGGCTTGCTTTTTTTGTCGGAGATGGGCAATGAGCTTGTTTAAAATTTTTAAACGTGCTTCACTCAACGCAAGAGGCTGAGTAGCCAGTTGCTGTAGTCGATTGGAAAGCGTTAGGAACATTTTCTAACAACATTTACCACTAACCGGGTCAAACTGACCAAAAAAGGAACTCACCCATTGACTGTATTTCAGCCAATTTTCACCATGTATACAATAACAAACACTGGTGCCACTTATTTCGCCCTGGATTAATCCAGCTTCCTTCAACGCTTTCAGGTGCTGGGATACGGTGGCCTGTGCCAGTGGTAAAACGTCGACAATATCTCCACAAACGCAGCTGTTGGTGCGCATCAAATGGTTGAGTATAGCCAGACGTGCAGGATGCCCCAAAGCTTTGGTGATGGCAGCAAGTTCATTGAGGTCGTTGCCGAAATTTTCTGTTTTACTTATTCCCATGCATGTAGGTTTTATAATGAGTTATAAAATTTCTTTTTAAGCCAGAATGACACCCTAACCATCAATATAAGTGCAGGAACTTCAACCAACGGTCCGATTACTCCGGTAAAAGCCTGATCAGAATTTAGGCCAAATACGGCTATAGCTACTGCAATGGCAAGCTCAAAATTATTGCCTGCCGCAGTAAAAGAAATAGCTGCGTTCTGCCCGTAATCAGCCCCGGCTTTTTTTGACAGCCAAAAACTAATCAGGAACATCACGAAAAAGTAGATGACCAGTGGAATGGCAATTTTTAACACATCCCAAGGCAATTCTACTATCAATTCTCCTTTTAAACTGAACATGAGCACGATGGTAAATAGCAAAGCATAGAGGGTGAATGGGCTTATCAGCGGAATAAAATGGGTATTATACCACTGTTCTCCCTTGTGTTTCATGCCTATTTTGCGGGACAGATACCCCAGCAAGAAAGGCAAACCTAAATACAAGGCTACACTTTCGGCAATTTGCTGCATACTGATGTTGATAGCGAGGCTTTCCATGCCCAGCCAGCCAGGTAGCAGGCTGATGAAAAACCAGGCGAAAATAGCATAGGTCAGTAGCTGAAAAATGCTGTTTAGAGCTACCAATCCAGCCGCATATTCCCGGTTGCCCTGTGCCAATTCGTTCCAGACCAATACCATGGCAATACATCGCGCCAAACCAATTAAAATGAGTCCACTCATATAGGCTGGTTCGCCTCCCAAGAAGAGAATGGCTAGCAAAAACATCAACAGCGGCCCAACCAGCCAATTAAGGAGGAGGGAAATACGCATCAGCTTAAAATCTCTGAAGACATGTTTTAAACGCTCAAATTGAACTTTAGCCAAAGGAGGATACATCATTACGATGAGGCCAATGGCGATAGGGATATTGGTAGTTCCTACACTAAAACGATCAATGAATTGGCTGACACCTGGGAAAAAATAACCCAAAGACACGCCAAGAAGCATCGCTAGGAATATCCAAAGTGTCAAATAGCGATCGAGAAACTTCAAACGTTTTTGCATGCCACAAATCTATCGCATTTATACGATAGAATGAAGCCATTCCTTGAACTCACAATTAATTTTCTGTTATCAATAGGTGTAAAAGGAGAAGTAAGATTTACGCCCGTTTTGATCCAATCCCTCAATGCTGATATTTCCTCGTATATTTTCAAGTATATCAATGGCTTCAGCTGCCGTATTTATTGGGGTTTTGTTAATGTGGGTGATAATGTAGCCGTCGCGCAAACCTAAACGTGCTATATAACCTGAGCTTACATTGATAATACGTACGCCGCCACTCACCTTAAATTTATCCTTTTCCAGTTTGCTGATGGGCTCAAAATCAGCACCGAGTTTGGCACTGTGTATGGCTTCACTTTTTAAGACTTCTGTAGTGCCTTCTGTATTCGTAAGCAACATAACCGTGGCTTTTTCTTTGCTGTCGCGCATATAAGTAAGACTGACTTTTTCACCGGGCCGGTAATAACTCAGTTGCTCGTCAAAAGCAGCTTTGCTGTCGACTGGAACATTATTAAAGCTGAGCAACACATCGCCTTCTTTCAAGCCGGCATCTTTGGCTGGGCCATAGCCGGCCACGCCGTTTATGTACACGCCTTTAAATTCGTTGAGTTTGAGTTTTGCCTTGAGTTTGGCGTCGATGTCGAGCACATCTGCCCCAAAAAAGGCGCGTTGCACACTGCCGAACTCCTTTAGATCGCGCACAATTTTGCTCATAATGTTGCTGGGAACCGCAAATCCATAGCCATTATAAGCTCCGGTTCTGCTGAGAATGGCGGTATTGATGCCAACCAATTCTCCTTTTGCATTTACCAAGGCACCCCCTGAATTACCTGGATTAATGGCTGCATCTGTCTGAATAAAGCTTTCAATAGGAGCAATGTTGTTGAGTATGTTCAGGTTACGGCCTTTGGCACTTACAATGCCGGCGGTAACGGTCGACGTAAGATTAAAAGGATTGCCGACAGCTAATACCCATTCGCCGACACGAACCTGATTTGAATTTGCCACATGGATAGTGGGTAATCCCTTAGCTTCCACCTTAAGTAAAGCGATATCTGTGGAAGGGTCGGTGCCAATTACTTTGGCCTCGTAGGCTTGTTTGTCGTTTAGCACTATCTCCACTTTTATCGCCTTCTCAACCACATGGTTATTGGTAACGATATAGCCATCTTCAGATAATATAACCCCTGAGCCAGAGCTTATAACCGATTGTTGGCGGTTGCTGAAAAAATCGCCAAAGAACCAATCGTTGAACGACTGTTGTGGAACATTGGAGGTGGTTTTGATGTAAACTACCGCCTTGGTACTTAAATCTGCGGCTGTTGTAAAGTCAAATGGCAGCGTTAAACCACCCGAAATAGTGTGGTTTACGGGTAAGCGGGATGCCGTAATGGATTCATCTAAGCGAGATTCGAAACCAACAGCCTGATTATCGCCATTCAAATTTTTGAGCGTGTAGGCGCCTGCCAATCCAGCCAGAAAAGCAGCGCTCAGAAAAAAAGTAAACTGAAGGAGTTTAGATTTTAATGTTGACATATCGGATCGATTGGTTGAGACAAATTTAAAGAAGTTGAACAAGAGCTAAAACGCCCTTAAGCTAACTTTAACGTTACACCATTGAAAAACTTGTCTTTAGGCGAATTGGCTGCAATTTCCGCATTTTCTTATGATTTTAAAGGTTTTTGGCCTATTTTTGCAGCCGCAAACAACGATTTATGGCACAGAAAACTCCTATCACCGTGGCCTATGGCGACGGTATTGGTCCTGAAATTATGACAGCGACTTTGCGCGTACTTGAAGCAGCCGGTGCTCAAATTGAAATCGAAACCATCGACATTGGTGAGAAGGTATATCTGGCTGGGAACACCGCCGGTATTTCCGAAGAAAGCTGGGAATCATTGTTGCGGACACGGATTTTTTTAAAAGCGCCCATCACCACACCATTCGGTGGAGGTTATAAGTCGCTAAACGTAACTGCGCGTAAAACCTTGGGCCTTTTTGCCAACGTTCGACCCTGTGTAGCTTACGATCCTTATGTGTTTACTCGTTTTCCGAATATGGATGTGGTCATCATTCGGGAGAACGAAGAAGATTTGTATGCCGGCATCGAATACCGCCAGACCAATCAGGTTTATCAATGTTTGAAGCTGATTTCGGAACCGGGCTCGGAGAAAATCATTCGTTATGCCTTCGAATATGCTCGAAATAATCGCCGCAAAAAGGTGACTTGTTTTGTGAAGGATAATATCATGAAGCTCACCGACGGCGTTTTCCATCGTATTTTCGATAAAATCGCCCGGGAATACCCCGAAATTCAAGCGGATAGCATCATTATCGACATCGGCGCGGCTCGGTTAGCTGATAGTCCCGAAATGTTCGATGTTATCGTTACCCTTAATCTGTATGGTGATATTCTTTCGGATATCGCTGCACAAATTTCCGGCTCAGTGGGTATAGGTGGTTCGTCTAATATCGGCGACCAGGGGGCTATGTTTGAAGCCATTCACGGTTCGGCACCTACCATTGCTGGAAAAGACATAGCGAATCCATCCGGCTTGCTGTTATCGGCGGTGATGATGTTGGTGCATATCAACCAACCCAAAGTCGCCAGTCTGATTCAAAATGCCTGGTTACGCACTATCGAAGAAGGAATTCATACGGCTGATATTTATAAGGATGGTCTGAGTAAAAAATTAGTTGGCACGCGAGAGTTTACCGATGAATTGATCAAACGTTTGGGAAAAAACCCGGAAAAAATGCATGCGGTGAAGTTTGCTGATAATATCAACCGCATCAACCCTTCTGAATGGCAGCTGAGCTATTCGGTTGAAAAGAAAAAATTGATGGGTGTTGATGTATTTCTGGATTGGAAAAATGGCAGTGCCAACGACTTAGGAGCGGCAATTTCTGCTTTGGTTGAGCCTGGATTAAAATTAAACGGCATTTCTAATAGGGGTGTGCAAGTATGGCCGAATGGTCGTCCGGAGACCTTTTGCAGCGATCATTGGCGCTGTCGCTTTGAAGCCACCGACAAAGATACCGGAGCTTCTCATCGTGAAATATTAAAACTGCTACAGCGTTTCGAAGCGGCTGGTTACGATTTCGTTAAAACTGAAAACCTTTATTATTTCGACAATCAGCCTGGTTATTCGATGTCGCAAGGACAGTAAATCAGTTTTTTGTTACTTTCGTACGAGGAGTTGAGTAATTCAGCTCCTCGTATCTTTTTAAGACCATGTCCTCACTTCTCCTAACAAATATTGGTCGTTTAGGCCAGGTTTACGATTCTCCGCCTGCCTATTTAGCGGGCGAAGCCATGGCGCATTGGCCTGAAATTGAAAACGCCTATTTACTTCTGGAAGCCGACCAAATAGTGGCATATGGCCCTATGGATAAAGCACCTGAACGCGCCGACCAAGTGATAGATGCAGCCGGTGGTTATGTCTTTCCCGCATTTTGTGATCCGCATAGTCACATTGTATTTGCAGGTAGTCGGGAATTGGAGTTCGTTGATAAAATCAATGGATTAAGCTATGAAGAAATTGCAGCCAGGGGTGGCGGCATACTCAATTCGGCAGCCAGATTGCAGCAAACTTCTGAAGAAGCGCTCTATGAACAAGCCGCTTGTCGTTTGGAAGAAGTAATGCAGTCGGGGACAGGTGCAATCGAAATCAAAAGCGGCTACGGCCTGACCTATGCTGATGAATTGAAGATGTTACGTGTGATTCAACGTTTGAAATCGAATTATCCGGCCACCATTAAAGCTACTTTGTTGGGTGCTCACGCACTTCCGCTGGCGTATAAAACCGACCGGGCAGCTTGGCTCAAACTGCTGACTGACAGATTGATCCCGGAGGCTGCGGCAGAGGGATTAGCCGATTTTGTAGACGTTTTCTGTGAGCAGAACTACTTTACAGTTGCCGAAATGGAGGAGATAATGGCTGCTGGTCGCAAATACGGATTGCCTGCCAAACTGCATGTTAATCAATTTACCGCTTTAGGCGGAATTGCCGCTGCCGTAAAAGGAGGGGCTGTATCAGTAGATCATTTAGAAGTTATGGATGATGCCGATTTCGACGCCTTAAGAGGTAGCGAGACTATGCCTACTGTATTACCTTCCTGTTCGTTCTACCTGAGAATTCCCTATGCACCGGCACGCCGAATGATCGACAATGGTTTGCCTGTTGCTCTTGGCAGCGATTATAATCCGGGCAGTTCACCGGCGGGAAAAGTACCATTTTTATTGTCTTTGGCCTGTATTCAGCAGCGTTTATTGCCTGAAGAAGCCTTAAATGCAGCCACACTTAATGCAGCAAGAGCCATGCAACTCGAAGCAAGTTTAGGAACCATCACCCCAAAAAAGAAGGCAAACGTCATCATTACGAAACGTTTGCCTTCCTGGGCGTATTTACCCTATGCATTTGGTACAGATCACATTCAGCACGTGATCATTGCCGGAAAAATTATTCGCTAGCGCGACGTTCTGTAGTTGTTGCCGGTGCCTCTTCGTCGGCAGGTGCAGTAAGGGTTTTAGCGGCAGATTTTTTAGGAGCAACATTTTCTTCCGTTTTTGTTGCCTTCGTAGCCGCTTTAGGTTCGTTGCTGATCACAGCTTTAACGGGTGCTTTTTCAGTTGGTTGAGTGGCTTCAACATTTTCCCCGGTTGTAGCAGGTTCTTCGACAGCTACCTCTGTACTCTCTGCTGTGCTTTCTTCAGGAACACTACTTTTTTCGGTGTTTTCATTGCTACAAGCCACCAATGAGGTAACTGCAACAATTAATAATACTGATTTAATCCAGGTCATTTTCATGGTGTACAATTTATGGTTTGATTCAAAGATAAAATTTCTGTTTCGTTCTAAGGAGGTAAGTTTGATTTAGTTGGCTTCAAAAAAGGCTTTCAATCTTTCAACCAATAAAACAGGATTAACTTGTTGTAAGGGGTGAGCCGTTTGGGCGAGGGTTTCTGCCATGCCATTGGCTAAGGCATCAACCACCTGCTGTTGTTCTATTTCGGGGACCATTTTATCAAATTCACCTCGTGCGACCACAACAGGAAGTCTAATTTGGCTATAATCCTCCAACTGCAAGGCAGGATGAGCGCCTAATCCTGTCATTAAATTGGCAGTTTGACTGAGCAAAAGTTGCCAATTTACTGTAAGGTGTTTGTTATTTAGAGCCTCGGCAAATTCAGGTACTTTGCTTAAAATGATACGGGGATCCAGTTTGGTGGTCTCTGCAGTCGCACTCTCCGGGCTCCAGATAAATTTGGTGCCAAGGGTATAGATGGCTTTTATTCGCTCTGATTCACGCCTCGCTAACCAACAGGCTACATAGCCACCCATACTATAACCAAAAATATGGACGTCGTTTAAATTATGAATATCGATGTATTCCGAAACCTGGCCGCCAAAAGCCGCGATACTCAATGGGTCATCGGTGAATGGTCCGTTGCCATGGTTTACAAAATCTAACCGATGAATTTCCCAATGTGCCGGAAAATGCGGTATGAGTCCATCAAAATCAACAGATGCACCCAATGCACCATGCAATAAGAGAAGTTTCACGTGTCTTTAAAAAGTTTGGTAAATGTAAAAGTACGACCATCAAACAAGCCGAGGTCACTTAATTTTAATTGTGGAATTACCAGCAAGGCCATAAAAGACAAGGTCATAAAGGGTGCTTTCAACGTGCTCCCCAGCTTTTTCACCTCAGCATCAATAGCCTGGTAGGCTGCAGCTACCTCTTCGCCTGAACCGCTACTCATAAGTCCGGCTACGCTTAATGGTAAAGCTGAAATGCCCTCCTTACCTACGCAACATATACCACCTTGGCTCTCCATTAAAGTATGAATAGCCGCAGCCAAAGCAGCTTCATCTGTGCCAACAGCTACAATATTGTGGGAATCATGGGCTACAGTACTTGCAAAGGCCCCATGTTTTAACCCAAAACCCTGAATAAAGGCAATAGCCGGCGGTTTTTTTTGATAGCGGTTGACCACTACAAGTTTAAGGAGATCTCGGGAGGGATCAGCAATTGCCTTACCAGCTTTTAAACATGCATCCAGTTCCAGTTCGTGGGTTATCAATTGCCCTTCCATAGCCTGGATAACCCGAATATTTTTTCCACTTGCCGCTACTTGAAGATCATTTTCATGGATACGGTACGGATGAAAATGATTTGGTTCCTCCGCCTTTTTTGTAGAGAATAAGGTTTTACCATTTTCAGCTACAAGCTTACCTTGAATATAAGTTGATTGAATATTGAATTTATCTGGATGATCAATGAGTATGAAATCTGCAGGATCGCCAATACGCAGTTGACCAACCGGCAGTTTATAATGTTGAATGGGATGTAAACAGGCTGCTCGGAGTACATCGTATTGATTATAACCCAGCTTGATTGCTCTTTTTACCAATTGGTCGATATGGCCGACAAGCAAATCATCGGGATGTTTATCGTCGCTACAAAACATCAACAGTTCCGGATATTCCAGAAAAAGGGGATGAAGTGCATCAAAATTTTTTGCTGCTGAACCTTCTCTGATCAGAATTTTCATGCCTAAGGCTGCCTTATCTCGGGCCTCATCCAGACTAAAACATTCATGATCGGTGCTTATGCCAGCTGCCTGGTATTTGATCAGATCAGCCCCTCTAACACCAGGCACATGGCCATCTACCGGTTTCCCGGCTGCATGCGCAAAATAAATCTTGGCCATTACCTCGGGGTCGTCATAAATAACACCCGGGTAATTCATCATTTCACTGAGGTACCATATATCCGGTCGCTGGAGAAGGCGGTTTACGGTCTCGGCGTCGATTATGGCGCCTGCTGTTTCAAAAGCTGTTGCTGGTACGCAGGATGGCGCACCAAAGAAAAATTTGAATGGAACTGTTTTGGCATTATCAAGCATATATAATACGCCGGCTTCACCAAGTACATTCGCTATTTCATGTGGGTCGGAAACGGTAGCCACCGTGCCGTGCCTCACGGCCAAACGAGCGAACTCCGATGGGACAAGCAGGCTACTTTCGATATGTACATGAGCATCAATGAAACCCGGCAGTATATAAGGCGCATCGCTGGGAATTTCGGCAGTTTGTATATCGGTGATGAAGCCGTTGCTCATGCTGAGATTGGCGCCGTAAGTAGCATTCCGGTGAAGATCAATGAGATGTCCAGTGATTTGCATGCGAACTATTTCCTCCAAAATAGTGCTTTTTTGAATTTATAACAGCATTTTTTGGCGCTTGTATATTGATCTGTATAGTGCTTTGTATAGCAATTTGTAAAGTGGTAAGATGCAGTTGCTGCCTATAAGTCGTCCTAAATTGCCCCAAGCTTTCAAAATCAGATAAAAGGAAAAAGCCATGAAATCTAATCAGCTTTTCTTACTGGAGGGTCAAGGTATCAACCAGAAGCAGATCGGTAGTCGTCTGGACAAAGGCTACAAACTTCTTCCATTTCAAAAGCCGGAGAACCTGCTTGCCGAAATGAAATCTCAAATGCCTGATATGGTCTTGTGTGTGCATGAACCTCCCTATAGTCAGGGGCTGCTTCTTTTAGAACAAATGAAAAGTACCAAAGCCATCCGGCATATTCCTACTCTGGTGGTTATGAATAAAGCCAACCTGAGCGACCGTTTACTCGCAATGAACTATGGCGCAGATGGTTTAATAGAATTGGACGAGCATCCCGAATTTCTGAGTGCGTTGGTCAGAGGGGTGTTGCGTAACCGGGCGGCTTGGGACGATTACAGCAGCCGCAGGGTATTAATGCCTGAACATTTTTATGATTTGCCTTCAGAGGATGAACATTTTTTGCAAAAAATCAACACTTACATCAAAGCTAATTTGAGTAATGTAGCTTTGAACGTACACCAGTTGGCATTTGTCGGGGCAACCTCCACATCTCAGCTCGACAGGCGATTAAGGCGTTTAGTAGGTTTGTCACCGAAACAGTACATCAGGGAATATCGCTTGCAAGTGGCCAAACAACTTTTGAAGGATAAAAAAGGCAATGTTTCCGAAGTGGCATCGCTCACCGGATTCAGGAGCGTTTCTTATTTCAGTGTACGCTTCCACGAACGTTTCGGCATCCGGGCATCCATGTTCAGAAATAATGCTAAAAACCCACCCGACAATTTCGCCTGAGCAGCATCTTCGCTATGGGAGCTTTTACCTAGCTTTGCAGCATGAAAAAGCTCCCTTTACTGTACGACCAAAATCCGCTTGACAATTTTTTTCTTTTGGCTGGTCCTTGTGTAGTGGAATCCGAAAAACTGGTCATGGAGGTAGCTGAAAAAGTAAAATTACTTAGCGAAAAGTATCAGATACCCTATGTGTTTAAGGCATCTTACCGCAAGGCAAACCGTTCACGTAACGATTCGTTTACAGGCATTGGTGATGAATCAGCCCTAAAAATGCTGGGTAAGGTCAGTAAAACATTCAATATTCCGGTGGTGACGGATATTCATGCCGCAAACGAAGCAGAAATGGCAGCAGAATATGTGGATATACTGCAAATACCGGCATTTTTATGTCGCCAGACCGATATTTTACTTGCAGCCGCAGCAACGAACCGCTGGGTGAATATTAAAAAAGGACAGTTTTTGGCGCCGGATGCCATGCGACACGCAGCCAATAAGGTACTCGAAGCAGGTAATCCGTATGTGATGCTAACGGACAGGGGCACCATGTTTGGTTATGGTGATATTGTGGTTGACTTTAGGGGGATACCTGAAATGCAAAAGACCGGATTACCTGTTGTCATGGATATTACACACAGTTTACAACAGCCCAACCAACCATCGGGAGTTACTGGAGGTAAACCGGAGTTGATAGCGACTATAGCCAAAGCAGCCATTGCCACAGGTGCGGATGGGTTGTTTTTAGAAACGCATCCTGATCCAGCCAACGCATTGAGCGATGGTGCAAATATGTTGAAATTGGATAAGCTGGAAGCGCTTTTGGATCAATTGGTTCGTATCCGGCAGGTGGTAAAACCAAGCTAAAATCAGAGCTTCAGCACCTTAAATTGGGTGCGGCGATTGGTGGCTCTTCCGGCTTCCGTTGAATTATCGGCCACGGGCTGGCTATCTCCGTAGCCTTGGAAAACCAATTGTCTAGCTTGCACACCCTGCAAAAGTAGGGCTTCATAAACTGTTTTTGCACGGTTATGACTCAGCTCCTTATTGTAACTTCTGCTTCCTACATTGTCGGTATGTCCTTGAATCTCAACGACCATAGTTGGATTTTTTTGCAGGAAACGGCTGAGTTTTTCCAATTCAGTTGTTGATCTTTCTTCCAATGTAAAGGCATTGGTTTGATAAAAAATGTTTTTCAGAACAACTTCACTACCCAACTGAATTTTTTCAAGTGCGATATTGTAGACAGTAGAGGCAGATTGAGCAGTGTCGACTGTAAAGTTTTCGGAATAGAGTAAATAGCCAGGACGACTCACATTAAAGGCAAAACTTTTGCCGGCAGGCAAACTTATCAGAAATTTGCCATCTGTTACGAAGGTTTCAGCACTATGAACAACATTACCGGTGTTCAAATCAACCACATCTACCAAGCTGTTAAGTGGCCGTTTATCAAATTTGTCTCTGACTTCGCCTTTCACATAAATAACCTTCTCCGGGCGAAGTGTTTCAGGTAGCTCGAAATAATAGATATCGTTGGCACCTTTACTGTCTCTGGCTTGAGATGAGAACATAGCGATGCGGCCGGATAAATTAACGAACAAACTACTTTCGTCCTTTTCAGTATTGATGGGATAACCCAAATTTACAGGTGTTTCCCACTGACCATCCCGGCCACGTTTACTGAAATAAATGTCAAGTTTGCCCATTCCCGGCAGTCCTTCAGAGGCAAAATATAAGGTTTGATCATCTGGATGGATATAAGGGGAGATATCGTCCTTACGTGAATTGACTACTGGCCCTAGGTTTTCAGGTGCGCCCCAACTGCTATCAGCCTGAAGTTTGGAGAACCAAATATCACTACCACCGTAGCCACTTGGTCGGTTAGAGATAAAATATAAGGTTTTACCGTCATAAGAAATAGTTGGTTGACTCTCCCAGTGCTCTGTATTGATGGTAGCTCCGAGATTAACCGGGCGGTCCCAGCCAAATACGGTTTTTTTGCTGTAATAAAGATCACAACCACCATAAGTGTCATTGCGATAACAAGCAGTAAAAAACATGGTATTGCCGTCAGCTGTAAGACAATGTGCCCCCTCATTTTGGACAGAATTCAATGGTTTAGGCATGGGTTCAGCCAAAGTCCACTGGCTATCGATTCTGTAGCTTACATAAAAATCTTCACTTTGAGGTGTTCTTCGGGTGAAAATCAGTGTTTCGTCATCTGCCGTTAGACTTGGTAAATACTCATCAACTTCGCTATTGATGCTGTCACCCATATTAAACGGATTGTAGTCGACCGGTTGCTTGCGCGCTAAAATGGCAAAATTGCATTGAGACAGGTAAAGTTCAGCGTCTAAACCGATGTTTTTGGGCGCTTGAGTCAGGCTGAGTAGTTGACCGAAGTAATAGCTACCTTTTTCGTAATCTGCCGATTCTAGCGCTCGTTTACCCAAAGCAAACCAAGGCTTATATGAAAATGAAGGTGCAGTTTCGGTTAAGAGCTTGTAATAATCATAAGCCTCCTCCTGTTTTTTTTGGTATAGCAATAAATCAGATAAGGTTAGAATTGCCTTATCGTATTCCGGGAATTTTTTGATAAGTTTTTTTAAAGATTTAATAGCCTGCTCGTATTCCCCTTTGTTTATTTCACGTAAGGCTTCATTGTAGGCGTTTTGAGCTTTTGCAGGAGCTTTGTACTGTGCTTTTAACTCATATGTAGTCCCTAAGAGAAAGCCAAAGACGATTAAAAAGAAGAAACAACGGATTTTTAGCACCTGAATCAAGGAATTTGCATGTATTTGTGCGTCTGTAAAGATATTTGCCAATCCGGATTATTCTTCACAAAATCAACGATTAAAGGTGTCATTTTAGTTTCCCGACTCCATTCGGGCTGCAGTAATTTGTAACAGTCATTTTTTAAAGCGGGAGCAAATGCAGGTCCCCAAACCAAATCATTCTGGTTATAAACGATAACTTTTAATTCGTCGGCCACCTGAAGTACATGGTCGAGCGGTGCTTTGAACTTTTTGGGAGAAACACAAATCCAGTCAAAGCTGCCGGAGAGGGGATAAGCTCCGCTGGTTTCAAGCATCACATAAAAGCCGGCTACTTTTAAAGCGGAAGTCAGCGGTGCTAAATCGTACATCAATGGCTCACCTCCGGTGATGACAACATTTTTGGCAGGAAATGCAAGTGCTGCATTCACAAGCTCATCCACCTTAAGCTTAGGATGTGCTTCCGCCGGCCAGGATTCTTTAACGTCACACCAACTGCAGCCAACATCACAGCCCGCCAGTCGAATAAAAAAGGCAGCTTTACCGGTATTTTTACCTTCACCTTGTATGGTGTAGAAGGCCTCCATGACGGGTAGTTTATCCGCCATAAATCTCCTTTTTTGCAGCTTTAAGCGTGTTTACAAGCAACATTGCTCTAGTCATAGGGCCTACGCCACCCGGTACCGGTGTAATGGCGCTGCTCTTAGAGGCCACCTCGTCAAAAACGACATCACCAGCGAGGCGGAAGCCTGATTTTTTAGTGCTATCCACTACTCTGGTTGTTCCTACATCGATAACAATTGCACCTGGTTTGACCATATCGGCAGTAATAAAGCCGGGTTTTCCCAATGCGGCAATAATTATATCGGCTTGTTTGGTATGATAGGCGAGATCAGGGGTACGACTGTGACACAATGTAACCGTACAATTCCCCGGTTCGGCATTTCGAGCCAACAAAATGCTTAGCGGTGATCCAACTATATTGCTTCTTCCAACAATTACACAATGTTTGCCAGATGTTTTAAGGTTATGACGTTCAAGTAATTGTAAAACTCCATGTGGAGTTGCAGGTAAATAGCAGGGGAGACCAAGCGCCATTCGTCCCACATTTACGGCATGAAAGCCATCTACATCCTTAGCTGGGTGAATGGTTTCAATCACCCTGTCTACCGATATATGCTTCGGAAGCGGGAGCTGGACAATGAAGCCATCTATGTTCTTGTCATCATTAAGCTGGCAGACGGAAGCGAGCAGTTCAGCTTCACTGATATTATCTTCAAAGCGTAAGAGACTCGATGTAAAACCAACCTCTGCACAATCATTGATTTTGTGGGCCACATAACTTTCGCTGCCTCCATCGTGACCAACGAGTATTGCGGCCAAATGTGGCCTTTTTTGACCACTGGCAAGCATTTTTTCTACTTCCGCCTTAATTTCGGTCTTAATGACTGTTGCTGTGGCTTTCCCGTCGATCAGTATCATTTAGTCGAGCTTTAGTACGGCCAGGAAGGCGTTTTGTGGAACTTCAACATTGCCTATTTGGCGCATGCGTTTTTTACCTTTTTTCTGCTTTTCGAGGAGTTTGCGCTTGCGTGAAATGTCACCGCCATAACATTTGGCTGTAACATCTTTGCGCATGGCTTTGATGGTTTCTCGGGCGATGATTTTTGCACCGATTGAAGCCTGAATAGCAATGTCGAATTGTTGTCGTGGCAATAATTCACGCAACTTTTCACACATACGTTTTCCCAATTCATAGGCTTTATCGGCGTGAATCAAACAGGAGAGCGCATCTACCGGATCACCGTTCAGTCGGATGTCGAGCTTAACTAAGCGTGACTCCCGGTAGCCGATTGTATGATAATCGAAAGAAGCATAACCTCTGGAAATGGACTTCAGCTTATCGTAAAAATCGAATACAATCTCACCCAATGGCATTTCAAAAGTGAGTTCTACCCGGTCGGTAGTCAGGTAAATCTGGTTTTTAAGTATGCCTCTTTTGTTCATACATAAATCCATAATTACACCGATATATTCCGACTTGGTAATTACCTGGGCATTGATGTATGGCTCTTCGATGGAAGCAATTTTACTGGGGTCGGGGAGGTCGGAGGGGTTGTTGACAATACTTTTGTCGCCTTTGGTATTGTAGCAGAAATAGGATACGTTGGGGACAGTGGTTATTACTGTCATATCAAATTCACGCTCCAGTCTTTCCTGGATGATTTCCATATGCAACATGCCCAGAAAACCACATCGGAAACCAAAGCCGAGCGCAGCCGACGATTCGGCTTCAAACACGAGAGAGGCATCGTTCAGCTGGAGTTTTTCCATGGCATCCCGCAGTTCTTCGTAATCTTCGGTGTCAACCGGGTATATGCCGGAAAAAACCATAGGTTTCACTTCTTCAAAACCTTGAATGGCCTGGGTGCTTGGATTTTCAACTGTAGTGATGGTATCACCAACTTTGACTTCTTTGGCAAGTTTAATGCCCGAAATGATGTATCCAACGTCGCCGGTTTTAACTTCCTGACGAGGTTCGCCTTTCATTTTCAGAATGCCGATTTCTTCAGCGAAGTACTCTTTGTTGGTATTAAAGAATTTTACCCGGTCACCACTTTTAATACTACCGTTGGAAACTTTAAAATAGGCGATGATACCTCTATAGTTGTTGTAGACAGAATCAAAAATTAACGCTTGAAGCGGGGCATTTGGGTCGCCAACAGGCGCAGGAATACGTGCTACAATGGCTTCGAGTATCTTATCTACTCCAAAACCGGTTTTTCCGCTGGCAGGAATAATTTCATCCCGGTCACAGCCAATTAGGTCTACGATTTGGTCTTTGACTTCCTCCGGATTGGCACCAGGCAAATCCATTTTATTCAGTACCGGTATGATTTTCAAGTCATGATCTAAGGCCAGGTAAAGGTTCGAAATGGTTTGTGCCTGTATGCCTTGAGAGGCATCAACAATCAATAGCGCACCTTCACAGGAGGCAATGGCACGCGATACCTCGTATGAAAAATCAACATGGCCCGGGGTGTCAATCAGATTAAGAATATAATGTTCTTTATCCTGATAATAGTCCATTTGGATCGCATGACTTTTAATCGTAATGCCTCGTTCGCGTTCCAAATCCATATCATCCAGGGTCTGCGCTTGCAGGTTCCTGTCATCTACCGTTTTGGTAATTTGTAATAAACGATCGGCCAGGGTGCTTTTCCCATGGTCAATGTGGGCGATAATGCAAAAATTCCGGATGTTTTTCATGCGAAGCGCAAAAATACTTGATTTTCCTTTCTAATCAGCACGGCCGCTGAGGAAATGCAGAAAAGAAAACCAGAACATTAAGCGGTTTTTAATTTCCAGGGTGGTTATACTTCAGCTCATTGTTTATATTTGTCAATATCGACCGATTTGAAAGTGATGCTCCAAAAGATAAAAGTTATTTTTTTCATCTGCCTGTTGAGTGCGATGAAACTCTCTGCACAGAATTATACCGTTCAACGTATTCCTTCTTTTACTTTTTTGTCTACCGCTGGAACACCGGTCGAAAATATGGTTGATGACCAGGTATATGGTCCATTTCCGATAGGTTTTGATTTTTGTTTTTATGGGAATACCTACAACCAATTCTGGATAGGCTCGAATGGCTGGGTGAGTTTTTCTCCGGGGCAACCAGGCAGCTGGAGCATCAGTGCCACAATTCCTTCACCTACAGCCTCGTATTGTAAAAACTGCATCATGGGGCCATTCGAAGATTGGCTGCCCTTTGGCTCTAGTACGAACGTATTTTATCAAACCAGAGGAA
Organism: Bacteroidota bacterium; assembly: GCA_036787895.1. GTDB lineage: Bacteria > Bacteroidota > Bacteroidia > UBA7662 > UBA7662 > UBA7662. Next base: position 332,644 of record DAIQOK010000001.1, on the reverse strand, counting down.
TAGCTCCTTGCAGGCAATTGGTTGTTACTTTTCTGGATATTTCCCTCTTTGGAGGTGCATGTAACCAATTGTTAGGTACCTTTCAGATTGTCTTAAATGAAACAACCAATACAGTCGAAAACCACCTTTTCTCGAAACCAACTTGTCCGACCTGGCAAAATGGCAATTCTATTCATGGCTTACACAATCTCACAGGAACAATAGCTGCGGTAGTTCTCAATAGAAATGCTATTTCGTTTACAGCAAATCAGGAATCATGGAGGTTTACACCACAAAATTTTTGTGCCGGCTCTTTAGACACTATTCGTGTATTAACCATTGATACCAGCAGGCAGGATTATCCTATTGTTGACGGTATTTGTTATGATACAACCATCACAGTAGCATTGAACACACCGGTGTTTTGCAGTACTGTTGATAGCAATGGTACCGACTTTAGGTTATACGATTCGGCAGGTCGGCTGATACCAATTCATAAAGTGCGATATAACTGCACAAACAACAATACGGATACGCTCATCATTTCAATTACGAATCCACTCATTTTTGAAGAGGAGTACTTTTTAGTACAACGTATCGGATACGACGGTAATACTATTGGTAACTGTACTGCTTTCCGAAATGCGTTTGACACAGTACTCGTTAGGGTGAGAGATTGTTATGAATATGAAGATCCCGTGATAATGACGAATGTCTCCGTCATTGATAATGAGCGAATAGCCATTAGTTGGAAATTCCCGGATACCTTAAATTTAGCCTTTTTCGAGGCTTACCATATTGCAGTGAACGACACTTTCGGTGGCAGCAACTGGTTTACATTGGCAGAGATTTTTAATGCGTATGATACCTCTGTGGTCATTCAGAATTACGATCCTTCCTATGAGCGCCGCGATTGGCGGGTGAGATTAAAACTTAAATATTACCCACTCGGAACTCCTAGTGATTCCATTACCCACATCTTTTTGCGTAATGGCGATGGAACCTTGTTCAATGGCATGAGAGGAAGTTCGAAAATCGAATGGAGTCCTTATTTAATGTGGAACAACCCACGTTATCTCATTTATGAAGCCAATGCGAAAGACACGAACTGGGTGGCTATTGCATCTACACTGGATACTTCTTTTGTTTATGAAAAACAAAAATCTCCGGAGACATTTCTCTTGAAAGTAGAAACGGAGTCATCAGATAATCGATTGTCGGTTTCAAATTATTTGAAATACACCCAGGAACAGCGTGATGTTGAAATTGTTAATGTATCCACTCCAAATGGAGATGGTGTAAATGATGTGCTGTTTATACGTGGCATAGATTTTTATCCCAACTCAACCGTGCGCTTGTTTAACAGATGGGGGCAGCTCGTTTATGAGTCGAAAGATTATAAAAATGATTGGTCGCCTGCTGAATTGGAGGGGGGGACCTATTTTTGTATCGTAGAAGTATTCGAAAAAGGTGTCGTCAAAGGACCGGTAGAAGTTGTTAAATAAGCCGATGTCTTCACATGAGCATTTTTTAAAGCTGGCCATTCAACTTTCAGCCAAAAATGTAGCGACCAATAAAGGTGGTCCATTTGGTGCAGTGATTGTAAGGGAAGGAAAGGTGCTGTCAAAAGGAGTAAATCGGGTTACTTCAACGAATGATCCGACAGCCCACGCCGAGGTGGTAGCCATCCGGAGAGCAACCAAAAAACTTGGCAGTTTTGAATTAAAGGGTTGTATTTTATATACCAGTTGTGAACCTTGTCCAATGTGCCTTGCGGCGGCTTATTGGGCCAGGGTAGAGGCGATATATTTTGCGAATTCACGTGCCGACGCCGCGGCGATTGGATTCAGTGATCAGGATATTTATGACGAATTTTTAAAAGAATTAGCAGTAAGACGGCTGCCTATACATGCTGTAAAATTGCCAGAAGCACAGGAAGTTTTTCAACTTTGGCAAAAGAGTTTGGACAAAATCATATACTAATACCGACAATTGGTTCAATTTTCAATCTCCTTTTAATTTCTTATTCAACCTACACGTATTATCTTTCGTCAAACTAACGAACATGATGAAAAGACTTGTAATTCTTGGGTTAATGCTGCTGGCTGGTTTTTCAGTAGCTGAAGCCACACACGTTGCCGGCGGTAATATAACGTATGTCAATTTAGGCCCAAATCAATATAGAGTTCGTTTAACACTGATTAGAGATTGTTCTGGTGCTACCTTAGGAACAACAGCAACAGTAGGCTACAGAAATACTTGTGGAGCTACGGGCAATATCCCTGTTACACTTTTACCAGGCTCCGGCGCCGAGATTCCAACACCATGTACCGATGATCCATCGAGATGTTTGGATGGTACGCGTTATGGTGTTCAGAAGTATGAATATGAAGGTGTTGTAACCTTGCCAAACGCAGCTGCAACCTGCCAGTTATGGTATTTTAGCTATAATTTGTGTTGTAGGAACAACAGTAATACCCTCACCGGTCAGCCTAATTTTTATGTCGAATCTATGGTGAATAACGCTGTAGGCATCAACAATAACTCAGCTTATTTTAACACCTTTCAAGTACCGGCATTTTGTATTTTGGAGCCAGTTAATGTGATATTTAATGCCGATGAACCGGATGGCGATTCCCTGGTATTTACACTTGTTCCTGCACAAATCGCAGCAGGCGGTAATGCCCCTTATCAGGCTGGCTATTCTGCAACTCAGCCGATCAATGGAACACCGCCGGCAATTAATCAAAATACTGGTAATCTTAGCTTTATCTCAACCATGGCTCAAAACGCTGTCGTTGTGCTTCGGGTTACTGAGTACCGTAATGGAATAATGGTTGGATACGTTACTTTTGATGTTCAACTGGTGTTGGGAACAGGGCGATACTGTGACAATTTAACCCCAAGCTATCAATCAGATTCATTGGCTAGGGCTTGCTCGCAAGACTTAAACCTAACTGTACGATTGAATACCAGGATAGAATGTAACACCGTTACGACCAATGCTTCGGAATTCCGACTCTATTATCCCGATGGCCGATTGGTTCCAATCGTCTCTGCTTTCGCAGATAGTTGTGTTCAAGGCAGAACAAGAGTAATTCGTTTGGTTCTGGGTCGCCCAATGGATATTAGTGGCTACTATTATATGGTATCCAGGAAAGGAACCGACGGCGATACATTTGGTAACCAATGTCAGCGATTTATGGTAGAATTTGATACCATGGTTTACCAGGTCTCAGGCTGTCCGGAGTATGATGTACCCTTGAACTTGCTCAATGTAAGTGTAGACTCGGTAAATCACAATGCCACAGAATTGATTTGGAGTGATCCGGTTGGTTTGAATTACAATTGGCTCAATGCCTTCCTGGTATGGCGTAAAAATCCGGTTTCCGGCATTTACGACCGGGTTCGTCACACCGACCCAAGCCCAGCTGCCCGTAAATTTTTAGATGTAGAACCAAATCTGCTTCCGAAAGATGGGTCGATTTCCTTTAAGGTTAATTTGGTCCTGACGAATGGCGTTCGCAATCCATTATCGAATGAGCTGAGCACTATTCATTTGGTAGATACACCTGGGGATATTGAAGATAATCTGGATATGACCTTGGCTTGGTCGCCTTATGCAGGTTGGCCCAATCCAACTTATACAGTACAATTCAAAGATCAGCAACGAGAATTTCCTGTGGGCTGGCAATATCCCGAAACCAATGCAAGCACGAGCGATACTTTTATCACTTTTACTAAGCCAATTTTACCCGGCAAATATTTAGCTCGTGTGCTCACAGTAGATCCATCTGGCACCTATAAATCTTATTCCAACTGGGTAGAGTTTAGTGTAAGAGCCAGAGATTTGAAAATCCCTAATGTGATATCACCCAATGGGGATGGTGTAAACGATGCATTTGTCATCGAAAATCTCGAGTACTATATCAATGGCAGTTTAAAGGTTTATAACCGTTGGGGCCAGCTTGTTCATGAATCGGCCAGGTATTTGAATGATTGGAGCCCGGCTAATCTCGAAGGTGGCACTTATTTTTATCAAGTAGTTGTTCAAAAAGACCAAACTGTGACCGAAGCATTTAACGGAGCTTTGGAAATAGTAAAGTAGAACCGCAAATATTTTGATATGGTTTTGAATAGAAATTTATTTCTAGCGCTATTTCTATGTCTGCTAGGTTTTGCTCCAATCACTGAGGCATGTCATTTGGCTGGTGGGAACATAACCTATGTTAACATCGGTCCGAATCAATATCGCTTACGTCTAACTTTAATTCGATCATGTATATGTGCCACAACTGTTGGTTCAACCGTGAACATCGGTTATAGAAACAATTGTGGCGTAACTGGCACAACACAATTGAGTTTATTACCCGGTTCCGGGGGCGAAATACCAACCCCATGCACCGACGAACCCTCTACTTGCGCCGGGGGAAACCGATATGGGGTGCAGAAATATGAACTCGAGGGGGTGGTTACGCTACCCGTAGCTGCGGCTACTTGTCAGGAATGGATATTTTCTTACGGGGTTTGTTGTAGAAACAATTCCAATACGCTTGTCGCTCAACCACAATTTTATGTAGAAAGTATGGTGAATAATGCGGCTGGAATCAACAACTCTTCTGCCGTCTTCAATACATTTCAAGTACCTGTTTTCTGCATTTTGGAACCGGTGAATGTGCTGTTCAATGTGGATGAACCAGACGGCGACTCCTTGGTTTTTGCCTTGACACCAGCACGTATTTCGGCCGTGGCTAATGCACCTTATCAGCCTGGTTTTTCAGCTGCACAACCCGTGAATGGCACGCCACCCGTTGTCAACCAGAATAATGGTAATATTTCTTTCATTTCAACTGCCAGTCAAGAATCAGTTATAGTACTCACAGTTACCGAATATCGAAACGGTATTGTGGTTGGGAGGGTGAGTTTTGATGTTCAATTGGTTTTAGGCACAGGCAGATATTGCGATAATATCACACCGAGTTTTATGAATGATTCGCTGGCTCGGGCCTGTACCAATGATTTAAACTTGAGTATTCGTCTGAATACGCTAATACAATGTAACACTATTTCTTCCGACGCTTCTGAATTCAGATTGTATTACCCGGATGGAAGATTGGTGCCCATTGTATCGGCATCGGCTATTAATTGTGTTGACGGCAGAACAAGAGATATTCTTTTGACTTTAGCTCGTCCTATGAATCTCAACGGCTTTTACCATCTCACGAGTCGGAAAGGAATCGATGGGGATACTTTTGGAAACCAGTGCCAACGTTTTATGGTAGAATTTGATTCCATGGTATTTATGGTCTCTGGCTGTCCTGATTATACAATTCCTTTTACATTGTTGAATGTAAGTGTTGATTCTATAAACCAAAATGCTGTAGACGTGAGCTGGAGTGACCCTCAGTCACTGAATTACAATTGGTTCAGTGCATTTTTAATCTGGCGGGAAAATGCAATTAGCGGCAATTTCGATAGAATCCAACATACAGAAAACAATCCGGCTGCACGCTTTTTTAAAGATGTGGAACCTGAGGTTTTACCTAAGGATAAGTCCATTGCCTATCGGGCTAATCTTGTGCTGACGAACGGTGCACGAAATCCCTATTCGAATGAACTTCGAACCATTCGGCTGGTTGCCAACCCGCCTGATGATGCCGATAAACAGGAGATTTCCTTGAACTGGTCACCATACACTGGCTGGTCTAATCCAGTATATTTTGTGCAATTTAAAGATGAACAAAGGGATTTCCCGGTTGGCTGGCAATTTCCTGAGTCCGGGGCATCCACCATGGATACTTTTATTACCATTAAAAAAGCAATACTTCCAGGTAATTACCTGGCCAGGGTTATCACGATTGATGGGGGTAGTGGACGTAAATCATATTCCAATTGGGTGAATTATTCAGTGAAAGCAAGGGATATCAAAATTCCTAATGCGGTAAGCCCCAATGGGGATGGTGTAAATGATCTTTTTGTTGTCGAAAACTTGGAGTATTACCTCAATGGTCATTTGAAAATATTTAACCGTTGGGGGCAGTTGGTTTATGAAGCCACACGCTATCTTAACAATTGGAACGCTGCCAATTTAGAAGGTGGGACCTATTTCTATCAGCTAACAGTGCAAAAAGATCAAACCGAAACAGCTGAATATAAAGGCGCTGTGGAAGTAGTGAAATAAAATCGGCTTTTTTAACAATTAAAGCTCGTTGTGCGTACAACGAGCTTTAATTGTAGTTGTATCTTGTATTTAATCCTCCCGTTTTAAACCATAACGGTCTATCTTATTATATAGGTGGCTCCGTTGAATTCCAATGACTTCAGCGGTTTTTGCTACATTCCAGTGATGTTGTTTAAGTTTTTTCTCGATAAACAACTTCTCTGCCTGGTCCTTGAATTGCTGGAAGTCCTGGAAATCATCCAGTAAATTATCCAAAGCAGAGGAGGAGCCACCACTACTTTGTCCAAGTCCCAAAGGTTGGGTGTAAGTCACCACATCATCATCACTGATTGTTTGTCCGCCTAAAATGACCAATCGTTCAACAACATTGCGAAGTTCGCGGATGTTGCCGGTCCAATTGTATTGTTGCAAAGCTTCCAGCCCTTTTTTGGAGAACTGTTTGGCAGGGACATTATAATCTTCACAAATTGTCTGCAGAAATTGATTGGCTATAGAAGGAATATCTTCTTGTCGGCTGTTCAATGAAGGAACATGAATGATGATTACACTCAAACGGTGGTATAAATCGAGTCGAAAGTTACCAGCCTCGATTTCTTTCACCAGGTCTTTGTTTGTAGCAGCAACCACACGAACATCAACCTGAATATCTTTTTCTCCACCCACCCGCGTTACCCGGTTTTCTTGCAAGGCCCGCAATACTTTGGCTTGTGCAGATAGGGGCATATCACCAATTTCATCGAGAAACAGCGTGCCTCCATGTGCCTGTTCAAATTTACCAATACGTTGTTTGATGGCGGAAGTGAACGCACCTTTTTCATGGCCAAAAAGCTCACTTTCGATGAGTTCGGCAGGTATTGCAGCACAGTTTACCTCAACAAGCTGACCTTTGCTGCGATTACTTTTTTCATGAATCCAACGGGCAACCAGTTCTTTACCTGTGCCATTTTCACCGGTGATAAGAATGCGTGCATCGGTAGGTGCTACCCGGTCGATGGTTTCTTTGATCTTTACAATACCTGGCGAATCCCCAATAATTTCCTGGGTTTTAAACACCCGCTGCTTCAGTACTTTTGTTTCTACGACCAGGTGTTTTTTGTCCAGGGCGTTACGAACAGTTATTAGCAAACGATTCAAATCCGGTGGTTTGGAAATAAAGTCGAATGCCCCCAGCTTGGTAGCATCGACAGCTGTTTCGACTGTGCCGTGGCCGGAAATCATGATTACAGGAATTTCACTGTTACTTTTTTGCAGCTGACTCAGGACTTCCAAACCGTCCATTTTCGGCATCTTGATGTCGCAAAAAACGAGATCAAAATTTCCGGATTGGATTTTCTCCAGTCCTTCTACGCCATCCTGCGCTTCTTCAACTTCATATTGTTCGTATTCCAATATTTCGCGAAGCGTCGATCGGATGCTGCGTTCATCATCAATGATGAGTATTCGTGGCATAGCTCAGGTTTGATGGAACGAATTTAACCTTGTTCGTCATTAAAGTGGGAAAAAAAGAGGGGAAATATTCCCCCCTTTAGTTTTTGGTGATGCTGTAAGCCGGGTTTTGTATCCTGTTATACAACAAGACCTTCATCATTTATCTAAGCGACCTACCCCCCGAAACAGTGCGAGCAGCACTTATGTCCGGTATACATGGTCTTTCAGCCCGGAAGGTTTACCCCCATCAACCATCGCTGGTTCATGTCGTGCGCTCTTACCGCACGTTTTCACCCTTACCTCCAAAGAGGCGGTACTTTTCTGTGGCACTGGCTGTCAGGTTACCCCGACCTCATTTTCACGAGTCTGGTGCTCTGTGCTGCCCGGACTTTCCTCTTTACCGTCAGGCAAAGCGATGAAGCGCATCACGCGAACCAAAATTACTTAAAAAGCAGACAGTAATTTTGCAGGGCATTGAATTCTTTTTTAGCCGTTCATGGAGGAAAGAGAAAAGTCCCGATTTCAATTGAAATTAACACAAAAAATAAGTGGAAGCTTTAACTTTGCTGCATGAATTACAAGCGACTGAATAGCGATCTGATCGACCTGATTGAGCTCCGCAATGAGCTCGGAAAACTCAATTTTAACGACGAGGCCTACGATGATATGGAAGATGAAATCCATGAATACGAGGATACTTTTAATGAGAGATACGGGGAAACGCTTGAAGCCATATTCGAAGAAATTCACAAGCGGGTTTGTCCGGATGTGGAGGTATTGTTACCTACAGCCTATCTCGCCAAAGAATATTTTCCTTCGGTTTTGAATGAAGATGAGTTTGAAATCGGACCGAATGCCGGTGTTTTGGTTGAAACCATATTGGAAGATGCCAAAGGCCGACCGATAGACGCGCGAATGACTGTTCTTCCAACACCTTTCCGCATTGTATTGCTTCAAAAAGACGATATACGCATTTTGTGGTCAGCTGAACGTCCTGCTGAATTCAATTGCTAAATATGCTGCAATCGGTCAATCCCTGGACGTTGGAAGTGCTGGCCACTTACCCGCTGGAGGATGAAGCCAGTTGGAGGAGTAAGGTCAAGCAGGCCAATAGCGCCTACAAAGATTGGCGCTACTGGCCATTAAATAGTCGTATTGAATTGTTTGTTCGCCTGGCGCACTTGCTTCGCAAACATGCGCAGGAAGCGGCAGCTTTGATTACCGCCGAAATGGGCAAGCCGTTATCGGAAGCCCTGCTGGAAATAGAGAAATGTGCTTGGCTATGTGATGTTTATGCTGATAATGCTGAGTTATGGCTGTCGGATGAGCAACAGTTCATCGAAGGCGCAAAGGCTCAACAACAGTATAACCCATTAGGCATAATTTTAGGTGTGATGCCATGGAATTTTCCTTTTTGGCAGGCATTCCGTTTTTTCGTGCCAGCCATATTATCGGGTAATGTCGTATTACTGAAACACGCATCAAATGTTAGCGGTTGTTCAAAATTCATGGGAGAATTACTCCTGAAGGCTGGTTTTCCTGTAGCGGTTTTTCAGCCGCTGTATATGTCGGGTGCAACTGTTTTGGCTGTAATTGACCATCCCGATGTTCGTGCGGTAAGCTTAACCGGCAGTGAAGCAGCTGGAGCGGCGGTGGCCTCTGCAGCCGCTAAACGTATCAAAGCTGCGGTACTTGAATTGGGAGGCAGCGATCCGTTTATCGTACTTCGTGACGCAGACCTGGCCTTAGCAGCAAAACATGCAGCCCTTTCGCGCTTCAGAAATGCAGGCCAAAGTTGCATCGCCGCCAAAAGGTTTTTAGTAGAAGAAGCTGTATACGATAGGTTTATTGAGCTTTTTTTACTTGAAACACAACAACTGCAGCCTGGAGATCCGCTTTTGGAGCAAACTACGCTGGGCCCATTGGCCAAGTCTGAGTTTATTACAGACATGCAAACCTTTGTGGCAGATGCCATTGAAAAAGGAGGGAAGTTAAGGTGTGGTGGCCGGATTTGGCCTGGTCATGCGGGCAGCTTCGAACCTACGATAATTGCAGAGGCAAGTCCCCACATGAAACTCATGGTGGACGAGTGTTTCGGCCCCATTGCACCTATAATGCGGGTACAAGATGCCGATCATGCCTTGGAAGTAGCCAATAACAGCCGTTTTGGTTTAGGAGCAGCTGTATATACCCAAAATGAATACATGCAACAGCTGTTTCTTCAACGATTAGAAGCTGGCTCGGTATTCATCAACGATTTTGTGCGTAGTCACCCTTTACTCGCCTTTGGCGGAATAAAAGATTCAGGTTTTGGACGTGAACTCGGACGTCCGGGCTTGTTGGCTTTCGTGAACACAAAAACGGTCTGGCTGCGTTGATTACTTTATTACGTAAATTTAAAGTATGAAAAAGTTAATTCTCTTGGGGCTGATTATCGGTATGTACAGCTGTAAGCCGGAACCAAAAACTGGCGGGCCTTTAACACCTTCGGATGACAGGGCAGTGACTTTGGAAATGCGTTATGAATTTGATTCCCAGCCGTTGGTGCTGAATCAAATTAATTATACAACCGGGCAAAATACAGTCGGTTTCAGCAATATCCAGCATTTTATTAGTGATTTACAGCTTAAAAAGGCAGATGGCAGCTGGATAAAAGTGACTGGGTACGGACTGTTATCACCCACAGCTGAAGCAAAGGCGAGTTTTCGTTTTTTAAATGTGCCAAAAGGTATTTACGAAGGATTGCGATTTACCATTGGGATTGATTCTATCGCTAATCACAGTGATCCCGGCACCTGGCCAAACGACCACGCATTGAGCATAATGGTTGGCGGATCGATGCACTGGACCTGGAATTCGGGTTATATTTTCATTAAAGTTGAAGGTCAGTACGACATCCCCGGAAGCAGTCCGGGAGGCTTTGCCTATCACCTTGGTCGTGATGACCTGAAAGTTACTTATTCCCAGGAGGATATCAACCTGAATTTGCAGGAGAACAGCCTTACCGCTGTATTCAAGATGGATTTGAAGCAGTTTTTTGTTCAGCCCCATGCCTTTGTCATCTCTCCCGAAACCAGCTTTACGCACAGTGCCCCTCGTGATACTGTAGCCGATCAGTTGTATGCCAATATGCAGAATATGGTGAGTTTTGTGGAATTAAAGCCATGAGGAAAAACGGTTTATTCAGCTTTGCACTGCTATTGAGCATTGGCTTAACTTCATGTCGGCCAGATGAGCCAAAACCACCAGTAACCAACCATTATCCGGCGCCGACAGCTTACACCTTGCCAAACTTACCGGGTTTTCCCGGGCCAATTGTCAAAGCGGATAATCCGCTAACAGTTCAAGGCATTGAGCTCGGCCGAGCACTTTTTTACGATCCACTTTTGTCGGGTGATAACACCCAGTCGTGTGCCAGTTGTCACAACCCTCAGTTTGCCTTTACCGATAATGGTAAGGCCTTTAGTACGGGTATACTCGGAACCAATGGTACACGTAACAGCATGCCTATTTTTAATCTGATGTGGAACACCCGCTATTTTTGGGATGGAAGGGCTGCTAGCTTACGTCAACAGGTTTTGATGCCTATCGAAGATCCAATAGAAATGCACGAAACCTTGCCTAACGCCATACAGGAATTAGCGGCTATACCGGCCTACAAAATCCGCTTTGGAAAAGCCTTTGGCACCGAAGACGTTACAGCAGATCGTATGGCCAAAGCTCTGGAGCAGTTCATTTTTGCTCATGTATCTGGTGAATCTAAGTTCGATTTATCTATGCGGGGAACGGTCAGTTTATCAGCTGCTGAACAACGGGGATTAGACATTTTTCGTGGAGAGTTCAGTCCGCCAGGCTCCGGCCGACCTGCAGGAGGGGATTGTTTTCATTGTCATGGTACAATCTTTTTTACCAATAACCAGTTTCTTAATAATGGTCTGGACTCGGTTTTTACCGACATTGGCTATGAGGCTGTAACGAACAATCCGCTCGACAAAGGCAAATTTAAAGTACCCAGTCTCCGCAATATCGCCCTAACGCCACCTTATATGCATGATGGTCGTTTTGCCACCCTGGAAGAGGTGGTTGAGCACTACAATAGCGGGGTAAAAAGTTCTCCATCTCTCGATCCGAATATGAAGTCGCAGGGTGGAGGCTTGGGCTTGAATGCCCAGCAAAAAGCCGATTTGGTAGCCTTTTTACGCACCCTTAGCGATACGGCCTACATTAACAATCCTCTTTTCCAAAATCCTTTTTTGCCATAGCATGTGAAACCACAGGTCTGTCTGTTGCTGATTTTTATGTTTTCCTGCGCTTCTCCTGAGCCAAATTATCAGCTGCCGGAAACATATAATAATCGTATCCCCGACAGCCTCATCCAACTTGCTGCTAACCACAAGGCGCAAATCATATTGGGGCGAACCTTATTTTATGACCCTATTGTTTCCCGTGATAGTAGTTTGAGTTGCGGTAGTTGTCATGTCGCTTCAGCTGCATTTGGCGACAGATTGCAGTTAAGTCGAGGTATAGATCAACAAACTTCCGGTCTTCGCAATACGCCACCTTTGTTTAACCTATTCTGGCGCTCCAGTTTTTTTAGAGATGGTGGCATACCCCGATTAGAGCAAGTAGCACTTGCCCCCATGCAAAATCATCGGGAATTAGATTTGCCGTTGGAAGAGCTGACGATGCGATTGCGGGCTAATTCATTTTATAAAAAGCGTTTTGCAGAAGTTTATGATCAAGAGGCCGATCCATACACGATAACGCGTGCCTTGGCGTGGTTTCAGCGGAGTTTAGTGTCGTTAAGTAGTCCTTTTGACGCGTGGCAAGCCGGAAAAGCGGAGTTATCGGCCGAGGCTAAGGCAGGCTGGGAGTTGTTTCAGCAGGACCGATTGGCTTGTCAAGCTTGTCATCCTGCACCTGCCTTTAGCGATGATTTATTCCACCATCTTGGGCTGGCAAGTGAAGGTATAGATACAGGCAGAGCACAGATATCTTACAATTGGGATGATTTTGGAAAATTCAGAACACCCAGTCTGAGAAATTTATCTTTCAGTTCGCCCTATATGCACGATGGTTCTTTCCAAAGCCTGGAAGAGGTTATCGGCTATTTTAACGCTGGCGGCAAAAACCATCCGCTGAAACATCCTGCCATTCAACCCTTGGGGTTAACCGACAAGGAGCAACGGCAATTGATAGCATTTTTACGAAGTCTGGATGACAGTATATTTATTACCTGGCCTGCTTATCAAGTCCAGGCTGCCGACTACCAGGATTGATCCAGTATAATAACTGGGGAATTAAAAACAAATCAGCCAGAAGTGCACTCACCAGGGTGATACAAACAAGTATACCCACATAATAGGTGCCGGTAAAATCGCTGAAAATCAGACTTACGAAACCAAATACCAAGATGATGGTAGTGAGTATGATGGCTTTCCCACTAACCATAAAAGTTTCTCGTATGGCGTCATCTACACTGCTACCGCGACTTCTTTCTAATTTATAACGGGTAAGAAAATGAATGGTATCATCTACCGCTATACCGAAGGAAACCGTAAAGATGACGGAAGTTACTGCTTTTAGCTCAATGCCTGTAAAACCTAGGGCTGCTGCGGCAATCAGCATGGGAATTAGGTTTGGTGCAATACTCACAAAAAGCATCCGCCAATCGCGGAAAAGGAGGGCAAAAATGAAACCTACGGCAATGAAGGCGAAAAGTAAACTTTGAATCAGGTTGTTGCGGAGATAAAGGTTGTTTTTATCGACCATCAGGCCGGAACCGGTAAACCTAAAGGAAGCAATATTTTCAGGGATGTTTTGGGTAATCCATGACCTTGCCTCAGCCATAACCAAACTCAAACTATCCGATCCACTATCCTTAATCCGGCCTGTGATTCGACCGATTTCCGCGGTTTTGTCAAACACGGCAAATTGCGTCATCCGACCATCTTTCATCAAAAGATTTCCAAAACGTTCGTATAGGCTAGTATCTTCAGGAAGCGTATAGGCACTTTGGAGTCCACCTGTCCACGACTTATTTAAACTTTTAAAAAGAACTGCCGGTGATTGTATGCCGCCAAGCTGATGTTTTTCGGCAAGATAGGTAGCTACTTTGTCGATTTCACGCAGTACTTCTAGATCGAATAAGCTTTTGCCTGGCGCAGGCAAAACAGCCAGTTCCAGACTTCTGACACCTGAAAAACGCTCTTCAAAAAATATAAAGTCAGTCCTTACCTTGCTGTTTTCTGGTAAATCGCCCAGCAAATAGGTGTTTGTTGAAATTTTACTCATGCCATACACACAAAGGAGCACTACAACAGCCGTGACTCCCCATACCTTATTTTTTTGATACAAGGCAATGTGGTGAAGGCAATTGGCAAGTCGATCCCAGTTTTTACGTTGACTCTTCAACTGCTGCAGTTGGTGTGCAGGGAAAAGGCTTAGCATGGCGGCCGCAAAAGTTATGACCATGACATAGGCCAACATTACACCTACTGCCGCATTCACACCAAAGTCACGTATGGCCGGGATGGCGCTGGTTAATAAAACCGCAAATCCAACAGCTGTCGTAATAGAGGTTAACAATAAAGCAAGTCCAATTTCCTTCAGGGCAAAAATCATGGCGTCGTGTTGTGTCTTGCCCTTTTCCATCTCATCGATGTATTTACTCTGCAGATGTATTAGATCCGACATGCCAAAAATCATCATGAGCATGGGGAACATACTGCTCATAATATCGAGCAGTTGAGCTGTAATTTGCAGATAAGCCATGAAAAGAAGTAAGGCAGCCAAAACCGCGGTAAGCGGAATGACTACTCCCCAGAAGGAACGGTGTAGCCAGTAAAGGATCACAGCTGTAATCAAAATAGACAGGCTGATATACAATAACAGCTCTTTTTTGATTTTTGCAACAAAAATACTTTGGGTATTTGCCACACCTGCGAGATGGGCTTTGGTGAAACCGTAGGTTGCGATGAGCTTTTCTAATTCATTATTCAAACTGTCGGCCTGATCCTGGGTGAGCGCCGGTGCTGTTCTAAGAATAACATTGAGCGCTTTGTGGTCGGAGGCGACCAGATTTTTGTAAATCCGGCTGTCGTTACTGATGGTAATACTATCCTCAGCATACCTTGCTGGATCATCTATGTGTAAAAGACTTCTAAAACTTAGTCCAAATGGCGTTTTGATTGGCTCTTTGAAGGAGGTAATGGCATGGGCCGATTCGATTACCGGTAGTTGTTTGCAAGCAGTTGTAAAGTCGGCCACATTAGCCAGAAAGCTACTGTCGTATATACTAGCTTCATGATCGATACCAACGAGCAGGAAAAGGTCGTCGCGCTCCACCTTATCTCTGAAGTAAGTCATAAAGCTGGCATCATCGTCGTCTTCCGGGAAAAAACGCTCTATCTCGTAGCTAAAACCAAGCTGACTGGCTAAAAATATGGAAACAAGAAGCACGAGGCTCCCGATGATAAGTATGGGTTTGGCCCAGCGAATGATGTATTTCACCATAGAATAACAAAAAAGGTGGTCCATATTGTTTGACCACCTCTAAAATAAAGTTTCGCTAATACTTATCGGCGAATGCTGATGTTTGACAAGCCCGTTTCGAGCGAAATGAGCCAACTGGATTTGGCAGAATTAAAACCTGGAGTTTGGTATACGCCACTCGCTGTTTTTTCAAAACCTTCAAAGTCTCTACTGCTCAGGGCGCTGTTGCTGATAATTTCACAGGCTACATCTTTGGGCAGGGTGATGTCGATATTGGCTACCCCGGAATTGATTTTAATCACGCTCTTTTCACCCACCGGATTGCCCATTTTAAGTTCAACATCTGCGGCGCCACAGTCGATGTCAAGTTCGGCAATTTTAAGTTTGCTTAAGTCCAGTTTGGCGTCGGTGGCGCCCATATCCATTTCGATTTTCCAAATTGGTGAATTATGCAATTGCAACTCGAGTTTGTTTTCGAAACCATCGGAATCTTTGAGTTTTATCTTTTTGTTGTTGTACTCCATTCTTACTTTCGCTGTGCCGTCATTTTTCTCCGACTCAAACGCATAGGCTCCGAAATTGCTATTGGCAACGGCGCCTACCAATTCATCATCGCCTGCTTCGAGAGATACGCTACCTGCACCGAATTCAAGTTCAAAAGTGGCTGTTTTTATGCTTGAGTCGAAGGCTTCACTGAAATCATATTCCTTGATTTCACCTTCATTTTCAGCGCGTTTTTCCGATTTGTCAATACCCCAGTGCTGAAGTTTTCGTTTGCCGTCTTTGGGTTGAATGACGAAATACAATACTAAAACAAGGAGAAGTACCTGTATCCCCAGTAAAACCGGGTGAATAGCCCCATTTTTTGGTTTGAGTAAGGCCGAAAAACCCCAGTAGATAAGCAATACCGGCCAAAAACGCCAGATACCGGCGAAGCTGAAACTTAAATAGCCCAGATTTTCGAGCATAAACAGGCTGCCCACCAATATGAGCAGCAATCCCCAGAATAATTTATCCGCGCGCATCTTCTTCTTTTTTATTCGAACGAACACTAAGCAGCAAACCAACGCCTATGGCAATGAGAATCAATGGCCAGTAGCGTCCGAAATCGAAATCGGGCAAAAGTTCGTCAGCGAGAAAAAGGGCGCCCAACAGTATGAGAACAGCGCCAGCAATGATGCTGCCTTGTTTGGCATTGTTAGCAACTGAGGAGGGATTATTTGATTTTTCATCACCTTGATCCGTCCATTTCATCTCTGCTGCTGCTTCTTCGTAGGCAGGATAGGGTGCTTCAGGTGTAACTATCCAGAAAATCAGGTAGGCCAAGGCACCAAAACCACCACCCAGGGCAGCAGCAATAAAAATAACACGCACCAATACCGGGTCAACATTAAAATGTTCGGCCAGGCCGGTGCAAACGCCGCCCAAAACACGGTCGGTACGGCTTCTGTAAAGTTTCTTTTTCATAAGCAGGGTTTATTCAAATTTGGTTAATTTAATTGGTAGCTGAAACTGTCAGGGATGAAAAGTATTCCTTTGGGACGAATGGTATTTTCCATTCGTCACGTCACAAAGACGTTTCGTCAATCTAAATCGTTGCATGCGGCCTGACTTTTATTTCTTTGCCCAAAATAATTTAAGCATGCATACCAAACTATTCGGATGGCTACTGCTCGGACTTTTAGGCAGCAGTACACTTCAGGCACAGGAATTCACACAAACCATTCGTGGTAAAGTTGTCGATGCCCAGTCAAAGTATCCACTGGCAGGCGCCAATATTGTATTGCTCGATAGTGAGCCTGTTCATGGCACAACTACCGATGCCAACGGTAATTTCAGAATGGAAAAAGTAAAAATTGGACGACAAAATTTGCAGGCATCCTATCTCGGCTACAAAACTGCGGTACTTTCCAATTTAATACTGAATTCATCGCGGGAACTGGTGCTCGAAATTGAATTGCAGGAGCAGGTGATTACCGGCAAAGAAATTAAAATACTAGCCGACAAAGCAGAAGATGGTCGGGTTAAAAATGAGTTGTCGCTCGTAAGTGCCCGCACCTTTTCAGTAGAGGAAACCCAGCGCTATGCCGGCTCCTTCGGCGATCCGGCACGATTGGCCTCCACTTTTGCAGGTGTTACTTCGGTGAACGA
Source organism: Bacteroidota bacterium (assembly GCA_036787895.1). Lineage (GTDB taxonomy): Bacteria > Bacteroidota > Bacteroidia > UBA7662 > UBA7662 > UBA7662. The sequence continues at coordinate 315,411 of DAIQOK010000001.1, read as the reverse complement.
CCAGCGCAACGACATCATTGTTCGAGGTAATTCACCGCTGGGCATTTTGTGGCGAATGGAGGGCGTCGACATCCCCAGCCCCAATCATTTCTCCGGGGCCGGGAGTTCGGGAGGAGCCATATCCATTCTCAACACCAATTTGCTCGACAATGCCGATTTCCTATCCGGTGCTTTTGCACCAGAATATGGCAATGCTACTGCCGGGGTATTTGATATGAGTCTGCGAAAGGGGAACAACGAGAAACAGGAGTTTTTAGGTCAGATTGGTTTCAATGGATTCGAGTTGAATGCAGAAGGACCTTTGAGCAAAAAGCAGCAATCCTCTTACATCGCCAGCTATCGTTATTCCACCCTGGCAGTTTTTGATGCTTTGGGAATTGATTTCGTAGAGGGTGGCATTCCTATGTACCAGGATGCGGCATTCAAACTCCATTTTCCCATGAAAAAGGGTAGTTTGTCGGTATTTGGCATCGGAGGTACGAGCGATATACATTTTAAAGCCAGTACCGATTCAGTGGAGCGCCGCAACAATCCGGAACGTGAGCAGGACTTAAAAAATGGTTCAGATATGGCTTTGTTAGGGACAAGCTACCACCACTATTTTTCGGAAAAAACATCCTGGAAAAATACGTTGGCTACCAATGTAGGCCGATTCAGAACCACGGTCGATTCACTTGATTTCTCCGAAAATCGATTTCCACAATTCAGTTCGGCCATCACCGAAGGTCGGGTACAATGGCACAGTCAGCTTAATCATAAAATCAGCAGTCGACATAGCATTCGTTCAGGTGTGCTGCTTACGGGATTGTGGTTAAACAATGAAGTGCAGGTACCCGACGATTCCGCAGTCAATGTTTTGCGCTCCTATATTACTTTCACTGGTCAAACAGCCTTGGCTCAGGCCTACAGCCAGTATGTTTTTAGAATGAATGCCCGTTTTACCTTAACCGGAGGCTTTCATTTTAGCTGGCTGACATTGAATAATACTTATGCTATCGAGCCCAGATTTAGTATGAACTACGATATCGACGAAAAACAAGCTGTGCAGTTGGGTTACGGTCGACACTCACGGGTTTTGCCTTTAAATATTTATCTGATTGAAACACCAATAAACGGCCAGGCTGTTCGAACCAACAAAAATCTTGAACTCTCCAAGAGTGATCATTTTGTGCTAGGCTATAACCGTAGTTTTAGTCCAAAACTTCGCCTGAAAGCTGAGTTGTATTACCAATATCTCAGCGACATACCGGTTGAAATACGACCATCGGCCATCTCAATAGCCAATTTTGGGGCAATTTTTGGAGATGTTACTGCACCCGACAGCTTGGTAAGCTCCGGCACCGGAAGTAACTATGGTTTAGAATTAACCATCGAAAAAACCTTTAGTAATAACTATTATTTTCTCGCTACCGCCTCACTTTTTGATTCGCGTTATACGGGCAGCGATGGTGTAGAACGGAATACTTTATTCAATAGTAATTATACCACGAATGTGCTGGCAGGAAAAGAATGGCCTGTGGGCAAAAGCAAACAAAATGTATTTACCCTGAGTGGCCGAATCAGTTGGACAGGCGGTCGGCGTTATGTACCCATTGATTTGGCGGCTTCCCAGGCGAATCTGGATGAAACTTACGATTGGAGTGTGGCTTATCTGAACCGTTATCCCGATTTTTTCAGACTCGACTGGCGGATTGGTTTCAAACGAAATAAAAAGCGCTTTACAGAAGAATGGGCGATAGATATTCAAAATGCTACCAACCGACAGAACTTCTTTGCTGAGCAGTTTAATGTAAAGACAGGTCAGATACAGACTTTCTATCAGGTTGGATTGTTTCCGGTAGCCCTTTACAGAATTACATTTTAAGCAAATACACCAAATAAAAATGCCTCGGTTTCAAATGAAACCGAGGCATTTTTTTGGCTTTAATCAATTATTTCTCGATGCTGATCAATTCAACCTCAAACATCAGCGTGCTGTGAGGTGGAATTTGCTGACCGGCACCACGTTCGCCATAAGCGATATCGCTTGGAAGATAGATGGTCCATTTTGAGCCAACTGGCATAAGTTGCAACGCTTCTGTCCAACCGGCAATAACGCCATTTAATGGGAATACGGCTGGTTCGCCACGCTCAACGGAGCTATCGAATACAGTTCCATCGATGAGTTTACCGGTATAGTGAACTTTCACACGGTCGGTAAGCGCGGGCTTAGGACCTGTTCCCATGGTGTTGACTTTGTACTGCAAGCCGCTGGCAGTTGTAGTAACACCGGCTTTTTTTCCATTCTCCTCGAGGAATTTGATGCCTTCGGCACGTGCAGCCTCAGTTTTTTTGTTCATCAGTGCCTGAAAATAGTTCTGAATGTACATATTGGCATCAGTTTCGCTGATTTTAACATCACCTTTACCATAAACGGCTTCCATGGCGCTCATCATGGCACCGAAGTTTACATTTTCAAAGCCTTGATTTTTGAGGTTAGTACCGATGCTTACGCCAAGGCTGTAGCTTACTGAATCCGTCTCGTTTTTGAGGGTCGCGTTTTTGTCCATTTTTTTCTGTCCGTTACAAGCTGTGAATGCGAATACACTCAAGCCGGTTACCATTAAAATTGATTTGAGTTTCATTTGTCGATTTTAGTGCGCCGAAGATACGGGATAGGGTCGAAAAGCCCCTGCTTATTTGTTAAAAAATGCTGTTAAAGCTTAAGTTTCAGTTGCTTCTTCGGTTGCATCACTTACATCCACGCCGAAGATACGTGTCAGTCTGACCCATAAAAGCTCAATCTGCTCTAAATCAGCCTCAAATTGCATGGTAACGGTGTCGTTTTGGTAAAACACCGCCTTTGGTTTGAGTTCGAGATCATTGACCACTTTTTGCACTTCGGCCTGTTTATCGTAAGTAAAATTTGCTGTTAATGTCCTGGGGATAGGCATGACTGCCAGTTGAGCTGCTGCCAAAGCCAGGGTAGCCGCACCGCCGTAAGCATTGATCAGGCCTCTTACACCCAATAAGGTGCCACCGAAATAACGAACTACCACGACGAGTATGTCTGAAAGCCCATGGGCATCGATGGCAGCAAGTATGGGTCGACCTGCACTGCCCGTGGGTTCGCCATCGTCGTTGACGCGGTAACTTTCACCATTTTCACCCATGCGCCAGGCGTAACACCAATGCCTGGCCCCAAAATGTTCCTTTTTAAGTTGGTCGAGATAATCGCGAATTTCTGCTTCCGACTTCACCAAGCAGGCATAGGCTAAAAACTTACTGCCTTTGTCCTTATATACGCCGCTGGCAGGAGTTAGGAGTATATTTTTTCTTAGGCCCACAGTAACAATCCCATGGCCAGCACGGCCAGCAATACACCCCAATACTGACGTCTCTGTAGCCTTTCCCGGAACAATAGGGCTGCTAACGCCGATGAAATCAATATGATGGCCAAGTTGTTCAATGGGAACAAAACGCTGGCTTTAAGCGATTTTAAGGCGAATAATATACCGTAGACCGAAAAAAAATTGGTCAAGCCTAATAGTATACCGGCACTCAGGCTTTTCAAATTAAGTTTCAAACTTCCCTGCAACCAGCCAACTAAAATGGCCAGCCAACCAATAATTCCGGCTGCACCAAACAACACAATGAGAAAGAGGGCATTATCAGCGCTTTGTAAAAAACTGATTTCGGTATGTTTGAGTAATAGGTCAGCTATACCTGCACTGATAAATATAATCAGCGGTAATTGCCAGTTGCGGTTCTTCGGCTGTGTTTTGGTGTTTTTATTTGCCGTCAGGCCAATGGCTGCAGCAGCCAGGAGGAGGGCACTAAAAGCTGTAATCGTAAATGGGTCGCCATACAAAAGAAATGCTGCGGTTACCGGTATCACCATCGATAATTTGGCAGCAATGGCCGTTGGGGCAACACCTACTTTTTGTGTTGACCGACCAATCAGCCAAAAAATGAAGATGTAAAAGGCTCCTATCAGGCTGGCCCAGGGTAGCCAGGCGGTATCCAGACTCAATTTTTGTCCGCCAGGAAGTAACCAAAGCCCGAGGAGAACACAAATCACATAATTAGATGCAACTGCCTGAAACGTTTGTATGCCCCAACGCTCGAATGCCTTGAAATAAACAAAATTGACTGCCGAGCAAGCCACGCTTATCCAAAACCAACTCATTGGAAAACAGGATTAAAAGCTGTAAGTAGTTTATCCTGTCCGATATTTTGGGAAGAAAATTCGACTTCAATGGGCATAATTGGTGCGGCCAGGCCTTTACCAAACTGCATGGGAGAAACGAAACAGCGAATCTCATCCCATAAACCTTTGTCCAGGAAATGTTGCAAGGTTTGCGCCCCGCCTTCAACCAGTACCGACTGTATATTTCTTTCTAAAAGATTGCTAAGTATATATGATAACCAATTGTCGTCATTATCATTATAGCGATGAACTTTATCACCATTTGGCCGTAGTGCGCTGTACAACAAAGTGGCTTTCCCATCTTCAAACAGCTTGTAATTTTGGCCTAGCAGCTGGTGTTTTTCAATCACCAGGCGTAAGGGGTCGTTACCGGGATAAAAGCGGGTGGTCAGTTCAGGGTCATCGGCCGCAACCGTTCCGGCCCCAACGAGTATGGCTGCTTCCTCATGCCGGTATTGGTGCACCAGGGTGCGAGACAGGCTGTTACTGATCCATTTGCTGTCGCCATTCTCCCGCGCCAGAAAACCATCGCTGGTTTGTGCCCATTTGAGTAAAACATAAGGGCGTTTATGTCTGACAGTGGCAAAAAAACGACGATTCAAAAATTGAGCTTCTTTTTCGAGCATGCCCAAATCGAGCTGTATTCCGGCCGACTGTATTTTTTGTATGCCTTGACCTGCAACCGCTTCAAAAGGGTCGACGCAAGCCACCACCACACGTTTGACCTTATTTGCTATCAATAAATCGCAGCATGGCGGTGTTTTGCCGTAATGGGCACAAGGTTCCAGCGTCACATAAACGGTTGATTCCGGTAAAAGCTCCTTTTGCTGCACACTGCTTATGGCATGAACTTCTGCATGCGGGCCACCGTATTGCTGGTGCCAGCCTTCGCCGATGATGCGGTTTTCGTGCACGATTACACAGCCCACCATGGGATTGGGGGCCACATAACCTTGTCCCAATAGTGCCAGCTCAAGGGCACGCTGCATGAATAATTCGTCCAGTAGCACGTCGCAAAAATAGGGGCTTGACTTAACTTCACGCCATGAATGGAAAAGAAGTTCGCAGCTGGCTCAGTCGGGAGCTCATTGGTGTTGCAACGGCGGCAGAAGTCAAAGCATTGCTGTCATGGTGGCTGGAAGCGCGACTGGGCTGGGCGAGCACCGATTGGCTGTTGAAGGCAGAGGAGGAGATAAGTCTAGACCAGCAGCTACAATTGAAAACGGATTTGGTCGCATTAAAACAGGGTAAACCGCTTCATTATGTCTTGGGTGAGGCCTGGTTTGCCGGAAAACGATTTTTAGTAGATGAAAATGTGTTGATTCCACGCCCGGAAACAGAGGAATTACTGGCCTGGATTTGTGAGGATTGGCCAAATCAATCCAATTTCAGGCTTATTGACTTGGGAACGGGTAGTGGTATTTTGCCCATTTGCCTCAAATTAGTCAGACCAGATTGGGAGATTGTTGGTGCGGATATATCGGCAGCTGCTCTGGCTGTAGCGCGAAAAAATGCTGCCTTGCATCAAGTCGATATCAACTGGTTAGCACTGGATATGCTCCAGGATGACTTAGCGGGTCAGTTTGATTTGATTATCAGTAACCCGCCGTACATACCCGATAGCGAAGCAGCCACCATGACAAAACAGGTCGTCGCCTTTGAACCACATCTGGCCCTTTTTGTGCCCGACCAAACCCCATTGGTGTTTTACGAAAATCTGGCCCGGCTGGCCAAACAACAAGCTGACCTGAGGGCAGTATATGTAGAAATTCATAAAAACAAAGCACTGGAAACCAGTGCTTTGTTTGATGTAAATTCAAGTAAAAAAGTAATTAGAAAAGACCTCAATGGTCATGAACGGATGTTGCGGATTACTTACACAGCGGGATAAGCGGCACTTTCTGTCACTACCTGGCGATCGACCTTTTTAACCAGTCCCTGCAATACCTTACCCGGACCAACTTCGACGAAATGATTGGCGCCATCAGCCAGCATTTGCTGCACACTTTGAGTCCAGCGAACAGCACCGGTAAGCTGGTTAATCAGGTTCTGTTGTATGGCTTCAGGATCGCTCACACCTTGAGCCACTACGTTCTGGTATATAGGGCAAGATGGCGTTTTGAAGGTGGTCTGACGAATGGCAGCTTCCAGTTCCTGACGGGCGGGCTCCATCAAAGGGGAATGAAAAGCCCCACCTACATTAAGCACAATAGTTTTGAGCGCACCTGCGGCTTTTAAGCGCTCACAAGCCAGTTCTACGCCTTTGATTGAACCGGAAATGACCAGTTGACCCGGACAATTGTAGTTGGCGGGTACCACGATTTCGTCTTTAATTTCAGCACAAACCCTTTCAACCACATCGTCGGCCAGCCCTAAAATAGCGGCCATGGTTGAAGGTTCCTTTTCACAGGCGGCCTGCATGGCCAGGGCCCGTTTCGATACCAATCTTAAGCCATCTTCAAAACTTAGGCAACCGGTGGCCACCAGGGCAGAAAATTCACCCAAAGAATGTCCTGCAGCCATATTTGCCTGAAAGCTTTCGCCTAAAAGTTCTGCCAGTATTACTGAATGCAGGAAAATTGCCGGTTGGGTAACCTTGGTTTGTTTGAGCTCGTCTTCACTGCCTTCGAACATGATGTCGGTAATGCGGAAGCCTAAGATGTCGTTGGCTTGCTCGAATCGATTTTTTGCCTGAGCAGAAGATTCGTATAAATCTTTACCCATGCCTGTAAACTGGGCACCTTGTCCTGGGAAAATGTATGCTTTCATTACTTTGGTTTAAGAAATGGTAGAGGTTGAATATGCAAAAAACAGCTGTAATAAGCACATGAATGCAACTATTTTCAGTCGAATAAACCTTATTCGCCGTAATATTCCACGAAATTTCTTTCGGTTTCGTAGAGTTTAATGCAATGTAACTGACAATTAGGCTGCGTTAGATGAGGCGTAAGTTGCTCCCAAATCGCCATGGCCAGGTTTTCGGTAGAGGCCATTTTACCCTGCATGAAGTCGACATCCATATTCAAATTACGGTGGTCGAGTTTATCGATGATGTGCTCCCGAATAAGCGTGCTCATTTTTTTGAGATCCATGATGAAGCCGGTATCGGGATCGGGCCGACCTTTTACAGTCACATACAAATCGAAATTATGGCCGTGCCAGTTGTGATTCGCACATTTGCCAAATACTTCTACGTTTTTTGCCTCACTCCAGTTGGGGTTCCAGAGTTTGTGGGCAGCGTTAAAATGTTCTTTACGGGTGAGGTAGATCATACCGACTTTTTCGGCTGCAAATATAGCTGAATAGGAGGAAATACTTATGTTGAAGAACGGCTGCCATCATCGCTTGGCGCTTGATTTTTGGCTGCCGCCTGACGCATGGGTTCGCTGTCCCAGGCATGATCGCCGGTAGCGGTTTTGTTGAAGCGCTCGGCTTGCAATAGCCTTTCCTGAAGCTCAATTTGTTGTCGGGCACGTGAGATATACTGTCGGGTATCGTGTCGGTTTTCATACAATTCCAGCATAGCTTCTTCATCGTAGCGGATAAAGTTCTGCCCACTACGTTTGGCACTGTATGCCCGGTGCCCTAACAGTGTAAGCACATCAACCCCTAACCTTACAGAAGTGTCAAGTGATTCACGATAGATGGATTTTACCCCTAAATCCAATAATTCGTAAGCGTCGTATCGGTTTTTAGCACGCACCAACAAACGCAAATGGGGAAAGTGCTTGTGCACAGTTTCCGCCAACTGCTGATTGGCAGCCGGACTATCAAGCGCAGAAATGAGAATACGTGCCGATTTTGCCCCTGCAGCTTCCAGTAGATCAAGTCTTGATGCGTCGCCATAAAACACATTAAAACCTAATTTACGGAGCAAAGCCACTTGGTCGGAGTCGTGGTCGAGATATACCGCCTGTACACCATTGGCACGCAAAAAACGCCCTAGCGTACTGCCGAAATGACCGAAACCTGCAATAATAACCGGATGTTTTTCATCGATTTCGGTATCCTGATTTTCTTCAGGGATAACGCGGTCCAGTCGGGGTGCAAACCACTTATCATTAATTAATAACAATACAGGCGTTATGGTCATACTCATGGCAGTAAGTGCCATACCAAGACTAGACCAATTGCTGTCGATGATTTTGAGTTGCGCCATAAATGCAAGTATTACAAAGGCGAATTCGCCAATCTGCGACATCGACAGCGTATAAAGCATATTCTGGTCGTTTCGAAGTTTGAACATCTGACCAACTGCCCACAAAACCATAATTTTAATGCCCAACAAGCTGAATAATAGGAATAAAAAATTGCCGGGTTGTTGGCCAATAAGACCCAAATCGATGGCAGCGCCTACCGAAAGGAAAAATAATCCCAACAACAGTCCTTTAAAAGGCTCCAGGTCGCTTTCTAATTCATGGCGGTATTCACTGTTGGCCAAAACTACGCCTGCAAGAAAGGTTCCGAGTGCCGGACTTAAGCCCACCAATTCCATTAATAAAGCAATGCTAACCACCAAAAGCAAGGCGGAGGCCGTAAAAAGCTCTCTGAGTCTGGTTTTGGCAATTTGACGCAGCAGCGGAACTGCCAGGTATTTACCAATTAGTATAACCAGTGCAATAGCTGCCAGTACCACTAAGGTATGTAACCAGGCAGGTGTATTGGTCGGCAATAATTGGTGGTTATTGGCACTTAACTGATTGGTACTGGTTGCCAGCATGGGAATGATAGCGAGTATCGGTATGACTGCAATGTCCTGAAAAAGCAGGGTGGAAAAAGCCGATTGACCGCCTGAAGTGTGAAGCAGGTTTTTTTCCTTCATTGTTTGCAAAACGATGGCTGTTGAGGACATGCTGAAGGCAAGACCAAAGGCCAGCGATGCCTGCAAATTCAGGCCCGTTACCCAAAAAAGAAAAAATACGAAGCAGGTAGTCAGTAAAAGTTGACTGATCCCCATGCCAAGAACCAGCCTTCGCATGCGCCAGAAGCGGGCAGGGTCGAGCTCCAAACCGATGAGAAACAACATCATCACTACCCCGAATTCGGCGAAGTGCATAATGTCTTCACCTTCTGTACCAATAAAACCCAGCACATAGGGGCCAATGAGTATACCGGCAATCAGATATCCTAAAACCGAACTCATGCCAATGCGCTTAGCCAGGGGCACACAAATGACAGCTGCGGTGAGAAAAACTATGGCCTGTATTAAAAATCCGCCACTCATGCTTGTGTTTTTAATTGTAAATCCACCCAGTCGTTCATTAAGTCAAATTTTTTCAGTTCTTCCAGCGGCACAGCTTGCTGGAGTGCCATAAGTGCCAGGCGAAATTTTTCAGCATAGTTTTGCCGCTCTAATCCGGTCAGCCTGTGGGTGCCCTGGACTGCAAAAGGAGGCAGATAATGTGCTTTGCAGAGATGTACTGTTTGGTTGAAGGGACTTAAAAAGGTAGGAAGCGTAAATCGGTTGCGGCCTTCGCTGCTGTATACGGCACGGCTGCCACCACTACTCACCAATTGTAAAAAATATTTTCCCTCCAACGCATTTCCGCCGGGACCGTATGCCCAACCGAATTCGAGCACCATATCTATCCACTGCTTAAGTAAAGGCGGACAACTGTACCAATACAGGGGATGCTGCCAGATGATCAGGTCGTTCTCCGCCAAAGCCGCTTTTTCGGTAGCCACATCAATGTTAAAATCGGGGTATAATTCATACAAATCACGAATTTGAATTCCGGCTATCCCTTGGTAGGCAGCAAACAAGGCCTGGTGGGTTAGTGAATCCTCAAAGCGGGGATGGGCGAACAAAACAAGTATACGTATAGGCTTCATATGACTTGTAAAATAGGCGGTACTTAAATCAATTGCAAGTTGTAATCATGAAGTATTTGCAAAACTTCTACTGTCATACCCTGCGGGCAAATTGTTGCGTTTACACCGTTTTAAGCTTGAAAATTCCTAATATTGACCTTTTAAGCTCATCTTATGATTGTAATTACCGGTGCAGCCGGATTTATCGGCAGCTGTTTGGTTGCTGCCCTGAATGAAGCTGGCTATTACGACCTGGTGCTGGTGGATGATTTCAGCCGGCCGGAGAAGATCGCCAATTACCGAAACAAAAAGTTTAGTGCATTGGTAGATAGGGAGGAACTCGGTAATTGGATAGATCGGGAACAGGCTGCTATTCAATATGTTTTTCATCTTGGAGCCAGAACCGATACGACTGAATTTGATATCAGCATACATACCCGCTTGAATCTGGAATATAGCAAGATGCTTTGGGAAAAGTGTGTTACCTACGGCTTACCCCTCACTTACGCATCTTCAGCTGCCACCTACGGCGATGGGGCTTTCGGCTTTGATGATGATATCAGGTTATTAGCGCAACTTCAGCCACTAAATCCCTATGGCGATTCTAAACACGCTTTTGATCGCTGGGCGCTGGCACAAGACAAAAAGCCGTTTCAATGGGTTGGACTCAAGTTTTTTAATGTTTACGGGCCAAATGAATACCACAAAGGCCGCATGGCATCGGTTGTTTACCACAGTTACAAACAAATAGAAAATCAAGGTTATATGCAATTGTTTCGCTCTCATCGACCCGACTTCCGGGATGGCGAACAGTTACGTGATTTTGTGTATGTGAAAGATGTGGTGGCCGTTTGTCTATGGCTCATGACCCACCGTAAAGTGAGCGGGCTGTTTAATCTGGGTAGTGGTAGGGCGCGAACATTTTTAGATTTGAGCCGGGAGGTATTCAAAAATATGGAAGTCGATGAGGACATTCGTTTTGTAGATACACCAGCCGACATACGCGATAAATACCAGTATTTTACCGAAGCGCGTATGGCGAAATTGAAGGCTGCCGGTTATGATGGCCGTTGGCACAGTCTCGAAGAAGGTATAGCGGATTACGTTCGAAATTATTTGTTGAAGGGTTTATACTACTGACTTTGATTCAGCGAAAACATATCGAGTATGGCTTGTGGGTGCTTTTTCTCTCGGCGCTGAGTTGGGGAATATTTTCACAACTTACGCTCAAACAACAAAGTAGCGCTTATTTAAATGACGCTGCCAATCGTTTCGAACGCTATTTGAAAGATGGCGAGGCTACTTATATAACCTGGCTTGAAGCGTATAACCAAGCTGGCTTATCACCAGTTGATTTCAGCGCCCAGTTCAACTACAGTCGGGAGCATCCACTGCCGGGCTATTGGATGTTGATTAAAAACAAAACCATCATCTTCTGGAACAACAATAGAATTGGTCAGGCTGAGTTGAACGGTCTTCCGGCGAAAAGTGGTTTGGCTGAATTGAATAATGGTGTTTTTTATACGAAGTATGTCCGGCTAAACGACAGTATTGATGCACGTTACCTAATGCCCATACGTGATAGGTATGCCATCGAAAATAAATACCTGCGCAACGATTTTAGCTTACATTTTGATGGCATCAGCGATATCAGGATGTTGGGTGCGGAAAGAAATGGCCAACAGGTGAAAGCGCCTGATGGTAGTGTTTTGTTCACAATTGCTTTGAATAACGGACAACGAACACTTTTGCTGGCCAGCCATGAATATGACAGCGGGATCGCATTTTTAGTAGCCATATTGATTGCTATCCTGCTTTTTTTTATAAAAATAGAAGAAGAACAGGTACGAAAACGGCCATATCGCGGATTACTGGAATTTGTACTTGTCTTGGGAATTATCCGGTTTTTGTTGTTCCGGTTTAGAGATAAAACCGGCCTACAGGCTGTTGAGCTTTTTGATCCACAAATATTTGCCTCACACTGGCTCTTGCCATCACTTGGTGATTTGGTACTCCATCTCGGTGTTATTCTTATGGTTATTGCTTATCTGTTTCGTTACAGAGAAGTATACGATAAAGTATTTGTAGCACTGCAACCCAAATTGAAATACTGGCCGGTGCAATTGTTGTTTTTAGTATTGACAGTGCTCTTTTTTATGGTTAGCCTGTTGATTTGCCGCGATTTGGTGTTTAGTAGCGACATACCCATCGGCCTCGATCAGTTTTTTGATTTTAATATTTACACCTACCTGGCGGTATTGCTGTACATCCTTTTCATCTGTGTAAACGTTGCCACCTATTACTTTTTGTCTAAGTATATACTTTCTCAAATGTCGACCATGCGTTTATTAGCACTGTATGTCGGCACTATAGCGCTCATTAGCTTCATGTTCAGCTTTACAGGTGAGATTGTATGGCTGAAGCAGTATGGCTACCTGTGGGGAATTTTACTTGGGCTTTTGTTTGTTTATCGCAGTAAGTGGTTGCACGGGGCTAGACTCTACCAAATATTGCTTTTGTCGTGGTGTACGTTTGTCGGATTTCAGATTAGCGAGGCACTGTTGCGGAAGCAGACCGAAAAAGCACGAACGCTTGCTCGTAAAATATATGCACCCGACGATAGGGTGGCAGTGTATATGTTGCTTGACCTTATTCCGGTTTTGCAACAAGATGAGCTCATTAAATCCTTTGCACAAAAGCAAGTAGAGCCTGATGCTAATTTTCGTAACCGTATTATTTATCAATACCTGCAAGGTTATCTCGACCGATACAGTTTGTATGATCTCCAATACCTTCGGGGAGCCGAAGAAACTCGAAGCAATCTGAGTCAGGAGTTGGAAGAACAATTGCAGCTCAATCGATTTGGCTTGATCAAACAATTTCGGGTAAATGCCAGGTTGGGCTACAGCATTCGTATTCCTTTTGTGTCTGATGTATCCCATGTCGATACGCTCGTCGTACGCTTACTTCAAAAGTCTATTAAAGCCGAAAGTCCTTTCCCGTCCCTGCTTTTGGCTGGTGATGGTGGAGAATTGCCTCAATTAGGGACGCGCTCTTTTGCTTTTTATGAGAATAACCGGTTAATACAACAAGGCGGAAAGTTTCCATACACCCTCATCGACGAGCGCTGGCAAGCCAATTCTGGCGAGTTTAATTTGATTACATCTGAAGACTTTTGGCATTTCATCTATCGGCCCGATAGTTTAAATACCATAGTAGTTAGCTTTACTGCCGGTGGTTTTTTTGAGTTCTTTTCGGTATCTGCAGCATTATACCTCTTTTGTGTTGTCTTTCTGTTTAGTATCAACCGATTATTCCGATTCTTTTTACGTCCTGCTGATAGTTTTCGTTTGTCCTACAGGAATCGTATTGAAATTGCCCTGCTCGGATCGGTCGTAGTAATTATGATGGTTATTGGCTATATCACCATAACCTATACGATTGTCAAAAACCGCAGTAATAAAGTTGAATTGGTTGCTAATCGCTTGCAGGATGTTGCTCAGGCGGTGGAGTTGATTATGCGGGATTTGCAGCCGGGCTCTGACATTAGCGATGGCAAAAGATTGGCTTTTAGCCAGGCAGCATCCACCTTTGCTACCGACTTCAGTATTTTTGATTTGCATGGCCGATTGATGTATAGTTCTCAAACCAAGCTGTTTGAGCGTCAATTGGTGAGCGAATTAATGGATCCTCAAGCTTATCAGGCGATTGGCAGTGAACGTAAAACGGTTCATATTCAAGAAGAAAAAATAGGTGGATTCAGTTTCATATCCGCCTATGTGCCTTTGCGTGATAAAAACAACGAAGTGGTAGGCTTGTTAAATATGCCTGCATTTTCAGCTGAGCAGGAGTTACGCGATGATTTGAATGCCTTTTTAGGCAATTTGGTCAGTTTATATTTTATCATTCTCCTCTTTGCCGGTGTATTTACCTTGTGGTTATCGGAACGTATAACTTCTCCTTTGCGCTTGTTAACACAGGTTATCAGAAGGACCAAAGAAGGTGAACAAACACGTATGCCCGACTGGAAACGGCAAGATGAAATTGGAGCCATGATCAGTTCCTACAACCAAATGCTACAACAACTCGACGATAATGCACAATTACTCGCCCGTTCGGAGCGTGAATCGGCCTGGCGAGAGATGGCCAGGCAAATTGCCCACGAAATTCGTAACCCACTCACACCGATGAAGCTGAAATTGCAGCGATTACGCCGTGATTGGACCGAAAACCGCGAGCGTTTCGAGCAGCATTATGTTAAAGAATCGGGATTGGTCCTGGAGCAGATTGATGTGCTGGCAGCTGTGGCCTCCGAATTCAGCTCTTTTGCTCAGGTGACTGTTGGCGAAAAAGCAGCCTTTGACCTATTGGCTAATTTGGAACAGGTTGCCGGCTTATACAATAGCCAGGCCCACATTCAGCTTGATAATCGGAGCGGAGATACAAGCTGTATGGTTTATGGTGATGCACAGCAGATTCAGCGTATATTTCAGAATTTGGTGAAAAATGGTATTCAAGCGGTCGATGAGGATAAAACCGCTGAAATAATCATCCGTTTGTACAAGGATAGTACGCATTATACCGTTGATGTGCTGGATAACGGGAGTGGAATTGCCGCCGAAGACCAGCAGAAAATTTTCCAACCGAATTTCACTACAAAATCATCGGGTATGGGACTAGGACTGGCTATTGTCAAAAAAATAGTCGAACAAAACGATGCTGAAATCGGCTTCGAAACTGCTGCCAATCAGGGTACACGCTTTTATGTGCGCTTTAAAATACACCAGCTCAGCACATGAAATACCTGCTTTACGGCAGTTTATGGGTAGTGCTACTGGGGCTAACAGCAAAGGCTCAGACACAGCAGCTTGGTAATTTTCGCGAATTCCGCACTTTTGTAAGCGGAGATAGCCTGATAATAGATAGCTTACCCTTACTTCCCGGCAGTATACAATTGAAGTCTGACTATGGGCTATTTCGCGAAAAAGTGGACTATTTGGTGTATTATGATAAAAGTTTAGTTGTATTTACTAAGAATATTTCAGATACTATTACAGTTAGCTATCGGGTAATTGCTTTGGATGTTTTACGGCCAAGATTCAACAAAGATGCCGGACTGAACAGCAACTTGGAACAAAACCGGCAAAATCCCTACCGGCCTGAAAAATCAATAGAAACAGCCGATGATTGGCTTGGATTAGGCAGTTTACAGAAAAACGGAAGCATTTCCAGGTCACTTTCGATGGGAAATAACCAGAATGTAGTATTAAATGCTGGCTTTAACTTACAGTTAAGTGGTAAAATTACGCCGGAGCTAGAGTTACTGGCCTCGGTGACTGATGATAATCTTCCTTTTCAACCCGAGGGTTTTACGCAACAGTTGCAGGATTTCGATCGGGTGTTTGTGCAATTGAGAAATACGGACAACAGTCTGATTGTTGGGGATTACGACCTCAACCGACCACCGGCTTATTTTCTCAACTCTTTCAAAAATGTAAAAGGCGTTAAAAGTGATAATCTTTTGTACCGAAAACGGCATGATACCCTAACTCAAAGTGTTAATTTTTCGGCAGCTCGTGGCCAATTCGGGCGTAACGTTTTTTTAGGTCGGGAAGGAAACCAGGGACCTTACCGATTGCAAGGTGACGAGGGAAGCGGCTTTATTGTGGTGCTCGCTGGATCGGAAAGGGTGTATATCGATGGCGTGCTCCTCCAACGCGGTGAACAATACGATTATGTAATTGATTACAATACCGCCGATCTTAGTTTTACGCCCAATCGACTGATAACGAATCAAAGTCGTATTATCGTGGAGTTTGAGTATGCCAATCAGGCCTATGTGAGGTCGGTATTGTTCTACAACCTCAATTTTAACCGGAAAAACCACCGTTTTAGTTTCAACAGCTACAATGAGCAGGACGCTAGCAACCAGCCATTATTCCAGGAGCTCGACGATGATCAGAAACGTTTCCTGGCCACTATTGGCGATTCGGTGAACAATGCTTTTTATCCCGGCGCTATAGCTGCCGGTTATAGTGCGGAACGTATCAATTATAAGCGCATTGATAGTTTGGGTTTTAGTCCGGTTTATGTGTATTCTACACATCCAGATAGCGCTATTTATGAGGTGCGTTTTAGTCTGGTTGGTCAGGGGCGAGGTGATTATCGCCAGGCCCAGGGAACAGCCAATGGTCGGGTGTATGAATGGGTAGCACCACTGGTCAATGGAAATGACACCTTACATCAGGGCAGTTATGCGCCCGTGGTGCGACTCATCGCGCCCAACAAACGCAGCATGACCACCCTAGGTGCGCAGGGTAGGCTGGGAAGCTATACCCGTTATACAGCTGAGCTGGCCAGAAGTACGCAGGATCCCAATCGATTTTCGTCAACCAATAACAGTAATCAACAAGGACATGCCGCAGCCGTGAAAATAGATCATCAACAACCCTTCGCCTGGGCGCGTTTCCCCTCGGCGGCTATAGAAGCAGGACTGCAATACGAATATCTCGATGCCCGCTTTCGGACCATCCAACCTTACCGGAACATGGAATTTGCCCGTGACTGGAACCTCAACCGCATCTATAGTGAACAAGAGGAGCACCTGAGAGGGGTATATGCCGGACTTCGACTTAGCGACAGCAGTATGCTGCGATTTGCCATAAGCGAACTACGGACGGGTACACAGCAAGGGTTGCGCCAAAGAGTAGAAGCCAGACACTTTCAAAACGGCCATAAAGTGGAAGGATCAACAGATTGGTTACGCAGCAGGGCCACTGATTTTGGCGGGGATTATCTGCGGAGCGTACTGGCTTATCAGCGCTTTTGGGGGAAATATGAAGCAGGGCTTCGGTTGGAGCAGGAAAATAACCGACAACAAGTCAATGTAGGAGATAGTCTTTCAGCCAATAGTTTTCGTTTCGATATCATCGACTTGTATGGAGGCAGTAGTCGTAAAAGCCTTAATCAGTGGCAACTTAAATACCAGTATCGCCACGACTTTTTGCCTTTTGGACAGGATTTATTAGCTACCCAAACCGGCCACAATTACACGCTCAGCACAGCCATTAATCAGTTCGAAGATCACCAGCTCAAATTAACCGCTACTTATCGTGACTTACAGCTGTTCAGTACGCCAAACCAACAATCGGGGCGGGAGAATAACTACCTGGGTCAATTGGAATACAGCGGCAGGTTCTGGAAAGACTTCATCACTGCCCAAACTTTTTATGCCTTCAGCCAGGGACAGGAACTTAGGCGTGAAATTGCCTTTCTGGAGGTTCCACCCGGACAGGGTAATTACAGTTGGAAGGATTATAATAACAACGGCATACAGGAATTAGATGAATTTGAACAAGCTGTTTTTAGCGATCAGGCTAATTTTATAAAGATATTTTTACCCGGTAACAGCTTTGTGCCCACTTTTGGCAATCGTTTTAACCAGACCTTGAATGTGAATCCGGTGCGCTTGTTAAAGAATAAAAGCAGCTTTTGGGCGCGATGGTCGAATTTAAGTGCCATCGCTATGGAAAGAAAAAACCAGGGCAACAGTGGACTTCGTTTTTTGAATCCTTTCGATTTAAATTTGTTTGATACCAGTTTGGTAAGTACTACAGCCAGTTTACGAAATACCGTCTTTTTTAATCGTAACAACCCCAATTTTGGCATTGATCTGGGCTATCAGCGCAGTATTCAAAAAAACCTGCTGTCGGGAGGTTTTGAAACCCGTCAACAGCTCGATAGACAGTTAAAAGTAAGGTTGAATTTACTCAAAGACCTGAATGCCGAGGCCCAAATCAGTCAGGGAGAACGATGGCAGGAAGCCGATCTTTTTTTCAGAAGAAACTACCGCATAACGCAATGGGAGTTACAACCCCGGCTGAACTGGACCGCCACCGCAAGGCTGCGAGCCAGCTTGTCATACAGCTACCGGGACAAACAGAATCTAGCAGGGGCTGAATTGGCTGGTTATTTACCGGAGCGAGCTAATATTCACGACATAGGTGCAGAGCTCAATTATAACCTGGCCGGTAGCAGTAGTGTGCAGCTTAGCTTCTCACAAGTGAGTAACCAATTTGAAGGCGATGCCAATTCACCTGCAGCTTTTGAAATATTACAAGGACTGCAACCCGGAAGCAATCAGCTGTGGAACGTAACTGTTTTTAGAAAACTTGCCAGTCAGCTCCAACTCAACTTCAGCTACCATGGTCGAAAATCGGAGGGGAGCAAAATCATACATACCGGTCAAATGCAAGCCCGATTGGTATTTTGAAGGTTCGACTTTAAGGAAATAAAAAAAGTTCGCAAAGCCGCTCTCCTTGGATGACGTCTTTGCGAACTCCATTAGAATTTTTGAGACTACCTCAGTGTAAAGCTGCTTTCGCCTATCAGCATGCCGTCGGCATATATTTCAGCTTTGTATACACCCTCAACGAATGGGGTGCCTTTGGTCCAATAGATGCAAAGCGGCAATGATTCTTGCTGATAATCAATATTTGCTGAGGCGGTGTAAAGTGTTTCCTGACCTTCGGCCATAAATTTGCCTGAGCCAGCATCTTCTATCCAGAGGGTAACTCCTTCAGGTCCAATTACACGCAGATAAATGATTTTATTTCCGCGATTAGCCACCCGGTTTTCACCGATGGTAAAACAAGCCTTTAGTTTTTCAGTGCTACGCGCCCGATTAGTCGAAACTTCTTTACCACCACTTCGTGAGCGTATGCCCTCTATGCTGATATCTGCTACTTTGAGTACAGCGCCCAGCGCCACTTTGTTACTCAGTTTCACATTTTCATCGATGAGTCGATCGGCACGTTTTTGTTCTTGCCTGATTTCAGTTTTAAGTTGCTGATTTTCAACTTGCAAGTTTTCGTTCGCCTTGATGAGCGAATCGATTTTCTCGAGATACAACTGTTTGTAATAGTTTAATTTGCCGTTTTCTCGCTTAAAACGCTCGAGTTGCTGGGCAGTGACTTTGTTTTTCTGAATCAAACTATCCAGAGATACACTGCGTGCTGCCAATTCGATGTTTGCGGCATCCACCAGGCTGTCGAGTTGGGCATTTTTGCCTTTAAAAAGATTTAACTCACCAATAGCCTTTTGGTACTCGATTTCTTTTTGGAGGAGAAGACGTTGTGATTCTTCTTTGAGTTGGCGATTGGTATTCCAGACGTAAATAAATACGCCATTTAAAATGATCAACACCAGGATCACTAAAACGAGGATTAACCTCTTTGAACTGCTCTTTTTTTCTTCAGACATAGCGCGTTTTCAGCAACTTTTTTCAATAACCGTGCAAAAATAAGGACTTCGTATCGGAACCTCACTGCTTTTTCATTATTTGCCTTTCAACAAGGTGTTCATAACGTTTTAAAGCCATGCAAAGTGTAAATATTTCACCCCAAACTGACCATATTTTGTTTCTTGATGTGGAAACTGTTCCAATTACTGCCCAATATAGTGAACTCACAGAGGAGGCAAAGCAGTTGTGGACAGATAAATCGCGACACTTCAAACAGCATGAAGGAGATGATGCTGCCAGCTTGTATGATAGAGCTGGGATATATGCGGAATTTGGTAAGGTAATCTGCATTTCGGTAGGCTATCTTCAACATGCCGAAGTGGCAAAACGTTTTTATCTGCGTTCTTATGCCGGCGATGATGAAAGGCAATTGCTTCTGGATTTTGCAGAGATGTTGCGTGCCTGGGATAAAAATGGGCGGTTTTTATGCGGCCACAACATCCGCGAATTTGACGTCCCGTATTTGTGCCGGAGGATGTTGATTCATGGTGTGTCTTTACCACCCATGCTTGATATAGGTGGACTTAAACCCTGGGAAGTCCGCCACCTCGATACGCTTCAACTCTGGAAATTCGGAGATTATAAACATTACACTTCGCTCAAGCTGCTGGCCTTCTGTTTTGGCTTACCCAGTCCGAAAAGTGATATTGATGGCAGTGAAGTAGCCCGGGTTTATTATGAGGAGAAGGACCTTGCCCGGATTCAGCTTTATTGTGAAAGAGATGTACTTACAGTAGCCAGGCTATATTTAAAACTTGTGCAGGGCGGTGAAATACCCGACGAAGCCGTCGTACTGCGTACATAATTCAACTGCTGTATTAAATTAAATGCTCATCCGCATGCTTACAAGTTCGATTACTTCATTAAAGTAGTTTCTCTCAAATACATCCTTGTACCTGTTGAGCCTGGTCGAAACTCTTTTTAATCGGGTCCGGACATCGAGCCAAATCAGAGTTCATCGATGATTTGAGTCGAGATGGAAAGGGAGACAATCACTGTTTCTCCAAGCCGTCTCTGTGTATAATTGATACAACCACCAACTTGCAGTTTAGCGGATGAGCAAATTAAATTATTACTGTCAGCGTGGTATTGCTGGCAACTGGCTCGTATTTTCGTGCTCTATGCCAATCGTTGCCAACGAAACCCCTTTATTAGCTGTAGCTGGACTGGCTGTTGCTTTTTTCAGGGAAGGAGAATTTCATCGGGTAACCCACGACATCTCATTTACACTTAACCCCGGTGAATTATTGGGCATAGTAGGTGAGTCGGGTTCAGGTAAATCGGTGAGTTCTTTGGCGATAATGGGCCTGCTGCCGGCCCGATTTGCCCATATAGAGGCTGGTAGCATTACATACAACCAGCATGGACAAGCAGTTGAATTAACCAATTTGTCACCCAATGAATACCGAAAAATCAGAGGCAAAGAAATGGCCATGATTTTTCAGGAACCGATGACGTCCTTAAATCCGGTGCATAAGTGCGGGGAGCAGGTTGCCGAAATGATTCGCCAACATTATGGGAATTTAGCAGAGGAGGAGATACGTTCCCGGGTTTTGGCTTTATTCGAAGAAGTGAAATTGCCGCGACCAGTAAGCCTCTACAACAGCTATCCCCACCAGCTTTCGGGCGGGCAACGACAACGGGTAATGATTGCTATGGCCCTCAGCTGTAATCCACGAATTCTCATAGCTGATGAGCCTACAACTGCCCTGGATGTTACGGTACAAGCGGCTATACTTGAACTATTACGTGAATTGCAACAAGCCCGCCAAATGGGTGTGATTTTGATTACCCACGACCTTGGGGTCGTTGCCGAAGTAGCCGACAGGGTATTGGTGATGCAACATGGTCGTTTGGTCGAAAGCGGAACAGTCGAAGACTTGTTTAGGCGTCCTCAGCAAGCCTATACCCGCGGCTTGATTCATTGTAAGCCGGCAACCCGGCAACGGGTAGCGCGATTGCTTACTGTAAAGGACTTTTTGGACCAAAAACAGTTGCCCGACCAATGGCCGGTTAGTGAACAAGACCGACAAGCATCGCATCGGGAGCTATATGCCCGCAGGCCAATACTGGAGGTCAAAAATTTATGCACTTATTTTAGCAGTAAGCCATTTTTTTGGCAAACAGCCAAAGTGGTGAAGGCGGTTGATGAAGTGAGTTTTGATTTGTTTCCAACCGAAACTTTGGGCTTGGTAGGAGAATCAGGTTCCGGCAAGAGTACCGTGGGCAGAAGTATTATTCGACTTACCGAACCTATACGCGGTGAAATATGGTATAAAGGCAAGGATGTTTTGGCCCTAAAAGGCGATGCGCTGCGGGAATATCGCAAACAAGTTCAAATCATCTTTCAAGACCCGTATTCATCGTTAAATCCGCGATTGACAGTCGGACAGGCATTGGCAGAGCCTATGGCGGTTTACGGCTTGGTAGATAGCCCTCAAAAACGACTGCTGCGGGTTCAGGCCTTGCTCCAGCAGGTGGGACTCGACCCCGACTTTTACCAACGCTATCCGCATGAATTTAGTGGCGGACAACGACAACGTATTGTGATAGCCCGCTGCCTGGCCCTGGAGCCTGAAACCATCATTTGTGATGAAAGTGTGTCGGCTTTGGACGTGTCGGTACAGGCACAGGTGCTGAATTTGCTGAAAAAACTACAAAATGAGCTCCAATTGAGCTATATTTTCATCTCTCACGACTTAAGTGTCATCAAACATATGAGCGATCGTGTATTGGTGCTGCAACATGGTCAACAAATGGAGTTGGGCGAAGCCGATGCTTTGTATGCCAACCCCCAAACCGAATACACCAGAAAGTTGATTGCGGCTTTGCCTGATCAACGATTTGAAGCCTTTTTAAGTCAACAATAAGATGTCGAAACGACAAAAAAACAGTGGATTGAAAGTTGAACTCAACCAATTGAGCGATGAAGTCATCCGCATTTTCCGCCAACACAAATCGGCCAAGTCACTGAATTACCGTGAGATTGCCGCCAAACTTAAAATACGCGACGAATTCAGTCTCGAAATGATCATGCAGGTGCTCGAAAAACTTGAGCGTCAGGAAATACTTGAGAGCGAAAAACCCGGCAGTTTTCGACTGAAACAGGCAGCCGATACCTTAGAAGGTACGCTTTCCATGACGCAGAAAGGATTTGGATTTGTGGTGGTTGAAGGGCGTGAAAATGACATTTTTATACCTGAAAGTAAATTGGGCAATGCATTGGCCAAAGACAAGGTCCGGGTTAAAATTCTGCCTAAAAAAGGCGGTCAACGTGGCAAAACCGAAGGGCAGATTATCGAAGTCATAGAACGCTTCCGCACCCATTTTGTAGGTATCGTACATGTCAACAAAAACTTCGCTTTTCTGGTCCCGGATAGCAAGGACATGGCCATCGACATTTATCTTCCGCTCGACCGACTCAATGGCGCTAAAGACGGGCAAAAAGCCATCGCCCAGCTTATTGAATGGACAGGCAAGATGGAAAACCCGCTGGGTGAGATTACCGAAATTCTTGGTTCACCTGGAGAACATGAGACCGAAATGCTCTCAATTGTGGCAGAATTTGGCTTTCCACTGGTTTTTCCTCAGCAGGTGATTGAAGAAGCAGAACGTTTTAGTCTGAAAATCGATGCAGCCGAAATCGCCAAACGTCGTGATTTCCGCCACATCACCACCTTTACCATCGACCCGGTAGATGCCAAGGATTTTGACGATGCCCTTTCACTTCGGTATCTCGACAATGGCAATTATGAAGTAGGTGTTCATATTGCCGATGTATCGCATTACGTCCAACCCGGTTCCGCCCTGGATAAGGAAGCTATTCGTCGGGCGACGTCGGTATATATGGTTGACAGGGTAGTGCCTATGTTGCCCGAAAACCTGAGTAATATGGTGTGTTCGTTACGACCGAATGAGGAGAAACTCACCTTTTCGGCAGTTTTTGAGCTCGACGATAAAGCCAATATCGTGGATGAATGGTTCGGCCGAACAGTTATCAAATCGGACCGTCGTTTTGCCTATGAAGAAGTACAGGAGATACTGGAAAGCGGTCAGGGCGATTATCTGAAAGAATTACGATTGATTGATGATTTGGCTCATAAACTGCGTGCGGATCGTTTTCGCAAAGGGTCAATTCGTTTTGAATCGGAAGAACTCAAATTCAAACTCGATGAAAACGGTAAACCTTTATCGGTATTTGTGAAAGAGCGGAAAGAGGCGCATATGCTCATCGAAGATTTTATGTTGCTAGCTAACCGACGTGTGGCTGCTTTTATCGCATACAAGGATCACGGTGTTTTTCGCAATAATTTTGTGTATCGCGTGCATGACGCACCAGACCTGGAAAGATTAAAACGCCTGGTTAATTTTGTCGAGCGTTTTGGCTATGAGGTGAATTATACCAGCCGGAAAGCCATCAGTGAGTCGTTGAATAAGCTGGTAGAAGATCTTGAAGGCAAAGAAGAAGCCGATATCATCGAATCAATGGCCATACGCACCATGGCTAAAGCGGTTTACACTACTTCCAATATTGGGCATTATGGTCTGGCCTTTCAACATTACACCCATTTTACCTCACCCATTCGCCGCTATCCGGATGTTATGGTGCATCGACTGCTGGAAGCTTACCAGCTGCCTGATGCCAAACCCCAGGATCAGGGAAAAATCGAAAAGGATTGTTTGCATAGCTCCGAACGGGAGCGGGCGGCGGTGCAGGCCGAACGGGCGTCGACCAAATACAAACAAATAGAGATGATTATGGACAAGGTGGGCGAAGAATTCGATGCCATTATTGCTGAAATCAAGGATTTTGGGTTTTACGTGATGATCGATTACAACCACTGCGATGGTTTGGTACGTTTTGCCAGCATGAACGACGATCGTTATTATTTCGATGAAGACAGTTATACCATCCGTGCCAATCGATCGGCCAGAAGTATGACCCTGGGCGATAAAGTAAGGGTAAAACTTGTGAACGCTGATTTGCGTTTACGTCAGGCCGATTTTAATTATGTACCCGAAAAATAAGTCAGTGAGCAACGCCTACGCCGAAAAAATAGCCCTTTACCAGGCTCAAGTCCAACAAGCCCTCGACCAGTTGGAGTTTCCCCATCAACCCGAACGTCTTTACGAACCTTTGCGTTATTTTTTGGCCTTAGGGGGTAAACGTATGCGACCTGTTATGTGTATGCTTGGCTACGAGTTATTCGCAGCCGATAGCCAAAAAGCATTGCCGGCGGCCTTGGCCCTTGAACTATTCCACAACTTTACGTTGTTGCATGACGACATTATGGACCAGGCCGACAAACGAAGAGGCCAGGCTACAGTACATGTGAAGTGGGATGAAAATGTGGCCATTTTGTCGGGCGATGTACTTTTTGTGCTGGCCTACGAGCAATTGAGTCGGGTAGCACCTGACAAGCTTCCCGCTGTGATGCAGGTTTTTAACCGGGTGGCGCGTGAAGTTTGCGAAGGACAGCAGCTTGATATGGATTTCCAGAACCGGGCAGCAGTCACTCTGGATGAATACCTTGAAATGATTCGACTTAAAACTTCGGTATTGCTTGGTGGTTGCCTGGAAATGGGCGCATTAATAGGTGGGGCAAATGCGGTAAATGCACGTTTGGCCTATGAATTTGGCGAAAAAGTAGGTCTGGCCTTTCAAATCCAGGATGATTTGTTGGATGCCTATGGTGACCCGGAAAAATTCGGCAAAAATGTGGGAGGCGACATTATTGTGAATAAACACACCTTTTTACGCATGTGCGCTGAGGCTTTAGCCAATGAATCTCAAACTGCCTCCTTGCTTGCAGCTTATGCTGAGTCAGATAATGCGTTAAAAATTAGTCGCGTAAAGGCGGTGTTTGATGATTTAGGTATACCACATCAGGCTGAGCTTAAAAAACAGGAATTATTGCAAGCTGCTTTTGTGGCTTTGGATCAACTTACTGGCTGCCGGAATGAAATTATTCCGCAGCTAAAAGCACTCGCCAATTATTTGATTGAACGGGAGAGTTAATTAGGAGTTAATTCATCATCTATTGAGGCGAAATTGCTTTGTAGTTGAATTTATATCCCTTTTTGTAGGTATTTCTACGCTATTTTTAGGCGATTTTCTTTTTTGAGTTAATACATGCTTATGTTTGGAAACCTGAGTTTTGCTCATGGAAACAAGGTAAATAAAATGGCATTACCAGAAATATGATGAGAAATAGAAAATTTAGCAGGTTAATGATTGTCCTAATTGTGGCTACCATTTTTACAGCCTGCAGCAAGGAGGAAACAAGTCTAAATAATAATAATCCAGGTAACCCTAACAATCCGAATAATCCGGGAAGTGGAAGGTATATACATTGGACCAGGCATGGGATTACCACAGATGATCAATTTAGCCGCACTGCACGCTTAGTCAAAGACGGTAAAATATATGCCTCTCCTTATTCCTATTCTACCGACGGTATCAATTGGACAACCGATCCCAACGATGGACTAAATCGGAGTTTTCAAAACTTATCCGGCGATTTCTGGGTAGAAATCAGTTATACATCCAGTGGTACTACCAAAACCTATACAGCGCTTAATAGTGGTGCCTCAATAACTTTAACGAATCCATTTCATGGCGTAGTGGCTTGGAATGGCGGTAGCAAAGCATATACCATCGCTAATAATTACCAGTTGCCGGGAGGTGCCTGGGATGATGATTATATATTGGAAACAACCGATGGTGTAAACTGGGAGCCTATACTCAATCAACCACCACATATCGGTAATATGGGTAGTATTCTAAAGATTTGGTTAATCGATGGCAATTTACATGCGCTTAGCATGAATACCACTCAAGGTACTGGCATTATCGAATACAAATTGCATATAAGTAATGGAAACTCCTGGATATCATCGGGTTCATTTCCAAAAACAATAGAAATTAATAAAGTAACCGGTCACGGAATATTTGCCAATATGGATGGGGGAACCTACAAGCTCGTGGTAAATGGCCCGAGTATAACGTTTCAAAACCTTGAATTTGAAAATCCGGCCGACAACTCCACCCAAATTAGTGGCCAAACACTCAATGCCAACGGGATGTTACTACTTGCTACTTTAGGCCGCTTGTATGTACCTCATCCTGTCACGGACAAGTTATTCAATCCAAGCCCCAGTGAAGGCAACAATGCTTTGCCTGGTGTAGGAGGTATAGTTGTGTTCGGAAATGAGCTTATTGTAACCAGAGGCTGGTTTGTCTATAAAACTCCTTTCCCTTTTATTTACCACGAAAATCCATAGAGCAAGCGACACTTTTTGTTAATCAAGGCTGTGGACCGACCCAACTTAAAATTCATGGGGATTCAAACTATGCTGCAGTAGTTTGAGTCGCTTCTTAAAACAAAAAAAACTCCAGAGGAGGTTTTTTTGTTTTAAGAAGTACGACGATTTTGTTGAAAGACCTTTTTGGCGCCCAGTGCAGCACCAGCCGCAACCAATAAGCCTAAGCCACCATCGATTGGAACAGCCGGTGACGGCTGAGGCGGTGGAGGCGGTCCACTACCTTGAGCCTGACTTGTGTAAGGGAAAATGAAAAAACAGCCCAGCATAAGGACTGCCGTAAAAAATGCCAAGCGATTCATGCCGCTAAAATACGGGTTTTTGGCCATGGTGCGGCGGCTGATTAAAGAGGGTTTTGAGGTATTTATTTGCCCTGGGCTCATCGATGGGGGCAACGTCTTTATTGACCCCAATTCCTCAGCGTTCAATTAGTTCAAGTGCGCAGCTAAAATCAAGGCGCAGCCAAGTCTACATTTAGCTCGATAACAGCTTAAACCCAAAAAATCCCGCTATACACTAAATACCAACTGCTACCCGGGTATTCCAAAAAAAAAGGCCCTCCGAAGAGGGCCGTGGGTTTATTTGTCGGTTTTTATTTCTGTTTTCTGGCATCCCAGACTTTTTTACCGCCAAGTGCAGCACCGGCAGCAAGGAGGAGACTAAGCCCGCCATCGATAGGCACAGGCTCAGCAGGTGGATCTGGAGGTAATTGTGCCATGGTTGCCTGCGCAAAGAACAATAAGCCGATTATAAGGGCGAAACGAAGGAGATGTATATTTTTCATGATTGTAATTTCAGAAGTTGAAGCTTATTGTAATACGACTTTGACTGTTTTAACCGCACCATTTTTGGTTAAATTCACCAAATAAGTGCCGGCGGCCAAATGCGGACGTATGGTTCCGACTGTAAAATCAGGTTGAGCCAGTTCGAAGACAACACGACCGCTCAGGTCGAGTATGCGGAGCTGATCTGCGCGCTCCAAACCACGTACAAATATTTCGTTTTCGAAACTGTATACATTCACCTGGTTGAATACGTTCTCGCCTACTGATACGGTGCTGTGGGTACGGTCTGCCCTGTTAAAATGAAGTACAAAACGACCAATAGCATCGTTCGTATCGGTAGTGAAAACAACCTGACTATTATTCACCAGGGTGATGAAACGATTGAGTTTGGTGTCTTCGAGCTCGACTTTGCCGACTGCTCTCAGCTTCGACAAATCAACATCAAAGCTGAAACTGCCCGCACCAAAAGTTTCCAGTTGCAAAGGCAAAAGCTCGTGTTCGCCGCTCGGCATTGGCAAGGTTTGAATGGTGTATTTACCACCATTAGCATCGATTGTATACAAATCGGGGGTGTGGGTGCGACCGTCGCTCATCAATTCGGCATCGTAGAGGGGGTCAAAATCGGTTGTGGCGTCTTGTGCGAATTTGACAACAGTTTCGAAACGAGTGCCATTGTCCCAGCGATTAACGCGCAAACGGAGCTCATCGGGCAGAGTAGCCGTTACATTGTAGGTAGGCGACTGACTGCTCACCCGTGAGGCTGTGGGGAAACCCAGGCTAGGTGCAGGAGATGTGCCGGTAGCCTTGACCACAAAACCTTGGCCGGGAGCCAAATAACGACTGCCACCATTGGCAGCAGTACCGTTTATATAGGTACCCCAGCTGCCACCACCTAAAGCGAGGTTGTCTTTGATCCACACATAGGTCGCATTATTGACGGTGCTGCTTTTGGTCACTTCATCCCAATCGAGGGCATTGGGGAAAGGATTACCCATAAAGTTCCAGCCGGTAGACGTGCCGGCGAAATCTACAGCCACCGAGGCTATGGCGTCTAATTGTAATTCACCGGTGAAACTCAGGGTATTGGCTGCATTGGTCCAAACACCTATGCTTTTCGCCTGACCCAAAGTCACGCTGCGGTCGTTGAGAACAATATAACCACCTTGGGTAGTATTCAGGTCTTCATCGTAACCAATAACCGTATTGGCAGCTGCCGGCAAATTGGTGATTGCACTCAACTGCGGATTGCTGCGTAAAGGATGGCTCACAAAACGGAAACCGTTGTTGTTGGCCGAAGACCAGGGCAGGAAGCGCTGTACGGTTACGTTGCCAACCAATGAGGCATTGGTTCCACCTAATACATTGACAGCATCGTTGGCTGCAGTTGAGGTGATGGTTAAATGACCATTGGTAGTTAATGCCCCACTAACCAATTCTAAACGGTTATTCAAATTAACAGCACCACTCAATGAAGCATTACCTGTAACTACCAAATCGGTATAGGTACCCGCAGCAATGCTAGCACCAGTTACGGCTAAACGGCTGCTGGAGTTGCGTAGGTAGATGTTTGCGTTGGTTACGGTGCTGAAGTCGTTGCTGTTATTATCTGTATCTACACCATCAGTGGTTCTTTTGCCTCCACCATCTGCTGGTGGACTTGTCATTGCTGCACTATTTCCACCTTCTGTGAAAGTTCCTCCGGTAATTGTACCATAACCTACAGCATCAATAATCGTATTATCAGCAATGATTTGTAAGGCAATTTGACCGGATCCAGCTGCAAAACCTGCAGTAAAAGAACCATCCCGGGCTAGACCATTGGTTAAACCAACCGTAATGCTTGCATTAGGCGAAAGCAACCAGAAACTGTAGGGCGCTAAGGTACCACTCAAATTACCACCTGCACCTCCAGCACTACCGGAAGCTGCTTGATAAGAAAGTTTAAGCAGACTGAGATCAAAAGTTTTATTGGTTTTATTCACCAATTCAACATATTCATCACTGGCGCCATTGTAGTCTTGTGAAAATTGATTAATCACAATTTCGCCGGCTGCAGGCAATTGAACCAAGTCGAAAGTGTTACTTTCTACAGTCCGGTCTGCTTCTGGATTACGAGCGGCGGTAAGTTTTAAGCCGGTGCCGGTACCTGTATGTACCAGCGCACTGAAGGTAGCCAAGCCTGAAACAGCGGCTTGTACCACGGGTGTACCGGTTAAGGTTCCTGTAGAGGTGATTTGAACGTTACCAGTGAAATCGAGGTCACGATTGCCGAGGGCGTCGTTGGCACTTACGGTGACAGCGGGTGTCATATTATTGCCCGAACTGGCATTAGAAGGCTGTTGAACAAAAGCAAAAGCCGTAGCAGTTACCTGAATTTTATTCCGGTCGCCTGTGGTAGAAGAGGCGGCAGCGCCACCATCGGCAGCAGCAAAGAGAGAACCGGCAGCATCGGCGGTGACGCTGGCCACAGTGAAGGAAAATTGTGCGCGGTCGGTTACCGAAGCGGCGAAGGTTACACGTATCGACAAGTTTTTGGAGCCATTATCGGCAGCGGCAGCGGTTAAACCACTGAAAGCCGCGGTTGCACCGGCAGCCACTTCGCCCAATTCGGTAGTTCCGTCGTAGAGTGCGATACGGCGCAAATTTGCATGGTTGGTCACATTAAAAGTGATGGCCGTGAGTGTGGTGGCCAAAGCATCACCATCGTTCAAACTGTTTCCGCCATCCTGCAGTGTAAAACGAGCTACTTCAATAGAATTGGCATCGGTGATGTCGGCAGCTTGGAAAGTGCTATAGGCGATGTTCTCAGGTTCGGTAAAACCGGCGGCGATGATGACATTGGAAGCGGTGGAAGAAGTTGCTCCCGTGCCACTTAAGCTGATGGTCGGGGGACTGCTTACACCACCACCTGAAATAGACAAATTGCCACTTTTAGCACCGGCACTTTGTGGATCAAAACGCACATAAAAACCAGTGCTGTCTAAGGTGGCTGCACTGTAAGGGATATCTACACTTGCACTCCACGCACTGTTATTTAATGAAACTTGAAAATCGCTGTTCGGGCGTGTAATGGTGATATTTCCAGGTGCACCTGTTAAAGCGCTACCATTAATGCTGAATGAAACACCGGCAGAAGGACTTCCAACTGTTACAGTGCCAAAATTGTTCGAAGTTGGTGATATATTAAGTGTAGGGGTGTTACCAGCAACAGTGCTCACTTCAATATTATCTATTGATATCTTCGGCCTACTTCCTGTTGATCCTCCGCTACCGTTGTGGTAGTAAAAGCGAAGGCGAACAGAATCCACATTGTTTAATGCTGCAGGTAGTTTTACAGCAACGGCTTGACTTCCAGCAACGTTGTTTGTTGCCGAATATGGTAATCCACCGCCACTTATTTCGGTAAATGAAGTACCATTGTTAGTGCTGTAATAAACTTTTAGAGAACTTACACGGTTACCTGTACTGTTGAAGACACAGGCCAAATCCATCTTCAAACTATCCGCGTTTCTTCCTGTAAATTTTAAGAATAAATCAATTGCACTTGATGATGTGTTATCTGTTGCTCCAGTACTTAAAAGTTGTATATTTTCCGATCCTCTTTGTACTCCACCAGTCGAGGAAGTAACAAAAGAGGTAGTTGAAGTTGTAATTCTTGTTGCATCTGGAATTGTCGCAGACCCACCAGCAGCTAAGCCCCGCCATTCCGTTGAGCTAGAACCGTTAAAACCATTAGGCCAATTGGTAGTATTGGCAATGTCAGAAAAATTTTCAGTGTAATTCCCTGTGCTCAAATCAAAGTAAGTTTGAGCTTGGGTACGAAATACAAACAAACAAATTGTCAATGTAGCTAGTACAATTTGTCTTTTCAAATAATGATGCTTCATATTCTATCTAGTTTTCATTTCAGTTTAGTGCAAAAAAACTTCTTCTTTATCACTTCCCTGTTAAGTGGCTGTTATGCTTTGCACCACTTTACATTTCGCGACAAAAGAAATGCATAATACGGGCTAAACTGCAATCTGCCAACCCAATGTGTATAAATTGAAAAAAGTTGCGGCTGTGTCAACAACTTTCTATCCTGTGTTTTGTCAGCAGGTGAGAGCAACTCTTTCATTTTGAATAACATACAAATTAAAAGCCCCGCAGTCGGCTAATCTGATTGCAGGGCGGTGGTTGGGGCTGGAGAAAATCAGCGTTGCATTAATAAATCACTTAGGTCTGCTGTAAGGCGGGTGTTGCTTTACCAGCGGGCATGGCGGTCGATAAGCAGCAATTCACGACTCCTGCCAGCTGTATGTTTTACGATAAGCAGATAAAGTCCGGCTGGCAATGCCGAAAGCTGGTGTTGGTGCTCCATAACAGCCACAGGGAACTGCAATTGCTGCAGTAGTTTGCCCTGTAGATCGTAGACTTCCAGCCCGGTCATGGCCTGATAGTTACTTTTGATCCAAACCAGGTCATGGGCCGGATTAGGGTAAATTCTGAGCTGGGACTGGTCCTTCGCTACTTCCTGAAGGCTCACATTACTACTGTAATTAAAACAAACGCTGTCGTTGCTGCGCAGCGGGTCGTTTAACTGATCCACGATAATACAGATTTGTTGTGCACCGCCTTGGAGGGGAACAACTAAGCTGTCGAGCATAACATCCATTCCCTGGCCGGCTAAAAGCAAATGCGACATTTGAACCGATTGTAGTAGCGTGCCGTTCAATCGGGCACGTACCGTAAAAATCCCGGCAGGCAGATTTCCCTGATTGCCGATGCGAAAGCGAATGGAATCCCCCATAGGCGTTAATACCGAACCCGGAGCAGGCTGGATTATGGTGAGTACCGCCAGATCAGGTCCGGGTTGACCACCCTGCACAATCACGGCCACAGAATCTCTTTTTATACAGCCTGAATCATTAATTTCTACATACATAAATCCATTTTGCGACAACAAGACATTTACGCTGTCGCCGCTTCCAACCACACTGCCAGTGCTGTTGCGCCAGCTGATGGGTGCCGGAAAACGCATACCGGTTGGTGCGGCATTCAATTGGGTGCCGCCTAAGCTGTTTGATGTCACCCAGGCCGAAGCCTGGTTGGGTGCTAAAACACTTCTACTGTAACCCGACTGTACACCTGAAGTGGTCAGACCAGGACCTGTCCATGGCGCATTCAATGCTTGGTTAAAGGTGTAACCATTAAGCGGGAGTACAGTTAGGAGGGAATCGGCCCGCGAATAATCCGATAAAATAATAGCGCCAGCTGTGGTGTTCGCCTGAATAAGGTCGGTCGACAATCCCATAAAATACCAATTCAAATCTGGCCTGTCCAAACCGGCTTGGGTGAAAATATGCAGCGTTTTACCGGGCAAAAGCAAAAAATCGGGCAAGTTTTTGGCATAGCTGCTGCTACCAACAACAATATTTAGTCTCAGTCCGGAAGCATAGATGGTGTCTTTCCTCAAATTGGAAATTTCAATCACATCTGTCGTTGCGGATAAGGCAGGAAATCCTGCAGGAAGATTGTTTTGGGTACCACCGGCTGCATTGTAATTGTACACCAGCTCCGTGATTTCCAAACCGCGGTAAGAAGCCATGTTGTAGCGGCTACCCAGGCGCACACTATCGCCAAGTTGTACCGCCTGCCAAGGGCCAGCATCGATGTCGAGTGCAAAGGGGTTAAAACTGCCCAGATGCAGGGTATCGCTGCGGTTACCACTTGAATCTGTAGCTACCACTGCGAGTGCCGACTTTACAGTGAAAACAGCCAATGTGATGCGGTATTGGCCGTTATAACTGTTGCCACTGATGCGCGTACCTCCGAAACTGCTTGTTCTTCCGAAAACATCTTTTACAATGAGCCGAACCGACTGAACGCCTGAACCGGAAATATGATCAACGGCAGTCACAAACACACTTTTGGCGCCGTTGAAACAAGGGTCGTTAAAGCCGGGACTGAATACCGGTAAACTGAGGGCCGGCCGGCTTATGTCGGCTGTCCCGTTTCCGGAAACCTGGATTACCACAGTATCTTGAAGAGTACACTGGCTCCCTTGTTTAGCGGCTACTAAAGTATAGGTGCCGGGAGAGACTGGTACAAATGGATTAAAACTTCCGCTATAAACAGGATTGGAGGTCCATTGTACAGGCGCATATTCCTGGGGAAGAAGTTCAGGTGCATTACCTAATAAATTGGCCGCATAAAAGAGGTTGTGCGGCGACCAGCCGTTGGCATGGTTGATATCTCCGGCCTTCAGGCGTAAGCCATTTACGCCACCGGGCAAAACGATATTACCCGACCACGCTTCAGGACTTATCTGGGCAGAGGCAGGAAAAACATTGGCAGGCGAAGTGCCCTGAAATCCCATGACATCCAAAAGTTGGTTGTTGGGGTCTTTCAGCACCAAGCCGAGCCGGTACCAGGCATGGGTGAAAAAATAAGTGGCATAGAAGTGAGGAAAATAACCTTCGGGTAAGGTCAATGAGGCATTGTCGGAAAGCATCACCCAAACCCAGCCATGGGGGAGTATGCGTGCTGTCGGCGGGAAGGTAAAAGTCGTGACCAGCACTTCGTTGGCATAAATATCCAGTTTCATGCCTGCAATTGCGAGTGTATCCGACGATAGATTGGAAACTTTAAAAGCACCCCGGTTGGCGCCTGCCGGGAAGGTCGGATAAATCACCCCATCGTCCTGTACTACATTGGTGACTTCGGAA
The DNA here is from genome assembly GCA_036787895.1 of Bacteroidota bacterium. GTDB lineage: Bacteria > Bacteroidota > Bacteroidia > UBA7662 > UBA7662 > UBA7662. Next base: position 281,295 of record DAIQOK010000001.1, on the reverse strand, counting down.
ATCACCAGGCTATTTTTAAGGTTGATGCGTGGAATCAGACGCAAGCTATCGCCCAAGCCTATGAGGGTATCTGATCGAAGTTGCAGGAAAGCCCCGTTTAAATCAACTGCCGGACCGGCAAAATAATTACTCACTATACCATGTACATCTTTCGCATAAAATTGGGTGACCAATTTACCGCCACTAAGCACCAGGTTAAGGGTTGTAGACCAGGTGCTGAATTCGCCGACAGTGGCTAGACGGGTCATTGGGGTGAGCAGCGGGGATTGGTTGTTGTTTTGTTGGCTCATAAACACCGAATCGGTGCCGCTTTTGTCTCTAAATCGGACAAAAAAGGTAATCGGACCATTTTGACAGGGCCACAAGCTGCCATTTACCCAACTGCTGTCCACTGCCGGAGGAGCCAGATCGATGGCACTGGTCACGCCCAGGTGATGTGCTCCAATATCGGCACCCGTTGCTGGTCTGGGATTTTGGAGTATGTCTTTGGCGGAATACTGCAAAAAGGGTCCGGTTCGGGAATTTCTGCTGGTAATTTGGGCCAAAGCAGGGTTGGGTATACCCGTGAGCAAATCGAAAGGAAGGCTGCTAAGCGTGTCAAAACGCGAGCTTTCATCTCTTTCTGCCGTAGCAGTACGGTTAAACTGTTGCCAGTCGTTCAGGTTGAAAATTCGATTTATACCACCCAAAGTTCTGATCATCACATTGGCGTTGGTAGCGCTATCGGTTAAATACACATTGTTATTGATGTTCCAGCGAATGGGCTCGGGCGGACTGTAACCGGAAGTATATTGGTAGAAGGAGCTGAGTGTACTGTCGGGTGTTTTGGTGCTTTTCGTAAAGTTAGCGAAGATATTGTTGTGGATGAAACTCTCCGAGCTTCCACCTGTGAACATAATAGCCGTACTCAATACTCTGCTGCCGGGACTACCGGTGAGGGTATCTTGTAAGATTATGGTATTGTTAAATATGCCCACATGTCGGATTTGTTGCTGGGACGATTCCGCAAAAATGCCTGTAACTGTTCCTCTGGCAGCATATAATCCACGTACATAATTACCATGTACCAGGGCCGCACCATAATACAAACGTATACCGATGACGGAATAGATGCCCATTTCCCTGATATTATCCAAGGTATTGTCGCGAATAACCGTTTCACCTACAGCATTCCCTCCCACATCAATGGCAGCCAGACCTATACTGCTGGCACTGATCAGGTTTTTTAGGGTATTTCTCTCAACGACCACCGCTCTGCAGCCATAAACAGCGATACCGCTATTCCAGGCACCACTCAAGCCCTGTTGCGACCCAATGAAATTATTACGGATAGTTATATTATCGACCAAATGAAAGTAAGCGCCTATATGAATGCCAATTCTGTGGCCAAATATGTCGTTATCTTCAATCAGAAGGTTGGAAACCCGGTTATCGCCATAACAACCTACTGCCGCCGAAGTGTTATCGGATATAGAGCTTGTATGACGAAAAATTACTCCCCTGACCGAAATATGCGAAGCGGCTATACCCACACCTTCTCCTATAGCCAGCTGCTGGATATTGGATTGGGTAGACACCATACGAATACGGCCATCACCATCGAGATGTATGTTTCTTGGGCCATCCAGGCTGATTAATTTGGCTATGTTGGGGCTGGAACTCCTGAATTCAACAGTCATATTGTCGGCTGGGCGGAAGTAGAGGCTCGCCAGCGTATCCTGCACTTTACTCAAATAGATGGCCAGAGGCGTACTCAAATTAATCACCGGGTCGCAGAAATACAGATAAGCCGTATCTGCCAGCATCAGCGTATTCAAGATAGCTGGCAACTGGGCCAGGGTATAATGGGCATTGGCACAACTGCCAATACGCACTTGCCCGGTCAGTATGTCTTTGTGTTTATAGTGGGCTGCTGCATTGAAATTGGATGGGGTATTGCCTAAAGGCCAACTGCCCACACCATTGGTGCCGGTAGCCACGATATAATAGTATATCGTATCGTTCATTTGATAAGCTGATGGAAAGCGGGCATAATCAATGGTGTAGGCGTACAAATTTCCACCCAATGCCACTCCAGGGTTAGTAATCCAGGCGGTATCGCCTTGTTTGCGATAATAGAGTAGGTTGGTACTCAGGGTACCAATCGCATCGATAGTAGCGGTAAACGACCTGTTCTTCAGGCTGTCGTTATCCAATAAACCGTTTGCCCGCACTTCCGGACCGCCGAAAACGGGGTATTCGAAAGCACCAATATCAGGGAGACTATCTCTGACGATGTTATTTAAATCAACCAAAACTCCAGTTCCCGGGAGGCCTCGATTCACCATGTTCAGGTTAATAGGTCTCAGATCGGTGAAACTGGCAAAACCTGTCTGGCTAATACGGCTGTTTTGTTCTTTACCCATGGCTTGTAGTTGGGCAAGTGTCAGTGGCTGCCCTGAATGAATTGCAGTATCGGCCACTTTGGTACTTGGGCTTTCATAAAGGTTGTTGCTCAAAAAGGCCGAATCGAGATAGGCCGGGCTTTGGAAGCGATACATAGCTGCCTGGGTCATCTCACCCCCTAATTTGAATGCATTGTTTCTTATTAAAAAGCGGACAGGCTGTTGCCCCCCTCCAAAAGTCACGGGCTGCCTATAACTTATGCCGCTCACATAGTTGACCGAAATACTGTTGTGATTGAGATCAACCAGGCCGCTCAATGGGTTGTTAATGAGGAACTCAAAAACTGGGAAAGACTGTTCCAGACGACAGGAAACGCTGTTATTCACAACTTTAGTTTCCAGATTACCGGAACTTGAAATTCTCGTCATCGACTTACGTGGTGCCATGGAATAAAAGCTGTTTTGCTCCACATAAACCTTTATCCCACTGTTGACAATCACGAGAGGTGCAGAACTGTTATTGCTTATCAGAGAGCTATCGATAGTAATCCTGTTTTTATTAAATACAATGCTATCCGTATTGTGAATCAGCGTAACACATTCAATCGGATTCAGAAACAAATTATCCCTGATGACGAGTTTGGTGGTCGATAGTCGGGGAGCAATGGTGGTATTCACCTGGATCTGGTATTTTCCCGACCTGAAATCGTTATTGCTGATTTGAAGCTGATTACCTCCGTTTATTAAAACACTACCAAAGCCAATATTTGCTGGTTGCTGGTTGGTGTTAAAAAATATGCAGGAGTCGACTATTGAACTGTCCACATTATTCAGTTCCAAACGCGAATTCGCTGAGCCACTTCCAAAACCGATAAAACCAAGTTGTTTAATAATCACACCTTTAATCCCACTTAGCAAAAGATTGGCACTTGAACCATTTGTTACAATTCGAACCTGGTTGGGATTGCCGTTTAAAGAGCGGATAGTCAGGGTAGATTGACCATTTAAGCCAAAAACAGAGTCGATGATATGTGGGCCTGAATAATCTCCATTTTTTAACGCCAGCACAACTGGTCCGGCTATGCCACGGAGTCGCAAATCGGCGATAGCGCTCAGTAAACTCGGGTAATCAGCAGGAGCAGTGCCTACAATATAAGTGCCGGCAGCCACGGGGTTTGTCGGCGAAAAAGGGATAGGATTGGTTGTGGTGCGGTAGCCCGCATTGCCTTGGGCCAAGCTTGAACTCCAACAACTCAGGCACCATAAAAACGTAATCAGTAATTTCATAACTAAGGCTTCTCGTGGCGAAAATAACCAATCCGCGCCATTAAAAAACATAAGTTATATTATTATATGCTTAAAACCACCGCATCCGTTTAAAAAGCACATAAACCACAGTTACCAGGAGCAAACTCACTGCCACCAGCGCCCAGAAGGCTGCGGGGGTGTCGGCGAAGGGCAGGGGGACGTTCATACCGTATAAACTGGCAAAAAGGGTAGGTATGGCTAAACAAATGGTCACGAAAGTGAGGGTTTTCATGACGTTGTTCATGTTATTGTTGATTACCGAGCTGTAGGCTTCCATCATTTGGCCCAATACACGTGTGGTAATGTTGGTCATTTGTATGGCCTGCTGGTTTTCGATCATTACCTCCTCGAGCAAATCTTCGTCTTCTTCAAAAGCGGTGAAGATGTGTAAACGCCGCAAACGCTCCATCATGGCGCCATTGGCTTGTAATGCTGTCATATAATAAATGAGGGCCTTTTCATATTTCAAAAGCTCAAAAATCTCCCGATTGCGAAGTGAACTCTCCAGCTCGTCTTCGAGTCTTTCTACAATTTTGTTGATATTACGCAGGTGCAGCAAGTATTTACCGGCGGTTTTGAACATCAACTGCAACAGAAATTTGTTCTTTTTAGCCGTGCTAAAGCCCTTGATGCGCTCGCGTATAAACTCCTGAAGTATGACGTTTTCTTCTTTACAAATGGTGTAAATGTTTAGATCGGTGAGTATGATCAAAAGCGGAATAGTAGTAAAGGGAGAATCATGTTCCACACCGCGAAAGTGGGGCAGACGAATAACCACCAACAAATAATCATCTTCCTTTTCTACACGTGACAACTCATCCAAATCGAGCGAATCGCTCAGGTATTCGGCAACCAGCGGTGAGTTTTCTTCAATCCAACTCCTTTCCTCGTAGGTGGGATCCACAATATTGATCCAGACGCCATCGGCAAGATGCTCAACTTCCTGGAGCTGTGTCTTTTGGGTTTGAAACAGTTGGATCATTGGAGAAAAGGGTTGAGGGTGTTTACATGGGCAAAATCAGCTGCGTTGCAAAAATATACTTTTTGGCGGTAAATCATCCCTGCTTGTCAAAATGACAGGCTTTAAACGGCTCGCCAGATTAGCTTAGTCGCCTGTATTTTTCCAAAAATGGGAATATTTCTTTATTAGGGATAAATTTTAGACGAACAACGCGGTAATGCGCCAAAGATTTTGTTCATTTACTATGTGAAACTAAATACCTATGCTTAAGCTCTTTCGGGGCTTTGAAGCCAGGATGTTAGGGGGTCAGTATTTGGCCGGTCTTGATGTGCTCGCCCGGGGTCGACAAGTGCTTATTTTATATTTGCTGTTGATGGGACTGCTATTGAGTTTCATTGTAACTGCAAGAGCCCTAGCTGCGGGCGAACCAATCAATTGGCTACGCCTGGCTTTGTTCGAATTTGGTCTGGTAATGACGTATTTATTCCTGGTCAAAACCCGCGATATTGCACGTATAAGTTACTTTTTACTCCTTACATCTACTGCTTTTCTTGTACTGAATGCCTGTTGTATAGTTGGTGAAATCAACCTGGCCATGGTACAACTTGCCATGGTTAATACGCTTTTTGCCTTTTTTATGGCCGGCCAGCGTTTGGGTTTGCTCGCGGCGGTTTTTAATTTTCTGCCTTTATTGTTTTTGAGGCAGTTTGAGCTAAACAACTATTTCGCCCAGTATTTCGATCTCAATCAACTGTCGAAAAGCGAACAGATGATTAACTGGATGGTGATGACGGTCATCATGGTTTATATCATCTGGCATTTTCAGCGCGCATTTAAACGTTATGCCGTTGAGCTGGAACACAGTCTGGCTGCCCAGGAAGAACTCAACCTGGCCCTTGAACAGGCGCGCATGGAAGCTGAAGCCTCTTCGCGGGCCAAATCCAATTTTTTATCGGTCATGTCGCACGAAATTCGCACACCGATGAATGGCATTATCGGCATTACTGAATTGCTTCAGGAACAAACCCGCGATAAAAAACAACGAGAATACCTCGATTTGCTGAAGTTTTCGGCCGATAATCTGTTGGGTATGTTGAATAATGTACTCGACTACAACCGACTTGATTCGGGTCGTACAGAGTTAGAAAAGCTTGTTTTTAATCCTACCTATCTTTTTAAACAGTTAGTGGCTGGTTTTCAGCCGATGGCTGATGATAAGCGGATTAAGCTCATTTTGGAAGCCGACCAATTGCCCGAAAGGGTTTTGGGCGACCCAACCAAATTATCGCAGATACTCATTAATTTGTTGGGTAATGCCATCAAATTCACCAACGAAGGTGAAGTAAAACTACAACTCACGGCCTTGGGGAATGATCGTTACAGGGTGGCCATCAAAGATACCGGTGTGGGCATAGCAGAAGACAAACAAGTGCTGATCTTCGAGCATTTTTCACAGGCATCGGCCGATGTAAGTCGTAAATACGGAGGTTCCGGCTTGGGATTGGCCATTGTTAAAAAGTTGTTGTTGTTGATGGAAAGCGATATTCAACTACAATCCAGGCAGGGAGAGGGCAGTGTATTTAGCTTTGAACTCGAGCTTATGGCGGTTCAGGAGAGCGAAAGTATGCTCAGGGGGGCAGAGAACAATCCTTCTTCTATCGTTGAAGGTACTAGAGTTTTGGTGGTGGAGGATAATCCCATCAATGCCACAGTAATCAATGGTTTATTGAAACGTTGGAAGTTGCAATACATCTGGGTGTCGGGTGGTAAAGACGCTTTACATTTGCTCAATCAGGAACATTTCGACTTGATTTTGATGGATTTGCATATGCCTGAAATGGATGGTTTTGAAACCATCCAAGCCATACGCAGCTTAGGTTTAAAACTGCCAATTATAGCTATCTCGGCCGATGTGCAGGAAGAAACCCTGAAAAAAGCACATGCTGTAGGTGCCAACGATTATATCGTAAAACCATACAATCCGCGCGATTTACATCAAGTCATCGAAAACTGTTTGCAAATCGTCTCCTGATCAGGCGGGTACAATGCCGGGATATTCCCGACCACCAAAAATACGGCTACCAATACGTACCAGCGTAGCCCCTCGCTTCACAGCCAGTGGATAATCGTTCGACATGCCCATCGACAACTCCCTAAAATGCATACCCTCCAAATGACTGAAAATATTGTGTTTGAGGCGATAGTACAAATCGGCGAGGCTGAGAAATTCTTTATCGAGTAGGCGCACATCTGTTACATTGGAGGCCATCCCCATTAATCCACATACCCGGATATTTTTCAATGACTGATAGTCTGGATTAGCCAGCATGGCCAGGATTTCAGCCTCATTTAAGCCGAATTTGGTTTCTTCCTGTGCAATGTGTACCTGCAACAAAACATCTATTATCCGCTTATTTTTAGCTGCTTCTTTATCGATGGTTTGTAATAATTTGAGACTATCAACCGAATGAATGAGTTTCACAAAAGGGGCTATGTACTTCACTTTATTCGTCTGCAGATGCCCGATAAAATGCCATTCAATGTCTTTGGGTAGTATGGCATACTTATCGGCTAATTCCTGGGCTTTGGATTCGCCAAAAAGGAGTTGGCCGGCATCGTAGGCTTCCCAAATGGCACTGGCCGGGAAAGTTTTGCTTACCGCAACCAAACGGGCTTCGGTGCCTGCCAATTCCTCTTCAATTTTTTGTAAAGCCGAGCGGATACTCATTTGTTCTATTTTTACAGCGTTTATGCAAACCCACACAAAAATAGTAGTTCTTGGCTTGGGTATGGCGCTGTTTTCTTGCCTCGACAGCCAGAAAATACAGGGTTATCACAGCGGTATCATACCCCGCGACAGTATGGTAAATTTATTACTTGAAATTCAACTGGTTGAATCCTACCGCAATTTGCGTTACCTACAAGGCACCGGCGATAGTCTACACTCGGCTTGGGTACGTGGCCTGTATGAAGAGGTTTTTGATCGATATGGTGTTTCGCAGTCTCGTTTTGATACTTCTTTCAACTTTTATCAGCAGCAAGATCCGGCCATACTCGATGCCATGTATATCGAAGTAAATGAAAAGCTGAGTCAGCAACTTTCGGAGCAAAAGCGATGATGCCCGTACTTTACCCCGAAAATTTGCTGCAGAAACTGGAGTTTGATCAGATTCAGCAGCTCATAGCACGTCATTGTTTGAGTGAGCAGGCCAGGAGTGAAGCTTTAGCACTGCGGCCTATGACCGATGCCCGGCAGCTCAGCACGGCCTTACAGCAAGCCTGGGAGATGTATCAACTCATGTTGTTAGATAGTCCCTTGCCCGAAGAGCCTATCCCTCATATCACTACCTACCTCAAAAATGCCCGAATTGAAGGCAGTTTTTTTGATGAAGACCAGTGTTTTGAGCTTTGGAAAATACTGAGTTACGCTAAGAGACTTATTTCTTTTTTTAGTTCAAGAAAAGAAATTTATCCGGAATTGTGGGCCATCGCCTCAGGAGTTGCGCCTGCTGCTCAAGCCATCAGTCTGCTTGAAGCTGTGCTGAATAAGGAGGGCAAAATTAAACCTAATGCGAGTAAGGCCTTGTCGGATATCAGCAGCGATTTGAACCGCCTGCAACAGGAAACCCGGCGCAAACTCGACACCATTCTTCGTCAGGCTAAAGCCAATGGTTGGGCAGCAGAAACAGGTGCGACTATCAGAGATGGTCGTTTGGTATTACCCATATTGGCAGAACACAAGCGCAAAATCAAAGGTTTTGTCCACGATGAATCGGCAACAGGACAAACAGTTTATCTGGAACCGGCCGAATTGCTCGAACACAATAACGATATCCGGAACCTGGAATTGGCCTACCGCCGCGAAATCCGGCGCATTCTCATTCAACTTACCAGCGATTTACGGCCTTATTTGGGCGATTTGGAAGCAAGTCACGCATTGGCCGCGCAATTCGACTTACTCCGGGCAGGAGCCCTGCTGGCCAAACGATACCCCTTGGTAGCCCGGCCCAAACTTCAGCAGCAAGCTGGTTTTCGATATTCGGCCGCCTACCATCCTTTATTGTGGCTGCATCATCAGGCGCAAAAAAAGAAAGTAGTGCCTTTGGATTTGCGCTTGGATGCCGAAAAACACATACTTGTGGTTTCCGGTCCCAATGCAGGAGGTAAATCAGTCAGTTTAAAAACCGTTGGTCTGCTGCAACTCATGGGTCAATCAGGTTTGCTTTTACCGGTCGCAGAAGGCAGTGAAATTGGCATTTTCCACCGGATGATGGTCGATTTAGGTGACGAGCAAAGTATAGAAAACGACTTGTCGACTTACAGTTCGCATCTTACCAATATGCGTTATTTCAGCGAAAATGCCGATGCTGCGACCTTGTTTCTAATTGATGAGTTTGGAACAGGTACAGATCCGGCGCTGGGTGGTCCCATAGCTGAAGCCATACTTGAGCATTTGCATGAAAGCAAGGCATTTGGCATCGTCAATACCCATTATAGTAACCTCAAATTATTGGCAGGGAGGCTTACGGGTTTACTCAATGGCGCCATGGGATTTGATACGACAACTTTAGAACCTCGCTATAAACTCGAAATTGGCAAACCCGGAAGTTCTTTCGCATTTGAAATTGCCGGCAAAATTGGATTGAACCCACAGATTATTGCTGCGGCCAGGAATAAAATTGGTATTCAACAACAGGATGTGGAGCAATTGCTGGTACAACTGGAACAGGAAAAGGCTGAAATTGATCGCTATAAACGACTGATGGAAGCCAAAGACCTCCTATTGGATGAGTTGTTGAGCAAGACCGAAAGCAAGGAACAGGAGCTTAAACAACAAAAACGACGCATACTCGAGCAAGCTCGCGAAGAAGCAGCTACTTTATTGTCGCGCGCCAACAAAGAAATCGAACAAACCATACGCACCATCAAGGAAGCCGCCGCCGATAAGGAGCTTACCAAATTAGCCCGTGCCCAGCTCGAAGAGGTGAAAACCGAGCTCAAACAAGCCAGTCTGGCCGAGCAGCGCGAAGAAAAACATCAACAGCAGTCGGGCAAAGAAGTCCAAAGCCTCGCCATAGGCAGCTCAGCCCGCATTCGCGACACACTGACCATAGGCACCATCGTCTCCCTTGGCAAAAACGACGCTGAGCTGGCCGTAGGCGAGTTGCGCATGACCATCAAAAAAAGCCGGCTCGAATGGGTTTCTCAGGCCGATGCCCGCCGTCAGCTGCGTGCAGCCAGCAGCAGTGTACAGCTAGTGGCCGAGGCCATTGGGAACTTTAGTCCGCGCCTCGATTTGCGTGGTTTCCGTGGTTTGGAGGCCCTGCAGGAACTGGATCGTTTTCTCGATAAAGCCGTCATGGCCGGCTATAACCGACTCGAGTTGCTGCATGGTAAAGGAGATGGCATTTTGCGCAAACTCATTCGGGAACATCTACGTAAACAACGATTTGTGGCCGGTTTTGAAAGCGAACATGCCGATCGGGGTGGCGATGGCGTGACCTTGGTCAGCCTGAAATAAACCAATACAATTCGCCTTTCGAGGCGCTTCACCTATATTTGAGACAAAGTATTACCCATGAATAAAGTCGTTAAAAACGCATCAGCAGCCATAGCAGATATTCACCCTGGAGCCACCTTGATGTTGGGTGGTTTTGGCCTATGCGGCATACCCGAAAATTGTATTGCTGCCCTGGTGGCCAAGGGTGTCAATCAGCTGACATGCATATCGAACAATGCCGGTGTGGATGATTTTGGCATTGGCTTGATGCTGCAAAAACGACTTGTAAAAAAGATGATTTCGAGTTATGTGGGTGAAAACGCCGAATTTGAGCGCCAACTCCTCAGTGGCGAACTGGAAGTCGAGCTCATTCCACAAGGCACCTTAGCAACCCGTTGTATGGCTGCCGGTTATGGTATGCCGGCCATATTTACTCCCGCTGGTGTCGGCACCGAAGTCGCCGAGGGTAAAGAAACCAGAGAATTTAACGGTAAGGCCTATCTGATGGAATATGCCTTCGAGGCCGATTTTGCCATTGTAAAGGCCTGGAAGGGGGATACACACGGCAACCTTATTTTTAGGGCTACCAGCCGAAATTTTAACCCGCTTATGGCCATGGCAGGCAAAATTACCATAGCCGAAGTAGAAGAGCTGGTGCCGGCAGGTACCCTCGACCCAAACGCCATACATACACCGGGCATTTATGTGCACCGCATCTTCCAGGGCAGCAATTACGAAAAACGCATCGAACAGCGCACTACCCGCTAGCGGTCTCGCAAGGAGCGCAATGAGAAAAAGGACGTAAAATTGTTGGTTTTGGCGCGACTTTTTGCTCGTTTTGGTCATTTTGACCTTCCTAACAATATTTTATCGTTAGTTAGCGGTATGAATGAAAATGAACTTGCTCAACAAATTATTGCTGCAGCCTTACATATTCACAGGAAATATGGCCCAGGACTTTTTGAGCAGGTGTATGAAAAGATGTTGATATGTGAATTGGAAAAATCTGATTTAAAGTACGCCGTCAAGTACCAATACCTGTGATTTATGATGGTGTAAAACTTATGGATGTAGGCTACAGGGCAGATATTATTGTGGAAAACAAGGTTTTAGTGGAATTAAAATCTGTTGAGACTTTGGCTCCTGTCCATTTCAAACAAGTGCTTACTTATATTAAGCTGGCAGACCTAAGACTCGGATTGCTCATCAACTTCAATGAAGAAATCCTACTGAAGGGTGTAAAAAGAATTGCAAACAAGCTCTAACTAATGAATCTTTGTAAAAATACTTGCGAGTCTTAGCGCACCTTGCGCCCTTGCGAGAAAATTAGAGTAACATGCTAGACAAACACGGCATCGCCAAAAGAATTGCGAAAGAACTTAAAAACGGCTACTACGTCAATCTGGGTATTGGCATACCTACACTGGTAGCCAACTATATACCTGAAGGAGTTGAAGTAGTACTTCAGTCCGAAAATGGCTTATTGGGTATGGGGCCATTTCCCGTAGCAGGTGAAGAAGATGCCGATTTAATCAATGCCGGCAAACAAACCATCACCACTGTAGCAGGTTCATCCTTCTTCGATTCCGCCATGAGTTTTGGCATGATACGCGCCGGAAAAGTTGATTTAACCGTGCTCGGTGCCATGGAAGTGAGCGATAGCGGAGACATTGCCAACTGGAAAATTCCAGGCAAAATGGTCAAAGGTATGGGGGGCGCCATGGACCTGGTAGCTTCGGCCAAAAACATCATTGTGGCCATGCAGCATGTTAATAAGGCAGGTGAGTCGAAACTGCTGCCTAGCTGTACTTTGCCGATTACCGGTCTGAAATGTGTGAAAAAGGTAGTTACCGAATTGGGTTATTTTGAAATCACCGGACAGGGCTTCGTCTTGCGCGAGTATGCACCCGGAGTAACTATCGAGCAAATCAAAGCTGCTACGGCCGGAAAATTGGTCATTGCCGATGATGTGCGAGAAATGGTAATCTAATGGCAGAGGTACACATACGACCGGCTGTAAGGAGCGATATGGTGGCTGTGCATGCGCTTATACATGAGCTCGCTACTTATGAAAGAGCCCCGCAAGAACACAGTTGTAGCGTAGAACAACTGCAAATCGATGGCTTTGATGAACATCCGGCTTTCGAATGTTGGGTAGCTGAAATGAACGATGTAGTGGTCGGTATGATGTTGTACTACGTAAAATACAGCACCTGGAAGGGGAAATGTCTCTACCTCGACGACATAATTGTCACAGAATCTGCCCGAGGGCAAGGTGTTGGTCGGGTGCTTTTAAATCAGTTAATCCGCATAGCCCGCGAAAGGAAAATGCACCGCCTGGAATGGCAGGTATTGAACTGGAATGAGCCGGCCATTCACTTTTATCAAAAATTCGGTGTGGAGTTAGATGCCGACTGGATCAATTGTCGGTTAACTTTTGCGCAATTGCAGGCATACGCCGACTGATTCTACTAAATTTGCCGCTGAAATAGCTAAGAAGTGAAAGTATTTAAGTTTGGTGGTGCATCAGTGAAAGACCCGGCAGGTGTGATCAATCTGCGAAAAATCCTGGCTTTATATCCTGAAGAGTCGATACTCATCGTCGTTTCTGCTATGGGTAAATCCACCAACAAACTCGAAGCTGTGGTGCAAAGTTGGTTTACCAGTCAGCAACCTGAGTGCATTGAACACATTGAAGAACTTCGTTTTTATCACCAGGAACTCATCCGGGGCTTGGATTTGAGCCATGCCGAGCAGTTTGAACTTATTCGTCGGGCTGATGTGCATTTTGATCAATTGCGTGAGCTAACCAAGCTGGCCTGCTATACGAATTATAACGAAAATTACGACCAGGTGGTGGCTTTCGGTGAATTGATATCTACCACCATACTGAGTGAATACCTCAACCGCAAGGGGATTACTAATAGCTGGCTCGACGCCCGGGAATATGTAGTCACCAACGATACCTTTCGCGACGCACGCGTTCAATGGGCAGATACACAAAAAAGAATCGAAAGTCTCAAATCTGAGCAGGGTTTAAAAGCCGGCATCAATATCACCCAGGGATTTATTGGACGCGTGAAGGATAAAGCGCTCACCACCACCCTCGGCAGAGAAGGCTCCGACTTTACGGCATCCATTTTCGCATTTTGCCTGGGTGCACGCGATCTGACCATTTGGAAGGATGTGCCCGGGGTATTAAATGCCGACCCAAAATTGTTTCCCTTTGCCGAGAAAATCGATGAGCTGTCGTACGAAGAAGCTGTCGAGATGACCTATTACGGGGCCTCTGTTATCCACCCAAAAACCATCAAACCGCTTCAAAACAAAGGTATTGCACTGTATGTGAAGTCGTTTTTGAACCCGGAAGCACCAGGTACAGTCATCAAACAACTCGACAAACACAAATCGCCGCCCTGTATTATTGTCAAAAAGAACCAGTGCCTCATCTCTTTTGCTGCCCGCGACTTCAGCTTTATCGCGGAAGAAAGCCTGAGTTTTATTTTCGGGGAGTTGTATAAGCTGGGAATGAAGGCCCATCTTACCCAAAATAGCGCGATAAGCTTCGTGATTTGCGTTGATGATGACCCGTTTAAAATTGAACCTTTTTTGAAAGCTGTCGGAGATAATTTCGATATCAAAAGTGAAAATAAGCTAAGTGTCTGGACCATTCGGCACCATTCAGAGCGACTGGAAAAAGGCTTAATTCAGGGCAAGACCGTTCTGCTTGAGCAGCGAAACCGGCATACCGTTCAGTACGTCTTGCGTTAAAAAGCGATTAGGGCATCAACAAGACAAGACTAATCTCTTATTTTGAGGGAAATTTGATGCATGCGGTTGACCCATTTATTCGCATTTGGACTTTTTATCGTCTTTTTTAGCGGTTTAAGCCTGCAGGCCCAAAACACCGGCGAATTTCATCACAACAACAAATGTGGTCATGATTTATTACAAAGCTGGCAAGCACAGCAGGATAGTAACTATTGGGTGAGAAAAGAGGCGAGCCGACAAGCATTTGATCGAAGCTTGCAGGATTTTGAGGCTCAACCAGATTTCAGGATACAATCTACTTTAAAAATTCCGGTGGTCGTTCATATCATGCACGATAGCAATGATGTCTATCCCAACGCATCCAATCTCAGTGATGCTCAGATACATAGTCAGTTATTGGTTTTGAACGAGGATTTCAGGAAAATTCTGGGTAGTCGGGGTTACAATACCCATCCTGTGGGCGCCGATGTTGAAATTGAGTTTTGTCTGGCCACCCGTGATCCCGCAGGAAATCCCAGCACGGGTATAGTCCGGCAGCCATATGCCAAATCCAATAACCACGGCTTTAATGATGATGTGACGATGAAATCGCTCAGTAGATGGCCTACAGAGCGTTACCTGAACATTTGGGTGGTCAAAAATATGAATGGCATACTGGGGTATGCCTATCTTCCGGAGGACATGGCAACAGATCCCATCAGACCACAAATTGATGGTGTGGTAATTGGGGCTCGTTTTTTTGGCAGTAGGGACAAACAACCCCTCGGAAGCAATTTTTACCTCGATAACACCTTCGATTTGGGACGGACTACCACCCATGAAGTGGGGCATTTTCTCAACCTTTTGCACACCTGGGGAGATGGTGGTTGCGAAAGCGACGATAATGTTTTTGATACACCAAATTGCAGCGGGCAATATTTTGGTTGTGGAACACCACCCATACAATGTGGAAATCAGCGCATGATTGCCAATTATATGGATTATAGCGATGATGTTTGTATGAACATCTACACCAACGGACAAAAAACGCGCATGCGTGCTGCCTTGAACACTTATGCTTTCAGGGCTTCACTCCATCACCCCAACAATATATTGCTCACGGGTTGTACCGATTCGGTTGTTGTTCCGCAACCCGACAGCATGTATATACTGGCAGGCAACAACCAGTTGGCACGCGTTAATCAAAAGTTGAATACCAATCTTCAGGTCCGCATCGTCAATCAATTGGGTATTGGTTACCCTTATCATTCTGTGCGGTTTAGACTCCTGGAGCAACCAGGCAATGGCATACAGCTCGATACTACTGTAGTCGCCGACATTACAGGCGTTGCAGCTATTCCTTTTCGAACCGGTTTTTTACCTGGTAAATATGTCGTTCGCGCTACCAGTATGGTGAATAAAGGAGGGGTACAGGATTTTGAAATAAACGCCATTTCAGCCAGTGTGGTTTTTCCGAATCCCTTCGAAGATGAGGTGATTATTAAACTCGATTTACCGGAAGAAGAAAAGCTGGACGTTCAGCTATTCGATACCGCCGGACGTCAACTTTTACGTAAAAACGAGACGGCTCAGGTAAGTTTCGTACTTGATATGCGGGGTTTTCCGGAGGGCGCTTATACCGTTCGAGTGATTAGCAGCCAATTGACAGACGTATTCCGAATCGTGAAAATCAAACCCTGATGAGAATTGGTCTGCTGAGCGATACCCATGGGTTTCTCGATCCTAAAGTACTTAAACATTTCGCTGAAGTTGACGAGATATGGCATGCAGGAGACATTGGCCTTATTGGGCTCACCGATAAACTCGCTCAATTCAAGCCTGTTCGGGCCGTTTATGGTAACATAGATGATGCGCTGGTTCGCCGCCAATTTCCGGAAGATAATTTTTTTGAAGTCGCAGGATTACGCGTTTTTATGACACATATCGGCGGTTATCCCGGTCGGTATCCGGCACGGATTAAAGCGCAACTTCAACGGTTTCAACCCGGTTTGTTCATATGTGGTCATTCTCACATAATCAAAGTCATGCCCGATCCCCAACACCATCTCTTACACATCAATCCGGGTGCAGCAGGCAATCATGGCTTTCATTTAGTTAAAACCATCGTTCGCTTTAACATTACTGCCGGGAAAATTCACGATTTGCAAGTCATCGAGTTGGGCCCGCGGGCGTCAACGGATTTCCTTAAAGTCGGCGTCGAATCGGCGTAGTTTACCCGTTGGCGTTTCGAGAAAAGTAATGGACTGACCGCTTTTATCAAAGATTTTATCCGGCGGAAAACCATAAGGTGCTAAATAGGCTTGTAATATGGTGCCATATACAGCATCTTCCCAATCTCTGAAGACCGATTCTTCCTTTTTGTCGTCGGGTATACGTACCGAAAGTGCAATAGCTGGATCTTCCGCATCCGGGAATTCAATGCCATAGTCGAAGACCGAGTTCATCAACCAGGCCTTGTAGCTGATTTTAGCATATAATTCATCGAATTGAATAGGATGGAGGGTGGCTCCGTCGAATTTTTCAAAGTAGGACTTGAAAAACTGGGCTTGGGTGCCATTATCTAGCAAAGCAGCCATTATACCCACTTCTCCCAGGCGCAAACAAATGCTCAGGGTATTGGTGCCGATTTTCAGGTCGTAGGCAGCTTCCGGTTTTTTGTAATCGTGGGTACGTAGAATGAACATCGACCCCGGGTCAAAATTGAGGTAACTAACCGGTCGTACCGCACCTTGAAGAACTACATGCAGTATGCGGAACTTGGCTTTGAAGTCTTCACTGGTAAGAAAAGCATTTCTCAAACTTTTCATCCGGAGACTTTCGTAGATCTCGTAATAAATAATGCCGTAATACAGATAAACCAAAAAATGGTACAACTGTGCAGGTTTGAGCCAATTTAAGCCATCAAAGCCGGCCAGGAGCAAGTCGCCTACTGCCCGGTTCATATAATTTAAGCCGGCATCGCGGGCGGCTCTGGATAAAGGAACTTTGATATCGGGATAACGAATGGTGCTGCCGGTGAGCAGGGTAATGGTTTTTCCCTGGAGATGGTATTTGTTGATGAGCCAGTCGGGGAAAAGCTGCACCAGATCGCCTTTCGAGTCTATTTTAACCCCTGTAAGCATACAGCGGTCGAAGCGAAAATCCATTCCTTCGAATGGATCGTAAACGGGAGTATCAATCACGCAAGGGGCGTTTTTTGAAGGTTAAGGATTTGGATAAGGCAAAATAGGGGGTGGCTTGTTTGGAATAGCCAAAAGGACAGTGTTTACAACTGTTTCGGCAACAATAACCCCTTTTGTTCAGGTAGACTTCCGTAAATACGTAAAGTCCTTTTTCGTTGATGTAGTAGTCAACTCCTTCTTCCATGTCAGAATCCGATACCGGTATAGTTCCAAGGTGTAATTTCGGAAAGTTCGGCTTTTACTGTATCACTGACTCTTAAACTTTGAATGAAATTTTTGATTTCTGCTTCACCCATGGCGCCACCGGTACGGGTAAGGGCTTTTAAAGCCTCATAAGGTTTTTCATAACCTTCTCGCCTTAAAATGGTTTGTATGGCTTCGGCCACCACTGCCCAATTGGCTGCCAAATCCCGTTGAATGGCGTCATGGTTGACCAATATTTTGTTCAATCCTTTTTCCAGGGAACGGTAGGCGATGAGCGTATGGGCAAAAGGAAGACCTAAATTCCGCAAGACGGTGGAATCGGTCAAATCGCGCTGCAAACGGGATACGGGCAGTTTAGCAGACAAGTGTTCAAGCAAAGCATTGGCCAGGCCTAAATTTCCTTCTGCATTTTCGAAATCGATCGGATTCACTTTGTGCGGCATGGCCGACGATCCCACTTCTCCGGCTTTTACTTGCTGGCGGAAGTAGTTCATGCTGATGTAGCTCCAAATATCCCGACTTAAGTCTAACAGGATTGTATTGATACGTTTTTGGTTGTCGCATAAAGCAGCGAGATAATCGTAATGTTCTATCTGCGTAGTATGCTGATACCGGTGTAATCCCAGCACATCACCTACGAAACGATTGCCAAAATCAACCCAATTGCGGTCGGGATAGGCTACATGGTGGGCATTAAAATTACCAGTTGCCCCGCCGAATTTCGCGCCAAAGGGGATTTGTTCAAACATCTCCAGCTGATTACGCAGTCGTTCAACAAACACCATCAATTCTTTTCCAAGGCGGGTTGGTGAGGCTGGCTGACCATGCGTGTGGGCGAGCATGGGGATATTTTGCCAATCGTGTGCGCGCGTTTCGAGTTGGTCGATCAGCTGATGCAAAACCGGTAGCATCACTTCATGCATGGCTTCTTTCAGCGAAAGCGGCACTGCTGTATTGTTGATGTCTTGTGAAGTCAGGCCAAAATGGACGAATTCCAGTCGGTCAGGGCCACTCATGGCAGCCAATTTGTCCTTTACGAAATATTCAACCGCCTTCACATCGTGGTTGGTTGTTTTTTCGGTGTCTTTGATTTCCTGGGCGTCTGTCTGACTGAAATCGGTTACTATGCGTCTCAGCGCTGCTTTTTCATCGGCAGTAAATGCCAGTAATCCTGTCAAATTTTCATCGGCCAGCATTATCAGGTATTCCACTTCCACCAATACCCGATATCGAATCAATGCAAATTCGCTGAAGTAACCCGAGAGGGCTGCGGTTTGCCGGTGATAGCGACCATCGACGGGGGAAAGGGCGGTTAGTGGACTTAATGCCATGGGAAAATGTAATTTTGGTGCGATTTATGAGTTATTCGCTCGTTGCTGCAAAAGTACCAAAAGCCTGTCAAAAAAGCCGATGAAATCCAAAATGCCATTTGTATTCCTCTTCATGCTACTCATAAGCAGGGAAGTTCAGGCGCAAACGGTAGTCCGTCTCCCCAAAAATGCCGAATTACCAGCCTATATCGATGAGAAAGGCGATACCATTCCGGTAGTTTTTATGGATCCAGTAAACGTAATCAGCAAAAGGCAATTCAAGAACAAAAGAGATGAAGACCGGTTTGGTCGCCTGTATTACAATGTGCTTAAAGTATATCCCATCGCCAAAGCTGCTGGTGTAGAATTACGGAAATTAGAAGCCCGGCTGGATACGATACCCGAACGGAAGCACAAGGCCGAAACCAAAAGATTGGAGGAGGACCTCAAAAAACGCTATAAACCCGTGCTGCTTCAACTTACCATTACTCAGGGTAAAATCCTGATTAAGCTCATCGACCGCGAAACAGACAAAACTTCCTACGATTTGATTAAAGAATTCAGAGGAGGATTCTCGGCATTTATGTGGCAAAGTTTAGCTGGTTTATTCGGTTCCAACCTCAAAACAGGGTATGATGCACAGGAAGATAGGGATATAGAGGTGATTTTGAATATGATAGAAGCCAGAGAAAAGGCTGGCTTACCCTTACAATAATGAGCTGTTGTCGGTGTAATAAAATCACCGTCAGCCATGTATATTTAGCCCATGAAACTCGATATACTGGCTTTTGCCGCACATCCCGACGATGTAGAACTTAGCTGCTCCGGCACTTTAGTGAAACATATGCAAATGGGCCATAAAGTTGGCATAGTCGACCTCACCCGCGGCGAACTGGGTACCCGTGGTAGTGCCGAAATACGTGATTTAGAAGCCGCGGTGGCCTCTAAGGTGCTCGGTATACATTACCGACACAACCTGCGGCTGCGTGATGGTTTTTTCGAAAAAAACGAAGCCAGTTTGTTAGCAGTCATTCAGCAAATCCGGCTTTGTCGACCAAAAGTAGTACTCGCCAATGCCATTAACGACCGCCATATCGACCATGGACGGGCAGCTGATTTGGTGGCGGATGCCTGTTTTTTAAGCGGTCTTCAAAAAATACAAACGAGCTGGGATGGCCATACCCAAATGGCCTGGCGTCCTAACTCTCTCTACCATTACATTCAGGATCGCTACATCAAACCCGATTTGGTAGTCGATATCAGCGAGACTTTCGCTACCAAAATAGAGTCAATTAAAGCTTTCAGTTCGCAGTTTTATAGTGCTGATTCAGAAGAGCCTATGACACCAATTAGTACCGCTGATTTTCTTTTTTTTCTCGAGGCTCGTGCCCGTGAAATGGGCCGTCACATTCAAGCCACCTATGGCGAGGGTTTTACTGCCAGCAGAACCATTGGGGTAGCAGATCTGACCAGTTTGAGCTAAAATGGTAGCCGATTGGAAGAAGGCCATCGGGCCGGGTTTGTTGTATGCAGGTGCAGCTGTGGGTGTTTCCCATATCGTTCAATCAACCCGTGCAGGTGCCTTGTATGGTTTTGCTTTATTGGGATTTGTGATAGTTGTGAATGTGCTGAAATATCCCTTTTTCGAATTTGGCTCCAGATATACTGCTGCGACTTCACTCTCCTTATTGAGTGGTTATCAAAAATTGGGGAAATGGGTACTACCTGCTTTTGTGCTGTTGACCTTATTCACCATGTTCCCCATATTGGCCGCTATCAGCGCGGTTTTCGTTGGAATAATCAGTGAATTGTTTCAACCCAACTATCCACCACTTGCTTTGCATGCACTGGCACTAGGTAGTTGCTGTTTATTTCTGGTCTTAGGCCGTTTTAAGCTGCTTGATACATTAATGCGTGGCATCATGTTGTTGCTAACCTTAACCACGCTGGTAGCAGCCATAGCAGCTTTAAGTGAGTTACCCTTGCTTGAAAAAGCAACACAGGCCAATTTTAGCTGGGATTTACCCGGCTTACTTTTTCTGATAGCTTTCGCCGGCTGGATGCCAACACCAGTTGACTCCTCCGTATGGCAGTCCTTGTGGACACTTGAAAAACGGGCCACTTCCGGCATCAGCAGTTGGCGGGCTGTGCAATTCGATTTTCAGCTGGGCTATGGGCTTAGTACGCTGCTTGCAGTTGTTTTTGTGTTCATAGGAGCCGTGGTGGTCTATGGCACATCTACTGCGCTTCCGGCTCAGGCAGCGGCTTTTGCTGCCGGTTTTTTGAATATTTATGTGCAGCTATTGGGGCCGTGGGCGTATGTAGTAGTGGCGATAAGCATATTCGCGACCATTTTCAGTACGCTTCTGACCGTTATGGATGGTTATCCGCGGGTATTACAGGAAAGTGTGCGTATTTTAAGGGGGAAAGCGGAAAGCCGATCACTTTATTATTGGTTGGCCTTGGGCTTGTTTTTGGTTGGTACCTTGTTTTTACTTCACTTTCACCCGAATAATATGCTGCAACTGGTAGATCTAGCAACCTCTCTTAGTTTTCTGACAGCTCCAATTTTGGGTTGGTGGAATTACCGATTAGTCAATGACAAAAATTTTCCTTCCGCCTTTCAGCCTTCCGCCTTTTTGAAAGGACTCAGCTGGTTGGGTTTGATTTTTTTGAGTCTCTTCAGTCTGGTATTCCTGCTCAGCAAACTGGGTGTGCTGGCTTAGGCCAATGCTTCGCATTCGAGGGTAATGACCGTAATTTCAGGCAAAATACCTACCCGACCCGGGTAACCGATAAAACCGAATCCGCGGTTTACGTACAAATGTTGTTTCCCAAAACTATATAGTCCAGCCCAAAACAGGTAAATCCACGACGCCGGACTCCATTTGATGTAGCCGGGTATTTCAACGCCAAACTGCATACCATGGGTATGGCCTGATAGGGTTAAGTCGATTTGGGGTTGTTTGCCCTGTACTTCCATTTCAAAATGGGTGGGGTCGTGCGAAAGAAGGATGTTAAAATTTTGAGCCGGTATATCAGCCATGGCCTTGTTTAAGTCGCCATATTGAGAAAATCGCCCACGAGCGCCCCAGTTTTCTATGCCCAGTAAGCCAATGGTTTGCCCGTCTTTCTCAAGTAGTGTGCCTTCATTAAGGAGCAAACGCCAACCCATGGCTGCATGTGCCTGATGCATCTGGATGAGATTTTGTTTTTTCGCCTCTTCAGTTGGCCATTGATGGTAATCGCCGTAATCGTGATTGCCCAAAATACTGTATGTGCCACCTGGAGCCTGAATCTGTGAAAAGGCCTTCATCCAGGGAAGTACTTCTGCAGTACTATTGTTTACCAGGTCGCCGGTAAAAAAGATATAATCGGGTTTTTGTTCTTTGACAAGTTTAATCCCACGTTCAACTGCCGCACGGTCGGCGAAAGAGCCTGAATGAATATCACTTAACTGCACAATTCGGGTGCCATGAAAAGCTTTAGGGAGATTGGGGAATTTTAATCTGATATTCCTCACCTGATAGTTGTAGGCACCACTTAACATGCCATAGCCCATCGACAAAAAGGGAATGCCAGCCATTACCACAGCCATGCGACTGATAAACTCCGACCGGCTAATGTGACTGGATGGGTCGGAAACGATGCGTTTTTTTTCAGCATTTGATGTAAATTTTTTCCAAAGCCAGTTGAAAAAGCCCAGAACATCATCAATCAACAAAAACGGCAGTGTGACCAGTTTGGTAAAAAACAATAAACCACTGTAACCGACCACCAGATTGCGCAGGCCCGGATCTACTTTATGAAAACCATATATATTCAAAAACAAAACGAGTACATAAACGAGTATGGCTGCTCCCCAGTAGAGTCGAACCGTGTTTTTGGCTGGCTTTTTATATCGTTTCCAGCGGTACAACAGCCGGAAAGCGTATACGTCAATAGCGAAAAATAGCAGTAGGAGTAGGAGATAGGTCATCTTGATGATATTCTGTTGTAAAATAGCATGGCCTTAGCATAAAGCAAAAAAGCAGCGATTTTGTTCAGTCGCTGCTTTAAGTAGTTAATTGGTAGGAAAAATTAACAGCATCCGCTATCTGGTGTGCAACAGCTGGCGGCTTGTATTTCCGCTATGGTCATTTTGGGTTTGTTGATTTTAATTTTTTCCCCCGGCTTTTCGGCATAAACGGTAATGCTGAAAATACCGGTTTTTCCACTTCTAAAATCGGTTAATTCGGCTTCTTCGAGATAATGGCCTAGCAAATCATCCGGTAAGGTAATTCTTTTCGACTTTTGA
Source organism: Bacteroidota bacterium (assembly GCA_036787895.1). Lineage (GTDB taxonomy): Bacteria > Bacteroidota > Bacteroidia > UBA7662 > UBA7662 > UBA7662. The sequence continues at coordinate 258,378 of DAIQOK010000001.1, read as the reverse complement.
ACTTGGATGCCGCTAAAACCAGCATTAGCAATGAATTGCAGGTATTGCTCTTGTTGTATGGCACCTGCCACACAGCCGGCATACATCTCGGCGTCGCTGCGTAAAGCTTCCGGCAATTCACCTTCGAGTACAATGTCGGATATGCTAAAATGACCGCCGGGCTTTAATACCCGAAATATTTCAGCAATGACCGCAGCTTTGTTGGGTACCAGATTAAGGACACAATTACTTACCACTACATCCGCCACATTATCGCTAACCGGCATATTTTCAATGTCGCCTTCCCGGAATTCAACATTGTTAAATCCCAGCTTTTCGGCATTTATTCTGGCTTTTTGAACCATGGCTGCTGTGAAGTCGATACCAATAACTTTTCCATCTTGTCCTGTGGCATGTCTGGCAACAAAGCAGTCATTGCCGGCACCTGAACCCAAATCAATGACAGTATCTCCGGGTTGAATTTTTGCATAGGCCGTGGGCAAACCGCAGCCCAGACCTAAATCTGCATCTGCGGCATAACCGGCAAGTTTTGAATAATCGTCCATCATAATATTATACACCTTGTTCGATGCTGGCGTGGCACCACAACAGGATGCGGCATTTGTAGCTCTATCCTGCTTTGCAATTTCGCTGTATTTGGCTTTGACGATGTTTTTGAGGGTTGTATCGGTATTCATGAGTATTAAATTTGTTTCATTGCAATATTACGATAAATAAGGCGCTACACAAAAATCTTGAACAAATTCTTTCTATAAAACAAGCTTCTTTTCGATTGGAGGCATGTTAAAATTTGTTTCGAAAGTGGCCAAGAGCTTTACATCTCATTCTTTCATGTATGCCTTGGCTATATTTAAGCACAAATCGAAACTATGAAGACCATCCATTTGACTTTGGGATTATTTTTATTTGGAATGGGTAGTCTGCAAGCCCAGGTTTTCTACAACCGTCAGGATTCATTGAGAGGCTATTTATTCCCGGAAAGGGCTTGTTATGATGTGAAATATTACGGACTGGAACTTGAGTTTTCACGTGCTAAGCCTGAAGTCGACACTTTAGCGCTCGATCAACTTCAGGGGTCGGTTCTGTTTATCGTTCAGAATACGACTGATTATAGCAAGCTACAGTTTGATTTGTTTGAGCGTTTTACGGTCGATAGCGTGGTTTGGCAGGGGCAAAAGCTGCGTTTTGAAAGGGAAATCAATGCCACTTTTGTCTTTTTTCCGCATTCACAAAAAAGTGGCGAAATGAACACTTTTACGGTATACTATCACGGTCAGGCACTCAAGGCCAAACGAGCTCCGTGGGATGGCGGCTTTAGTTTTGCCAAAGACAAAAACGGTCGACCGTGGATAGCCGTTAGCTGTGAAGGATTAGGTGCGAGTAGCTGGTGGCCTAACAAAGATCACCTCAGTGAGGAACCCGACAGTATGACGATGAAATATACCATACCACATGGACTTATGGCTGTTGGCAATGGCAAATTAGCTGAAAGAGTAATTAAAGATAAAAAAGAAACTTTTTTATGGAGAGTAGATAATCCTATCAATAATTACAATGTAACTGTCAACATAGCGGATTATGTACATTTTACCGACGACTTTGAGGATGCAACTGGTGAGCGCAGGACCTTAAACTATTATGTGCTTCGCGGCAATGAAATTAAAGCTGCTGAACACTTTCAGCAGGTTAAGCCCATGTTGACTTGTTTTGAGGCGAAGATGGGGCCTTATGCCTTCTGGAACGACGGTTATGCCCTCGTTGAAACACCCTACTGGGGCATGGAGCATCAAAGTGCCATTGCTTATGGAAACAACTACAAAAACAACAAATATGGTTTCGACTTCATAATCGTCCATGAGAGCGGACACGAGTGGTTTGGTAATAGCATCAGCGTGACCGATCATGCCGATATGTGGATACATGAAGGTTTTTGCACTTATAGTGAAGTCATTTATGTTGAGTGCATGTATGGCAAGGAGAAGGCATATACTTATATCAATGAGCAGCGGAGGTCTGTGTTGAATAAAAAGCCCATCGTAGGGCCTTACGATGTGAACTATACCAATGGCGACCTTGACAATTATAAAAAAGCTGCCTGGATCATCCACAGCCTGAGAAATAGCATAAATGATGATAGCCGGTTTTATGAATTGATGCGGGCTTTTAATCGCGATTTTTTCAAAAAATCAACGAATACGGCAGAAGTGGTAGCCTGGTGGGCGCAACATACAGATACCCGTTATGCAGCCAGCATCAATTATTGGCTGCACCATGCTACGCTACCTACCCTAGAAATTAAAATTAAGGGCAAGGGCAAAAATGGAAAAATTAGCTACCGTTGGCAGGGCGTTCCGGTCGATTTTTATCTCCCCATGACCCTAAATACAGAGAATGGTGAGATTAAAATCACTCCAAATACGGAATGGCAAGAAACCAAGCTGGAATTGCAACCGAAAGAAACCCTGAAGTTGCCCTTTTCAAATTATTTGCTCGACCTAAAAGTACTTAAGTAGCTGGAATCAGTATTTACGGGCTAGGATTTCGCCATAGATAATACCTTTCCTCAGGCTATCCGCATCCACCGCTATCTCGATTTCATCGGATGATTCACTGATTGCTTGTTTATAAATGGCACTATCTGCCTCCATGAACGCTGCCTGAGAGGCCGCTTTTTTGGCTTTAGCAACCCGATCGGCCTGTATGCTTTCCAATGAGCGATTATCAGGCCGATAGTCTTCTAAAGATTCATACTTTGATGCTATAGGCTGGTGTTTTTTACTCAGTTCGCTGGCTTTCATAGGTTTCACCACCATTGGTTCCGGCTCCATTGGCTTCATGTCCATTACCGGCGCCGGAGCTTGTGGTTTAGGTCGGGGAGCAGCTTTTGGTTCTTCTGAGAAAATTTCCTTCATCCAATCAGGGAGTTCCGTATTTTCGGCCTCCTGAACCGGCTTATCACCCTGGGCTTGGCGGGCTTTGCGTTTGGCATAACTCGAGTAGAGGGAGTAGCCAACAACGGCAACGATATATAAGACGGTTGTAATGTCCATTTTTATTTAATTTGGGGATAACGCTAAGGTAAACAGGATTAGGTTTGTAAAGGTGCAAAAGCACCGAAATGTTTGGGAAAGGAAACAGCAGCGGATGCGGTTGAAGTCGATTGAGATCAAAGGATTCAAAAGTTTCGGAGATAAAGTCTCCATTCATTTTAACGACGGCGTAACGGGCATAGTTGGCCCGAACGGCTGCGGCAAATCCAATGTGGTAGATGCCATGCGCTGGGTGCTGGGCGAGCAAAAGTCGCGTATGCTGCGTTCCGATAAAATGGAAAATGTGCTGTTTAACGGCACCAAAAGTCGCAAACAGGCCAGTATGGCCGAGGTGCAGCTCAGCTTCGAGAACTCACGCAACATCCTCCCAACCGAATTTAACGAAGTCACCATCACCCGTCGCCTTTACCGCACCGGCGACAGCGAATATTTGCTCAATGGGGTGAATTGCCGGCTCAAAGACATCACCAGCCTCTTCCTCGACACAGGCATCGGCAGCGATAGTTATGCAATCATGGAACTGAAGATGATCGATGACATCCTCAACGACAAGGACAATTCCCGCCGGCAACTTTTTGAGGAGGCATCGGGCGTTTCGAAATATAAAATCCGGAAAAAGGAAACGCTGGCAAAGCTGGAAGATACCCAGGCCGATCTAGAAAGGGTGGAAGATCTATTATTCGAGATCGACAAAAATATGAAGGCGCTGCAAAGTCAAGCCCGTAAAACCGAACGTTATTACAAAATGCGGGAGGAATACAAAGGTTTGAGTCTCGATTTAGCCTGGTATTCGCTGCGCGAGCTATACGAGCAGCTCGAAAAGCTGCAGCAGGAAGAACAACTGTTGCTCGACGGTCGTCAGGGGAAAGATGCCGGCATTAGCAGGCTGGAAGCAGAAGTACAACAAATCAAACTGGCCATCGTTGAACGCGAGAAACTTTTGGCTACCCGCCAAAAGGCTACGAATGAGCATATTGCGGCCATCCGTCAATACGAAAACGAGCAGCGATTACAAAATGAAAAACACCGCTTTCTTACTGATAAGGAACAAGCACTACAGAAACAACTGAAGGAAGATGCCGGTCATGTAGATTATGTGAAGGCTGAACTGGCGAAACAAGCTGAAATTATTGGTGAGCTGGAAGTGGAATTGAAACAGCATGAGCAACAGGTGAACGACCGTAAAGCTGCTGCTGAAGCCAGCCGGGAAGCGCACCAGCAACAGCAAAAGGCCATTGAAGCGGATCAGCATCAGTTGAATCAGTTGCGCCAAGCAGCCTATACTTTGGAGAAACAAGTGGCTATTCATCGTATTCAGCTCGATTCATTACGACAGGAACTGGAAAGAAATGCCAACGAATCAGCTCAGCGGTCGACCGAAATGAATAGCTTTAGCTTGAGCCTGGAAGAGTTGGAGAAGCAGCGCACACAGTTGGTCAAAGAAGTGGATCAGCTTACTAAATTCGAACAACAGCTGGCAGAAAGATTACAGCAATTGCGTGGATTAATCGAGCAATCGAAAATCCGTACCACCGATTTCAACCGCCAGCTCGACAAATTGACTAATGAGTATAATCTGACCAAAAGTTTGGTCGACAATCTCGAAGGTTATCCCGAATCGCTCAAATTTTTGAAAAAAAGTCCGGGTTGGACCAAAAACGCCCAACTCCTGAGCGACATTATCAGTTGTAAACCGGAATTCAAAGCCGCGATTGAAAATTACCTCGAACCCTGGTTAAATTATTACGTCGTTCAAAGTTATGCCGAAGCGCGGGCAGGTATTGAATTGCTTGCCAATTCAACCAAGGGTAGGGCCAACTTTTTCGTGCTGGAGGCTTTTAACAACTATATTCAGGCCGAACCCATCATGGTGGCAGGCTGTATACCGGCGCTGAATATTGCCGAATGCGACATTCAGTACGCCAACCTTATCAACCACCTCTTGGGTCATGTGTATCTGCATGAAGCTACCGATGGATACGATCAGGCACATCAAAGCCTCACTGACAGCCATGCAGATGCTGTGTTAATTAGCAGAAACGGCCGTTTTACGGGTAGCAGACTATTTTTGGCGGGAGGTTCCATGGGTTTATTCGAAGGCAAACGTATTGGTCGCAAACGCAATTTGGAAGTACTCCAAAAGCAAATAGCTGGCATTGAGCAACAAATCAAAGAAGAACAGGAACTGCTTCATACCCTCAATCGCCAGGAGCAAGAAGCCCGCCTATCGACCAAGCTACAGGAACTGAATCTCTCCAAAGATCAACTGAACAAAATCGAAGGTGAGTTCCGTTTGGTGAAAAGTCAGCAGGATCAACACGAAAAGTTCCTGGCAGTGAGTCTGCACCGCAAAGAAGAACTCGAAAAAAAGCAACAGCAAACCACAGGTTTACTGGCGCAACAAGAACCCGAGCTGGAGCAAAAAAATGAACAGCGGGATGGCCTGCAAGCCAGTCTGGCCGAGCAGCAGGAGCTATTCAAACAACTCAACGAACGTCTGCAGCAACAAAATACAGCTTTTAACGAAGCTAATGTGTCCTACCACCAAGCCTTCAATAAATTTTCTTCGGTTAAACAGGATATCGATTTCAAAACGAGTCAGTTAAACATACTTGACAAACGCATCACCGACAACAGCCAGCAACTCATTCAGGTGCAGCAGGAACTCAAAGAAGTACTCAAAAGCACCGATTTCAGTGATACAACTTTGCTTGATATGTATGAGCAAAAAGAAGCCATGGAACAAGCTGTGCAGGAAGCTGAAGTGGCCATGTTTTCAGAAAGAGGTCGACTGGAAGCCATTGAAAACAACATACGCGAATTGAGGCAGCAGAAGGAGCAGCAGGCTTATTTGCTCAACGAACTCAAGGAGAAGGCGAATGCGCTAAAATTACAGGAGGCCGGTTTGGCCGAACGCTTGTCGGTAGAATTTGAAATTGATGTAAATGAACTTCGCGAAAGGGAAGGTGCTCCTGAAATCGAAGCTGAGTTGCTGCGGAAGCAAGTCGGAGAGATGAAACAAAAGCTTGAGAATTTTGGGCCCATCAACCCTATGGCGGTAGAAGCCTACCAGGAAATTGAACAACGTTTCCAGTTTATTAATATCCAAAAGGACGATCTCACCAAAGCCAAAACCTCCTTGCTGGCCACCATGGCCGAAATCGACCAAACCGCCCGGGAGAAATTTATGGCCGCCTTTGTGACCATACGCGAGAATTTTGTCACCGTTTTCCGTTCGTTATTTACCGAAGAAGACACCTGTGACTTGATTTTGACCGATGAAGCCAATCCGCTCGATTCGGCCATCCACATCATCGCCCGCCCGAAAGGCAAAAAACCATTGACGATTAATCAGCTGAGCGGCGGCGAGAAGACCTTAACTGCCACCGCCTTGTTGTTTGCCATCTATCTATTTAAACCAGCCCCATTTTGCATATTCGACGAAGTAGATGCGCCGTTGGACGACAACAATATCGATAAATTCAACCGTCTCATCCGCCGTTTCAGCGACAACAGTCAGTTTATCATCGTCACCCACAATAAAAAAACCATGGAAACCACCGACATCATTTACGGCGTAACCATGATCGAACAAGGGGTGAGCAAGGTGGTTCCGGTGGATTTTAGGAATTTGGTGATGAATTAAATATGTGTTTCTTGGTTTGAGATGATATTCTATTTCATTTCAAGCTGCGCTGGATTAACCATTGGTTCCGGCAATTGGTTTTATCGTATAAAACTCCTCTTCTTTTTGATTTTTTTCTTCTTCCAGATCATAATCGTCTTGAAGACCTAGCCAAAACTTGGCACTGGTACCAAAAAATATAGATAAACGCATTGCGGTATCTGCTGTAATTCTCCGGTTACTCCTAATTATTGCTGAAACCCTTGTTTGCGGCAGAAAAGTTTCTTTAGCTAAACGGTAGGCAGAAATTTCCAAGTGAATTAAAAACTCCTCTAAAAGGATTTCACCAGGGTGAATATTCTTAAGCTTTTCCATATCGTGCTATTTGGTGGTTATCAATTATTAGAATTTCGAATGCGTTGTTATTAATCCATTGAAAGATAATTTTTTACCAGCCAATGAGGCGCATTCTATCTAGAGGATTTTAAGTAATCTCTTTCAATCAAATCGAATTGCCTTCAACGGACTTATACGCGTCACCAAAAAAGAGGGCCCCAACAGCATAAGCACGCAGGCTAGCAGCGTACCCAAATTGAGCACAAGTACTTCTTGCCAGCTAAGGAGCACAGGTACATAGGCGACATAATAAGAAGCTTCGTCGAGCGGGATGAGCTGGAAAAAATACTGCAGGAAATAAAAGCCTAAGCCAAATAAATTTCCCCAAAACAGACCCCATAAGGCAATATAGCCACCTGTTAGCAGGAACAAACTGCGGATAGAACGATTACGCATCCCCATGGTTTTGAGTAAACCAATAGTAGAGGTGCGTTCAAGTATGAGGATAAGCAGGGCTGAAATCATATTTACCCCGGCCACCAACAACATAATGCTAATAAGTACCTGCTTATTCAAATCGAATAAGCCCAACCAGCTGAATAAATTCGGGTAGAGTTCTTCGATGGTATAGGCCTCTAAATCATGATCAACCAAACCACTTAATTGGGAAGCAAGTTTGGCGTTGTTCATGCCCGATTTCAAGTGTACTTCAATACCGCCAACTTCATTGTCCGACCAACCATTCAACCGCTGAACATGGCGTAAATCACCCAAAACGAAAGGTTTCGAAAACTCACCCTCAATGCCCAATTGGTATATGCCTACGACCTGCATTACCCGAACGCGGGGAGGGTCCTGAATAAAATACATCTGAATGCGACTGCCTGGTTGCAGTTCCAGTTTTTTAGCAATATTCAGCGGAAGCAGGATTTCATTGCTGTTTTCTGCCTCCGTTAATATTGGCATACGCCCTGCTGTCAGCAAGGGTTTAAGCAGTGTCGTATCCCATTGCCAGTGCACGCCTTTGAGGACGATGCCCTCAAAACTGCTGTCGGTTTTTATAATGCCGCCTTTGGAGGCATAAGGCAATAAATGCGCGACGCCAGGAATTTTTTCTAGACTATCGAGCATAGATGGCCGAATAAAGAAGGGCTGCTGCTCAAAACTATTACTCAGATCGAGTTTTTGTATTTGAATATGGCCCCAGAAGCCGGTAAATTTGTTGGGTATCGATTGCTGAAAACCATTCACAATGGCAATGGCAGCCAACATGACGGTGATGCCAACAGCCACACCTCCCATGGCCAGGCGGACCACCAAACGGGATAAATGCTGACCGGGATCTAAAGCAAGTCGACGAAATAAAAACCAGATGAAAGACACAATCAGGAGTTTGCCCAAAAATAGCAGGAAACAAACGTTTTTGGTGGTTTTCCTTTTGCTAAGCCTGTCGTGCGCGGCACAGCCCAAAAACAAGCCAACCATTGCCATTCAAACTGGTGCCATGCAAACATCAGCCTATGTTCCTTTACTTCAGGGCAAAAAAGTTGGTCTTATTGTCAATCAAACGGCTACCCTGGGTCATCAGCATTTGGTGGATAGTCTCATTCGTTTGGGCATCAAGGTAGCCGCCATTTTTGCTCCTGAACATGGTTTTCGGGGAGAGGCCGAGGCTGGTGCAGAAATAAAAGACGGACGTGATCCGAAAACAGGTGTTCGCGTGGTATCGCTTTATGGAAATAAAAAGAAGCCGGCATCAGATGATCTACAAGATATTGAAATACTGGTTTTCGATATTCAGGACGTAGGTGCACGTTTTTATACCTACATCAGCACCTTGCATTATGTAATGGAGGCTTGTGCAGAGCACCAACTACCATTACTTATACTTGACCGCCCCAATCCCAATGGCCATTATGTCGACGGACCGGTATTGGATACTGCTTACCGCTCGTTTGTGGGCATGCATCCCATTCCTGTAGTGCATGGCATGACGATAGGAGAATATGCCGGTATGATTCAAGGTGAAAAATGGCTTCCAAGTGGCTTGGAGTGTGATTTTAAAGTGATTACCATGACAGGCTATACCCATAAAAGTCACTATACTTTGCCGGTGGCTCCGTCGCCGAATTTGCCCAATATGCATGCGATTTATTTGTACCCGTCGATTTGTCTTTTCGAGGGCACATCGGTGAGTTTGGGGAGAGGAACAACTAAACCATTTCAGCAAATAGGTGCACCTTGGTTTAGCTCCGGAAAAAGCAACTTCACACCGCAAGCCGTGGCCGGGAAGGCACTTAATCCGCCTTTCAAAGGCGAATTGTGTAAGGGCTATGACTTATCGAAAGAGCCTGAAGAGAAATGGGAACAAATGCGTCAAATCAGACTCGACTGGTTGCTTGAATTTTATGCAGCCAGCCCTGACAAGAGTAAGTTTTTCATTCCCTTTTTCGACAAACTTGCGGGTACCGATCAGCTTCGCAAACAAATCGTGGCTGGCAAGTCAGCAGCAGAAATTCGTGCCAGCTGGCAGAGCGATTTACAAATATTCAAAGCTACTCGAAGTAAATACCTGTTATATCCTGATTTTGAATGAGTAATATCTCTGAAAAACGCATCATTTTTTTAGGTACACCCGATTTTGCTGTCGCCTCCCTGCGTGCTTTGGTGGAGGCCGGCTTGCATGTGGTTGCCGTGGTAACCATGCCCGATAAACCGGCTGGCCGTGGATTGAAAATGCAGGCATCGCCGGTGAAAGTTTATGCTGAAAGTCAGGGCATAGCTGTACTGCAACCACCGCGTTTAAAGGAACCGGAGTTTATTAAAACCCTGGCTGCCTATAAAGCCGACATACAGGTGGTTGTGGCCTTTCGAATGTTACCCGAATTGGTCTGGAATATGCCACCATTGGGCACATTTAATCTTCACGCCTCTCTGCTACCACAATACAGAGGCGCAGCTCCCATTAATTGGGCTATAGTGAATGGTGAACACGAAACCGGCGTAACCACCTTCAAACTCAAACATGAAATTGATACCGGAGATGTGGTTTATCGTGAAAAGGTAGCCATTGGCGTGAATACCACTGCTGGCGAGCTCCACGACCAATTGATGGAAGTAGGTGCACGACTTATCGTTAAAACTATCGAAGATGTACTCACAGACAAAGCTGTTTATTTACCTCAGTTAACTGCCGAAAGTGAATTGAAAGCCGCACCTAAAATTTTCCGGGAACATTGCCGCATCAGGTGGAACAAAAGCGGGGAGGAGATTCACAATCTCATACGGGGCATGTCGCCCTATCCGGCTGCTTATTGTATGCTTAACGAAGCTATTTTGAAAATATACCGGGGGCGTTTTGTAGAAAGACGGCACTTCGAGTATCCCGGTCAGCTGAGTATACAGCAGAATCAAATGCAAATCGCCACAGCTGATGGGTATTATTATGCTGAAGAATTACAATTGGAAGGGAAAAAGCGGATGTCTGTAGCAGATTTTATCCGGGGATACAGGATGGAATCGACTTCAATGCTGACCTAAACCAACTACTCAGGCGAACAAAGTTCGAAAAGTCGCTCTTTAGCCTGATTTTTCATATCAACTGCCAGCCTATCATCAATTTTTAAGCCCATACCCATGCCTTTGCCTGGTTTATAGGTAGTTGTATCATAACGGGTGGTGAGCGTCATGGTTATTTCATTATCCGAACGCGACAAAATGGTGGTATCCACGCGTGCAGTAACCCTTGTAAACTGTACTACTTTGCACAGTTTTACCTCTAATTTCTGGCCTTTTTTGAACTGCTTCTCACTGTTTTTTTTCATCAACAGCGTGGCTGCATTCCCTTTGTCGGCATGCCAAAACCGAATATGGTCGTAAAAAAGATCTTTCTTCTTGTCGATGGCTATGATTTTAATGGTAATCAAAGAGTCATAGGGAATGTACGATGGTTTTTTATTGTCTTCGTTTTTTTGCTGCGCCGGCATAAATGCACCAAGTACAAATATTGCAGCCAGCAGCGCAGGCGAAAAATGGTTTTTCATGGTTTAGTTTTTGGTCGAAGGCCGTTTCATTTTTTTATGGAATCCCCACTGGTGTTGGTCAGCGTATCCAGACAAAACTGGTTGAGGAGTTCAGTCAAAACCGGACTTCGTCTTCGAAAGTAACGTTTTTTATTAAAACTGCTAATCCATCGTATGCCCAAAATCGAATTTGTCAGGAATAACTCATCGGCCTCCAACACCTCTGTCAAGCTCACTTCCGATTCTTCTACCCCTTGATTATTAGCACGAAGCAGGTCAATTATCAGCTGTCGCATGATGCCTGGCAAACAGCCGGTGGCCAGTGAGGGTGTGCATATTCGTTCTCCTTTTAGTACAAAAATATTGCTATTGGTGCTTTCAATGGGTAATCCGGCAGTATTCAGCAGCAGGACATCATCCAGTTTTTTCATTCTCGCTTCCCGACCACAGAGCACGTAGAACAAGCTGTTGGTTGATTTAATATCAGGCAAAAATAGGGGCGTTTTGCGCAGACTGGCTTCACCAATGCGCAAACCATTCGAATTGATAAAAAATTCGTTCGAGGCCAGCTTTTCTACTTCCAGTAAAAAGCTTGCCCGGTCTTCATCAGGCGTAAAACGACCCGGAGCATCTCGCCAAACAGTGAGTCGCAATCGCGCACCGCCTGTAATATCCTGCACTTCGAGCAACTGATGCGCCATTTGCATCAATTGCTGCTCTTCAATTAAAAACTGAATGCCCAGCCGTTCTAAACCATAAGCAAGTCGATCGAGGTGCCTCCGCAAAAACAGTGGCTGACCATACATAACACGTATGCTCTCGAAAATGCCGTCTCCATAACGAAAAGCCCGATTTTGAATTTCAAGTCGCACTTGTTCACGGGGCATCAAAATGCCGTTATGAAAAACGTAGGCCATATTTGAGCAAAGTTAGGGGTAGAGCGAGCTGAAAAACCACCGTTACCGGAATTTTTGCGAAACGATAAATTATGCTTTTCTCTGCTTACGGATTGATGCAGCCGTACTTAATACGTATTTTCGCAGCAAGCTAAATCCAATTACCGATGAGTCATCGTAAAGTCACTACCCTCGGCCAATTTATCATTGAACGCCAAAAAGAATTTCCTTATTCCAAAGGACAGCTTTCGCGTTTGTTGCGTGACATTGGTATTGCCTCCAAAATTGTGAACAGGGAAGTGAATAAAGCCGGATTGGTTAACATATTAGGCGATGCCGGTGAGACCAATGTGCAGGGCGAAGACGTGAAAAAGCTCGATATTTTTGCCAATGAACAATTTATCTCTGCCTTAACTGCCGGTGGTGAATGTTGCGTAATTGCTTCTGAAGAAAATGAAGACATCATTCCTATCGATGGGGAAATTTCAAGAGATGCGAAGTATGTTATTCTGATGGATCCACTGGATGGCTCCTCCAATATTGATGTAAATGTGTCTATTGGAACCATATTCTCAATTTACCGTCGCATTTCCTTTAATGGTGCAGGCAGTTTGGAAGACTGTTTGCAGCCCGGCAGTGAACAGGTTGCGGCAGGTTATGTGGTATACGGATCTTCAACCATGCTGGTGTATACCACCGGACACGGCGTCAACGGATTTACTTTAGACCCATCGATTGGCGAGTTTTGTTTGTCGCACCCCAATATGAGAACGCCGGAAGACGGCAACATCTATTCAATCAACGAAGGCAACTATATTCACTTTCCTGAAGGAGTGAAGAAGTACATTAAATACTGTCAGGAAGAGGATAAGGCCACTAAACGCCCTTACAGTTCCCGTTATATAGGTTCAATGGTGGCAGATTTTCACCGCAATCTGATCAAAGGTGGAGTGTTCATTTATCCACCAACGGCCAAAGCTCCGGATGGTAAACTACGTTTGGGTTACGAATGTAATCCTTTAGCTTTCCTCGTCGAACAGGCGGGAGGCAAGGCCAGCGACGGCTTTAACCGCATACTCGATATCCGTCCAAAGTCATTACACCAGCGTACACCAGTAGTTTTGGGCTCTAAAAATATGGTAGAGAAGGTGGAGGAGTTTATGCGTGCGTACAGCCCGGTAAAGCCAATTGAGTATTTTATCGGTTAGTAGCTTCGTAGACGCTGTCAATTAGCCAGGGACCTTGGTCGGCGGCAACTGTAGCCAGCTCATCACAGCGGTTGTTCATGGGGTTGGAGGCATGGCCTTTCACCCAAACAAACTGTGGTTTCAGCTTTTTATAGAGTGGCAGCAAACGTTGCCATAAGTCGGGATTTTTGACTTTATCCCAGTTTTTACGTACCCAACCATCTATCCAACGTTTGAGGAAAGCGTCGACAACGTATTTAGAGTCGGAATAAATGGTAATCTGATGGTCGCCGGGTTTCAGACTTTCAAGAGCTACAATTACAGCCAATAACTCCATGCGGTTATTGGTGGTCAAGCGGAAAGCTTGGGACATTTCTTTGCGGTGACTGCCACTTAGTAGTACAATGCCATACCCGCCTTTGCCCGGATTGCCACGCGCGGCACCATCAGTATAAACATGAATTACGGCCATGAAATAATATCGGCTACTGTGAAGGTTGAACCCCCTACAAAAAGGAGATCGTTTTTGTGACTCTGAGCTACTGCTGTGTCCAAGGCTGTTTTAACATCTGTGTAGGTAGTTCCCAATAACCCGAATTCAGCAGCTTTTTCAGCTAATTCAAGCTCATTTAATGCTCTGGGTATACTCGATTTACAAAAGTAATATATTGCTTCCTTTGGAAAAAGAGGAAGAATTTTGCTTAAATCCTTATCATTGACTACACCCAAAACAATCCGGCAATTTTGTCGGGGAAGTGAGGCCAATTGGTCAAGAACCAATTGCAAACCATCACTGTTATGGGCGGTATCGGCGATAATAAGTGGGTTTTGGCCAAGTATCGTCCAGCGACCGGCAAAGCCCGTAAGTTCCCGCACCTTAGCCAATGCTTTGCGAATATGTTCGTCTTCTACCTCCCAACCCATACGTTGTAATGCCTCAATGGCTGCCAAAACAGTAGCCAGATTGTATTGCTGATAATGACCGGCTAAATCAACAAACAAAGCATCAAAACGCAGCTTTCCATTTGCTTTTACCTCATAATTCGCCCCAGTTGTTTGATAGCCAAATTGCCTGACCTCGAATTTTTGGTCGGCATATTTAAGCAAAGCCCGCTTTTCATTAGCAATACGTTCAAAAACGGGCGCAACTTCTTCCTGCCATTGCCCAACCACCACAGGTACATCAGCTTTTATGATGCCGGCTTTTTCAGTGGCGATTTTAGGCAAAGTGTCTCCAAGCATATCCATATGGTCCCAACCGATATTGGTGATCACCGACAATGCCGGGATAATGACGTTGGTAGAGTCGAGTCTACCACCTAATCCCACTTCGATAACAGCGATATCTACTTGTTCTTGCGCGAAATAGTCGAATGCCATGGCTACTGTCCACTCGAAAAAAGACGGCTGAATTTCGTTTAGTTGAGCTTTGGTCCTTTCGGTGAATGCCACCACCTCACTTTCGCTGATCATCTCGCCGTTGATACGGATTCTTTCCCGGAAATCGCGCAAATGCGGGGAGGTGTAGAGCCCGGTTTTGTAGCCAGCCTCTTGCAGAATAGCGGCCAGCATATGAGAAACCGATCCTTTGCCATTGGTGCCGGCAACATGAATACTTTTGAACTTTTTGTGGGGATTACCGGCCAATTTGCATAAGGCCAGCGTATTGGTCAGGTCTTTTTTATAGGCAGCGGCACCTACTCGCTGAAACATGGGTAATTGCCGGTATAAAAAATCGAGTGTTTCCCGGTAGGCGGGGTGGGTCATTGGAGGGTAAAGATGAAAGTAAGCGTGCCCTGTTGTTCGGCCGGCGCATTTTCAGCAGCTGAAAATTTAGCTTTCATGGCGGCATCTTCACATTTGGCCCATAAATCGGAATTTATGATGGTGGTTCCTTTAGCGCCGGCTTTTACCCTTGTGACATTGCCGTCAGGATCAACCCAAATAAAAACAATAATTCTACCGGATTGCTGACTGCGATCGCTCAATGTGGGGCGTTTTATAAACGCTCTACCAGTCAAATTGTAATCCGGGCTACCAACATCGCCTCCCTGACCACCTGCGCCCTGACGCGGGTTATTGGGGTCGCCATCGGGGCTGCCCTGGTTGCCTGTGCCGCCTGCAGTACCCTGACTTCCACCCGAACTGCCAGCACCTTTACCCGGATACAGCGCTTTTGGGTTGACAGTAGGTTTGGGGTCTTCTACGGGCTTATCTGCCTGTTTTTCAGTTGGTTTAACCGGATCGGTAGTCGGCTTGGGTTTGGTAACAGGCTTGATGGCGGCAGCTTCTTCCACCTCCTGGGTACGACTATTTAAATCGGCTGTTTCAGCACTGCTGGAGCTCGAGGGTGCCGCTGAGCTTTGTTGCTGGGCATCTGAACCTACCTCGGTGGGTTCTATATCGCCAGTTCCACTATCGTCAAAACCAAAATTGATGGCTATGCCCGACTCCGCCGGCAAGGGCAGGGGTGTACGAAAGCCAAAAATCATAAACAGCACCAAAACCACCGCATGAAATGCAGCTGTGCCGATATAGGCATTCCGTCGGTTACGTCTGTCGTTTTGTGCTTCCATCTTACTCCGGATTGGTCGCCAATATCATTTTAACCTTCAGCTTATTCGCAATACCCATCACCTGCACAACATTGTCGATGGGTACACTTTTGTCGGCATTCAAAACCAGGGTTCCTTCCGGGTCGCCCGACATGGCGCTGCTAATCAACGACTCTAACTGACCAAAGTCAACAGGCTCATTATCAAAATAGTATTGAAGGTGTTCGTCTATGCTAACTGAACTGGTTTGTTTGGCCAGCGTCTGACCGGAACTTTTAGGCAAAAGCAACTTTAACGCATTGGGAGAAACCAGGGTAGAGGTCAGCATAAAAAAGATAAGCAGCAAAAACACGATGTCGGTCATCGACGACATGCTGAACTCAACGCTTCTTTTATTGCGGCTTTTTAGGTTCATAGCAGCTTATTTTGAAGGCTCCTGCAAAAGATCGATAAACTCAATCGATCGGGTTTCGAGCGTATGTATCACTTTCTCAATCATCGATACAAGAATATTATAGCCCACATAGGCCATAATACCTACAATCAAACCGGCTGCTGTAGTCACCATCGCTTCGTAAATACCTCCGGAAAGTAAAGCGGGGTCGATATTATTGCCTGCTTTCGACATATTGTAGAACGCCTTAATCATACCGGTTACTGTTCCCAAAAAACCAATCATGGGTGCAGCTCCGGCAATGGTTGCCAAAGCCGACATATTTGTTTCGAGCTTGCCAATTTCAATTTTACCCACGTTTTCAACGGATGCTTCGATGTCTTTCAACGGGCGACCGATACGTAAAACACCTTTCGACAACATGCGTGCAAGTGGGTGGTCGGTGTTTTTACATAAGTCCTGGGCCGAATGAATGTTGCCGCTCACCACATGATCGCGCAATTGGTTCATAAATGCAGGATCTTCTCGGCGTGCTTTGCGGATTTTTTGATAACGTTCTATAAAAATATAAACAGCAATAATAGATAAAACTACTAACGGAATCATGAAATAACCACCTTTGGTCATCAGACTCAAGAGGTTCAGTTTTTCTTCGGTAGGCATGTCCATGGGCAGGGCTTGCTGCGTAATCTGAAGGAGAAGTGACATAGTTTTAAAATTGGTCTTTAACGATGAAGGCGAAGATAATAGTGTAATCAGGATAAAATTAAGGATGAACCACGCTACAGCCACAATTGTGGAAACATCGTTCAGATATGTTGATAGTTTTTATTTGGCCTAAAACTTTGTTTTTCAGCTGTTTGAGCCTATTCCAATAAAATAGCACATAAACAATGGGTAGCAAACAACTAAAAAGTGCCTTTCTAGCCCTGTTTTGCTTATTTTCGTTCACTTATTTTTAATGGCAAAAACCCTAAACTGAATGGCAGAAGGCGAAAAAATCATACCTATCAACATTGAGGATGAAATGAAGTCAGCTTACATCGATTATTCGATGTCGGTAATCGTTTCCCGGGCACTTCCGGATGTTCGCGATGGCTTAAAACCGGTACACCGTCGTGTGCTGTATGGTATGCACGATCTGGGCGTTGGCTACAACAAACCTTATAAAAAATCAGCACGTATCGTCGGAGAAGTCCTGGGTAAATATCACCCGCATGGCGACTCCTCTGTGTACGATGCCATGGTGCGTATGGCCCAGGAATGGAGCATGCGTTATATGCTGGTAGACGGCCAGGGTAACTTTGGTTCAATCGACGGCGACAGTCCGGCGGCTATGCGTTATACCGAAGCCCGTTTTACCCGTATCGCGGATGAATTATTGGCGGATATCGAGAAGGAAACGGTCAATTTCCAGCTCAACTTCGACGATTCACTCGAAGAACCTACTGTTTTACCCGGTAAATTCCCCAATTTATTGGTGAACGGCGCCTCGGGTATAGCCGTGGGTATGGCCACCAATATGGCCCCGCATAACCTTCGGGAAGTGGTTGATGGTATCACCGCTTACATCGACAACCGCGACATTACCGTAGAAGAACTCATCAAATACGTTAAAGCTCCAGATTTCCCAACAGGTGGTATTATTTATGGTTACGATGGGGTTAGAGAAGGATTAATGACCGGTCGTGGTCGCGTGGTGATTCGCGCCAAAGCCAATATCGAAGTTCTCGACAATGGTCGCGAACGCATCATTATCACTGAAATTCCTTTTATGGTGAACAAGGCAGATATGTTACAGAAAACAGCCGACCTCATCAACGAGAAAAAAATCGAAGGCATCAGTGATCTCCGTGACGAGTCTGACCGGGAGGGCATGCGTATCGTTTATGAGATTAAACGCGATGCTATGGCCAGTGTAGTCCTGAATCATTTGTATCGCTATACCAGCCTGCAGAGCTCCTTTTCTGTAAACAACATCGCCCTCGTACATGGTCGTCCGGTTGCGCTCAACCTCAAGGACCTCATGGTACACTTTGTGGATCACCGCCACGAAGTTGTTGTCCGCCGCACAGAATATGAACTGAGAGAAGCCGAAAAAAAGGCACACATTCTGCAAGGTTATCTCATTGCACTTGACAATCTGGATGCCGTCATCAAACTCATACGCGAATCACGTACGCCGGATGATGCAAAAGATGGTCTCATGGCCAATTTCGGGCTCAGTGAGATTCAAGCCAAAGCCATACTCGAACTCCGTTTACAGCGCCTTACCGGCATGGAAATGGACAAAATCAAACGTGAATACGAAGAAGTGATGGCACTCATTGCCCGTTTGCAAGCTATCCTATCCGACGAAGGTGCACGTATGCAAATTATCAAGGATGAACTGGCCGAAATCCGTGAACGTTACGGCGACGACCGTCGTTCGGTCATCGAATATGCCGCCGGTGATTTCCGTATGGAAGACATGATAGCCGATGAAGAAGTGGTCATTACCATCTCTCACCTTGGTTATATGAAGCGCACCCCATTGAGCGAATACCGCGTTCAAAACCGTGGCGGTCGAGGCATGATGGGCGGCGCCACCCGCGATGCCGACTTCATCGAGCACATCTTCACTGCCACCACCCACAACTATATGCTCTTCTTCACCGAACAGGGACGTTGTTTCTGGATGCGGGTATACGAAATCCCGGAAGGTGGCAAAAACACCAAAGGCAGGGCTGTACAAAACATGCTGGCCATACCAAACGATGATAAAATCAGGGCTTACATCAATGTAAAAACCCTGAGTGATGAGGAATACCTCAATAACACCTTTATTATTTTCTGTACCAAGCAAGGTGTAATTAAAAAGACCAGCCTGGAGGCTTACAGCCGCCCACGCCAGTCGGGGATCAATGCCATCAGCATCAACGAAGGCGACCAATTACTTGAAGCTCGCCTCACCACCGGTAATTCCGAGGTATTATTAGCAGTTAAGAGCGGTCGCGCCATTCGCTTCAACGAAAAAACTGTGCGAAGCATGGGACGTACCGCTACCGGTGTCCGCGGCATCAGCCTCGACAATGAAGTGGATGAAGTTGTGGGCATGGTGTGCGTTGATGACCCGGAAAGCACCATATTGGTAGTTTCTGAAAAAGGTTACGGCAAACGTTCCGATTTGGACGAATACCGCATCACCAATCGTGGAGGTAAAGGCGTGAAAACCTTGAATATTACCGAAAAAACAGGTGCATTGGTGGGTATTATGGATGTAACCGACAAAGACGACCTGATGATCATCAATAAAACCGGCGTAACCATTCGTTTGTCGGTTGATGAGCTTCGCGTTATGGGACGTGCCACTCAAGGTGTCCGTTTGATTAAACTCAAAGAAAGCGACACCATCGCATCCATTGCCAAAGTCGGCCGGGAAGAAGAAGATGAAAATGCCACTGATGTAGAGGGAACTGACATAGACGGCACGGACATTGATATAAACAACACAGCCAAAGAAACGGGTGGTGACGAAACCCCTGAATCCGAAGCATAAACCAATTAAGTACATTCAAAAAAGAAGTATGAAAAAGTATCTGTTAACCGCCCTGATGCTTATTACAAGTGTAGCCTTGTATGCACAAAGTCAGAAAGTGCAGACGGCCATCATTTCACAACGTTATGGCGAACTCGACAAAGCCAAAGCCGCCATTGATGAGGCTGTAGCCCACCCGAAAACCATCAACAATGCCAAAGCCTGGTATTATCGCGGCGATATTTATATGGCCCTTCATGGTAATGAAACCTATGGCAACCTCACCGACGATGCCCTTAAAGTGGCTTTGGAGAGCTACAAAAAGTGTTTGGAGTACGATACCAAAAATGATTACACCGACGAAATCAAAAAAATAAAGTTGCGTCTGGTTACCGGTAATTTGTACAATCGGGGTGTAGAAGAATTCATGCAGAAAAAATTCGACAAGGCCTTAACCACCTTCGAAGTGCTGCTTACCGAATTGCCGGCCGATACCTCGGTGCTTTTTAATGCTGCGTTGGCTGCTGAGAAAGTCAAGAACAACGAAAAAACCAAGTACTATTTCAATAAATTGCTTGAAAACGACTATAAAAAGCCTGCAATTTATCAAACCCTTGCACAAATGGCCAAAGCAGAAAAAGATACGGCCAAAGCCATCGAATACCTGGCAGCAGGTCGTAAAGAATTTCCCGGTGAAGTAGGTTTGGTCATCGACGAGCTTAATATCTATCTCCTCCAGAACAGGCAGGCAGAAGCCATCAAAAACCTGCAGGATGCCATCAATCTCGACCCCAAAAATGCAAGTTTGTATTTTGCTTTGGGTACTGCTTATGATCAAACCAAACAATTAGATAAAGCGGTAAGCAACTACCTCAAAGCCATTGAAATTAAACCGGATTATTTTGATGCGGTTTACAACTTAGGTGCACTCTACTTCAACCGTGCTGCTGAAATGTTGAACGAGGCCAATAAAATTCCATTCAACGAGCAGAAGAAATTTGAGGCGGCCAAAGCAAAAGCGGTAGCAGAATTCAAGCTGGCTCAACCTCACCTTGAAAAAGCCCATGAACTAGATCCTAAGGATTTGAATACCATGATTTCACTTCAACAGATGTATGGCCAGTTGAATATGACTGAGAAGTCGATGGAGATGAAAAAGAAACGAGATGCGTTGAAGTAAAAAGTAAAAACTCAGAAAAAAGCTGTCTTTCTCACCGAAGACAGCTTTTTTTGTGCCATGAAATTGCCGGAAAGTTTCGTTGAACGTCTGTATGCTGAATTGCCAACCGAAGCGGAAGCCTTGTTGGAAAAAATCAGTGAAGCTAAGCCACCGGTAAGCATTCGGCTGAATACAGCAAAAGCGGGGCAACTAAACTTGCCCTTAGGTAAAAAAGTACCCTGGACAGATACAGCTTACTACCTCACAGAACGACCGGTATTCACGCTCGATCCTGCTTTTCATGCCGGGGCTTATTATGTGCAGGAAGCTTCATCAATGTTCTTAGAGCAGGTGGTAAAACAATTGCCTCAAATCAATAGTATACTCGACTTATGCGCAGCTCCCGGTGGAAAAAGTACTTTGCTTTTAGGCTGCTTGCCTGATGATGGGGTTTTACTGGCAAATGAAATTCTCCCCAATCGGGCGGCTGTTTTGGCCGAAAACCTGACCAAATGGGGCGATTCTAGGGTATTGGTCACAAACAATAAACCGGCTGATTTTATGAAAACGGCCCTACAATTCGATCTGGTAGTTTGTGATGCACCCTGTAGCGGGGAGGGCCTTTTCAGGAGAGATCCGGAGGCAATGAAAGAATGGTCGGCCGGCAGTCCGGCTAAATGTGCGCTCCGACAGCAGGAAATTGTAGCAACAGCCATGCAATTGGTCAAGCCCGGGGGCTTCTTCATCTATTCTACTTGTACTTATGCCGTTGCCGAAAACGAAGCCATAGTGCATGAACTGCTTGAAGCTGGTAGTTTGCCCGGGAATGTAGATGTTGATGCAGCATGGGGTTTTATAGATTCTGCTGACTTGGGTTTAACCCGACTTAGGAATTGCATGTACAGGGCAATGCCACACCGGGTGAATGGTGAAGGTTTTTTTCTGGCTGTTTTGCATAAGCCTGTTGAGGAGGAAGGCTGTGCCAAAATAATAAAAATGCCTACATTCAGGATTACCGATTCAAATGTTCCTTTTTTTGATGCTGGTATACTGAGTAAATTTATGATTGTCAGAATTAAAGACAATCAATTTGCTTGGACGGAAGCAGTCAAGGGTATTTTCGAAAGGAGCGGAGGTAAATTACATTACCTCAAAACCGGGATAAAGCTGGGAAAATGGCAAGGCTCGGTCTTTGTACCCGATCATGAAGCCGCAATTTTAGACGAAACTATCACCGATGTTTCTATTGTAAGTCTGGCAAAGGAAGAAGCTCTTTGGTATTTATCCCGACTGCCCTTTTTTATTCGACAGGCAACGATAGGCTGGCAAATCGTGAGTTTTGATGGTCACAAATTAGGTTGGATACAGCAATTAGCCGATGAAAGTAGAAATTGCTATCCGCAGGCCTGGCGTATCAGGATGTCGCTGCCAGCTTGAGTAATTCCCGGTGAATTTGCATGACCTGGGGAAGTAAAAGATGTTCGCCATCGTTGAGGATGACATAATCGGCCAAAGCCAGCTTTTCGCTTTCAGGCAGTTGATTTTTGATACGTGCCTCTACCGCCTCCCGACTGAGCGCATTGCGCACTATTACGCGCTGAATGCGTAATGATTCCGGCGCGCTTACGACTATAAGTTTGTCGAGTTTTTTGTAGCCACCACTCTCAATGAGTAAAGCGGCTTCCTTCAGTACATACGGCGCATTTTGAGCTAACACCCATGTTTCGGTATCTCTGGCTACCGCAGGATGTACCAAGGCATTCAGCTGATCAAGTAAACCCTTGTTTTCAAAGACTTTGGCAGCGATATAAGCCCGATTCAAGTCCTCTCGATCAAAAGCTTCTTCACCAAAAAGCGATAATAAACCATGACGTAGCATTGGATCTTCAGTCATTAATCTTTTGGCCGCAGCATCAGCATCATAAACTGGAATGCCCAATGCAGCGAAAAGCTGACAAACAGTTGTTTTACCACTGCCAATTCCCCCGGTAATTCCAACCTGTATCATGGTAAAATATAGTCAATCTGTTTAGGGAACACTTTATAACGCAAAACTTCTTCCTGTTTACATTTTATCCGAACGGGAAGATGACCATTATTGCTGCGCTCTTGCCAATAACAAGTCGCTTCAAAATCGGCTGCGCTAATCTGTTTGTAGTGATGCAAAGCTGCTTCAAAGCTAATTTCCACTGTTGCAGGAACCAACCGAATGCCGTCTATTTCAGGAACAAGCCGAATAGGCAACTGTAGCTTGCCTTCGGTAATGCGGTGCACGGGAATTTCAACCAAAACGTGACTTTTACGTACAAATAGCTGGCTATCAGTTGGTGGAAGAAGTCGACTGCTCAACCGTTGGCTACTTTTTAGTTTATCAAACTGTATGGGTTCCAATTGAATGGCTGCAGGCCAGTTGGCCTTAGCATTAAAACTAAAAACACGAATAGAGTCGGGCAAAAACTTAAGTAGACTGGTTTGACCGTAGCCCTTTTCAAAATGGAGTTTAAAATCTGGCTGTATGGCAACGTTTTTACCATAGAGTTTGCGAAAGTTGAAGTGGAAACTATCGGGATAAAAACGAATCAATTGAATGTTGGGCAGTATCTGAGCTCTAAAATTATCTTGTACATCGTGCAATTTGACCAGGCTACTATCAGCATAACGGCCGGGAAAAACGCTGATTTCGAAATTTTTAAGTCTTTGGTATTGCTGAATAAGTTCCAGACCACGGCCATACACTTCAAGTTGAAGTGTTCGGATAGAATCGTCGCTGAGTGCGATGTCTTCCAATATTGGACGAGCGATTACCCGAATGCTAAATGTATGCGAGTAAGAGGCATTGATGGCTGTCAAAAACCACAGTAATAACGAAACAAGCCAGGCCGACAGAAAAAATAAACTTTTCCGTTGCCTGGCTTGATTGCGCCAGTATTTGACGAATGTATCGGCTAACGAACCGATGGCCTTATTTTTTAGCTACTTTCTCGGCAGGATAAGCAGAAAGCGTATTTTCAGGAGAAATAGCCGATTTTTCAATTTTCAGCCGGTTTTGACCTTCAACTTCGATAATCACGGTCGTATCGTTTACTTCGGCCACTTTAGCATGAATGCCGCCGATAGTCACAATTTTATCGCCTTTGTTGATGTTTTCGCGGAAGGCTTTCTGTTCTTTGGCCTTTTTGCTTTGCGGGCGAATCATGAAGAAGTAAATCACCACAAAGATGAGCAACCAGGGCAGGAGGGCAGTCCAGGGATTGGCGTTAGCGCCTTCGGCCTGTGGGGCCATGAGCATAAGAAAGTTGTACAACATATAATTTTAGTTTGTGATGACTTCTGAACGGATTTTTAATTCATTGGTATTAGGAATGGTGTTGGCTACAATGGTAACCTGTTTCTCCTGTACACCGGAGCGCCCTTCGCTATTGAACTGCACTTTAATAAAACCTGATTTTCCAGGCTTGATAGGCTCTTTGGGGAATTCAGGAACAGTACATCCACAAGAACCGGCAGCAGTGCTGATGATGAGATCGGCTTTACCTGTATTGGTGAATTTGAAAGAATAAGTCACTTTTTCACCGGCGGTTATCTTGCCGAAATCATGAAATTCCTTATCAAATGTCATTTGAGGCAATTTGTTAGGATCGGCTTCTGCTGCACCCTCGGCCGATATTGGATTGGCGATGACGGCACTGTCGATGGTTTCGGCTGTTTCTTTCTCGCCGCAGCTCACAAGTACAAAAGCGGCAAAAGCAATGGCTAAAAATTTCATTTTCATTCTACTAATCCCCTTCCGGCTTTTTGAATCATGCCCTTTTCCATCATTTCTTTGCTGATAGAATCAAGCAATCCATTCACGAAAATATTACTTTTTGGTGTGCTGTAGTGTTTGGCCAACTCAATGTACTCATTGATAGTCACCTTCACCGGTATGCTCTCAGCATATGCCAGCTCAGCCATGGCCATCTTAATCAGGAGGATGTCGACCTGCGCAATACGTTCAACATCCCAGTGGCTGGTACGTTCCTGTATCATCGCGCTGTATTGCTCGTCATTCAGGATAGATTTACGGAACAATGTCAAGGCAAAATGCCAGTCTTCTTCCCAATCCTTAGAAATGCTGATCAAACGGAATTTTTCCCTGGATTTGAATATTTCCTTGATGGTTTTAATCACCGCAGAACCCACTAAATCCTGGTCTGATTCCCAATACATGCTTTTTTCTTCCATGAAAGATGCTACATACTCACTTTTTTGAACCACTTGTTTGTAGAGGTAAAGCATCATGTCCATATCTTCCGTGAGCTGATGCTTCGGTGTGGCAATGTATTGCTGGTAGGCTTCGGTTTTGACCAACTCCATATACAGCTTGCGCAACATATCGGGTTCAAGCAACTGATTTTTAATCTTAAACCGCTTCAGCAACTGATTGTACGCTTCATTTTCGCCGAGATAAATGGTATACGAATTATCGGCGAATTTTCGGGTTTCTTTGCGATTCTGAATGGTTGCCATCATTTTGGCATCCTGCTCATCGGCATATAAATGGCTGTATTGCACCAAATCGTCGAGCAACTTTAATGAAAGCACATAGGCCTCCGTCATCTTGTCGATATTGCGGTACAGCTCTTTTTCGCCTTTTTCCAAATCTCTTACTTCCGAACTGTACCAGGCGTACATGGACTGTAAGGTTTTGAGCCGGATATGTCTTCTATTTAGCATCCGGGTCTTAACGACGTGTTTTAAGGTTGGCCATGGCCTCGATACGGCGTTCTGCCAGTTTTTGGGCAGCTACTAAGGTAGAGATGCCTTCTTTATTAGCTGTTTCGAAGATGGCTAGGGTCTGATTGTAGATGTTTTCGGTCTTCGACATGGCGTTCTGGCGGTTATAACCTTCCAATTCGCTGTACACATTGATCAAACCACCGGCATTGATGACGAAGTCTGGTGCATACAAAATGTTGCGATCCATAAGCATCTTCATGTGTTTTTCGGTGTCTTTCAATTGGTTGTTGGCACCTCCGGAAACGATGGCACACTTTAAACGACCAATAGTTTCATCGTTCAAAGTAGCACCCAATGCGCATGGTGCGTAAATGTCCATGTCAACGTCGTAAACATCTTCCGGCGAAATTACTTTCACACTGCTGTGTACACTGGTGATTTTTTGGAGCTGGTCTTCGAAAATATCACTAACCATAACGATAGCACCTTCTTTGATCAGATTATCGATCAAATAGCGACCTACGTTACCGGCACCTTGTACCATTACTTTTTTTCCATTCAGGCTGTCGTTGCCATAAACTTGCTTGGCAGAGGCTTTTACACCCATATAAACACCATAGGCAGTTACCGGAGAAGGGTCGCCGCTACCGCCTTTGTGCTCAGGCAATCCGCTCACACTTTTGGTCTCCATGGCAATCCATTCCATGTCTTGTTTGCTGGTGCCAACGTCTTCGGCTGTGATGTATTTGCCACCCAGACTGTCCACAAACTTGCCGTAACGACGGAAATAAGCCTCTGATTTGTCTTTACGGGAATCGCCAAGAATTACGGCTTTACCACCACCCAGATTTAAGCCGGCAACAGCTGCTTTATAGGTCATACCTTCCGACAAACGGAGGGCATCGGTGAGTGCATCGAGGTCGCTGGCATATTGCCACATGCGGGTTCCGCCCAATGCAGGGCCCAATACGGTGTTGTGAATGGCGATAATGGCGCGTAGGCCAGTCTTTTCGTCGTGGCAGAAAACTACCTGCTCGTGACCCATGGAAGCGATCTGGTTGAAGATCACATCGGTGGACTTTTTGTCGGCGACTGCTGTCATGTGAAGGAACGTTTTTTAAGGAAACAGCGCAAAGGTAGCCGATTTATTTTGTTTTTCGCATCGTACCTTTGGCTTTCCGCATGGGCAAACTGGCGTCACTTAATCGATTTTTTTATAAATACCGGGTCAGATTCGGACTGGGCATTTTGTTTGTGCTCATTTCCAACTGGTTTGGTGTTTTACCTCCACAAATTATCCGGCATGCCATTGATTTGATTGTTATCTCGATCGACACCTACCGCATGTTTGAGGGCAGCTCGTTTCAAGCGGCTTTCTATGGTGCATTTACAGGCTTTTTGTTGCTTTTTGCTACGCTGGTACTGACGCTTTCCGTGCTCAAGGGGCTGTTTATGTACTTTATGCGGCAAACCATCATCGTTATGTCGCGCTGGATCGAATACGACCTTAAAAACGAGCTCTACGACAAATATCAATCGCTTTCCCTGTCGTTTTATCGGAAAAACAATACCGGTGATCTGATGGCTCGAATCAGTGAAGATGTCGCCAAAGTTCGCATGTATATCGGCCCTGCGGTGATGTATGGCATCAACCTGATTGCCTTGTTCGTATTTGTGATTACGGTAATGATCAGGGTGAATCCTGTGCTTACTTTTTATGTTTTGCTGCCTCTGCCTGTTTTAGCCTGGGGGATTTATTACGTCAATAATCTGATATTAAACAGGTCTACTGCCATTCAGCAGCAGCTGGGAAAATTAACCTCCTTTAGCCAAGAAGCCTATTCAGGCATACGTGTGATCAAATCTTACGGTCGGGAAGCGTCATTTTCTAATCTATTTACCGTTGAACTCAACGCGTTGAAACATAAAGCGCTGCAATTGGTGAAGGTAGATGCACTCTACTTTCCGCTGACCATGCTCCTAATAGGCCTAAGCACCATCATTACTGTATATATGGGTGGTTTGCAGGTAGCTGCAGGTGCGATCACTGCCGGGAATATTGCAGAATTCGTCATTTATGTGAATATGCTTACCTGGCCGGTAACTTCAGTAGGTTGGGTAGCATCCATCATGCAGCAAGCTGCCGCCTCTCAACAACGCATTGATGCTGTTTTGAATGAAATCAGCGATATCGACAATTCGGCAGGAAAAACGATTCAACTTGAAGGTGCTATTCGATGGGACAAGGTTGGATTCACCTATAAACAGTCGGGTATTACTGCGTTGAGAAACATCAGTTTTGAACTGAAAGCGGGGCAGACCCTGGGCATAATCGGCCGTACAGGCTCCGGGAAATCTACTTTGGCCAATTTGATGAGTCGGTTATATGACCCCACCGAAGGGCAGATATTTATGGATGGACAAGATATTACCCTTCTGAAGCCCGGTGACTTGCGTCGACAATTGGGGTATGTACACCAGGAGGTGTTTTTGTTTTCAGACAGCATAGCCAACAACATCAGCTTTGGTCTGGATGATTTCACAATCGATATGATTACAGCTGCTGCAGATAAAGCGGCACTTACACCAACCATCGCCAATTTGCCGGATGGTTTCAATACGCTGCTGGGTGAAAGAGGCGTAACCTTGTCGGGCGGTCAGAAACAACGGCTGGCTATCGCACGGGCTTTGATTCGTCAGCCGAGGGTTTATGTGATAGACGATTGTTTGAGCGCGCTGGATACTCAAACGGAGAAAGAAATACTTGGCAATATCCACCAGCTCACCCGCGATACTACCACCATCATTATCAGTCACCGCATTTCGTCGGTCATGCATGCCGATCAAATACTGGTGCTTGACCATGGACAACTCATTGCCTCGGGCACCCACGAAGAATTGTTGCAAGCGGGTGGTTTTTACAGTGATATCTACCAAAAACAACAACAGGCCGAAAAAGAAGGACTGCCGCTCAGTACCGACTAAAACGCTTATTCCACATAACATCGCGACAATTGGTGGAAAACAAAGCGATGTAGTTTACCCGAAGAATAGGCTATTTTTAAAGCGTAAACCAGAAGTAATGGAGGAGTACGATAACAGGTCGGATCGCAGACAAAGGGATGAAGTTTTTTCCAAAAAAATAAGAGCAGGTAAACGCACCTACTTTTTTGATGTCAAGGCAACGCGTGGCAATGATTATTATCTCATCATCACAGAAAGCAAGCGTGGTTTTGATGATGGTCAGTTTGTAAAACACAAAATTTTCCTTTACAAAGAGGATTTTAACAAATTCCTCTCCGGATTGAGTTCGACCATCGACCACGTCAAGAATGAATTGATGCCTGATTATGATTTTGAGCAATTCGACAAATCCGATGAGGAAAACGAAAACGACAACAACTATTAAGGCTTAGTTGTATGGCTTACGATAAAATCGACGCGCTTAATCAAGTTGCGGACTTTCACCGCACTTTCAAACACCCGATACTGGAATCACCAACCATTCCTGCTCCGGATCGTTGCAAATTACGTGTTAATCTATTGGCCGAAGAGGTGAAGGAGCTGGAAGAAGCTATTGCTGCCGGCGATATCGTTGAAATAGCTGATGCCTTATGTGATATTCAATACGTTTTATCAGGTGCTGTGCTCGAATTTGGCCTGGCCGACCGCTTTGTAACGCTCTTTAATGAAGTGCAACGGTCTAATATGAGCAAAGCCTGTACAACTATGGCCGAAGCTGAAGCTACGGTGGCCTTTTACGCGGAGAAAAAAGGAGAGCGCTGTTACATCCGAGAAATTGAGGGCAAATTCCTTGTTTATCGTGAAGGTGATCACAAAACCATGAAATCAGTGGCTTATTCACCGGCACAGTTGGCTACTCTGCTGAAATAATTTTTAGTTGGGCCGATCTTTTTTGCTGCTTTGTACGTTAGTGTAAGCATGAATCGACTCTGCTGCTTTCTACTTTTGAGTCTGACCACAATTGCTGCCTGTGGCCAGAAATCTACCCAAGAAACTAATAACAGTCCGGTTTTAACTTCATCTACCACTATGGGAAAAGAATCTGCAACCTTTGGCGCTGGCTGTTTTTGGTGTATTGAGGCCGTTTTTCAGCAACTCAATGG
Organism: Bacteroidota bacterium; assembly: GCA_036787895.1. GTDB lineage: Bacteria > Bacteroidota > Bacteroidia > UBA7662 > UBA7662 > UBA7662. Next base: position 228,791 of record DAIQOK010000001.1, on the reverse strand, counting down.
TGTTGATACTGTGATTTCTGGGTATGCCGGAGGTAAAATCGCCAATCCGACTTATCGGGAAGTTTGTTCTGGTCTGACCGGCCATGCAGAAGTAGCCCGCATTATTTACGACCCAAATATCATTAGCTTTAAAGAACTGTTAGAGGTCTTTTGGCAAACCCACGATCCTACGACCTTAAACCGGCAGGGGGCAGATGTAGGTACGCAATACCGTTCGGTTATTTTCTTCCACAACGATCAACAACGAGACGAGGCTGCCTTTTATAAAGCTGAACTGGATGCTTCCGGGGCATTTCCAAGGCCAATAGTGACCGAAATTAGTCCGCTACCTACTTTTTATGTAGCCGAAGATTATCATCAAAACTACTTTAGGCAAAACGGAGAGGAAGCTTATTGTCAGTATGTTATACAGCCAAAACTTGAGAAATTCCGGAAAGCTTTTGCTTCTAAATTGAAGTAATTACAAACGACCTAGTTCTCGTTTGGCACGGGATATAAAACCTGCCGAACCAAAGGGCAATTCGTCCTCCAACAGCAAGCGGATTTCAGGTTTCAATTCGGGTAATCCTTGAGCCATATTCACCAGGCTTGTCATAGCGAAAACCCGAATGGCGATTGCGGCTTGCCGATTAAGCAATTGCTCAAAACATAGCTGAACAGTATTGCCCAAAAAAGCTTCGGGTGTTTCTAAATCCTGTAAAGCCCTGAAAAAGCCTCTTTTAATGGCGTCGTGAGCATCTTTACGACTTACCAATGTCAAAAGCGCTGCCCAATGCTCGTAACATTTTTCAGGGAAACGCGGTGCCAGTTCGCTAAAAACCCAGGCAGCTCGCCGGGCCAACTCTTCATCATCACCTAAAAATATAACCAACAGCTCCTCAAATAAATCGCTATCGTAGCCAATGTAAGCTATGATTCTTAAAGTGTTGGCTTTAGAATGCGTAGCAGCCAAAAGTGATTGGATGCCCATACTAACTAGATTTTTTCGAGTATAAAGATGTCCTGAAAATCGATAGAGCCGGGGGTACCTCGCCAGGAGCCAGGGTAGAAGCCCTGCACCTTTAATCCGGCAGCATCCAATCGACTTTGCAGCCAGGTTATTTTGTAAGCCACATTGCCGGCTTTAGCATGAATATCAAGCAAACGGTAGTCTCCTTGGTCATAATTGAAAGCAAATGAAGCCTTCTTTTGTTGTATTTGACTTTCGGCCGCTTCGTCGAGCACAAAAAACGTGGCCAAACAACGACCGCCACTTTTGGTTACCCTGGCGATTTCATGTAGATAATTCTCTGTTTCTTCGGGTAACATATGCGTAAAAACCGAAGTAAGGAAAGAAAAGTCAAATTGATTATTGTCGTAAGGAAAGCGGAAATGACGGCCATCTTCCGGAGCATCGGTCTTATACAAATCGTTATACAGGGAGACCAATCGAAACCGAAAATTGGGATGATAAGCCGAAATATTCTGTTGACACCAATTTATGCCCACAGGCATAATGTCAAAGCCTTCGTAACGCCCTTTTATCGGATCAAGAAAACGGGTGAGGGGAATGGCCATCCGACCAATGCCGCAGCCAATGTCAAGTACCTGATGCTCGGGTTTCAATCCGCCTAAGTCCTTGAAATGTTTTAAAAACCGTTCACCCTGGCCGATAAAATCACCGGAACCAACGAAAATCAAGCCTTTTGGCGGCATCAACGGTCGGTTAGGATTCAGGTAATGAAAGACCAGATCGTGCGGGAAATACCAAATTCTTCTCGCCCAAAAACGGAGATTTGGTGGCAAAGCATAAAACAGGCGCCTTTGGATGCTCATGCTAATAACTTTTGGTAGATATCAACCAATGTATGCGACATGGATTGAGCACTAAAACGAGCGGCTTGTTCCCGGCAATTGGCTTTGAGTGAAGCGTGCAAGCTATCGTTGTGGATTAAGTCATGCAGCGCATTGGTCATGGCCACCAGCTCATCCGGTGCCACATAAAGTGCGGCGTCACCGGTAACTTCCGCAAAGCAGGAGCTGGTCGAAGTCAGAACCGGCGTTTGGGTACACATGGCTTCTAACAGTGGCAATCCGAAGCCTTCAAACTGAGAAACATAGGCCATGGCACGTGCACCGGCATACAAAGCCGGCAGATCGTTGGCAGCTACCTTCTCCAGAAACAGCACTTCCTTTTGCAGCCGATGGCTTTGGATATATTCATCGAGTGCCTCGAAATAGGCTGTTTTACGACCTACTATGACCAGAGGTGGTCGGTTGGGCCCCAATTTAGCATAGGCTCTGAGGAGATTAAGCTGATTTTTGCGTGCTTCAATGGTACCTACCGAAAGTAAATAGGTCTCGGGAAGGGTGTAATATTGGCGAACCGCTGTTATTTGTTCTGCACTTATTGGCATGCGGAAGCTTGGGTCGCAATCCTGGTATACAACGCTCACCTTTTCTTCACCTATGCCATAAAAATGAGCGATATCGTTGGCGGTTTGCTGACTGATGGCAATGATTACATCAGCATCCTGACAACTTCTTTCGAACTTTTTGCTATAAAAAAGTCGGTCGATGCGTGGGTAATACTGCGGATAACGCAGAAAAATTAAATCATGTAAGGTTAGTACCGATTTAATTCCGGCCTCCGCCAGTCCCATGGGCAATTCATTACTTAAGCCATGATAAAGTTGGATGCCATCTTCCTGCAATTGTTTTACAATGCCTTTACTGCGCCATAGCGGATGCAAAAAACGTTGCAAGTTGCTCTCGGGAAGCGTTGGCAGGACATCACTAACCCCCTGCAGAAAATCGTGGTATTTATGATGGATTTTTGGTGTATAGAGGCGGTAATCGTGTTGAGATTCGAAGCTAAACAGACTTTTCAGGACCAGTCGGCTATAATTCCCAAGGCCAGTGCTGTTGTTATATGCCCTTTTGGCATCAAATCCAATGCGCATCAAACCGCTACCTGATGATCACGCAACGCCTGGTTGAGTGAGGTTTTTTTGTCGGTTGAAGGTTTACGTTCACCGATTATCAGAGCGCAAGGTACCTGAAAATCGCCGGCAGGAAACGACTTGCTGTAGCTGCCGGGAATAACTACCGAACGGGAAGGCACATAACCTTTGTATTCTACACCGGCTTGGGTTGCATCTATAATACGGGTAGAACCGGTTATGGTTACGCCAGCGCCCAATACAGCCTCTTTGCCGATATGAGCACCTTCAACAACGATACAGCGCGAGCCAATAAAACAATCGTCTTCAATGATCACCGGAGCGGCCTGTACGGGCTCTAACACGCCGCCAATGCCAACACCGCCACTAAGATGTACATTTTTGCCAATCTGCGCACAGCTGCCCACTGTAGCCCATGTGTCAACCATGGTGCCGCTATCGACATAAGCGCCAATGTTCACATAACTCGGCATGAGAATGACGCCCGAAGCCAGATAAGCCCCATAACGTGCTACGGCATGCGGTACCACGCGTACACCCAAAGCGGCATAATTGGTTTTGAGGGCCATTTTGTCGTGAAACTCCATCGGACCAGCATGAAAGGTTTCCATGCTGCGAATTGGGAAATAAAGTATGACTCCTTTTTTGACCCACTCATTCACCTGCCAGTCGCCTGAAGCCAAGGGTTCAGCTACACGTAACTGACCTTCGTCCAAGGCGGCAATAAGTTGGTTAATGGCAGACTTGGTTTCTGCTTGTTGCAACAAACTACGGTCGTCCCAGGCTGCTTCAATAAGTGGTCGTATGTGTTCAAAACTCATTTTATTTCCATTTGATGGTGCATCCAACCACATCGGTTTCCGGAAAATCAACTTCAATCCCATCCAAGGTCATCTCTATGGCATCTTCCAACCAAATACGGGTCACATGATGTGGATTATCCCAGGAATCATCGATACCGCCATGATATACCAGTTCGCGGGCTGAATTAAACAGAAAAGCTTCTGGGGTGCGCTCAGCACCAAACATTTTCGCTACTTCCTGCTTTTCATCGTACCAATACAGATTGTCCCAGCCATACTGACTGGCCAGTTTTTTCATATTGTCGAATGAGTCGGCAGGTTGTTTTGAGGCATCATTCGAATTGATGAGTATAACGCCCAGATTATCTTCGTAATAACGATCAATAATGGCTTTGATACGTGGCAAATAGGCCTGTACATAGGGACAATGATTGCAAATAAATAGGACCAATACACAAGAGCGATCGGCTATATCAACCAGAGAATGTTGCTGTTCATCGCAACCAGGAAGTTCAAAATAGGGGAGTTTGGCACCTAAATGCATGATATCTGTCTGTTTTTTAGAAGCGCTAAAGTGCGAAAAAAAGCGCGAATCAGGAAGCTGGTGGCGGACTTGGATGCACTAAAAGTGTAGATTCTTTCTCCACAATCACCGCACCGGGCAAAGCCCCTTTGGGTTTACGTACATATTTGCGCTGGGTATACATGACAGCACACAAATTTTCAGTTTTCCCTTTACTGTGCCAGGCTGCCCAGCATGCGGCTGCTTCCAATACAGGTTGCGGCACCTTTTTGCCTGCCGAACGTATAACCACATGGGAACCGCTGTGATTCCGGGCATGTAACCAAATATCGTCTTTGTGTACCTGTCGCAAGAGTTCGTCATTTTGTCGGGCATTTTTACCCAACCAAATTTCAAGTCCATGCATGGTCCATCGTCGAAAGGGGAATTCAGTAGGAGTAATTGTTTTTTCAGCTATTTTCCGAAGTGCTTTCAGTTGGTTACTCCCTTGAATTCCGGCTATTTTCTCTTCCAGCTGGGCTATTTCATAAGAAGTAATGCCCGACAGATTTTCGAGTTGCTGGGCTTCGATCAACTGATTTTTCGCTTTCTGAAAATACCTATTGGCATTCTGAACCACACTTTTTTTGGGGTCGAGTTTGATGATGACTTTTTTACCAATTAAATAATCATCGACTTCAGCTTTGGAAACTGCCGGTGGAATCAAATGCGCCGAGCTAAGCAATAGCTTACCCCAATGTTCAAAATGACTTTCCTTGGCGAGTTGTTTAAGTTGTTGTTGGTGTTCTTTTTCCTTTTGCTTTAAACGTTTGAGCCGATCGTTTAACGGCTGGAGCAAACGCCGTTTTTCTTGCTCCAGCAAAAAATCGGGCAAATACGTTCTGAAAAAGCTGTTATAAGCTTCGATAATAGAAGGATAGCTACTGCTTCCCGGGATTTGTTGACTTGCTAATCCGGGTTGATTGGTTGAAGGCAGGAGACAGGCTGAGCCGTTTTCAAGCAAGTTGATTAGATCGAATAAGGATATATCGGTTTGCGCCAGTTCTAGCGGCCGTTTTTGCCACCAGACAGGCTCTTGGGTTATGGCTTCATTAATTACCTCTGAAAATTTAGTTTCTTTTGTATATAAATTAACATCAAAGTCATAGTCGTTCTTAATGATTCTCCTGAATGGGCCAATGAATTTCCCGGTCGCATCGGTAAGTAATACATTGCCCTGTCGACCAAAAAACCGAAGCCAGAGCTGCATGCCATTGTCGAAAGTCATACACATCATCCGCTCGCCGGCAATAGCAGTAACGCTCAAAAGCGTTTTACCCCATAATTGTGTAAACTGTTTTTCGTATTGCCGGGGTTTACCGGCTACATCCGACCAAAAACTTAGCAAGCTTAAATCCGTAGCGAAATTCAGTTTCAATGTGAATTCAGCATCCTCCTGCTTAAAAAGTAGTTGTAAATCTTCCCGTTGCGGACTGTAGGCGATGCTCAGAACAGCGTTTTGAAGCAACGCCTCTAATTCCGCTCCCAGCCGCCTCAGTAATAGGTAATGGTTAATCATGAGCCGAATTCCAGTACCAAACCATCAAATGCCAGGTCCATGCTATCGGGTAATTCCGCGTTAATGGCGTTGTGTAATCCCAATTGGTGACTGATATGGGTAAAGTAGGTCTGTCGCGCACCAATACGCCTGGCCATGTTTATGGCTTCCTCCAGCGTAAAGTGGGAGATATGTGCTTCTTTGCGGAGAGCATTCAAAACCACTGTATCTGCCCCCTTGAGCTTCTCCAATTCAACATCAGCTATGGCGTTGGCATCGGTGATGTACACAAAATCTCGTATGCGGAAGCCCAAAACCGGTAATTTGTAATGCATTACTTCAATGGGAACGATATTTTCACCTTGTAGGTTGAAAGGCTCATTTTCAAGCGGCAAAAGTTCAATTTCGGGTACACCGGGGTATTTAAAGTCGGTAAAAACATAATGAAACTCCCGGCGTAAAGCATCTTGTACTTCAGGAGTGGCATACATGTCCATGGGCCGTTTTTGAAGAAAATTAAAGGCCCGGATGTCGTCCATGCCGGCGATGTGATCTTTATGGGCATGGGTGTAGAGCACCGCATCGAGCCGATTGACTTTCGCCCGCAACATTTGTTGCCTGAAATCGGGGCCGGTATCAATTACAAAATGCACTTTGTCTGTCTGTACCAGTATGGAGCTGCGTAGTCGGTTATCGCGCTTGTCGGAAGATAAACAAACGGTACATGGGCAGCCAATGACAGGTACACCTTGCGAGGTGCCGGTTCCGAGGAAGGTAATTTTCAAAGCTTCAAGCCGGTTTGTTGCAATTCTTGATAGAGTAGCCGCGATTCGGGTGTCAATTCATCCAAAGGCAACTGTATTTGCTGCAGGATGTCGGTGAGCGCCTGAATTTTTGTCTCTACGGTGTAAAATTTATTGACAACTACAATTTGTTGTTCTTCCAGCAAACAATGACCTGATTTGAAGTTGCCTTTTTCGTACCTCAGCCTCAAACCTGCCTCTTTGAGCAGATTTTCTATTTTTTTGAGGTAGGCAGGACTGGTTTTCGACAAGGTAGAATGGCTTTAAGGCTGGAACAAAAATGAGAAAAAATGGTTAAAGACTTCATGCAGTTGGTCAGAGGTTTTCAACCAAAGCAGTTGTATTTTAGCTAATTTTACATGTTTTATTCACACAATGTCGCATAAAGGAAGAGTATTAGTAGCCATGAGCGGCGGTATCGATAGCACCGTTGCTGCGATCATGCTGCATGATGAAGGCTATGAAGTGGTTGGGATTACCATGAAAACCTGGGATTACGCCAGTGCTGGCGGGAGTAAAAAAGAGACTGGTTGTTGTAGCCTGGATTCAATCAACGATGCCCGGGAAATAGCTGTAGAACGCGGTTTTGCGCATATGATACTGGATATACGTGAAGAATTCGGCGACAACGTCATCGACAATTTTGTAGGTGAATACCTCGCGGGACGTACGCCTAATCCTTGCGTTTTGTGTAATACACACATCAAGTGGGAAGCCTTGTTGAAACGGGCCGATATGCTCAATTGTGAGTTTATCGCTACCGGACATTATGCTTCCGTAGTTGAAAAGGACGGTCGTTACCATATTGTACGTGGATTGGATGCAGCTAAGGACCAATCTTATGTGCTCTGGGGATTAAGTCAGGAGAGTTTAAAACGGACACTTTTCCCCATGGGTCAATTCCACAAAGCCGACATCAAAAAAATGGCGTTGGATTTGGGATATACCGCATTGGCGAATAAAAGTGAGAGCTATGAAATTTGTTTTGTACCCGACAACGATTACCGCGGTTTCCTAAAAAGAAGGGTGCCCGGCTTAGCAGAAAAGGTTGATGGCGGCATTTTCGTAGATAAAGATGGAAAACTATTGGGTAACCATAAAGGTTATCCCTTTTATACTGTTGGCCAGCGTAAGGGGCTCGAAAAGGCATTTGGCAAACCCATGTTTGTGACAGAAATCCGGCCGGAGTCTAATACGGTGGTTTTAGGTGAATTAGATGACTTGGATAGAAATGGCATGCGGGTAGGTCGGGTAAATCTGCAGAAGTACGCTACATTGCCTGAAGCAGGACTGGAAGTTATAGCCAAAATCAGATATAAAGACCCTGGCAGTCCATGCCGTATCTGGCAGGAAGGCGATAAAATCAGGGCCGAATTTTTTACCATGGTCAAAGCCATTGCCCCCGGACAAAGCGCTGTATTTTACGAAGGCGAAGATGTAGTAGGTGGAGGGTGGATTGAAGCTTCTTATGAAATAAACTATTGAAGATGAAGATTTTCAGCTTGTTAACATTGATATTCGTTTTGCTATTAGCAGAACATACTGAAGTTGTCGCTCAAACCGGCAACCGGCATTGGATTGAGTTTACCGATAAAAACAATAGTCCGTATAGTCTGAACAATCCTTCAGCTTACCTATCTGCAAGGGCTATTCAGCGCCGGGTACGGCAGAACATTGCCATCGATTCCAGCGATTTGCCGGTGAATCCGCACTATATCGATTCGCTCATCAGCAAGGGCGCGCTCATCCGTAACCGTTCGCGTTGGCTGAATGGCGTAACTGTCGAAGCCAGTCCGGCACAACTTGCACAAATTCAGGCTTTGCCTTTCGTGAAAAGAAGCAGTCCAAACGGACGCATTGTGCTTCCAGCCAGTCAAAAAATGCAGGCCACACCTTGGTTGCCCAGTCAGCGAACAGCCTTTACCCCGGCACAATACGGTGATTCTTACAATCAAATAGCCTTACACAAAGGTGATGTACTTCACAATGCCGGCTTCCGGGGCGAAGGCATGTTAATTGCGGTATTCGATGCAGGTTTTACCAATGTGAATACCCTGGCATGTTTTGATTCACTGCGTTTACAGGGTAAAATCAAGGATACCTGGGATTTTGTAGACCTGAACAGTAATGTATATGGCTTCGATTCGCATGGCACTTACGTCTTGGGCTGCATGGCAGGCTGGATACCGGGTTCACTCATTGGGACTGCCCCAAAAGCTGATTATATGCTGTATCGCACCGAAAACAATGTTGGTGGATCGGAATACATCATCGAAGAAGATAATTGGGTGGCCGGCGCAGAACGAGCCGACAGTGCCGGTGCAGATGTATTTAACACCTCGCTCAGCTATACCACCTTCGATGACCCAAGCATGAATCATACCTATGCCGATTTGGATGGTAATACGACTCGTATTACACGCGGTGCCGATAAAGCAGCGAGTAAAGGCATCATGGTCGTTGTGAGTGCCGGCAATTATGGTGGTAGCTCCTGGCAATACATCGGCGCACCTGCCGATGGCGACAGTGTGCTGGCCGTGGGTGCAACCGACGCCAATGGCAATCGTGTGGGTTTCAGCTCTATCGGACCAACTTCTGATGGTCGTATCAAGCCCAATGTGATGGCTCAGGGAAGTGCTGCCGTGAGTTGTGGACTGCAGAATGGCATTACTACGGTAAGTGGAACCTCATTTTCAGGACCAATCATGGCCGGTTTAGTAAGTTGTTTGTGGCAGGCTTTCCCTGAAATTACCAATATGCAACTGATGCAGGCTGTTCAGAATGCCGGCAATATGGCTTCTACCCCCAACAACCAGGTGGGTTATGGCATACCCGACTTTCAGGCAGCTCGTCAGGCTTTGTCGGTTAACGAGCTCAACCAGCAGCAATTTAATTTGTTGGCCTATCCAAATCCTGTTGATCGCGATTTTCAGCTGGCCTTCAGAAGCACACAAACCGGGTTGGCTAAAGTAAGTTTGACCGACCTGCAAGGTAAAGTACTGTTAAATTTAGATTATACGATAACAAAACCGGGTGCACAACTGTTAGAGCTTCGCTTACCTGAAGGGGTAGAGTCCGGCATTTACTTGATCGGTATCGAACACCAACAGCAGCGCAACTACCTGAAACTGTTAAAACCCTGATGAATTTATTCTTAGTTAATCGACAAAAACGTGGGTGCTTATTCACGTTTTTGTTTTTAATGGCATACGGCACCAGCCCCTTATTGGCACAGAAATATACCTTAAGTGGGTATATTCGGTCTGAATCGGGGGAAACCCTCATCGCTGCCAACCTCTTTATTAAAGAAATACAAAAAGGTGCCATTGCCAATGAATATGGCTTCTATTCTGTAACACTCGAGAAGGGAGTTTATGAAATTACGGTGAGCTACCTCGGCTTCGCCAGTCAGGCGATTCAACTAACGCTCGACAAAAACATCAGTTATAATTTCAAACTCAAACCTTTGGCCATTACCCGAGAGGAAATTGTGGTTGAAAGCACCCGGCCCGATGAGAACACCAGGGATGTTGGCATGGGTAGGGTAGACCTGGATGTTGTCAAAATCAAAGCATTGCCCGCCCTGATGGGCGAGGTTGATATTATTAAAGCCATACAACTTTTGCCCGGTGTGCAAACCGCCGGTGAAGGCAATACCGGTTTTTATGTTAGGGGAGGAGGTCCCGATCAAAATCTCATCCTACTTGATGAAGCCGTGGTTTACAATGCAGCACATCTCCTGGGCTTCTTTTCTGTTTTTAACGCCGATGCCATCAATAATGCCACCATCATCAAGGGAGGTGTTCCGGCCAATTATGGCGGACGGATTTCTTCGGTCCTCAATATTACCATGAAAGATGGCAGCGACCAGGAATACATTACCCAGGGGGGATTAGGGTTGATTGCTTCTAGGCTTACCACCGAAGGGCCATTGGTGAAGGGAAAAAGTTCCTTCATCATCTCTGGTCGCCGGACTTATATCGATGTATTGGCAGAACCTTTTATCCCCAACGATGCCCGTGCCAAGGGCAGTAGTTATTATTTCTATGATTTGAATGCCAAAGCCAATTATCGTATCAGTGATAAAGACCGTATTTACTGGTCGGCTTATTTTGGAAGAGATGTCTTTGTGTTCAACAACCAGGAAAACGGCTTTCGCTTTGGTGTACCCTGGGGCAATGCCACCACCACTTTACGCTGGAACCACTTATTTAACAGCAAATTGTTTTTGAATACCAGTGTGATTTACAGCGATTTCGACTTTGGCACCAATGTAGAACAGTCACAATTCCAGTTTTCGTTGAATTCAGGTGTAAAAAACCTAACAACCAAAATGGACTTGGATTACTATCCATCCTTGAGGCATCAAATCAAATTTGGAGGCCAGTACATCTACCACATTTTTCAACCCAGTGTAGTTCAAGCCCGTTCAGGAGAGAACAATTTTGAGCTTCCCGGCGTAAAAAACCTCTTCGCGCATGAATTTGCGCTTTATGTCAATGACCAATGGGACATCAGCGATGTATTCCAGGCCAATATCGGGCTTAGAGCCTCCGCCTTTCGGCAAGTAGGGCCTTATATTTATGAGCGTTATGCGGATCCTAATTTGTTTGAACTTATTGAACGTAAGGAATACAACCGAGGCGATAAAGTAGCGGATTATGGCGGTTTGGAGCCTCGATTGGGTTTACGCTATACGCTCAACAGCAAATCATCGCTCAAAGCCGGTGTAACACGTAATTTGCAATACATACACCTGGCGTCGTCGTCGGGTAATGCCCTACCTACCGATTTGTGGATACCCAGTACCGAAAAAGTACGCCCGCAAATTGGCTGGCAGTACAGCCTCGGTTATTTCCGCAATTTTAATGATAATGTGTGGGAGAGTTCGGTAGAGCTGTACTACAAAACGCTTGAAAACCAAATCGACTTTAGAGATGGTTCTGTAAACGGTCTCAACAGTAATATCGAAAATGATCTTGTTTTTGGCAGTGGAGAGGCTTATGGGGCTGAATTTTTCTTGAAAAAAAGAACCGGTAAACTTACCGGCTGGGTAGGTTATACCCTGGCCTGGGCTTGGAGACAATTTCCGGATATTATGCAAGGGCGCCGTTACCCCTATAAATTCGACAGAAGACACGATATGTCGGTAGTGGCCTCTTACGAACTCGACAAACGCTGGACTTTCTCTTCTACTTTCGTTTTTGCCACAGGAAATGCTTTTACAGTTCCTGAATCACGATATTTTATCGAAGGACGCATTATTGACCAAATTGGCGACCGCAACCAATACCGACTGGCCAACTACCACAGAATGGATATAGCCGCGGTGTATACCCCGAAAAAGCAAAATAAAAAGGTTGAGAGCAGTTGGACTTTCGCGATTTATAATGTGTATAGTCGCTTGAATCCCTATTTCATCTATATCGAAAACGAAGGCTCTCTGCAACAGCAAAGTCTGAAAGTACAGGCCAAACAGGTCTCCTTGTTTCCTATTATTCCTTCGGTCACCTGGAACTTTAAGTTTTAAGCATGCATCGCTCAATAATTTACTTCCTTTTAGCATATACGTTTGTATTTCAGGCCTGCGAACGAGATATCACCCTCGACCTGCCTGATCCTAAGTCGTTTGTAGTTGTTCATGGTCAGATTGAACCGGATTCTTTTGCCATTGTCAGTTTGTCACGTAACTCACCCTATTTTGCCCCCGTAGATTTGGCCACCATTGCCAGTTTAGTTATCAATAATGCTTTGGTAATTGTAAGTGATGGCATTGAACAAGACACCTTGCAACCCGCATTTTACTTTCAGCATTTTACACTTTTTAATTACCGGGGAACAAAAATTAAAGGTCAGTATGGCAGGACCTACACTTTAAAAATTGTTACCGCGGAAGAAGAACTGCAAGCCGTTACCACCATACCAATGCCTGTACCGCTCGACAGTTTGTGGGTTCGCACCCGGGCCGATCTCATACGTGAAGCTGGTAATCTAACGCCAAGTCCTAGAGACGAAGAGCTGATAGCCCTCTATTTCCGGTATACCGATCCACCGCAGCCCGGTAATTTTGTACGTGCCTTTTCACGACGCAATCAGGAAACCCTATGGAGCAGTAGTTTTGGATCGATTTATTCAGATGAGCTCATAAATGGACAGTCAGTTGAATTCATATTGCAACGAGGTAAAGAGGCGTATTTATTCAATGACTCACTGACTTTTGAAGAATTTGGCTATTTCGAAAAGGGAGATACCATCTATACCAAATGGTGCACCATAGATAAACCACATTACACCTTTTGGAATACCTTGCAATCAGCCACTGGAGGCAGCGGCAATCCTTTTTCAACACCAACCATAGTAGCTACCAATATCCGCGGCATACGGGGAAATGGACTCGGAATCTGGGGTGGTTATGGAACTTCGCTCGACACCTTTATTGTTGCTCCTTAGTTCTTACTTTCGCATAAGTTTATTAGCCCATGAATTCCAACGTTGAACACATCAAATGCCTGATCATAGGTTCGGGCCCCGCCGGATATACCGCGGCCATTTATGCTGCACGTGCAGGATTAAAGCCTGTCATATACCAAGGCTTACAACCAGGTGGACAGTTGACGATTACCACCGAAGTAGAAAACTACCCCGGCTATCCCGATGGCACCCAGGGTCCTGAAATGATGGAAGATTTCCGCAAACAGGCTGAAAGAATGGGGACCGACATCCGCTATGGTCTGGCAACTTCGGTCGATTTCAGTGGTCGCCCACACAAGGTGGTGATTGATATGGAAAAAGAACTCACCGCTGATGCAGTAATAATTGCCACCGGAGCCTCAGCGAAGTGGCTTGGATTGCCTTCTGAGGAGCGTTTAAATGGCTTTGGCGTATCGGCTTGTGCCGTTTGTGATGGCTTTTTCTTCCGTGGCATGGATGTAGCCATCGTAGGTGGGGGAGACACAGCAGCCGAAGAGGCGACCTACCTGGCTAAACTTTGTAATAAAGTTTATATGATTGTTCGCCGGAACGAATTGCGGGCCAGTAAAGCTATGCAGGAGCGTGTATTCCGTACCGAAAACATCGAAATACTGTGGGAAACCGAAACTGAAGAAATTCTTGGCGACAATACAGTAGAAGCTGTACGCGTGAAAAACGTAAAAACTGGTGAAAAGCAGGAACTGGCTGTCAAGGGCTTTTTTGTCGCCATTGGTCACCAACCCAATACCGATATTTTCAAACCTTATCTAACTATGGACGAGGTTGGTTACATCATTACCACCCCCGGAACTTCTAAAACCAATGTTGAAGGCGTATTTGCCAGTGGCGACGCTCAAGACAAAATATACCGCCAGGCTGTAACTGCCGCAGGTTCGGGTTGTATGGCAGCGCTTGATGCCGAACGTTGGCTGGGAGAGCGTGGCTTGTAAATGAACTACTACACTATCAGCAAGTCCCTGTTTAAAAACGGGGACTTTTTTTTTGTAAGATTCAGAGCATCAGCGTTAAAAGATTTGGTAGATAGATTTTCAAATACTACCTTCGTTAGTCTTAAAATAAAGTAACTATTCTATAGTAACTTTTTGACTAAACCTATGAAAGTCGCTGAAAACAACACCTACGTTCAAAATGGCATTGATGCCACCCTCGAAGTCATTGGCGGGAAATGGAAAATTCAAATCCTTTGGAGTATACGCAGTCGTGCTAAACGTTTCAGCGAAATAAAGGAAGATGTTGATGGCATCACCCAAAAAATGCTTACCCAACAACTCAAGGAGTTTTTAAAAGACGGTATTGCCACTCGGAAGTCGTATCCCGAAATTCCACCGCGGGTAGAATACAAGCTTACTGATTATGGCAAAACTTTGGTTCCGGTATTAGAAACCCTAAATAAATGGGGTGATTTGCATCTGGAACGTCAGGGTAAAAAGACGGTTGCTAAAAAAGTACAGCAACAGAGTTTGTTTTAACGCTTTTTTCGTGGTTTTGGCCGGATAGGTATCAAAACATCCAGTAGTTTCTCCGCAATTTCGGTGCCGAGGGAGGCACCCATGGCTACACCCATGCCGTTCATACCGGCTGCCACAAATAATCCCGGTTTTATTTCGCGACAAATTGGTTTTTTGTCGGCTGTAAAGCCCATGATACCGCTCCATTGCTGGTCGATGCTAAATTTTTGGTCGGGGAGTAATCGTTGTTGGGCAAAATCAATAAGATGTGCCTGCAATATGTCGTTTAAAACCGCTTGATCGCTGTTTTCAGTCTCAAAATCGTGATTCCGTGCACCACCTAACAACAATCGTTTACCTACATTGCGGAAGTAATAATACCCGCTGTCGAAATGGAAGTTGCCATGCAGGCGTAGATGGGGGAGCTCGTTAGTGACAAGTACTTGTCCACGTTTAGGGCTTACTTCTACTTCTGGAAGCAGTTTACTGAGATAGGCGTTGTTGGCCAACAAGACGTAATTGGTATAAAAAGTGCCAAATTCGGTGGTGTAAGCCCATTGATCAGGCGAATGTTGCGCTAATGCGGTTACTTCTAAGGCTGAAATCAGACGAACTCCCAGGTTTTGGGCATACAAACGCAGTGAATAATCCAGTCGGGCACTTTGTACCTGACCTTCGTAGGCCATTTGTATGGCCCCATCAAAGCCGCTGAAACCCCAGCGTGTTAACACAGCATCAGCGGCTGTTTTGAAATAGTCAACAATACCTGTGGCTGCCTGAACTATTATGTTTAATTCATTCAAGCGGTCGGCGACCAAACTTATTGGTTTGTCATTATCGAAAAGTTCATAACCGAAGGTGGACGTATAGCCAATATCCTTTTTCCGGCTCAACTCGAGCAAGCGGTTGATACCTTCATTTTTTCGGCAGAGCAACTCATAAACATGGTCTGGTCCGTGTTCATCCAAATCTCCTAATAATTCTGAGGGACTACCATAGCAGAGGAAGCCGGCGTTTCTGGTCGTTGCCATGGTGCCAAGTTTAGCCGACTCAATTACGAGTACTTTTAAATGTGGTGCTTGCTGTTTAATCGTAATGGCTGCCGATAAACCTGTTAAGCCTGCACCAATAATCAAAACATCGGTGGCTGAAAAGAGGAGATCATATTCCCAGTAGGATGGCTGTAGCATAAGGCAGTCGAGGAGCTTGAAAGGCGAAGATAAGGGAGTATTCTTTTTTATTATTAAACATAATATAAATTATGAACAGAAAGAGCAGATTACGGAGTATTTGGTTAAATGGATTTAATTAATTGGCGACCATTAGATATCTCCCTATAAATCTTCAGCGATTTCTTTCATGGCTTGATTGCCGAATCGCACAAAAAAAATGTTGGTTACTGCTTACGAACTCAATTTTAATAAATATTCCGTACCCCCGTTTAACCGATTACCGAACATCAGCCCTAAACTCTGTTTAATCGAATACCGCACAAAATCTAAAAAAAATTATTTGCGTAGCCAAACAACTACACTTATACTTGTAGTCAAATAACTACGCATGAACTTACGACGTGATGTCTTCCAGGCCATAGCCGATCCTACGCGGCGGGCAATATTGTTATTACTGGCCAGTCAGCGTTTGTCGGCTGGTGCGATTGCGGCCAATTTTGATACAGCCAGACCAACTGTTTCCAAACACCTTAGCATTTTGAGTGAATGTGAGCTGGTCACTCAATCTCAAAATGGCCGTACCATCTACTACCAGCTCAATCCGGTTAAATTGAAGTCTATTGCCGAGTTTTTAGAACCTTTCCGTCAAATGTGGGACGACCGATTTAATGCATTGGAGAGCTTGATGAAATACTATAAACCAGAGAAATAAGTCAATATGAGCCATAAAACCCAACTCCATGCCGAAGTCGGCAAGCAGGAAATGAGGATTACCCGAGAATTCGATTTAGCGCTGGATTTACTTTTTAAAGCTTATGCAGACCCCGAACTGGTGGAACAATGGATGGGTACCAAAGTAATCAAGCTGGAAAACCACAAACATGGCGCTTACCATTTTCAGACGACCGACACTTTCGGAAACCAACACAATTTCAGCGGAGTAATTCATGAATTTATGCCTGAAAAAGGGTTTGTCCGGACATTTGAAATGGAAAACACCGGATTCGGTATCCAACTCGAATATTTTGATTTTGAAGCCTTAAGCCCCCAATCAAGTAAACTTAGCATGCATTTGGTCTTCAAATCTGTTGAATTACGTGATCAACTTCTGGCCATGCCTTTTGCACAAGGCTTAAATAGGGCGCACAACCGACTTCAGGAAATTTTAAAACCAAATAAATAAACCACCATGAGCAAACGTAACAAAATCATTTATTGGGTAGCCACCATCTGGCTTTCACTCGGTATGGTATCGAGTGGCATTGTTCAGCTGCTGAATGTACCTGAAGAAGTAAAATTCATCACCGATATGGGTTTTCCGCTTTACTTTTTAACCCTACTGGGTGTCTGGAAACTTTTAGGTGTGGTTGCTATTTTGATACCTAAAACACCATTACTTAAGGAATGGGCCTATGCCGGTTTCTTTTTCAGCATGTCGGGCGCGGCCTACTCGCATATCGTCCTTGGTGCAGGAATGGCTGAAATTGCTCCCCCGCTCCTATTGGTAGTTTTAACCCTACTTTCCTGGTATTTCCGTCCGGCCGACAGAAAAACCGCAGCACAATCGGTTTAAACCCGTATTTATAGGACCTATCTTTAGAAAACAGCCTATGGCAACGACAAAAAATATATTACCGGCAGATGTTCAAATGGAGCTCCTGCAACTGCTCAAAAACCGTTTTGAAAAAAACAAAAACAGACATGCGGGTATTCACTGGACTGATGTAGAAGCACGGTTAGCAGTTAGGCCCGACAAACTTTGGTCGTTGCAGGAAATGGAGCTCAGCGGCGGAGAACCGGATGTGGTGGGCAAAGATGAAAAAACAGGTGAATTTCTCTTCTTCGACTGTGCGCCGGAAAGTCCCAAAGGCCGCCGGAGCACGAGTTACGACCCCGATGCCATCGAATCACGCAAAGAGTTCAAACCTGCCCACAGTGCGATAGGTATGGCCCGGGAAATGGGAGTTGAACTACTGGATGAGACCCAATACCGCTATTTGCAGCAATTTGGCAAATTCGACACCAAAACATCGAGTTGGATATTTACCCCAAGTGATATCCGTGAACGTGGTGGCGCCTTGTTCTGCGACTGGCGGTATGGTCATGTGTTTGTATACCACAATGGTGCTGAATCCTATTATGGCGCCAGAGGTTTTCGGGCTTGTTTGCGGGTCTAGAGCGCCGGGGTTAGAGTAAAACCCCATTCACGGCCTTCACCGGTTCAGGAAGATCGGTTTCACCCAACATCCCCTTCAAATCAATTTCAATACCCCTGCTGATAGCATACATGGGCACATCGCTGCTAAGTCCTTCGAAAGGATTTTCGCTGTAGTCGCCGACCAGCTCCATAAACACATACACCCAGCCAACTATCACACAAAATGGGATAGAAACCCATATCCCCCACTCACCCAGTTTGTCGAACTCATTCACCATGCCGAGAGGTAAGAAAAGGATGAATATGACCACAAAAATGAAGCTGGCTGTGGCGTATTGCCGGGGTAATGGGAACTTTTTGACACGTTCGGCCATACCCTGTTGGGCGACCAGCTCATTGAGAAGTTGTTGGAGATGAACATGGTGATAGGCTGATAAATTACCGTTATTGTGCAGTTCGGCCAGACTTTCTGCCTGCTGATGAATTAGCTGCATGGCTTTGTTTCCTCGTATTTTACCCATAGCAGCCAAATCGGTGCTGTTCAGATATTGCTGTAAGGCTTTCGAGGTTAAATCCGGATCTAAAATGCCAATTCCGGTTGTTTTCATGCGACTGCGATTCACTATACCCACCGGGTCGTTTTGGCTGGCATGTTCCCAAGGCATGGGCTCAAGCAATTGCGCACGGAGTTGATATAACCAGGCGATATGTCGGTAGACGATAATTTTTGAGCTTTCAGTAGCTTCTTTTTCTTTCAAAAATGCCAAAAGTGCGCTGGCAAATGATCGGCTGGAGTTTACAATGCCACCCCAGATTTTTCGCCCCTCCCACAAACGATCGTAGGCCTGGTTGTTTTTGAAGCCAACATAAAAGGCCACTGCCGTACCAATTAGACTAACCGGAACCCAGGGAATCACCATCCATCGCCAGCGGGTATAATGAAAAACCAAGGCCACCAAACTGGCCCAAAGGGTGAGCCAGATCAGGTGAAAACCCATAATCTTAAGTATACTTTTGAACCGAATGGTTTTATGGGTATACATAGCAGCGTTTAGCTAATCAGTCTAAAATTTACTTTTTGCGACTTTCACGGTATTCACGATTCAAGTCATTCAACACCTTGGCGGTTATATCCAGACTATCATTGGCCCAAATCACGTTAGAGCCCGGGAAATAGGAGACAATATAATCGAAGTCGTTTTCACTGGCAATTCGGTTGAAGTAATCCTGGACCTTGCTGCGGAGCTGTTTGTTGAGTTTTTCCTCTTCTACGGCTAATTCATCGGCCAATCGATCGCGTAATTGAGCTAAACCCTGCTGACGCTGGCCAAATCGCTGCTCCAGCTCCATAATTTGCTCTTTGCTCATGTTTTGGGCACGACGTTGAGCATCCTCATAGTCTTTTTCCAATCGTTTCATCTCTCCTTCCAATTCTGCTTCCGACCGGCGGGTTTTGGCTTCTATGCCTTTTTTAAGGTTGGTGAAATATTCGTACTTTACATAAATGCTGTCGGCACGGATAAAAACCACTTTTAACGGGCGGGATGACGTCAAAGCCTTTTGCGCAAGCGTAGTGTCTTCTATCCAGACAGCTTCCGATTGATCAGCATCACTGCTTTTGGTAGTTGTACCTGCATTGAAGTGCAGGATGTACAATACAATTACTGCAATGCTAAGCACTACATTTAAAATCAATGAATTACGTGAGTTCACTTGAATAAAATTTATAAGGGTATGTTGCCGTGCTTTTTGCGTGGCAGTTTTACAGCTTTGGTCTCAATCATTTTGAAGGCGCGGATGAGTTTCCGGCGGGTATCTTCTGGTCGAATCACTTCATCCACAAAGCCGCGTGCCGCTGCCCGGTAAGGATTGGCAAATTTTTCGGTGTACTCGTCTACCTTCTCCTGGAATTTGGCCTGACCGTCGCTGGCAGCTGCAATTTCAGCCTTAAAGATGATTTCGGTGGCGCCTTTCGAGCCCATAACGGCAATTTCGGCAGTTGGCCAGGCGAAATTCATGTCGGCACCGATGTGTTTGCTATTCATCACATCATAAGCACCGCCATAAGCTTTACGCGTGATAACCGTAATACGCGGCACTGTTGCCTCGCTAAAGGCGTACAATAATTTCGCGCCATTGGTGATGATGGCGTTCCATTCCTGGTCGGTTCCCGGCAAAAAGCCCGGCACATCTTCCAAAACCAATAATGGCACATTAAATGAATCGCAGCAACGCACAAAGCGGGCTGCTTTTTTCGAAGAATTGATGTCGAGCACACCTGCGAGCGACGCGGGTTGGTTGGCAACTATCCCAATACTGCGGCCTGCCAGACGGGCAAAACCTACGACTATATTCTCGGCATAATCTTTATGAACCTCCAGGAAGCTGCCGTTATCGATGATTTCTTCGATGACTTCGCGTATATCGTAAGGCTGATTTGGATTGTCGGGGATGATTGAAGCGAGTTTAGGCCGCTGCTCTTCTCCTTGCGATTCATAGGCTACTGCCGGAGCTTCTTCCTCACAATTTTGAGGCAGGTAGGACAAAAGTGCTTTGATATCATTCAAACAAGCAATTTCGTTGGCACTCGCAAAGTGGGTCACACCTGATTTGCTGGCATGGGTCATGGCACCTCCCAACTCTTCGCTGGTTACATCTTCATGGGTGACGGTTTTAACCACATTGGGACCGGTAACGAACATATAGCTCGTTTTTTCGACCATCAAAATGAAATCCGTCATGGCCGGCGAATACACCGCACCACCGGCACAGGGGCCCATGATAGCGCTTATTTGAGGTACTACACCCGATGCCTGTACATTGCGGTAAAAGATGTCGGCATAACCGGCCAGCGAGACTACCCCCTCCTGTATGCGCGCACCGCCGGAATCATTCAAACCGATGATGGGAACGCCGTTTTTCATCGATAAATCCATCACCTTGCAGATTTTTTCGGCATGGGTTTCCGACAATGAGCCCCCAAATACAGTAAAGTCTTGCGAGTACACATATACCGGACGCCCATTGATTGTGCCGTAACCGGTTACTACCCCATCGCCCAAATAATGTTCACGGTCGAGACCAAAATCCGACGAACGGTGGGTAACCAACATGCCTATCTCCTCAAAGCTACCCGGGTCGAGCAGCACATCCAGTCGTTCACGGGCAGTAAGTTTACCCTTGCTGTGTTGAGAATCAATACGTTTCTGACCGCCGCCCAATTTGGCTTCAGCGATCATCTTATCCAGTTGCATGACTTTATCGCTCATGTGGCGAAGTTAAGCATGCTGCCTTAAATTAAATGCTGCTTTGGAAAAATACGAATGACTTTGAAAAGGTGCTCCCATGCCCAGAAAGTCACAGTTGTGACTTTGGTTTTCTCTTGTAAATATTAAGAGCCAGACCAGTCCTCAAAGAAATTGCCCCTCTACCGTAATAATTCATTTGAATTTGGGCAAAAGAATTTAAGGGAATACCTAAAAAGCGGTACTGATACTGCGCTCTCAAGGCACAACTGGCTCCGAAATAATCATTTAGCTGGTAATAGTAAGCATAGGTATTCCATAAAAAACCTTCTACCTCGTCGTATTGCCCGGTTCGGTATAATTCCTTACCAACTACAAAACCCAGTGAAGGTGTCAGTTGAAAATTAGATTGGAACACCAAACTATAGCCATACAACAAACCGAAATAATCTGACCCAATTACCGCTGCTTTTTTCGGTGCGCCATCCGCCATCCATTCTATGTCAAAATCAAGCTGACGCTCTAAACTATATTGGAGTTGAACCAAATGCTTTTTTGCACGTAAATGCAGTCCTGTATGAAGTCCTATCCGATCGTTATCTGCTATTATGGTTCCTACTTCAATGGTCACCAAATCCAACCGCAGCTCTTCTTTTGGCGTTTGCGCTTTAATAGGTTTTTCTAAAGAAAGGAGTAATCCCAAAACCACTAGTATATGTTTCATTATTGAATATCAATTTATTGGAGTTGAAAAAAAGAGCGTTATGGCATGCCATATTCAATGAGCTGAATTACCGTATCGTATCCTGTGACATAGGTCGAATTGGCCTCACTGTATTGTACGCCATTGATAGTGTATGTACAGCTCAAAACTGAAGTGGCATTGCCCTTTAAAGTAAAGTATCGATCAGCTGGGGCATGAAGCGGAATCGGAATAACCAGATTGTCTATGTTGAGGATTAAGTTTGAAACGTTATCCGCTCCCCTATTTCTGAACTGAGCCAGCAAAATGCCATAAGTGGGCACTTCGATATCAAGCTTTTGGCCAGTACCCGGCTCTACAGGGATAGGCGCTACATAAGGCCAATAACCACCTTGCAGATTGAATGAAGGAAGTTTAACTTCAATAAAACAGTTAGTCTTACTCAAATTCGAACTGAAATTTAAGGTATAGTTTCCTGCCATGTCTGTTACCGACTTCGCCAAAACATCCTTAAAGTAAACCGCTTTTCTAACCAGTTGAACGGTACAAAGCCCTGTAGGAACCGCTAAAGTGCTGCCTTCTTGCGTGATTTTACCGGAAAATTGAAATCGTGTTCGTACTGCCGACCCTTCTACAGAACCTTCTTTAATGCAACCCAAGGCGACTATGGTCACCATAAGGCATAATATTATGTTTTTCATGATTGAGGATTAGACTGGAAGAACTGCTGTTTAACAGCAAATCACACTTATTCTAATCCAATAACTCGGGTAAGGTAGTAATACACTTGCAGGTAAAGCGAATGCAGTGCGACAGGGAAATGTCGCTTCGACCGGCTTTAGAGGGTGTATACTGTAACATGGTTGTCGCTAAATCAACTTAAAGTTATATAATCCGAATCAAACAAACAATAGTTGGTCATTAAATTGTCACCTAAAGAAATGTCCGGCTGTCGTTGGTTTGATTATTTGTTATATTCAACCATTAAATATGGCTAATATGAGGTTATCCTTTTTGTCGCTGCTAATTTTAAGTGCAGCTAACGTTTATGCTCAACCCTTCCAATTAAAAGGATTTGATGTAGATACAGCCAGGCAGGAATGGACGGCAATGACAAGTTTTGATTACACTGTTCTTATTAGTACGGTAGACAACCCCCATCCTTCCAACCAGCCTCAGGGACAAAAAGTGGGCAATATCCGCTTACGCTGGTACAAATACGGGCAAAACGGCACATTTGACCCACTTTTAGACACTACTCAGCTATTTTACGGCAATGCCAGGGTAAGCAGCATAGTTGGTTATAGCAACGATGAATTTATTTTAGGTGGAGGTTTTGCCGATACCTTGGTTTTAGGTCAGTATACCTTGGTGAATAACGACCCTTTTTCCTACGATCCTTTCGTTTTTAAAGTGAATCGTCAGGGCCAGGTGTTGTGGGTTTGGTCGGTTCACCGGCCTCAGAACAACTTCTTTCACCGACTTAAAAAGCATGAGCTGAACAATTATGAATTGTTGGCAGTAGGTTTAGCAGATGATATAACGGGCTGGATTGCTTCCATTAACCCCAATACCGGCGCGCTTTTGTGGGAAGAAATAGTCACAGGTTCAAGAACTGTTTCTGACGCACAAGTGATCACCTCTTTTGGCGATACCAGCTTGATGATTACCGGAAGTTGTGCCAATTTTACACAAATGTTCGGGCTTCAGGTGCCCAATGCAACGCCTATTACGGGATATCAGAATTATTTGTATCGGCGCGATTTAAAAAATCAGCAAGGCGGGTTTATCAAAGTTGTTGCCCACAACACCTTTGATTTTGAACCTTATCTACTGTCCAAATCATTTAATACTTTCTCACCATTAACATGGATTACACCTTATGAAGATGACAGCTTAGCTGGCGGCTTTAGACAGCTAAAAACGGAGTTCAGCTATGATTCCTTCCGAAATACCTACGATGAAGTATATCCCCTTTCGATTAGTCATGATGGGATATTCTCCTCCTTACCCTCGAGTAATCTATGGGGCTTCTTTTCACAGCAGTATGTAGTTTATAAAGCCGCTAATGGCCCCATTAATCAATTGATTATACAAAATATGGACTGGATGGGCAAAACTTTTTTAAACATGGGCTTTAACAATCCTCACCCACCTTTAGGCGTATTCGATGAATTAGCTAATTTGTGGTTGGCGATCCCAGTCAATCAAAACATTACCTATACCTCGGATTTTGGCAGTTCTGGTTCGATTTTATTTCCAGGAATTTCGACATCGGTGCCGCGTTGGGTGCTCATTACAAGAAATGAGTATACTTCTCTTCCAAAATACCCATCAGTATTGAAATTTGATGTTTATCCTAATCCGGCTGTTCATAGTCAACTAACCATTCGTTTATCAGAGAATAATTTAGTCCAAACTAAATGGTTCTTACGTGATATGCAGGGAAAAGCAGTTTCAAGGGGTCATTTTTCAACAGCTGAAACTATATTAAACTTAAACCAACTACAAAGTGGTATATACCTGCTCGAAATAATGCAAGGGAACCAAAAAGCTTTTAGGAAAGTAGTCCTTCCCTAATCATCCATCAAAGCGGTTGAATCCTTACCTTTGAGCCGTTAAAAACATTTGCATGAGCTTATTCGAAAAACACCGCGCTATACTCGACCGTGCCATTCAGGCCAACCGTGAACGTGTATTTTTTGCCCAATATCCCGAAAATCCGAAAGCCTATGCCGAAGAAGCCAATGCGGCTGGTTTGCTGAAGTTTCAAAATAGCATGAATACCGACTTCAGTGAATTGGAGCAGGCACAACCCCTCCGTTTTGAAGGCGAAGAGGTCTCCCCTTATCTTCAAACTGGCTTGGGCATACGTTATCCGGTATTTGCCGATAAAATTGTGGTGGAGCGTGCTAAAACCGCTTTTCAGAGCTGGCGCAAGCTTTCGGTAGCAGATCGTGCCGGTTTGTTGATCGAAAGTCTGGAGCGTATGAAAGCACGTTTTTTCGAGATCGCTTATGCGACCATGCATACCACGGGCCAGTCATTTATGATGTCGTTTCAGGCATCTGGTCCACATGCGGCCGACCGTGCCTTGGAAGCCATTGCCATGGGATATGAGGAACTCACACGCTTTCCGGCCGAAACCACCTGGACCAAACCTATGGGCAAATTCGATCTGAGCCTGAAAAAAAGCTGGCGCCCTGTGCCTAAAGGTGTAAGCCTAGTGATTGGTTGTTCTACCTTTCCTACCTGGAATACCGTTCCGGGCATGTATGCCAGTCTGATTACAGGCAATACCGTCATTGTAAAACCACATCCCAAGGCTATTTTACCTATCGCCATTGTAGTTGCAGAATTGCAAAAGGTACTGATAGAGAATAATATAGACCCTAATACCTGTCAACTTGCTGTAGATACCAGCAAATTCCCGATTGCCAAAGAATTTGTAGCTCATCCCGATGTTAAACTCATCGATTATACGGGTAACAGTGTATTCGGTAATTGGCTCGAAGCCCAAAGTATATTGGGAAAAGAAGTATTTACAGAGAAGGCCGGCGTCAACTCGGTGATCATCGACAGCTGCACCGATTTGAAAGCGGTCGTAGACAATTTGGCTTTCGCCGTTTCGCTGTATTCCGGTCAGATGTGTACCGCACCGCAGAACTTCTTCATCCCCGAAGGTGGTATCAACACTGCTGATGGACATAAATCGTTTGACGAAGTGGCCGGTGCCTTAGCTGCTGCCATCGAAGGCATCGCGGCACATCCCAAAATGGGTCCGGGTGTATTGGCTGCACTACAAAACGATATGACAGCCGATCGGGTTAAGGAAATGGCTAAAAGTCAGAATAAACAGCTGGTTAATCCCCAAACCATCGTTAACGAAGAGTTTCCAGAGACCCGCCTGGCCTCACCTGTTTTGATGCAGGTAGATGGAACGGAGGAAAAGGTTTTTGAAAAGGAGCTTTTTGGACCAATTGCTATCGTTGTAAAAACCAAAAATACCGCAGATTCTATCCGTTTGGCCAAACAACTCGCCCAAAAACACGGGGCCATCAGCTGTGGTGCGTATACCACCGATGCTGCCTTAATGGAGCAAATTGCCGATGAAATGGCGTCGGTTTTTGTACCTGTATCTTTTAATCTTACCGGTCCGATTTATTTAAACCAGCACGCTGCATTCAGTGACTTCCATGTTACCGGAGGTAATCCGGCCGGTAATGCGAGCTTTACAGATCCAAACTACATCAACCGGCGGTTTGTGTGGGTTGGACAGCGTTACGCCTAAGTATTTCGTTTATGGGCCGCAGATGACGCGGATTTTTATGATTTACAACGTTTAAAATTTGATCTCTGTAAATCATAATCATCTTAATTGTCTGCGTACCCTTTTTCACTTCCGATAAATCAAAATCGCTGCTCTGTGGTTTTGTATCTTTGCACCGCAATTAGATCTCATGAGTACCCAATTTATACAGCTTAAAGTTGAAACCATCGTACGGGAAACCCCCGACGCCATTGCCATTTATTTCCGGGACGACAAAGGCGCTATTCCTACTTTTTGGCCAGGTCAGTTTCTGACTTTGGTACTCGAAATTGATGGAAAATCGGTGCGTCGCTCCTATTCGGTTTGTACTGCCCCTTCGGCCTTACCGGTCATTGGCGTATGTGTAAAACGCGTAGAAAGCGGTCTGGTTTCCAACTATTTGCTGAAAAATCTTAAAGAAGGCGACATCATCAACGTCATTGAGCCCTACGGTCATTTTACGTTGAACAACAAAAGAAGCGACTTGCCAACTTTAGCACTTATTGGTGCCGGCAGCGGCATTACGCCATTGATGTCGATCATGAAAGCGGCTTTGGAGAAGCCGGGGAACAACAAGGTTCATTTGTATTACGGCAATCGCGACCAGAAAAACATCATTTTCAAAGAGCAGCTCGAGCGTCTCCAGCAAAAACACGGCGATAGATTGGTGATTACCCATTTGTTGAGTCGCCCTGAGAGCGGTTGGTCGGGCATTAGTTCACGCATCAAAGCGGAGTTGATGATGCAATGCTGCACCAACGATGGTCTTTTCGCAGATAGAAGTACCAATTACTACATCTGCGGCCCTGAGGCCATGATGCATGATGTTTACCACATGCTTGAAAGCAACGGCATAGAGCAGGAACGTTTGCACAAAGAAAGTTTCTACCACGCCCATAAGCCGGTTGAACCGGTAATTATCACCGAAGATCCTGCCGACGACGGTAACCGAATCGTTCAGATTAAACTGGACGGGAAAATGCACGAAGTTAAAGTAGAACCGGGTAGATACATATTAGAATCGGCATTGGAAGCAGGCTTAGACCTCCCCTATGCTTGTACCATGGGTGTTTGTGGCATGTGCCGTGCTTTTAAAGTACAGGGTGAGATGATTATTGAAGACCAGGAAGCCATTTCAGACCGGGAGATCAAAGAAGGGTCATGTCTGACCTGCGTTGGCCGCCCTGTTTCGAAAGATTTGATTATTGACTACGGACGGATGTAGCGGGCGGTACTGAGTATTGAGTATTGAGTATAGAGTATAGAGTATAAAGTATAGAGAGGCAGACTGTCAAAAGGGACGTGAGACTTGAGACGTAAGAGGACCATCTCACGTCATAAGTCTCACGTCTTCCGTCTGCGAATTTCCAATCAGAGATACCACACTGATTTCAGACAAATTCCCGACTAAATACTAGATACTCTATACTAAATACTTCACAAACGGGATTTAAAATCGTGATACCCAAACGATTTT
Source organism: Bacteroidota bacterium (assembly GCA_036787895.1). GTDB lineage: Bacteria > Bacteroidota > Bacteroidia > UBA7662 > UBA7662 > UBA7662. The sequence goes on along the minus strand of DAIQOK010000001.1, from coordinate 201,179 downwards.
AAGTGCTGGTAGCTACCATCCTCCTTCCAAATGCCCATGTGCGGCAAATTGATGCCATTAAAAGTGGTGGTTTTCACCATGGTGTAATGCATCATATCGTCGAATATCACTTGATCGCCGATTTGAAGCGGCTGGTCAAAGCTATAGTCGCCTACAAAATCACCTGCCAGGCAGGTTTGTCCACCAAAACGGTAAGTAGGTTTGCCTGCCACAGGATCGGTTGCCCCATAGATTTTAGGTTTGTAGGGCATTTCAATCACATCTGGCATGTGCGCCGAGACCGAACAATCCAAAATTGCCACTTGTATGCCTTTGCTGTTAACAATATCGAGCACTGTGCTCACCAAATAGCCCGTTTGCCAGGCTACTGCTGAGCCCGGTTCCAGCATCAATTCGAGATGCGGGTGGCGCGCTTTGAAGTTTTTGAGCGTGGTTATCAGATGTTGGACATCGTAATCTTCACGTGTCATTAAATGTCCTCCGCCGAGATTCAGAAGTTTGATATGTGGGAGATAGGCCCCGAAAAGGCGTTCAATATTTTCGAGTGTGTGTTCAAGGGCATAGGAATCACTTTCACAAAGATTGTGACTGTGCAAAAAGTGAATGCCTTCCGGAAGCGCAGGTGGCAGGTCTTCGGCACGAATACCGAGCCGCGAACCGGGTATGCAGGGGTTATATAAATCGACACTAACTGTGCTGTATTCCGGGTTTATACGTATACCCGCATAGGCATTTGGCTTGGCAGTGAAGAGTTTGTCGCGGAATTTGAGGTATTGATTGACCGAATTGAAGCTGAAATGGTCGGCGTATTGTAAAAGTTCGTCAAATTCATCTTCCCGGTAAGCCGGACTATAGACATGAGTTTCGCCACCGAATTCTTCATAACCCAACCGGGCCTCGTGGAGCGAACTGGAGGTGCTTCCCTGTAAATATTGTTTCACCAATGGGAAGGTGCTATACATGCTAAAGCCCTTTAAAGCCAGTATAATCTTAATTCCAGCCTCTTCCTGCACTCTTTTCATCAGTTCGAGATTGCGACGCAGTTTGGATTCGTGCATTAAAAAAAGTGGTGAAGGGAGCTGATCGAATGGCAGTCGCATGTTTTGATTTTGGACAAAAATACGATTCAAAAACAGTGAAAAGAATGATTAAAACTTGTTAATATGAATTACGAAAAGGTTAATTTTTAAATTCTGCAACTATCTTCGAACAGAACAAAAACTTTTAACTATGAAAAAAAGATTATCACTTCTTATGCTTATTTGCTTTGGAATAAGTAATTTATATCTGCTAAATGCACAAAGCCTAACGATTGGAACCAATCAATTTGCATCTAATTATGCAAGTGGAAGCGGTAATGACTTTGGCCCAATGCGTTCTAAAGGTTTATCACCAGCTTCATCTCGGTACGCCTACATCTACCCGTCTTCTTTATTATCGACTATACCTAACAATGCTGCAATTAGTAGCCTTGAGTTTAGTCGTGGTGGAAGCGTTTCGAGTGTGCCTAGCTCCTTAACACCATTGCAGGGGACTCCTAACATGAAGATATATTTGAGAAATGTTACAATTAATGATTATGGTGCTAATGCAATTAACTGGATTAGTAGAGCTAATGCAGCAAAACTTGTGTACAATGGCAATCCAGCTGCATTTGTTGACTCTACCGATGGTTGGAAAAGAATTCTACTAGATTCTGTTTTTAACTATCAGGCAGGCAGTAATATTGAAATGCTAATTGAATATATCCAACCAAATGGTCAAATTGGGGATATTCGTTGGTTCTACAACAGTGACGCTGCTGTTCCCCAATACATAGCGAATACTACAAAGTATATTCTAACTGATTCTGTAGGGTTTCCTGCTGATAGTTTAACCACACGCAGTCAACTTCGGAAACCGACCGTTCGTTTTAACTTCCCTTATAACAATAACGTTTCCGTTGACAGGGTTTTTGGTACTCAATATTTATTGCTTGGAGACACAGTTGTCCCTTCTTTTTATGTTAAAAACACGGGTTTATTACCACAAACCTTTACTGTAACACTTCAAGGGCCTGGAGGCTACACCAGCACTAAAACTGTAGGAACAATCGCTCCTGATTCGTTGCATTTCTTGGAATTTGACCCGATTTCGCCTACTGTAGCTGGAAATTTTACCTATAAAGCTTTCACTAATTTGGCGAATGATGAGTTTCGGGCCGATGATACTTTATCCTTGGTGGCTATTGTTGCAGACCCTCTAGCTACAACTGGTGTTTTTAACAATGGGCCTATTGTGACTGATCCAGTCGGAGGATTTAATGGGAATGCATTAAGTATGTTAAGCCCACCACTTTCAACTTTGGGACTTAACGGCACCATACGCACTGCCGAAAAATTCTGGTTGCCAGAAGGCGGCAATTATTTGATTGATTCAATTGGATTTTGGGCGTATCAAACAGGATCTGGATTTGTTTCGAATTTTACTAGCGTTTTCTTAATGATATATGATGGTGACCCATCTAGTGGCGGGCAGCTTATTTATGGTGATAGCATCGCAAATGGCTTGTTGGATACTTATTTTTCTGGTGTAATGCGTGCAAGTAATTCAACACCATTAGATTCAACTCGTCCGATAATGCGTGTTGTAGGTGAATTTATGGCTCCGACTCAACTCGTTGGTGGCCGAAACTATTGGTTGGTTTGGTCATTCACTGCAGGAGGAACTCCTTTCTTTCCTCCGATTACAGTACCTGGAATTATAAGCTCCGGTAATGCTATTCAACGTAGCAACACTTCATTTGCGTGGTCTTTGGCTAACGGTGGAGGCATTGGTTTCCCTGCCGGTGCTCCTTTCCAAATCTATTTTAAGCCTGATTTGACTTCGGTTAATACGTTGGATGCATTGGCCACTAAAGTAGGTTACCCCTATCCCAATCCAACGCACGATAAGTTTAACGTGAGTGTAGAATTACAGCGCAACGAAAAAGTAGAAGTGCGTATCACCGACCTTCAAGGTCGTCAGCTGATCCTACAGCCGTTTGGCCAAATGAGCGAAGGCAAACATACCCTGGAGCTGAATGCTGCTTCGCTGTCGAATGGCATGTATCTGGTGCAAATTCAATCGGGCAACCAATTGGTGACGCGTAAATTGCAAATTCATTAAGCGAACATTAGCCTGTGGCTAATTACTTAAGCCCTGCTTCTTATGGAGCAGGGCTTATTTTATGCATTTTATGCGTTTTTACGTCTTAAAACTAAACCATTCTGGGGTCGATGGACTAAAAAACTTTCTGCCGCCACTCTCCAACGGATGTGGATTTCCCGCGTATAATCCAGTCTTTTTCTTTATGTTTCGCCTTCATGGCGGATGTTTTTGTTTCTCTACTCGCGTTGGTGGTCATTGTTGGCCTGGGCTGTGTTTTCGTTTATTTGGCTTTGATGTCTTTAATCTACAAGTTAGAAGCTGGGTCAATACAGGCAGGAGGCGGGAATTTCTGGAAACGTTTATATCGTCCTCGTAAGTTGCCCATGAGTCAGTTGGCTGTTTTACAGCAAAAATTCAGCTATTACAAACGTCTTCCACCCAACAAACAACAGCGTTTCGAAACGCGTATGGTGCATTTGCTGCAAACGCTTGAAATTGAGGGGCGCGATGGTTTGATAGTCACCAATGAGATGCGCGTGCTCCTCGCTGCTTGCCTGACCAAACTCACCTTCGGCTTTCGGCTGTATCAGATTGCCGGTTTCCGGAGGATTATTTTGTATCCCGATATTTATTATTCCACACACTCTCAAAGCTTCAACAAAGGCGAAACCCATATAGCCGGCATTGTAGTATTATCGTGGAAGGACACCCTGGCAGGCCTGGCCATCGAAGATGACAATTTACACCTGGCCATACATGAGTTCGCCCATGCCCTATATATGGCCCATAAGCGTCGGTGGGGTGTTGATCAGCGATTTAGTTTGCACTGGCCGCTCTGGTTAGATTTTGTGCAGCTTGAAAGTAATATCCAACAATTACAAAAAGCCGGTTTTTTGAGAGCTTATGCCTTTAGCAACCAGGCTGAACTTTTTGCCTGCCTGGTAGAAGCATTTTTCGAATCGACAGACCAATTCCGGCAGGTTCATCCTAATCTTTTTCACATCATGAGCTTGTTACTTAATCAGCAAAAAACAGGCTGAGCTCCGGAAAACAAAAAACCCCGGAAATCCGGGGTTCGATTTATAAATTATAATCGTTAAATGCCAGTGGCTGATTAATAGCTTCATGCCAGGGTAGGCCATATTTGGGCAGAACAGCCATAAATGGATCCGGGTCGAAGTCTTCCACATTAAATACCCCTCTTCCACTCCACTTTTTGGTCATGATCATCATTGCACCTATCATAGCCGGAACACCGGTGGTGTAAGAAACAGCTTGTGCCTTAATTTCTTTGTATACGGCTGCATGGTCGCAATTGTTCCACACATAATAGGTTTTGTCTTTGCCGTCTTTGATACCCCGTATTTGACAACCTATGGAAGTTTGACCACTGTATCCTTCACCCAATGACGATGGCTCGGGCAAAACCGCCTTCAAAAACTCCAATGGAACTATCTCCTGGCCCTGGAATTTGATAGGTTTGATGCTGGTCATACCCACATTTTCGAGCACTCGGAGGTGGTTGATGTAGTTTTGGGAGAAAGTCATCCAAAAACGTGCGCGCTTCATATGCGGGATGTTTTTCACCAGCGATTCCAGCTCCTCGTGGTACAATAAATACGACTCCTTAGGGCCTATATTCGGGTAGTCGATGGGCTGATGAATACTTAGGGGGTCAATTTCAATCCAATCGCCTTGTTGCCAGTATTTGCCTTTTTGGGTAATCTCACGTATGTTGATTTCAGGATTAAAGTTGGTGGCAAAGGCTTTACCATGGTCGCCGGCATTACAGTCGATAATGTCGAGATAATGAATCTCATCGAAATGATGTTTGAGGGCATGAGCTGTGAAAATGCCGGAAACGCCCGGATCAAATCCACATCCCAGTAATGCGAGTAATCCGGCTTCTTTAAATCGATCCTGGAAGGCCCACTGCCAATGGTACTCGAATTTAGCAACATCTTTGGGCTCGTAGTTGGCGGTGTCGAGATAATGTACTTTGGTACGCAGACAAGCCTCCATGATGGTCAGGTCCTGATAGGGCAAAGCCACATTAATCACTACTTCCGGTTGAAAATTGCTGATGAGGGCTACCAGTTCTTCTACATTGTCGGCATCTACCTGTGCAGTTTTGATGCGATTGCCACCAACTTCTGCGGCAATTTTATCACATTTCGACTTGGTACGGCTGGCCAGCATGATGTCGCTGAATACTTCCGGCACCTGTGCACATTTGTGGGTGACCACGGCACCTACGCCGCCTGCACCAATAATCAATACTTTTCCCATTGTGGTTATTTTTCCAACTTCAGCGGCAAAACTAAATGTTTCAAGCTAAAGTTTTTGTGAATTTTCGGTCGTGTGATTTGTAAGCCAGATTGGCTAAACGATACAAAACGCGGGCACCTACATTGGCATCCCAATCGTCTTTTTTACGCGGCGCAACTTCGCAAAGGTCGAAGCCAATAATTTTACGGCCGCTCGCAGCCACTTGTTCAATCAAATACATGGCTTGTTCAAATTCCATCCCACCGGGTACTGGTGTGCCGGTTCCCGGGCAGAGTTTCGGATCTAAGCCATCAATATCAAAGCTGATGTATACTTTATCTGGCAAGGCGTTGACGATTTCGACACAACTCTTTTTCCAGCTTTGTCCTTCAAATTGGGCATTGGCCAACTGGCGATCGTAAAAAACCACTACTCTTCCCTGACTCTCAGCGGCCAATCGGGCTTCGGCTTCGCAATAATCACGTATGCCTACTTGCACCAATTTGCTGATTTGAGGAATTTTTAGCGCATTAAACATGATAGAAGCATGTGACTGTTCGAAGCCTTCGTAGGCATCGCGTAAATCCATATGCGCATCCAACTGTAAGATGCCAAATTCGGTATGCCGGTCGGCCAGGGCATGCATCAGACCCAGTGGCGAGCTGTGGTCGCCGCCCAAAATACCGACCAATTTGCCTTTTTCAAGATGATAAGCCGTTCGGGCTTTCACCCAGTCGAACAAAAAGCCGCATTTTTCATTGATTTCCAGCCGTATGGCTTCCATCTCAGCCGCTTCCATTTCAGGAGCACCAGCTTCGAGCCATTGTATGTAACGGCTACTGGCCTTGCGTAATTGTTTAGATTTTTTCGCCCATTTCCGGTCTATTTCCTCCATGGCTATGCCAATGTTCCAGGCTTGCGGGATTTTAGGATCAAAAAAATCGAGCTGGGGTGAGGCTGCTAAGATGGCTTCAGGCCCTTTGGCGGTACCTTCGCGGTAGGATACGGTCACATCCCAGGGTACGGGCACAAGTACTACCCCGGCTGTATCGGTGGTAAAGGGCAAACCAAATAGCTGACCATTGGCCTGTCCCACCCCATTGGGGTCAATGTCGTGCGGACGCTGTTGTGGCATCATCATACATTAAATCGGAACAACATAATATCGCCATCCTGAACCAGGTAGGATTTGCCTTCAATGCTCACTTTGCCTACTTCACGACAAGCGGCCCAGGAGCCCAGAGAAACGAAATCCTGGTAATGAATGACTTCTGCTTTGATGAAGCCTTTTTCAAAGTCGGTATGTATTACGCCGGCTGCTTGTGGTGCCAGCGTACCCTGATGAATGGTCCAGGCGCGGACTTCCTGTACACCAGCGGTGAAGTAGGTTTGCAATTTGAGCAGCTTATAGGCCAGCCGGATGAGCTTCTCAACGCCCGATTCGTTCAAACCTAAATCTTCCAAAAATGCCTGGCGGTCGTCATAGCTCTCAAGTTCGGCTATATCCGACTCTATCGCAGCACAAATTACCAGCACCTCAGCACCTTCTTCAGCAGCCATGGCACGGACTTGCTCCACATGGGCGTTTTCCACTTTCAGCGACTTTTCGTCGACATTGCAGACATACATCACTGGCTTCTCGGTAAGGAGAAACAAATCGAAGGCATGTGCCCGCTCATCGTCGGTTACGGGTGCGGTGCGGGCTGATTTGCCTTGCTCGAGATGCTGTTTGTAACGCTGGAGTACGTCGGCAGCGATTTTGGCGTCTTTGTCACCGGTTTTGGCTGCCCGTTCTACTTTCTGCAGCTTCTTATCTATCGATTCCAGGTCTTTGAGCTGCAATTCAATATCTATAATTTCTTTGTCACCTAAAGGGTTTACGCGACCATGTACATGCACCACATTATCGTCCTGAAAACAGCGTAAAACATGAATGATGGCATCTGTTTCTCGTATGTTGCCAAGGAATTTGTTGCCGAGACCTTCGCCTTTGCTGGCACCTTGAACCAGACCGGCTATATCTACAATTTCGATGGTATTGGGAACGATACGTTCTGGCTTCACGAGTTCAGCCAGTTTAGTTAAACGAGCATCGGGTACCGTAATCACACCCACATTGGGTTCGATGGTACAAAAAGGAAAATTCGCCGCTTGCGCTTTGGCGTTGGATAAACAGTTAAAAAGAGTCGATTTACCTACATTGGGCAGGCCGACTATACCACATTTCAGAGCCATAATTGATTAAAAACAGCCGCAAAGATAGGCAGATAAGCCGTAAAAACGGCCGTCAAATCAGAACCTGCTGGCGTCGTTATCGTTCCCCATAAAAAGAGGAAAACTAAAGCGGCCATAAAGGTAATAAGTGCCATTCAGGTAATAAGGCAGGTATTCGGCACAGGCTTCAAAATTCATATGCCTTTTGCCGGTTTTAACGCTTGATCCTAAGCCCAAGCCCAATGTGCCGCGTTTCACCGTTTCGGGTTCGGCCATGATACGTGCAAAACCGGTGAATGGATGTACATAAATGAAACGATAGGGATAGGCCTTCATGCCAAAATTAAAAACAAAGGTATTGGCCTCTGTCATGTAATTGGTATAGGTGGCCGATACATTGGCAAACAGCCAACGATTCACATTTAAATCGGCTGAAAGATGCATGCCAAAACCCTGGCTGGTAGCGCGATCGGTATAGTTAGCAGAGCCGGCATTGACGCCCAGGCTCAAAAAATCGGCGCGACGTGGCTGAGCAGATAGGTTAGAGACTTCAAGCAACAAAAGGAGCGTGCCCAAAAAACGAAACATCTTGAAAGTTAGCATGCGACAAAAATAGGATTCAACACTTAAATAAAATCAGTAACGCTTCTAACCCCTGAAAAAATGCCTAATGACTGATTATTATAAAAATGCAGATAATGTTTAGCCGTTTGTTTACTTTAGTAATATCTATTACAGCCTTATGCGTACATTAATTTTGCTAGTTGTGCTCAGCATCCTAGCCTTCGGTTGTCAAAAAGAAAACCCGCCTGTTGCCAGTCCGGCTGTCACAGAAAACAGCTATTGGCCTCTTCAGAAATATGCGAGATGGGTTTTTTCAAGAACGGTGACTGGTGCTACTCCCAGAGATATTGTATTGGGACCGAAGACTGCTGAGAAGCCGGCTTATTTTCCATTCGCCAAAGCGCCTAATTACAATTATGAAGGACTGCATTTGAACAACAATGGTGAATTGGAATTGGTCTGGAAATACCTGAATGGTCAAACCCAAGGGGTATTATGCCCAAAAATTATACCTGAGCCAGGTCAAAGCTGGTTTTCTACGCCGGCCTATTTTTATCTCATCGATGATCGCGCCGGAGTGGCAATTTATGATAGTTTAAGATTTGAGGTGTATTACAACCGGTACTGGGAAAGCTTTACTATTCCCTTTGATGTACCCAAGACCTATTATTCGGTGGCCGACTTTTATATTCGTACCCAAATTTGGCATAAGTTTGAAGAAAGGTGGGAAGAGCCCGTAGCCGAACAGCGCTTATTCCTGGCCAAAAACATAGGTCCTGTGGTAATTAACAACGGCTTTTCGAGCGAATTTCTGTTGGAAGCCCGTACACATTATTAGCATGAATTAATCTTCAGAAATAACTGATTATAAATAAGCATGTTGCCGGTTGATTAGGTTAAATTGACTTTAAATGTCAAAGTAGCAGCATGAGAGCCTAATTGGTCGGTAGTGAACTTTATTTTGTGAACTTCGCTTTTTCTGACTGATCCACCAACATGCAAATTTTACTCAACTACCTCAAGGGCTATTGGAAGCTGGTGATACTGGCTTTGATTTTAGCTGCCATAAATCAGATTTTTTCGCTACTCGATCCCTGGATTTTTCAAAAGGTTATCGACCAATATGTGATCACCAAGGAGAAAAACCTATTGGTTAATTTAACTTCTGAAGACTTCATCAAAGGCGCTGGTTTGCTCATACTCGCCGCCATGGGCGTGGCTATGGTTAGTCGCATTGCCAAAAACTTTCAGGATTACTATGTGAATGTGATTACCCAAAAATTGGGTGCACAAATGTATTCCGATGGCTTAAGTCATTCTTTGGATCTCCCTTTTCAGGTTTTTGAAGATCAACGCAGTGGAGAAACACTTGGAATACTTCAAAAAGTAAGATCGGACGTCGAAAAGTTGGTTTCTGCTTTCATTAACATATTATTTACTTCGATAGTGGGTATTGCTTTTGTGATGGTGTATGCCTACAACGTTTACTGGGCCATTGCCCCTGTTTATTTCGCAGCCGTGCCACTTTTGGCTATGCTGAGTTCAGTTTTGAGCAAACGAATCAAAAAGATTCAAAAAAACATTGTAGGTGAAACTACTGCTTTGGCAGGTTCTACTACCGAATCACTCCGGAATATCGAATTGGTTAAAAGTTTAGGTTTGGCCCAGCAGGAAACCAAACGTCTGAACAGTATTACAGCTAAAATCTTGGGCTTAGAGCTCCGCAAGGTGAAGTATATTCGTAGCTTATCCTTCATCCAAGGCACCTTTGTGAACCTGATGCGGAATGGTATTTTAATGATGATGTTGTATCTCATCTTCGCCGATAAAATATCTGTTGGACAGTTTTTCTCCCTCTTCATCTATAGTTTCTTCATTTTTGGTCCATTGCAAGAGTTAGGCAACATCATCAATATTTACAGAGAAGCAGAGGTATCATTAAATAATTTCGAAAAAATACTTAATACCCCAAAGGAAGAAAAGCCAATTCAGCCTAAACAAATTGGTGAACTTAAATCCCTCCATTTTGATAAGGTATCCTTTCAGCACCAATCTGCACGCACCCCGGCGCTCGAAAACATCAGCTTTGATGTAAGTTTGGGTGAGACCATCGCCTTTGTTGGCCCTTCGGGATCAGGTAAAACCACGCTGGTAAAACTTTTGGTGGGTTTGTATAAAACCGGGGCAGGCGAAGTGTTCTACAATAACACGGCAGCCAGAGACATAGACTTGGATGAATTGCGAAAAAACATAGGGTTTGTTACCCAGGATACCCAACTTTTTGCCGGAAGTATTCGCGAGAACCTCCTATTCGCAGCACCTTGGGCAACCGATGAAGCATGTTTAGAGGTACTTGAAAAAGCTGCCTGTCAGAACCTCATGGCCCGTGCCGATAAAGGATTAGATACCGTGATTGGTGAAGGCGGTGTAAAGGTTTCAGGTGGAGAAAAACAACGACTATCCATTGCCCGTGCGCTTTTGCGTCAGCCGCGCCTGATGGTATTTGATGAAGCCACCTCTTCGCTCGATTCTATCACCGAGGAAGAAATAAGCAAAACTATCCGTGCTTTGTCAAACAACGAACATCACATTACTGTGCTTATCGCCCACCGTTTAAGTACAGTAATGCATGCTGACCGTATCTACGTTCTTGAAAAGGGTAAATTGGTCGAGACAGGTAGACATGCCGATCTACTGGAGCAAAAAGGTTTGTATTACGCCATGTGGCGGCAGCAAATTGGAGAGCGCAAGGAAAGCCTGGCCTCTATATAAACTGTGTTAAAGTCAACTAAAATAAGCCATGAATATTCCCGTCATCATCAATATCGATGTTTTCGGCAGCAGGTGTATTGGGTAGTCCGGGCATACGCATAATTTCACCGGCTATGGGCACCACAAAGCCTGCGCCGGCCGAAAACTCCACTTCACGTATCGTAATGCTGAAGTCCTCTGGCGCACCCAGTGCTTTGACATTGTCGGAAAAAGAATATTGGGTTTTCGCTATACAAACCGGGAAATGACCAAAACCTAATTTTTCAATTAATTTGATATCAGCCAAGGCCTTAGGCTGAAAGATCACTTCCTTCGCCCGATAAACTTCATGCGCAACAGTTCTTATTTTGTCTGCAATAGACATCTCTTCGGGATAAAGAAAGCGATGGCGGTGTTTTTGTTTTTTACATTGATCAACGACCAACCGGGCTAATTTTTCGGCGCCCTCCCCTCCTTTGGCCCACACCTCTACCACGGCAGCCTTATAGCCAATGGCCTCGCACATAGCCAAAACTTCCGCCAATTCGGTCTCAGTATCACTCGGGAAGCGGTTAAGGGCGATAATGGGTTGTAAGCCGAACTTTTGAACGTTTTCCGCATGTCGCTTCAGATTTAGAAATCCGGCATGCAGTGCCCGCTCATCTTCCTGATTAATTTCTTTCAGACTTTTTCCGCCATGGTACTTCAAAGCACGAATGGTAGCCACCAAAACCACTACTTTCGGAGAAATTCCACCTGCCCGGCATTTCAAATCAAGGAACTTCTCTCCGCCTAAATCAAAGGCAAATCCGGCTTCGGTCACCACAAATGGCCGCAATGACATGGCCATTTTTGTAGCCAACAAGGTATTGGTGCCTTGCGCAATATTGGCAAACGGTCCGCCATGCAAAATCACCGGATTACCGGCCAGGGTTTGTACCAGATTGGGTTTGATGGCTTCTTTTAGTAAGGCTGCCATCGCGCCTTCGGCCTTCAGGTCGCGGGCATATACCGACTGACCCTCGAAGGTTTTACCTATATAGATGTTGCCCAAACGGCGCTTTAAATCAGCTATACCGGTGCTGAAACAAAGTATGGCCATCACTTCCGAAGCGGCAGTGATATCAAAGCCTGTTTCACGCATGAAACCATTGGCCGAACCACCCATGCCAACCAATATTTGCCGTAAAGCCCGGTCGTTTACATCGAATACTCTTTTCCAGCGCACTGTTCTGGGGTCGATATGCACATGAGGATCTTTGGCTTGAATGGCATTATCTATCATCGCCGATAATAAGTTATTTGCCTTTTCTATCGCCGAAAAATCACCTGTAAAATGCAGATTGATGTCTTCCATAGGCAATACCTGGGCATAACCGCCACCGGTAGCCCCGCCTTTCATGCCAAAAACCGGTCCCATGGAGGGTTCACGCAAGGCGGCTAATGCCGATGCGCCTATGCGGTTTAAGGCATCGGTCAAGCCAATACTAACGGTAGTTTTGCCTTCGCCAGCCGGAGTGGGTGTCATGGCAGATACAAGTATCAGCTGAGAAGCAGCTACTTTAGTTTCGTCAATAAGTGACAAAGGTAATTTTGCCTTATCGTGTCCGTATGGCACAAAGTCTTCGGCCGAGAGTCCGATTTTTTCGGCGATTTGTTGAATGGGTTCAGCACTAAATTGGCGGGCGATGTCTAAATCAGTGGGCATGGCAGACGGATCATTAAGTGAAACGAAATTCGGACATAAAGGACTATTTTTAATCAAAAATTTTGAAAATGAAAAAAGCCAAATTAGCCGTATTGTTAGCCGGCTGCGGGGTTTATGATGGCAGTGAAATTCACGAGGCCGTTCTTACCCTGCTCGCTATAGCTGAAGCCGGCGCAGCCTACCAGTGTATTGCTCCCGATAAGGCCCAATTCCACACCATCAACCACCTCACTGGTGAACAGGAAACCAACAATCGAAATGTGCTTCAAGAAGCAGCTCGTATTGCCCGAGGTGAAATAATTGCCTTGTCGGAAGTAGCTTTAGCCGATTACGATGGCCTGCTGATACCGGGTGGTTTTGGTGCTGCAAAAAACCTCAATCAATGGGCCATAACCGGTCCTGAAGCTGCAATCGACCCAGAGGTAAAAGCACTCATCTTAGCCTTTATTCAGGCTAAAAAACCAATTGGGGCCATGTGCATGGGGCCAACAGTAGTTGCGAAAGCGCTCGAAGGAAGCGGACTCAGCGCTGAACTTACCGTGGGAAGTGTAGATGCACCTTCGCCTTACGACATTGGAGCAATCAGTGCAGGCATGGAAAAAATTGGGGCGAAAGTCGTCATGAAAACCAAATCGGAAATTGCCACCGATTATCAGCTTAAAGTGGTAACTGCACCATGTTATATGATGGAAGCCAACATTGTTGATATTCGCAGCAATACACGCCATTTGGTGACGGCCTTGTTGGAACTTATCCCCTAGTTGGCTGTGCTGGAAATGCGACGGGCATAACGTAAAAGCATCGGATAGATGCCCAAACTCAAAGGCAATAAAATCAATGCCCAGCCGAGTATAGCCGCCATAAGCCAGTGCAAAGCTTCTCTGCCAAAACGACCGGAAAGGCTCATTAAATCATTGAACGCGAAGTCAGCCGGCAGTTGCCAACCCGTAATTTGGCTGCCCAGCCAGGTGAAAGGTAAAATTAGTGCCAATTGAATCGGATATAAACCATACAGTATCACCATCACGAGGGGAAGATTGAGTCGTGCTATCCAACACACCCCGATGCTGACCAGTGTCACAGGTCCAATGACTGGAAACAAAGCTGCTACCAAACCAAAACATGCAGAAGCTGCCCATTTTTCAGCTGTCATGCCGGAAACGAGCAATTGTTTCAATTGCTTAAAGAACGCCTGCATATGTCGATTCACACTGCAATTTCCATAATTCAAGGCATTAAACCAGCACTAGGCACAAGCTTAACACATCCGTAACTTTCATAATCGGGTTTTGGATAGTTCCTGCTTTCCTTTCAGCCCCAAAATCATTAACATTGTGACCCATAATCCTTCGCTATGAATAAAATTAAAGTAGCTCATCCGGTGGTTGAACTGGATGGCGATGAAATGACCCGCATCATTTGGCAGTATATCAAGGAGAAACTCATTCTGCCCTATCTCGATTTGGATATCAAATATTTCGATTTAGGCATGGAAAACCGCGATAAAACCGACGACCAGGTTACCATTGATGCTGCCGAGGCCATCAAAAAATATAATGTTGGTATCAAATGCGCCACCATCACCCCGGATGAGGCGCGTGTGGAAGAGTTTAAGCTGAAACAAATGTGGAAGTCGCCCAATGGCACCATACGGAACATTTTGGACGGTACCGTTTTCCGCGAGCCCATAGTGATCAATAACATCCCCCGCTTGGTTCCGAACTGGACAGCACCTATTTGCATCGGACGACATGCCTTTGGAGACCAATATCGTGCTACCGACTTCGTGGTGAAAGGTAAAGGCAAGCTCACTATCAAATTTGAAGGTGAAGATGGACAGCTGATCCAACACGAAGTCTACAACTTCAAAAACGACGGTGTTGCACTGGCCATGTACAATACAGACGAGTCGATAATTGGCTTTGCCCGGGCTTGTTTTAACCAGGCTCTCATCAAAAAGTGGCCTTTGTATTTATCGACCAAAAACACCATCCTCAAAAAATATGATGGTCGTTTTAAGGACATTTTCGAAGATATCTACCAAAAAGAGTTTAAATCAGCTTTTGACGCTGCCGGTATCACCTATGAGCACCGATTGATTGATGATATGGTAGCTTCTGCCCTCAAATGGCATGGAAACTTCGTATGGGCTTGTAAAAACTACGATGGTGATGTTCAGTCCGACACTGTTGCCCAAGGTTTTGGATCATTAGGCTTAATGACTTCTGTACTGGTAACGCCTGATGGCAAAACCATGGAAGCTGAAGCAGCTCATGGTACCGTTACCCGTCACTACCGTAACTACCAGCAAGGTAAGGCGACCAGCACCAACCCTATTGCAAGTATATTTGCTTGGACTAGAGGTTTAGCATTTCGGGGTAAATTGGATAACAATCAAGCGCTTATAGATTTCTGTGAGAAACTCGAAGCTGTATGTGTTGAAACAGTTGAAGCTGGACACATGACCAAAGACCTCGCTGTTTGTATACATGGAAATAAGGTAAATCATGGTGAACATTACCTCAATACCGAAGAATTCCTCGATAAATTAAACCAGAATCTCAGTGCCAAGCTGAGCTAATAAGAGCAGGATTAAAACAAAAGCCCGATGGTTGGTTAACCATCGGGCTTTTTTATGGGTTGTAATTTCTTTCAAGACTGAATAGCCAGTGCAGGCACGCGCTTTTGCAAATAGGCGAATCCTCCGAAGGTGACAGCGCTGAACAACAAATCACCGGCAAAACTATTTTGCAGGAAAGGAAGTGCCGCTGTATAACAGGCCACTAACCCACTCCAATCGGATGTGTAAAAACCGCTACCCTGCCACACCAAGAGGTTGGAGACCAGGAAAAAGACAGCTGAGGCTATCAATGAACGCGTTCCTACCGATTTTACATTGGCAGTTTTGATGCTGCTACCCATCCAAACGAAGAACATATAACAAGCATATATTCCCAGGGTGTCAGCTTGAATGATATAACCCAAGTCGTAGTAGCTGTACAAAATACTATTCACCAGTACATCACTCAATATCGCTGCCAGAAGCATTATGCCGTATTTCTGACTGTTTTTCATCAAATAGGCACCACCGAAAAGTGCAATGGCTGCCATGGGTGAAAAATTAACCGGGTGAGGTAAGAGTCGGGTTAGCGCCAGCCCTATAATGATGGCACCCAGCGTGAGTAAACGGGTATGGTTGGTTTGCATAAATCGGATTTAAGTGAGCAAATTTAGCTAAAACTCTTTCAAGTCGATTCGCTTAAAACAGCCTTATCCGCATGGGCTTCATTTTTCATTTGGGAGGCCAGCTCCTGCCCCAGGTAATTTTCGATCAGATGATGAACCCCATAAATGGCTGGTGTAAGCAATATTGCAGCGCTGAATTTGTAAAAATAGTTTATGATACAAATACTCAAGACCAACTCCATTTTCCAGCCGGCACCCAAATAAAAAGCAATAAAAAGTACAACAAAGCTGTCGATAAACTGCGACACCAGGGTGGAACCCGTGGCTCTGGCCCAGATATACTTTTCGCTTGTCAACTTTTTTACCCGATGAAATATGAAAACGTCGACAAACTGCCCGACCAAAAAAGCGCAAAGGGAGCCAATAATTATCCATAAACCCTGACCAAAAATGGCGTTAAAGGCTAGTTGCATATCCGCCACACCTCGCTCTTGTTGGCTTGCTGGCCAAAAATCTGCGGGCACAAGGGCAATGGACAGATAAACCATCACAAAGGCGAAAGCAATGAGTATGGCGGCGAAATACGAAAATGCCTGCACACCCTTACGACCGTAATATTCATTGATGATGTCAGTCATTACAAATACCACCGGCCAAAGTAACACACCTGCAGTGAGATTAAAACTTAGTTTGTCGATACCAAAAAAAGACCAATTCACTGCTTTCAGCCCCAGACTTGCTTCTAAGGAAAATATTTTCACCCCGATAAACTCAGCCAATAAGGCATTAGCGATGAAAAAACCGCCCAAAATCAAAAAGAGATAGACCTTTTTGGGGTGCCAGTTTTGTATGCTTTTCATATTAAAACAAACTTTTTTATACCTATTGCTGTATGTTCATGGTAGGTTTTAGCCTCCCACTACTATGCTCAATTTTACTGCTTTTAATCCAACCCGCCTCCATTTTGGTAAAGGAGTTCTCGAAAAATTAGGTCCAGAAGCCGCTAGAACAGGTCAAAAGGCTTTAATTATTATAGGAAAAGGTTCAGTCAAGTCGAATGGCATACTCAAAAAAGTTACTGATAGCCTGGATAGCAATCAGCTTGAGTGGCGCTTATTTGAGGGCGTTAAGTCGAATCCGGAATATGAGCTGGCCGATGCTGCAGTTGAAGCCGCCAAATTGTACGGTGCTGATATGATAATTGCTGTTGGTGGCGGTTCGGTGATTGATACCGCCAAAGCGGTTTGTGCCGGGGTTTATGTCGACCACAGTGTGTGGGAGTTTTATGCCGGAAAAGGCATCCAACCCAAAAATGCCTTACCCCTGCTGGTTGTACTCACCCTTGCTGCCACTGGTACGGAAATGAATCGTTTCACCGTGCTTCAGGATACCGAAAATCAACACAAACGCGGTTGGGGCCATGAACTTTTGTACCCTAAAATTTCCTATCTCGATCCGGAATTTACATATACTGTCCCTGCCAATTACACCGCTTATGGTGTGGCCGATATGCTGGCTCACACTTTTGAATTGTATTTCAGCACCGACCCTGCCCCGCTTTCAGATGCCTTTGCCACAGAGGTAGTCAAACTGGGTTTTCAATATGGTCCGCAGGTGATAAACGATGGCAAGAATTACCAAGCCCGGGCCAACATACTATGGTTATCAACCATAGCTTTAAATGGAAGTCTGCAGGCAGGGAAAAGAACCGGAGATTTTGGTGTGCATAGCTTTGAACATGTGTTGAGCGTGCTTTTTGATATTCCGCACGGTGCAGGCTTATCAATTGTCTACCCAGCCTGGATGAAACATTTTCAAAATCAGATTGGCCATAAACTTGACGTATTGGCACAAACCGTTCTTGGTCCAAGTGCTGTGGGATCCGATTTTATTGTTGCGCTGGAAAACTTCTATGACCAAATAAAAACCCCAAAACGCCTGAGCGATTGGGGTATTGGTAAAGACAAACACGCCTTGATATTGCAAACTTTGGAGGCAAACAAGGTCAAAGGTGCTTTTTTCGATATGAAATCAGCCGATTACAAAGCCATGCTGGATTTAATGGCTTAAATTTCTTGTAGATACAGATAGAGGGCCTCCATTTCCATATCTGTCATGGCTGCTGCCATTGGCCAAGGCATATACTCCGGGTTCAGAATTTTCCCTTCCGGTGTTTTACCGTAGCGTAAAGTGGCTTTCAGTTGATCGAGCGTCCATCTACCACCAGCACCGCTTTTGGTAATATCCGGCACCGGTGGGAAGCCTGGGGCAATCGGGTCACCTCCTTTAAGATTGTCGCGGTGACAACCAATGCAGCTAACAGCTAAATACTGTCCATAAGCAGGGGTTGCTGCTTCAACGACATCTGTTCTTAAGCTGGCCTGGTGATCAATTTTTTTAGCGTTGAAAGCAGGCAGTTTATCTAAGACAGCTAAAGCCTTCATCAAAAAAGTAGCGTCTACCTTTCTTTCAACTTCTTCACCATAGGCAGGTATAGATTGCAAATAAGATATAAGTGCAGTCATGTCCTTTTTCGACATCAGGGCGGTTTCGTGTGCCGGCATTACAAAAAGTGCTTTTTGTTGTTGGTCAACACCGTGTTTCAACGCAAGCATCCAATCCGATACCTGCCAGTCGGCCCTGCTACCACGGCCGGTTAAATTGGTAGTGCGAACCAGGCCGAGATCGGGCAAATCAATAAAATTTCTACCTTCCAGCTGTTTCCCATGACAGTCGCGACAGCCTTTTATAAAGGTGAGTCTTTCACCATCAGCAAGCACAGCCGAATCGCTGCTCAGTTCTATAGCTTCGACCTCATAACCGGTAAAAACCTGATGGAGACTGGCATTAAAACGATAATTGATGTAGAGGAAGAAGATGAGAGCGAGACTGGAGAGGCTGAGGAGCACAAGGCCAGTCCATTTAAGCATTTTTTTCATGGTGTAGTAGGGTTTGATTGAACCGCAAAACTACTGAATATGAGGGTTTTACAAATTAACAGAAATCGCCTATAATTTTTACATATGGCGTCATTGGTCTGACGAGCCGCCCCTAGTGGTAGGTCGAAAACAATTGGGTAGCCAAAGCTTGTGCTTCAAAAAGCGCAGCTTCATCCAATTGCAGGCTGAGTTCCTTGGCTTTGAAAAAATCGACCATAACTTCAGTTGCCATATTTCCAACCAAATCATCTTTGGCCATTGGACAACCACCGAAACCCAATAATGCCCCATCGAACCGGCTGCAGCCACTTTTAAATGCGGCTTCCAGCTTCTCGATGCGGGTATGTGGGTGACTGTGCAGATGCACCCCAAATTCTACTTCCGGAAAATTAGGGGTAATATGTTCGTATAAAGCGCTGATACTTTCTGGTTTAGCCACGCCTACCGTATCTGAAAATGAAAGTATGCCAATACCCACACTGCTCAGGCGGTCGACCCATCTCGCCACCAATTCAGGGCTGTATTTTTCACCATAAGGATTGCCAAATCCCATAGACAAGTAGACAACCAGCGTTTTCTGCTGCTGCAAACAAACGTCCTGTATGCGACAAACTGTTGCAAATGACTCTTCAATCGTGGCATTGGTATTCCTGATTTGAAAGATCTCAGAAACTGAAAATGGAAAACCGAGGTAGTGAATTTGTTCGAATGCAGCAGCAGTTTTAGCACCTCGCAAATTAGCCACAATAGCCAGCAATTTGGTGGCTGATTGGCTTAAATCCAATTTGTCCAATACTTCAGCTGTATCCTTTAACTGAGGTATAGCCTGGGGTGCTACAAAACTACCGAAATCGATGGTATCAAAGCCAATTCCCAGCAGCGCGTTGATATAATCGGCCTTCACCTGGGTAGGAATAAAATCGTGAATTCCCTGCATGGCATCGCGCGGACATTCGATTATTTTGATGGTAGCTTGGTCCTTCGACATTATTATTTTGCTTTCATTGTGGTTTTGCAGTGGCTATTCCTTTGAAATTGGCTCAAATCCTTGTAATTTTCAGCGTTTTTTCGCCTTGAGCGGAAATACAGCACCAATTTATCATGGACGACCACAAAGAAAACACTTCCAAAGCATTATCGGGAGAAGAAGTCAAAGCAACTTCCGAAATCAATGCGAACGATGCTCCTGCCGAACAAGCGGGCATTGAGCCTGTTACTGCCGACGAACCTGCGCAAACCACAGCAACTCCTGCTTCAGCCAGTGTCTCCACAACCGTGGACGATGTAGAACCATCTACAGCTGAAGAAAATCCGAAAAAGGTTAAAGTTGCATCCGAAACCGAAGCAGCAACCACCATGGCCCGGGAAGAAATGTTAGTCCACCAAAGCTCTGGCGCTGACCTGCCTGATGCTGAAGAGGAAGAAGACACTGAAACCGAAGAACTCCAGGACGAAACGCACTACGAGGGCATGGCTATCGACGCCTTGGTGCAGCATTTTATGGAAGCTGTAAAAAGCGACAATCTCCAGACGGTAAAAAACAAGGTATTTACTCTCAAAAACCTGATTGAAACCCATTTTGATCAGGACAGAAGAATAAAACTGGCCGCTTTTCTGGAAGAAGGCAATGAGGCCGATGATTTTGCCCCCATCCCCAATCCCCTGCATTTGCTGTATCTCGAGCATCTCTCCCGCTACAGCGAACGCCGGCACAAAGAAAAAGAAAACCGGGAGCAGCAGCTTTTGCTCAATTTCAACAAACGGGAAGAGCTACTCGAAAAACTGCGTGAGCTTGTTGAATCAGAAGGCCAGCACTCTCACGATAGCCTGAAAGACATACAAGCACAATGGAAAGAAGTAGGCACAGTAGCTGTTAACCAACGGCGGGAACAGTGGCAGCGTTACCACTTTTTAATCGATAAGTTCTACGATAATCTGCGCATCAACCGCGAATTGAAGGAGCTCGATTTACATAAAAATTTAGAGGCTAAAACCGAACTCTGTGAGAAAGCCGAAGAATTATTGCTGGAATCATCTCTCAAAAAAGCGATAGATATGCTCAATCAGCTTCACGAACACTGGAAGCAGTTGGGTCCTGTGCCTCGTGAACAGAAGGAAACCATTTGGGAAAGGTTCAAAGCAGCCAGTGACAAAATTTACGACAAGCGCAAAGCCTATTTCCATGTTTTAGATGGCGAGAGAGAACAAAACTTAGTCAAAAAGGAAGCGCTATGTGTGAAAGTGGAGGCCCTACTCACAGATATGCCTAAGGAACACAATGGCTGGCAGCGTATAAGTGAGGCAGTTGATGCTATTCAGGCCGAGTGGAAAACGATAGGTTTTGCTCCTAAAGCCCAAAATACAAGCATCTGGAAGCGTTTTAAAGACGCCTGCGACCAGGTTTATCAAGCTAAAAACCAGTTCTACAAAGATGTCCGTCAGGATCAACTCGACAATCTGACCAAAAAAACAACCTTATGTGAGCAGGCAGAGGCCTTGGAAGCCAGTGAAGATTGGAAATCATCGACGGATGCTTTGATCCGTTTGCAGAAAGAATGGAAAAAAATAGGTCCTGTTCCCAAAAAATACAGCGATAAAATCTGGAAACGTTTTCGCACCGCTTGTGATAACTTTTTCAACCGCAAAAACGAACATTTCTCTTCTCAAGATAAAGGTCAGGAAGAAAATCTGGCCAGAAAATTGGCTTTAATTGAACAAATTGAAAAGTTTGTAGGAACTGGCAACAGCAGCGCCGATTTAGAGCAACTCAAAGCCTTTCAAAGAGCGTGGCTTGAAATTGGGTTTATACCACTCAAAGACAAAAAAGAGGTGCAGGAAAAATATCGTACGGCCCTCAATGCGCATTTCGACACCTTAAAAGTAAGCCATGCCGAAAAGTCGAAAATGAATTTCCAAAACAAAGTGGAAGCCATCAGAAACGACAAAGATGGTGACAAACTCATGCGTAAAGAGCATTTCCAGATTCAAAATCGCATTAACGGACTCAGCAGCGACATCACACTTTGGGAAAATAATATGGAATTTTTCACAGCTTCGAAAAACTCCAAAAATGCCGATTTATTGAAACAGGAGATTGAGCAAAAAATAAACAAAGCCAAAGCTGAGATTGCTGAACTCAAACAGAAATTAGCTATCCTTCGGGAGGTGTAATGAAACAAACCGAACATCCTGTCGTGTTGTTCGACGGTTATTGCCGCTTGTGTCACGCTTCGGTGCGTTTTTTACGCCGATACGACCACAAGCGGCTTTTTCGTTTTGCTAGCTTGGATTCCCATTTTGCCCAATCACTTCAATTGCCTCAGGTCGACGGTAATTCTGTCCTTTTATATTATCAGGGCCGCCTACATCACCGATCTACTGCCGTTTTGGAAATGTTGCGGTTATTAGGCGGAGGATGGCGTTTGTTTGCAGTTTTTCGCTATTTGCCTTTATTTTTTCGTGATGGCATGTATAACGGAATAGCGCGCATTCGGTATCGTGTATTTGGCAAATATGAGCACTGTCCCGTACCAACTGCAGATGAAGCAGCCTTGTTTCTCGATTAACGGTCGTATTTTTCTAGTTGTTTGAGAAATACTTGTATGTCTTTGGGATAAGGTGCAGTAACGTCAACTTCTACACCATCACTCGCCATAAATTTGATTTGGTGCGCATGCAAAGCGAACCGGTTAATCATCGGACGCTCCTCTTCAAATTCTCCGATATTGTATTTGCGCTTCAGTCGTGACAATTTTGGCGCTTTTCCGCCATAGGCTGTATCGCCGGCAATAATTGCCTTCTGAGAAGCCAGGTGAACCCGGATTTGGTGGGTACGGCCAGTAATTGGTGTACATTCTACCAGGGTATAATGTCTGAAATAGGCCAAAGAGTTAAAATAAGTAAGTGCCTCTTTGCCTTCTCTAAAATCGATCTTCATCAAGCCATTTCTCCCCGGACCAATGGGCAAATCCACCTCCATTTGATCAAAACGATGTATGCCTTCAATAACCGCATGATAACGTTTCAAAACCCGGCGGTGTTCGAACTCCATTGAAACGTAACGGTAGGTTTCGTCATTTTTAGCCAAAATAAGCGCACCACTGGTTTCTTTGTCAAGCCGGTGACAAAGACGCAACTCAGGATGATGAGCACGGGCGATTTTCAGGAGACTGGGATTTTCAGCAAAACGTTCATCTAATGAACTAAGTTGTGGCGGTTTGTTGACTACCACAACATTTTCGTTTTCAAACAGGATCATATCCTGTAATGCAGGCCATTTCATTGGCACAAAAATACCGTTTTCGGCGCTACTTATCGACTGCCTTTTTTAAGGTAACGCCAAAGGTGGAGCCGTCGCCTTCGGTGCTTCTTACGGTTACAGACTGGTTGTGGGCTTCCATGATATGTTTAACGATACTCAAGCCTAATCCTGTTCCCCCTTCTTCCCGCGAACGACCTTTATCTACGCGGTAAAAACGTTCGAATAAACGAGGAAGATGTTCTTCGGCTATGCCAATACCTGTATCAGCGATTTCAACCAGGTAGTAGGTATCCATGTCATAGATGCCCGCTAAGGTAGCACCGCCGCTGTTGCCATATTTTATGGAGTTGGTAATCAGATTAACGAATACCTGTCGTATACGCTTTTTATCGGCTTGAACAAAAAAGGGAGGATTTATGCCTTGTTTGAAACCGAGACTAATTCCTTTTTCGGTGGCTTTCATATCAAGCGCATCGTAAATGTCCCTGATCAGTTCCCAAACATCAAAAGTTTCGAGATCGAGCTGGGTTTCACCCGTTTCAAGCTCTGAAATGGTAAGTAAATCTTTAACCAGAATTTCCATTCGGTCGGCACTTTTGGCTGCTTTCTTTAAAAAATGTTTCGTCAACTCCGGGTCTTCCAGGGCACCATCTAATAAGGTATGTATATAGCCCTGTACGTTAAAAATAGGCGTTTTAAGCTCGTGTGACACATTCCCCAAAAACTCTTTCCGATAGCGTTCCATTTTCTGCTGTTGATCGTTTTCGCCGGCTTTTTCCCTCGCCCAATTATCTACTTCCCTTTCTACCTCGCCTAAGGGGTCGTTACCGAGTTTTTCGTCGACCAAGGCATTAAACTTATTCGACTTATAGTTGTAAATGGTTTTGTAGATAATTTTGATTTTGCGATAGATGAAGTAGTTAACCGCAAAAGAAATGGTGAAATAAGCCAACAAAAACATCAAGGCTGTGGTAATTAACATGGTTAGCCAAGCCACCGTTGTAAATACCAACAAGAGAAAAAAACAAACGGCCAAAATGGCCGCTGCTAACAATGCTATTCTATTGGGAGTAGGATTCTTCACTCAATACCAAACTTGTAGCCAACGCCTTTAACGGTTACAATATAGTCCTCTCCTACTTTTTCACGTAATTTACGTATGTGCACATCGATGGTACGATTGATTACTACCACATCGTTACCCCAAATTTGTTCAAGTATCATATCTCGTGAAAAAACTTTCCCGGGTTTGGTAGCAAGTAAAAACAACAATTCGAACTCCTTTTTGGCCAGATTAATCTGTTTGCCTCCTTTGTAAACCAGGAAGGTTTCGCGGTCAATCACCAAATCTTCAATTTCAATTTTTGGCTGAAGATTTTCTTCCTTGCCGCCACTGCGACGAAGAATGGCATTTATCCGGCTAATCAAAGCCCGGGGTTTTATAGGTTTGGCGATATAGTCGTCGGCACCGGCATTAAAACCCATAACTTCAACAAACTCTTCATTACGGGCCGTAAGGAAGACTATAAATGTGTCCTTAAGTTTGTCTATTTCCCGGAGTTGGCGACAAGTCTCGATACCATCCATTTTCGGCATCATGATATCGAGTATGATTAAATCGGGGCGAAATTCTTTGGCTGTTTTGATTGCATCTACACCGTTACTTGCTGTAGTTACCTCATAACCTTCTTTGGCAAGATTGTAAGCGATGATTTCGAGTATGTCCGGTTCGTCATCAACCGCCAGAATTTTGTATTTGCCGCTCATAATTTAAAATTATACCCAAAGTAAACTACAAATTAGCCGCGCTTTATTTTTCCCACCGTTAAGAAATTATTAATTCAATAGTGCCTCCAATTTAGCTTCCAACTCCTGACCACGCAAATTACGGCCAACAATGACACCTTTGGGATCAATCAGATAGGTGGCAGGTATGCCAGTGACATTATACAAACCGGCAGCTTCACTGTCCCAATACTTCAAATCACTTACTTGCGACCAATTCAATTGGTCATCTTTAATTGCGTTAACCCATGCACTGCTGTCGCGGTCGAGGCTTACTCCGAGTATATCGAAGCCTTTGTCCTTAAAGCGATTATGCAGCCGAACAATATTCGGGTTTTCTTTGCGGCAAGGAGCACACCAGGATGCCCAAAAATCGATTAATATGTATTTTCCCCTCAGATCCGACAATTTCAAACTTACACCTTCGGGTGTTTTTAAGCTGAAATCGGGTGCAGTTTTACCAATTTGAAGGTTAGCCTGGGCCGCATAAGGCTCAATGAATTTTTTGAGATAGGCGGTATACTTAGAACGAGGATGAGTTTTTTCAAATTGAGCCAAACGAGCTTCATACCAAGCATAATCATTTTCAGGTGATATAAATCCACCAGCGAATAAAATGGCATAAATGGGTACAACTGTCTCGTCGGTCTGCTTGAAAAAGTCGTAAACAAATTCCCGTTGTTTTTTCTCCAAATCCTCGTAACGAGATTGTGCAATTATTCTAACTGAGTCGAATTGAGGTGTATTGACGAATGGTTCAATGAATAGATTCAACTGATTAACGTTCTCCTGGAAGGCATTAAATGCCGCAAAAAAACTTTTTAACGACTCAGCACCTGGAGAACCGGTGATTTCATAGGCCTTGTCATAGGTATTAATGTCGGCACGTATTTCGATTTTATTGCCATTTTCGGCTAAAAATGGAATTAAACGGCCATCCAGATTAAGTACAAATACGGTAGGTTGTGCGGTATTGGCCTTCAATTCAAAAGCACCATTTTCAGCTACTACCACCGAATCGATGGTTATTACCTGGGTATTGGTAAACTCCATGAGTTTAATTTCTTTACCGGCAGCCCCCTGTATCTCGCCCGATACGGTGAATTGATTATTAAAGATGGATTTGCACGCCATGGTTGCAAACAACAAAAGGGCGGCAAAACCGAGCAACTTTTTCATAATTTGACTTCTAATTGTTGGATAAAAATTTGAGTGGCTATTTTGGGATCTGCTTTGCCTTGGGTCATTTTCATTAAGTCGCCCATGAATAAACCGATCACGCCTTTTTTGCCGTTTTTATATTCGGCTACTTTTTCCGGATAACGGCTAAGTATCTCTGCCACTTGCAAGGCCAACTGATCTGCATTACTTTCTTGTACTACGTTTAATCGTTTCGCTATGGCCAAAGGCTCCTCATCCTTTTTCAGAAGCTCAGGAAATATTCGCTGAGCAGCCACACTATTGCTCACTACCTGTTCATCAATAAGCTGAATTAGCTCAGCTAATCTTTTTGCCTTCAGATTTAAGGCCTGCAAGGAGCTTGCTTCTGCATTAATTATAGCTTTTACCGGCCCCATTATCCAATTAGCTGCGGCTTTATAGTTGGTGGTCATGCCGGCGAGCTCTTCGAAAAACAAGGCAATGTCCTTGCTGTCCGTAAGCACCTGGGCATCATAAGCGGATAAACCGTATTGTTCCTGAAATTTGGCCAATAAGTCGGCAGGTAGTGGCGGCATAGCTGCTTTAACGCTGTTGATATACGGCTGCTCAATAATAACCGGCTGTAAATCTGGTTCCGGGAAATACCGGTAATCGTTCGCTTGTTCTTTCGATCGCAATGAAAAAGTGGTACCGTTAACAGCATCAAAACTTCGGGTCTCCGAACTATAACTCACGCCAGCCTCGAGCATATCAATCTGACGTTTGAACTCATACTCAATAGCTCGTTGCACATTCCGGATGGAGTTCATGTTTTTAACCTCCACCTTTACTCCGAAGTCATTGGTGCCTTTGAGCATAACCGAAATATTGGCATCACAACGTAAACTCCCTTCTTCCATATTACCATCACAGATGTCGAGATAACGGACAAGCTTACGCACCTCGGTGAGGTAGTTATAAGCTTCCTTGGCGGTGCGTATGTCTGGTTCAGAAACGATTTCCAACAAAGGCACACCACAACGGTTTAAGTCTACCAGGGAGTCATAGGGATCCAGGTCATGTATACTCTTACCGGCATCTTCCTCCATATGTATACGTGTTATACCAATTCTGCGAACGCTCCCATCGTCAGAAACAACATCGAGCCAACCGTTGGTACAAATGGGAGTTTTATCCTGTGTGATTTGATAACCCTTGGGTAAATCGGCGTAGAAATAGTTTTTTCGGGCAAATTCATTCCAACGGCGAATATTGCAATGCATAGCCAGACCCAGTTTGACGGCATGTTCCAGGACCTGCTCATTCATTTTGGGTAAAGTCCCCGGATGTCCTAATGAAATCGGACTAACCTGGGTATTCGGCATAGCGCCGTAACTGGCGCTGTCGTATGAAAATGCTTTCGACTGGGTATTGAGCTGGGCATGGACTTCCAGTCCCACTACCAGCTGGTATTTATCGTATATCGATGTACTCATTTTCCTGCTACTATTTGGGTGGCCTTCGCATAAACCAATGGCAAACCAGCCGGAAATTGTCCGCCTGCTGTAGCCAAAAAAGGCTGTCCACCTCCACCACCTTGTATTTCTTTCGCTAAATCACGTATCAACTGACTGGCATTCAATCCGGTTTTTTGAATGGCTTCATCACCCAGCGCAACGACCAATTGTGCTTTTCCATCTACTTCTGCGCCTAAAACTGCAAAGCAAGCTTTTTCACGACGAATAAGCTGACCAATGCGGCGAAGTACCTCGGCCGAACTCACCTTTACAGTTTGGGTAAGCACTTTCAAATTGCCTTGTGCTTCGCACTTATCTTCCAGTTTATCAACCCACAATTCTGCCTGAATTTGCTCCAAATTATCATTTGTTTTTCGAAGTGAATTAGTCTCTTCAAGTAACTTATTTGTGCTTAGAACAATGTCTTTCGGATTTTTTAATGCCTCTCGAATTTGTTGCAATTGTTTGAGTTGATCTTGTATAAATGTCCAGGCCTTGGCGCCGGTTATGGCCTCAATGCGGCGCACGCCTGTTGCAATCGACGATTCGCTGATGATTTTCACCAAGCTGATTTCGGCTGTATTCTGAACATGTGTTCCTCCACACAATTCAACCGAGTATTGCGCATCGAAAGTGATAACCCGAACAAATTCTCCATATTTTTCACCAAACAGCGCCATCGCACCCATTTTTTTGGCTTCTTCAATTGGAATATTTCGCCTTTCATTCAATGGAATGGCAGCTCTGATTTTCTCATTGGCCAGCTGTTCTACCCTTTCAATTTCTTCTTCGGTCAGTTTGCTGAAATGCGAGAAATCAAAACGCAGATAATCGGCATTAACCAAGCTACCCTTTTGTTCTACATGTTTACCCAATACTTCACGAAGCGCAGCATGTAGCAAATGCGTGGCAGAGTGATTCCCGGCTGTAGCCTGTCGCTTAGCAACATCAACCTCGGCTTGAACCAATCCACCAATATTCGTGGGCAATTTGTCTAATTGTAGAATTTGCAGGCTATTTTCCTTAAAACTATTGAGTACTTTGATGCGTTCGCCGTTAATGTGTAGTTCACCGGTATCTCCTACCTGTCCACCGCTTTCCGCATAAAATGGTGATTCATTCAAAACCACTTGGTATTGATCTTTACCTTTCGCATTTACGGTGCGATAACGTTGTATTGCGGTTACCGTACTTAATTGATCATAACCCACAAAAACGCTTCCTTCAGAACTGTCATCTACAAAAGTCCAATCGCTGGTTGCCGTAGCTGAGGCAGAGCGAGAACGTTCTTTTTGTTTGGCCATTTCACGATCAAAACCCGCCTCATCCACCAATAGCCCCTTTTCTTTGGCCAGTAGCGCAGTTAGATCTACCGGAAAACCATAGGTATCAAAAAGCTCAAACATCACCTCACCAGGTATAGTCTTCTCCTTTTTTTCGTAGAGATCATCATTGATCTGGTCAAAACGGCGTAATCCATTGGTTAACGTACGCAAAAAGGCGAGTTCCTCTTCCTTGACGATTTTTTCGATGAAATCGACCTGGGAAGGCAACTGTGTAAATACCTCGCCCATTTGCTCGGAAAGCAATCCTATCAATTGATATAAAAACGGGGCATCAAAGCCCAAAAAAGTATAACCATAGCGTATAGCCCGACGCAATATCCGGCGACATACATAGCCTGCTTTGTTATTTGAGGG
The DNA here is from genome assembly GCA_036787895.1 of Bacteroidota bacterium. Taxonomy (GTDB): domain Bacteria; phylum Bacteroidota; class Bacteroidia; order UBA7662; family UBA7662; genus UBA7662. Next base: position 172,017 of record DAIQOK010000001.1, on the reverse strand, counting down.
AAGTTGGCCATCTGCTATAATAAAGGTGATGGCTCGAATATGATCGGCAATTACACGAAAAGCAATGTCTTGCTTTTCATTTTCACCGTATTTTTTGCCACAAAGGGTTTCGAGTTTTTGAATAAGTGGCTGAAATACATCTGTATCGTATGTGGCTTTTTTACCCTGTAAGGCCATACACAAACGTTCGAATCCCATACCGGTATCGATATGTTTGGCAGGCAAATTTTCGAGTTTACCGTTTTGTAGTCGGTTAAACTGTATAAACACCAAATTCCAGATTTCCACAACCTGCGGATGATCGGCATTTACCAATTCACGGCCGGCAATAGCTGCTCTTTCAGCATCCGTACGTAAATCAACATGCAACTCTGAGCATGGGCCACACGGGCCAGCATCGCCCATTTCCCAAAAATTATCCTTTTTGGAGCCGTTCAATATGCGGTCGTTCGGCAAATATTGCAGCCAGTAGCCCCTTGCCTCCTCATCTGCCTCCAGACCTTCTGAAGTGTCACCGCCAAAAACAGAGGCATACACCCGGGATTTATCGAATCCATATACTTCGGTCAACAATTCCCAGGCCCAATCGATGGCTTCTTTTTTAAAATAGTCACCAAACGACCAATTGCCCAACATCTCAAACATGGTGTGGTGATAGGTATCGTGCCCCACATCTTCAAGGTCGTTATGTTTGCCTGAAACCCGTAAACAATGCTGCGTATCGGCAATGCGTGGATACTTTACCGGCTGGTTGCCTAGGAAAATTTCCTTAAACTGGTTCATACCCGCATTGGTGAACATGAGGGTCGGGTCGCCTTTCACGACTATGGGTGCTGCCGGCACAAGCTGATGTCCTTTCGACCGAAAAAATTCCAGGTACTTCTTACGTATCTCCGTAGATGTCATAAATGGCTGATGCTCTGAATGATATGGTTATTGCCGAAACTAAGTTTGCATGGTTATGAAAACAGCCTTAATTTCAGCAGCGCTAAATTAGCGATTAATCGCCAAGTATGGCCAGAATCAAGTACTACTACAATACCGCAAAGTTACGTTACGAAAAGGTAGAAATCACCTGGAAACAACGCTTGCTCCGCGTATTCGGCTTTTTGTCGGCTACAGCAGTATTTGCACTACTCATCATTGTATTTGCCTATTCTTATCTCGACTCACCTAAAGAGAAACAACTGAAACGAGAAATTAATCAGCTTCAGTTGCAATATGAATTGGCGCATGACAAATTGCGGCTGATGGAGAAAGTCATGAAAAACCTCCAGGACCGCGACGATAACATTTATCGGGTCATTTTTGAAGCTGAGCCTATCAGTGAAAACATCAGAACTTCCGGCTTTACGGCAACCAATTATGCAGAGCTGCAGAGTTTTAGTAACGGCGAATTGATGATTGAAACAGCCAAAAGAATCAACCGGGTTGCGAAACAAATGTATATTCAGTCGCGCTCCTACGATGAGGTCGCCAATATGGTTAAAGACAAAGCGAAGTTATTGGCTTCCATCCCTGCCATTCAGCCCATCTTTAACAAAGAGCTAAATCGCATAGGCTCCGGCTTTGGTTACCGTATCGATCCCATCTACAAAACGGTGAAAATGCATGAGGGCATAGATTTCACGGCGCCAATGCGGACCGAAATTTATGCAACAGGTAATGGTCGTGTGGTCGAAGTCGAACGTTTACACCGAGGTTATGGCAATATGATCGTAATCGATCACGGCTATGGCTACCGAACCCTGTATGCGCATCTTTCAAAGTTTAATGTACGACCCGGCCAACAGGTAAAAAGAGGTGAAGTGATAGGTTATGTAGGAAATACAGGCAAATCAACCGCCCCCCACCTGCATTATGAAGTAATAAAAGATGGTGTGAAGGTCAATCCAATAAACTTCTTTTACAACGATATTTCGGCCGCACAATACGAACAACTAATAACCAATGCCTCGGTGGTTAACCAGGCCTTCGACTAAGATGCCTTACAAGGAAAAAGTAATAGAAAAGAGTTATTTCACCATAGGTGAAGTAGCTGAAATGTTTAATGTCAGCACCTCACTGGTGCGCTTCTGGGAACAGGAATTCGATATTCTGCAGCCTAAAAAAAACAAAAAAGGAAACAGACTATTTACCCGTAAAGACCTTGACAATCTCAAAATCATTTTCCATCTCGTAAAAGAGCGGGGCTATACCCTAAAGGGAGCCAAAGAAAAACTGAAAAATCAGGGCACCGACATCTCCAAAGAACTTCAGGTCATTGAAAGTCTGCAACGCCTCAAAAGTTTTCTCATTGAACTTAAGGCCGATGTAACCGACGAAAGTGAAGAAAAAGCAGATTAAAGAAGAAAGAAGGTTGATAAAGTGTTGATAATCAGCTGAAGAATTAAAACGCCACTAACATATCAAGGTTTAAATTGCAGAAAAACCTGGCTTATGTGGCGACAAATGAATGGAGTAGCAGTGTTGGATGAGCTTTCAACCGCTGTCGAAAAAATGATACTTGAAGAGAAAAAGACCGGATTTCGGCTGCGAATATGCATTGGCACCGACAGTCAGGTCAAAGGTTCGACCACAGAATATGCCACGGTTGTGGTATTGTTGCGCGAAGGACATGGTGGGCGAATGCTGGTGCATAAAAGCCGGGAAAAGCAACAGATTTCAATCAGGGAGCGCCTATTGAAGGAAGTGGCTATGTCGATAGAAACCGCTTACACTTTGTTGGAAGTGTTGAATCGATATCAAATTGCCTTGGAAGTACACGCTGATATTAACAGCGACCCCCAGTTTAAATCGCAATCCAGCTTTGCAGAGGCGAAGGGCTATATACTCGGAATGGGATTTGAGTTTAAAGCCAAGCCCTTCGCCTTTGCCAGCAGCAGTTGTGCCAATAAAATGGTCAACTAATCAAAAGCCTATTTTGTAGCGAGATAATCGGTAGCTCGAAAAACAACCTACGCCACCGTCGATATTATCATGCATGGGCAAAGGCTCCTCAAAAGGGTTGCTGCCCGTATAATTCAAACGTTTTACGTGATATTTGTAATATGGCTCATCGGTTGTCAGGAGGAGTATATCCCGTAAATTTTGTATCGAGTCCTCTTCAAAACTATAAAATTCAACACTGCCATTCATTTGCTGACCATTTTTTGAATCATCTGTCAACATCGAATTGTCGATATTAAAATAACTTGTGTCATTGAAGCTCCCCGGCTGCACACTCCGGCTTATAATGCGATAAAAGTTGGCTTCGGAAACCGCATCTTGCCAAAAAATCCGATTCAAACTGATGTATTCGCCAAAACCGGAAGGCACCGTATACATTTGCACCGAATCGATAAGCGGATTTGACAATGGGATGCGTGAAACGGCTGTTGCTCTGTGGCCGCGAGGGGTGGTAACTTCCAGCGAATAAGTGATTCCCGGACTCAAAGGAAATGCGTTTTGTGAAATTACATATCGACCATTAGTGGTATATGGCAAAGTAATCATAGCGCCGTTTCCACGAAGAACAACGGTGGCATCGCTCACCCTGTCGTTATTCAGGTTACCACCTGCAAATACGGGTGTAGTCATACGTACCTCGACCAGTATAGAGTCGGCTTCCGGACTCAAAAAACTGAAAACAACCAGTTCAGGGTCTACTTTCGGCGGGGTTACATTGGTTACAGTCGACTCACAAGCCGATAATAAAAACAAGCCAATCAGAAAAAAATAGATACGCATGGCCTTAGAATTTAATGTTGTAGGAAACGGAGGGTATAATTGGAAACAACGTAATCTGTTTTAGTGTTCGTTGTTGACCGGTACCCGGAAACAGTGAATTACTGCCGGCATTACCGATAAAATAGAAGTACGGATTTTTACGGTTATAGGCATTGTATACACTAATTTCGATGGTTCGGGTATACCACTTCATTTTTTTGGTGATTTGTACGCCCAAATCCAAACGATGGTAAGCCGCCATGCGGAACTGATTTCTGCCCGTATATTGACTAACGTAGTTCTGATTAAAAAAATCGAAAATATCATTGCCTCCCTGTGCCGGATCATGAATAGGCGCATATTGTTCCGCTATAGGTAAAGTAATGGCATTACCTGTGCCATAAACCCAGGTGGCCGAGAGCGTTATGCCGTTTTTATCGGGAGCTACTTCACGCAAAGCATAGGTGCCAACAATGGAAATGTCATGTCGACGATCGTAGCGTGCCCAAAACGCTTTCCCGTCATTGAGCTCATCAAACTGCAATTTGGTCCACGACAAGGTATAACCTATCCAACCAGTAAAATCACCTTTTTTCTTCTGTAGAAAAAACTCAGCACCATAGGACCAGCCACGACCAGGCGTGACCACCTTTTCCCAGCTAAACAAATCGTTCGCGTCATTACCACCATCAACCGACAAAAAACTCGAGCCTTCTTTATAGGCAATAATATTATCCATTCGTTTATAATAGCCTTCAACGGTGAGTAACAACTTCTGTTTAGGCATATCATAAGCAATGCCTGATGCTATTTGTTGTGAGCGTTGGGGGGTTAATTTTTGGGTTGCCGGTACCCAAAGATCGGTTGGCAATCCTGCACCGGTATTTGAGAGCAAGTGAATGTACTGATTCATCAATGCGTAGGATGCCTTTGCACTCAGATTGCTGCTGATTTTATAATTGGCCGAAAATCGAGGCTCCAGGTTAAAATAATTGGCTTTACGCGGCGCAAAATGAGTCAGACGAATTCCGGGCTGCAAAGTAAGCCGGTCATTAACCCGGATGTCATCCTCGATATACAGGGCATTTTCATAGGCCACTACCTGATCTTTGGTGGTAGTATCCGTACTTGCAAAGTCATCGACTAGAACGACAGCCGATGGTGTGAATACATGACGTGTAAGCAAGGTGCCCAGCCGTATGCTGTGGTTGGTATTGGGTCGGTAATCGATATCGTATTTCACAGAGATATCCTGCACCCCGCTGGTATATACCAGACTAAATTTGTCGTTTAGAACATTGAAGTTGATATAGTTTTTAAAAGTATAGTCGGTAAAAATCAAAGAGGCATTACCAAAGGTCTGGTTATTAATCAGGTGGTTCCAACGTAAGGTTCCTGTGGCATTGCCCCAGTTAACCCCGGCTTCAAATTGATCAAGACCGGCTTGTTTGATGAAAAATCGATCTCGACCAAAATATCCACTCAGATATATGGTATTCTTAGGGTCTATCTGGTAGTTAACCTTGGCATTTAAATCGTAGAAATAATACCCTCCATCATTCCCTCCGGGAAGAAAAGGTCGAATGAGCGCATCGAGATAGGTACGTCGTGCACTGACCAAAAAGGAGGATTTATTTTTAATTATTGGCCCTTCGAATGTAGCTCTGGAAGCTATCGCGCCTATGCCCGCCTCGCCCGAAAATGTTTCTTTATTGCCATCTTTCATGCGCATGTCGATCACGGAAGAAAGCCGGCCACCATAACGAGAAGGAAATCCACCCTTGGTCAGATCTACGCTCTTTAAAGCATCTCCATTAAAAAGGGAGAAAAACCCGAACAAATGAAAGGCATTATAAACAGTAGCATCATCAAGAATAATGAGGTTTTGGTCGGGACCTCCACCCCTCACATACAAGCCTGCATTTCCTTCTCCGCCTGTTTGTACACCGGGCAAAAGTTGTATTACTTTCAGTACATCCTTTTCGCCTAACAACGCTGGTATGTCTTTGATTTGCTGGATAGGAATGTTAATCACGCTCATTTCTACCCGATCACTTTCCTTTTTTTCAAGGGCATCGGCAACTACTACGACCTCTCCCAGCACTTTATCGGCTGTTTGAAGTTTAATTTCGAGGGAAACGTCGTTATTTCTCAAATCTACCAGTATGGCTTGGGTATAATAGCCCAGATAAGAAACCAAAACGGTTACCGTGTCGGCCGGAACAGTTATGCTAAAAAAACCAAAGCCATTGGTGGTTGTTCCACTCTTCAGACTAGGAATATAAAGCGCAGTTCCAATGAGGCTCTCTTTACTTTTGGCATCATAAACAAAACCGCTAAGCGTATGTCGCAGAATATTTTGTCGTTTCTGGGCGTGTAATGCCAACGACGACACTAACAGTAACAAGAGTATACTGCCTGTACTAATAAGTTTAAACATGGAGATAAGTTGGGTTGGTTGGGTTCGCCGCCAAATATCAAGAGTTATGCCAAATCAATCAGTGTGAGCATATCCTATTTGGTTAATTTTTAACCTTTTATGACAATCTTAACTGAATACGTCAATTATTAGGCAACAATGTCTTTATTTTGTCGCAACTGAAATGCATCTGAGCGCTCCCAACTCTCTATTAGTGCACTCTTTAGAATGATTCCAAAATAGGTTTCTGACATTCAAATGACAATTCCTGCGCATAACTCGAGGAACTTTGCATCACATTAAAAGGCGCCTCTTGGAGAAGCTTACCGTACTTGCTTTTACACACAAGAATTTTTATCTGACCGAATTAGGTAAGCTTGTAGTAGAAAGGCAGCAGTTGAAAGATAGACTACACGCCCTCCTTAGCCAGGCAGAATTAGGCATTGAGGAGGTTTTTTACTTATCAACCTGTAACCGGGTAGAATTTGTCATGACAACGAGTCAGGCTTTCGGGTCTGGTCAGACGCAACTGTTACTTGAAACCTTTTACGATCAATTCTCTCCTACTCAATTGAGCAATTTGGCCCAATTTGCCAAACTATACAAAGGCCAGGATGCGTTGGAACACCTATTTCGGGTAAGTTGCTCCATGGATTCAATGGTTATTGGCGAAAGAGAAATTACCCGGCAATTGCGACAGGCGTATGAAGATGGACTGGAATTTGAAACTACTGCAGATTTTCTGCGGTTGGTGATGAAGCAAACCATCAAGACTGCCAAAGAAGTATATACAGAAACCAGAATCGCTGAAAAACCCATTTCGGTGGCCTCGGTGGCTGTTCGCAAACTCATCGATTACAATTTCGATGAAGATGCACCTATACTGATTATTGGCGCAGGTGAAACCAATACTTTAGTTGGTAAATACCTAAAAAAGGCAGGTTACCGTAATTTTTCCATCTACAATCGTACACTGGAAAAGGCACAGTTGCTGGCGAATTATATCGGTGGTCAGGCTTATGCACTTGACCAACTTGGACAACATGCCCAACCGGTTCGGGTAATATTCAGTTGCACCTCTTCAACTGAACCAGTTTTGACCTCCTCCGTTTGGGAGATGTTGAAGGGTGATGGTGCTTTTCCAACGGTAATAATTGATTTGGCTGTGCCAAACGATGTTGCCGTAGATGTACAGCATGCCCAAGACGTTGAATACATCAGCATCGACCACCTGAAGCACGAAGTAGAAAAAAACCTGCAATTCAGAGAGCAGGAGCTCGAGAAAGCGGATTTGATAATTTCCAAAGCAGTCGCAGCGTTCCATGAAATCAACCGGATTCGCAATGTCGAAAAAGCGCTCAGCAGCTTCCCTACTCAGGTAAAAGAGATTAAAAATAAGGCCATGCAGGAAGTCTTTAGCAAAGAATTGCAAGGACTCGACGCCGCCACTTTAGCTTTGGTTGAGCGTATGATGAGCTATATGGAGAAAAAATGCATTAGTGTTCCTATCGTCATCGCGAAAAACATTTTGATTAGCGACGAGCCCGGAAAGGGCAAAAAGCCTGTCGCAGTATTACCTTCATGACCATGAAAAAAATCATCCTGGGTTCACGGGGAAGCGATCTCGCCCTGTGGCAGGCACATTATGTTAAAAAACAGCTGGAAGATTTACAGCTAAACGTTGACTTGAAAATAATAGTCACCCAGGGAGACCGCATTCAACACCTGAGTTTCGATAAACTTGAGGGCAAAGGGTTTTTTACCAAAGAAATTGAAGATGCCCTGTTAAACCGGGAAATTGATCTGGCCGTTCATTCCCTGAAAGATTTGCCCACATCTTCGCCTGAAGGTCTTCAAATTGCAGCCTTAAGCTACCGGGAAGATCCTCGGGATGTGCTACTCATTCGAAAGGGGGCTTATCAAGCTTTGGCCCAATTTGGCTTAGCAGGCAATGCTGTTGTAGGCACCTCTTCCGCACGCAGAAAAGCTCAGTTGCTCACCTTTTTTCCCCATATTACCATTAAAGATTTGCGTGGAAATGTACCGACACGGGTGCAGAAATGCCGCGATGGTATGTATGACGCTATTGTATTGGCGGCAGCTGGTATTGGTCGTTTGCAACTTGACCTCAGTGACTTTGAAGTTGTTTACCTCGATCCCAAAAGTTTTATTCCTGCACCTGCTCAAGGGGTATTGGGGCTCCAAATAAGAGCAAATGAACCCGAACTCGAAGCTATTCTAAAACAAATCCACCGAGCTGATGTTGCGGAGACCGTTGCCATCGAAAGGGAGATACTGGCTTCCTTCGAAGGAGGTTGCCACATGCCTCTGGGTGTGTATTGCGAAAAAAACGGCAGTAGCTATACCGTTTACACTGCTAAATCGAATGAGGCATCGGCCTTGCCCGTATATCTTCGTTTGAATGGCGAACAGTCCGGTGAGCTGGTTGCCGAAACCCTGAATTTGGCCAATAAACAACGGAAGTCATCCATACTCATCACCAAAAATGCAGTTGAATTGACAGCTTTAGCAAGACTGCTAGCTGCCCATGGGATGGACGCCCGTTTTCAATCACTTATACAAACTAAAGCTGTGCCTGTAACGCATTGGCCAAGTTGTGATTGGGTCTTTTTTGGCAGTCGGAATGCTGTTAGACATGCCTTACAGCTCCATCCTCCATTGCTCGAGCATAAAAAAATTGGTGCTGTAGGACCAGGCACAGCCAAAGAATTGCAAAAATTAGGTTTTCAGCCTCATTTCATCGGCGATGTCGCTGATGTGGAACAAGTTGCGGTAACCTTTATGCGAGCGATTCAGGCTGGTGAAAATGTTTTGCTTCCGCTGGGTGAACAAAGTGAAAAAACCTTGGTGAGAAGTTGGGAAAACAAGCTTGCCTTGGAAACAGTTGTTGTTTACACTACTAGTCAGCACATCGTGGATCAACTTCCTCAAACCGATTATGTACTTTTTACCAGCCCTTCAAATGCGAAAAGTTGGGTGGCTCAAGGTGGAAAAATAGATCACACCATAGCCATCGCTATGGGCAAAACCACTGCCGATCAACTGGAACAATTGGGCTTTCGCTCACCCATTTTAAGTCATGGTTATAACGAATTGGCATTGGCAACCACTATTTTTGGCTTAAGTTGATTTTATACCATGATTAACGCCCGGTCGCTCATTTCTGAACTCCAGTTACTGGCTCACCCCGAAGGAGGGTTTTATCGCGAGATGTATCGATCGGAGGAAAATATTCCATTATCCGCGCTTAATGGGCAATATCAGTCCGAAAGGTCATTGGTAACTTCCATTTACTTTTTATTGGAAAGCCACGATAAATCACGCTACCATCGTTTATTATCCGACGAGTTCTGGTTTTATCATGCTGGCAGCCCGGTAGAAATATTTTTTCTGAATGAAGAGCGAGGCCTGACTTCCATCGTTTTAGGCCCGCTACCGATGGCACAACAGGTGATTATTCCAAAAAACACCTGGTTTGCAGCACAACCGCTGCCGGCTCAGGCTGATTTTTGTTTGGTGAGCTGTATCGTAAGCCCTGGTTTTCATTTCGATGATTTCGAGTTGGCCGATAGCACTAAATTGATTACCACTTTCCCAGCCTTTGAAGCACATATCACCGCTTATACCTGATTTATATGCAACATCAAAAGTCGATTGCCCTATACGAAACGGCGAAAACCTATTTCCCGGGTGGTGTTAATTCACCGGTAAGAGCATTTAAATCGGTTGGGGGCACTCCCCTGTTCATTACCAAAGGTGATGGCGCCTACCTCTGGGATGCCGACGGCAATCGATATCTCGACTTCTGCGCCTCCTGGGGGCCTATGATACTTGGCCATAACGATCCAGAAGTCCGTCAAGCCATATTAGATGCTGTAGAAAACGGCACCTCCTTCGGCGCCCCTACGGTTCAGGAAAATGAGCTGGCAGGTCTCATCATTCAAAACCATCGGTTTATTGAAAAATTAAGATTTGTAAGCTCAGGAACAGAGGCGGTTATGAGCGCGATCCGTTTGGCCAGGGGCTATACCAAACGCGACAAATACATCAAATTTGAAGGCTGTTATCATGGGCATGCCGACCATTTACTTGTGAAAGCGGGTTCCGGTCTGGTTACCTTCGGCGAAAGCTCTTCTGCCGGCGTTCCTCAGAGTTTTGTGAACGAGACAATTGTCTTACCCTTGTACAACGAAGCTGCGTTGGAAGCCGCATTTAAACAATTTCCCGATCAGATTGCCGCCATAATCATCGAACCCATTCCGGCCAATAACGGACTGCTATTGCAAACCAGGGCATTCTTAAAAAAACTTCGGGATTTGTGTGATCGGCATGGCAGTCTGCTCATTTTTGATGAAGTCATCAGTGGATTTAGGGTAGGTTTTGAAGGTGCCGCCGGCTTGTACCGGGTAAAACCCGATATCCTCACCTTTGGTAAAATCATCGGCGGTGGTTTGCCCGTTGGTGCCTATGGAGCCAGTGCAGCCATTATGTCGACTATTTCCCCTGAAGGTCCGGTTTACCAGGCAGGCACCCTGAGTGGTAATCCAGTGGCCATGTCGGCAGGAAGAGCCCAGCTCACTGCATTGCTTCGGGACGGATTTTATAGAGAAATGACGCGAAAAACCATGTTGTTCGTCCGTCATATTCGCCGTCATGTTCAAAGTAAAGGCTACCCCGTACGAATTTTTTCGGTTGGATCGGTATTCTGGCTAAGTTTTTCGGATCGCACATACGTGCGTGCTGCCGATGAGATTGATGCTTCAAGCATGAGCTACTTTAAAATCTTACACCACGAATTACTGGAGAACAATATTTATTTCGGGCCATCGGGTTATGAAGTGGGCTTTGTGAGTGCCAAACACAGTCGAGAAGAACTCTTACATACCGCTGACATCATCAATCGGACTTTAGACCGTATTTTTGAGGCATGACACGTACCCGTACCGCTTTCTGGATTGTCATTGTGTACATTTTGGCAGCTTTCAGTTGGTGGACTTATGCCCACATCTCATCTAACGAAACCATACACCAGCAGCAAAAAGAGTTGCTGGAAATGAGCCGTTTGCAAGCTTCAAGAGATGTTTATGCCAACCTCATTGAAGGTAAATTTTCTCATACAGGTTATAATATACAGGTTCGTATGGGTGGTAGGTATTTCGAAGCTGATACAGCTATGCTTCGCAGTTTTTTCCAATCGGTATATCCTCGCCTCAAATTTGATCTGGGCAGTGAGCAAAACATCAAGGTGCAGGTCGATCAGGATTATGTACTTCAGCTACAACAGCGCCGACAAAACCGCAACATCATGTTTTTAGGTGAAGGTTTGGTTTTCATGTTGCTGCTTTTGTGGGGATTCGTCATCATTTACCGGAGCTATAAAGAAAAAGACAAACTCAACCGACTACAGGCCAACTTCATTATGTCGGTAACCCATGAACTCAAAACACCCTTGGCTTCTGCCAAACTCATGCTGCAAACTTTGATTAAACGAAAACTTGATGAAAGTCAGCAAAATAAGCTGGTAGATAATAGTTTAAGTGAAATAAATAGACTCGACAGTCTGATTGAAAAAATCCTATTGGCCTCACGTTTTGAACATCACAACCAGCACATTCAAACCCGAAATATAAATCTCAGTGAGCTTTGCCGGGATGTAATTGAACGTCTAAGTCATACCCAACGATTTGAAAGCCGCTTATTCGCTGAAATCGACGATAATGTCACCGTAAGTGCGGACGTAGCCTTGTTAATTTCTGTGCTTACTAATTTGATAGAGAATGCTGCCAAATATTCTGATGAAAACAGTAACATTCGGGTAAGACTTTTCAGCAGCCACCAAAGAGCGCATTTGCAGGTCATTGACCATGGTCATGGCATATCTGACACCGATAAAAAGTTGATTTTTAACAAGTTTTACCGTGTTGGCAATGAGGAGACCCGCACTACCAAAGGCACCGGACTTGGTCTTTATATTGTAAAAAACATCGTCAGCGATATGCAAGGAACCATTGAAGTGAAGGACAATCATCCGAAAGGTTCTATATTCGAAATTACAATGCCAGCTATTGAATATGAACTACAGGATACTTTTGGTTGAAGACGAGGAGCATCTCCGCGACACCATCAAACTCAATCTCGAACTCGAGGGTTATACCGTGGTTGCCACCGGCGACGGGCTCGATGCGCTAAATACCATACGCGAAGGCCGATTTAACCTGGTCATACTCGATATCATGATTCCAACCATGAATGGTTTTGATGTGAGTGAGCGTATTCGCTTGGAGAACCGCGACACGCCAATTTTGGTGCTGAGTGCCAAAAACAGTTCAGAAGATCGTGTTAAGGGACTCAAACTGGGTGCCAACGACTATCTGACCAAACCGTTTAATCTGGAAGAATTACTACTTCGTGTAGGCATACTGGTAAAGTCGGGCTTAAAGGGCACTGAGAAGGAAAAAGAGCTGTACAAATATCGTTTCGGTGATAATGAGGTTGATTTCAGCACTTTTACCGTTACCAATTCCAAAGGTTCCTTCCAAATAACCAAACGGGAGACCATGCTTCTTAAACTGCTGATTGAGAAAAAAGACCAGGTAGTAAGTCGCGAACAAATACTCGAAAAGGTATGGGGTTACGATGTATTTCCTTCTACCCGCACCATTGATAACTTCATTCTTGCCTTTCGCAAATATTTTGAACTGGATCCGAAAAACCCAAAGCACCTTCACAGTGTTAGAGGTGTAGGTTATAAGTTCACGGACTAATTCACGACATTGAAAAAACAACAAACCGGCATTTTGCTGGTCAATTTAGGCACACCCGACTCTCCCGCTATTAGCGATGTCAGAAAATATCTGAAAGAATTTCTACTGGATCCCCGAGTCATCGATATCCCTGTTATTCCCCGTAATTTATTGGTGCGAGGAATTATTGCGCCGTTCAGGGCTCCGAAATCTGCCAAAACGTATCAGGCAATCTGGACAGAAAACGGATCACCCTTGATGTATTATAGTCGCCGCATGACCGAATTACTTCAGGAAAAACTCGGTACCGACTATGTAGTTCGCCTGGCCATGCGCTACCAAAGTCCGTCTATTGCCTCCATACTCCGGGAAATGGAGCAGCTTAACCTCAAAAAAATACGCATCATACCGCTGTTTCCGCAATATGCCTCCGCTACTACCGGCTCAGTACACCAAAAAGTGATGGAAGAAGTGAGTAAATGGCAAACCATCCCTGAACTGGAGTTTGTGAACAGTTATGCCGATCATCCTGGCCTGATCGACACCTTTGTTGCCAATGCGAGCGCATATGAGCTTGGCAGTTATGATCATATTTTATTCAGCTTTCATGGACTTCCTGTTCGCCAGCTGCTCAAAGCCGATAAAAACAAACATTGCCAGCAAAGTGCGGGTTGTTGTGAACAGCTTACTGCAACAAATGCAGGCTGTTATGGTGCACAATGCCACCAAACAGCCCATAAAATTGCTGCCCAATTAGGTATTAAGCGGGAGCAATACACAGTTTGTTTTCAGTCCCGACTAGGAAAAACACCCTGGATCCAACCCTATGCTTCAGAAACGCTCGATGCATTAGCCCACCAGGGGAAAAAGCGCATTTTGGTTTTCTCTCCTGCCTTCGTAGCCGATTGCCTGGAGACCATCTTTGAAATTGGTGTTGAATATCAAGCCGAATTTGAAGCATCCGGTGGCGAAAAGGTGCAATTGGTAGCCAGTTTGAACGACCACCCCAAGTGGATAGAAACGCTGGCAGCGATTGCCTTAAATCAGTCGACCTAAAGCCTCAATGAGTTGTTCCACTGCCCTGCCGCGGTGACTGATACTGTTTTTTAAGGCAGTTGGCATGGCCGCAAAACTTTGGTCGTAGCCATTTGGCTGAAAAAGTGCATCATAACCGAAACCACCGTTGCCTTGCTCATGTTCAAGGATTGTCCCTTCGACCTTTCCTTCAAAATAGTAAGTTTTTCCGGCTAATAACAAACAAATAATTGTTCTGAATTGCGCCTGTCGATTGACTTTACCCTGCATCTCCTGTAATAACTTACTTCTGTTTTTAGCGCTATCACTCGGCTCACCGGCATAACGAGCTGAAAATACCCCTGGTCGACCACCGAGTGCTTCCACTTCCAATCCGGTATCATCGGCAAAACAGGGCAATGCATATGACGTGGCTATGGCACTGGCTTTTATCAGGGCGTTTCCTTCCAAAGTATTTGCAGTTTCAGGAATATCAGCCGTAAAACCGATATCCGCCAGGCTCAGCAGTTGGATGGGTAAATGGGCCATTAGCTGTCGCAATTCGGCGACTTTGTGGGCATTGGCCGAAGCAAAAACAAGTGAAATCATAATTTAAAGGCCTGTTTGAGTACAGCCCACAAAACCTTTTTCTGATTTAAATCAGTGTTCAATGCTGATAAAGTGACGGTCTTTAACAATTGGGTACCTTGCCAACTATTTACCGTATGCAGTCCACCGGGCACAAATTGAATCCCAAAGGCAAACACAAAGGGTGTTGTCGACCAATCGGCATGTTCCGTTGTAGTGGCAGTTTCAAGCACCAGACTGGCAGCTGGGATGCCTACTGCTTCAATGATCTTTTTGATGAGAATACGCTCTTCCGGTAAGGGTTGATTTGGCGTCCAAATAACATATTTACCACCATAATTTTTTCTGGGAGGAATTCCAGCTATTGGTTTAGTCATGACCACCTTGGGAGCTGCAGGCAGCGAGGTAACAGGCGTTGATGATACGGGTGGCTGCGGCGCAATTTTATCGACTTGAGCTTGTACTTGAGCTAGTTTGTTTTGTTCTGCAGTTCGAGCCAATGTGGCAACAGCTACTGGCCTCTCCTGAGTTAAATCAAATAGTGGTACATTCAGGAAATCACTCAAAAACGCACCATTAGCTTGTAATTGATCTACTTCTGTTTCTAAAGCGGATTTGGACATAGTGCGGGTTTTCCTCAAAATTACGGCCTTGAATCCGTATTTTTGGACTTCATACAAATCTATTCAATGCTTCCTAATCTCAAAATTCAAAAGGTGGCTAAAAGCCGCATAGGAGAAGTCGATTTTGACAACATACCCTTTGGAAAGGTATTCAGTGACCATATGTTTATCGCTGATTTTATCGAGGGCAAATGGACCAATGCCCGTATTGTTCCTTACGAACCCATTCCATTAAGTCCCGCTATTTCGGCTTTACATTATGGACAGTCTATCTTCGAGGGACTGAAAGCCTATCGTGATCAGGAGGGTAAACCCCAGGTTTTTCGACCAGATGCCAATCACCGACGGATGAATAAGTCGGCCGAACGTTTGTGTATGCCTGCCATCTCTGAAAAATACTTCATTGGCGGCTTGATGGCCTTACTTGAAGTTGATCAGGCCTGGATACCCCAAAACGAAAACAATTCGCTCTACATTCGGCCTTTCATGTTTGCTACCGATGAATACGTGGGCATACGACCTTCTGAAAGCTACCGTTTCATTATTTTTTGCTGTCCGGTGGGCTCTTACTACACTGCACCCTTGAAAGTAAAAGTGAGCGACCATTATGTCAGGGCTTTTCCGCGAGGTACCGGTTATGCTAAAGTGGCAGGCAATTATGCCGCTGGCATGCTGCCCCTCAAATTTGCCCGTCAGGAAGGCTACGACCAATTGGTATGGTTGGATGGCAAAGAAATGAAGTATGTAGAGGAGTCGGGCACCATGAATTTATTCTTCCAAATTGGCGACACCTTAATTACACCAATTGCTGAAGGAACAATACTTGAAGGCATTACCCGTGATAGTATGCTTAAATTGGCTAAAGAAGCCGGCTATAAGGTTGAGGTTCGGAAAATCAGCATCGAAGAAGTTTTTGAGGCGTTCAACAAAGGCAAACTTAAGGATGCATTTGGCACAGGAACAGCAGCAACTATCGCTCATATTCATACAATAAGCTACAAAGGCTTTGATATGGTATTGCCCGCGATCGAAACCAGGGTCTTGTCGAATACATTGAGAAATCAGCTCGACGCTATTAAAACCGGAAAAACAGCCGACAAATTCGGCTGGATGGTAAAACTGTGATAAATTGTTAATTGAGAGGAGCTTTCCTATTCTCCGTTTCCATAGAACTATATTCGTACTACTCCAAATTTAAGTTATGAGAAAAATACTAATACTGTTGACCTTGGTCCTTTTTGCAGGCTCATCGGCCTGGGCGCAAAAAGACAGGATAAAATTTGAACAGTATACTTTAAAAAATGGCTTGCGCGTAATTCTACATCAGGATAACAGCACACCCATTGTAGCGGTAAGCGTTCTGTACCATGTAGGTTCTAAAAACGAAGATCCGGCAAGGACAGGGTTTGCCCATTTCTTCGAACATTTACTTTTCGAAGGCAGTGAATATATCGGCCGTGGTGAATATATGAAGTTGGTCAAAGAAAATGGTGGCACCTTAAACGCCAATACCTCTTATGACCGCACTTTTTACTACGAAATACTGCCCTCCAATCAATTGGAACTGGCTTTGTGGATGGAATCGGAGCGTTTACTTCATGCCAAAATTGAAAATGTTGGCATAGAAACCCAGCGTGAAGTAGTAAAGGAAGAACGTCGTCAACGCTACGACAATACCCCCTATGGTTCCTTGATTGACGAGACCATGAAGCGGGTTTTCACTGTGCATCCCTATGGTCGCAGTATCATAGGCTCCATGGAACACCTGAATGCTGCCCAACGGGAAGAGTTTTACGATTTCTACAAGAAATATTACGTACCTGAAAATGCAGTACTTTCCATTGCTGGCGACATTAATATTGCACAAACCAAAAAATGGATAGCTGCCTATTTTGGCGAAATTCCGAAAGGTAAGTCTCCTATAGCCCGTCCCAAGGTGGTAGAACCGGCTCAACCCAAGGAAATAAGGGACACGGTTTACGACAATATCCAGTTACCGGCTGTGGTACATGCCTACAAATATCCGGCACAGGGTACGCCAGATTATTATGCCATGGATATGCTGAGCTCCTTATTATCGAAAGGCAACAGCTCGCGTTTTCAGCGAAATATCGTTGATCGTGATGAAAAAGCCCTTTTTGTTGGTGCATATCCTCTTGGTTTGGAAGATGCGAGCATCGCATTGATGTTCGGCATAGTGAATATGGGTGTTGGTCCCGATATACTCGACGCCGCCATGCTCGCCGAAGTCGAAGACGTCAAAAAGAACTTGATCTCGGAAGAAGAATTCCAAAAGCTGAAAAACCAGTTTGAAAACGATTTCGTGAACTCTTACAGTTCTGTAGCCGGCATTGCTGAAAATCTTGCCAATTATCTGGTCTATTTTGGCGATGCCAATCTGATTAATACTGAGTTCAGCAGGTACCAAAACGTAACCCGTGAAGACATCCGTCGGGTGGCTAATAAATACCTCACCGATAACAATCGCGTAGCCCTCCATTATCTTCCCAAAAGTTCAAAATAAGCCATGATGAAAAGATTTATTGCCCTACTCGGTTTAATCGCACTGGGAAGCAGTGTGTTCGCACAAAAAACAGATCGCAGCAAAAGACCTGCTGCCGGTCCGGCCCCGGCCATTCAATTGAAAGATTCCAAATCGTTCGTACTTCCCAATGGCCTCCAGGTTTTTGTGGTGGAAAACAATAAGCTTCCTCGGGTGAGCTTTTCATTGGTCCTCGACAACGACCCGGTTATGGAAGGAGATGCTGCCGGTTATGTTGACCTGACTGGCAGTCTTTTGGGCACCGCTACGACCACCAAAACAAAAGAACAGCTGGATGCAGCAATCGACTTACTTGGTGCCAATTTTAGTATTACTGCCGATGGCTTTTATGCAGCTAGCCTGAGCAAACACAGTGAGGCCCTGCTTTCCCTCATCAGCGACATTATTCTCAACCCTGTTTTCAAGCAAGAAGAGCTGGATAAACAAAAAAAACTAACTATCTCCAATTTGCAGACCAACAAAGATGACGCTAACGCCATTGCAGCCAATGTAAGAAACGCCTTGGTTTATGGCAACAAGCATCCATACGGAGAAATCGTTACAGAGGCCAGCATCGAAAAGGTTAACCTAAAAATGATCGAAAATCATTTTCGCACTTATTTCCGACCTAATGTTGGTTACCTGGCTGTAGTTGGTGATATCAGCTTTGATGAAGCGAGACGAATGATAGAACGCGCATTTGGCAGTTGGGAAAAAAAAGAGGTGCCTCGTCATAGCTACACCATGCCAACGCCTCCGAAAGGAAGGCGTGTGATTGTTGTGAACAAAACCGGAGCGGTTCAAACTGTCATCAATATTGCTCATCCGGTCGATTATAAACCAGGTGTCCCTGATGCCATTGCTATCAATGCCATGAATAATATTTTAGGTGGCGGCGATGCACGTTTGTTCAAAAACCTGCGTGAAACTCATGGCTATACTTATGGTGCCTACTCTGATATCCGTTCTGATAAATTGGTAGGAGAATTTAATGCATCGGCTCAGGTTAGGACAGCTGTTACCGACAGCGCCGTAACTCAATTTATTTATGAGTTGGATCGTTTACGGAACGAAGATGTACCGCAGGATGAAGTTCAGGGAATATTGAACTTTATGACCGGTAACTTTGCCCGCTCCTTAGAACGTCCACAAACCGTGGCCAATTTCGCGATCAACATAGAACGTTATGGTTTGGCCAAAGACTATTACAAAACCTACTTACAGCGTCTTAATTCCTTGAGTCCGGCCGACATCCGGCGTGTCGCCGGCAAATATGTGCTGCCCGACAACGCCTATATTATTTGTGTTGGTAATCGGGATGAAATAGCAAGCAAACTGGCGGTATTCGCCCAGTCGGGTAAGGTGGAATTTTATGATAGTTATGGACAGCCAGTAAAAGCTATCACTACCCCTATCCCAGCCGGCGTAACTGCAGAAACTGTAGTCCGCAATTATATTAATGCGATAGGCGGTGAAGCCAACTGGAAAAAAATCAAGGACCTGAAGGTAGTCATGGGTGCTACAGTACAGAATATGGCTTTAGAGCAAACAATTGCCAAAAAGGCACCGAATATGTTTATGAGTGAGGCCAAAATCAATGGTAGTATGACTATCCAAAAGGTTGTCTATAATGGTAAAAAAGCCAAACAGAGTGGTATGCAGGGCAACAAAATGCTCGAGGGTGAAGAGCTCGATGAGTTGGCTGAAAGTGCTGCAATGTTGGGTGAATTGCTGTATTTCGGCCCAGGCTACAGCATGCAGCTCAAAGGTATTGAAGCGGTTGCTAATTCCGAAGCCTATTGGGTGGAAGTTACCAATGCAAAAGGCAAAAAGACCAGCATGTATTACGATATGAAAACAGGCCTCAAAATCCGTGAAATTAGTAGTGCCGAAGGACCGGAAGGACCGATGACCCAGACAACCGACTATTCCGATTACCAGGATGTAAAAGGCGGCATCAAAGTACCGGGTAAGATGAGCGTTGACTTGGGCATTCAGATTGTTGAACTCAGCTTGAAATCGGCCGAAGCCAACACCAAAATGAAAGACGATGATTTTGCCGTAGAATAAAGCTAAATAGGCGATAATGAAAAAATCCCATCCGAGACCGGATGGGATTTTTTTATGATAAAAACAAGGAACGTAGTTCGGTTGCTTCATCAGGCTTCATGCGACCGGCTAAAATGAGGCGTAATTGTCGCCGACGCAAAGCCCCTTCAAACAACTTTTGCTCCCCTTTTGTTTCGGGTTTTAAATCGGGTACATTTATTGGATTGCCTAACTGGTCAACTGCCACAAACGTAAAATAGGCCTCATTACACTTGTATTTTTGACCAGCGGGTATATTCTCGGCCGATACTTCAATATGCACTTCCATAGAAGAATTAAAACTGCGGGTGACCTTGGCTTCGAGTGTCACCACATCGCCTAATTTGATAGCCTTACGAAAAGAAACATTATCTACACTAGCAGTTACTACTATTCTATTCGAATGTTTTTGAGCTGCAATAGCAGCACAGATATCCATCCAATGTAGCAACTTGCCTCCCATCAGATTATTCAGGGTGTTGGTATCGTTGGGGAGTATTAACTCATTCATCACCGTATAGGATGCCGAAGGAGTTTTAAATTTTACGCTGGCCATAACTTCTATTTGGGCGCAAAGGTACGGCTTTCCGGTTCAGTGTTGAACGATGAATTTATGATGTGCCACGCGATTGGCATTATCTTGCAAACGTATAAAATACAAGCCTGCGGGCCATAAGGCCGTTTCTACTTCTAAACGATTTTCACTGCTTCCTGATGACCGTAATCGCCCCTGCATATCGTAAACAGCGTAACTAAAGCCAGTTTCAGCCTCAACAAATAGCTGAGAATGTGTAGGATTAGGGTAAATTTTGCTTGACAACGACTGCATGGGGCGAATGGCAGTTGGCCAACTGATCGCTTTGCCCACTACTGGCCGCATCATCCAGGCGCCTGCAATGCTCGACTGTAGCCAGCGACCATCGGTATTCACATGCATATAGGCATTGGCATTGTTGTTCCGGTCAAGACCCAAATTCAGAATTTTGTTTGTGCCCTGCTGCCAGCCGATATAAAAAGTATCTGACACCGCAACAGCTGTTTCAAAAGGATAATAATAATACTGCCCCAGGCTATCGGCATATTCAGGCGACAATAAAGTCTGCTCATAAAGTACTTGCTCACTTCCAGTCAGCTGTCCTTCACCAATAAACTTCCAGACTTTAAGGTTAAACAGCTCATTGGCTACATTTTCTGTGTTCTGAACAAAGTAGATCAACATACCACGCAATGAATCTGCCTTAGAAAGCGCGAATTTATAGGCAATCTGACCAGCAAGGACATTGAGTCCGTAAGAAGCTTCGGCTATCCCATCATCATAAGCATAGTGATTCCAGAAACGGTGGATGCGTTTTACGGTATCGTTGGCCGGAAGTATGTCGGGGACGGCATTTAAATGATAACTCAATTGCAAAGTGAGAGAATCTTGAGGAAGATTGGGTATCGAAAATAACGGACTATTAAAGGCAAAAGTTGATTGTCCTGTAAAAGTTATGCTAAATGGCGTACTGTTGAAGACCGTTGACTGCTGATGAAGCTCGAGGGCACGGTAGTTAAAACCGGTGTTTTTATCCTGATTTAAGTTAAAAGCAGTGGCACCGTGTGTGGCTACTCTATACCGATTGCTATCTGCCAGATATTGGTCATAAGGCATTTCTTGATACCGATTCAGTAGTGATGACGGTCTATTGCGAAAGGCGACATCATCGAGTAAAGTGTCATTCGAAGAACGTCCAGCAGCTAATCTGACATAATCGAGGTGCCACAAATCCACAAAACCGGTGAGTGAAGCATAATTCATGAACCGAAAACGAAAGCCGCTATGAAACCAGTCCGGGCTTTTCAGGCCAACCAGCACTTGCCTAAAGGTATCTAATGCCCCCCCAGCGCGACTATACACGCTTACCCATTGTGCGGCACTGTTAAAAAACTGAAGTACTATCGAATCCCGGGTTTCCGGGGCATCACCCCAGCCTTTAGGTTGGAGGAAAAAACTAATATAAACGGAATCTGCCGGTGTATAGGCACTCAGATCAATAGCATGGGAACTTAGAAAATCAGCCTGACCGTAGGTTGTAGGCGAACTGTTGTCGTAGGCCTTGCCCTGTGCATTTAAACCATCAAAAGTTGCCACACCCAAGGTTGGCGGATTAATGGCCATGTCCCCATTGATAAAAACGTCTCGGTCGAGCCATAAAGCCGGATTAGGATGTACCTCGCTGCTCGAAAAATCGTCGATGAAAGGCAAATTTAAGGTATCCAGCAAATTAGCAGTTCTAGGAGAAGGCATGGATTTTAAGCGAACATTTTCTGTAAGCGGCAATACAATTTCCTGGGCTTTAACTGCCCCACCAAGCAGGATCAAACAGATCCAAAAAATTCGTCTCAACTCCATCATTACGGCTGGGCTACCCATATGTCGATATACGACATGGTGTTTATCAGTTCTTCATCATCTACCTCAGGAAACTGACGGACTACCAACGCCTTGCTACTATCCCTTATTGTACCCTCATAACTTATTCTTCCCAGGTATAATGCAGATTCACTTAAATAAAATCGAGCTTCTTCCACCGTCAATCCCGATAAATTAGGTATGGCTACCAGAGAGTCGATATTATAAATGCCCACAACCAAATCGATGGTCGTTCCTTTGGGAATTTCTCTTCCCGGAAAAACCTTACTTCCATTTAGCTGCATTTCGAGGACCACATTGTTGGCGATATCAGGCCTCATAATCAGTTCACCCAACGACAACCCCAGATTCTTCAAATCAATCGTTGCTTTTCGTAGCGACAAATCAACCAAATCGGGTAATTTTACCTTAGGCGTATTTGAGCTGGTAATTGAAAGATAAATGGTTCTACCCTCCTTTACCTTGCTCCCGGGACGCGGGTCCTGGTCATATACCAGTTGGGGTTGTTTCCCTGCCAGATAAGTCGAATCTATAACCTGATAGCGTAAACTTTTTTCACTTAAAATAAGGTCAATCTGATCTATATGTAGGTCTGCCAAATCTGGCACTTCAATTTCTTGCCCATGGCGGGTAAAAATCTTCAGATACTGCATCAGGCCGGTGGCCACTGCAAAAAACAAAACTATGGCAAGCAACAAGTGTTTAAGAAAAGTCTTGCTGGAGATAAACTGGAAAAAACTCACGCTACAAGATTTTTTTGACGGCCATAATTCATGATCTTATCGATAAAATCAAATGGTTTATAGCCATTGATGGCACATTGGTGAAAAATACAGGTGGCTGGTGTCATGCCCGGCAGGGAGTTGATTTCGATGATGTATACTTCAATGCGCTGCATATCCCAAATCTTCACAAAAGCATCGATGCGGCAATAACCTTCAACATTTAGTAAACGTGCAACCTTTTCAAGCTCTTGCCTGACGACAGCACTAACGGTTTGGTTATCCTGAAAATTGTCGGTATACCGTGCAGGGGTAATATTCAGTCCTTCTCCGGCGAGGAATTTTTCTTCCAACGACAGTACCTCTCCTTCTGCCAGACTTTCGGAAGGTTCAAAAATTTCGTAAACACGCTCTCCGGCGGGATTAAGGTGGGTGAGCATACCACCGGTTACTTCCAGGAAGAAGCGGGCATCTCCCTTTTCAATGAATTCTTCTACCAAAAAAGCTGATTTCTGAGGGAACTCTTCTTTAGGCCTCAATGCCAAAATCACGGCGGCATCTACCAATAAATCTTCGGTTTCCCGATAGATTTGTTGGGCGTAGGCTTTTAATTCAGCTTTATTGCGCAGCTTTTTGACTGCGGATGAACAGCCATCATCAACCGGCTTGGCGATGATTGGGAAACGAAAACTGTTGCTGATATCTTCTACCAAAGTATCCAAATCAGGATAATCCAACTGCTGCACCAGCTTATGCCGGGCGACCAAAATGCCGGCACGATGGAGGATTTCGTTGGTTTCAAACTTGTTAATGGTTATGGCACTGGTTTCGGGTGATGAACCATTGTAAGGCAGGCCCACCTTAATCAGTTCTTGCTGTAATGTGCCATCTTCACCTGGTCGACCATGCAAAGCAATAAATACTTCCTGAACTTCAATTGCCAATCGTTTAAAATCCCACAATTCCGGCGCTCTGATGGCATTAAAGGCAAATAAATTGGTAATCTCTTCACATTGCTCCTGAATCTGACGAATCAAAGGATGGACGTTGAAATGTTCAATTTTATTTTTAATGTCATCCGCATTGTCTTTCAAGTGTAGATTAATGGGTATGTGATACATGCGCATTTCAGAAGCGTTGCCGGTTAAAAACACGCTTACCGGCTCGTACTCGGCAGAGGCACTCAGTTTTTCATAAATATTCCGACCACTCTCTACCGATATGTGGCGCTCAGAAGAGTAACCACCCATAATCACTGCGATTCTCCTACGACTGGAGGCTGCGGTACGCAGACTTTTCAGATTTTCATCTAATCGGCTGGAAAGTGTCGCCAGTTGTTTAGATGCCATGCCCTGACGGAATCGCTGCAGCAAAGAAGTCCGAATGATATACGTCAAAAACTGACTCGGATTTAAACCAATTTCAGCCGCCTGGTGGAAAAAGAAAGAAGAAGGCATCATACCGGAAGTGGTATTCGGGTCATTCAGTAAAATATCTCCATTTGGAGTATAAAAGCCATCAATTCGTGCATAAACATTAAACTCAAAGGTGGAGAATAAGGTGGTGCAAGCTTCCCTGATCCGTTCAATATCTGCCGACGGCAAATCGATAGGCGTTAGCTTGCGAGAAAGTCCAGGGAGATATTTCGACCGGTAATCAAAGAGTTCTTTGCCTTTGATAATAGCTGTAGGTGGTAAGGCAACCGGTCGGCCATCTTCCAGTTGAATGACGATACAACTAAATTCCCTGCCTTGAATAAACTGTTCAAATAGCACAGTCCGTTCGCCATCCTCGGCTTCTAAAACTATTTCCTGAGTTGAATTTGCTAATTGTTCATTCAGGTAACTTAGTAACTCTTCTGGATGATGAATAATTTTATCAGTTCCTGAAACAACTGCCGGTAAGCCTATTCCTGAACGGATATCGCTGAATTCACGGCAATACTGGATGCGTTCTTCTTCCGATTTATCTGTCCATTGTGCTGTCGAAATTCTTGCTATAAAAAATGCATTATCAATGGCGTTTACGAAAGAATCAGGCTTAGCATCCTGTAAAACACTGATACCAATAGAGCTCCCCTGGTTAGCTGCTTTCACGACTAGCGGAAAGCCAACTTGTTTTTGGATAGTTTCGCGTAGTATTTGTCGGCCTGTTACTGGCAGGTTTAACCAATCTTGTCGGCTGAGGGTAGCAAAAGCAGGCACGGCAAAGCCACCTTTTTGCATCAGCTTTTTTTGATAGGCTTTATCCATTCCAAAAGCAGAAGCCCCGATGCCCGAGCCACTGTAGGGCAAGCCTACCCATTCCAATATGGCCTGAATACGACCATCTTCACCATTGCGACCATGCAATGCCAAAAAGGCAAAATCGATATGCTGGGGTAGCTCCTCCCAACTCAAAACTTTGCCTAGAGGAGCAAGATACGCCAAGGCTTCTTCTCGATTGGCAGGTGCCAGTTGTTCGGCATAAACTTGAAACTGATTCGGACTTGGTTTTAAAAACTGTACCGGTGGATAAAAATCCCTTATGCTGCCTTTGTAAAGGTATTCCCAATCGAGCAAAACCAGATTGCCGAAACTATCAACAAAAATGGGTACAGCCTCAAAAAGTGCTTTGTTCAGATTGTCATAAACGGTTCTGCCACCGGCAAAGGACACTTCCCGCTCCCGGGAATTTCCTCCGAAAAAAATGCCTATTCGCATAAGAACAAATATAGTATTTGAGACAAAGTGGTGAAGATATTAATACGGCCAATCCGCAGAGATGTGTATAAAAAAAGCCACATTCAGTGGCCTTTTCCTTATTCGAGATGAAGTGCTGCTTTTCGAGCGAGCAGTATGTCTTCACTTTCTACATGATCAGGATCTGGCACGCAGCAATCGACAGGACAAACTGCAGCACACTGCGGTTCTTCGTGAAAACCCACGCACTCAGTACATTTATCCGGCACGATATAATAAATATCGTCCGAAACTGGCGCATGACGTTCATCAGCATCTACGCTTTTGCCGGCAGAAGTCAAGAAATTACCTTTGACACCTGTACCATCGGCATAAGACCAATCGACACCACCTTCGTAGATGGCGTTATTCGGGCATTCAGGCTCACAAGCGCCACAGTTGATACACTCGTCGGTAATGATAATTGCCATGGATTACTCCTCTTTCGTTTTCTTTGTGGTGCGAAATTAATGCACAAAGCTTACAACCACTAATAAAACAAAGGGTTTGGATTCTATTTCAATTTTTAGTGCCTTAGGGCAACAGCTGAACAAACTTCCACAGCAGCCGGAAACACCCTCATTTTTAGCGCGTGTAGCCCAAAATAATCCTTGGTTTACCCCACTTGAAGTCCAGAATTGTTGGGAAGCCTGGACTAATTTACTCCAGCCAGAAAAGCTCAATACTTGGTTAAAACCCTATCCTCCTACCCAAAACCCTAAAAAGGTGGGCATCATCATGGCAGGAAATATACCTTTGGTTGGTCTCCATGATTTACTGGCTGTACTGGCGAGTGGTCACCATGCCATTGTTAAGCCTTCCTCCGACGACACTTTGCTTTTGCAGCAAATCATTGAATTGCTGCTGAACATTTCACCTGAGCTTGAACAGCGCATTACGCTTACCGAACGCATGCACGGAATTGATGCCCTCATTGCCACAGGAAGCAATAATTCTAGTCGGTACTTTGAACACTATTTCAAACACATTCCCCATATCATTCGTAAAAACAGGAATTCTGTGGCCATACTCACCGGCCGGGAAACGGCTGAAGAATTAACGGCTTTAGCAGAAGATATTTTCAGTTATTATGGCTTGGGCTGTAGGTCGGTGTCCAAATTATTTGTACCGAAGGCTTATAATTTCAGCCAGCTATTTGAGCAATCCGAGGGTTTTCGCGAACGCATGAATGGAAATACGCGCTATGCCAATAATCTCGATTACAACCTGGCGCTGCTTCTGGTTAACCGAGACCCTCATCTCACCAATCATCTCCTCATCTTACGTGAAGCGGAAGGACTTGGCTCACCTATCAGTGTTGTTTTTTACGAATATTACGAACAGGAGTCTGCCTTAGTTAACCGGATTCAACGCCTCGACGATCAGTTGCAATGTGTGGTTGGACACCCAATACACGGCATAAATACCATCGCCTTCGGTCAAAGCCAACATCCTGAGCTTTGGGATTATGCTGATGGCCTGAATACGCTCGACTTCCTTGTTGGCTTGTAGTTAACAGCCAAGGATTTCTTTGAGTTTGCTGATAGTAAAATCGATTTCTGCTTTGGTATTTTGTTTGCCAAAAGAAAAGCGAACCGCCGGTCGATCGGGATTGGAACCAATGCCAGTAAGCACATGAGAGCCTACATTCGATCCTGATGAACAGGCGCTGCCACCCGAAGCACAAATACCAGCAATATCGAGGTTAAATAACAACATTTCGGCCTTATCGGTTGGGGGGAAGGAAACATTTAGGACGGTATACAAACTCCTACCCTCAGCATCACCATTAAAGGCTACGCCCGGAATTTCTTTTCTGAGCTGCGCTATGAAATAGGCTTTGATGTCGCGAATGTGCTTTTCTTTTACCTCCAGCTCACGGTAAGCTATTTCGAGTGCTTTGGCCAAACCTACGATACCATAGATATTCTCGGTACCACCCCGCATATTTCTCTCTTGGGCTCCACCGTGAATCAAGGGCTTTATACCTACGCCGGCACGGATATAAATGAAACCTATTCCCTTTGGACCATTAAACTTATGACCGGCTCCATTTACAAAATCGACAGGCGTATTTTGCAGGTCCATGGCAAAATAACCCATGGTTTGCACCGTATCGGAATGAAAATAGGCATTATACTTTCTGCACAGACTGCCCACTTCCTGCAAATCTATCATATTACCAATTTCGTTGTTGCCATGCATGAGGGTGACTAAAGTTGGCCCCTCATATTGCAGCAAACTTTCCAATTCATGTAGGTCGATATGGCCATTAGGAAGCAATTTCACATAACTGATTCGAGCGAGTCCGTCTTTTTCGAGCTCATCGAGCGTATGGGTTACGGCATGATGTTCAATTTTAGTTGAAATGATGTGTTTTACACCCAAATCATGCACACTACATCGTATGGCCATATTGTCGGCCTCGGTACCCCCTGAGGTAAAAAACAGCTCAGCAGGTGTGCAATTCAATAATTTGGCAATACTTCTTCTCGCTTTTTCAATTTCTGTTCGTGCAATTCTGCCTAAAGCATGGGTCGATGACGGATTGCCAAAGGTGGTTTGCATCACGGGCAGCATGGCTTCAACCACTTCCGGATGTAAGGGAGTAGTTGCCGCATTATCGAAATAAATTGGGTTCATCAGCGCAAGGATTTAATATCAGCTATCATTTTTTGAGCTAGGGCATCTGCATTTTCAGCGCTTTTGCTTTCTGCATAAATACGAATAATGGGCTCAGTATTCGACTTGCGAAAATGCACCCACTCACCCGGAAAATCTATACGTACACCATCGGAATCATTGATTTTTTGATTGGCATATTTTGCTTTCATCTTGAGCAAAATGCCATCGACATCAATGTCCGGGGTAAGTTCGATTTTGTTTTTACTGATAACATAGTTCGGATAACTGGCCCGTAAGGCACTGGCCGATTTGCCTGTTTTTGCCAAATGAGTCAGTAATAGGGCAATGCCAACCAGGGCATCTCTGCCATAATGAAGGGCAGGATAAATGATACCTCCATTGCCTTCTCCACCAATTACAGCTCCTACTTCTTTCATTTTTACCACCACATTCACTTCTCCAACTGCGGATGCAAAATACTGTTTACCATAATTTTCAGTAACGTCAAGTAAAGCTCTGGTTGAAGATAAATTTGACACTGTATTACCGGGGGTATGCTGCAATACATAGTCACCTACAGCCACCAGGGTATACTCCTCGCCGAACATACTACCGTCTTCATTTACAATAGCCAGGCGATCAACATCCGGGTCTACGACTATGCCTAAATCTGCCCCCTTTTCTTTCACCAGGGCTGAAATATCAATCAGATGTTCGGGTAAGGGCTCCGGATTGTGCGGGAAATGCCCGGTAGGATCGCAATAGAGTTTGTAGACGGTTTGTACACCTAATGCCTCCAATAACATCGGTACGGCTATGCCACCGGTAGAATTCACGGCATCGACAGCTATTTTAAAACCTCGCTGCCTGATCGCCGCCACATCTACCAATGGTAGGGCTAAAATGGCTTGTATATGCTCATGTATGGCATTGGGACGCGTTTCATAGGCGCCCAAATCATCTACTTCTGCAAAAGAAAAACTTTCAGCATCAGCCCTGCGGAGTATTTCAGCACCCTCATCACCACTGATGAACTCGCCTTTTGCATTCAATAGTTTAAGTGCATTCCATTGTTTAGGATTGTGAGATGCCGTGAGTATAATACCACCCCCTGCCTTTTCGGCAGGTACGAGCATTTCTACAGTTGGTGTAGTAGATAAGCCGGCATCTATTACCCTCATGCCTAAGCCTTGTAAGGTGGCGACAACCAATTTATTTACCATGTCGCCCGATAAACGGGCATCGCGGCCAATAACCATGGTTTTGTTGCCAGTGGTTTCTATTACCCAGCTACCAAAGGCAGCTGCAAATTTTACGACATCGAGGGGGGTGAGCGCATCGCCGGGAATACCACCAATGGTACCCCGTATGCCTGAGATAGATTTGATTAAGGTCACGTGCAGGTTTTTGTGACGCAAATATAACCCTCTTGTTCGGAGCTGCTACCCCTCCGTTTCTTTCACGACCAACTTAAATCCTTTACCATGCACATTCATAATTTCCAGGTTGGTATCGCCAGAGAGCATTTTGCGGAGCTTTGAAATAAAAACATCCATACTCCTGCCGTTAAAATAAGTATCGCTGCCCCAAATTCGTTTTAAAGCTTCTTCTCTGGCCACTACTTCATTGCGGTTATAGCAAAGTAGTTTGAGCAAATCGGCTTCCTTACTGGTTAAGTCGAAATCAACACCATCCACCCGTAAATGCTGGGTAATATAGTTGAAATCAATTTTGCTAAAAACATAGGTATCTGGCTCGGATACTGCCGAACTAGACTTTTTTCGAGTTCTTTTGAGCACAGCGTGAATACGCATCATGAGCTCTTCCATGCTGAAAGGTTTGGTGAGATAGTCGTCAGCACCCAGATCGAAACCTTTGAGCACATCCTCCTTCATAGAACGGGCGGTAACAAAAATGATGGGTGTTTCTTCATCCTGCTTACGGACTTCCTTCGCCAATGTAAAGCCATCTTTGAGCGGCATCATAATGTCGAGTATGAGTAAATCGTATGGCTTTTGACCGTAAAGTGAATAAGCTTTTTCACCATCAGGCGCGAGATCTACTTCAAATCCCTTCATCTTTAGCCGTTCCGAGAGTATGGTTCCCAGATTAATGTCGTCTTCCGCCAGAAGTACTTTGATCGAATCGTTGATTTCCATCGCTAGTTGAGTTTATGTTGTTCAAAAGGCAGATACACTTCAAATGTACTTCCTTTAGTTGGTTCACTGTGGACAAGTATGCTTCCGCCGTGCAATTCGATGATGGTTTTTACATAAGCCAGACCAAGGCCAAAACCTTTTACATCATGAACATCGCCCGTAGGAACGCGGTAGAATTTGTCGAATATCTTTTTCTGCTGACTGGCTGTCATACCAATGCCATTGTCGCTTACCTGAACCGTAAGCCCAATACGGGTATTGCTCGTTTTAATGACAATGTTGGGATTAAGTCGGGTGTATTTAAGTGCATTGTCGATCAAATTGGTAAATACATTGATCAGATGCATTTCATCGGCAGGTATACGGCTTTGTGTGGCCTCTTTAATCAGACTCAACCTGGCATCACTTTGACGAATACGAAGCTCACTTTGTTCCATGACTTTCTCCAGCAAGGCGTGCACATCAACGGTATTGTAATGAAGCGAAAAACCTGATTTTTCGAGTAAGGCAATATTCAAAATACGCTCGACATGGTTTTTGAGTCGTTGGTTTTCATCGTAGATGATGCGGTTGTAACGCATGAGTGTGGCAGGTTCCCGGGAGATACGCGAATCAAAAAGTGCTTCACTGGCCAGGGTGATGGTGGCTATTGGGGTTTTTAATTCATGGGTCATATTATTAATGAAGTCGGTTTTAAGTTCCGACAAACGCTTTTGGCGAAACAATAAGGTCACCAACATATAAAAGGCAAATCCCAACAAAACCAATGCAGCCAGCGATAACGCCAATTGTTTCGCAATATTTTTAAAAAAATAGGGCTGTTGATTTACAAAACGTATCACCAGATAGGTGTGAGTGGGCACCAGATCGCTGGGAAACATCTTGCCAAAAAAGACCCGCTGTGCTCCCTCCTCCCGGTTTTCAGCAGCAATGCGTTTAAAGAAAGCATTATCCGCTTTTACCAATTCATAGATGTATTCGGTATGAATACCATAGGTTCCTAAGACTTGCTGAATCAATGAATCGAGAACTTTACGATCAACCCTTTCACCAAGCGCCCGTTGTCGGCTTAACTGGATCTCTTTGACGAACTCTACCATTAGGTTACGGTTCGACGCCAGGTCCTTGTCACCCAATAATTGCTCTAAAAACGCAGTAGTCGTATCAACCGGACCGCCGGCTTGCGACATAACAGATAAATTCAATTGATTGAGGCGATTGGAATTACTTCCCGGCT
The DNA here is from genome assembly GCA_036787895.1 of Bacteroidota bacterium. GTDB lineage: Bacteria > Bacteroidota > Bacteroidia > UBA7662 > UBA7662 > UBA7662. The sequence goes on along the minus strand of DAIQOK010000001.1, from coordinate 140,395 downwards.
CGCGAAAGGTGCCTAATTGGTCGCCACCCATACTTCCCGCCGGCATTCCCGGGGTAATGACTACATCCCGTATGCGTTGGGCGTTGTGTTGCTCTGTTCGTTGAGCAGCCCGATATAGGGCATCCAGCGCCTCCTGTCCTTCCATACGCTTAGCAATGTCGTTGATCGCACTGTTCGCCAGGCTCACAAAATTGAGTTGCTCCAGGCGGATGGCGTTATTCAACCAATAAAACTGCACGGCCAAAAGCGTGAAAAGCGAAAAGCCAATCACCACCACCAAAACACGCAGAAAGGATATGTTTAACAAAGTCGTCGTTCTGAGTGTCAAAAAAAGCAGTAATTGGCACAGAGAAAGTGTATTCCTGAGGCGCTTAACCAAATTTAACAGCACATTTGCTTTTACAACAGGCAAAGTATTAACGCCTGTTAACTGAGCATGGCTTGAATGTCTTCTACATTCAATGATTTGACAAAAGATTGCTCCGCGGAAACCAGACTATCACTAATGGTACGTTTGCGGTCCTGCAAGGCAAGAATTTTCTCTTCAACTGAATTTTTGGTGATAAAGCGGTAGGAAATAACCTTACGCGTCTGACCAATTCGATGTGATCTGTCAATGGCTTGCTGTTCAACCGCTGGATTCCACCAAGGATCGAGCAAAACCACATAATCGGCCGAAGTAAGGTTCAAACCCAAGCCACCAGCCTTCAACGAAATTAGAAATACTTTTAAATCCTGACGTGTGTTGAAAGTTTTTACCAGATCCCGTCGGGTATCCCGGGCCGTTTGCCCATCCAGATAAAGGTGTTCAATACCTTCCTTCTCCAAACGTTTTTTAACCAGGCGCAAATGTTTGACAAACTGAGAGAAAACCAGGATTTTATGTCCTTCATGCAGCGCATTTTTCAGCATACGCATGGCTTCCTCAAACTTTCCAGAGCTATCATGATAGCCATCATCCACCATGGCAGGATGGTTAGCTACTTGCCGCAAGACAGTTAGTCCACGCAACAATAACATCTGAGAACGTACCAAGCCCTGCTTTTCGATAGCTTCTAAAATCTCATTTCTAAAGCCTGATTTCAGCTTTTCGTAGACTTCCTCCTGACGATCGGTCATGTCGCAATAGTGAATCTGCTCGATGCGGTCTGGCAGGTCTTGTGCTACTTGTTTTTTGGTGCGCCGCAGTATAAATGGATTAATTAAAGTCCTGAGTTTATCTGCTGTAGCCTCATCCTTCTCTTTTTCAATGGGATTGGCAAAGTGTTGTCGGAAAAATTTCAGATTTCCGAGTAATCCTGGATTGGCAAAAGCCATAATCGACCACAAATCAATGACTGAATTTTCAACCGGTGTGCCACTCAGTACTAATCTGTGACGGCCTTGAAGCAGCCGAACTGCCCTTGAAATCTGAGAACCCGGGTTTTTGATGTTCTGACCCTCATCCAGTATGATGTAATTAAATCTCACCCGCTTAAACATCTCCATATCTACCCTGGCCGTGCCATAGGAGGTAATCACCAGGTCGTGAACCATAAACCATTGTTCGGTCCGGTCGCGCTGGGTACCTGCGTGTACCATGACCGACAAATCCGGAGCAAATTTTTTGGCTTCGCTCAGCCAATTGTGTAAAATTGAAGTGGGAACAATAAGCAAAGAAGGACTGGTTTGTAACCCGGCCATTTTGTTTTCAATTTTATCTTTCAATAGCAGACAAAGGGTTTGAATGGTTTTTCCAAGCCCCATATCGTCGGCCAAAATACCACCAAAACCATGGCTGCGGAGAAACCACAACCAGTTTAAGCCGGCATGCTGGTAATTACGTAAACTGGCCCTAAAAGTCGTTGGAACTTCTTCAACCTTTATTTCACTGAAATCAGTTAACTTGCTAATTTTCAGCTTTATATTTTCCTCATTTCTAGCTTCAAGCGCCGCTTGTAATTCTGTTAGCGCCTGATAATGATGGCGATGCATACGCAGCTCATCCCCGTCGGCTTTATCCACATGCCGGAAGATAGCTAACAGCTTGCTGAACCAGGCTTCGGGTATAATGACTGTCTTGCCATTGGGCAATTGAAACTCGCGTATTCCAGCGATAATGTGGTTTCTTAAGCGGATAAAAGGAACTTCAAATTCACCAAAACGTATCCTGGCCTGTATATCAAACCAGTCGCCTGTTTCACTAATTTCCATATCCAGCCGACTGCCCATGATATAATAATGAGCCGCGAGCTCATCTTGTTCGAGTATGAAACCAGCAGCCTCCACCTCCTCTCGGTGTGCCGCTAACCACTCTAACAAAACATGATCGTTACTTTCCTGATCATTTAGACTAAAAACAGCGCCTGAGTAGTTGTGCAGGCCCAAGCGATTCAACTTTTCGTGTTGATTCAATTCCCAAACATGGGAACGAACAGTACGTGTGAACTTATAGTTTTCACCGAATCGTTCTAGTCTTACTAATACCCTATTGGTATTGTTGGCAGGAATTTCCTGGTCATCGTATCGGAACAACAAAACCAGGGATAATTTGCCACCTAACAAATGCGTCAGTCGAAGCACAGGTCGTGCCTCGGTTTTATTGCTCACTATCTCAAAACCTTCGGCTTTTACCTGATATCGCTCAATAAGGTGCAAAGCAAACTTCCGTAAGTAAGTATCCTCCGAACTTTTTGGGACTTGTATATAGTATTTATTGAAAAATGGTTGGAGTTTAACGCCTTCCATTTCCGGATCAAACTCATATAATTGGTTGTTAATCAGCATCCATACGGGCTGATTACTTATGAGAACTGTTTGTTGGTATTGAAACTTCAGCAGTTTGCCTTGATGAATCAAGGTTGGATAATACCGAATGCCCTCTTCATTGCGCTTAAAGTGGAAGAGCACCGATACCTTTCCCTCATTAAAGTGAATCTGCTTCCAGGTTGGATCATCATCATCCCCCATGATAAAAACAGGCTTGTTTCTCAGTAAAAACAAGGCTTTGGCCAAACGTTGTTCTGTTAACGGCCGAATAACATCGTGTAACTGTTCGTTGTAATGCTTCTGAAAAAACTCAACAGGACGTAAGGCCTTTTTGGGGGCATGTTTTTTAATAATGTAGTGCTGATCACACTCATCCAGCCATTTAACGACCTGTCGGTCATCATCGTCCATCAAATAATCGAATTCCTTGGCCGTTACACCGTTTAGTTTTTTGTGCGTATAGGTATAATCTCCATGGGCGTTCAACTGAACGATATACGGTGCCAATAACAATCCCAGGTATTCGTGATTATACAACGAATACACCATTTTATGGGATATGTCCTGATCTATCTGCACGTTTTAAAGCTGGGCTTCCGACCAGTTGCCTTCCTGCAAGGGAGCTCCTGAACTTCCAAACTTAAACTATTTAACAATTAAAACCGCATTAATAGCCTTAAAAATTATCGACTATCTGGCCTTTAAAGACCATTTCTGCCGGACCTTCTAAAAAAATATTGTAAAAACGACCACTCTCAGCCTCAAATTTCACGCGCAATAATCCGCCAAGTGTTTGGACATTAATTTCCTGCTTGCCGCTTTTTTGGTAATCATGCGCCCAAACCAAGGCGCAAGCTGTTACCCCTGTACCACAAGCCAAAGTTTCGGCTTCTACGCCCCTTTCAAAAGTGCGCACCTCTAGCTGAGCTGAAGCATTCACTGCTACAAAGTTAACATTCGTACCACCTGGCTGATAACGCTCCTGCCAACGAATTTTATGTCCTTCAGCCGCCACATCATAGGTTTTTAAGTCTTTCACCCAAGCCACATGATGTGGAGAACCGGTATTTAGAAAATAGCCGCCGTCTGCTTGCTTAATCTCATCGACATCATTCATACCCAGCGATACCCATCGCTGTGGTAGTAAGCTGGCCTCATGATCTCCATCTACGGCCAAAAAACGGGTTTTATCCTCAATTATACCTAATTGATGGGCAAACCGAACTGCACAGCGGCCGCCATTGCCACACATACTACCTTCGCTGCCATCGGCATTGTAATACACCATCTCAAAATCATAGCCGTCAGCTTCTTGAATAAAAATGATACCATCAGCCCCTATACCAAATTTGCGGTCACACCACTTGCGATAACGGTCGGTATCTATACGGGGCAATTGCAATGTCCTATTATCTATCATGATAAAATCATTGCCGGCACCCTGGTATTTATAAAAAGAAACTTCTGACATTGACTGGCGTTATTTTGATTGTACTTTAACCTTTTCTTAACATCGTGCTGTCAAGCTGTCACGTTTTACCGCTGTACTTGCCACCATTTTGGAATAGGCATAAAACTTGAACAAATTTAAATGGATAAAATCACCCTCTCTATGAAAAGAATTATCGGAATTTTTGTCATTGCCCTTTTTGGTGCAGTTAGTGGCGCCGGACTTGTCAAATTGCTGGAACCCAAACCGGCAGCTACCAATATAAGTAGCACACAACCGGTACAATTCGCGAATTTCCCCGACCACATTATTCAGAATCCAAATTTTGTAACTGCCTCTGCCCTCGCGACACCTGCTGTTGTACATATTAAAACTAAAGTTAATCCTAAGTCGAGCCAAAACAGACCAGAAGAAGATGATATCCGTTCGTTTTTTGGTCGGCCCGACTTCTTTTTTGGCCCGCAAGGCCCCCAAACCGGCTCAGGCTCGGGGGTTATTATCACCACAGATGGCTATATTATTACCAACAATCATGTCATCAAAGGAGCCGATGAAATTGAGGTTATCCTCAATGACAAACGTAGTTTCAGTGCTACTGTAGTGGGCACCGACCCATCCACTGACATTGCACTGGTTAAAATTTCGGCAGAAAACCTAGCTGTTTTGTCTTATGGAAATAGTGATAATGTGCAGGTGGGTGAATGGGTTTTGGCTGTTGGTAACCCTTTTAACCTCACTTCTACCGTAACAGCCGGCATAGTGTCGGCCAAAGCCAGAAGCGTGGGTATTTTAGGTGGAGGTTCGAGCATGGAGGCCTTCATACAGACAGACGCTGCAGTTAATCCGGGCAACTCCGGTGGGGCCTTGGTTAATGTGCAAGGAGAGCTGATTGGTATCAATACCGCCATAGCCACCAACAATGGCAGTTATCAGGGTTATTCCTTTGCCGTTCCAGTGAACATTGCCCGCAAAGTAGTGGAGGACATCAAAAGTTATGGCACCGTACAACGCGCCTTTCTGGGTGTTCAAATCATGGAAGTTAATGCCGAGCTGGTTTCGAAAGAAGAGCTCAAAGTAAACGACGGCGTTTATGTAGCCGATTTCCTGGAAAACAGTGCCGGTGCAGCAGCGGGAATTAAAAAAGGAGATGTTATTGTGCAAATCGACAACAATCGGGTAAAATCAACCCCTGAATTGATGGAAATAATTGGCCGCAAACGCCCGGGCGATAAGGTGGATGTATTGGTCAACCGCAAAGGTAAACAGGAAGTTTTGGCAGTAACCCTGCGTAGCGCCGAGGGAACAACAAGCGTAGTAAAAAAGGCCAAACCCAACTTTGCTGAGCTCTTAGGTGGCGAGCTCGAAACAGCTTCAACAAAAGAACTGCAGGCCCTGAAGCTTGAAGGTGGTGTAAAAGTGAAAAAACTAAATGCCGGAAAATTGAAGGATACAGGAATACGCGAAGGTTTTATCATTACAAAAATTGATCGCACCCCGATTTTGAACACCAAGGATTTTTACAAAGCCCTTGAGGATAAAAAAGGTGGCGTTTTGCTTGAAGGTTTCTATCCTTCTGGAACCAAAGCCTACTATGGATTTGGTCTGTAAGTCTGTCAAAGCCCCCAAATCGGGGGCTTTTTTTTATGGTTGCCATTTAATTTGAACCTTATTTTTGTCGAATGCGCATCAGGTTAATTCAAATTGGCAAAAACCAGGACGAGTTCATTGCTTCTGGCATCGATTTCTTTCAAAAGAAGCTCAAACATTACTGCACGTTTGATATTGTCGTGCTTCCTAGCACCAAACAAGCCAATAAGTGGAGTCATGAAGAAGTTAAAAAGTTGGAAGCTGAGCTGTTATTGAAAAGTTTCGAGGCTAAAAGTCTGGTTTGTTTACTCGACGAGAGAGGCAAAAAATACGATAGTCCACAATTTGCCAAACAACTCGACAGTTGGGCCTTGGCTGGTAAATCGCAGCTTGACTTTGTTATTGGCGGTGCTTTCGGATTTTCAGAAGCAGTTTATCAGCGTGCCGATGCTAAAATCTCCCTGAGCGATATGACTTTTTCTCATCAGCTAATCCGCCTCATTTTTCTGGAGCAATTGTACCGGTGCTTCACCATATTACGCAATGAACCTTACCATCATGGCTGATAATTACCGTATGCCTTATTTTGATTGTCTGATTCTTGGATATACAGGCGCAGTTGGTCAGGAATTGCTGCATGAATTGATCAAAAGTGATAAAGTTAATCGAATAGTATGCCTGGGTCGAAAACAACCGGCTATCGATCATCACAAAATGATGTTTATAGCTGCCGATATGACCAAACTTACCGAACATCTAAACGCATTTGCAGGTATCAGTCGGGTGTATTGTTGCCTTGGTACTACTATCAAACAAGCGGGAAGTCAGCAAGGCTTTAAACGTGTCGACTACGACATGGTAGTAGATGCAGCCCTTTTGGCGAAGCAAGCCGGTGTAAGTCACTTTAGCGTGGTTTCGGCCATGGGTGCCGATGAAAACTCGACTATATTCTACAACCGTGTCAAAGGTGAGTGTGAAAAAGCCTTACAACAAATTGGCTTCAACAGACTATCTATTTTCCGGCCATCGCTACTTACCGGACCACGTAAAGAATTCCGGTTAGGTGAAAAAATAGCTCAAATCACCTTCCCCTTAATAGAATGGCTGCTGCTTGGTAGCTTAAAACATTACAGAAGCATCTCCACAAATACCGTTGCCAGGGCCATTTTGCTGAATTCTATTAAAACAGATGAAGGAGTCGAGATTTTCCGCAGTGACGATATCAAACAGCTGTCAAAAGCGCTGTGAAGGCTGCCCAGTCGGGTATACTTTCAAAATGCCGGTAGCGCCCTGCCGCATGATCAACAAAAGCAAAACAATGAACGAGACCATTCGACAATAAAAAAAACTGCACGCCAAGCACCATATTGTAACGTGCAGCCTGGTCAAAAACCTGCTGATTGATGACCACCTCAGGCGACTTACACTCAATGAGAAGTAAAGGTCGCTGTCCGCTTTCATCAAAAACCACGGCATCATATCGGCGAGTCAACGTGTTCAGGCGAATTGATTTTTCAACAGCCAACCGCGCTTTTGGATAAGCCAAAGCGCCAGTGAGATAATGTAATAAATGCTGTCTTACCCACTCTTCAGGCGTTAAACGCAGGTGTTTTTTACGGAATTCATCAAAAATTTCAGTCTGACCATCGTTGACACGAAGTCGGGCCTGGAATGGCGGCAGATGTAGAGCTGGCATGTGCATAAAATCGGGCGTATAGAGCTGAATGCTTTGCTTAATTTAGCGTGAAGTCAAAGCTATGAAAACCAAAGAAGACATCGTCAATAACTGGTTGCCCCGTTATACCGGCAGGCCACTCGAAGATTTCACCCAATATATTCTTCTTACCAACTTCAGTCATTATCTCGAGCTTTTTTCACAAATGTACCATGCGCCGGTATTGGGCAAGGACAAACCCATGCAAACCTGCATAGCCGAAGGTATTACCATTATTAATTTTGGCATGGGAAGTCCGATGGCTGCAACAGTCATGGACCTACTCACAGCGATCCGACCAAAAGCAGTACTTTTTCTTGGTAAATGTGGTGGTTTAAAACGCAAAAACCAGATAGGCGATCTGATATTGCCTATTGCTGCCATACGCGGTGAGGGCACATCTAATGATTATTTCCCGCCAGAAGTACCGGCACTCCCCTCTTTTGCCTTGCAAAAAGCGATTTCAACCACTGTACGAGATATCGGTCTTGATTATTGGACCGGAACTGTATATACCACCAACCGACGGGTTTGGGAACATGATAAAAAGTTTAAAAACTACCTCCGTGAAACCCGGACCATGGCCATCGACATGGAAACTGCCACCATTTTCAGTGTAGGTTTTCATAATGGCATACCTACCGGAGCTTTGCTGCTGGTGAGTGACCAGCCAATGATACCAGAAGGCGTAAAAACTGCTGAAAGTGACCTTAAAGTGACAGCTAATTTTGTCGAAAATCACATCAAAGTTGGTATAGGTTCACTCAAACAACTTATCAATAACGGGCTCACTGTAAAACATCTGCGATTCTAATGGCTAAAGGGAAAGAAGAACTTAGTCACGATCAGCTGCTTCATTCATTCAAGGCTGGAAAATTTCCACCCATACTTTTTATGCAGGGTGAAGAACCCTATTATCTCGACAATCTGACGCACTGGCTCGAAAAAAACGCACTTCCGGAAGAACAGCAAGGGTTTAACCAGACAGTACTTTACGGCAGAGATGTGAATGCAGGCGTAATTATCAATGCGTCTCGGCGGTTTCCAATGATGTTCACCCATCAACTGGTGCTTATCAAAGAAGCGCAAAACCTGAATGAAAAAGAGCTGGAAAACCTATTACCCTATTTCAATAAGCCGCTCACAAGTACTGTACTTGCTTTCGCTTATAAGGGCAAAGTCCTTGATCGCCGTAAAAAAGTGTTTAAGGCCCTGGAAGAGCAGGCAAAATTGGGTAAAGCGGTTATATTCACAAGCATCAAAGAGAAAGACTATCTGCTTGATAAATGGATAGCAAATTACGTAGCCAGCCAGGGTTTTAAAATAAATCCGGAAACTGCTGTAGTTATGGCCGAATACCTGGGCAATAATCTAGAGAAAATCGCCAATGAGCTTTCAAAGCTGGCCATCAATATACCGCTTGGTTCGACGATTACCACTGAATTGATTGAAAAGTACATTGGTATAAGTAGAGATTATAATATTTTTGAACTCCAGAATGCCATTGGCAAAAAAGACATTTTTAAGGCCTACCAAATCGCCAATTATTTTGCTGAAAGTCCCAAAGCCAGCAATTTCTCCATGGCCATGTGTATTTCCAATCTCTATCAACTATTCAATCGTTTGTACATCGTGCACTACCACCCCGGTAGTTCAGTGGAAACTTTACAAAAACTCATGGGCTTGGGCAATTCTTACTTTGTGAAAGATTATCTGAATTTTGCTCGGAATTATACCCTGCCTAAAGTTAAGCGCAGCATAGCCACCTTGTTGGAATACGACCTCAAAGCCAAGGGATTGGGCAGTACCGAAACCGAAGATGGGGAATTGTTGAAGGAAATGATTTATAAACTTGTTTCCTGATTCAACCAAAAAGTTTTCTAGTTTCCAACTCGTCGGCCTCGATTTGTGCTTTTAGAGCGGATAAATCTTTGAATTTCACATCGGCACGTAGCTGCTTTACAAACCGAATTTGCAATTCTGTACCATAAAGATCACCGGTCCAATCCAGCAAATTTACTTCCACATTGGTTTTTTGTCCATCTATGGTAGGTCGATTACCAATGTAACACATAGCATTCAGCCACTCCCCCTGAATATTTGCCTGACAAGCATAAACGCCATAGGCAGGAAGCTGTTTATACGTATCGGTCAAATGCAAATTGGCTGTAGGAAAGCCTAAAGTTCGACCTATTTGATCGCCTCTGACGACTTTTCCTGTAAGTAAATAGTGATAACCCAGCATCCTGTTGGTCAAATCAATCTCTCCAGCTTCCAACGCTTGTCGAATTTTAGTTGAACTTACGGCCATATCATCCACCTCCTGGCGTGGTATCTCATCTACTGTATAACCAAATTCACTGGCATGTGATTGTAGAAAATGTAGATCCCCCTCCCTATTGTTACCAAAACGATGATCATAGCCAATAACAATATGTCGCATACCCATTTGCTCGAGTAGCATTTTCTCTAAAAAAGTCAGTGCCGATTGAGACAAAAATGCCTGATCAAAAGGCATAAAAAACAATAAGTCGATGCCAAGTGCCCGCATCAACTCCTGTTTTTCAAGATCTGTATTCAACAAACGAAGGTTTTCTTTGTCCTTATTGAGTACAATTCGCGGATGGGGCGTAAAGGTCATAATGGCCGATAAACAACCTAAACGCGCCGCATCTGCCTTCAATCTGCTAATAATTTCCTGGTGGCCATGATGTACCCCATCAAATGAGCCTATGGTTAAGGCAACCGGCTGTACAGGCTGATAACTTGCTAATCCGTGAAAGACCTTCATGAGAAATATTAGGCTGATGTCGGTGATCGTTGTGCTTTGATGGCAGCTTCCAATGCGGTCAATTCCCAGGCATCTGAAAGCTGAAATTCTCCGATTGCAGTACGACAAAGTTCGGTAAGCACGGCACCATTCGCTAATGCCCTACCAAAATCGTGAACCAATGAACGAATATAAGTGCCTTTACTGCATTGTATCTTAAAATAAACATCCGGTAAAGCCACACGGGTAAACGCGAAAGACTTAACCTCTACTGTTCGTAAACGGGGAGTGACTGCTATTCCCTGACGGGCACTTTCATACAAGCGTTTTCCGTCTTGTTTGATGGCAGAGTGCGCAGGCGGGTATTGATTAATTACGCCGGTGAAGTCAATTCTAACCTTTTCAAGCATTTCCAGTGTCAAATGTTCGGTTGGAAATTGTTCATCTACCACAGTTTCCCTGTCGTAACTCGGTGTTGATTCGCCCAGACGAAAACAACCTGTATAGGTCTTCTCTTGTCCCATAAAACTTTCGATTTGTTTGGTTGCCTTGCCCGTACACAAGATTAACAAACCGGTTGCCAACGGATCTAAAGTACCTGCATGACCAACTTTTTTAACTTTAGCCAGGTACCGCACCTTTTTCACAAGCTGAAAACTCGTCCAGCCCAGCGGTTTGTTGAGCAGCAGCACTTCACCTGCTTCAAAGTCGAAAGATTTCAATCTATAGGTAATTTCAGGCCGTTGCTGTAAGCATATGCCAAAAAGAGTATGCCTAGAACAATACGGTAATAACCAAAATGTTTAAATCCATATTTGGTCAGGAAGCTAACAAAGGCTTTTACCGCTATTATTGCAACAACAAATGCGACGAGTGCACCTATCAATAAAATGCTAAGATTGCCGTTAAGTATCGTTTCGTAATTTTTGAGGATATCGTAACCAGATGCAGCAAACATGGTAGGTATTGCCAACAAAAATGAAAATTCGGCCGCCTGCACCCGGTTAAAGCCCGAATACACACCTCCAAATATGGTGGCTGCCGAACGTGATACGCCGGGTATCATACTTAAACATTGAATAAATCCAATTTTTAAGGCATCGAGATAACTGATATGTTCCAATTCCACATATCGAGTTTCTTTCTTTTCAGTCCATTTATCCAAAAGTATTAAAACAATCCCTCCTAAAATGAGGGAAACGCTTACTACTGTCGGATTAAACAAAAAAGCTTTGATGCTTTTATATGCCAAAAGCCCGATGAAGCCGGTGGGTAAAAAAGCGACAAACAATTTGAAGTAAATATCGAGACTGACCAAAAAACGTTTGTAATACAAGGCCAAAACAGCCAAAATGGCGCCTAATTGAATAACTACCTCAAACGATTTTACGAACTCATCTTCATGAATACCCATGAGTGATGAGGTTAAAATCATATGTCCGGTACTTGATACGGGGAGAAATTCTGTCAAGCCTTCGATAATAGCTATGACTATAGCTTGAAGCAGGGTCATGCTTGATTTTTCGGGCGATACATGATGGCAAATACCTGCATAACAAATCCTATCATAGCAATTATTGGCCCTAGTGTAATTTTGGTAAAACTAAAAATATCTTCCTGACCGGCCATGAGCGCACAACCAATAACAATCAAAATCACGCCTGCAATCATGAGGCGATAATTCATTTTGCCAAAAAGTAATTTTCCAGTACTATCGTTGTTTTTCATAATTCTTAGTGTTTCAAACGACTCAAACGTAGCCGTTGGCATTTTAATATTAATAAAGATCGTCGATTTTATAATTCAGATAACGGTTAATGGCTATCCAGGTGCTAACAAAGCTGATTACCAGCCCCAAGCCCAACAGACCCAAACCAATATATACGCTTAGCAGTTTATCTCTCAAGCCCGCTAAATCGGGAATCTGGCGATCGCCAAAATAAATAACAGTGTAGAGTAAACCCACTGCAAGAACTACTGATATGGTACCCTGCAATAAACTTTTCAGCAAATAAGGCCGCTTGATGAACCAGGATGTGGCTCCCACGAGCTGCATGCTTTTGATGATAAATCGTTGGCTGTATAATGACAATCGAATGCTGTTATTGATCAAAGTTACTGTGATTAGCAACAGTAAAAGGCTAAATCCAGCAACAATTGTAGCTATGGTATTAATGTTTTTATTGAGCAGATCCAGCACCCCTGCCTGGTAATAAACCTCTTTGACAATAGGATTCACTAACAGCTGTTGTTTTACTCTTTCGAGACTATCGGAGTTGGCATAATTGGCCGCTACTGTTAGGTTAAAGGACGCCAGGAGTGGGTTGTAGCCCAAAAAATCGACGAAATCTTCTCCTAAATCTGCTGTCAATATCTGCACTGCATCGTCTTTCGATACATAATCCAACTTTTTCACATAGGGATTCGCCCGCAATTGTTTGGCAATGTCGTTGATTTGTTTGGGCTCGGCCTCCTCATTGATGAAAATCTGTACCTGCAGATTTTCTTTTACATAATCGGATAAGAGCTTGGCATTCATTACCAATACACTGAACAAACCCAATAAAAAAAGGACCATGGTAATGCTGATTACAGCAGTAACACTGGAACGTCGGGCTTTACGACGGAAGTAGTTTAAGGTAGATTGTTCCGACATAGCGGTATTTGGACGCTAAAATAAGATTTATTCGAACCGAAGCAGGCATCTTGTGGAAATCATCGTAAAAAAGGGGAAAAAGCGAGCCATCAAAGCGTATAACACCTGAAATAGTGGATGATATCTCTATTTTTGTAGCCTTAAGTTTTTTCCTTTATGGCAGATTATCTTTTCGCTGACGTTGAAAAACAAGCCCGGCAACGTTGGGAAGCACAACAGGTTTATCTAACCTCAGACTCCAGCGAAAAACCAAAATATTATGTGCTCGATATGTTCCCCTATCCTTCCGGAGCAGGTTTGCATGTAGGGCATCCGCTCGGCTATATTGCTAGTGATATTGTAAGTCGGTATAAGCGGATGAAAGGCTTCAATGTCCTTCATCCCATGGGTTTTGATGCCTTCGGTTTACCGGCTGAACAATATGCCATTCAAACCGGACAACATCCCGCCATCACCACCGAGCAAAACATCAAACGTTATGTGGAACAGATGGATTATATCGGTCTCTCCTACGATTGGAGCAGACAAGTAACCACCAGCGATCCTGCTTATTACCGCTGGACACAATGGATATTTTTACAGCTATTTGAAAGCTGGTACGATAAAAAACAGGACAAAGCCCGGCCAATTACCGACCTTGTCTCCTATTTCGAACAAAAAGGCAACCAGGACTTGGAAGCTCAATGTGATGAAAACACTCCGGCATTTAGTGCGCTCGACTGGAAAAATGCAAATGAGCAACAACAGGCCGAATGGCTGATGCAATACCGTTTAGCTTATCTCGCAGAAGCCAGGGTAAATTGGTGTCCGGCTTTAGGGACCGTTCTGGCCAACGATGAAATAAAAGATGGATTATCGGAACGCGGCGGGCATCCTGTAGAAATCCGCATGATGCGCCAATGGATGATGCGTATTTCGGCTTATAGCCAACGCTTACTCGACGGACTCAATAATATTGATTGGTCGGACGCTATCAAAGAGCAGCAACGCAATTGGATAGGGCGTTCCGAAGGAGCGCTCCTACGTTTTGAATTGGCAGATCACGAGCAACAAATTGAGGTTTTCACTACCCGACCTGATACCATTTTTGGTGTAAGCTTTATGGTTTTAGCACCTGAACACCAATTGGTCGATGTAATTACCACCCAGGAACAACGTCGATTGGTAGACGCTTACGTAGTCAAAGCAAAAAATCGTTCAGAAAGGGAGCGTATAGCCGATGTAAAAAGTGTGAGTGGTGCTTTTACCGGTGCTTTTGCCGTACATCCATTTACTGGTGCCAAAATTCCGGTATGGATAGCTGATTATGTGCTTGCTGGTTACGGCACAGGCGCTGTTATGGCTGTACCCGGCGGCGATGAAAGAGATTGGCGTTTTGCCAAGCATTTTAACTTGCCTATAATCGATGTCATAGAAGGTTCGGATATTCAGTCGGCTGCAAACGACACCAAAACCGGTCGGTTAATCAACAGTGACTTTTTGAACGGATTAGAGGTAAAACAAGCTATCCAACAAGCCATAACAGCCATAGAAACTAGAGGCATTGGCCAAGGGCGCATCCAATTCAGGTTGCGTGATGCTATTTTTAGTCGCCAGCGTTATTGGGGCGAACCGGTACCCATCTATTTTGAAAAAGGCATTCCCAAGGCCATGCCTCTGGATGCCCTCCCGCTTGAACTCCCGGCAGTTGACAAATATCTGCCCACCGAAGATGGCGAACCACCCTTAGCCCGGGCTGCTGAATGGACTTACCTGGGACATCCAATTGAAACCACCACCATGCCTGGCTGGGCCGGTTCGAGCTGGTATTTTTTGCGTTATATGGATCCTCAGAATGGTCAGAACTTTGCAGGTCGCTCCAAAATCGATTATTGGCAACAGGTGGATCTGTACGTGGGTGGTGCTGAACATGCCACCGGCCACCTCTTGTATGCCCGCTTCTGGACCCAGTTTTTATTCGACCGCGAACTGATTGGCTTTAAAGAGCCTTTCAAAAAGTTGGTGAATCAAGGGATGATCCAAGGTCAAAGTAAGTTCATTTATCGGGTTGAAGGTGAACAAACATTCGTTTCAGCCGGACTACGAAATAGCTATAAAACTACCCCAATACATGTCGATATAAATTTGGTTAAGTTTGATGTGCTCGATCTGGAATTATTAAAAGCATGGCGAGAGGAGTACAAAACGGCCAAATTTATTCTGGAAGACCAAGAAACTGGCCAAATCAACCCAAATGGCATATTCAGGTGCGGCACCGAAGTCGAAAAAATGTCGAAATCCAAGTGGAATGTCGTTAACCCCGACGACATTATAGCCCAATATGGTGCCGATACCCTCCGCTTATACGAAATGTTCCTTGGTCCGCTGGAAGATGCCAAACCATGGGATACACATGGCATTGAGGGCGTTTACCGTTTCCTGAACAAATTTTGGCGCTTGTTTCATGTAGATGACGTTTTTCAACTTAGTGAAGAAGAGGCAACAGCGGCAGAGCTAAAAATATTACATCGCAGCATACGAAAAATTGAAGATGGGATTGAGCGTTTTTCATTTAATACCTGCGTCAGTGCTTTTATGATTTGTGTGAATGAATTACAGACCTTAAAATGCCGTAAACGTGCAGTTTTAACCCCTTTGGTGCAGTTATTATCACCATTTGCCCCATTTTTAGGAGAGTACCTCTGGGAAAAACTTGGGCATGCAGCTAGTGTAGTTCTCGCCGATTTCCCTACTTGTGACCCGAAATACCTGGAAGACGATACTTACGATTATCCGGTTCAGGAGAATGGTAAAATGCGTTTTACCATTAATTTGCCTAAACAAGGTGATAAATCTGATTTGGAGAAACTGGCCATAAATCACGAAAAGGTCAAACAATTATTGGAAGGTAAAAGCCTCAAAAAGATGGTAGTCGTACCCGGAAGAATTGTAAACCTCGTGGTGAATTAGAGAATTTTACGATATATTCCGCTTTATTGACTTCATGCGTCTGAAACTACTCCTGCCGGCTTATTGCCTTTTAGCACTTGCCCCTGGCCTAAATTTGGCCAATTCAAGTGTTTTAGGAGATACTGCCTCCATCAATCAGACTTTGAGAAACGCCAGGGAGTTGCTTTATGATGACATAGAAAAAGGGGTAGTTCTCGTTCATAAAGCGCTGAAGGCTGCAGAAAAGATGAATCATTTACCCGGACAGGCTACAGCTTGGCATTATCTGGGTAGGGTAGCCCTCGATACCGGTAATTATGCGGCTTGCGTTGAAGCACAAAATACCGCACTCGGCTTAATTGAGACAATTACGGCCCAAGAAAAGCTCAAAGCAGCTGCTTATAATCTGAAAGGCATAGCCAGCGAGAAAATGGGGCTTTACAAGGTGGCAGTTTCCAATTATCTGTTGGCCATAAGGTTGTTCGAGAAGGTCAAAGACAGCACCGGACTCGCTAATGTTTACAATAATGTAGCCCTGATACACAATGCCCAGGGTAATCATGAGCGAGCCGACCGCTACTATCAAAAAGCATTTGATCTATCGAGTAATCTGGGTAATGAATTCCTGGTCATTACTACCCGGAACAATATGGGATTAAGTCTGCTACAACAGAAGCGCTATGAGGAAGCTAAAGTGCACTTTCAGGCCACCCTCGAATTTGATTTAGAGGATGGTAATCCTGAATATATAGGTGGTTCGTACAACAATCTTGGTAGTTGCGAGCTTAAAATGGGCAACTTCAAAGCCGCACTTGGTCTGCTTGAGCAAGCTGTTCAGTATAAACAACAAGCTCAGGATAAATACGGTTTAAGTATCAGTCTGATTAATTTAGGAAATACACTTACTGAACTCAAACGGTATAAAGCCGCCGAAAATGCTTTACTCGAAGCCATAGAAATAGCCAAAGAAATAGGTGTAAAGCAACATGAGGCAGAAGCTTATCTCAACCTATCCGTACTGGCCGACAGTATGGGCAACCCGGCTTTGAGTCTGAGCTATTATAGAAGCCACCACAGTTTGATGGACAGCTTACACTTAATTGATCAACGTCTGGAAATTGAGCGACTACAAACTGAATACAATGTGGAGAAAAAAGACCTGGAGATTAGCAAACAGCAATTATTGCTTGCCAAACAGGATTTTCAGCTTCATGTTTATATAGCTGCCCTCCTACTTATATCAATCAGCCTGATTGTATTATCTGTCTTAATTTATAACATCAGGAAATTAAACCGCAAACTGAGAGATAATCAGGAACTACTTGAACAAAAGAACCAGTTGCTGCACAATACCAACCATAAGCTAGCCCAGGCGCGAGATCTGGCCGAACGTTCATCGAAAGCAAAAAGTAACTTTTTAAGCAACGTCAGTCATGAAATCAGAACGCCTATGAATGTCATTATGGGCCTTTCACAACTCTTAAACGATGAAAAACTGAGCAGCAAAGGGCGCCAAAATGTGCATTATATTCTCGAGTCTTCCAATCATTTATTACATATCATCAACGATATACTTGATTTGAGTAAAATCGAAGCCGGTAAAATTACCTTTGATGACAGCCGGTTCCACTTGCCAGAGGTGCTTGAACAATTGTGTATTAGTATGGAAACGCTGGCAAATGGTAAAAACATAGCCATTGAATTCAGTTGGCCTGATGATTTACCGGACTATTTTAAAGGTGACCGAACAAGACTCCAACAAATACTAACCAATGTCCTGAGTAATGCCATAAAGTTTACAGAAAAAGGCAAGGTCCAATTACTGGTTGAAGTCATTGATCAAACAAACGATCTTTACCAAATCAAGTTCACGATTAGTGATACCGGCATTGGAATACCCTCGGACAGATTGAACAAAATTTTCGACAGTTTTACTCAAGCCGAAGAAGACCACAGTCGGACTTATGGGGGAACTGGCTTGGGGTTAACAATCACCAAAAAGCTGGTAGAATTGCAAGGCGGAAGCATACAAGTTAAAAGTATGTTGGCAGAAGGATCCGTATTTACCATTCAGCTCAGTTTTATTGCTGATAGTCCTGCACTTCTCATTCCCGGCAGTGAAAAAATACCTTTGAAGGTTGACTTCAGTGAAATCAGCATTCTACTCGTTGAAGACAATCGGCTGAACATCAATTTAGCAGTCCAGCTTTTTAAAAAATGGAAAGCTAAATATGCCATTGCTGAAAATGGCTATGAGGCCTTGGATCAATTAAAAAAGATGAATTTTGACATCATACTGCTTGATTTACACATGCCAGGCCTGAATGGTTTTGAAACTTTCAAAGCGATTCGCAAAAATGAAATTCTTACCCCTGTTGTTGCACTTACAGCCGATGCCTTCGATGATACCCGGGAAAAGGTGAATGATTTAGGATTTGATGAATTATTAATTAAACCCTATCGTGCCGAGGAGTTGATTAAATTAATTCAACGGCTGGTACACAAACAGCGCTGAGTCAAAATAAAAAATCGCCTCCAAATTACTTTGAAGGCGATTTTTTTTATGAGTACTCTTAATTTAGAATCGGAAGCTCACTCCTGCCATTACCGGGGTTACATTGGGATTGGAGGCTACTTCCTGACCAAAAAGCTCAGTGATGCTGTAGCGCAGGAATAAGTCTGTACCACCATAACCTACTCTACCAATCATACTCACTTTTAATGGGTTGGCATTCAGTGCTCCACGGGTAAACACCTGCTGTGAAACTTCGTTGGCAAGGTTATACTCCTGACGGGCAGTCATTTTACCCAAGCGAAAACCTACTTCCGCACCTACAGCGACATTAAAGGAGCGCTTCATTTTGTAAGGGTTCGATGAAAACTGCAGCAGCACCGGGAAATTAATGTAGTTCACATTGAGGCGATTTTTAACGAGTCCGGCACCGGCTCCTCCAAAGTTGACACTGTCGCCTGAGATAAGAATAGTACTGTCGCGACGAAGACTATAGTTATTGAACTCGAAACCCAAACCATACTGCAAACGTAATTTTTGAGCAATCAGGTTTTCGGAGCGTGCCCAGCTGAAGCCCCAGCCAAATGAATTGAAGCCTTGGTTTAAGCTCAATGGCGCATTTTTTCCGGTGAGATTCAAACTGCCATTTTGCATCAGGCTATTGAAGCCCATATCGATGTAAAAGTAATTTTTATCGATACCTTTTTTCTTGGGTTTGATGTTTCCTAGCTCTTTTTTGAGCTCTTTCATATCTCTTTTGAATTCGGCCATATCATTGTTTTTGTCGCTGTCCTCTTCCTCATCTTCGACAGCAGCTTTGCTATCGACATAAGTTGTGTCCCATTTACCATCCTTATACTTGATGATAATTTTTTGTTCTTTTTCCGGCTCAGTTTTCTCCTGTGCGGATGCAGCTGTGGCTGCCAGGCCGAGTACGGCCAGGAATAAAATGTACTTTTTCATGATGTGGTTTTATTTACTTAGTTGGATTGTTTGGCCAAATTCTACATTACCAATGGCGAAATTCACATAGTGTTCTTTGCTCACAAAGTCATTTACTTTTTGCTTTGCTAAATCAAAATATTCGCCACTCGATAATTTGGTAAAAGTGTTAACGATTGCTGAATTGTTGTTTGAATTACTGCTGGTTGGTTTTTCAACCCGCGTATAGGTTTGATCGAAAGCTGCAGCAAGTAAACTGGCGGAATTTTTGGTAACCGTGATAGGTTGCGCGTTTTTGCTGGGTATGGTTTCGATTTTAATCATGGTTCTGGTTTCGGTTAATTCAGTTGCTGCTGCGAACTGTACAACCTCAAGACGAGCGCTGTTCACTACAGGTTGCATCGACTCCGATTTTTTATTTTCCGATACCTCTTGAACATCATTAGCAGCCAGCTCGAGGGCTTGTAATTGGTGCTGTAGCTGGAGTTGCCGGATACTGTCGTTGAACTGAACAGCGAGTTGTTGCTGATTAGAATTTACTTCTCCGAAGTTAACCCAATAAACCGCACCGGCTACCAACAACATGGCCACAGCTGCAGCCACGCGCTGGCTTGCCATGGTTTTATACCAGGGCAAAACACGAACAGCCGTTTTATTGCCCATTGCCTCTTCGATTTTGTCAAAAACAAAGGCAGGTGGCTCAACTTCAGCTCCGTCTAATTTAGAGCGAAGTATATCTTCAAATAACTCCTGACGCTTCATGACTTAAGTTCCTTTCATTTTGTTTGATCATTTCTTTCAAATGTGCCTTGGCTCTGGCAAGCTGACTTTTGCTCGTACCCTCACTAATTCCAAGCATGGCCGATATTTCCTTGTGCGAAAACGCTTCAATCACATACAAATTGAGTACTGCCCGGTAACCCGCTGGTAATTTTTGAATCAGTTTCATAATTTCTTCTGATTCCATCTTACCTAAAAAATGGTTAGCAGAGCTATCTTCAATTTGTATGTCTTCCAAGTCTTGCACAACAAATAGTTTAGCTGCTTTTCTAAAATGATCTATGGCTGTATTTACAATAATTCTTCTGATCCATCCTTCAACTGAGCCTTCAAAACTGAATCGTTCCAGTGAATTAAACACCTTCACAAAACCTTCCTGAAGTATATCTGTGGCCGCATCCCGATCGCTGGTATAACGTAAACAAACGGCAAACATCTTACGCGAGAACGTATTGTAAAGCTCATACTGGGCTTTACGGTCATTTTGCAAACATTTGTAAACTAAAGCGTAATGTTGTTCCAATCGGGTTAAATTTGCTTGCGTCCGGTTGAAAGACGAATACATTGTGCAACCGGTTGCATATAAGGTGAAATTATTTTAAAAACTGCATAATCTAAATAAAAAGGCATGAATAAACTTTTCAAAACCAGTTTGTTAGCTTTTACACTTTCTATTTCAATAAGTGAAGCTCAGCAGGTACTTGTGGAAGAACAAATATGGTCTTTTGTTCAATTGGGAGCGCCAGTTGTTTCGCCCGACCACAATAAATTGGTTTACACGAGCAGAACAACCGATTTGGCTGCCAACAAAGGTAACAACGATTTGATGGTGTATGACTTTAAAACAAAAAAGGAAAGCCGTCTTTTTGAGAGTCCGGAATCAGAATCGGCTTATAGTTGGCGTCCTGATGGACAGTGGATTGGTTATCTGAGTGCTGTATCAGGAAGTACCCAACTCTGGGAAGTTAAGCCTGATGGCAGCCAGAAAAGACAGGTTTCACAAATAGAAGGTGGAATTACCGGCTATCAATACAGTCCGGATGGCAAGATGATTTATTACCTGAAAAACGTGAAATTAGATCAGACCCTGCAGGATAAGTATCCCGCCTTGTCCAAATCAAGCGGTAAGCTGATCGATGGTTTGATGTACCGCCATTGGGATAGCTGGCACGATGGCAGCTACAGCCATATCTTTTTACAGTCGTATGCCGATGGCAAGCTAAGCGGACAGGCTATTGACATATTGGAGGGTGAAAAAGTACATAGTCCACTCCCTCCATTTGGTGGCATCAGTGAAATAAGTTTCAGTCCCGATAGTAAATTCATCATTTATGTATCGAAAAAACTACAAGGAACTGCCGCAGCGCGGTCAACCAATAGCGGGCTTTACCTTTACGACATTTCTGCTAAGACCAC
This sequence comes from Bacteroidota bacterium, assembly GCA_036787895.1. Classification (GTDB taxonomy): domain Bacteria; phylum Bacteroidota; class Bacteroidia; order UBA7662; family UBA7662; genus UBA7662. The sequence continues at coordinate 118,892 of DAIQOK010000001.1, read as the reverse complement.
CAAATTACTTACTGCTTCCAATCCTGGTTACGATAATGAACCCAGGTTTTCACCCGATGGCAGCAAATTGGCTTGGTTGAGTATGGCCCGGGATGGTTATGAGGCCGACAAAAACCGCATTATGATCATGAATTTGCAAAATGGTTCTGTATCCGATATTACCGGCGATTTTGAACAAAGCGTTAGTAGCATTGGTTGGGGACCAGATAGAGACCGCCTGTTTTTTAACGCTTACAGTGGTGGTACCGTTCAGCTGTATGAATATTTTTTCGACTTAAATGCAGCCTCTAAAGCTTATGGTGGAGCGGGCATAAAACAACCGAAAGGCTCGGCTCATTTTGCAGTAAGTGAAGGTTTATTCAATTATAGCGGCTTTAGCTTTGTTAAACAAGGCAAAAATGGGGCAATTGTAATGCTCCGTCAGAGCATGAGCGGCCCCAATGAATTGGTGCTATTAGATCTTGCCAGTAAAAAAGTAAACACTTTGATTCAGCCGAATATGGCCTTGTTGAACAGCCTGAAAATGGGTAAAGTTGAATCACGCTCCATCAAGTCTTCTGACGGGAAAATGATACAGACCTGGGTTATCTATCCACCTAATTTTGACCCAAACAAAAAATATCCGGCGCTCTTGTATTGCCAAGGCGGTCCACAGAGTATGATTGGACAATCGTGGAGTAACCGCTGGAATTTTCAACTCATGGCAGCCAAAGGCTATATTGTTGTGGCTCCGAATCGCCGTGGTTTACCCGGTTTTGGTCAGGAATGGAACGAACAAATAAGTGGTGATTGGGGTGGGCAGGCCATGCGTGATTATCTCGCGGCCATCGACACGCTCGCGAAAGAGCCATTTATTGACGAAAATAGATTAGGCGCTGTAGGTGCTTCCTTTGGCGGTTATTCGGTGTATTGGCTGGCTGGAAATCACCAAAAACGGTTCAAGGCATTTATTTCCCATTGTGGCGTTTATAACCTGGAGGCCATGTATGGTCAGACAGAAGAAGTATTTTTTACCGACTTCGAAATGAAAGGCAAACCTTGGGATGTGCCTCGCCCGGCTTCCTATGATCGGGACTCTCCGCACCGTTATGTCAAAAACTGGGATACCCCTATACTCGTGATTCATAATGAGAAAGATTTCAGGGTACCATTGGCCCAGGGCATGGAAGCCTTCACTGCTGCCCAGCTCCAGGGTATTCCCAGTAAATTTTTATACTTCCCCGACGAAAACCACTGGGTACTTAAACCACAAAACAATGTGCTTTGGAACAAAGTATTTTTTGAGTGGTTAGCTACCTACCTCCAACCATAACAACTTAACCTCACTATTCGCATTTATGAAACTAAAACATTTGCCTGCATTGGCCCTGGGCCTATTTTATGCATGCTCTAGTCCCGATACCAATATGTCCGACATCGCTCCACCTCTTGCCAAACGCATCGACACCACCTTAAGCAAACATGGCAATGACCGCATTGACCCCTATTTCTGGCTAAACCAGCGTGAAAATCCAGAGGTAATAGCCTATCTGGAAGCAGAGAATGCGTATACCGATACCATATTGGCCCATACTAAAACTTTTCAGGAAAAACTCTTCCAGGAAATAAAAGGGCGCATACAGGAGACCGATATGTCGGTACCCTACTTCGAAAATGGCTATTGGTATTATACTCGCTACGAGTCAGGAGCTGACTATCCTTTGTATTGTCGCAAAAAAGAAAGGCTGGAGTCGACTGAAGAAATCATGTTTAATGTGAATGAATTTGCCAAAGGGCACGAATATTTCAGCTTAAGCGGCATAAAAGTGAGTCCAGATAACAGCAAGGCCATCTTTTTCACCGATAATGTTGGCCGCCGACAGTATACCTTACAAGTCAAAGACCTTACCACGGGTGAAATTCTGCCACTTGGCATCAAAAACACCAACGGTGGGTCGGCTTGGGCCAACGACAATCTGACCATTTTTTATGGAACTACGGACGCTCAAACTTTACGCTCTGACAAGGTTTGGAAGGTGAAAATCCATGAAAACAGCAATAGCAGCAAATTGGTCTTTCACGAAACAGATGAAACTTTCGCTACCTACATCTATAAGGGCAAATCAGGGAAATATCTTTATATCTATTCAGGCAGTACTCTCACCACTGAGCAACGTTTTTTAGATGCCAATTCGCCTGATGGCGCCTTTAAAATAATTCAAACCCGTGAACGTGGTTTGGAATATAGTGCTGAAGATTATGCTCAGGATTTTTACATCACCACCAATCTGGATGCGCAAAATTTCAGACTTATGAAGGCGCCTATTCAAAAAGCAACCAAAGCGAATTGGATGGATGTAATCGGCCATAGGCAAGATGTGCTGCTTGAAAATGCAGAATTTTTTGAAAATTACCTTGTACTATCGGAACGAAAAGCGGGCTTAACCCAAATCAGAATCAGAAGCTGGGATGGCAAACAAGATTATTATTTGCCCTTCGCAGATCCGGCTTATGCCGCATATATCAGTATCAATCCGGAATATAAGACGAGTAAATTGCGCTATTACTATACTTCTATGACTACGCCTGGGTCGGTTATCGACTACGACATGACCACAAAAACCAGCGAATTAAAAAAACAACAGGAGGTTGTAGGTGGGCATGACCCCAAAAACTACATTTCTGAACGGCTTTATGCCAAAGCCAAGGATGGCACTAACGTACCCATTTCGCTGGTTTACAAAAAAGGAACCAGGCTGGATGGCACATCACCCCTGCTTTTGTATGCCTATGGCAGTTATGGTGCTTCCATGGATGCTTCTTTCAGTATCAGTAGGTTGAGCCTCTTAGATCGTGGATTTATTTATGCCATAGCGCACATACGAGGGGGTCAGGAGATGGGACGGCAGTGGTATGAAGACGGTAAACTTTTAAAAAAGAAGAATACTTTCACCGACTTCATCGATTGTGCGGATTTTCTCGCAGCTAAAAAATATGCTGCTGAAGATAAAATATTCGCCATGGGTGGTTCGGCTGGCGGCTTGTTAATGGGTGCCGTAGTTAATATGCGCCCTGATAGGTTCAAAGGGGTTATAGCAGCTGTACCATTTGTAGATGTGGTTACCACCATGCTTGATGAGAGCATTCCGCTTACTACTGGTGAATTTGACGAATGGGGCAATCCAAACGATAAAACGTATTACGACTATATGTTGTCGTACTCTCCTTACGACAATGTGAAAGCTCAAGCCTACCCAGCTATGCTTGTCACAACCGGTTTGCACGATAGTCAGGTACAATATTGGGAGCCCGCCAAATGGGTAGCCAAATTGAGGGCCACTAAAACCGACAAACATATGCTCCTGCTGAAAACCGATATGAGTGCTGGTCATGGTGGAAAATCGGGTCGATTCAATGCCATTTATGACACAGCCCTTGAGTACACCTTTATATTTAATTTGCTGGGAATAAACCAATAACTGCCAGCATACAGTTTCATAAAAAGGGGAAGTACATGCTTCCCCTTTTTTGCGTTATTAGAGCCTTTCCACCAATTGCGGTAATTTTACACCTTGCTGTGCACCCAGTTTTCGGCTGATATGTTCGGTCCAATCAAAAATTGCTGTATCGAATAACAGCTGTATTTCTGTTTCTGAAAAATTAAGCTTCACAAGTGCCAACCATAGTATATCCTGTTGGGTTAAATCTGGGTAGTTCGATTTGGTTTTCGAGAAAAAATGAGCGTGTATATCGTCGAATTTATGTCTAAAGTCTTCCCAATAGGCGGCATCCGGCAAAAAAGCGTGCAAGGGAATATGCTGCTTTTTCAAAGCCTGTAAAACCGAAACATATAGTTGAATTTCTTTTTTAAGTAGGGCAAATTCCTTTTTCTGGATGGTCTTTCTATAATTTTCTGTTAATTTTTGTCGCTGCGACCTGTTCCGATTAAACTGAAATACAAAGCCGACCAGCAATAGCAAGGAGATGAAGGCAAAAACCCCGGTTAATCGCCAAACATCTTGAACCGACTGTTGTAATTCAGCGGTTTTTTCCCGGCTGATTCTTTCTTGATTTTGAAGCTCAAAACGATGCTTGCGGGCGAGCATGAGCTGCTCCTTTTGCAATCTATCGTTGTTCATGGTATCCGACAAGGCTTTAAATGCCTGGTGATAAGCTAAAGCCTGTTTATAATCGCCCAGTTCACTGTAGAGTCGGGCATATTGTTCATAAATGCCGTTCCTGGTTTTCCAGACACTATGCTTCATGTCCAGGCTATTGGCCAAATCAAGATATGTTTTTGATAAGCTCAATTTACCTTGTTTACGATAGATACGCGCAACCAAAATGCATGCATTAGCCGCAGAATTCCAAACGCCCAATTCCTGGCTTACTTCAATATCGTAAAGCAAATGACCCAATGCATCCTCATATCTCCCCTGTTCAAAGTAAACAGCTCCCGTATTACCATAAGCTAAGGCTGCCCAAAATCTGTCACCGAGCTCATTTCCCAATTTATGGCTGAGTTCAAAACGTTCAACAGCTTTATCGTACTGGCCAACCATTTGATAAGCCAAACCCAATGTGTTACAAGCGTGCATCAACACCCTTTTGTCTTTTTCAAGGTCTTTGAATGAAAAGGCCTTTTCGTAATATTGAATGGCTACATCATAATTCCCGGTGTTAAAAAACAAACTGCCCATTTCAAGCATTTTCTGGGCAATTGATTCGAAATCTGTATAGTTATATTCTTGTAGTACTGATTCTGCCTTGAATAAGTAACGAAGCGCCTCATCATACAGCTGAAGCTCGGCCAAGGTATTCATCGATTGCCAGAGTGAAGCAGCCATTTGTGAACGATTATTCGAAAGCTCGGCCAATCTAAACGCCTGTTCGTATGCATATAACGCCATGGCTCCATTATCGAGCGCATATTGGTATACTAATCCGGCCATATAGGCTGCCCTTATACCTAATTCAGCCTTTTTTGTATTATTTGCCAGCGCCAGTAAACCGTTGACCAAACTTTCCTTGGCGTCATAACTCAGGCTGGTATCCTTTAGTTGTGTGGTTAGCTGCTGTTGATATTCACGAAGTGGATCATCTTTCAGTTGACTCAAAGCTGTTCTTATACTATCTGGAACTGTTGCATTTCCACGAACGGGCATCAATAAGTTTACAATCAGCAAAAACTTCAGGAATCTCCTGTTAAACATAGGTTGTTAAAAAAGTCTGTTTAGTAAAGCTAAAAACAAATCTTGTTAATTGCTATCTAAGCCGTTGGGGTGCTGGTGTTATTCAAGCTGGGTTACATAAAAACCGCCGATATATTTCGACCTTCGTGCATCGAAATTGGCTATGGGAAAAATTATAGGTATAGGTGTTTTATTGCTCCTGGCACTTGTTGCGAGCTTTTTAGGCAAATATCTTCCTGGAATCGGCAGTATTACGCTAGCCCTTTTGTTAGCTATACTCACCGGATTCATCTTCTCATTCGATACAAAGTCAACTGCGATTTTCAAATTTGCAGAAAAAAATCTGTTGGCCTGGGCAACCATACTACTTGGTTTTGGCCTAAATCTCCGGAGTTTGAGTTCATTGTCACCCTATTTTATCCTCATACTCGTCCTCGCAGTAATAGGCACCTTATTATTTAGTCGTTTGGTGATAAAATTCACCGGTGAAAGGCTGGCCTGGCTTTTAGGAGCCGGGAATGGCATTTGCGGAAATTCTGCCATAGGTGCAACAGCCCCACTACTTCAGGCCAATGTCACTGAAATTGGTTTGGCCGTGGCAACTGTCAATTTATTAGGTACACTCGGCATTTTGCTTTTCCCTTCATTAGCCAACTGGCTGGGCTACGACAGCCATGAAAGCGCCCTATTCATTGGAGCTATCTTGCAGAGTGTTGGACATGTTGTTGCTGCTGGTTACACCATTGATCCGGCAACAGGTGCCATGGCATTGTTAATCAAAATGGGACGAATACTTTTACTGGGACCGGTAATTTTGATTATCAGCCTAAACATGAAACAGCATGCGGCCAAACCTGGTATCCGTAAACTTATCCCCTATTATGTTTGGGGATTTTTGGGAGCATCTTTACTCACCAGCTCACAACTCTTAGCTGAGTCAGTTACCGCCTTCCTTGACAAAACTGGTAGCTATATCCTATTATTAGCCATGATTGGTATCGGATTAGGCATCAACATACGACAGTTACTTCGTTTAGGTCCAGCTACCCTTTTTGCAGGAGCTAGTATTTTTCTATTACAGCTCATTTTGGTAGCCGGACTTATTTTCAGCATCCGCTTGTTGTAGACCTATTTTAGGGAATACGTCCGGCTATTATTTCATCTACAACCAAAGGGTCCAGTAAGGTGGTGATATCGCCTAAATTCGACAATTCGCCTTCGGCTACTTTGCGCAATATCCTACGCATAATTTTCCCGGACCTGGTTTTTGGCAAACCGCTCACCAACTGAATTTTATCAGGTTTGGCAATACGGCCAATTTCGGCCACAACAGCCTCGACAATTTCTGCTTTCAGATAATCGGCGTCGTATATAGCTGTATCTTTACAAACCACATAGGCATAAATGCCCTGCCCTTTGATCGGGTGAGGAAAACCTACTACAGCCGATTCAACCACAGTTTTACTTTGATTGATGGCGTTTTCGATTTCAGCTGTACCAAAACGATGCCCAGAAACATTGATTACATCATCCACTCTTCCAATGATGCGATACATTCCTTTTTCATCTCTTCTGGCCCCATCGCCAGTAAAATAATAGCCTTTATAAGTGCTAAAATAGTTCAGCCTGCATCGTTCATGGTCACCGTAAGTCGTTCGAATCATAGCTGGCCACGGGAACTTAATAGCCAGATAGCCCTCCAAACCATTTTCATGAATTTCTTGGCCGTTTGCATCAAGTAAGACAGCTTGGATTCCTGGCAAAGGATAGCCTGCATAACTGGCTTTCATGGGAGAAATATTGGCTAAACCACTGATCATTATGCCTCCTGTTTCGGTCTGCCACCAGGTATCCACAATTGGACAACGTTCTTTGCCTACATGGATATAATACCAGTTCCAGGCTTCTTCATTAATAGGCTCTCCTACTGAACCCAACACCCTGAGTTTATCCAGGCTGTAGGCCAAAACATGATCTTCGCCTGCTGCCATCAAAGAACGAATGGCTGTTGGGGCTGTATAAAAAATATTGACGGCATGTTTATCGCAAACCTGCCAAAAACGACCAGCATCAGGATAAGTGGGAATGCCTTCAAACATCAAGGTCGTTGCTCCTTGCAGTAATGGCCCATAAACGATGTAGCTGTGACCGGTAATCCAGCCCACATCAGCTGTACACCAGTAAATATCGCTTTCACGGGCTTGAAATACATTCGCAAAAGTATATGCCGTATACACCATATAGCCTCCGCAAGTATGCACAACTCCCTTAGGCTTACCAGTTGACCCAGAGGTATAGAGGATAAACAGCATGTCTTCACTACTCATGGTTTCAGCTTCACAGAATTTGTCTGCTTTTGCCATTTCCTCATGCCACCAAACATCTCTTCCGGCAACCATATTAACTGGCCAACCCAGTCGCTCAAACACAACAACCTTTTGTACGGTAGGACATTTATCCAAGGCTTCATCCACCACTGCTTTACATGGGATTTGTTTGGCCCCCCGGTTCAAGCCATCGCTCGTAATAACCACTGAACAAGCTGCATCCTGAATACGATCGGCGATAGCATGTGCTGCAAATCCCGCAAATACAACTGAATGTATCGCACCAATGCGGGCACAGGCTAAAACGGCTACTGTTAACTCAGGTATCATCGGCATGTAAATACATACCCGGTCTCCTTTTTTCACCCCTTGCGACTTCAGTACATTGGCAAAGCGGCAGACCAATTCATGTAATTCGCGATAAGTATATCGCACAAAACGCTCCTTCGGGTCATTTGGCTCCCAAATCAGTGCTAGCTTATTACCTCTTTCATCCAAATGACGATCGAGGCAATTTTCGGTAATATTCAGGCTAGCATTTTCAAACCAGCTTACTTCCGCCTTTTCAAAGTCCCAGCGCAATACATTGGTCCATCGCCGTTTCCAGACAAAATTACCGGCAATACTTTCCCAAAATGCTTCCGGTTGTTCCCGGCTTAATTTTATGGAGGCTTCATATTCTACAAGGTCGCTTATGGCTTTTATCATTTTTTTAGAAGTTGTCTGGCGATGAATTTAAGTTTGATTTTTAACTCTTACAATCTTCCATGGCAATTGATGTTTTTAAATATCTTTATTTCGACCTGTTTAAAAGCGCATTGGACGAAATTCTTTCTACACAACTAACTTACATTAAAGTCTTATTTACCTTTACGCCATGTTTAAAATTTTGGTCATAGAAGATGAGCGCATGACGGCCAAAGTAGTTGAGTACCGACTGCAAAAGGATGGCTATCAGGTAGTATTGGCGGTAGATGGGAAAGATGGCTTCGAAAAAATTGCCTCAGAAAACCCGGACCTAATTATTACCGACATCATGATGCCCTATTATTCGGGTTTAGAAGTAGTTAGCCACACTCGATTAACCCTTGGGAAATCAACTCCTATCCTTATGCTGTCCTCGATGGGACTCGAAAAAATCGTACTAGATGCTTTTGAATTGGGTGCGGATGACTTTATCACCAAACCTTTCAGTCCACAGGAGTTAAGCATACGTGTGAAAAAAGCGCTTATTCGCCGATGAAATTAGCTCTGACTTTAGTAGCAGTTTTATATTCTTCCTTACTGTTGGCGCAATCGAACGCCGACAGTCTCTACAATGCCGCCAAAATAGCTGTTCAAGAGGAAAAATATAATTTGGCCATAGGGCAATTGGAGGAAATGTTGCAATTGCGACCATTAGAGTACGATGGCAGAATATTGCTCGCCCGGATCTATTATTGGAAACTTGATTATAGCCTGGCCATAACAACCCTAAGCCCTGTTGTACATCGGGCGCCAAGCGATGCTGAAACACAATTGCTGTATTTAAACTTACTCCTGGCCACGAAGCAACTGGAACAGTTGAACGAACATCTAGCGGGCCTACCAATTGAAATACAGCAACAAGGAGCGTTCGAGTTCTGCCGGATTCAAGCCTTGCAGCTGGCTGGCAAAAATGAAGAGGCGCTATTAGCCATAAATAGCTACCTGGTTCTGTATCCCGACAACAGTCAAGCCAGGCAGTTACAACAACTTTTGATTCGCTTAGTTGCAAACCAGGCTATTCTGGTCGATATAGAAATGAATCACTTTAATGTGCCCATCGATAATTGGTATAGCCTGGCCATTGGCTATGAAAATCGGCTTCAACCCGGTCCGCTTCAGGTCAGACTTCATTTAGCCAACCGTTTCCAATTGACTGCCGCCCAGCTGGAGACTGATTTTTATCCCCGCTTGAACGATAAAACAACCGCATATATCGGCTTTGGCCTGAGTAATAACACCCTATTTTCAGCATTTCGCTTAGGCGGTGAAATTTACCGCAGCTTGCCTAAAGCCTGGGAAATTTCTGTGGGTGTACGCTATTTGTCTTTCAAAAACAATCCGCTTACCACGTATACGCTGGCAGCTACCAAATATGTCGGAAATTATTATTTTAGCATACGCCCTTTTATCATACCTTTTCAATCCTCAATTTATCTCACCTCCAGTTTTTCGTCACGACGTTATTTTAGTGATTCAAGACATTATCTCGGACTTTCGGCTGCTATAGGCAACTCACCAGATATGGACTTCCGCTTGAACGACCCCAATATCGAAAATCTGAATCCTGATTTATACCTGCTCGACGCCATTGCCATACGTTTGGATTACCAACGACCAATTAACAACCGACTTCTACTCAAACCCTTCTTGGAATATAGAAACGAGGAATTTAGACCTGCAACCTACAGAAGCCGAACCAGCCTTGGCTTAAGTTTAATTCGTAATTTTTAGAATGACTGATTTGCAGACTTTCATTGAAGCACAAATTCTTGTCCTGGGTTTTGAAGTCACTGCGGGCTTGTGGCTGGTTTGGTTGGCATCGGCGCTTCTGTTGGCAATATCGGCGATTTGTTTTCTTGCGGTAATAATTAGTCGTTACCATAAAAATTATCTCGCACGATGGGAATCAGCCTTTCATTTGAAAGTTGAGTCTTTACTTCTTGATTTAATTTATGGAGACTATCCAAGTTATGATGCCTGGAAATCAGCCATTCAATTTGAATTTTTTCAAAAAAAATATCTCTCCAAAAAGAGGGGGAAAAAGCTATTCATTCGAACTCTGTCCATTTTACGTTCAAGGCTAAATGGCGAAGATGCCATGCGTTTGGCAGAAATATATCGCCAAACCGGTTTATACAAGGAAAGTCTGGGCTTATTAAAAAGCGCGCGTTGGCATATTAAAGCAGCAGGCATTCGCGAATTGGGTGCTTTAAATTATGTGGAGGCCATCCCCGTTCTACGACCTTTGTCCAACCACAAACACGAAGAAGTGCGCTCCATGGCGCAATTGGCACTTATCCAACTCGACGATACTGACCCACTTGGCTTTCTGGATCAGCTCAACCAACCCATCAGCATCAACACTATGATCCGACTTCATGGTGCCCTGGTGCAGAAAACCTCCTTAAATATCAAAAGTTTCGACCGTTGGCTTAGCCATAACAATATTGATGTCTTGCTTTTTGCCACGAAAATGGCCGGTTTATTTAATGCAGCAGCTGACGAGCAACGTTTAGCTGAGCTTGCTTGTCATTCAAATATGACTATTGCGCAAGCAGCGATTGTAAGTTTAGAGCAATTAGGCGCACAATCTTCCTTAACTGAACTTATTCCCGAATTGGCCAAAGCTCCTGATAAAACCCAGCTCCAGCTTATGCTGTCATTGGGAAATTTAGGATTTCACGATGAGCAGCAGCTTACAGTTTGGCTGCAATCATCTTCCTTCGAGCTTGTTCAGACTGCCTTTGAAATTTTGACAATGAGTTTGGAAGCAAATAAAGTTTTAACCATTATCGAAAAAGCTGAAGCCAACCAACACTTGCTGGAGATCAAAAGTCAACTTGCGCATTTTAACGAAAAACAATTGCCATGAAAGACTTCTTGAATCATTTCACCTGGTTTTTTGATGGTGCCATATTGTTTTATGTCATTCTCATTATTTCCTCCTATTTATTGCTGGCTTATTACAGTGCAAAAGCGCTCATAGAGTATTTACGCGTTTCTACGTTCATCAATCCGCATGAACTCATGGCCTCCCCTTTATCGCCCAGCGTGAGTTTAATTGCTCCTGCCTACAATGAAGCTAATACCATAGTAGAAAATGTACGTTCCTTATTGGCCATACAGTATCCGCAATTGGAAGTTATCATCGTTAACGACGGCAGCAAAGACAACACCTTACAATTATTAATCGACGCCTACGACCTGGTGCCTTCCAATCAACTGGTGCATTATCAAATCAAGGCCAAAGAGATAAAAACCATCTACAAATCCACTAAACCTGTATATGAAAACCTGCGAGTCATCGACAAAGCCAATGGTGGCAAGGCAGATGCATTAAATTGCGGATTGAATGTCGCTGCTTCGCAATACATAGCCTGTATTGATGTTGATTGTGTGTTAGCCCAGGATGCTATCATTAAAATGATACAACCCTTCCTGAGTGGTAGTACTCCCTGCATTGCAACAGGAGGTGTAATCAGAATTGCCAATTCCTGTATCATCGAAGATGGTCGGTTGATAGATGTCGTCATTCCTGACAATCTGCTGGCCCGATTTCAGGTTCTTGAATACATTCGTGCCTTTTTGATGGGTCGCATGGGCTGGAGCAAAGCCGATGGTTTATTGCTGATATCAGGCGCATTCGGCATTTTTGACAAAGAAATAGCCATCAATGCTGGCGGTTACGACCACAATACAGTTGGCGAAGACATGGAGTTGATCGTCCGCATGCGGCGCTATATGATCGAAAATAAACGGAAATACCGGGTAGAATTCATTCCTGATCCCTTATGTTGGACCGAAGCTCCATCCACGTACAAAGTGCTCGGCAGGCAGCGCAATCGATGGATGCGAGGAACCATTGAAACATTACTCCAGCATAAGGTAATGTTCTTTAACCCAAAGTATAAAGTATTGGGCATGTTGAGCTACCCCTATTGGCTATTTTTTGAGTGGCTGGCTCCAATCATCGAAATTGTTGGCTTGCTTTATTTCTTAATTCTTTTGATGTTAGGTCAACCAAACTACATTTTCAGCTTGAGCTTATTTGCTTTGGTTTATGCCTTTGCCATTTTTATGTCGACCCTGGCCATACTTTTCGATGAATACACCTTTCACCAGTACAAAAAGAAAAGGGATGTATTCCGTTTACTTTTAGTCGCTTTGATTGAACCTTTTATTCATCATCCTATGGTTGTTCGTTGGGGTATACAGGGCAATATCGACTTTTTAAAAGGCAAAAAAAGCTGGGGAGATATGACCAGAACTGGTTTCACCAAAAAAGAAAAAAAATGAAGCTTGCATGGTTTTTTGTCTGGTTATTCCGCATTGTCTTTTTTACCGTATTGCTTACGCCATTGATCATGTTTTTGGTTTGGTTTTTCAAACCAGGTCAGGAAAGAGGCATCGCCATAGTTGACAAAACCGTTTTAGATCAAAAATTTGAAGAGCATGAGTCACTTTTCTGGTACCTGAACTATCACAAGTGGAAACATCCGCTAACCGGTAAACGTTATAAAGCAGCCCAAGACTATTTCGGTTTCTTTCCGGAAAAAGACAATAAGTACCAAACGCGCGGACTGGAAGGAAAAAGCAGGCAGGAGTTAGACAGCATTGCTTTACATTCCACTTATCTCTACATCACTGATTCATACGGCATCTACCACAACGAATGGTATAAGGAAGGTGATGATAAAGAGCGTTCTGCACATTTGTATGGTGGGCTGTCTGACGAAGATCTTTATCTGCTCCAAAGAATGGATGAGCCGGGTAAAACCATTATTAGTGAATTCAACACCATAGCCAATCCTACAAAGGCTGAATATAGAGCCAGCTTTGAGTCACAATTCGGTTTAAAATGGACTGGTTGGATTGGTCGCAATTTTGAATCGCTGGATACGGTAAAAAATAAGGAGCTGCCACGCTGGTTGATAAACAATTACCTCAAACAATATGGCCAATGGCCTTTTAAACAGTCGGGTATCGTCTTTGTAAATGAAAGCGACCGTATAGAAATACTTGAAAAAGGAAAGGCACTGAAAGAAAGTGTACCGCTTATTTACACCCACAAAAAGTTCGTGGAGAGCAGTGGTGTAGATGCTTCTTTATACTACCCCTTCTGGTTCGACATCATGGAAATTGGGCCAGAGCTTGAGGCTTTAGCCTACTATCACTTGCCAACCACCCCGGTTGGTGACAGTTTGTTGGCTAGTTATGGCATACCTTATCTGTTCCCTGCGGTAATGCGTCGCAAAGAAAACAGGGACAAGGCTGCCTTCTATTATCTGGCCGGCGATTTTTGCGATAATCCAATTACCATGAAGCGCTCCTATTTCAAGGGTATCACCTTTTTCAGCGAATTTTATTACGACCAAACAGACAATACCGACAGACAAACTTTCTTCTGGCGGTATTATCTGCCCCTGCTCGACGCCATGTTGAAGCGTTAATTAGTCCGGCCTGGATATTCTTGTAAAGCGATGGCTAAGCATTCCATAGCCCGTTCAAGGAAAGGCAATTGTAACACATAGGCGATACGTACTTCCTGTTTACCTAAACCGGGAGTTGCATAAAAGCCGGTTGCCGGCGCCATCATCACCGTTTGTTTGTTGTATTCAAACGATTCCAGCATCCATTGGCAAAAACGGTCGCTATCATCAATAGGCAGCTTTACCACACAATAAAATGCACCACCCGGATTCGGACAAACCACTCCTGGCATAGTTTGTAAGGCGTTTACTACCAAATCACGTCGTTTCACGTATTCTTCCGAAACCTGATCGAAATAATCACGACCAGTATCCAGGGCTGCCATAGCACCTATTTGCTCGAGTGTTGGTGGACTTAATCTGGCTTGAGCAAACTTCAAAGCAGCCGCAATCAACTGCTTATTACGCGTAACCATTGCGCCTATGCGTGCACCGCAGGCGCTGTAAATTTTCGAAACACTCTCAATCACAATAGCGTGCTCTTCAAGTCCTTCTAGGCTAAGAATAGATTTATGTTTTAATCCACCATACACAAACTCTCTGTATACTTCGTCAGCAAACAGGTAAAGGTCGTGTGCAAGGACGATCTCTCTGAGCTGCTCTAATTCAGCATCTGAATACAAAGTACCCGTAGGATTATTGGGGTTACAGATCACAATGCCTTTGGTACGTTTGGTGATTAGTTTTTTAAAGTCACTGGCTGATGGCAAGGCAAAGCCTTTTTCAATATGCGTGGTTATCGGCACCACTTTCACGCCGGCCATCTGCGCAAAACCGTTGTAGTTGGCATAAAATGGCTCAGGTATAATCACTTCATCCCCCGGATCAAGTGTGCTCATCATGGCAAATATGATAGCTTCCGATCCACCGGTGCTGATAATTATATCGTTGTGTGAAATTTGAATGCCTCTTTCAGCCATCTTCTCAGCATACTTCCTTCGGTAACTTTCTAGTCCGGCAGAATGAGAATATTCCAGCACTTTGCCGTTAAAATCATGTACTGCGTTTAAAAAGGCAGGCGCAGTGTCAATATCAGGCTGACCAATATTCAGGTGGTATATCATCACACCGCGTGATGCAGCCTCTTCGGCAAAAGGAACCAATTTACGGATGGGCGAAGCTGGCATGGCCAAACCTCTGGCAGAAATTACAGGCATAAATGTTTTAAAATAAAAAACCCCGTGCAAATATACACGGGGTTAGCTTTTGGTTGGTAAGTCTTTTATGGCTTCTCGACCGGACTGCTGTTTGGCTTGGCTTCAGGCACACCAGAAGGCACACGTTCAACAACGCCTTTGATGTTTACCACTTTGGTTGGTGTTTTGGCGTTTGAAGAAATCGTAATCGATTTGGTGAAAGGACCTGGACGGTTCTGAGAATTATAAACTGCCTTGATTTTACCCTGTTCGCCTGGTTTCACAGGTTCACGCGTCCAGGTCGGGGTGGTACATCCACAGCTGGCGGCCACATTCGTGATAATCAAAGGTTCTTTACCGGTGTTGGTGAAGACAAACTCGTAAGTTGCCATCTCCCCTTCTTTCACGGTGCCAAAATCGTGGGTTTCTTTTTCGAACTTAAATTCGGGTTTGTTTTTGTCTTCTGTCTTTTCCTGAGCCATCACAGTTTGGCCAACTAAAAGTAGTGCAGCAATGACAAGTAATTTTTTCATATCAATGTGTTTCTGAGTTTGAGGTAATAACTGTATCAAAAATAGGAAAGTTCACGCTAATTTGAATTAAAATTCAATGTAAGCTGCGTTCGGCAGACAAGATGTATGCCAATTTCGAGCGGCCTGCCATGAATTCTTTATCTTTGCTTCGGAAAAATCGTAGCTCATGTCGAAAAAGTCACATTCAGCCCCTGCTCCTGTTTCAGTCAGTTTCGAAGAATTTAAGAAAGAAGTTTTAGCCGATTATAAATTGGCGTATGAAAGCAGGCAGGCGAGTTTGCTGGGCCGAAAGGAAGTGCTCACCGGCAAAGCCAAATTTGGCATTTTTGGAGATGGCAAAGAAGTAGCGCAATTGGCCATGGCCAAAGCGTTTCAAGCCGGCGATATCCGGTCGGGCTATTACCGGGATCAGACATTTATGTTTGCCAAGGACATGTCGAATGTCCGGGCCTTTTTCGCTCAATTGTATGCCCATGTTGATGTTAAAGCCGAACCAGCCTCAGCCGGAAGGTTGATGAACGGTCATTTTGCCAGCCGATTTCTCGATGAAAACGGACAATGGAAAGACCTCACCCTGGAAGCTCACAGCACATCGGATATTTCGCCTACTGCCGGTCAGATGGGTAGAGCGCTCGGCATTGCCTATGCCTCTAAACTTTATCGAGAAAATCCAGCCTTACACAGTTTCAGCCAATTCAGTAAACAAGGTAACGAAGTATCGTTCGTAACCATAGGTAATGCTTCCACCTCTGAAGGGCATTTTTGGGAGACGGTAAATGCTGCCGGCGTATTACAGGTTCCCCTGGCAATCAGCATCTGGGACGACCAATACGGCATATCCGTACCGGCGAAATACCAAACCTCTAAAGAAAATTTATCTGAAATCCTTAAAGGATTCGATAGCAATGAAAACGGAACAGCTTATCGTATTTATAGCTGCAAAGGCTGGGATTACCCTGCTTTGTGTGAAATGTATATGACTGCCATCGCTGAAGTACGTGAAACCCATACGCCTGCCATTTTTCACATCACTGAAATTACCCAGCCACAAGGACACTCGACCAGTGGATCGCATGAGCGTTATAAATCAGCTGAGCGGCTAAGCTGGGAGCAGGAAAACGACTGCCTCAAAAAAATGCGTGAGTGGATGATGGCCAATGGCATTGCTACGGATGAACAGCTTGTGGCAATTGAAAATACAGCCGTAAATTATGTCAAAAGTGAGCAAAAAGCAGCCTGGGATGCATTCAGAAGCGACATTGAAGGAGAAGTTGCGACAGCTCTGACCCTCATAGAACAGTTGGCTCAGGTTTCTGGTCAGCAAGAAGCCTTGTTAAGATTGCACCAGGAACTCAAAAGCACCAAAGAAGCTATACGTAAGGATGTCATGAGCGCTGTAAGAAAGGTTTTGCGGATAACGCGGCACGAGTCGAAACCTGAACGAACAGCCTTGCTTCAATGGAAGCAGGTTATGGACAAATTAAACAATGACCGCTATTCCAGCCACCTGCACAGCGAAACGGAACAGCGAGCGCTTCAAATAAAAGAAGTTCCGGCTGTATTTAGTGCCGATAGCAAGCAGATGAACGGTTTTGAAATTCTCAACCACAGCTTCGACGCTATACTTGAAAGAGAGCCGCGTTTTTTTGCCATTGGCGAAGATGTGGGACACATTGGTGATGTAAATCAGGGTTTTTCAGGGCTTCAGGCCAAACATGGTGAGTTGCGCGTAACCGATACAGGTATACGTGAAATGAGTATTGTCGGCCAGGGTCTTGGTGCAGCCATGCGTGGTTTACGACCTTTGGTAGAAATTCAGTATCTCGACTATCTGTTGTACGCCATTCAAATCATGAGCGACGACATTGCAACACTACAATACCGAACCAAAGGAGGACAAAAAGCACCGCTGATTATACGTACAAGGGGACACCGACTCGAAGGTATCTGGCATTCCGGTTCGCCCATTGGCATGATTATCCATGCCGTTCGAGGCATGCATGTATTGGTTCCCCGCAACATGGTTCAGGCTGCAGGTATGTATAACCTTTTGCTCCAGAGTGACGAGCCAGCTTTGGTGATTGAGTGTCTGAATGGCTACAGGTTGAAGGAAAAATTACCTGATAACTATACCAGTTTTACGGTTCCATTGGGTAAAGTAGAAACCCTGCGACAAGGGAACGACCTTACATTGGTAACCTATGGTTCCAGTTGCCGCATCGCCATGGATGCCGCTGCTCAATTGGCAGAAGTGGGAATCGAAATTGAAATCATCGACGTTCAAAGTTTGCTCCCCTTCGATTTAGCACACGACATTGCTAAATCCCTGAAAAAAACCAATCGTATCCTTTTCCTAGACGAAGACGTACCCGGTGGTGCGACTGCTTTCATGATGCAAAAAGTCATGGAAGAACAAGGAGGATATTTTATGTTGGATAGTCCACCTGCGAGTCTGACTGCCAAAGCCCACCGTCCGGCTTACGGCACTGACGGCGACTATTTCAGCAAGCCAAGCATTGAAGATGTAGTTGAAAAGGTATATACAATTATGCAGGATGCAGAACCAGGTGAATTTCCGAAATACCTCTAATTGGCTTATATATGCATGAGATCAGACAAGTATGCGTGTATTGTGCCTCTTCGGCACTAACACCTCAGCCTTATCTCGAGGCGGTTGATGTACTAGCAGCTGATTTGGTAAAAGCAAACATTAGAACAGTATTCGGAGGTGGAAGCACTGGATTAATGGGGCGTTTGGCTGATCAGATTTTACTACGGGGAGGAAGAATAGCCGGTATCATGCCCAATTTTATGAGAGAAGTAGAATGGGCGCATAAATCACTGACCGAGCTGGAGTTTGTGGCTGATATGCATGAGCGTAAGAAGCAATTTTTAGTCAATACCGATGCCCTTATTGCCTTACCTGGCGGCTCAGGCACATTGGAGGAGCTTCTCGAAGCCATTACCTGGAAACGACTGGGACTTTATGTTAAACCAATAGTGATATTCAACCTTAACGGCTTTTACGACCCGCTATTGGCGCAATTGGATAAATGCGTTGAAGAGCAATTTATGAGTCAGGCCCACAAATCTATGTGGACGGTGGTGAACCATGCCGCGGATATACTCATGGCCGCACGCAACTCTCCTGACTGGACAGATGCCTTGGCTAAAGCCAGGGTTGATTAATCGCTGTAATCCGCAGCAAATCGTTTGGCCACGGGAATATAATTGGTCAGGTCGTTAATCCGCGTCTTATTGCTCGGGTGTGTACTTAAAAACTCTGGCGGTTGGTTAGCACCATCCCCCGCCATACGTGTCCAGAATTCAGGTGCTTTATCAGGATTATAACCAGCCATGGTCATAAAAACCAGTCCGAGTTTATCCGCTTCACTTTCGTGTTTTCTGGAAAAGGGCAGCAATACACCTACATTAGCACCCACGCCGTAGGCCATCATGAACAAATCTTGTGTAGCTCCTGGCTGAGACGATACAGCGACACTCAATGCTGCTCCTCCGAATTGCGCCAACAATCCCTGACTCATACGTTCGTTACCGTGTCGGGCTACTGCATGAGCCACTTCGTGCCCCATAACTACAGCAATACCATCATCGTCAGCGCAAACCGGCAAAATACCAGTATAAAAAACCACCTTTCCACCCGGCATACACCAGGCATTTACTGTTTTATCGTCAACCAGATTAAATTCCCAGGCAAAATTGGCCAGTTCTTTTTCCATCTTGTTTTTGCGATAATATTGCTCAACGGCAGCAGCTATTTTTTTACCAATAGATTGAATCCGCTCCGCATCCTGCCCCGACCGAATGACTTTGTTTTCACTTAGAAACTTATTGTATTCCTGACTACTCAAGGCACTCAATTCGCCTTCATTCACGAAACTCACTTGTTTGCGACCAGTAATCGGTACCCGTTTACAGGCTTCTACCACCAAAAGAACTGCCAACAGTCCTGTCAACAACCAAAAACTGTTTTTCATATATGCTAATTTACAGTGGCACTCAAACCTTCATCCAGTAAGGCAGAACACTTGGGCGTCAATTCAGTAAGTTTTCCTCGTTTCACACTACATTTTCCCTTCAAATGAACAATCCAGGCGCATTGTTCGGCTTGTTCCGGTTCATGCTGACAAATACGAATCAGACAATCGATAACATGATCGAAGGTATTTACATTATCATTAAACAAAATGATTTCATGTCCTTCGTCTTCCAGGCTTTGAACCAAAAGATCCAGTTCTTCCTGATGATTGGTAAACGGACTGGTCATTTTCACTGCAAATTTCGTTTGGAAGAAAATATCTGAATTTTTTTCTCTTCTCCTCGCCAAAGTCTTTTTACATTTTTTCTATGCGTAAAAAGTATCAAAGAGAATTGCAAGATACAAAATACGATCATAGCAGTTCTGTCATCCTGAAAAAGGAAAATGACAGATCCGGCAAAAACAAAACTGGCTACAATTGAGCCTAGCGAAACATAACTTGTTAATGAATACGCCAGTACAAATCCAAGGAAGGCGATGGCAGCTGCTTGCGGGAAAAGTCCGATGACCAAGCCAAACATAGTGGCCACGCCTTTACCTCCTCTAAATCCTGCAAAAACTGGAAATAGATGCCCAACTACAGCGAATGAACCGCAAATTGCCTTCACCAAAACAAAAGTACTAGTATTGTTAGGGATGAGGTCCGGATACAAATGAATGAGCGATGTTGCGGTAAAACCTTTAATGATATCGATCAATAAAACAGGAATGGCGGCCTTTCTACCCAATACCCGATAAGTATTGGTCGCGCCGGCATTGTGGCTTCCATGTTCACGTACATCAATGCCGTAAAAAACTTTGCCTATCCATACTGCTGTAGGAATAGACCCCAGCAGATAAGCAAACAGATATAGTATAATCACATCACTACTCCACATTATTCACCTACCCAATTTTGGTAACGCAGAACCAATCGGTCTTTGTTTTGAGTTATACCCATCGACAATTTATTGGAAATGCCTTTTTTCTTCTTTTTACCCAGACCTTTTTTAATAAATTCATTGAACTCCATGACACTCGAAATAGGCGTAACTCGACCTTGGCGGTAGGTATACATAAAATAGATAGTCTCGCTGCTTTCGAATAGCATATTCAATGTCCGGATATTGGGCAAATATTGAATTTCAAAGATACCATTCAAGCGTTTATTTACAGTTTCTCCATTCAAATTAGCCAACCCAAGTGTTTCACGTGAACGGAAAGATTTAGTATCCGCATCCCAACCCAAATCAAGATTAGACAAGATAAAAGTATAATTTGTAGCTGCATTATTAGGTATAGTTCCAAATGAACTGATACTCTCCACTACCCTGCTCGCATCTTTTGCCTCCAATAATTGCTGAAATGCACGTGTTACGTAATCCTGGTCATTATTTACATCAGGTGCTCCAAAACTATTATCGAGCAAGGTATTATTGAAGACTTTGAGTGCTTCATCAGGAAGTAACATGTCAATCATGCCAACTAAAAGTACATCAGTGCTTCCTTTCAGATAGCGGTGTGTAAGTTCACCTGCGGTTTCAAAACGTATGCTCTCCTTACGGAAGCCCAGATTTAATACACCATCTGCCCTCACCCATTCATTTTTGAGGTCAATACTCATTAATTGACCAACTTCACCGTCTTTCAACACCCGCGATTCTGGTCCAATTTTGTAGGTTTTGCTCGATTCATCGTAAGCCACTATCCCGTCGGTTTCGAATATCATAGAATCGCCTTGCCCAAAACGGAAGCCAGCGATAACTGGATATACCCTCGAACTGGGTAAATTGATATAAAAACCAGTATAAAGCCGGCGGTTAAGTTCATCTTTAAAATCACCTACATTCAAATAATTTAAACTAGGATCAAAAGCGCCGGTATATCTAAACATGCCATTTGATACAGTATCGGGCAATTCAATGAGGTCAATTAATCCCTGCCAGTTTAATTCTTTTTTGTTCGCCAATAAACCTACCGATCCACTGAAACCAAAACCTGGGTTCAATACAAAGGCACTGTCTGGCGAAATATTACCGGAGGCTGTGCTTATTCCTTGTCGGTTAGGTTTGATTAGATTCAAAAATATAGTCTGTCGACGTTTTTCCTGATTTACATAATCGTAATAGCCTTCGCCTTCATAAGCTTTACGACCTATGATGTCCACTTTGGCTTTATAAATTCGATGTTCTTGGTTGATACTATCAGCTATTATTCGGGCGTTGGTGAGGGTTCTGATTTTTGCCCTAGGATCGATAAGCAGTTGATTGCTATCCGGCAAAATAATGGCATCCGCACTTTTAACTTCAACTACACCTTTAACGTCTAATTCAAATATGTTCAGGTCAAGCTGTCCATAGCCGGCTGTAAAATTGAGTCCATCTTGTGCAGGGTTTTCAGAATAAAAAACAGATTTAGGCTTTTCTAAATCAGCTTTGGCACCCAAAATCAGGTGATTTTTGCGCAAATCCCACTCCAGGTCATTTAAACGTACACTGTACTCATGCAAGGGCATCATCACCCTGCTAAAGCCTGTCAATGACTGAAAACGGCCATAACGTTGACTAAAGTCAACTGTTCCTTTAAGCTCATCTGTTTGTACAGCCAATAATCCATCGGTATTCGAGGCAAGTTCAAGCCGAAGTCTATCCGAAAAAGTTTTGCTTTCCTGCATAACAAATTCGCGCGACAATATTCTATCTCGACCATACTGCAGATAACCATTGCCAAATAAACCCTCTGGGGTGTATGTCAGATCGCCGCTAAAAGTTGTCAAACCCGCATAAGCGTCAAAGGGATCGGGCGCCTTATAAAAAATCATGCTATCGGCCTTGGCCAACCACAACATGCCGGCGTTTTTACCACTTACTCCAGCATAATTGGCACTCTGAAAAACACCTTGCCGGATATCAAATTTTTCAAGTTGACCTGAGGCTGTATCCGGTAGAAAAATGAAATTGTTAGAATGAGCCGATGCACTTAAATAATCTATTCGACCGTAGCCATGCAGTCCCGTATTGTCTAGCGTAATATTGTTAAAATATCTGCCCTTGCCATAAATTGGCAGACCACCAGCGCCAGTCATGGTGGCAAAACCCAGCGACATATCGTCCTGAAAACGCAATTTTTCTTTAATGTCAGGGAAAATTCCAGCAGATACCAAAGTACCTTCGAGTGAAAGACGGCTGGTAGCTCCCATATAATCCAAACTGTCGAGAACAAAAGGTTCAACTTTGAAGAAAAATCTATCTCTTACATATCTGCCTTTCTGTATTTCGGGTTTATCAAAATACACATACGATTCCTGTTTGCTTTCGAAATAAGGATAACGATGCAAAGTTACCCTTGCTGATTTATTTCTGGGATCATCGATGTAGAGTGTTCCGGTTATATTTTCTAATGCATTCTGAATTCTGGCAAGTACAGGTACACCACGCATATCCGTTTGTCCTGTCATGACCTGAAATCGCATTGAATCAACATTCTGCAGGTTGATTTTGAACTTTTCATAATCAAATGAAAAACCATCGCCATAAAAGTCCAAAGTGCCACTGTGTACATGCCCGCTAAAACTCATGGCGCGATTAGCCTGTACCATGACTTCCTGTGCCTTCGGTACAGCAAATACAGTGTGGGTATCACTAAAAAGTACCACACTAACCCCAACTACTGCCAATTCCCGCGTAGCAATGTTTAGCCGAGCATTATTGTCATTGGTTGTTCGACTCACCAGTTTAACTACATCATAATCTATTCTGCCTGCAATCGCATCGTAATAGTGTGCTAACTTTTTGAGGGTAGTTATTGTTTCGTCTTCCCTATCGTAATAAATGAATCCCTGATTAGCCATATCAATCAGGAGCTGACGAATGGCATCCACAGGTAATTTCAAATACGCGGCGAATCCAGCTGTTGGAAAAGTAGATTCGCCCACATTCCTGCTATATTGATAAATACGTACGACCGGATTATAGGTAGCATAGCCTTGAACGGCCAGGTATTCTCTTTTGTCGAAAAAATCTTTGGAGGTAAAAATGGCAACGGCTTCACTTCTACCGGTTTGCATTTTAAAATCGATATACGGCTCATCAATTTTCCAATCCAACGCCTCACAATACACATCCATTTTATGATAGGAATTGGAGAAGGGTATTTTATTGATGCTATTCGATTCTAAAAAAAGCAACAACCTCCTGTCGGCTGTTGTAAAGCGCATATTTATTCCGGGATGATAAATTGAATCCTTGTTCAATACTACGCTTACCTCGGCATTGTCAGAAAAAATGTCGGTTTTACGCATGGCAAATTGTTGTGCCCATGCTCTTACAGTGGTGGTATCGTTGCGAAAAATAAAAACCTCGGCCGGTCGCTGACGTGTGCCTAAGGCCAGGTATCGGTTACCACTTAAAGCATACTGACCGCGTATGGTCACATTTTTAAATACCTGGTCGAGATTAATTTCGCCTTCATAAGAAGTAAAACGTGGATGTGTCAGCGATTCCGGATTGAGATTCGCTGTGCATTTATCCTGCAGGCTTCCCAGCATTTTACGGCCAATTCCCTTATTGTATAACTGTACCGAATCAGCTGAAAAGCTGAAATTTTTAAGCAGGATATCATAGGTTGCTAAGCTTGCATATACAGAGTCGGTTGCAAAGGCAGCACGTTGCCAATCCACAACACCTCCATTACCCTGCCATTTTAATTCAGTAGGATACCAAATGCCACCAGTTTTACGAATCACAATAGAGTCTGTATAATAAAAGCACATGAGCTTGGCCTCTGGAATTTCCACAAATACCTGACCTTCTTCGAATTGAAATTTAAAGGCCGTCGGTTCTACCACCCAGCGTATAGCAGGTGAGGCATAAATGGCAAAACTTTCAAAAAAGTCATTGCTAGATCGCAAAAATTGGTCGATAGACCGTTGATTGAGTGAGAGTGTTCGGCTAAAGATGTTATTCCAATCGTAGAACGATTGCGTGGCGACTTCCGATTTTCTCAAAGTGGCCAAAACCTGCACATAATGGCCATAATAAGGATAGGTAGTTAAGCGCTTTTTTTTAATATCGTTAAAGGTGCGAATGATGACATCACGTTGTGCATCGATGTATTCACTGGTCCAGGCTAACTCAAAATCTTTAGCCAGTTGCGTATAATCGTCTCGTTTGGTAGCAGCAAGCTGATCCGAAAGTTCTTTGATAAATAGCTCATAGCTGTTCGAAAAGCTCGTTTGCTGCTGAGCAACTGAAAACAAAGGCCATATAAAAAGGAAAAGGAATAAACCAGCGGAACTGAAACGCATTTTAGCTTTTTACAAAGATGACGGCAGACCAACCATTTTCGTTGGCTTGCGATTCGAAATTAAGGCTATTTAACGCGGCTTTCTCCCGGATAATATCCACATCGTTTTCATAAAATCCTGAACACACCAATTTACCGCCGCTTACCAGATGCGAGGCATAGGTACTCAGGTCGTCCAGTATAATATTTCTATTGATATTGGCTAAAATTACATCAAAAGACCCTGCAATTTTTGAAGCAGTTCCCTGATGAAGCTCCATTTTTACCTTATTTCTTGCGCAATTCTCCTGGCTGTTTTCTACTGCCCAGGCATCAATATCAATACCTACCACCTCCTGGGCGCCAAGGCGCGCTGCCAATATACCTAAAATTCCCGTTCCACAGCCCATATCAAGTACGCGCAGGCCATAAATAGGCAAATGGCGTAATGCACGAACAATGAGCGTGGTAGTTGCATGATGACCCGTGCCGAAGGACATTTTAGGCTCAATGGTTAAAACATGCACATAACCCGACTCCTTGGCATGAAAAGGGGCACGAATCAAACAAAAATCATCAATACGGACAGGTTCATATTGACTTTCCCAAACCGCATTCCAGTTTTGTTGTTCAACGGCAATTGGGCCTTTGATTTCGAAAATATGACCCCGGTAACGTTCCAATAATTCCGAGGTGGCTTCCTGAAGAAATAAATCGGTTTGCACATAGGCTGTAAGGAGTTTGGGCTCACCATCTTCAAATGCTTCAAAGCCGGCTTCTGCCAATTCAGCCATTAGAATTTCTTTGAACTCCTCTTCAAGCCGGATATCCAGTCGCAGATAATTCATCGCATAGCCTTTACAATCTCCACAAAATCACGTGATTTTAAAGAGGCACCACCTACCAGGCCACCATCAATATCAGCTTTGGCAAATAACTCCGCCGCATTCGCAGGATTAACCGACCCTCCATACTGTATGGTTGTGTTTTGGGCAATTTCATGGCCAAATAAATCAGCAAGAATATTGCGGATAAAAAGATGAACTTCTTGTGCTTGTTCCGGTGATGCAGTTAGCCCGGTGCCGATGGCCCAAACTGGCTCGTAGGCGATGACTGTATGTTTCATTTGATCAGCGTTCAACCCCTTCAAAGCTTCTTTGAGTTGTCGACCTATCACTTCAAAATGTTTCCCGGCTTCTCTTTCTTCTTTCAGTTCACCTACACAATAAATAGGGCGCATCCCATTGGCTAAAACAGCTTGCATTTTTTCAAACAATACACCTTCTGTTTCCCCAAAATACTGTCGACGTTCACTGTGTCCTACGATTACATATTGCGCCCCAGAACTTGCCAGCATGGGTGCAGAAATTTCACCAGTAAAGGCACCTGAAGCAGCCTGATGGCAGTTTTGCGCACCGGTGGCCATATGTGCCTTCCCTTTTAGCAATTGGCTTATTGCATGTATCTGTACAAACGGAGGAATTAATATCACCTCTACATCACCTCTAACTTCATCGGCTACCATATTTACAATTTCAGAACACAGCGACAAACCATCTTCGAAATTTTTGTTCATTTTCCAGTTTCCGGCAATTATTTTTTTCCTTTTCATAACGTTTGATTTTCCCAATTCCGATATTTTGAAGTTTCGGTGTAGATGGCGGTTAAAATTTGTTTCTCAGTCTCGTCCAGTACTATTCCCCGCCTTTCCATCACCTTTTCAGCAGTTTGGAAAAACTTAGGTAATTTAAATGTATCCATGCCCTGTGGGCCGCCCCAACTAAAAGATGGTAGAAAGTTCCGTGGGAAACCTGAGCCAAATATGTTGGCGCCTACACCAACTACTGTTCCAGTGTTAAACATGGTATTAATGCCACATTTACTGTGATCGCCCATCATAAGGCCACAAAACTGAAGCCCGGTATTTCTGAAACGTCCGCTTACTTCATCCCATAGCTTAACAATTTCATAGTTGTTTTTAAGATTGGAATTATTAGTATCAGCACCCCAATTGCACCATTGGCCAATTACGCTATTCCCCATAAATCCATCGTGACCTTTATTGGAATAGCCCAATATCACAGAATTACTAACTTCTCCTCCTACCTTGCTGTAGGGGCCAATACTCGTATCCCCATAGATTTTTGCACCCATTTTAATTGTGCTATGCTCTCCTAACGCGAAGGGGCCGCGAATAATCGCTCCATCCATCACTTCTGCATCTTTACCAATGTATATGGGCCCGGCTGAAGCGTTGAGTATTGCGTTTACCACCACTGCACCTTCTTCGATAAATACATCTCCGGGATTAACAATACGGTTAGATGCATCTGCCTGCAAAGATTTCCTACCTGTGGTAATTGCCGTAAAATCCCGCTTGATTTCAGCTCCATTCAAACTGAATATATCTTCTGGAAATGAAATTAGCCTTATAGGGTCTTCATAATTCAAAATTTTTAAACCTAATAATGACAATCTCTCAGCATCAAACTGGTCTATATCTGAGGCAAATCTGACTGCCAATACGGTTTGTCCTACACATAAAGCCTCTCCCATACCAAGAGCCTGAATGACTTGAAGCACACTTGTATCAGGCAATAGTCGCCCGTTAATGTAAACATTATCTGTTTCAACCTTAGCAGCATATTTGCTAGCGAGGTATTTTCTAAAAGGCTTATGACTTAATGAGCGGCCTAATTGGTATTCCCACTTTTCAGCAATGGTCCAAATACCAAGCATAATTTCAGCACTTGGTCGGGTGTAGGTGAATGGCAACAGTTGTTCTGAGGCCTGATCATCAAACAAGAGGTAGTTCATGGAGCTAAAATAAGAAAGGCGGACAAAGTGTCCGCCTTTACAAGCTTAGAAATAAATTTAGTTTTCCTCTGAAGGCGTGTCCTTCAATTTTTTGGGCTTCTTCGAACTCTCAACAACAATCTCATTGTCATCGTTTAAGTCTACGATCAACTTCTCACCCTCCTTCAATCCACCGCTGATAATTTTTTCAGCAACGGTGTCCTCTACATATTTCTGAATAGCTCTTTTCAATGGTCTTGCACCAAATTGTGGGTCAAAACCTTTGTCGGCAAGAAAGTCCTTGGCCTTGTTGCTGATTTCAAGCTGGTAGCCCAAATCCGCAATACGCTTATATACTTCCGACAAAGTGATATCGATGATCTTGTTGATATCCTCTTTTTCGAGACCATTAAACACGATTACATCATCTATTCTATTCAGAAATTCCGGTGAGAATGTCTTTTTTAGTGCATTTTGAATTACGCCCCGACTCTCATCTTCTGCTGATTTCAATTTGGCAGGAGTCGTAAAGCCTACACCAGTACCAAAGTCTTTCAACTGCCGTGAGCCAATGTTGGAGGTCATGATGATGATGGTGTTTTTAAAATCGACTTTACGTCCTAAACCATCTGTCAGCTGACCATCGTCGAGCACTTGCAACATGATGTTGAAAATATCGGGATGGGCCTTTTCGATTTCGTCGAGCAGGACAACAGAATACGGCTTACGTCTTACTTTTTCGGTAAGCTGTCCGCCTTCTTCATAGCCAACATAGCCCGGAGGTGCGCCTACCAATCGAGAAACTGCAAATTTCTCCATGTATTCACTCATGTCCACGCGAATGAGCGCGTCTTCACTATCAAAGAGGAAACGTGCCAACTCCTTGGCCAGCTCTGTTTTACCTACGCCAGTCGGCCCCAGAAAAATGAAAGAGCCAATTGGTTTTTTAGGATCTTTTAAACCTGCCCGGGTACGTTGGATGGCTTTGGAAATCGCCTCTACTGCTTTATCCTGTCCTATCACCTTCCCTTTTATAGCGCTGGCCATATTGCCTAATTTTTCGCTCTCGGCCTGCGCAATTCTGGTCACCGGTACACCCGACATCATGGCAACCACTTCAGCAATATGCTGTTCATCGACTGTGTATCTTTTCAATTTAGCTTCTGACTCCCAAGCTGCTTTCGCCTTGTCCAACTCATCCAGTAGCTTTTTCTCGGTATCCCGGAGGCGAGCTGCTTCTTCGTATTTCTGGCTTTTGACTACCTTATTTTTCTGTTCCTTGATTTCCTCAATTTGAGTTTCAAAATCCAGTATATTCTGCGGCACATTGATATTAGTGATGTGAACTCGAGCTCCAGCTTCATCCATCGCATCTATGGCTTTGTCAGGATGGAATCGGTCAGAAATATAGCGTTCTGTCAGTTTGACACAGGCTTCAATAGCAGCCTCAGTATACACCACATTGTGGTGGTCTTCATATTTATTCTTGATGTTTGTTAAGATCTGTATGGTTTCTGCCGAAGACGGTGGATCAACCATCACCTTTTGGAAGCGACGATCGAGTGCGCCATCCTTTTCGATGTATTGTCTGTATTCGTTTAGCGTAGTCGCGCCTATGCATTGTATTTCACCTCTAGCCAGGGCTGGTTTGAACATATTACTGGCATCGAGCGATCCACTGGCTCCACCGGCACCTACGAGGGTATGTAATTCGTCAATAAAAAGAATTACGTCGGGCGACTTTTCAAGCTCACCCATGACCGCTTTCATACGTTCTTCAAACTGACCTCGGTATTTTGTTCCGGCAACCAGCGATGAAAGGTCGAGCGTAACAATTCTTTTGTTGAAGAGCACCCGAGACACCTTCTTTTGGTGAATGCGCAAGGCTAATCCTTCCGCTATAGCTGTTTTACCAACCCCGGGCTCACCAATGAGAATAGGATTGTTCTTTTTACGTCGACTTAATATCTGGGATACTCTCTCAATTTCTTCATCACGGCCTATAATTGGGTCCAGCTTACCTTCTTCAGCTAATTGAGACAAATCGCGACCAAAATTATCAAGCACAGGCGTGCGTGATTTGGTGTTTCCACCTTTACGTGGCTGATCAAAAGATTTTTTGTCTTCGTCAGAAAACGATTCTTCAAATGAAGCTTTCGGGCTTTCCTGACGTTCCCGACCTTCTATCATTGCATCCATTTCCTCTTTGACAATTTCGTAGGTAATGTCAAACTTCTCCAGAATGCGTGTAGCCAGGCTGTCTTCTTCCCGAAGAATAGACAAAAGGAGGTGAACCGTACCTATGAGCTCACTTTTGAATATTTTGGCCTCCAAAAAGGTGATTTTAAGGATTTTTTCAGCTTGTTTGGTCAAGGGTATGTTCTCTGCATTGACCACATTAGCTGTTGCTGTTCCTTTAATGGCATCTTCAATCGACTTCTTCAGTCGGTTCAGGTCAACACCTAAACTTTTGAGTGTTTTTATGGCCTGCCCGTCCCCTTCACGAATGAGGCCAAGCAGCAGGTGGCAGGGATCGATATAATCGTGTCCCAGCCTTATCGCCTCTTCCCTGCTGAAGGAAATGACGTCTTTGACTTTGGGTGAAAACTTGGCATCCATTGTAATATCCTTTCTGTGGTGTTGGCACTAACCATAACGGCTGAATGCGCCACGCTAAATTAACAAATAAGTGAAGTAATTGATTGGAAGTATGTCTTACACATTTTCCACAATCAACTTTGGATTAAAGCCAAATGCTTGCGCAGAAGTTCAAAATCGTGTATAAAACGTAAAAAGCCTCCCGAAGGAGGCTTTTTTCACTTTTAAAATTTTACTTCTTAACGACGAATCTTTTGGTGGCAGCGCTGTTTTTCCCGCGGATTTGCAGGAAATAAAGACCTTCCGCTAGGTTTTCATTGCTAATTGCTACTTGAATCATGCCATTTTCACCTTCGACCAACTGACTGCTTTGTTGACGACCTGTCATGTCGAAAATAGTTAACTCAATACGTTCTGCTTTATCCAATTGCAGCTCCAATGTAAAACTACCCTGGTTAGGATTAGGATATAAATTCAGAATACTGGCATTGCTATTTAGGCTATGAACACTCTGACCTGATGTGTTACCAAATCCTGCCACATCGCTTTGGGCGCGTGGGATTAGCTTCCAGTTGCCAAAATTGAAGGTGAGAATCCCACGAATGAAATTCAGTTTCTGATTCTGACGAAGTGAATCTAAAGCAAAGTTTGACGGGAAAGCCGGGCTCGACAAACCGTTGGTATTTGGTCCAGTTCTTACACGAAGACCTACAGACGAAGTTGAATCGCGATAAATTAAAAATTCACCAAAATTACTAGGAGCGTCAGCATTCTGATTGATTACATATACTGAATCAAATTGAATCAACATGGATTCGTATGCCTCTGTGAATTCGTAGGAACGGGCAATCACCGAATCCATAGAAATTTTCGCCGGAGCAGGCACTGCTACATTGGTTACTAGCGTGTATTGAACGTCTGTCAAGGTAGTAATTCCAAAGTCTTCAATCACAGTTGCAGCTGTAATCCGCAAGCTATCCCCTCTGTTCGATAGGTCGAGATTGCCGCTGGCATCTGAACGCAGCATAATGCCCGAATAAGGGCCGGTGCCATCCTGAAAACTAATAGCACCCAGGTCGTTGGGATTTATGGTTCCTGTTACAACGCCTCTAATGTTCAAATTTGTCAAACGCAGACCGGCATATATGGAATTTCCATTACGGTAAGGCGTTTCCTGAATCTGAGACAAGCTGTTTATACCTCCATTGATGATACGAAACACATTAAAGCTCATGGAAGTATCTGGACCAACGGAGGAATAACCTTGGTTATCTGTAGCCTTAATGAAATATTTCACATAAGCACCATTGGTCGTTAGAGCACTACCGGGTATAACTGCTGCAAAGCTATCCACACCGGCCGGCGACATATTAATTGAATCATAAACATTGGTGTTCAGACCAACAGCGTAAAATAATTTGGCAGCTTGTACCGAACCATCGAGGTCACGAATAGTAGCGCCAACAGTTACCGGTGTATTAACAGCTGGTGCGCTCGGTGTAAAATAGAAGCCACTTGTAAATGGAGGTGAAGCGGTTACAGGGCCAAGATCGGTTTGAACCAAAGGCACGATTTCGTATCGTGGGTACAAAGGAGGCTGGAAATTGGTTTCTGTAATTATACCACGAATATATTCAAAGGCTTTACCTTGTTGGATGAACACAGGTGCATTCGGGTTGGAAGGATTAGAAGCAGTAGATGATGCAAATGGTGGGCGGAACCACTGCGATGCGTCACGAACATTGATCTGACTACCGGAGGCATCCTGGACCAACCAGGCAATGCGGTTACCACTGAATATACTTACACCGGTTACGAATACATTATTGAGTTGTACATACATGCCTTCGTATTGCTCCCCAGTTTGTTTTTGAATTTTCTGCGGCACAACAGGGTCATTCGGGTCGAAAATCATGAAGTTGCTTACGGGCACCTGCTTAGGCGCCGGAGGTGTTGCAAAACCAACCACCTGTGTTGCCACGGGTATCAAATCGATTTGTGTTTCACCTGAATTGGCTTCTGTTCCCTTGAATTCAGCTACAACACCCGTACATTCCACAATATTACCAGGAATAAAATTCGCAAAAAACTGGGTTGCCACTGAGTCCGGAGATAACATTCGTATCAGCAGGCCTTTCCAGTTGTTCGTCGCAAGCGCTGAGGTATCTACCAAATAACTTGCTTTAAAATTCTGACTCAAAGCATGCTGACGTGGGTTGTAAATAACCAAACCACGCACGCGAACGGTGTCACCTTCATAACGCGATAAGGTATTACCTACTGCCAGTGAATCGGGATGAACCCATTGAATAGAATCAATACTCACCAAAGGATACTGTGCCCAGGCTGAGATTGAAATCAGCATACTGAACATCAGAAGTTTAATTTGTTTCATGAAAACATTTTTTTGCGTGGCAAAAGTACATAGGAAAGGGCAATCTGCCTAATGAAGTGAATTAACTATCCGTTAACTGCTACTTCAGCTTTGTTAACGTTTAGATTTCGACGAATGAAAAATAAGGCGACCAATCTTTCGTTAGCTTTAATCAAGTTTTAATAGGTTGCCATATGAAACAGATGCTCGAATTCGTAAAAACCGTACTTACTAAAGTTAGTTTTGATAAAGAGTTGTTCCGCAAGGAACTGAGCAAAGGTTTAAAATGGGTTAGCCCGGGCGAACGAACGATACTCCTCGCCTGGTGCCTTACCCATTTCGGGCAGACACACCAGGATGTGATCAAGGAGGTTTTCAGATTATAATCGCGTTATCAGAACTTCGTAAAACGAATAACTTCTGCTTGATTATCCGTACTAAAAACGATAGCGTAAATGCCCGATTTCAGAGATTGAACATCCATTTCGAGCAGATCACCTCTATCTGCCCATATGGCAGTTTTAACCACTCTTCCAGTCAAATCTACAATTCGAATAGCTGCGCTTCCCACCAACACATCAGATCGTACATAAAATGTATTGTTAGTTGGGTTGGGGAATAAAAAGTAATTCGGAGTATTTTTGGTTAACTGAACCATATCACCTTCCAATGCAGGCTGTTTACGTCTTTCCTGTGGCCCTAATAATCTACATTCCAAGCGAATAGCCTCAAATACTTCAGCCTCTATTGTTTCTCGAATCAGTTGTTGCTCAGCATTACAAATACATTCCCAATAATCTCCTGTTGCGCTCCAATATGGATCAGTAGCTACCTTCAACTCTTGAAGTGTTTCAATGGCATAATCATAATGCTCTGCCGTTCTAAATAATTGTGCTTTGGTTAATACCAAACTGTTAAGTGACCTTTCTGAGCTTGGATTGATCACCTCAAGACCAATACGATGATCAATTTCATTAAGAATCGCTGTCAGATAGCTATTTTTTGGTAATTCATCAACAGCACGTACCCGTGGAATTAGTTCAAAACGGTAGGCATTATTGTGTGCTTCCATCATTTTATTCAGTGCAATTTCTAAAACGACAATGTCGTTTGAAGTTAACGCTGTCTGCAAGTCAAACATTCGAACTTGTGATAGAATTTCATCGAATAAGATTAATGCGTCAAGGTCCAATTTGGTGTTCTGAAGCTCATTGGTTGTAATATAGCTTCTTGCCATATCAACAGCTTCATTCAATGGCAGCTGATTTCCTCCAACGTTTACCTTGATATTGCTATGCCAGTTTTGAAGAACATGATCTTCGAATGCCACAGTTTGACTGGCCTCACAAAGCTGCATATACGGAGGCATAGGTGCATGATTTTGAAGATAAACAGGATTATAATCCCAGTCCCTGAGGTGCACTCGGGTGTTACCAGCAACAACCGGCATTCTGTTGTCTTTTACATTCAGTTCATAAGCATTTGTGATAGGGTTCAAAGAGAGATAGTTCATGGCGATACCTGAGAACATGCCAGAAATATACATTTGACTACCACTGAAATCATTTTCTCCCTCAAAAAGGAACAAATTATCTACTTCTTCCAATCGAATGGCCAATTGGTTGTTCTGAAACTTGTTTCTGGAACGCCCCCCTATAAGCCATTGATAATTACCAGCATAAATTCCGGTTGTATTGTTAGAAACCGAACTGCAGTTCATTCTGCAATACAACTGTCCAAAAGATTTAATCCCCCAGACATTTTGCTCAATGATAGTTTGTGTGATATTCAAATTAGCATCATGCTGTCCCATAATGTCGATTCCAACGTCATTTGAAGTAAACTGACATTCAGAAATCTGACTATTCCCATCCATATCATAAGCCATCCATGCAGTTGTATTTCCACTAAAAATCGTTCCTTGAAAGTTAACCTGCCCCCCATAAGTAGTCACCGCGCTGTAATTATGACTTAGATTACATTGATTCAATACCAGTGGGTTACGGTATTGTATCATAGTTGAAGTAATCCCTTTTTCAGCGCCATTGATAGTTAGGTTTGTCAGCAATACATTTGCCTGGCCATGGAGATAAATACCACGATGTGGTTGATTGGTTGCTGCCTGAATATGCAAGTTTCTCAGCTCCAGGTCTCCATTAAAGTCGAGCATTACTGCTTCGTGCATGACGATTCGTCCTTGCTGAAAATCAAACTTAATACGAGGGCTCAATCTGATAATACTTGCAAGTTCCATTAAACGCTGAGAGGCTTGGAGTCCGTGAAATTTGATTGTAGCTGGGCCTTGTGCTTCCCACAAGTCAAAAATGTGGGCAACTTGACTTGAATCCTGATTCACCAGTAAATAGCCCGCTCCGGTTAATTCAAAAACGGATGTAGGCAGCAAAACAACTTTACCTTTGATCTCAAGGACTGAGTTGTTGCCTTCGAGAAATACATTGGCATTGGGATGTATGATAAGTGTTGCTCCTGAATCTATGGTTAAACG
Source organism: Bacteroidota bacterium (assembly GCA_036787895.1). Taxonomy (GTDB): domain Bacteria; phylum Bacteroidota; class Bacteroidia; order UBA7662; family UBA7662; genus UBA7662. The sequence continues at coordinate 83,893 of DAIQOK010000001.1, read as the reverse complement.
GCTTCCTTGGTGAATATTCAGGGTTGAATTGCTGAACAATTCGAGTACGCTTCCCGATCGGAACTGAACATGAGCAGTATTGGAATAGGCCGATGATGAAGGTTCACCAAGCTCTATAGTACCTTCATTTTGAATGATAACTGGGGTGCAGTTTAAATTTCTCGACTGACAATGTATGGCGGAATTAATTTTTGGAAGTGTAATGTTTGAAAAGTTCGAGTACCCAATGGGTAACATCCTATTGAAATACAAGGTTGAAAATTTTCTAATTTTTACACTCGGAAATGATTCGTGATGAAAATAATTTTCAACCTCCTGAAGAACAGTACTCTCAGGGAATCCAATATTAAAATCTTCTAATACCAGCTCATTTATAATATTTTTCTGAGGGCTATTCAAACTCTTTAATGACCCTAGTAACCACTTTATGAACTCATCAGAGATTGTAATGTGCACGTTGTTGTAGTATTCGTTTTTCCCCAAATCAAGTTTAGCCCAAGCATAATCAAATTTGGTAAGACTTACATTCTGATTCTGATTGATAAGTACAGTTCTTGTTGAAATTGGCTCATCAATAGCACTTACAGTGGAAACGAAAGAGGATGTTGGAAATACATTACTGAAAGCAAATCCTTGACTAATCTCATTAAATGGCTGTACAATATCCTTTACGATATTTCCATAGTCACCTGGAGCGTTATCTAAACCTTCAGAGGGATTGGTTAAATATTCGAAAGTGTAGCTTTGATTTAAAACCGAGTTAGATTGATTCAAATCTAACATTTCGGTATTCGCACTGTAAGTCACTCGATTAATCAAAATTGTTCTTGAAGCTATAAGTTGTGCAGTGTATTGCGGAAAAAAGATCATTGCATTATTATGTAATATTTTAATTTGTCTTATATTATATTTTGCAATTATTAGCACTTTCCATAAATCAAAATAATCTGACATATTATTTTCAATTGATCGTCCATGCTTGTAAATCCAACTATTACTAGTTGATAAAGGAGAATGTTGAATTGAATTTCCTACCGCTGTTGAAAGTGTGAAATAAGTGACAGGGGCGTCAAATATTGTCTGAACATTAGAGGGCGACTTTATTCGTAAATTGTACTGAAATATGTTTTGTAACTCTGTTAATAATGGACTACTCAAATTTGAATTATCCAACCTGTGCAAAAAACCGTTTAGACTACCATCAGTTATTGCAATATTCTTAGTAAGTGTAGGGTAACCGAGTTGTTGAAGAGTTTGAAAAAATGAATTATGTTCACTTCTTGCTGAATTTTCTCGATGAATCTTCAGCAATTGCCTTGCAGCAGGTGAGTTTAACACTTGAGAATAAGCCAATTTTGATCGATCAAGTAGATTTAGAAAATTGAATTTATTACCCAAATCATACGTTAAATGTTGTGCAGCAATAGGTAGGTTTGCTCCTTGATGTGGAGTAGAGAATGAGTAATATGTTTTGACTGAATGACAACAATTATTCTTTTCCATCTTAACTATTGCCATTCGAGCAATTAATCCTCCCATACTGGCACCCATTAATTGAATTCCATAATCTGAGCTATTTTTATTTAGAGTGGACTGCACCTCAATCAGCAAGTTTATTAATGTATTGGAATTTTTTTCAATCTGAGCTCGGTTGGTCCTAAAATCTACAAATCCAACATCGTAACCGATATCCAACAATGAATCAACGACTTGAGGCAATCGAATCATTTGAGGATATATTTCTGGATCCATACCAGAAGTAAAGGATATCCAGTTCATCGCACCATAACCATTTCCGGTTTTAATGTCCATTTCTGGATTAGTTTTGGAGAATTCAGAAGACTCAAAACCCTCTACAAGTATGAAAGGCCTTGTCAGTTTTCCATTTGAAGAACTAGCTAGTTTAAAACTAAGCTTGGCATCTCCAAAACCTTCAACTTGACCAACATTGCACTCTATAAAATTTGACGAAAGTAAAACAAGGTCTGGAGAATACCTCGATTTTATGATTCTTACATGAGCTAGTGTTGGCAAATCTCCTATAAGCTGTCCATTTGAATTTCTAATGCGAGCTCTAATTGTCTTAAGCCCACTACTTGAATAATTAACTAATTTTAGTTGGCCCGGATCTATTAGAACGAAACTGTTTCCATCATCAAAATCAACTTCTAATTGATAATTTATATAATTACTTAAATTTAATATTGAAGGAAAATAAAAACGAACAGGCGCATTCGAATCAATAACGACATTAGTAGTTAGTGCTGAAAATACGAAAAGCTCTTCATAAGTATTCCATTCACTCAATGTTTGTGTAGAATCAGGGAATATTGTTTGATTATGAATAATATATGAACCTGATCCTGGCTGACCGCTTAGCCATAAAGTATCTGTAATTGAATAAGGCGCAAGTTGCAAATAGAACCTATCGGAGATCTTATCATAATGCACCCAACCCTCATCAAATGCGTTGGATTTAATTTTTTGATATTTCAGCATTAAGCTACCCATAACTACATCGCAAAAAGTTGCCATTGTATCTATTTGTGGCCAGGATATCGAACTTTCATCAAAACCTAATCGCAAACTGTCAATCAAATAAGGTAAAGAAGCCGGGTGCCGCACAAATGGTGCACCAGTAAAACTCGCATGATAGAATAAATTGTATAAACTTTCAAAGCGAAACTGTGTGCCTACTATTGGACTACCGGGATAATAAAATTCAGGTGCCAAGCTATCAACCATTATGTACTTCAACGGACTTCGGTCTAGCAGAATTCCTGTTTGAGTGTATGGCTGCAGTGGTGAATAAGATAATTTAATTCGATCTTCTAGTGTTTGAGACCGTATGGTAGTTGCGACTGCAATATTGATAGTCAGCAACAAAATGCTAAATTTGTGTAACATAATATAAGGATTTAGGGTGAAATATGGATCCTGTATTGTGAGCAGCCCCACTGCCATGGGGCTGTTTTGTTAATATATTATTTCATGGTAATGAATAGAATCATCATATACCATATAAGACTCATTCCAATTAGTCCTTTCTCCATTTCTAAATAGTATATACTCAAATAAAAGTGACTCGAATGAATCTAAGTGAAAATCATATGTGTGATCATAAGCAAAGGGGCCGGAGAAAATACCAATAATTTTTGCTAAATCCGTTATAACCAAGCTATCTCCCCAATTATAATTGGCATTTTTAATTCTCAACCTCAATATCCCACTAGCTCGGATTCTAAAGTCTCGTTTATGAATTCCCAGTTTTTTAGGAAAAAAAATATCTAGATTATCATACATCCATTTAGTCTCAGGCATGACCAAATAGAATTTTGCTGAAAGGTTTGGATGAAATTTATGCCTAAAATACCCTCTATTATCAGTATAAAAAGAATCTACCGTTTTATAGAGCTTAACTCCATTATACATATAGGACTCTTTAATCAACATCTTCATCGGTTGCCCCTTGGGCGGCTTGCCAGAACCTATGACATAGGTCTTTCCTTCAAAAATGAGATCAGTTTCGGCAACCTCTTCTTTGACGCACGAAATACAAAGCAACAATATTCCGAGTAGTACTATAGGCCAGATCTTTTTCATGACTTTGGCGTTTATGATTCAAGTATAAAGCCTGAAATCGCAGCTTCCTAATGCTTAGGCTCACTTTGCGTCGTTTGAGACAAAAGTTGCGCTAAACCTTACAAACCAACGTATTAACAGACTTGAATATATTCGGAAAGCTAGGTAATATTCCGTGTTAACACCTACAAATGGCACTATACAAATCGATATACAATTGCAAACCAAAAGTCTATAAAACAACAAAGCCCCTCGAAAATCGAGAGGCTTATTAGTCGGGGTGGCAGGATTCGAACCTACGACCTCCTCGTCCCAAACGAGGCGCGATACCGGGCTACGCTACACCCCGAACTTTTGGCGGTGAGAGAGAGATTCGAACTCTCGGTACAGTTACCCGTACGACAGTTTAGCAAACTGTTGGTTTCAGCCACTCACCCATCTCACCTTTGTTCGGCTGCCATCGTTTCCGATGGGAGTGCAAATATATAACTTTCCCTTGCCATGCACCACTTTGCAAGAAAAAAATGGTCGTTTCTGAACAGAAAAAATCCACCCTCGCCGACTTTATATGCGATCCCGACTGGGGTCGAACCAGTAACCTACTGCTTAGAAGGCAGTTGCTCTATCCATTGAGCTACGGGATCTAATCGATTTGCTTATTAGCGGCGGCAAAGTTAGGCAATCAATCTTCAACTTCAAGCTGCTTTGTATTTGTTGCCAGAAAGAATTCTAAGGAACTTGGCAACTAACTTTCTTCTTCCCTGAAAGAAGCGTAATTTTGCACCGCCGAACGGAACCAAAGCATGGTTGTTCGGTTATGGAATCATCAACTTATTAAAATTTAAAAGATATTATGTCAGTACTTGTAGGTAAGAAAGCCCCTCATTTCAGTGCCCCGGCTGTGGTTAATGGCGACGAAATCATTGAAAACTTTTCGTTAGACCAGTTTTTAGGCAAAAAACATGTCATCTTCTTCTTTTATCCAAAAGATTTCACCTTTGTGTGCCCAACCGAATTGCACGCCTTCCAGGAGAAACTGGGTGAGTTCGAAAAAAGAGGTGTAGCTGTAGTTGCTGCTTCAACCGACAGTGAAGAATCGCACTGGGGCTGGTTACAAATGAGTAAATCAGCCGGCGGAATTCAAGGTATTACCTATCCTATCGTTGCCGATACCACCAAAACTATCAGCACCAATTATGGCGTATTGGCCGGTGATTATGATTACAACGAAAATGGCGAACTCGTAGCTACAGGCCCTATGATTGCTTATCGTGGTTTGTTCCTCATCGACAAAAACGGCATAGTACAGCACCAATTGGTAAATAATTTCCCATTAGGACGCAATGTAAATGAAGCCTTGCGCATGGTTGATGCTTTACTTTTCCACGAAGAAAAAGGCGATGTATGCCCTGCCAACTGGGAAGCAGGCAAAGAAGGCCTGAAAGACACCCACGAAGGTGTAGCCGAGTATTTATCGATGAATTAAGCTAATTTCTGATAATAAAGAGCCGCATCACAGTCGATGCGGCTTTTTTATTGTCGATAGCTGACCTAAGCTGATGTTAAATAAGTCAAAAGTTAACTTCTAAAAGCAGTCGATTACACAGTTTCCATTGAAATTGCATTTACAAGCCCTACTATGATCGACATACAGTCACTTCGGAAGTCCTATACCCTGGGACACAATCGTATGGAAGTACTCAAAGGCATTAACCTACAAGTGGCTCAAGGTGAATTTGTCTCCATCATGGGGGCTTCAGGTTCTGGTAAGTCGACGCTCCTGAATATTATTGGCATACTCGATCACTACGATAGCGGGCAATATCAACTAGCCGGGCATGCCATTAAAAATCTGAATGAAACACGTGCGGCACAGCTGCGGAACAAACTTATAGGCTTCGTATTTCAGTCGTTCAACCTGGTGAATTTCAAATCGGCCGTTGAAAATGTGGCCCTTCCCCTTTATTACCAAGGTATCCCCAGAAAAAAACGAAATCTACTGGCACTTGAATACCTCGACCGTTTGGGTTTAAAAGACTGGGCGGAACACTTGCCCAATGAGTTAAGTGGAGGACAGAAACAACGAGTTGCGATTGCACGTGCTTTAATAACCAGACCATCGCTCATTTTGGCTGATGAACCGACCGGGGCACTCGACAGCACAACTTCCCAACAGGTTATGGAAATACTTGAAGGGATAAACCGAGAAGGAATTACGGTGGTCATCGTAACCCACGAAAACGAGGTCGCCGAACGTACTGACCGTATTATCAGAATCAAAGACGGACTAATTGTTAATGAAGCTGCCCATGTTTGATAAAGAACTTTGGAGCGAAATTTTTGAGACGATAAGCAGAAACAAACTGCGTACTTTCCTTACGGCTTTTAGCGTCGCCTGGGGCATTTTTATGCTTATCATCCTATTAGGAAGTGGCCAAGGCTTGCAAAATGGCGTTGAATATGAATTTAAGTCAGATGCAGTAAATGCCATTTGGGTCAGTGGTGGCAATACCACATTGGCCCATGCCGGCATGCAAGCCGGTCGCCGAATAAGGTTACATGTCGATGATAGCACACTTTTCAGTCAGATTGATGGTCGCCGGGATTTTAGTCTTCGCCACAATATGTGGGAAGCCAATCAATTTACCTGGAAGAACAAATATGGCACCGACTTCAATGCTAAAGGTGTTGGACCAGGTATGATAGCCGGGGAAAACATCAAAATGTTGAGTGGGAGATTTATCAACGACCGTGACCTTCTGGAGTACCGAAAAGTGGCTTGTATTGGCAAGCCAATTCAGGAGGAATTATTCAAAGGCATAGATCCCATCGGCGAATATTTCGAGATCAACGGCATTTCTTTCCAGGTCGTCGGAACATTTACAGAGACAGATGAAAATGACGAAAGACGCGCCTACATTCCCTGGACCACGGCTTCAAAGGCTTTTGGTTATGCCAACCGTATTGAATCGTTCGTATTCACACTCGATGAAAGTGCCCTTTTAAACAGTCCTGCTGTTGAGGCTGACATCCGAAAGCGGTTTGCCGAGCGCTATAAGTTTAACCCTGAAGATCAGCGAGCGCTTTGGATATGGAATACCTTCGAAGAATATTCAAAAATCATGAATCTGATGTTTGGTATCAGGATGTTTATCTGGCTCATTGGCATTGGAACCATACTGGCAGGCGTTGTTGGCGTGAGCAATATCATGATGATAACTGTTAAAGAACGTACACGCGAAATAGGTATCCGCAAAGCACTGGGCGCTACGCCTTGGAATATCATTCGTATGGTTTTACTCGAGAGTGTATTCATTACCACCATGGCAGGTTACATTGGTATGCTAGCGGGTATAACTCTCTTGGAAGTTTTAGCCATAAACATAGCTGCGGCTGAATTTTTCAGACAACCTGAGGTCAAATTGCAAACTGCCTTGAGTTGCACAATAATACTCATTGTAGCAGGCACCATAGCTGGCTTTTTCCCAGCCCGCCGTGCCGCTGCCATCCCTACTATAGATGCTTTGCGCGATGAATAAATTATGGGATAACGATCGCTGGGTAGAAATCTGGGAAGTGCTGATGCGCAATAAGCTCAGGACCTTTCTGACCGCTTTTGGTGTTTTCTGGGGAATATTTATGCTGGTGGTCATGCTTGGATCTGGCCATGGTCTGCAAAATGGGGTAGAGAAATCATTCGACGGCACAGCGACCAATAGTGTATTTATGTGGTCAAGAAACACTACCCTTCCTTATGACGGCTTACCACGAGGTCGTTGGTTTCAGTTCACCAATGCCGACCTGGCAGCTGCCAAATTGGCAATTCCGGAACTTGATAAATTAGCAGGTCGCTGTCAGTTGGGAGGTTGGCGGGGCGGCAACAATGTAACCAGAGGCAAGATAACTGCAGCATTTACCATTTTTGGGGATTATCCGGTATTCCAGGAGATTCAACCCGTAACCATGACTGGTGGGCGATTTTTGAATGATTTTGACATTCAGGAAAAACGTAAGGTGTGTGTGCTTGGTCCGAGAGTGGTAGAGACGCTGTTTAAAAAGGATGAAAACCCCCTTGGCCAATACATCATAGTAAATGGCGTTTATTTTCAGGTAATCGGAACCTACAAATTGCGATCGAACAATAATCGCGAAGAGCAAATGAACTCCATATTCCTACCCTTCAGTACCTTTCAACAAGTTTTTAACTGGGGAGATCGCGTTGGTTGGCTGGTAGCTACGAGTAAAGCTTCGGTAAAAGCATCGGTCGTTGAGTCAAAATTAGCTGAGTTTCTGAAAAGGCGTCACCGCGTTTCTCCACGGGATAAATCGGCCATAGGTTCATTTAATATGGAAGAAGAATTTGGCAAATTTCAAGGCTTGTTTCTGGGTATTCGCGTTTTGGTTTGGATAGTAGGTATTGGGACTTTGTTCGCCGGCGTTATCGGCGTGAGTAATATCATGCTCATCGTAGTTCGGGAGAGAACCAAAGAGATTGGCATTCGACGAGCTATAGGCGCTTCCCCGGCAGCCATCATCAGCCAGATAATTTTAGAAGCCAGCGTACTTACTTTTGTTGCCGGCTATACGGGATTAGTAGCAGGAGTTGGCGTTTTAGGTTTGGTTTCCAACGCATTGGGTCCTGGCGATGAAGAAAGTATGTTTTTAAATCCGGCCATCGACCTGAATGTTGGACTGGCCGCACTTGCGATACTTGTTGTTTGTGGACTGTTGGCTGGACTTATCCCTGCACGTCGCGCCATGAGCATCAGTACGGTAGACGCCCTTAGAACTGAAATATAACCCTACTATACCCATGAAAAAGTTTTTTCGTCTTACACTTTTAGTACTTTTTGCAGCTGTTTTCATCTATACCTTTTACTACCTCTATCAAAAATCTGCTGCTAAACCAGTAGTATTCGAAACGGAACAGGCGAGCTACCGGAATATTGTCAAAAAAACTGTTGCCACCGGGAGTATCAAACCTCGTAAAGAAATTGAAATCAAACCACAGGTTTCTGGCATTATTGAGAAACTATATGTTCAAGCTGGCGATCAGGTTAAAAAAGGAGATCTTATTGCCAAAATCAAAATTGTACCTAATCTGGCCAACCTAAGTAATGGTGAAAACCGCTTAAATCGCGCTAAATTGGCCGTGGAGCAGGCCAAAATCGATTACGACAGAAATAAAATGCTTCAGGAGCAGCGTGTCATCTCTTTGGCTGAGTTTCAACAGTTCAAACTTGCCTTCGAAAATGCCCGGGAGGAGGTCAAAGCCGCTGAAGATAACCTGGAAATTATCCGGGAAGGTGTGGCTAAAAGTTCAAGTGGAACTACCTTAACCCTGGTCAGATCGACAGCTACCGGGACTATACTTGATGTGCCGGTAGAAGAGGGGTTTTCTGTCATCGAGGTCAATAATTTTAATGTAGGCACCACCATAGCAACAGTAGCAGATTTGGGAGAGATGATTTTTGAAGGCAAAATTGACGAGTCAGAAGTGGGGAAAATCAAAGTGAATATGCCCTTGATTCTCACCATCGGCGCCATTGATCAAACAAAATTCGACGCCAAACTGGAGTTTATCGCACCCAAAGGCATCAGTGAGAACGGTGCCATTCAGTTTACCATTAAAGCTGCCGTTCAGTTAAATAAAGCACACTTCATTCGAGCCGGATACAGCGCCAATGCGGATATTGTACTTGACCGGGTAGATAGCGTTTTGAGCCTACCGGAAGCTTTAATTCTGTTCGAAAATCAAGCCCCTTATGTAGAAATTGAAACAGCTAACCAACAATTTGAAAAACGTATGATAAAAACGGGCCTTTCAGATGGCGTAAATATTCAAATCCTGGATGGAATTAGCATCCAAGACAAAATAAAACGCCAGTTACCATCGTCAGAAGCTATAAGCAAGTCCCAGGGTTGATACTGAACTATTCGGCAAACCTCCGCCGAACAAGCTAAAACGAGTATTTCCTTTGTGGCTAATCCAATACCCAATAGCAGTACCCAGGAAAACAGAAGTGGTAACATCCGACAACCAATGTGAGCCACTGGCTACTCGGTGTATAGCTACAGTGCTTGCCAGGGTATAGGCCAAACCTCCTACCCAGCAGTTCTCGAAGCCCGACCTGAAAACTTCAGCTGCCGCGAAGGCAGAAATTACATGCCCACTAGGGAAAGACCGATTATTGCCGTCGCCCACAGGTCCGTCAAATAAGGTTGAACGAGCATTTCCACTTAAGGCCGGTGGGTGTCGTTGAAACAAATATTTGGGTATTTGAACGAACAACCTACTCAATACGAAGGCCTTAGTCGCATTCATTGCAACCAGTTGTTGCATTTGATTATGCTGGAATTTACCATAAAAATATAGCCCTGCAAAAACGGGCAGGCTATACAAACCATCGCCCCAATGGCGACTTCCTGAAAGCCAGCCATTAGCAAAGTAATTGTCCGGTCTTTTATGGATCCAATGCTGCACATCTTCATCCACAGTAAAGACAGCATAAATTAAAGCAGTACCTACCAAGGCACAACCCCATTCCTTTTTTTTCCAATAAAATGGCGCTTTAACTATACCCCATCCGTCCTGTGGGTAACTCAATATGTACGAGCTAGCTGAAGGCTTTGTCGGTTGAGCTATGGTCAACATACTCCATAATACAGTAATGAGTAATAAAAACAGCTTCATTTAATACCTTTTGCTTCATTCCAAAAGACATCCATTTCGGCCAAGGTCATATCCGACAATGATTTTCCTGAATCAGCTGCCTTCGACTCCAGGTATTGAAACCGTTGAATAAACTTTTGATTTGTTCGTTCAAGTGCATTTTCTGGATTCACTTCCAAAAAACGGGCATAATTGATCATTGAAAAAAGTAAATCACCGAACTCTTGTTCAGTTTTGACTGGATTAGCCGCATCGACTTCAATTTTCAGTTCTTCAAGTTCTTCCAAAACTTTGGCAAAAACCTGCTCCTTATTATCCCAGTCGAATCCTACGCCGCGTGCTTTCTCCTGTATGCGCGTGGCTTTGACCATAGCTGGTAAAGAAAGCGGCACCCCTTCCAGCACTGACTTTTTGCCCTCCCTCAATTTCAGTTTCTCCCAATTTTGTTTTACCTCTTCCTCCCCACTCACCTTTACATCACCATATATGTGCGGATGGCGTATAATCAACTTTTCACAGATCCCATTGAGTACATCAGTAATATTGAATTCACCTTTTTCCGCACCGATTTTGGCGTAAAAAACGAGATGAAGCATGACATCGCCCAACTCCTTTTTCACCTCTTGCATATCGTTTTTCAAAATTGCGTCGGCTAACTCATACATTTCTTCTATAGTCAGGGGTCGAAGCGTTTCCATGGTTTGTTTCTGGTCCCAAGGGCATTTCGACCTAAGGTCATCCATTATATCAAGTAAACGAGCAAAAGCTTCGAGTCGGGGATCGGCATTTTTCATACTGCTAATTTCAATTATTCAGGGATGAAATTGATTATCAATAGTAGTTTTTTCAGCTGTCGGAACCAATCTCAGTACCGGGGCTGTTATCTTTGCATCAACATCAAAAATATGTGGCCTGTATTACTTTTAACGTTCGGATTTCTTGCTTTAGGTCTCGCCGGTTTGAGTATCCGATTGCTGGTATTGAAGCAAGGTGAATTCCGAGGCACTTGCTCCAGCCACAATCCATTATTAGCCGCTAAAGGGGTTGATTGCGAAACCTGCCCGAATCGTTATAAGGATGTTTGCCCGGCAACCAAGGGGTTTAAGGAAGAATAAGTTAATCCTTTTGCCTCAACAATTTGTGTATGCCGGGACTGAGGTATAAGTGATTCCCACCCGTCTCATCAGCATAAATTAATGCCACCTCTAAATCACTCCGGGATGCTGCTAGTTTTTTAGCCCTTTCGAATCCCATAACCATAAAAGCAGTTGCCCAGGCATCGGCTGTCATACAATCAGAAGCTATTACCGTAGCACTCAACAAATTATGGCTCACAGGATAACCGGTTTTCGGATCAATTTCGTGGGCATACTTTTTGCCATTCCTGACATAAAAATTCCGGTAATTCCCGGATGTTGCCATGGCCCTATCCCGTAAGGGCAAAATCAATTCGATTTCTTTGACGCTGCCCGTCTGATCATCAATTGGTTTTTCTATGGCTACCTGCCAGTCGCCTTCAAGCGGCTTTACTCCTTTGGCAAGAATTTCACCTCCAATTTCGACCATATAGGCCTTTATGCCTCTTCCTTCCAGAAAACGACCTACTTCATCCACACCAAACCCCTTGGCTAATGCACTAAAATCGACCATAACAGTCGGGTATTTTTTAAAAAGAGTGTCGCTGCGAAGCCAAATTTTATCTGCACCAACTATGCTAAGTAAACTATCGATCAGTAAACTATCTACTTCATTTGCCATTTTTCTAAAACCAAAACCCCAGGCATTTACCAGCGGCATTACAGTCATGTCAAAGGCTCCTTGACTTGCTTCACCTATTTGCTTAGCTTTTTCATAATTCGTTATGAAATACGAATCAACCAAAGCAAAAGTCGTGGCCTGGTTGAATCTGGAAATGGTTGAGGTTGGGATATAAGTAGATAATGATGCATTAACTGCCTGCAAAACAGAATCAACCCATGGTTTTAAATCGGTATTATCCTGGCTGTAATACTTCAGCTGGTAAGTAGTACCCATGGTTTCGCCGGAAACCACACGCATTTTTTCAGATTGATTGTTACAAGAAAAACTAAGCCCTAAGAGGCTAATCCAAAGAAATATTTTCATTTGGCAAATGTACAAAGTTGAAGTCCGAATTCTCTTAATTCAGGCGGGGATCTTCAGGGTAGTTGGCCATGAGTTTGTATTCACTGCCCATACTTATTAATACCTCCCGCCACAATTGGTCAGATTCTGCCATCAAAACGGTTGATGAATCGGCTTTGGCTAATATCCAGGCATGACCATCAATCTCTTCTTTGATTTGTTCCACCGACCAACCGGAATATCCTACAAAAAAACGCAATTCGTCTTCTTTGATATGACCATGGCGAATCATTTCCCGTACGGTATCAAAGTCTCCTCCCCAATGAATGCCGGGCAATACTTCTTTACTTTCTGGTATATTCAAATGCGCCCGGTGTATATAGTGTAAAGTGTTTTGTTCCACAGGGCCGCCAATGTGCAGAGGACCGTTGAAAACAGGAAAATCCTCAAGCACGTCGTTAACAGTCAGCTCAGTCGGGCGATTCAACACAAAACCTATCGAGCCTTCTTCATCATGTTCAGTGAGTAGTACCACAGAACGTTTAAAATTCGGATCAGGCAAAAACGGCTCAGAAACCAGCAATATGCCTTTATTGAGTTCGATTGTTTGCATAGACTAAGTTAGTTAGTGATGAAAGGTAGATTCCAACAAAATGAATTGAAGGAATGTTAATAAACCAACGATTTATTATGCACGGCGGTTTCTTTACTCCCTGTATTCAACTTATTTTTACAATAAACCTACACAGCTAATCATGGGCAATCACGACTTCATCCGAGACCTCAGAAAAGACTACACCCAATATGAACTTACCGAAAATGATGTACATGATTCACCTTTCGTACAATTCAGCATTTGGCTAGAACAGGCATTGAAAGCCCAGGTTCCCGAACCGCATGCCACTACCCTCTCTACAGTTCATCAAGGTAGGCCAAGTGCCAGAGTTGTGCTTCTACGAGGCTTGGAAGGCGAAGGTTTACTCTTTTTCACCAATTACGAAAGTCGTAAAGGCCGTGAAATAGCAGAGAACCCCTCTGGGTGTATGACCTTTTTTTGGCCGGAACTTGAACGCCAATTGCGGGTGGAAGGCAAAATTGTTAAAGCCACTGAGGAAGTTTCCGACGACTACTTCTTTAGCAGGCCACGCGGGAACCGTTTAGGCGCTTGGGCTTCTCCACAAAGTGAGGTAATTGAAAATAGAGAAGTAATCGAACGTTTATCGGCTTTGTTTGAGGCCAGGTACCCAACAGGTACGGCCATTCCCCGACCCCCACATTGGGGTGGATATGTGCTCATTCCAGATGCTTTTGAGTTTTGGCAAGGCCGGGCTAGCAGGTTGCACGACCGTATACGTTATCGACTTGAAAACGGCAGTTGGAAAATTGAAAGATTGGCCCCCTGAGTTTATTCCATTTCAAACAATTTAGCGTTGCTCACGAGCAGTCAAGTATGAAAGTAGGCACTGATGCCGTACTTCTCGGTGCTTGGGTGAACGGCCATGCGCCCGTTCGAATTTTGGACATCGGTACTGGCTGCGGCCTCATTGCTTTGATGCTGGCCCAACGTTACAACGCAGCACAAATCGAAGCCATCGATATTGATGAAGCATCCATTGCAGAGGCTTCAACCAATTTTGCTGCCTCACCCTGGAGCGAACGATTAAAGGCTATACATGCACCACTTCAGCATTGGGAAAGCCAAGCTTATGACCTTATTGTTTCGAACCCACCTTATTTTTCGAAGGGTTTTCCAATCACCAAGAAAAACCGAGCCATGGCGCGCAATCAGGAAACTTTGAATTTCGAAACGCTGCTCACTCATGTAAAACGTTTATTAAAAACGGATGGCAAATTTGCTCTTGTGCTTCCCATTAGTGCCAAACCAGCCTTTGAAAATGAGTTGAAGCTTGCAGGATTTTATTGCCAACGGCAAACCGAAGTTCTGTCGTTCGAAAGCAAAAACACTGCATTAATACTGCTTGAAGTAGGTTTTAAGCCGGCATCCGTACATAATAGTGCCCTATGCATCCGAAGAGCTGATGGTGCATATCATGCCGATTATTTATCGCTTACACGCGACTTTTATTTGTTTTCATAATCATCTCCGGCAGTCAGAGCATTAGCTTCCCCGTCTTTTTTCGAAGCAGAAGCTCGCTTTAATTTAAAACTGAGATAGAGTATGAATAAGCTTAATAGAATGGTGTAAAAACCCACCATAAAATTGGTGCTCGTCATCGACAAGGGGTTAAAATATATCAAAAAGGCAAAACCAGCACTTAATGATCCATTGATGAAGAGAATAATCCGCTGTGTCTTATCCAATCTGAACCCTATCCAAAATAAAGATAAACCCATGAATAAAGCCCAGATGGCTATCAATCTAACAAAGTAGAAGGCAGCAATATCACTTCTAAAAATGCAGTAATAAGCAATAAGTAAGTCGATCAAGGCAAGTATTAGAAAGCTATACCAATTTGAAGCCGACTTTCTAATCATTAAACCAACAAAGACAAAGACTGCACCCAAGGCACCCATTAAAAAGCCCAGATACAATACCAGGGTTTCTGAAGTCATATTGGGTGCTGTTACCGCAATTATGCCGAAAATCAGTAAAAACAGCCCCCTAACTGCAAACGACCACCAATATTTTTGAAGTAAACTCAGCATAATCTTTTTCCGAATATGCTTAAAACTACGCGTGATTCCAAACTGTATGAGTGCTAATGCTCAAGCCAGGCTTTAAATTCCGCCGCTTTTTCACGGCTGATATCCAACGCTAACTTTGCGGTACCATTGAGCATAGCCGCAATTTTACCATTCACTCCCGGACGGATACTTTGTACAGCCTGAATATTGACAAGGCTTTGTCGGTTTGCCCTGAAAAAAAGCTTAGGGTCGAGCAATTCCTCAATTTCATCCATGGTATTCAGGTTGCTGATATATTTTTCACCATTGAGCAAATACACAAAAATGACCTCTTGTCGGTAAAAACAAGCTATTTGCATCGTATTTACCGGCATAAAACTATTGCCATGATGAACTAAAAATCTTTCCCTGTACTTTTTGCCGGTGTCAGGGTCACGAAGATCTCTGAGCAATGTTTGAATATCCATGGCATATTCAGCTTTTGGCCGGTGAAAACGCCTGAATTGAGCCAAGGCCTGCGCTAAATCAGTCTGATCAATGGGTTTCAATAAATAATCGATGCTATTAACCTTAAAGGCTCGTAAAGCGTATTCGTTATAAGCGGTGGTGAATATGATCGGACAAGACAAATCAATTTGCTCCAAGACTTCAAAACTTACGCCATCAGAAAGCTGAATGTCTAAAAATAATAAATCAGGATGAGGATGGCTTTTGAACCAATCGATGGCCGCCTTTACACTACGCAATTGAGTAACAACTTCAATCTGGTCATCAATTTTTTGCAACATTTGTTGCAAATCACGCCCTACTAAGGCTTCATCTTCAATAATTACTACGCTGATTTTCATGTTAGTAAGGGAACTTTAATCATAAATTGATAGTCATCCGATTCTACCACAACGGGTTCAGGTGTCAGATATACATAAAGTTGTTTCAGTCGTTGCAGACCTTGTTTGTTTGAGTCCTCTACCTGCCCTTTCAGTTGCAGATTATTTGAGACAATGAGATAAGCCCCATCACTGTAAACTTCAATGCGCAATGGTTTCTCCTCAGTAAGCACATTGTGTTTGATGGCATTTTCGAGCAGAACCTGTAGCGTTACCGGCACAATGCGTTTTTCAAGATCTTCTTCAAGCAGATTCAGATGTATCTCCAATGCTTTATTAAAACGTGTTTTAAGCAGCGCAATGTAATTGGCGATAAAAATCCCCTCGACCTGTAAACTCACAAATTCTTTGTCCTTGTGCTCTAACAAATAACGGTATACCCGGGATAGCTGCTTTAAAAATTGAGATGCGAGCTCCTGATTTTCAAAAATTAAACTATTCAGTGAGCTCAAACTATTGAATAGAAAATGTGGGTTAAGTTGATTTTTGAGATTTTCAAACTGCATGTCGGCATGCTCTTTCTCAAGCTGTTTTTCATGTAATTCCGTCTTCTTCCACTCTTCGAAAAAATGGAAGGTAAAGTACCCCAGATTTATCAGGCAAATGACTATAAAATCGACCATATAGGCGGTAAACACAAAAACCGCATTCATTTGAATCGGGAAATAATCTTTGGCGAACCAAAACATGACCGAACGTAAGGCCATCATAAAAGTGGAGGTAATCGCAATTTGAACAATCACCCGCTTCCAAATGCTTTTAGATAAAGGCAGTAATCTGGTGAGTAACTTATCTACAAAATCGAGCACCGACCAAATGAAATATACCGCTAAAAAACTAAGCACAAAACTTACGGCATGCATGAGGAGGGTGATGTCGGGGAATAGAAAATATCGCACCAATTGACCCAAGGCAGCCAACAATCCCATGACGAGTATAGCAATTTTACGCCGGTTGGATTGGGTGAAATTCTGAACCCGACGAACACTGAATAAAAACGACTGTGCCTTACTTAAACTCATCCCTTCAATATTTCACCATCACTTAATTCTATGATTCGATCGGTATTTTTGGCGAATTCCGGATCGTGCGTTACAGCAATGATGGTTTGTTTTTGGTTCGTAGCCAAATCTCTGAATATTTCCTGTACAATCTGGCTATTGTGACTGTCGAGATTACCTGTTGGCTCATCACCCATGATGAGGGCGGGCTCATTGATCAAGGCACGGGCGATAGCCACACGTTGCTGCTGACCGCCAGACAATCTACTGGCCAATTTATGGGCCTGATCGGCAACTCCAAGTAAATCGAGTTTCTCCATGGCTTTGCGTTGAATGTCTTTGGTCGACCATTTTTTTAACTTCAAAGCGGGTATCATCACATTTTCCA
Organism: Bacteroidota bacterium; assembly: GCA_036787895.1. Lineage (GTDB taxonomy): Bacteria > Bacteroidota > Bacteroidia > UBA7662 > UBA7662 > UBA7662. The sequence continues at coordinate 66,613 of DAIQOK010000001.1, read as the reverse complement.
GGCAGCTGAATTCGGGGAGTAAAAAATGAAATTGAAACACAAATCCGATATGCTCATTTCTGAAAGCCGAAAGTTGGTCCTGGTTCATGCCCGTTAATAATTGGCCGTTTACGATAACCTGGCCTTGATAATCGGTATCCATGGTCGACAAAAGATATAATAGCGTGGATTTGCCACTTCCCGACTTACCCATCAGCGACAGGAACTCACCACGATTCACACTAAAATTGATGTTTTTAAGCACATGAAAATCAACCGGATCCGTAAATGATTTGTTGAGATTGATAGCTTCGAGTACTTTTTCCATTTTCAACCTCTTAAAATATTAACTGGATCAATTTTCGACGCCTTACGAGAAGGGAAATAAGCCGCGAGTGCGGTTGTAACGACACCAAAAACCATCCCCAACACATAAAAACGATAATCCATATTCACCGGAAAAGTATCAATACTTAGCACCTCTCCGCCATCAAATGGCGCTTTGGAGGTGAGATAGCTAAAAATATAGCCAAAAATTAGTCCCAAACTCCCACCCAACAAACCGATTATGATAGATTGGGTCATAAAAATTCCTTTGATGTCTTTGCCAGCGAATCCAGTAGCTTTTAAAATAGCTATGTCGCGCATTTTATTGTAAATGGTCATGTTCATGATGTTATAGATTCCGAAACCTGCCACCACAAGCAAAGTACCTGCAACAATCACAGTCATGACATTCCGAATTACAAAACTTTGTAGAATGGTCGCATTGGCGGTTTCCCAATCTTGCGCTTCATAACCATATTGCCTTTGCAGCATGGCCGCGTAGGGGTTGGCTGCGTTGATGTCTTTGAGTTTTATTTGAATTTCGGTGTAAAAGCGACTGTCTTCTTCAAGAATTTTCTGAACAGCTTCTGTATTGGCATAAGATTTCTGGTCATCGATTGCTCCCACCGCTGTTTTGAATATGCCAACCACTTTAAAAGCCTGCAAGCCACCGCTCGGCGTAGAAACCGTAACTCTATCTCCTTTTTTAATATTCAGCTTTTTGGCCAATCCAATTCCCATAATTAAGCCATCGCGGTTAGCATTCAATTCACGAATGGTGCCCGACTTCATTTTAGACTGCAAATCAGAAAACTCATTTTCCGCCAAAATGTCAACACCGGCTATTGTCCCATTTAATTGTACCGGACCATAATTGTAAAATACCTGACTGTTCACTTGTGCGGATACACCTGCTACTTTATCATCTGCACGGAGTCTGGCCAATATTTGGGTGGCGCCTTTAATGTTGCGTTTACCTTGTTTCGGTCGTTGATGATGAATAACCTTTATTACACTATCGCCAGGATAATAAGTATCGATAAGGGCAGGTCGCTCCGCTGTTACGTCATTGTACATCCTGATGTGTGGCGTATTCATTAGCATGGTATCTTCGAGCAGGATGTTCACCCCGGTCATGACACTGATCATATAAACGAACATGGCTATCCCAAAAGTCACTCCGAGAGCCGCAACAGCGGTTTGTTTCTTCTTAGCCAGTAAATGGGTACGGGCTATGCGGAAATTAAGCTGATTAATCATTTTTGAAGTAATACTGCCTTTTCATCAAGACCACTCAAAACTTCTACCCATTCATTGTCGCTTAAGCCAGTTTTTATACGGCGTGCTTTGGCTACTCCCGCTTCCAAGACCCAAATACTATCCTGGTGTACCAGTATTTTGGGAATGGCTAAAATATTTTCTCGTTTCCGGATGATGATATTTGCCTCGGCATTGAGTCCGGATAGTTGCAAATTGGGCTCTTTTACAAATACAGCTTCTACTGTAAAGGCCTGTTCTTTGCGGTTCAAACGGGGGTAAATCCGGCTAACTTTAGCCTCAAAAATAGAATCCGGAAGAATATCAAGTCTCACAATGACCTTTTGACCAACTTCTATTTTCTGAATATCAGCTTCATCAACTTTGAGTTTAAGTTGGGTTGATTCACCAGCACCTAAAATGGCCACTACTTCGCCCCTTCTTACCATCTCTCCCTTCACTTTAAATAGCTCAAAAACCATGGCTTTTCGGTCAGCAGTTAGGCTGTAGTTCCGCATTTCCTCTGCCGCCAAGACATAAGCTGCTTCGGCCTGAAGTTTCTCCTGTTGAATTTGATCCTGCAGTCGTTCATAGCGTAAATGCGCACTTAACCACTCATTTTTACTGGTCTGAAAAGCTAGTTCGGCTTTATCGTAGTCCATTTTTGTACCTATTTCAGCCTTGGCCAGGCTGGCATATCTGGCCCAACGAACAGAATCATTCAGGTAGCGGGCTTTGGCATTTTCGAGTATATTGTTTTGTTCACGTAACATAGGCGAGTGTCGCGCTGCATTCGTTTTCGCAAGTTGTAAGGCGTCTTTGGCAGCTTGGAAACGGGCTTGCTGGACGGTACTTCTAATTTCAAAAAGCAGTTGACCCGGCGTTACCCAATCACCTTCACGTACATACATTTCATTGAGCTGCCCTTCTGCCAAAGCTACTAATTCATATTCAGCCGTTGGACTCAGTATCGCTGAAGCATAAACAGCCTCTACCACGGTTCTACGTTCGGGCATAAATTGTTCTTCGTCGGATTTACAGGCCTGAAGTAAACTGCACACAAATAAACTGAAGACGACATACCGATTCATAGGATACATTTTGGTCTACAAACCAACGATTTGTATGTTCGCTAACCAAATCCCAACTGCTGAAGTGTAGAAATACTTCTATGGAAAGTAGGTCAGCACGCACAAACTGCTTTTAGATACTCTATTTATTGATTAAGTTCAAGCCTTGAATGTCGAAGATGTACCATATCGCTGTTGTTGACGATCATACTATTCTGTTAGATGGCATGCGTTGGGTGATAAGTCAGTTGAACTTTGTATCCAGCGTAAAGGCTTACAGCGACCCTCACTTATTACTCGATGACCTTAAAAAGGGGATGGCGCTCGATTTAGTCATTACCGATTTACAGATGCCGGAATTGAGTGGTCATGAATTAATTCACATACTGAAAAAAGATCATCCTGAGCTCAAAATACTGGTGATGACGATGTTCGACAGCCCATTTGTTTTCCGCAAAGTTCTGAGCAGTCAGGCCGATGGTTTTTTTGTAAAAAACGGTGATGGTGAACTTTTGTCGAGTGCCATGCTGACGATTTTAGATGGCGGTAGTTATTTTCCAGAGGAGATGCACAATTTTGAAGGTCTGGCTTCGAATTTGGCTGTTGAACTCACCAAAAGAGAAACAGAAATACTTGGACTAATTGCTAGTGAGAAAAGCAGTAAGATGATTGCGGAGGAATTGTATATAAGTGAAGACACCGTTCTGACGCACCGTAAGAATATTATGCAAAAACTTAAAATCCACAGTACTGCTGGATTGGTAAGTTTCGCACTTAAAAACAACCTGGCGTGAAAAGATTGGTCTTCTTGTTTTTTCTGCCTTTTTTTGCTGGCTTCACTTCCGCCGGCGCTCAGCAGATGCAAGGTGACACCTTGGTTATCCGTGACAATTTTCAAGCTTTGGTGGCTCCGGTTGCTTTACCTCAATTTGTTGATGGTTCCTTTCAACTACAGCCCAATTTTATACTTCAGATTTTCGATGTAAAATCGCGCAGCCTACTTTCCGACAAGGTAGTACAGGGCTATGTTAAAGCCGCCTTTTGGTATAAAGTAACGCTATATAATGCTACCGACCGCATTCAGAATATGATAGTCTCGGTGGATAACCCCAATATCGATTTTGTTGAGTATTACATCCGGACAGGCAATCGATTAAATCTGGTAGAAAAAGCTGGTGACCATGTAAAACACACGAGCTGGCCTATTCGGGGTCGTATTCCTTCCTATGAACTGCGATTGGCACCCGGCGCCACTGAACATTTGTATTTAAAATCATACAATGAAAGTTCCGGCAACATTCAAATTCCCATTAGTATTCGAACCAAAAATAACTACCACCAATTTCAGGAAGGCTTTAACCTGGTTATGGGACTGTATATCGGTTTTATACTTGTTAATATCTCCCTGGCATTTTTTTCCATTTTGATGCTAAAACGCAGCATTTATCTCTGGTATGGCTGCTTTTTGTTGTCTATGTTATTTTACACACTGGTAAATTTCGGTTATCTGTTTCAGTACCTGACGCCGGAAATTATTGGCTTAAACGACATCTTGCGCTCTTATTTGGCTATGACAACGGCATTTTTCATGATACGGTTTGCGCAATTTTTTCTGGAAACCAAAAAAAATCTGCCATTCCTGAATGGTCTTTTTAATGCCAGTTTGACCATACTAGCCACTTTTATTGTGGCTAGTATGTTTATGATGGATTATCTACGATCGAATTTCAATGCACTTTTTCCTTGGGTAACTCTTGTCATTTTATTTAATTATGTGAGTTTATTGGTCTCAGCTGCTCTAGTTCGCAAAAAACTACCCTTAACCGCTAATTCCTTTTTGCTGGCCTTTAGTTTTTCGATGATTGGAGCCGTATGCTTAATTCTTATTGATCTTGAAATCCTTCCCTTTCATCCACTTTTTTCCTATGCTCCCTGGTATGGCAGTACTTTTGAAATCCTAATATTCACAGCAATACTTGCCTATCAGTTTAAATTACTTAGCGACGAACGTTTGGCCTTACAAGCAGAAGTGGCCAAAGAAAAAACTGCCCGTCTCAAGGAATTTTTTCATGGCCAAGAAAAGGAAAGAGAGCGTATTGCCAGAGAATTACACGATCATGTAGCAGGTACACTTGTAGGTGCACGTTTTTTACTACCCTCTTTGCATCAACTTCGCAACCAATTAGATATAACGCAACTCAACTTTTATGAAAAAGCGTTGAGTGCCTTAGACCAGAGTATTCACGATGTCAGAAATATCTCTCACCAGCTTTTACCACCCAGCTTTCAGGAAACTTCACTGCAACTCGAAATGGAAAAGTTGGTTTCTACCTACCGCTTGCTTGCTCCTTCCACCTACTTTTCAATGACCTTTGATGTAGACGAAAGTCGGGTCAGTCCAGATATAGCGATGACCCTCTATCGAATTTCTCAGGAGTCATTGCAAAACATTCACAAACATGCGCACGCCAGTTCGGTTTGGATGCACATTTGCCTCCTCAACGATGTACTTCAGCTCAGAATAGAAGACAATGGTCGAGGTTTTGACCCTGGAAATATCCGCCAAGGTATTGGCTTACATAATTTCAAATCGCGTATCAGTGCCTACGATGGGGCCAGTTTTAAGCTACATGCGGCACCCGGCAGTGGTACGCGTATTGAACTGGATATTCCTATACGGCAGAAGAATGGCGCCAGCAAATTATTGGCGTCCTACAATTAAATTTCAAGCGTATAAAATAAAAAAGGCGCAACTTTTAGTTGCACCTTGGTGATCCCGCTGGGGCTCGAACCCAGGACCCTAACATTAAAAGTGTTATGCTCTACCAGCTGAGCTACGGAATCTGGTAAGCCCTTTTTCAAAAGGTTGTGCAAAGATAGCGGCCAAGATGAATAAAACAAGGGCAATCCGCTAAAAAACGAGCATAATTTCACATTTAGGCAAGTGTAAATTCTAACTGCCTGATAATGAACAATTGCCTAGCTTCGCATATAGATAAGCTCATCTTATCAATCGAATTTCACCTTCATAATGATAAGGTTTCGCGTTTTTACCCAATCCACGGATGATATATGGATAATTTCCCGACTGTAAAAACTCACCATTCAACCTGCCATCCCAACTAAATTTAGCGTCTTTACTCTCAAAAACCAGCTGGCCCCAACGATTGTATATCCAAATTTCAAAACTTGCAAAGTTACGGTCAAGCACGCCAAACACATCATTGACTCCATCCCCATTCGGGGTAAAGGCATTCGGAATGAACATGACAATACTATCGATGAAGACATAATTATAATCAAGCGTATCAGCACATGTTGTTTGGATATTGGCAGCTATTAATCTTACCGTATAGGCTCCCGGAAGTCGATAAACATGAGCAGGTGAGGCTTCGTTAGCTTGGTAGCCATCCCCAAAATCCCAGTGAAAACTGTTTAAGCCATCTCCCGTTGACCGATTGATAAAACTAATTTTCGCCGGAGCGTAGCCTGTATCGGGCGAGAACACAAAGTTGGCTTCAATCTCATTACGCCTGACAATTACAGTATCTGCCAAACTTCTGCAACTGTCGTTATAGGCAATTAACCAATACAATCCGGCAGCTTGTGCAGGTAAATGCAATACCCGTGAAGTATCACCGGTATTCCACAAATACCTTTGTCCGCCTGAAGCAGTGAGTATAAAACTATCATTCGAACAGATGTAACGGTTGGGACCTGCATTGGCAAATACAGTTGGCTGGACATTGATCCATATACTATCTCGTTGACTGCAGCCCTGGCTATCGGTTGAAGTAAAATAGTAGACAGTAGAGCTTGCCGGCGCTAACTGCTGAACGGGCAAATTAACATTGCTGATATCCGGGTGAGGGTCCCAAATAAAATTGATGATCGCAGGATTGATGTTAGGCTGAACCAAAACACCTCCTCCTAAACAAGCCTGCAAGGTATCGGGTAATAAATTCGGTCGGGGAATCACCTGAACAAATACGCTGTCAAAAATTTCACAACCCACGCTATTGGCCACCCATACATATAGCCAACTAGAGGTGGATGAAGTAAACAGAGGTGCGTTTCCAATCGTATCCAATAAACCCGGATGAGGTTGCCACCTATAGCTGCTTCCACCGCTCAGCTGCACCGGAATCGTATCGTTCGCACATAATAAGGGTACGGCACTCACATCAAGACTTGCTGGAGCAATCACATTAACGTTTCTACGAATGGTATCAGAACCAACACAATTACTCACGATGAGGGTTACCGTAAATATACCAGGCGAAGTATAGGTATAAGAAGGGTTAGGCAAGGTGGAAGTTGCACCCGGAACGCCAAAATCCCAAAAATAATTGGCATTCGATGTGCCGGTACTCTGAAATATAACCGGTATAAGTTGGCAGACAGGCGTATCCGGGTATTGCGTCACAAAACCAGCCACCGGCCTGAACATCTCCATATCGAACTTAAACAGCGCGGCATTGCAGTTTAGGCTGTTGTTCGTTGGGCTATAGGCTCCAGGACTCACGGGAAAATCTGAGCTGCTTCCACAACCGGCACACACCGCCTGGTATATAACGCCCTGAGCATTAAAACGACTGGTTCCGCCATCAACATGCTCGGCTACTGTGCCCCCAAAATAACTGGCATATAACAAGCCAGAAACATTGGAGTCGAGTACCATAAAATAGAAATCAGACCCATCGGTGGTGCTTTGAAAGGCATTAGGTGAAACCGGCCAGCTTCCTAGTCCAGGGTTAATGCCATTCGTAGTCCCTCCCCATCCGGCCACGTAAACCCGATTACACAGATCCACCAATAAGGCTGTAGGTGATAAGGAAGGGGAATTCCCGTTCGCTGGTCCAATGGTCGTTGAAAACTCGAGCGAGGCAAGATTACTGCTATAGCGTTGAATAAAATGTTTACTCCCGGGATTGTTATACACTGAAGCGGGACTTACTGGCATAGTACCACGCGACTGTCCCATAACATAAACTCTGTTTTGATCGTCGAGTTGAACTAAAAATGCCTGATCATTGGAAGTTGTGCCGATATAGGTTCTCGCTGCCAAACTATTCCCATTAGCCCCCAATCTGATGATCCAGCCATCGGTACCTCCGTTATGTGTTAAGTCATAACCATTTGTACTTGTCAGAAAATCTGCGCTCCTGGTGCCTCCAACAACAATTACTTGTCTGCTTGGCTCAATAACTGCCAGTCCATAAGCAGCATCATCGGCCGACCCTCCTATGTAGGTGGAATAGATCAAACTGCTCAAATTAGGATTCAATTTAAATACCACACCGTCCTGTTGACCACGATTGACAGCTATAAAAGGGGTAACTGTTGGAAAGTTGGTGGATGCCGTATTACTGGCAACGTAAACATTAAAAGAGGCATCTAAGGTGACTTCTCCCCGACTATCATCACCGTAATTGTATTCCAATGCGTTTGAGTCAATTTGATAAAATGAACGTCCTGCAATTCGGTTGTGACCATCATTTGCCGAACCTCCGATGTAAGTCGACCCAATCAAGGCACTTCCAGTGGCGTTTAATTTGGTTACCACCAAATCGAATTGACCATTGTACAGATTGTCATAAGCTGATGCACTGACCGGATAATCGGTGGAGCGGGTTTTTCCTAATATCACAAGTTGTTGAAGCGTATCCGTAACCATACTCATGGGATATTCATCTTGGGCACCACCTATAAAGGTACTGTACAACAAGAGCTGACCATTGCTACTGAACTTAGAGATGGCCATATCCCATTGTCCCAAATTAAAACTATTGTCAAAAGCCCCAATCGTAATTGGATAACCCATTCCCGACGCAATACCGCCCAAATAGCCATTACCTGCTCTATCACTGGTGGCCGTAAATCCCCAGTTATCGACTGTAGAGCCAGTGAATGTTGCAAAAACCAAGACGGGATCAATGATTAACGGTAATGACTTGTTGTATCCGGAGATTTTAAAATCAACCGTTTGATTGACTATTTTGAAGCGGGATCCTATTTTCCGCTTGGATGATGCTTCAATTTGATAAACATAAGGCCGTTGTTCGGTAATTGTGCCATACGGAGTAGCATAGCTAAGCTCACCGGATTTTAGAAGTTTAGGCGTAATACCTTTGATTTCCCATTTAATTTGAGCCGGATCGGCTCCCGGATGAACGATAAATTCATATTTCAGGTTTTCCCCCAAACGTTTGAATATCAAATCAATTCCCGGATAAACATTTTTAAACTCGAGTAAAGCCACCGGCTTCACTGAGCTTGCCCATTGCGCCTCATCCTGACCTCGCAAAAAATTCAAACTAAATCCCAATGGCTCTTTGGCTGTTATTTGATTAAGGCTGGCCCCGGAAAGCTGCATATCATAGACGAAATTACCTATGCTCAAATCATAATTCCGCGTATCATGAGCCTCCTTTATTGCCCGCTGGTCCTGGCAGACAATTCTTAGTCCGAATTCTGTTATGAATATCCGGCTGGTTTGGAGTTGATACATGGCTTTTACTTCTTTCGGCCACTGACCACCGTTGGGAATGAAATAGGCACTCGTCTGCTTTTCATGCGCATTTACGCCAAATGCAAACAGCATAACGAGCATGTAAAAGCCAATAAACAGCCGATATGGATTGACACATTTTACCACTATGGTAAAAATAAGTCAAAGGATACTAAAATGGCCTTAAAATTTCCAGACAAACTGGTTGGAGATGTTGAAGAAAAAGTTGTCGATTGGAACAATCGGTCGACTATCATAAATTCCCTCATAATTTAGATTGAAATTGAGGTGTCGGCTGATGCGAAATGCCAGTTGAAATGTTCCGGCAAGTCGAAAACTGCTGAAGTAATATTCTGGTAAGGCTTGATAATAAAATACCGTATTAAAGCGGGTATTTTCACCTATTAGCTGAGAATATCTGAGATAAGTGTTAAACTTCCAAAGTCTATTTTTTATGTCATTTGCGTTCGGTGGCCTATCGGCTAAAGGAACGGCGTTAAAACCCCAGTTTTCATATTCATAAAATAGTCCAAAACCAGCGAAAAGTGTAGCAGAAGTATCCTGAACTAGCCGTTGGCGCAAATTAGCTCCTGCTATAAAACGATGTTTTAATCCTCGAACACCGTCCCATTGGTACTGTAAATACTCTTCGATAAGCAAAGTCTTGCCGGTATTATCGCGGTAACGAAGATGCGCATAACCACCGTTAAGGAACATTTCTTCGGAGGTTCCACTCACCCTAAGTCGGGTTGCGGTGAGAAGCGATTTATTACCTATACGGAAGCTCATATCTGCTTCGGTGTTAGCTGCATAAATCAAACTCCGTTGTTTGTCAATGGTAAAGCCGAAACTGAATTGTCCGCGTAAGCTGTCGGTTATGGCTTCCTGACTTTTGAATGCTTCGGCATTCAGCACCTGGGCATTGGAAGACCAGGGTAAGAGTAAAATAAAACCCAGGCTAATTTTCCAGCTCATTCAATACTTCGATTCGTGAATCAGCCAAGAGCCGTGCTTTCAGCCAACTAAACTTTTCAATATCGATGAGTATAATCCAGTTTTGGTCAGGATGTTTCAAAACCAATTCTCCAATATTTCGCATGAGTAAGCCGGCATATCGGTTAGGTAAACGCACGAAATGTGGCCCAAATATAGCTTCTCTTCCTAAGTGATGTGCCTCAAGTAATGAGTCCCTGCTCTCCGCTTCTGCAAATAATGCGGATTTTCGAAGTTGACTAGTGATATTCTCCCATTGAATCAACTTGTGGTAGCTAAGTTCATCTAGTTTATCAACCGACTTACGAATAGAGGTAGCAAAGGCTTTTTGATAAAGAGAATCAGGCGTAATAGATTGAAAATTATCCGGATAATGATTTTTGAGTTTAGCACTTAAGTCCGGACCAATCAAACGGCCAAATTCAGGCTGCTGCCCCAGTGTGTCTGGCTCGAGTAATATGGCAAATGGGTGTAAGCTATCCACCAAAAGTTGAAAACTATCCCAATCCTGAGCCATAAGTTCACCATCGACGGGAATGAGATAAACCTTGGCGATTTTCTTTTGCTCACTCAGTAACCAGACCAGCAAGACAACAGCGGCCATTATAAACCAAAGGGACAATAAGCCGTAGATTTTTTTTCTTTGCTGCATGCACGCAAATGTAGTTCATATTCACTCTTATCGCAATGAAGGCGTTATTGTCAATTAGTAATTTATCCAAATCAAAAACTACAGCCTTGAGTTTGAAACTTGGTAGCCAATGCTGCATTTTGCCGGTTAAAAAAAAATTAAATTTCCCAGTAGGTTTCGAGCTGCGGTCATCTTTGAAAGTAGCGTTCGTGCGTGTAACTAACCTAAAAAACTGCCCATATAATTCAAATACCAGCCTAAAAACGACAGACGCCATTGAACCTAGCTGACCATCGTTTCTCTCTAACATAAAGGCAAAGCTTATTGCAAACACATTACGTATTGTTTGTTCTCCCTATTGATTATCTTCAACTTAATTGAGTTAAGTTAAACTAATCTCAAACCAAACCTTTTCATGCTAGCTTCCTATGCGCTTTATTCCTGTTTTCCCGGCCAACATGTGGATATTGAAAAATTTAAGTGCTAAAAATTGTCTTACTTCAAAAGAAAAATTACTGATGCACTTGCTAAAGTTTATTCCTGCGCTTTTCCTTGTATTTCTAGTCGCGTTGGAAAGTCGGGCCCAGCATTTTTCTCAATTTGGCAATGGTACTGATACAAGTTCAATTTCCTTATATAGCCCACTTTTGCGTCAAGTTGGTACACCCGCTAATAACCGATATAACAGAAGCAATTTTTTACTTACATCGACAGAAATTGCAGCTGCCGGTATACCACCCGGATCAAGAATTACAGGTATATCATTCAATAAAACCAACCCTACAAACTACCCTGGTTACAGTTTTTACCATAGTATACTCATTGCAAACTCAACTGCTTCAACTCCGCTGTCGACTTCAACGAACTGGACGGATATACTTAACACACATCGCAGAGTATATACCGATTCCAGTCAACAAATGCCTGCCAATCCGGGATGGGTTTTCTTCAATTTTGATAGTTCCTTGCTCTATTCTGGTCAAAATTTATCGATTGCCACCGAGCAGGACTGGTCAGTTAATCAGGTGTTCAATGCCAGTGAGGCCACCAATTGGCAGTTTACAAGTAGTTATGAAGATTTGGCCGTTGGCAATTTAGGCAGTAGCCCACCAACTGTTCTAAGTGGTTCATCTCCGCTACTCAAAAGAAGACCCAATGTTCGGATTTTTTTTACGCTTCCATCCGGGACAGATGCTGCCTTACTTAGTATTGTCTCACCTATCAATCAGGCATACCCTAATACACAATTACCTGTTAGTGTGACATTTGGAAATGTTGCTTCTAATTTGATCAGTTCATTGACTTTGAACTACCAGATTAACAACGGCAACATAATCACTGAAAACTGGACCGGCAACCTGACTTCCGGAAACCATACTAACTTCCAGTTTAACATGCTCTTAAATGTTCCCGGCACACCCAATTTCAATCTAAAAGTTTGGATCTCCAATGTGAATGGGGCTGGATTGGACCAAGTCAGGTCGAATGATACAATCATGACCAGCTTTTGTACTGCATTAAGCAATCCAAATTACACCATTGGCGGCATAGGTGCAGATTTCCCAGATCTTCAAACTGCTTTTAATCAAATAGTTTGTGGTGGCATAAACGGAAATGTTACGCTAACGCTGATGCAAAGCGAAACTGGGAGTTTTGTACTCAATAGTTTTAGTTCGAATTCCGGCAGCACCCTTACCATAACTTCCAACTCGTCAAATATAACGTTGTCTAATGCCGGAACTTCCAACTTACTGGTGCTTAATCAGGTCATTAATGTCGTGATATCCAACCTGGTACTTGTGCGTAGTGGCGCTCCTACTATCGCCCAAGATCTGTTACAACTCACCAATACAAACTCCGTAACTATAACGGGCTGTACTTTTCAAGGATTTTCAGGTATAGCATCATCAGCAAATCGTTTGGTTCACATCATCGGATCTAGCAATACGATAGTCCGAGCCAATACTTTCAATAATGGTCATTTTGGTTTGTACGCCACCACTGGCTTAAATGGAATGAACTCCAATTTATTATGTGCCGACAATTCGATTAATAATTATACCGATGTAGGCATTAATATAATCGGAACAAACATCTCAAGCACAATTATTAACAATACACTAACTAATTCGATTCCTACAGGTGTATCTGGCGTTGGAATTCAGGTTGGTGCTGGCAGCTTACTTACAATATCTGAAAATCAGATTCTTGGGAATATAGGCTCAATGGGAATTCAACTCAATGACTTTACCGGAGATTCATTGGCTCCTAATAGGATAATAAATAATGTAATTGCAGGTGATTTTTCAGGGTTAAATCCGAATGCTATCAGACTTTCAGCCGTTGGAACTGGTACAATGTCGGATTTTGTCTTCATTGCTTATAATTCTATCCTGGTAAAAACAGCAAGTACCTCTACAGCGACAAGTGGAACTATTCATGTTTTTGGAGGTGCCACCACTTCACCTACTTGCAATGGAATACGATTTTTCAACAATGTAATAAAAGCAATAAGTACTGCGCCGTCTGGTAGCCTACCAGCAAATTATCGAGTTTTTTATTTTTCGAGTGAATACTACTTAGATTCCGTTTTTCTTTCCAACCACAATCACTTCGATTTCCCTAATCCAGGGGGTTTCGCAGAGCAACTCAATCCTCAGCTCAGCATTTCTTCCTTGGCCAATTGGCAAAACTTAACTTCCAATGACTTGAATAGCCAGATTGGGGATCCGCTTTTTTCGAGTGTAAGTGGTAACAATTTGATGCCTTTAATCAACTCTCCTCTGAATAACGTTGCATTACCAATTGCTGGAATAAGCACCGATGTAGTTGGCAATAGTCGAAGTAGTACTACTCCAGATATTGGTGCCTTTGAAATTCAGACTATTGTAAATAGTATGATTGCGGTGGCAATTGACACACCACTCATACGGCTAATCCCAAATTCCAGCCAGCAAGTTAGAGTACGCTATTTAAACGGGGGAACTAACGTAATTACAAGTCTTCAATTGAATTATCGTTATGCCAATATGACTATTGTAACAGAAACTTGGACAGGCCAATTAGCTCCAGGTATGGTCTTAAGTTATACATTTAGTACACCTTTCCCCGTTGGCAGTCCGATTGGTTATCAATCATTAGCTGTTTGGAGCTCCCAACCAAATGGCCTTCCAGATGCCAATATTTCAAATGATAGTTTAAAAGCGACTTATTGTGTAGCTCTTCCCGGAGGCACTTATACTGTAGGCAGTCCTACAAGTACCTTTCCTTCTGTTGTTGATTTTATTAGCTTTCTCAATTGCAGCGGTGTCTATGGTCCTGTCACAATTAATTTTGAATTCCCAAATAACTTATACACCGGAGGGAAGTTAGCCTTCAGTGGGATACCTGGTACAAGTATGATCAACACCATTACCTTAAATGGTCAGGGTGACACTGTTCGATATAACTCCACCAATGTGGATCGCGCCATAATTGATGTTCAAGGAACCAATAATATCATCATACGAGATTTTGTTTTACAAACCTCCAATACTACTGTCGGACACGGTATCTATCTCCTGAATGCCGATGATATAAGGATCATTCACAATGTCATTGACTTGAGGTTGGTTAACACCTCAATTGCAACCAGCTTTAACGGTATCCTGGCATCAGGATCGCAATCAATGGCTACGTCAACCAATTTTAACAGGCTGGTAATTGACTCCAATTTGATCTTAGGTGCAGGACATGGAATTCGTCTTTTTGGAAGTCCGACTACCTACAGCGAAAATATTGTTATCAAAAATAATCAGATTATCAATTTTTACAATAGTGGCATTTATATCAGCAACATTGACTCAGGGATACTTGAAAACAATGATATTAGCCGCCCAAACCGAACTACAACCACCACCTTCCAAGGGATAAACCTGGAGTCAAATAACCAAGGAATTGTGGTTCGCAACAATCGTATTCATAATAGTCACGGCTCAGCCTCAGCGCTAAACTCCGCTGCTCAAGGCATTCTAGTTGGCAATAACGGTAACTTACCCAAAAGAAATAGGCTATACAATAATTTGATTTATAACTTCCAAGGTACAGGAAACCAAGTTGGTATATTATTAAATAACGCAGACAATCTAGACATTTTCTTTAACACTATTTCTCTCGACGATATTTTATCAAGTTCGGGTGCTGCACGCGGTATTTATATGCAAGCCTGGTGCAGAAGCATTAACATATTGAATAATAATATCTCTGTTACAAAAGGTGGTACAGGTGAAAAACAAGCCATTTATCTAGAAAGAGATACTACAATTTTCAGCTCCAATCATAACAACTTATATGCAAATTCGTCAACAGGTATTGTGGAAGTGGTACATTTTGGGGCGAACGGTTTTGTCAACTTAGCCAATTGGCAGGCAGCGGCAGGATCAAGCTATGACCAAAACAGTATTGCGGCATTTC
Organism: Bacteroidota bacterium; assembly: GCA_036787895.1. Classification (GTDB taxonomy): domain Bacteria; phylum Bacteroidota; class Bacteroidia; order UBA7662; family UBA7662; genus UBA7662. The sequence goes on along the minus strand of DAIQOK010000001.1, from coordinate 51,393 downwards.
CTAACTTCCAAAGTTTGATACAGGGCGATTTAACCCCTCGAAATGTAATTTTGAATGCTGCGGCATTGCCCATACAAGGGATACAAACTGACTTTTATGGAAATAACCGGTCAACAACTCCTGATATTGGTGCGATAGAGTTTTCACCACCAGGTATTGATATGAGAATGGCTAGTCTTTTAAGTCATCCTGGAAATGGCTGCATAAGTAGCCTGCAATCCATCGTAAGAATTAGGGTTAACAATGTTGGGAGTGCTACGGTTACAAATGTCCCCGTATTTTATAAACTGAATTCCAACCCAATGGTTGCCGATACCATTGCTGGAAATATTCAATCAGCTGGTGTAGTAGACTACACCTTCTCCTCCCCCATGCAATTAAGAAATGGCTTGGATACGCTAGTCATTTGGCTTGTACAAGACGGTGATCAATTTACAGCGAACGATAGCTTGTGGTTTTATTTCAACAACTATCAGCTGACAATCCTGAATGTAGCTGCAAGTTTTGACTTTGAAAATGGACAACTCCCCTATTCGTTATGTAATACAACCGGCGACAGCGCCCGAGTAACTGTACTTGGAAATGTTGGCACCAACATTCCTCTAAATGGCAACTTCAGTCTTGCCATGCTGGGAAGTACCACAGGGCTCCCTTGGACTGCACCACTAATCAATAATTGGTGGACCATCAATCCTCACCATCTGAGTAACATTAATATTTATGTTAGAGCTGACACGCTTCAACGTTTAGAGCTCACCTTTAATCTACGTCAGCTATTTCGTTCTGCAGCATCGGCCAATAATTTCAGATTATTGATAAATGATGTGGAGAGAATTGCCATTGGGCAGACAACAGCCACCTTACGCCCGGCAAATTTGGCTGCCAGTGCGCTTAGCTTACCATTGAAATATGACCTTAGTGGCGATGTTGGTGATACAATAAAAATAACATTTCAGGCCAGTGTAAGATATAACGAATTTGATGTGAACCCACAGGCGGTACTGATTGACAACATCCTACTTCGCCAGCCGGTAACCATAGGATTTGATAGTATTACGCAAGTTCAAAACAGCTGCCAGCCCAGCCCTAAACTTATTTCAGCTGTGTTGGATACGCTTTTGCCCTTGTCATCAGTTAACCTGAGCTATCGTTTAAACAATGGCACACCCAATTTTATCCCAATGAATCGATCAGGCAATTCACGTTGGAGCGTGACACTACCTGCTCAGGCAGTTAATACCTCCGTCACTTACCGGATTATTGCCACAGATATTGCAGGCAATACCGATAGCAGTTTGACAAATAGCTTTATAGAATCTCCCCTCACGATTAATGCAGGCCAAGACCAAACAATCACGATAGGTAATTCCGCAACGCTCATAGCAAGTTCCACCGGCGTGTTTTTAACCGGCAGTCTTCCAGCCATATTATCAGGAGGCTTAGGTGTAAATAATGGGGCAATTTCTATGAATGTCCAGGCCTTAAAAAATATTATACTGGATACGATTACTACCAGAATCTACGGGACTATTGGCTCAACTGCCCATGTATCTGTCTGGTACAAAACATCGCCAATTACCAGCGGCCCGGTGAATGTGGTAGCTCCAATTTGGACGGAACATCTTTCCAATTTTCCGATTACCGTGGTTGCTAACGGACCCAGTGGCGCCTTACCATTGACGACATTCATTATTCCTCCATTACCTATCCCTGCAGGCTCAACCTATGGGCTGGTTGTATCGGTGAATGGTGCTTCGATGGGCTTCACCAACTATTTAGCTATAAACCCGACCTTTTTTTACGACGGTAATATGATGATTGAAACCGGTCCAAACGCAGGCTTTGGCGGTAATCTACCATTAATTCAAGCCAATACAAGACAATTTAATGGCAGATTAGGCTATCGTTTTCCAGACAATATTAGTTGGAGTATCGCAGGAAGTAATTTGAATATAGGGTTTAGTGACACCTTGATAGTGGCTCCAACGCGAACAACGGCCTATGTAGCCACAGCCAGCAGCTTGGGCTGTGTAAAACGTGATACAGTTGTTGTCTTCTTAGCGCCATTTAACAATCCCGATCTCACGATAAAAAGAATCTCAGAACCGGCCTCAGGATTTTTGACTATCAGCTCACCTTTAAATTTAAGTGTTGTAGTTCACAATGATGGGGATCAACCGGCTTCCGGATACACGCTTCAAATTACTGCAAATGGTATAGTCATTGGTAGTCAGACTGTTTCAGGTACATTAACTGTAGGCGACTCAATACTCATTAACTTCCCACAACTTTGGAACCCAACCTCAGGAGGTTATAATATCTGCGCCACGGTAACCAACCCCGTTGATCCCAATCCAACGAACAACCAACTTTGCCAATCGACCTCTATTTCTAATGTGACAAGTGTCGATGAAAATTACTCCCAATCAAAACTTCAGGTTACCGTTTATCCAAATCCTTCCCATGACAAAGTATATCTGGCATTTAGTCCATTTACTGAGGACCTGAAAGTTTTGATTACAAGTATAACCGGCAATTTGGTTTATGAAGCGGAAATTGGCCCAAATGACCTAGACTCTACGCATGAGGTTCTATTGACTAAATTTAATCCTGGCATATATCTACTTCGAGTGATAGAGAAATCCGGCCGACAATCAATTATTCGCTTTGTGATTAGTAGATAGCTGATTCATTGTTCCTAAATGATTAAAAAACTTGACTGGTTTTTTGATTAAATTAGTAACAATATGATTGAAGAACTAATTAAAAATGTGGGGCTTTCATAAAATGGCCGAAACTGTCTCACCTCTCAACAAAAAGCTATTTTTTGTTGAAGATTTGGATACATCTGGACTATCTTGCTCTGAAGATTGTCGTTGACACCGTTTGATTAGGTAGCTAAATCTATATTGAGTCTGATTATCAGAACACGACAACCAGAATAATTCTTTTTGTTGTTTATACTTTTTATTTGAAACGAACGAACCGACAATTTTACATCAAATACCACCTTCCAAGTTGTTGACAATCATGCAGCTTTTAAGGTAGCTAATTTTGGATTGGCCTTCATTTGTGCAACTAGGTTAATTATTAATTAAAGTACACCAGTTCACGAAAGTAAATTTCAATTCTACGTAACTTTAACACTATTAGATCAATAATTATAACTTCAGCATTCAAAAACCAACAGAAAATTCAATATGAAGCAGTACTTACTACTTATCGGCATGTTAGTAGCTTACTTGTCGGTTAACGCGCAATCGTCGACTATTACAACCACCGGAACTGCTTATACCGGTTCAAATGGATTAGGAGCCCCAGCAAACATATCATTTGTAGTCAATAACACCAATTCATATCCTATAGCAATTACTGGAATCGGTAATCATTGTACTACTGCTGACAACAATTCTATTTGGCAATTATACATTAGTGCAACTTCATTAAATGGATCAATTTCAGATGTAACAGGCTCAGATTGGACGCTCGTAGGTACATCAACTGCTACACCAGTAACTGTTGCTGGTATTACACTTTTACCATTTGCCAACTTAAACTTAATTATACCCGCGAATACAGGCTATAGACTGGTTTTAAGAAGTTTAGGCCCAGGTAATACTAGATACAGTGGATCTTCTGCAATTACGCCAAATTCGTTTACAGCTGCAGGCGTTCAATTATTGTGTGGAGATGCTCAATTTAATGGCGGAAGTGTTGGTTACTCAGGAACAGGCGTGGTAGCGGGTACTTTTCCTCGCTATTATACCGGATTTATCACCTTTGAACCTGCAGGGCCATGCACTGACCCACCAGTGGCAGGAATCGCAACAACAACTAACAGTACCGTATGTTTACAACAAAACTTTACGCTTAGCCTAAGTGGGATTACTGGCGGAACGGGTCAATCATTTCAATGGCAGCATTCGCCAGATAGTTTAAATTGGAGCGATATTACAGGCGCAACTAACGCAACTTTTACAACGACGCAATCCAACGCAATTACCTACTATCGTTGTCGCCTCACCTGTGGTTCTAGTACGGTCCCCTCAGCAGGGGTTAGAGTTAATGCCCTCATTTCATCAATGAATGGTATATACACAGTAAACACTTCACTCCCTGCTACTTCAACTAATTTTCATGACTTTGGCGACTTCCTTAGCAATATTAACTGTCGAGGTATAAGCGGAAATGTCCAAATATTACTTTCACCTGGCACTTATACTGGCAACTTTAGTCTTTCAACAGTTAACGGAAACTCCACAAACAGCATATCTATTAGTTCCTCGACTAACAATGCCGCTGATGTTATACTTACTAATGGCGGTGCAGGAAATGTTTTAACCCTGACAGGTATCAATAACATTGCCATCCAAAATATTACTTTCAGCAGATTAATTGCACCCTCATCCGCTCAGGATTTAATTAGTCTGCAAGATTGTAGTAATTACAATGTCACCAATAATATTTTTAACGGCATTGCCGGAAGCTCGAGCGCCAACAACAGATTGGTTAATGTTAATGGAACCAACGCTGGCTTTATAGTTCAGAATCAATTCAACAATGGCTACTATGGTGTTTTTTCGAGTGCGGTAACTGGTTCAGTAAATACTGGATTGAATATAATCGCCAACATTTTTACCAATACCTACCTCACACCAATTCACATTGTTGGCAATTCGAATGTCATTCAGATTGATGGAAATATTTTTACTCATGATGGTGCTTCCATCGCCACCACAGGTTTTGCTATTAATCTCACCAATTGTGAAAACTTTACCATTTCGAACAACAAATTGACTGGCTGGATTGGAATAACAGCTTTATTTTTATCCAATTTTTCTGGCTCGAATACTTCGCCAAACCGTGTATACAACAATTCGTTTAATGCTAGTTCAGGCAATGCCACACCACGTGCAATACACTTTACAGGAAGCACAACAAGTGGCTTAGATTATGTAGAAGTTTACCACAATTCATTCAGGCTGCTTGCAAATACGACCAGTACAAATCAAAATGGCATATTCTACTTTTCAGGAGGAACCACAGCTGCACCTGCATTCAATAAGATTATCCTGAAAAACAATGTTATCTCTATTGCTAATGTTCACGCTACCCCCTCTGCTGTTTTCAGTCCTTTTTATCTCGCACAGCGATATGTTGTTGATGCGAATTTGCTGGAAAGCAATCATAATGATTTCTATTTCCCATCCTCAAGCTATTTCGCCTATTTGGCTGCAACCACGCCGGCCACTACGATTGCAACTTTAGCCAATTGGACAACAACGTACGGCTTAGATGCTAATTCCTTCCAGGCTGACCCGGTGTTTACTTCATCCACCGACAATACACCTTTAGCAAACTCTCCACTTAATAATGCAGGAACACCTATTCCTTATATTACGGTTGACATAAATGGTTTGAACCGGAGTACCACCACACCTGATATTGGAGCACATGAAATTTTGGTTTTTGCAGAGAATCTCTTTGCTCTTGATATTTTATCGCCAATTCAAACAATAAGCGCCAATGTCCCGAACAACGTTAGTTTTAGATTTGTAAATATTGGTACCAACACTGTTACTAATGCTATGATGCATTATCAACTAGGAAATAGTCCGGTAGTAAGCCAAGCTTATACTGGAAGTTTAGCCTTTCAAGATACCGCAACGTTTACCTTTTCTACACCTTTGGTCGTGCCAAACGCCAATGAACTTCAATTAAAAATATGGACTAGCTTACCTAATGGTTTAGCTGATGGAAATCCGTCGAATGACAGTTTAAGCATTATTCTCTGCCTCACATTACCCGCAGGCACGTATACATTGGGAAACCCAAATGCTCAATTTCCAACCTTCAGTGCACTAAACAACTATCTGAGTTGTGCTGGCATCAGTGGACCCGTTGTCTTTGAAGTAGACTTTCCAAATAATATTTCTAACGAGCCTGTCACCATAGATTATATACCCGGTGCCTCCGCAATCAATACAATTACTTTTAAAGGAAACAACGACACCATTGAGGCAAATCCCGTTAGTGGTCGATATGCTGTTGTATTATTAAATGGCGCCAAACACATCATCTTTCGGGATTTCTATATTCGAAATTTTGCCACAACGAATATATTTGGCATGCAGCTAATGAACGGTGCTGATTCCAATGTTGTAAGACGAAACACTATATCAGTCAATGATAACGTTACCGCAACTACTGTCAATGCTCTAATTTTAGGAGGGTCGTTAACCTCTGCTACTGCTGCAGGCAGTGCCAGTTACAACCTCATCGATTCAAACTTAGTCTCAGGAGGTAACTATGGTATCCGAATTAACGGTAACACAAATAGTTTAAATTCAGTTAACAATTTAGTGTTGAGAAATGAAATACGGGACTTTTACAGCCTGGGCATTTCGCTTTTCAATACTGACGGGGCAGAGTTAGCATTCAACGACTTACATCGCCTTAATCGTGCGGGTGTAATCACAACTGCATATTTCATTGATTTGGCAACAGGGGCTCAAGGTTCAATTATCAGGAACAACGAAATTCATGATAGCCATACTGCTGCGCCCACTAATACTTCGGCGGCGTATGGTATTCGTGCAACCAGTAATAATCCAGACCCAACCAAAAGAAATAGAATTTATAACAATTTAGTATACAAGTTGTACTCGAATGGTATAACCAACGGAATTTTATATAACAACTCGCATAATGCTGACATCTACTACAATACCATCGTAATGGACTTTGGCACCGCAACGGCAGGAGCCTCAAGAGGCGTTTATTTTCAGGGTACCTGTTCGGGTGTTGATTTCAGGTACAACAATGTATATGTATCCAAAGCCGGCACTGGTGATAAGCAGGGAATATTTGTTGAAAACACAGCTTCCAACATTAGCTCTGAGAGGAATAACTTTTACATCAATGCGCCGAGCGGTCTTCAAGCCATAGGTAACTATGGTAGTACCAATTTCACCACACTTGCACAATGGCAAACAGCCAATTCCGGAGCTTATGATCAACTAAGTGTATCCGTTGACCCCTTATTTGTCGACTCCCTAAACAACAATTACCAACCGCAAGCTGCTACCTTAGATGGCGCTGGCATACCGGTTTCTTACATTCAGGATGATTTTTTTGGTAATGCAAGAAACCCTTCAGCGCCGGATTTAGGGGCAATTGAATTTACGCCAAGTAGCGTTGATTTGGGCTTGACGAATGTGCTTTCCTATATGCTCAATGGAATAGCAGTTCCCTTGGCTAACGGCTGTTTTAGTTCACTTCAAAATAATTTACACGTTGAAATCGTTAACAATGGTATTTCGACAGTAACTACTGCTCAAATCACCTTTCAGGTAAACAGTAACCCTCCTGTAACTGAAACAATTAATACACCGATTGCTTCAGGAGCAGTGCTCCCGTATACTTTCACTGCGCCTGCAACATTCGTCGTTGGTCTGAATTCAGTCAAAGTTTGGGTTAACGCACTCAATGATGGCATTCAAATTAATGATACGGCTCAGGCTATTGCTACAGTTTCCTTGTTAACCATACACCAGGTACCATACAGTAACAACTTTGAGACATCTGCTGCACTTCAAAATGTATGCGGCGTTGCAGATGTTAACTCAAAAGTTGAAGTATTAGGCCAAGTAGGATCTAACAACCTTGCAATAACAGGCAATGGAAGTTTAGTAATGAGTGGAACAACTAGTGGTAACAATTGGGTTGCGCCTACAGCAACTAACTGGATGAATACCAACCAATCGTTTGTATCTACTGCAACCTTCCTTATACGAGCTGATACGCTTTCCAGGTTAAAAATGTCGTTTAATTTACAGCAAAGGTTTGCCGGCACTTCTTTAAGTACCAATTTCAGGGTACTAGTAAATAATCAGGCTATAGCACCGAATGGTTACTCGTCACCTGATTTCCGCCCTGCTAATGCTGCAGCAAGTTCCAATGTGCTTAATCTGGTTTATAATCTTGATGCATTTGTAGGAGACACCGTAAATATTACCTTATTTTCAAACGTTAGGTATGACTACAACAGCAACCCAATTGGAGCTAACATAATCGATGACTTGCAGATCTTTCAGCCCATCGAACCTGTATTCGACTCAGTAAGTAGAATCAGTAATGCTTGTGTACCATCCGCGCGCACAATTCAGGCTCATCTTAGAAGTGTACTTACACCAACTGTGAACTTAAAATATCACATAAACAATGGACCGGTACAAACCCTAAGCATGACGCAGAGCGGTTCATTCTGGACTGGAACTATCCCAGCTGCCGCGATTATGGATTCTATAAGTTATTATGTTGAGGCTTCAGTTCCACAAACAACACCAGTAAGCTCCCCCATCTATTGGTACAAAGACGGGTATCTCGCTATTAATGCTGGCCCTGACCAGAACATCATAATAGGAAATAGTGCTACGCTTTCAGCAACTATAGCCGGTGGAGGTAATGTTGGTCTTGGAGGCTTACTTTGGTCGGAAATCATCTACTTCAAAGGTTCAGGATCAAGTTCATTACAGGCAACCTTTCCCACTTGGCTTCCAAACACGAGTGCTGATGACGATTATTTTGAAATTACGAATACCTCAAACGCACCTATTTCACTGGCAGGTAAACGTATCAGAGCTGCGACTGGCACTACACTGTACGACTTTACTTTTCCAACAGGCGCCCTCCTTGGTTCTGGTCAGGTAGCTGTAATTATGCCAGGATCAGGAACAAACCAGATTAGTAATAATCTATACTTCCTCGGGGGCGTAAATAATAATACCTTTAGTTCAACTAGCAATCCAGCTGCTTTTGTACTCTATGACAATAATGGTACTACAGTTATTGATGCTGTCAGGTATAATTCGAACGATTTCCCGTTGGCCTTTGGTGTCCCAGTCTCTGCATGGAATGGTACAATTACAGGCACTGCATCCTTTCCAGGGCTGTATCGCAAAAACGAACTGGATTCAAACCTTGCCTCTGATTGGGCGATACATTCACCCACCAATCAAACATCGATTGGCTACCTCAACCCTGGCATAAATGTAAGTAGGGGTGTAATTAGTTGGACGGATTTGGCTGGAAATGCCCTAGGCAATACTTTATCTATCACCGTATCTCCAACAGTTACGACAACTTATATTGTAACCATCGACGATGGTGTTTGTATAGCGAATGACACGGTTGTAGTTAATGTTGGGGCCCAGCTTCCGGATGTTGGAGTAAGCCGTATCATGAGTCCTACAGTTGGAAGCGTAGTAACTACTCCACAAGCGGTCACTGCCAGGGTCAAAAACTATGGAGCAATAGCTGTTTCTGGCTTTGATATTACTTATACCGTTAATCCTGGAGGGTTTACCAATACCAATACTATTTCGGCAACGATTTTACCTGGCGATTCGCTTGATTTTACTTTCGGCACACCATGGACGCCTGGTGTCGCAGGAACTTATAACCTTTGCGTATTCACCCTGCTTACCAATGATAACAATAACGCTAATGATACTTCATGTCATGCTATTGGATCGGCTACAAGTATTGAAAATCTCAATTCACTTGTAAGTAGAATCTATCCTAACCCAACAGCGAGTCATCTGACTTTTGAGTTTAAGCAGCCCAGCATGAATACCCGCGTTTTGATTTATGATGAAATAGGCCGACTTGTACACGATAAAATCATTGAAAATGGTCTAAGTAATTCAATAATGGACCTAAGTCATCTTTCTGATGGACTTTACCAATACCGAATCATCTCCAACGAACACTTAGGAACAGGGAAATTTATAATCAAAAAATGAAAATTGGCTGAGTTTATTCAGCTCGGCCAATTCAACTTCCAATTAATAAAAGCCTTGGCTGATGCACCTTATGGAGAATAATTCTCCTCGTAAGGCATAACAGCAAGGCTTTTTTTTATTCCACCACAACTGCTGCTATATTTGCGCCATGAGCAAAAAACCAATAATTATCGTCACCGGTGTGAGTAAAGGCATCGGAAAAGCTTGTGTATTAGCCTTATTAGCTGAAGGCTATCGTGTCGCTGGTTGGGGTCGCAACGCACCCAAAATTTCATCTCCCGATTTTCATTTTTTCAAATGCGATGTAAGCATATTGGCTCAGGTAGAGTCGGCTATGCTGCAAACCAGATTAAAATTAGGCGACGACTTCTATGGGCTGATCAACAATGCCGGTTTTGGTCATTTCGGCCGCTTAGAAGAGCTCCCCTTAGAGCAATGGCATGCCATGTTTGCTACTAATGTTCACGGCTTGATGTATTGTACCCGTACCATCGTACCCTTTTTGAAAGCCAAACAAAGTGGTCACATCATCAATATCTCTTCGATAGCCGGGTTGGATGGTGTTGTACATGGTAGTGGCTATTCGGCGACCAAATATGCGGTAAGAGGCATATCTCACAGTTTATATAAAGAGTTACGTGAAGATGGCATTAAGGTAAGCTGCATTTACCCCGGCTCAGTGGAAACCAATTTCTTTGACCTGGTTGAGGCCATCACCCCTAGTAAAAATATGCTGCAAGCCGAAGACGTTGCGAAGTGTATTACGCAGCTAATTCAGAGTTCACCGAATTTCCTGACCGTTGATGTGGAAATCAGACCTCTTATGCCTAAGGGGCCGAAAGTAAAAGCCTGAGAGCTACCGTAGCATTTTAAGGCGTTTTTGCCTATAATTGTGTCCGCAAATTGCCAACAAAAAAAGCCAATCCATGAGGGAAATACAGATGCGCGAAGCGCTTCGTGAAGCCATGCAAGAAGAAATGCGTCGCGATGAGCGCGTATTTTTAATGGGTGAAGAGGTTGCCGAATACAATGGTGCCTACAAAGTGAGTCAGGGCATGCTCGATGAATTCGGTGCCCGCCGTGTTATCGACACCCCAATTGCCGAATTAGGTTTCGCAGGTATAGGTGTTGGTGCTGCCATGAATGGCCTGCGTCCCATCATCGAGTTTATGACCTTTAACTTCTCCCTGGTAGCTATTGATCAAGTGGTTAATGCCGCTGCCAAGATGCTGAGCATGTCGGGGGGGCAATTTAACGTACCCATGGTATTCCGCGGTCCGAGTGGCTCGGCAGGTACCCTGGCCGCCCAACACTCCCAAGTATTCGAAAGCTGGTATGCCAATGTTCCCGGCTTAAAAGTCATCTCTCCTTCCAACCCATACGATGCCAAAGGTTTGCTGAAAGCAGCCATACGCGATGATGACCCGGTTATTTTTATGGAATCGGAACAGATGTATGGCGACAAAGGCGAAGTTCCCGAAGGTGAATACATCATCCCCATTGGTGTAGCCGACGTTAAAAGAGCTGGTACCGATGTTACCCTGGTTTCCTACAATAAAATGATGAAGGTGGTATTGGCTGCTGCTGAAGAATTGGCCAAAAATGGCATCTCAGCGGAGGTTATCGACCTACGCACGATTCGACCGCTCGACCACGAAACCATTATCAATTCGGTCAAAAAAACCAACCGTCTGGTAGTGATAGATGAAAGCTGGCCCTTCGCCTCTATCTCTTCCGAAATTGCATTCCGTGTACAACGCAATGCTTTCGATTACCTCGATGCACCGGTATTACGTGTAAATGGTTCTGACGTGCCTATGCCTTATGCTTTGCCATTGGTAGGCGCCTACCTACCCTCGGTTGAGAAGGTGGTGAAAGCCGTCAATGAAGTCATGTATTTGCGCAAATAAGCGTAATAAAAATAAAAAAGCCTGCCGAAATCGGCAGGCTTTTTTTGTTTAGGCGGCTGTCGACCTAAACTGCGAATTGAAATATGCACGCGGACTTAAGCCGGTCCACTTCCGGAAACTACGGGTAAAAGACCCCGGTTCGCTGAAGCCTAACATATAGGCCACCTCCGAAATATTGTATTTACGAGATTTCATCAGGCGGAAAGCCATTTCCTGTTTGGCTTGCTCGATGAGTTGTGAAAAGGTAAAGCCTTCTGCCTTCAGCTTCCGCTGCATGGTTCGGGTTGTGGTATGCAATTGATCCGCCAATTGATCAATTCCAGGAAAACCCTGATTGTAATGGTCTAGCAACATATCCTGTATGGTACGCGCAAAACTGCGGGTGCCGGAAATAGCTTCAAGCTGATCGTTAGCCATTCGCATAAAATAAGCGTACATATCCGGATTGGAGCTGATCAACGGCAAGGCCAAGGTGGTTTTGGTATACCAGATGATATCTTCTTCCTGATCGAAACGAACATCACAACCACTGAATACGCGCAGATATTCAGAAGTTTGAGCGGTGATTAAACGGCTTATACAAACACGGGCTGGCCGAGGTTGACCCGCACCCATCTTCGAAAAAATACTGGCTATTCCACTCATCCAGGCATCTTTCGCCTGGCGACGAACCATCTGGTGCTGGTAAGATGTGTCGTTGATAAAAAAATGCAAGCCAAACATTTCATCAGACTCAATCACTTTCAATTGGACCAATGAGCCAAACAAGTCGTTGAAACGCTGCAAATTCATCATGCCTTCCAGCAAATTAGGACAAGACTGAAATAAATGTCCGACTACACCCAAAACGGCGGGATTAGATTGTTCACCGAGATGCAGACCAAATAAAGTATCTCGCGTTTCAAGTACTGCAGCATGCCACAAACGACTGCTCGTCTCCATGTCGAGCTCAAATTGTGGATCGTTCATGGATGCTTCATTCAGATTGGCAGCTTCTAACAGATAATCAAGCTTGGCCCCACGAGCGGTGGCGTAATAAATAATGTTTCGGGCAAGCGACATCGACGTCCTGCCCTTCATCGGTTTGGATAATACCGGCATAAGAAGTTGGGTTTTAGGGTAACTAGTTGGATGGGTTGTGCCCGCAAATTTCAGCAACCAGATGTCATGAAATGGTAAAGAAATTTTCGCGCACGGCTGCTTCTTTACAAGCTTTGTGCCAAAGCCGACAAAACTTTGGCTCAGCTATCCAGGGCAAACCATGCGGGCTTAGTCGCCTGCTACTCTTCCGAAACGCCAGAACCTGTCTTCAATTGTTGACGGTAAGCCGAAAAAATTGTCGATTTACTGATAAAGCCGAGATACGTCCCATCTCTCACCACAGGTAAGTTCCAAGCCTGGGTTTCATCAAATAATTGCATGACTGCTTCCATGGGCGTAGTTACCTCTACCTCTGCTGGAGCGTCGTGCATAAGTTCATCCACAGTGGTAGTTTCATAATTGGTGCGATCGAACATGATGCCCCGGATATCATCGAGCAAGATGACACCTAACAACTTCTTCTGGCTGTCGATAACCGGAAAAATATTCCGCTTGCTACGCGTAATGAGTGCCACTAATTGCGCAAGACTACTCCCGGAGGTTATGGTTTTTATATCTTTTTCAATGAACTGACTCAGATCCATTTCGTGCAACACCTGGCGGTCTTTATCGTGATGAATTAAGTCGCCGCTCCGAATAAGTTTACCCGACACCAATGAAAGTGGTTGGAAATAGGTCTTCGTAAAATAAGCCAGAGCGCTCACCAGCATCAGTGGAACAATTATATCATAAGTGCCGGTTATTTCGGCAATCAGGAAGATGGCGGTTAATGGCGCATGCATTACTCCGCTGAGTATGGCTGCCATACCGAAGAGTGTATAGTTTACCGGGCTTAATTGTAGGCTGGGGAAAAGTTGGTTGACGGCAAAAGCGAATCCATAGCCCAAATAAGCCCCGGTAACAAGCGATGGCCCAAACTTACCGCCAACACCCCCCGCTTCGACTGTAAGTGCAGCTGCCAAGGGTTTTAAAAATAAAAGCATGGAAATAAAAAGCATTAGATCAAGTGGTCGGGTAGCCAAACCCGGTATACGGCTGCTTACGATGAGTCCAAGCGCCTGCTCATTTAAAATTGAGCGTATACCAACATATCCCTCTCCATATAGTGGTGGAAAAAAATAAATTATTGTACCCAAGGCTAGTCCACCAAACAGCGCCTTTTGCCACCAGCTGCTAATTTTTTTCATCCACCTTCCGGTGAGTTTAACGATGCTGCTGAAACCCACCGCATGCAAACCCGCCAATATACCTAAGAGTATGAGCCAAAAGAGATCATTCCAGCCAATTGCCGAGGTTTGTGCTACCCGTAAAATAGCCTCGTTTTCAATGAACAAGCTGGAGAAAAGATTCCCCATGGCTGCCGCAATAAGAATTGGGATGAACCTGCTCGTGCTAAACTCCGGCAATATCACCTCGATCGCAAAGATTACCCCAGCAATAGGCGCATTAAAGATGGCAGATATGCCCGCAGCCGTACCACAGCCAATCAACAGTGTTCGGTTCCGGAAATCGAAACGGAAAAACTTCGCTAAAGTCGATCCCCAGGCTGACCCAGTTACTACTATGGGTGCTTCAAAACCCACCGAACCACCGAATGCCAGGGTAAGACTCGACAACAAAAGCTGGGAATACATCAAAGTGCGTTTCATGAAGCTACTTTGGCGGGAAATAGCATACAATACCCCGCTCAAACCTTGCTCTTGTTTGCTTTCTTTAAAAAAAGACCGATTGATGAGTGCTACCCCAAAAACCCCGATAAGCGGCAGAAAAAACAATAAAAAACGAGGAAAATAATCCAATACTGTGGCTTCGAAAAAGTGAAGCAAGGACTTCAGCCCTACTGCAGCCAGACCAACCGCCAATCCAATCAGTACACTTACCAGGATGATGAGTGTGCCTGGTCTGATGTGGGTTCTGATCCACTGTAAGCTCTGCAGATAATAGCGGTCGGATTTGCCCATGGGCAAAGAAACAATTTTTTGACCAATCTAAATGGGCATAAACACCAATTCCCTTCGGCAAAACAGTCGAATTCGTCTATTTTTGCGGGGTGAAATCCCCTTATCTTCAATTTACCCCGGCCAAAGATTATTCTACTGCGGCAGCCTTTTTGAAAGGCCGCATCCAGGGAATCAATGAATTTCAACTCGACAACCTTTTTCATAAAGGCAGAATTCGCATTGCCGGCAAAGTGATTCCGGCAGGTTATGCCATCAAAGCCGGTACTTTAATTGAGGTCCAACTGCATGCACCACAGACCATAGCGCCAGAAGACATTCCTTTGAATATCATCTATGAAGACTTGTTTTTGATGGTCATCGACAAACAAGCCGGCATGCCTATGCACCCCGGTTTGGGAAATTTTAATGGCACCTTGCTCAACGCTTTGAAACATCATTACCGCCGCATCAACGA
Source organism: Bacteroidota bacterium (assembly GCA_036787895.1). Classification (GTDB taxonomy): domain Bacteria; phylum Bacteroidota; class Bacteroidia; order UBA7662; family UBA7662; genus UBA7662. Next base: position 36,161 of record DAIQOK010000001.1, on the reverse strand, counting down.
CACCACCTCCTTGCTTACCGAATCGCTGGTTCACCGGTTAGACAAGGATACCTCAGGTTTATTGGTAATTGCTAAAACCCGTGCAGCTGCCCGCAAGCTGGAACTGCAATTTCAGGAAGGCACAATCGAAAAATGTTACCACGCCCTTGTTTGGGGCAAACCTGAGCCCGAAAGTGGCCAGTTGAATGTCAAGATGGGTCGACATCCGGTAAATGAAAAAATCATACAGGTTTTCGAAGATGGCAGTCATGGCAAGGATTCAGTCACAGATTATGTTTTTGTAAGTAGTCATGGACCAGCAAGTAAAATGGCACTTTTCCCTAAAACCGGTCGCACCCACCAGTTGCGTGTACATATGCATTATCTCGGTCATGGTTTGCTGGGCGACAGTCGATATCCCCAGCCAGTAGTTGTAACACCTTCCTACTGGCCACGACTTGCGCTACACGCTTCGTTGTTGGGTTTTACCCACCCCATGAATGGCAAGGCCATGCGGTTTGAATCGGCTTGGCCGGATGATTTAGCAACTGCAATGGCATTATTGGAGCAAAATCAGCCATGAATGGCCTAAAATAGGCTGAATGTATACGCTGAACTGGTTGTTTTTTTGCTCGACCATTCCAACTTTTTGACTTAATAAAGCAGTAAAGCAAGCTGAATTCTGCCTTGATGTATCGGCTGTTGCAGCTATCCATATTTTTTCCACATTTGGCGTCAACTGTGAACAAAAAACCTGCTTTAAGCCCCTAATTTTGCTATCTTTGATGTTTTAGGACGATACCCAAACCATGAGTGTAAAGCAAGAAACTACCCAATATTCAGCGGACAATATCCAGGTCCTCGAAGGCCTCGAGGCCGTACGTAAGCGCCCAGCCATGTATATTGGTGATGTAGGTGTAAAAGGATTACATCACCTGGTATACGAAGTCGTAGACAACTCTATCGACGAAGCCCTGGCCGGGCATTGTGACACGATCGACGTTTTTATACACCCCAATAATAGCATTACCGTAAAAGACAACGGTCGCGGTATACCCACCGACATGCACCAAAAGGAAAAGCGGTCGGCTTTGGAAGTTGTAATGACCGTATTACATGCCGGGGGTAAGTTTGATAAAGACTCTTACAAAGTATCAGGTGGTTTGCACGGTGTAGGTGTTTCCTGTGTGAATGCCCTTTCCACCTTTTTGCGGGCGGAAGTACATCGCAATGGAAAAAAATTCGAGCAGGAATACAGCTGTGGAAAGCCCCAATTTGAGGTGCGTGAAGTGGGCGAGACTGATTACCGTGGCACCATCATCACCTTTACCCCTGACGATACCATTTTTATAGTATCTGAATACAACTATGGTACGTTAGCCGCCCGCTTGCGTGAGCTGGCCTACCTCAACAAAGGCATCCGTCTTACCATCACCGATGAGCGCGAACAAGATGAAAAAGGGGAGTTCAAATCCGAGAGTTTCTTCTCAGAAGGCGGATTACGTGAGTTTGTAGCGTATCTCGATGCCACACGTGAGGCCCTCATACCCGAGCCCATCTATATCGAAAACAACAAAGGCACTGTGCCTGTAGAGGTTGCTTTACAATACAACAACTCCTATTCAGAAAACGTACACAGTTACGTTAACAACATCAATACCCACGAAGGCGGTACGCATGTCGCCGGTTTCCGGCAGGCACTCACCCGGGTGTTAAAAACCTATGCCGATAAAGAAGGCATGACCGCCAAGTTGAAATTCGACATCGCCGGGGATGACTTTCGCGAAGGTTTGACCGCAGTTATTTCGGTGAAAGTAATGGAACCGCAGTTTGAGGGCCAGACCAAAACCAAACTCGGCAACAACGAAGTAATAGGTGCCGTGAACACCGCTGTGGCCGAAGCCTTGAACAACTTCCTCGAAGAAAATCCTCGGGAAGCCCGCATGATTATCAACAAGGTAATACTCGCGGCCACTGCCAGGCATGCAGCACGTAAGGCTCGGGAAATGGTGCAGCGGAAAAACGTACTTTCGGGCAACAGCATGCCGGGCAAACTTGCCGACTGTTCCGAAAACGATCCTTCGCTTTGTGAAATTTACCTCGTCGAAGGAGACTCGGCGGGTGGAACGGCCAAACAAGGTCGTAACCGCGCCTTCCAGGCCATCTTACCGCTCAGAGGTAAAATCCTGAACGTAGAAAAAGCCATGGAGCATAAAATCTACGAAAACGAAGAAATTCGCAACATTTTCACCGCCCTCGGGGTAACCATCGGCACCGAAGACGACAGCAAAGCACTCAATACTTCCAAACTGCGTTACCACAAAATCATCATCATGACCGATGCTGACGTAGATGGTTCACACATTACCACCTTGATTATGACTTTCTTCTTCCGTTATATGAAGGAGCTGATTGAGTCGGGTTATATCTACATTGCAACACCTCCACTCTACCTCGTCAAAAAAGGTAAAGATCAAACCTATGCCTGGAACGACAAAGAGCGCCTCGAAGCGGTGACAGCCCTGGCCAAAGGTGGTAACGAAAGCTCAGTTCATATTCAACGTTACAAAGGTTTGGGAGAGATGAATGCAGAGCAGCTTTGGGATACCACTATGAACCCGGAAACACGCACCTTGCGTCAGATAACTATCGAAAGTGCTGCTGAAGCAGATCATATATTCAGCATGCTCATGGGCGATGAAGTACCACCGCGCCGGGAGTTCATCGAACAAAACGCACGTTACGCTAAACTCGACATCTAAGCCCATGATCACCGTCAGGGACTTACACAAGGCCTATGGTCAGTTGGAAGTCCTGAAGGGTGTGTCGACCACCATTCAGGCCGGAGAAATTGTAGCAATAGTTGGTCCCTCTGGAGCCGGCAAATCTACTTTGCTGCAATTGCTCGGCACGCTCGACCGGCCGGATTCGGGCAGTATTTTTTACGAAAACACCGATGTATTTAAGTTAAAAGACCAAGAACTGGCCAATTTCCGCAATAAGGAGATTGGCTTTGTTTTTCAATTTCACCATCTACTGGCTGAATTCACCGCACTCGAGAATATGTGTATCCCTGCTTTTATAGCAGGAATGGGGAAAAAAGAGGCAGAAAAGCGAGCAACAGCGTTGGCTCAGTTCCTTGGTGTGAGTCATCGTTTAAGTCACAAACCCAGTGCTTTGTCGGGCGGCGAACAACAACGATTTGCCGTTGCCCGGGCCCTGATGCTTCATCCGAAAGTTATATTGGCCGACGAACCCTCCGGAAATCTCGATTCAAACAATGCACGTGAACTGCATAACTTATTTTTTGAGCTAAGGAAACATTTCAATCAGACCTTCGTCATCGTTACCCACAATCCCAGTCTGGCCGAAATGGCCGACAGGCGACTCACCATGGTTGACGGTAAACTGACCCCATGAACCATGCAGATATACATGAAGTATTGCGTAAAAATTGGGGCTACGACCAATTCAGGCCCCTTCAGGAGGATATTGTCCGCTCGGTTCTAGCCGGAAAAGACACCTTGGCCTTACTACCAACAGGGGGAGGCAAATCGCTTTGTTTTCAGGTTCCCGGGTTGGCTCTACCCGGACTTTGTCTGGTCATTTCACCGTTGATTGCCTTGATGAAAGACCAGGTCATCAATCTACAAAAGCGCTCAGTCAAGGCCACCGCCATATTTACTGGCATGAGTGCCCGAGAAATAGATTTTACGCTCGAACAATGCGCAGAAGGCAAGTACAAATTTCTGTATGTATCGCCCGAACGTTTGACCACCAAAATATTTCTCGCCCGTTTGGAGCGACTGAATATCAGTTTACTGGCTGTTGATGAAGCGCATTGTATTAGTCAGTGGGGCCACGATTTTCGACCCGAATATCGTCGAATTGCTGAGATAAGACCGAGGTTAAACAAAGTGCCGGTAATCGCCCTCACGGCTACTGCTACACCCAAGGTTGTGGAAGACATTCAGGAGCAACTTAACTTCAAAAATGCTCAGGTTTTTCAAAAGAGTTTTGTTCGCAGCAATCTCGCCTACCGGGTTTTATACGAGGAGAACAAAATTGGCAAGCTCCTTGAGTTGCTGAAAGAAATACCCGGCACTGCAGTGGTCTATGCCAATAGCCGCAAAAAAACCCAACTACTAGCCGATTTAATCCAAAAAAACGGCATTGTAGCCTCCTATTATCACGCCGGGCTAACTTCAGCTGAACGCGACAAACGGCAGCAGGCCTGGATCAATAATCAAATACGGGTGATGGTTTGCACCAATGCTTTTGGTATGGGCATTGATAAGCCCGATGTACGTTTGGTAGTTCATACCGAGCTGCCCGACAATCTGGAGGCCTATTTTCAGGAAGCAGGACGTGCCGGTCGCGACGAAAAAGCTGCCTGGTGCTATCTAATTTTTCATGACTCCGACCGACCTGAACTGGAACGCCTCTTTGAACTGAGTTTTCCCAGTTTAGAATACATTAGAAATGTATATAAGGCCTTAGGCAACTACTTCCAATTGGCTGTAGGAAGTGGCAAATACGCCACCTTTCCTTTTGAACTTACCGCCTTTTGCGAAAATTTTGCTTTTAAACCATACGAAGCCCATCAGGCACTCAAATTTATCCATCAAAGTGGCTATATATTATTAAGTGATGCCGCTTTTGCACCCGCAAAGCTACACTTCACAGCCGATGCAGTTACAGTTTATGATTTTCGGCTAAGACACAAAGATTTAGACCGATTTATTGAACTGCTACTTCGTACCTACTCAGGCATCATGGAGCAGTATGTGAAAATCGATGAATACCAGCTCTCCCGGAAAATTGGTTTGGGTATACCCGATATTCAGAAGTTATTGGAAAGGTTGCAACAATTTGAATTAATCGATTATGTACCGCGAACGGATAAACCCACCATTACTTTCTTAGAAGAAAGGCTGGCCGAAGAACACCTGGTGCTCCCTCCTGCCAAGTATGCCTTACTTAAAGCCGACCGTCGGGCTAAACTGGAAGCTGCCTTGCACTATGCCGAAAATAAACAACAATGCCGAAGTCAGCTCTTAATGTACTACTTCGGAGAAACAACAAGCAAAGTCTGCGGGCAATGTGATTTTTGTCTGAATATGCATGCCGAGCACATCGACCAAGCACTTATTGATAGGTTGACGCCTGTATTGCAAGCTGCATTAACTGAACCAAAGCCGATACTTGAACTCGCTAAATACGTTGACTTCGAAAATAAAAACCAATTGCTTGAAGTTATACGCTGGCATATAGAACAAAACAATATACAGCAAGTTGAAAATGAAATGTTACGCTGGAAAAAATGAAAAGAATTAGCCTTGCCGTAACTACCGACCTGAACCACGATCAGCGCATGCAGCGAATTGCGCTGAGTCTTCAGCAAGCCGGTTATCAGGTTAGCTTGATTGGCAGGGTTAAAAAATCAAGCCGTCCATTACCAGTCACAGCCTATCGCAGTCGCAGATTACGCACCTTGTTTGAACAAGGTTTTTTGTTTTATGCCTTTTACAATATTCGGCTTTTTATTTTTCTGTTATATCGACGCTCTGATGCCATTTGTGCGGTGGATTTAGATACCCTTCCCGCCTCCTGGCTAGCTGCCCGACTTAAAGGAAATACACTTTTTTACGACGCCCATGAGATTTTCACCGAAGTACCGGAACTTCAACTCAACAGCAGGGTTCGCCGTTTCTGGGAAAAACTAGAAGCATTTTTACTCCCCAAAGTTGACTTTGCCTATACTGTTAATCAGTCGTTGGCCGACTGGTATGGTTCCAAATACGGCCTTCAATTCGCAGTGGTAAGAAATATGCCACAATCCAGCCCACCGGTGGATGCCATAAATGGCAATTATATGCTGTATCAGGGCGCTTTAAATGCCGGAAGAGGGATTGAATGTTTGTTGGAAGTGGTAAAAATAACTGGCATACCCTGTGTCCTAGCTGGAGATGGGGATTTGAGTCAGCAACTGCGTGCGAAGGCATCGGCACTTGGACTTGATAAGCTGGTTAAGTTTACTGGCATGCTGAAGCCAGATGAACTTCATGAATATACCCAACAATGTTGGTTGGGTATAAATCTGCTCGAAGCAAGCTCTGCCAACTATTATTATTCGCTTGCCAATAAATTTTTCGACTATGTTCAAGCCGGGAAGCCGCAAATTAGTATGGCCTTTCCCGAATATCTGCGATTGCAAGCTGATTACGAAGTAGCACTGTTGATTGAAAAACTTGATGCCGATCAAATCGCAGTCCGGATAAATCAACTGAAAGCTGACCAAAACCGCTATTTATACTATGTTGCCAACTGCCGGGAGGCTGCCCTGCATTGGATTTGGGAACTCGAAGAACATAAGCTTCTAGAAGTTTACGCCAAACTATGATGGCCGATTTTGCTGTTTAATGAGAAGCTGGAAGTAGAGCAACTTGTAGCCATCGAGCCAAAAAACTGACTCTTTGGCTTTTTTACGGAAATAATTCAAGAGCAATTTTGAGCTGGGGACGATAAACAGGAGCCATCGACAGCGCTGCCATATTCGCAGCAATTTTATTTCAGCTGCGTGTTTTTTGACCAGGTGATTAGTAAACCACAATCCTGCAAGCGTTTTTAAGCTTTCTTCAACCTTTTTGAGATATGTTTCATCGTCATCCAAACCGAGATGTATGGCCGGATTATCGATATGTTTAATCGGAATGGCTTGTTCTTTTAAAGCCAACCCAAAAACCGTGTCTTCATGACCGTATGTGACGATACTTTCATCAAACTGTATGTTTTTGGCCACCGCCATGGGTATGGCAACATTAGCCGCTGTGAAAGCACGATAAGGCTGTTTTTGTCGATCAAGCGCTGCAATAGCCTCCCTTTCAGCACCAATTTTCAATCGAAGGCCTGCAGCTGACTGATCATATTTTATACCACCAACCAATACCATTTCGGGATATTCTTCAATAGCATCCAGGTAATGATGCATAAAATCTGAATCCACCCACATATCACCATCCAACAATACACAATGACTGCCATTGGCCTGCCGCATCAAAAAATTACGACTCGCACTCCTACCTTTGTTCTTGGCAGCGCTGAAAATCCGAAATCTTTTATCCTTCGAAAATCTATTGTGCCAGGCATAATAGGTCGAATCAGCACTATCATCAAAAACAATAATTTCGAAATCAACCGGTAAATTCTCAATTGACATAGCCAATTTATCCAGCAGCATCGAAATATCGCGCTGGTAAACCGGAAGGAGAACTGAAAGAAATATTTTAGAAGAGGATACCACCCAAATCTTTTACCTGACCGTCTTCGCATTTCAACAATCGGGCAGGAAAGCGCTCGATAATCATATAATCGTGGGTAGCCATAAGCACTGCCGTTGCCGACTTTTTACTGATATCAATGAGCAATTTCATGATATCCATAGAGGTATCCGGGTCGAGATTACCGGTAGGCTCGTCGGCCAGAATAATTTCAGGATCGTTTAATAAGGCCCTGGCAATCACCACACGCTGCTGTTCACCTCCACTTAGTTCATGAGGCATTTTAAAATCTTTGGTGGGCAAACCAACCAATTGCAATACTTCATCAATACGTGTTTGCATGGCTTTTTTGTCCTTCCAGCCAGTAGCCTTGAGTACGAATAGCAAATTGTCTTTGATTGTCCGGTCGGTTAGTAACTGGAAATCCTGAAACACAATGCCCAGTTTACGACGTAACACGGGTACTTGATTACGTTTTAAACCGAATAACTCAATGCCGCCAAGATCGATATTTCCCTTTTTCAAGGCCAGGTCGCCATACATGGTTTTGAGCAAAGAACTTTTACCTGTTCCGGTTTTACCTATGAGGTACACAAATTCACCGCGACTTATTTCAAAGTTCAGGTCATGCAGGACCAGGTTTTTGCCCTGATAGATGTCGACACCCTTAACTTGAATTACTTTTTCGATACTTTCAGACATGTTTTATGAGGCTTTGAAGCGGCAATTTAGAAAGGCGTTTTATTCTATTGTAATCATTTTGAATGAGTAGCCATTTCTATGTGAAAATGCTATATTTGCAACAAAATTAATAACTTGTCCCGCTAAATCGGCAATAATTAAAACCAAGAACGATATGAATCTTCAAAAATCAATTGCAGCATTACTTATAATCGGCGGCTTGACTGCAGGTTGTAGCAGCAAAATGTTGAAAAACCCGGGTGGCGTAAGCTACAGCACCGAGCCTACTGTATTGGAGCTTCGTGGTGACAGCATCAGCTTTGTCAACAAAGTTACCTTTGGCGAAAAGTACTTCGCTAAAAAGGCAGTTTTGACAGCAACACCTGTTCTTAACTATGCAGGCACCAATCTCGATCTCAATCCGGTAAAATTCAAAGGTGAAAGCGCCGAAGGTGCAGGACGTACCGTAGCTAATGCAACAGGCGGTACTTTCAGCCATCCGAATGCCATTGCCTACAAAAAAGGTATGGAAAAGGCTGAGTTGAATGTGAAGGTGAACGTTGCCATTGGCAAAAAATCTGTCGATTTCCCGGTAGTTAAACTGGCCGACGGCACTATCGTTACTGCGCAGCGTTTGAAAACAGATTATAAAACTGCACTGGCTGCTGATAACTTCAAAGAAGTTCCCGTTTCACAACGCGCGACCATCTTCTTCTTGATTAATCAGTCTGACGTTCGTAATTCGGAGAAGAAAAAAGCTGAAATTCAGGCCATGGCCGATTTCATGCAAAAAGGCTATCAAATCCGCGAGATCGTCATCAATGGTTACGCTTCACCGGATGGTGAACTTCAGCGCAACGACAAACTGGCTGATCAGCGCGCTAAAGGTGCCAATGACTTTGTTTTCAAATCGTTGATTGGCAAAAAAGGCATGACCAAGTTGTATGACGACAATTTCTATAAAGAGTCGACTGCTACTGAAGACTGGAACGGCCTGTTGGCATTGATTCAAAATGAAAACATTCCGAACAAAGCAGAAGTTATTGCCATCATCAACAGCGGCAAGTCGAGCGAAGAAAAACAAGAAGATCTTCGCAAATTGACAGCTGCATACAAGGTGTTGGCTGACAAATACCTGCCACAGTTACGTCGTGCTGAAATGGTAATCAATGCCGTTGAGCCGGTTAAAGCCGATACTACCCTGCTTCGTTTGGCCTTAAGCAATGACAGCAAACTCACTGCTAACGAATTGATGAAAGCAGCTCGTATAGCTAAAACAGAAGCTGACCGCACCACCATACTTACCAACGCCAGTAAAGCTTTTCCTGGCGATTACCGCAGCTTCAACAACCTGGCTGCTATGGCATTGGATAAAAACGACCTCGCTGCTGCCCGCAACTACCTGAACAGTGCAGTTGCTGCCAATCCTGATGCTGCAGAATTATTGAATAATCAGGGTGTATTGGCTGGCAAAGAAGGCGACTACAAAAAAGCCAAAGAATTTTTCACCAAAGCAGCTAATGCTGGTGTGAATGTAGATTACAACCAGGGCGTTGTTGCGATACGTGCCGGCGATTATGCGCTTGCCATTAGTAAACTCGGTGCTGGCTACAACAAAGCACTTGCCCTTATTTTGAACAAAAACTATACAGCTGCAGCAGCTGAGCTGGATGCTATCCAAAATCTTGATGCAGCCGGTCACTACCTCAAAGCCATCATTGGTGCACGCACCGACAACCGAGATATGATGACAACCGGTCTCACCCGTTCGGTGGCCCTTGATGCCAGCATGCGTGATTTGGCGAAGGGTGATGCTGAGTTTATCAAACATCACAACCAAGACTACTTCAAAGTAGCCATTCGCTAATCCCACAACCCGTGGATAATAAAAAGGCCTGTGCATGCACAGGCCTTTTTTATTTTTCTCAATTTCGTATTTATGCATCATTACTGCCATTGTGCTGTGGCACCTGTACGCAAGGAACCCAGCGATAGAAGCGAACAAATTACCCAATTACTCTTTGGAGAGTCGATTGATTTACTCGAAAAACAAGCCAAATGGAGTTTAATTCGGGGCGAAGATGGTTATGAAGGTTGGATTGACAACAAACAATATCACTCAGGCGCCGAAGAGTTTACGAACTATGTGGTAAGCGAACGTGAATTTGTACACCACCTTCATGGTCATCCAATTCACCTTCCTCATGGCAGCAAACTTAATATTACCCATCCTGCCGTTCAGCAAGCTTTACCCTGGCAAATCGAAAGTTTAGCCAACGTTTGTAAACTATATTTAAATACTCCCTATTTGTGGGGAGGCAAAAGTATTTACGGCATCGATTGTTCTGGATTGATGCAGCAAACTTTTAAAGTACATGGCCTCCTTCTGCCCCGTGACGCCTGGCAACAAGCAGAATTAGGTGAAACCATTCACTTGCCGGCAGAAGCGCAATGCGGTGATCTGGCCTTTTTTGATAATGCTGAGGGTAAAATCATTCATGTAGGCATGCTTCTAAGCCCAACTGAAATTATTCATGCCTCCGGCTGGGTGCGAATAGATGCGTTTGACCATCAGGGTATCTTTAATAGGAACCTCAAACATTACAGTCATAAGCTTCGCATTATTAAACGCATTCGAGCATGATAGCTGTTTTTACTGCATCCGAAATAGAATCCTGGGAAAATTACAGTCTGCAGCATTATGGCATGAACAACCAACAGCTAATGCAACAAGCGGCAGCTGAATTTGTGAGTAGTTTTCTGACCGTATTTAAAGAGAAAAAACCCGTTGTTGTTTTAAGTGGCAGGGGAAAAAACGGAGGTGATGGCATATATGCTGCTAAGTTGTTGCTGGAAGCTGGTTGGCAAGTGCAGCTAGTCTTAATCCATGCGGTAGAATCAGCCAAAGCTGAGCAAAAATTAGCTTATGCTATTTTTTTGGAAAAACATGCAGCACATTGCCGCTATCAACAGCATCCAAGCTTTATTGAAAAACTGTCACCGGAGACCATTATTATTGATGCCATATTGGGCAGTGGCACCCATGGAACACTGCGAGATCCTGAACTTTCCTGGGCCAAGGCATTAAATGTTTGTTCAAATACCATTGCTGCTTTGGATGTACCTACTGGACTTCCTACCGATTCGGTAGCCTTGGTTGGTGAAGCCGTAATGGCTGACTATACTTTTGCCCTAGCCTGCTTCAAACCCGGTTTTGTGTTTCCGGAAAGCGCCATGTACAGTGGTCAAATTACGGTGGTAGATATCGGCTTACATCCCGATTTTTTACCACTGCAGCCACCTTGGGCGAGAATAATCACTAATTCCGACCTTAAATCAAGCTTTCCCGTTCGCCAGCGGTTTAGTCACAAAGGTACCTACGGTTATCTCAATTTAATTGCCGGTTGTTTAGGCAAAACAGGTGCCGCACGTTTGGCTGCTGAAGCTGCTTTGCGGGTTGGCGTCGGAAAAATCAACATACATCTGCCTGAAAAATGTGTACATATCCTTCAGGTAACTGTGCCTGAAGCGATGGTGAGCGTTGATCCCCACCCTGAGTATTGGACAGGCCAGCCGGACAGTGGTAAATATAGCGCTGTTGCAGTTGGACCAGGTATTGGCACACATAGGGATACTGCCTTAGCCTTTGGAACCTGGCTTGAACAACAGGAGCAACCCATTGTAATTGATGCCGATGCCTTGAATATAATGGCTGAGCAGCCTTTTTTACAGAATCACATACCTGCAAATAGCATACTCACTCCTCATATGTTGGAATTTGATCGAATGACTGGCCATTCCAACAACTGGCCCATACGCCTTGAAAAAGCACGGAAATTTGCTGAGCAGCGGAAGTGTTATATAGTTCTTAAAAATGCCTACAGCTTCATCTGTACCCCTGATGGTAGTTTATTGCTCAACACCAATGGCAATCCGGGTATGGCGACAGCCGGAAGTGGAGATGTGCTTACTGGCATCCTGGCCGGTTTGTTGGCCCAGGGAATAGGTCCATATCAGAGCGTAATTACCGGAGTTCATCTGCATGGACTGGCCGGTGATTTGGCTGCATATGAAAAAGGCCAGGAAAGTCTCCTGGCCCGTGATATTATTGCACAACTGCCGGAAGCTATCCGCCGGCTGAGAAACTAATTATTTGCTAAATCCCGGGGCAACCACCAGCTCTTTACTACCAGCCGTATAGGTATAAAATCCCTGACCTGATTTAACACCCAAGTGTCCGGCAGTTACCATATTCACCAACAATGGACATGGTGCATATTTCGGCTGACCAAAACCATCATGCAGCACATTAAGGATTGCCAGACAAACATCCAGACCAATAAAATCGGCCAACTGTAGTGGCCCCATAGGATGAGCCATACCCAATTTCATGACAGTGTCAATGTCTGAAACACCGGCAACGCCTTCGAACAAGGTATAAATTGCTTCATTAATCATCGGCATGAGAATGCGATTAGCCACAAAACCAGGATAATCGTTGACTTCTACCGGAATTTTGTTCAAGGCTTTAGACAAGGCCATAATCGTTTCAGTGACTTCGTCACTTGTATTATAGCCACGAATAATTTCAACCAGCTTCATCAGTGGCACGGGGTTCATAAAGTGCATGCCTATCACCTTGTCGGAGCGTTTCGTGGCTGCACCAATTTTTGTGATAGAGATAGAAGATGTATTGGTGGCCAATATGGTATTTGGCGCGCAAATCGCATCGAGCTGCTGGAAAATCTTCAATTTAAGCTCAATATTTTCGGTAGCCGCTTCCACAACCAATTCAGCGCCTTTTACACCTGCTGTTAAGTCACTTAACGGTGTAATATTAGCTAGGGTGGTAGTTCTTTCTGCCGTAGTAATCGTTGCTTTGCTTACCATTCGATCCAGGTTTTTGGCGATAGTTGCCATGCCCTTCTCGAGCGCAGCAGGATTGATATCGACCAGATTTACCTTAAACTGATGCATGGCAAATACATGAGCAATGCCATTTCCCATGGTGCCTGAACCAATTACCGTGATGTTTTTCATGAATCAAATTTTGCAAGGCGAAAATAAGGAATAGGGCTTGTCTTTTCCACTTCTGGCACCAGATTGAAAAAAACAGAAGTGATAGTGAAACTTTTTATTTTGATATTTGTACTAACCAAATCGATAGTATTACTATTAATTTTATGGCATGGATCTGATTTTAAATAATTGGCAAACCCGACTTAATCCCAAGCTGTTCAAAAAAGACCCGATCAGCAGTGAGTTAGGTCTTCGAATAAGCAGAGAAGGGCTCTTGCTGTTTGCCGAAGTAGGATTTGACGGCTTTACCTTCAAAAAATTAGCAGAGCGTCTGAATACTACTGAAAGCTCCATCTACCGATACTTTGACAATAAACATCGGCTATTAATCTACCTCATAGCCCATCACTGGCTATGGTTAGAGCATCAAATCTATTATAATATACAAGCCTATGCATCGGTAGAAGACCAACTTAACCGCGCACTTGAAATTCTTTGTCATCCCGAAGAACTGGCCTGGCCGTTTGAACAACTTGACCGCAAAGCGCTTCAAAAAGTACTCATTGATGCCTCATTACGCGCTTATTATAGCGATGAAGTAGATTTAGAAAACAAAGACGGTCTATTTAGCGATTATAAAAGATTGAACCAGCGACTTAGTAAACTGCTTACCCAATGTGCACCGGATTATCCCTTCCCTAAAGCACTGGTCTCGACCATTTTTGAAACCATCCACAGTCAGCAGTTTTACGCTATGCATCTACCCTCACTAACCGATTTAGACCACCAACGTGGCCAGGTTTTTCAGTTTGTTAGTACCCTCATCAACAATTGCATCACATGCCACAAGTCCTAAGTCCATTGCAAAGATTTATCCGGCTTACCCGATCTTTTAAAAAGGAAATTGGACAGCTTTACTTTTATGCGCTTTTAAACGGCTTGGTTGGATTAAGTCTGCCGTTAGGAATGCAGGCGATCATCCAATTTTTGATGGCTGGTCAGATTTCTACCTCACTTGTATTGTTGGTCGTGATGGTGGTCATGGGCTTATTTATTGGTGGTTGGATGCAAATCCTTCAGCTAACTGTTTCAGAACATATTCAGCAGCAGATTTTCGCCCGGGGCGCCTTTGATATCTGCTATCGTATTCCACGGATTCGACTCGAAAAACTGGCCGGCAAATATTTCCCGGAGTTAATGAATCGCTTTTTCGATGTCGTAGGAATTCAAAAAGGGCTTTCCAAAGTGCTCATTGACTTTACTACAGCTTCTTTGCAGGTAATTCTGGGTCTCATTCTTTTAAGTATTTATCACCCGTTCTTCATAGCATTTAGTCTGGTACTCATCATGTTGTTGTATTTCCTCTTCAAACTGACCAGTCCGCAAGGCATGAAAAGCAGTTTGATTGAGTCGAAATATAAATACCGTGTAGCTAATTGGCTAGAAGAAATGGCCCGGTCGATGGCCACCTTTAAATTGGCAGGAAATACTGGTTTTCCGCAGAAGGTGATGGATTATGAAGTAGATCACTATCTACAAGCCCGAATTAAACATTTCCAGGTTCTGAAAGTGCAGTATTGGTCGATGGTATTGCTTAAAGTGCTCATCGCCTTGGTCTTGTTGCTACTCGGCAGTTTTCTGGTAACCGATCAACAATTGAATCTTGGGCAATTTGTTGCTGCCGAGATTATCATTCTTCTGGTTCTGAATGCCGTTGAGAAAATATTACTCAATATGGACACTATCTACGACCTGCTTACGTCGTTAGAGAAAGTCGGAACACTTTCTGATCTGGAATTGGAAACCCAAAGGGGCGATTTGGTGCCGTTAACCGGCAACGACCAACCCATTGCTGTAAAACTCCATGAAATCAGCTTTCAATACGATAATAACCCTATTCCCAGTTTACATAATTTACATTTAGACGTTGCTGCCGGCGAAAAATTGGCCGTTACCGGTTCAAGTGGTAGTGGTAAAACAACACTTCTTAAGTTACTTTCGGGCATTTTTCAAGTACAAAGTGGAAGCATAACCCTCAATGGCATGGCCATTAATCGGATTGATCATGCAGCCTTGCATCGCTGGATTGGGCAATGTATGAATACGGAATCCATCTTCCATGGCAGTGTTTTGGAAAACCTTGATCTGGGACGACAACTACCGCCGGAGCAAATCCAATCAGCCGCAACTATGGTGGGCTTAACCCCATATATCGACCACTTTTCTGACGGTTTGGCCACTCTGCTCCAATCAGATGGCGCACCACTTTCACGCTCGGTAGCGAAACGAATCATACTGGCTCGTAGTCTCGTTTGCAAGCCCGGTTTGCTACTCTATGAAGATCTATTCGCCGAATTGCCCTTGGATGAAAAAATGGCTTTGTACCAAATTTTAGTGAACGGCCCCTGGACTTTAATAGCTTTTACCAATGATGAACATTTGCTTCAACTCATCGACCGGCAAATTCGTTTGAGGCATGGTGAATTTGATTTCAATGTTAACCCCAACTAAGCATGCTTAATCTATCCGATAATTCCAGTAAGGGACATATTGATGAGCAAAAATATGCCTCATTCAAACGACTTGAAAACCGTATGCCCAATGTTAAAATCCGCCGGTTTTTCAACATCATGCTGGTTATTTTCATCGTCATCATGTTTCTCCCCTGGACACAGAATATTCGGGCGAGAGGATATATCACGGCTTTGAAACCTGATCAGCGGCCACAAACCTTACAATCGGTTATCGCCGGGAAAATAGAAAAGTGGTATGTTACAGAAGGAGCCATTGTCAAAAAAGGCGACACCATATTGCATATCTCTGAAATCAAAGAGGCCTATTTTGATGAATTGCTTGTGCCTAGAACTGCGGCCAAGGTTGAGGCCAAACAACAGGCTATTGTGGCTTATCAGGGTAAAATTAGCGCGTTAAGTCAGCAAATAATTGCTCTTGATAAGACCAGAGAGAATAAAATAAATCAAGCCGAGAACTACCTGATGCAGGCGCGTTTGAAGGTGATTACCGACAGTACAGATTTGATTGCTGCCAATACCCAACTTCAGATTGGCATTCAGCAGTTGAATCGGGCAGAAGATTTATTCAAACAAGGCTTATTGTCCTTAAATGAATTTGAAGCTCGCAAGCAACGGGCTCAAAACGCTCAGGCGGCGTATATTTCGACAGAAAATAAATTGTTAACCAGCAAAAATGCCGTTCAGAATGCTTTGGTGGAACTTAATTCACTTGAAAATGAATACCAGGAAAAGCTAGCAAAAGCAAGAAGTGAGTTATTCATGTCGGAATCCGCTTATTACGAGGCCCAGGGAGACTTGAACAGCTTGCAGAATCAGCTCGCCAATTACGCTAAAAGAAGCGGTTTGTATTGGATACTTGCGCCTCAGGATGGGGTGATAACCAAGGCCACCAAAACCGGACTGGGAGAGCTCATTAAGGAAGGTGAGGAAATTGTAAGCATTTCACCCTCTGATTTCGAGATAGCCGTTGAAATGTATGTAAAACCGGTTGATTTGCCTTTGATTCACCAAGGTCAGCATGTGCGTTTTTTGTTCGATGGCTGGCCTGCAGTAGCCTTCAGTGGTTGGCCAAATGTATCTTTCGGAACTTTTGGCGGTAAAGTTGTAGCCATCGATAATTTTGCCTCCAAAAACGGTCTCTATCGCATATTAATCACGCCCGACCCCGACGATACTGCCTGGCCCAATGCTTTGCGGGTAGGTTCAGGTGCCCAGGGCATGGCCTTGCTCAAGGATGTTCCTATCTGGTACGAAATCTGGCGTCAACTCAACGGCTTCCCAGCTGATTACTACAAACCGGAATGAGAAAACTCCTCCTACTTATATTAATTGGCTGGGTTTTCCAGGTTGAAGCGCAAACCAAAGCGGGTGTACTCCGTTTAGACGATTATTTGTCGTGGGTAAAGTCCTATCATCCGGTTGCCCAACAAGCCGCCTGGGTAGTTGAGCGAGGACAAGCCGGATTGCTGCGTGCACGAGGTGGTTTCGACCCGGTTATTGAAGGGGAGCGGAATCAGAAAAACTTCGATGCCAAAAATTATTATACTTATGAAGATTTTGGCTTACGCATTCCCACATGGTTTGGAATTACAGGCATAGCTTCTTTTGAACGCGGACAGGGAGTATTTGTGAATCCCGAAGCCAGTACGCCTGCCGATGGCCTGTATCGTTTAGGATTAAGTCTACCCTTGGGACAGGGATTATTCATAGATAAAAGACGTGCAGAGCTGAGAAAAGCACAAATTTATCGAGATGCCAGCTACCTGGAACAACAGCTTATGCTCAATGATTTATTATACGAAGCTACGCAGAGTTACTATGATTGGGTATTGAGCTATCAGGAGCTACAAGTATATAATCAGGCCGTGGCTTTATCTACAGAAGTTTTAACCGGTTTGCGGCAAGCCTTTATACTGGGTGATCGTGCTGCAGTAGATACACTTGAAGCCAGTATTCAGCTTAATTTATGGGAACAACGGGTGAGAGAGTCGGAATTAAAATACCAGGAAAAAGGGTTTAAACTGGCTACGTTTTTATGGGATAAAAATTTCATCCCTTTGGAGTTAGCCGCTGAAACCCGACCCGATACCGCTAATCTCCCCTTACGTTATCCACTCGATCGTTCAGATTTGAACTCATTGCTCAATGAACATCCTGAAATCAAGCAATATGACTTTAAATTGGACCAACTCAATATCGATCGCCGCTTGACCTTGGAGCAATTTAAACCGAAGGTCGACCTTAAATTTTACGCGCTCAACCAAACTACCAATTCGGACCTTTCGCCACTCCAAGGCCAGAATGCCGGCATTGCCGTGCAGTTTCCGCTTTTTCTGAGAGCCGAACGTGGCGCTCTCAATCAAATCAAATTAGATCGGTTGAGTACAGGTTACGAACAAGAATTGAAACGAAATCAATTAAAAATCAAAATACTGCAAGCGGTAATGCAGCAGAACAAGTTAGCCGAAATCACCGCTACTCAATATGACCTGGTTAGCAAAACAGAACAATTGCTTGAGGCTGAAAAAACCAAGTTCTCGACAGGCGAGAGTTCCATTTTCATTTTGAATAGTAGGGAGGTGGCCTTGGTTAGCACCCGACTCAAACTTTTTGAAAACCTCAATCGCCTTCAGCAAAATGCCATCGAACAGTGGTGGATACGGGGAATTATGCTCGACTATTGATTGAAATTAGTAGTTTATATTCTCCTCAACGCTAAATTTGGTAGTTTCGGCGATTAAAGAAAAGAACGGTTTGAGTCCGTCTAAGTCGTTACAGTATGGAAAAATATGCAGCTAAATATGTGGTGATCACCGGTGCCAGTTCGGGCATTGGTAAGGCACTCGCTTTGGAACTAGCTAAACAAAAGGCTCGTTTGGTACTTCTTGCCCGCCGCCTGCCAGAACTGGAAGAAGTTAAATTGAGCTGTCTGACTATGACAGATTATTGTGAAGTCATTGGCATGGACCTCGCTGAATCAACCTCAATCTCTACTGCTGCATCGAAAATAAAAGCGTTATTGCCGTCAGTTGACTTGCTCATTAATAATGCTGGTATCAGCCAACGGGGATCGGCACGGGCAACTTTGTTCGAGACAGAAAAACTGATTATGCAAGTCAACTTTCTCGGACCGGTTCAATTCACCAAGGAACTTTTCCCGCATTTTAATCCGAAAGGCGCAGGCATTATCATTATAAGTTCGGTTGTTGGTTTGTTTGGCTTCCCAACTCGTTCGAGTTATTCGGCATCAAAACATGCTTTACATGGCTATTTTAACACACTTGCTATCGAAGAAACCGGCAAAATTCAGCTGCTTATAGCCTGTCCTGGTCGCATCAACACCCCTATCTCCTATTCGGCGGTAGAAGCCAATGGCGAAGCACATGGCAAAATGGATCCCGGTCAGGCCAACGGTATACCGGCCGATGTATGTGCACGCCAGATACTTAAGGCCTATAGTAGGAAAAAACCTCTCATTCTCATCGCCAAAGGCGAACGACTCTTGTATTGGTTCTCTAAATTTGTGCCACCGGTATATCGCTTAATCAGCCGGAAAATTAGCCCTCTATGAGTCAAATACCCTTTATCACTGGCATTCAGCAAATCGGAATAGGTACCCCAACGCTTGACAAAGCCTGGTATTGGTATATCAAAACTTTCGGCATGGACGTGAATGTATTTGATGATGCTGCCGAGGCTGCTTTGATGACGCGCTATACTAACAATAAAGTCGAAAAAAGACGTGCCGCCCTCGCATTAAACATGGCTGGTGGTGGCGGATTTGAGATCTGGCAATACACCAGCAAAGTACCTCAACCAGCGGCTTTTGACATTTGTCTTGGTGATTTAGGCATCTATGCCGCCAAGATGAAAAGTCCGGATGTTGCAGGCTTGCACACCTATTTGGCACAACTTAATATAGCTACCGGTCCTCTGGTTCAAGACCCTGCAGGTCGCCCTTGTTTCTGGCTAAACGACTTGCATGGCTATCCTTTCCAAGTAGTGAGTAGCAAGAGTTGGTTTAAGCCCAAACAGTCCAAAAGTGGCGGTGTAACCGGTGCCTGCTTCGGCGTATCGAACATGGATAAATCGATGGTCTTTTATAAAGAAGTATTAGGCATAAACGAGGAAGTGTACGACAAAACCGGACATTTCGAAGACCTGCCTGATCAACGCCTGTATCGTCGCGTACTTTTACGCAAGAACTACACACCATATGGTGCTTTTAGTAAATTGTTGGGAGATATTGAAATAGAACTTTTTGAACTTGTCGAGGAAAAAGGAAGACCCATCTTTGAGAACCGCTTTTGGGGCGATTGTGGCTACATTCATCTTTGTTTCGACACCATTAATATGGATGGCTTAAAAACGCTGGCCTCAGAGAAGGGTTATCCATTTACTGTAGATAGTGGTGACACCTTTGATATGGGCGAAAGCGGCGGTCGATTTGCCTATGTGGAGGATCCCGATGGGGCGTTAATTGAATTGGTTGAAACTCATAAAGTTCCTGTATTTAAAAAACTTAACCTATATCTCCATCTAAAAAAACGAAAAACCCAACAGCTACCCGACTGGATGGTTAATTTGCTAGGATTAAACAAAAAGAAATAAATAGTGGCTCCGTAAATGGAGCCGTTTTTATTTTTGGATTTAATGCAAATTTAATTGTGCGGAATTCTAAAAATAATGACCCATTGCTGTGTGTAATTTTTCAGGCAACCGAGGTCTAATCCTTTGAAAATTAAATAGTAACGCTACCCAATTACCACAGTAGCATCCAATGGGATTTCCACAATTTTTTACATTTTGTGGAGAAAGCGCAAGCTGATTTTAAGGTTAAGCAATATCGGTCATGTAAATTGCCGTTACCTATTTGCGATAAAACTATGGAGAACATACCCACATACGCCACTTTGGTTTTTGGAATAGCTGTTTTGGCCAGTTTAGTTTTGGTTTGGTTAACCCATCCTAAAGACAAATTGCTCCTCATTTTCTGGTTAATCATGGGTTCTGCCAGTTCAATGCTGGTTATCTCCAATGTAACACTTAGCGCTGAAGCTTTAAGTCCTCAACTTTTACTCCTAATACTGCCCTCTACCCTGCTTCCTTTGCTCTATTTGCTCACAAAACGAGGAAAAGCACTTATACATAATGCCGATGATGATTTTCTGCATTATGTGCATACTGTCCGAATAGCGGTTGAATTTGTACTGCTCTGGTTGCACAAAGCTCAATTTTTGCCAGTTGAACTCACCTTCGAAGGTTGGAATTACGACATCATCATTGGCATGACTGCCCCATTTATTGCTCAAATGGGTTTTCAAAAGAAACTTCTGACCCGAAAAATTATCATAGGTTGGAATATAATTGGTATGCTCTTCCTGGCCAATATTGTAATTAATGCAGCATTGTCGGTGCCCGGACCACTTCATTTGCTGAGTCCCGACATGCCCAATCTGGCTGTATTGAAGTTTCCTTATCAACTTTTGCCTACACTCATTGTACCGGCTTTGCTCTTTAGCCATGTCGTGGCTCTTATCCGTCTGTTCAATAAAGAAGTAGATGTTGAAGGGCCTGAAGAAGATTAGAGAAATTTGAACCTCTTTGCTCGTTACATGTTTGAACATTAAAAACATGAACGAAGAAATCATCTATCTATACGACCCACTTTGCGGCTGGTGTTATGGTTTCAGCCAGGTTATACTGCAATGGCAGTCCCAAATAGGTGAAGCCATCCCCTTCACTGTGCTGGCCGGAGGCATGATAGTGGGTGAAAGAGTTGGCCCTATAGGTGAGGTGGCACCTTATATAAAAACTGCCTACAAACGGGTTGAAGAGCTCAGTTGTGTACGATTTGGTGAGCCATTTTTAATAATGTTGCAATCAGGAGGGACTACCGTTTTCAATTCCGAACCTCCTTCTCGTGCGGCATACATCCTAAAAGATGCCTTTCCTCAAGCCGCACTTGAAATCGCTCATGCTGTGCAAGCTATTATTTACAGTGCCGGTCTTGACCCAAATAGGAGTGCTTCCTACCATGAACTTGCCCGTAAATTGGGTATGGTTGCCTCTGAATTTGACAAACATTTTGAAAGCCATACGTTTCGCTTGGCCACACAGGACGAATTTACGTTGGTCGGTCGTTTTGGCATTAGTGGTTTTCCTACAGTAGTTTATCGTAACCAGGATCAATATTATCTGGTAAGTAATGGCTTTACCACCCTGGATGTACTGAATAACACCTTGCTGGCTATCAAAAAAACCATAGCCGAAAATTAATTTCATTTTTTTTACACCAATGGCTTGACCCTTACCTAAGGTCAGGCCTTTACTTTGCTTCTAAATCGAAGGTATGCATGAATTAAGTGTCATTGAGTTGTCGCGATTAGCTGATGTAAGTGTGCGCACACTACATCATTACGATCGTATTGGTCTGCTCAAACCAGCCAAAAGAACAAGCTCCGGCTACCGCTATTATGGCGAAAATGAAATGTACCGGCTACAACAAATTCTCTTTTACAAAGAGCTGGATTTCAGTTTGAGCGAAATCAGCCGGTGGCTGGACGATCCACATTTCGACAGAAAAAAGGCACTGCTTTTTCACCGGGAACAGCTGCAGCAAAGGCGAAAAAGACTGGATAATTTGTTGGATACCATAGATGAAACCCTTCATCAACTAAAAAAAGAAGCAAGTATGGAAAATTATGAATTGCTGTACAAAGGATTCAGCAAAGAAAAAGTGACGGAAATAGAAGCAGAAGTTGTAGCTACCTATGGCGAAAATGCACTTCAAAACTCCCGAAAACACATTAATAATCTGCCAAAAGAGAAAATATTGGCACTTCAAGGAGAGACAAAGAAACTGAGCGTGGAGCTGAGTAAGCACATGCACTTGTTCGTTGATGACCCTAGAGTGCAGGCGCTGGTTGAGAAACACCGGGAATTAATGTCTGAGTTTTATCCGGCTTCAATCGATACTTACGAAGCCTGGGGACAGATGTATGTGTCGGATAGTAGGTTTAAGGCTCATTACGATAATGTTAAGCCAGGTATGGCTGATTTTCTAAGCCGTGCAATTGCACATTATTGCAAAAAAGCTGAAAAATAAATGGTCATTAACCCAAAAAGGCTGCCCGAAGGCAGCCTTTACTTTTCGAATACATTTTACTATGGGAATACACCCAAAGATTCGTACGAACGTGCGATTTTGCGGATAGCAACGATAAACGCAGCTGTCCGGTAATCCGGGACATTTGGCATTTCGATTTTTACATCCCGGATCTGGCGATAAGCTTCTATCATGGTCTCTTCCAGGCCTGAATACACATAATCAACCTCATCAGCACCGCGACCAATTAGCATACGCTGACGATCATTAAAACTGCGACCGGTCATTTCTTCAACCGCACTGATGATGTTGTTATTCAGGTTTTCGTCGAAACGTTTGCCTAATCGACCAAAACGAACATGTGATAGATTTTTGAGCCATTCGAAATAAGAAACCGTTACCCCACCTGCATTTAAATAAATATCAGGTATGGTCATGATGCCTTTCTTATTCAATATCACCTCGGCCTCTGCCGTTACCGGACCGTTGGCTGCTTCTCCAATAATTTTAGCCTTGATGTTTGCTGCATTGCCTTCGTGAATCTGATTTTCGAGCGCGGCAGGAATGAGAATATCGCATTCGAGTTCCAGCGCATCCGTATTCTTAGCCAGATTTTTTGCACCCGGGAAATTCAAGATGCTTCCGGTTTTTTTGCGGTGTTCTACTACAGCGAGATAATCCAAACCATCGGGATTGTAGATGGCACCTTCATACTCAGCTAAGGAGACGATTTTTGCGCCGTTCTCAGAGAAAAATTTAGCACAATGAAAGCCTACATTGCCCAAGCCTTGAATGACCATGGTTTTACCGGCAATACCCGTGGTCATGCCCAAACGTTTCATATCGTCTTCAAAACTCACGGCTTCGCGAATGCCGTAATACACGCCTAGGCCTGTTGCTTCGCGACGACCATTTATACCACCTTGAGTTACCGGCTTGCCTGTAACACAACCAATAGCATCGGTTTGGCCGGGGAAAAATGTAGCATAAGTATCGACTATCCATGCCATTTCGCGCTCGCCGGTACCATAATCGGGTGCAGGCACATCCAAGCCAGGGCCAATGAAGTTTTTCTTAATCAATTCAGAGGTATATCTGCGCGTGATACGCTCGAGCTGACCTTCAGTATATTTTTTTGGATCGATTTTGACACCACCTTTGGCGCCTCCAAAAGGAACATCAACTATCGCACATTTGTAGGTCATCAAAGCCGCCAAGGCCATCACTTCGTCCTGATTTACGGCCATAGAATAACGAATTCCGCCTTTGGTGGGCAGCCGGTGATGACTGTGTTCCACCCGATAGGCTTCGATTACTTCAATGTTTTCACCTACTTTGACGGGAAAGCGCATACGATAAACGCTATTGCAATATTTGATTTGATCCAACAAACCATCAGGGTAGTCCAGATGGGATGCTGCATTGTCGAAATACTTGAGTACATCGCCGAAAAAGCTGTGCTCTTCGTGGGAATTGGCTGACATAATGTAACGGTTTAAGACAGATTAGAGGATTGGTCTTCTAGAGATTTAAGTTTACGGTCGATTCGAATGAGATAAAGAAATAAGCTTACCAAAATAAGTAATACAACTGCAACAACAACATATATTTTACCATTCGACCGCATGGTATCGGCCATTTCCACCGATGCTGTTTGGGCGTGGGTACTTATGGTACAAAACATCGTCACCAACGAGAGCAGTATGCTCGCAAAATACTTCATGTTATGGTAGTTGTAGTTTTTTGACACGAACGCGGAGTTCTGTAATCCAGAAGCCAAGAAGTATCCAGCCAAGAATAGCCGGATAGAATATCATGCGCATTTTTGCATCTAAGTCGTAACCGCCAAATCCCGGGTTCCCGCCATTGCCGGGATGAAGGGAATCATCGGCGAGCCTTGGGAGGATAAACAGCAAGGGAATCAGACAAGCGAAGGCAAAAATATTGTAAACAGCTGCCACACGGGCACGCTGCTGATCTTCTTTGAACGAACCTCTCAAAACCAGATAAGCTAGATAAATAAGCAAGGCGATAGCAGAAGTATTTTGTTTAGGATCACTGCTCCACCACTCCCCCCAGGTGTACTGCGCCCAGATAGCGCCGGTGGCCAGGCCTAAAACCCCATAAAGTAAACCGGTTTTAGCAGCTTCTTCCGCTTTGATATCGGTTACTGCATCGGGCTGACTCAAATAACGGATGCTATGGACCGCGGAAGCTCCCAGGATGATTACCATACCAAACCACATCGGCACATGAAAATATAAATTACGTATGGTTTCGTTGAGCACAACCAAACGCGGCACATCGCCCATAAAACCAAACCAAGTCGTGAGCAACAAGAGCAAAATTGCTGCTATTTTATACCAATGAAGTCCTTTTTTCATTCTTTCCAAAGGTAAGGAAATAAGAGTAATGCAACGCCAATAACCAATACATCTACGGCCGCCAGCGTCCATATTTCATCATAGGAGACAAAACGGTCGAGTCCGTCGAGTGCATTTTTCGACAGTTTAATGACTAGCATAAGTACCGGTAACAAAACCGGGAAACTGAGAATAGCCATCAAGGTGCTTTGGTTGCTTGCCTTGTGACTGATAGCCGAAACCAATGTCCCGATGGCTGCCACCCCAATAGCAGCCAAGGCTGCCGATAGCAAGAACATAAATACATCCTGTATCGGTTGACCTACTAAAAGCTGCATAACAAAAAAGGCCAGCCACTGGATTACCCACAATAGCAGAATGTTATAGGTCAGTTTCGCCAATAGCAAAGCCAGTGGATTGGCCATACTGTAGTAATAGAGCATACGACCAGATGAATTTTGTATAAAACTTTTGGCCACTGCATTCACCGAAGCAAACAGCAATATGATCCAGTATAAAGCAATCCAGCTTAAAGGATCAATTCGTTTAAAAGTAAGATAAGCTACAAAAACTGTCGAAACTACATAAAGTAGCACGCCACCCATCGCATTTCGCTGTCGCCATTCGGCCGTGAATTCATGGTGCAGCAGCAGTAAAAATTGTTTCAATGGTTGAATTTTCATCACAAAATTAACTGCCTAACTAAGGCGACAAAGGAATATTTAAGCCCTCCTCACTTAACTTAGCCCTTTCAAAAATTGAACATGCAAAAAATCCGCAAAATTTTGGTGGCTAATCGGGGCGAAATAGCCCTCAGGGTCATGCGCACAGCTCGTGAAATGGGAATTTCAACCCTGGCTGTTTTTTCGGAAGCCGACAGGCTTAGTCCACATGTACGTTTCGCCGACGAAGCTGTTTGTATTGGTCCTGCGCCCAGTAGCCAAAGTTATTTGCGTGGTGATTACCTGATTCAGCTTTGCAAGGAGCATGGCGCCGATGCTATACATCCCGGTTACGGCTTCTTGTCAGAAAATGCCGGCTTTGCGAGAGCTGTTGAACAAGCTGGACTGATACTGATTGGCCCAAGTGCGGCATCGATGGATATGATGGGGAACAAATTATCCGCCAAACATGCGGTCAAAGACTTTGATATCCCGATGGTCCCGGGAACAGCGGGGGCAATTAGTGATTTGAACGAGGCACGTAAAGTCGCTGAAAGTATTGGCTTCCCTGTCCTGATTAAAGCTGCTGCCGGTGGTGGTGGTAAAGGCATGCGAATTGTTGAAGACAGTGACGAATTCGACGAACAGTGCAAGCTGGCACAAAACGAAGCCCGCTCCGCTTTCGCCGACGACGCAGTCTTTATTGAAAAATACATCGCCTCTCCTCGTCACATCGAAATCCAAATCATGGGCGACAAATACGGCAATGTCGTTTATCTTTTTGAGCGGGAGTGCAGCATCCAACGGCGTCACCAAAAGTTGGTAGAAGAAGCGCCTTCGAGCTGCCTTACCCCTGCCATTCGCAAAGCCATGGGTGAAGCAGCAGTTCGTGTGGCTAAAGCCTGTGAATATTACGGTGCGGGAACAGTTGAATTTCTGGTAGATGAAAAGCTGAATTTTTATTTCCTAGAGATGAATACCCGACTGCAGGTAGAACACCCCGTTACAGAGATGATTACCGGTTTGGATTTAGTTGAACTTCAAATTCGGGTGGCAGAGGGTGAAAAGCTGCCCATACGCCAGGAAGATTTGAGCATCAATGGCCATAGCCTGGAATTGCGCATTTGTGCGGAAGATCCCACCAACAACTTTTTACCGGATATCGGCAAACTCGAACGTTATGTGCGGCCACAAGGACCGGGTGTTCGGGTTGATGATGGTTTTGAGCAAGGCATGGATGTACCTGTCATGTATGACCCCATGATAGCCAAACTAATCGTTCATGCCGATAGCCGTGATAAGGCCATTGCCCGCATGCTGCGCGCTATCAGTGAATACGATATTCGCGGTTTTGCCACCACCCTCCCCTTCGGCGCATTTGCATTTAATCATGAAGCTTTTCGCAGCGGCCAATTCGATACGCAGTTCATTGCACGTTATTTTACGCCTGACTCCATACAAAATCACGCTTCCGCCAACGAAGAGGTTGCTGCTATAACTGGCTTGCTTTTCGGGGAAAGTGCCGAAAAACAAAACACCAAACCGGTGAATAACAACCAGACGGTAAGTTTATGGAAGCTCAATAGAAGCCGATAGCTTGGTATTTAGTATAGAGTATTTAGTATAGAGTATTGAGTATTGAGTATTGAGTATTGAGTATTGAGTATTGAGAAAAAAGCCTCTGGTCTACGACCACAGGCTTTTTTTGTTTAATTCTGAACAGCTATGGACTATCGTCCATGGACCTATCGACTTGCGCACAAGCTTAAAATACCTCACCGATGACTAATCGCCTTATTGCACACCCATTTCGCGAATGAGGAAACCGGCATCTGATACTTTGTCCAATGTCCAGAGAACGAAACGGATATCTACCCCAATAGAGCGGCTGTAGGCTTCGTTCCAGGCAAAATCATTGATAGTAGCGGTAAAGGCTCGGTCGAAATTTACGCCAATCAACTCGCCTTTGGCATTCATTACCGGACTACCAGAATTTCCACCGGTTGTGTCGAGATTATACAACAAACCAACAGGAACATCTTTCAGACCGGGATGCTGATAACGTTCAGCACCACCATTTTTGTAGGCTTTTACCAATTCCCCATTAATTTCGTAATCTCCTTCTGCAGTGCCTTTGGCAATTAGACCGCTCACGGTGGTGAAAGGAGCCTGGTACACCCCATCTTCCGGTTCGTAACCTTTTACATTTCCATAGGTAAGTCGAAGCGTTGCGTTGGCATCTGGCACAAAATCAACACCTGAAGCAATTTTCAAATCGAGATAGGCAGGTAGCAACTGGGCAAGTTTGCCTTCATATAACTGAGCTTGTGTACGAAGAACGGTGGCCATTTCGCTCATCTCTTTGGCTATAACGATCAAGTCCCCCTTCATTCGTATGAATTTTTGCGGATTGGCTTCAAGTTGTTTGAGTAGTGCATCTTTGTCCAGAAATGCTGTTTTTGTCACCAGTCCAGCTAAAAATCTATCCAACTTCTGGTCCTGCTTACTTCCTCCAAAGAGTTTATTTAACGTATTCAATTGTTGGTTATCTGGCCAACTCATCGCTTGACGTAACATTTTATCCATAAAATCACGGTCAAGCCCGGCATCATAGGGCGCATATACCCTACCAATTAACTTTTTGAGCTCATCTTGCTGTTTTTGGATGAAATCATGCTGAGCCGCTTTAGGCAAAGTATCCAATATGCTCTGTAATTGGGCTATACGCACCGCCACAGCCATGGTCGCCGACTGTGTTGTCAGGTAATTGAACCACAAATTTCTCTGGGCATCGGCTTGCATGTTTTTATAAACAGCATCCAATTCATCGAGTGTAGCCGAGTACTTACGCAGTTCCGGCTTTTCTGCAATTAACTCCCGGAAGCGCACTTCTTCAGCTTGTTTTTGGTCGATCAGTTTGATTCGACGGATGCCTTGCACTTTGCCTTTGTAATTTTTGGTGACATTGGCAAGACCTTTCATTTTGCTTGCAAATGCAATTTCTTTGGCGGGATCGGCTTTGCCCAAGGCTTTCATATAATCGATCAGCCAATCATAGGTCTCCGACGTATAAGGCAATAAATAGTCGTTCTGGTATCGGATATATTCGGCTGGATAATGCCGGAAAGTGCGGCCTGGATAGCCCAGTATGAATACAAAGTCATCTTCCTGCACGCCATTTGGATTCACCTTCAAGTGTCTTTTTGGCACAAATGGGACATTTTTCTGGTCATAAGCTGCGGGGCTGCCATCGGCGGCCACATAGGCTCTGACAAATGAAAAGTCGCCATTGTGTCGCGGCCATACCCAGTTATCGCTCTCGCCTCCAAACTCTCCCACATTGCGTGGCGGCACATACACCAATCGGATGTCTTGAATGGTCTGATAATGGAAAAGAACATAGGAACGTCCCAAAAACATCTCAGCCACTTCATGTGTCTCTTTAGGATATTGTTTTTTGGCTTCCTGCTCCAATTGACGCATTTTTTCACGCATGGCTTTCAGGCGTTTCACGGCATCGCTTTCATTGCCAGCCGCTGCCACTACTACAGCCGATACATCCTCATAACCAACTGTGATACGAACGGTCAAACCCTGAGCAGGTATCTCCAATTCTCTGGTCCGCGCAATAAAACCTTGGGTGATATAATCGTTTTTAACACTGCTGGCAGCTGCAACCGCACCAAAAGCGCAATGGTGATTGGTGATAATCAAACCCTCGCCGGAAACAAAAGAGCCGGTACATCCCCCAACCCGAACCAGGGCATTGACGAGGGCATCCCCTTTTGGACTGAACAACTCTTCGGCTGTTAATCCCATACCTGCTTTTTGAAGGTTAAGCCTTTTTAATTCGCTCATGGGATACATGCCTTCTCCTGGGAAGGCGTTACCAAAAACCGGAACTAGCCACAGCCAAGTCAGGATTTTGTATAATTTCTTTTTCATAAACATGCTTTTAAAAGTATAATTAGGATGAAAATTCCGGCTTCATCAATTGGAGTTTAATCTGCTGATATGCTTGTTCTATGACTTCGTCGGCCGACCGATTGGTTGCATCGATAATTGGCAAAACACAAAAACGCAAACGAATGGCAGCGGGAATTGGCCAAAAACCATAGCGCACCAACTTCCAACTGTTGGCAATGGCGATGGGCACGATAACGGCATCAGGAACTTCTGAGAGCAAGGTTTTTAGGCCACCGGATTGAAATTTTTTCAATTGGCCGTCTCTGGCACGGGTTCCTTCGGGGAAAATGCATGCAGAAATATTTTGGGTTTTAAGTCGTTTACCCAATCCCAAAATAGCGTTCCGTGCCTGCACCCCATCTTTGCGATCGATGGCAATAGCACCCCCGCATTGGTAATTGAAGGATATACTGGGTATGCCTTTGGCCAATTCTTTTTTGGCAATAAAAATTGGCTGATATTTTCTTAAAAACCAGAGCATGGGCGGTATATCGTTCATGCTCTGGTGATTGGCTACAAAAATGAATTTGCGGCCTTCGGGAAGTTGTATGGCGTTCCAATTCCAACGCACACTACCTCCCAAAAGATGAATACAACGCATGGCAACCCAGTTTAAGCCGTAAACCATTTGTTGTTGAGCTGAAAAACCGGCTATCTGGTAGGCGATTCGTTGAAAGAGGTCGAAAACCAATAAATTCAACCCGAAACACAAAAGATATAGCGGGGTGAGCACATAGCCGAAAAATTTTCGCATGCCGCAAAATAACAGCTTCTGTCGTTAAAAGACAAAGCCTCTCGAAGTCAGATTCCGACTTAATTCACCGGCTTGCCAAGTAAAAATCCAATGCGGACATTTCCATAGAACGCATATCTACCCGAAACCCAATCGTTGGCCCGGTTAAAATCGATAGGATTAAAAGTATAACCTGTTCCCATGGCATAATCGATACTAATGCGGTTTTTAAAAATGCTTTGCCTGCCCAACCAAATGAATGAGGCTACTTCAAAAGCAGATTCTTCTTTTCTCGTGTAATTGTACCCAAATCCTGGCGTGTAATTTTGAGCCCTGTACTCAATACCATCCACCTTAAATCCACCCATACCCGCAGCTACATATATTCCTTTAGGTGCTGGCTGATTGCCCAGATAAAAACGGTAATGGAAACGTGCACCAATTTTGCTGAATTCATAAGCATCGTTCACAATCGACTGAAAAATCAGTTCGGCTGTTATAGATGACTCATCGTTCCGCACGCGTTCAACTTCGAGATTAAACATGTCGTAAACCGGACTGAGCAAGTCGAGTTTGATAATTGTTTTTCGAGTGACCGGGTCGTCATTTTCAAGCCGGCTGAGCCAGTTTTGCGCTGATACCTTGGTGATTATAGTCACACCAAAAAGAAAAATAATTAGCAGTGGTTTGATAGAACTCATGTAGGTCGGGTTACACTTAATACAACCAAGGTAACCATAAAAAATATCATCCTTGCCGGTATACAAACATCGACTGAATCTTAATCTGCCCTTTCGCTTATAATCAGTTGATCATCTTTCCACTGACCTTTGGAAATTAGCTTGGCTGCTGCATTCCGCAACTCGCCATAACCATTACGCCTATCGTCCAACCATTCACCTGTGTAACTGTCTCCATTTTTCCAATGGTAAGTCCCTAAACCATTTCTTCT
Organism: Bacteroidota bacterium; assembly: GCA_036787895.1. Taxonomy (GTDB): domain Bacteria; phylum Bacteroidota; class Bacteroidia; order UBA7662; family UBA7662; genus UBA7662. The sequence continues at coordinate 4,884 of DAIQOK010000001.1, read as the reverse complement.
ATCGTTGGTGAAATGCCCTTCATAACTTTCACCATCAGCCCAACGGTATTTACCATAACCATGACGTAAATTGTTTAGCCATTCGCCGGTGTACAAACCTCCTGTTTGCCATAAACCACTACCTCGACCATTGGCCATGGAATCCTTCACCTCTCCCACATATAACACACGATTGGCTTTATTTAAAAAAGTCAATAATTGATGGCCATTTAATTCACGTTGGAAGGCAGTGTTCAAACGCAACAGGCTATCTTCCAAGTCAGCTTGAAGTAGCATGGCCAACTGTAAACTTCGCAACAATGCTTCGCTTTCCGTCTGATGTTCCTGGTCCGATTTGGCCATCAACAAATGTAGCCGGCTCAATTCACGCTTGTTTTGCTCACTTAGCCTACGCAGCTTTCCGGCATACTGCAGGCTGTCGCGCATCAAGTTCTCGAGAAAGCGCAAACGTGATTTCACAAATCGTTCGGCATCGGGCTGGAGACTGTCGATGGTTTGGAGATAATTTTTCGCGCGCTTTGTCTGACCGGAAACAATGGCTTCATCGGCGAGAAGTTGGTAATGCAGTGAAAGCAATTCCCGCTGTAATGAGCTGTTTTCTTCATTTGACTGAACTAAAGCATTGTCCTTTTTAAAATACAATACCAATAAAATCAAGCAGGCGATGAAAAGCAGCCAACAGAACAAGCTCTCCACTTTAAACATAATTTTTTGAGTATTCTTAGTCATAAAACCTGACCTCCTGTACTTTTTTCTTGCCTATTTCACTGAGTTGGTCGATATACAAACCTATCATTAAACCTTGCCCACGGTCGTATATATTACCAAGCGAGCCACGTGCGCGATAGCGGTCTACATAGCGCAACTCTATCCGGGCAGCATTCGCAAAACGAATACCTGCCCCCAAGTACCAACGACTCTGGTTGAAATTGTAGGGAACATTGTTGCCAATATTGATGCCCAGCTCATTTGATATTGCCGCATACATCATATTGTTCTCGTAGAAATTATCGCCTTTAAACACATATCTGAGTCGGTAACGAAATCTAAGACGGGTAAAGAAGCGGTAATCTTCGGCATTTTGCTGTTCCTGCCAACGCAATTCATACCGATACCTCCAGGTATGCATTATTTTGCCATTCAGTTGTTTTTGGTGATGGAAAAACTGAAAAGTTGTACGCCATTCGTGATAATTATCCCGGTTGAAATCCGCCTCCAGCGCTTTATACTCATTGGTATGCATATAGCCAATCGGTGAAAAGGAAAAACGGGCGCCAGGCGAAAATTGATAGTGAACCCAAGGCCTGAAGCTTTCGCGCAGTGGCTGGTCGAACATTGTACCCTGCCCCAATTCATTTTTCCTTCTGAGAACCAAATCTGCACCCCAGCCAAACTTATTGGGATAAACTTGATTAATCTCCGTTTTAGTCCAAAAAACCCGGTGACGATATATTTCTTTTTGTGCATAAACCGCTTGGTATCCCAGCAGTAAAATCAAGAAAGAAATATGTCGCACCGGGTTGATTACCTTCCTCATGCGCATTTTTTTGGTGGAGCTGCAGGGAGTCGAACCCTGGTCCAGTCAAGCGAACCGTAAGCTTTCTACATGCTTATCCTGCCATTGGTTGTCGGGGAAGACCAGGCTGGCTGGCAGGCCAAGTTTTCCCTTAGCTCTTTAGTATCTCGCCTTTGTTCAGGAGCAGAACGCGGGCCAGCTGCTTATGAATGATGCTCCACTATATCCCGGCTAAGCAGCCCATCAGGAAGGGAGCAACTGCGCTTAATCCCTAGGATTAAGCAGCGAGTGCGTAGTTATTTTCGCCGTTTATGGCTCGAACGTTCAGATTAAGGAGCACCCGTACAAGGCTCCGCATGCTTACCTGCGTATTCATACAAGCTGTCGATTCCAGTCAGCCCCATTTTACAGGAATGCGAAAATAGCAAAAAAGGCTTGAAAATGAATAATTTGATTCCTTTTTTCCCCTTAAAACACGAATTTTGCACCATGAAAAAGATCAGCATCGGCTTGCTGCGTGAAGGCAAGGTACCGCCCGACCACCGGGTACCCCTGATTCCTGAACATTGCGCAAAATTACTTCAGCAATATCCTCAACTTGAAATTGTTTTACAACCCTCCAACATTCGTTGTTTTGCTGAGCAGGAATATGCGACCGCCGGTTGCGTGGTTGATGAGGATCTAAGCCGGTGTGACATACTAATGGGCGTCAAGGAGGTACCTATTGAAGATCTCCTTCCGGGAAAAACCTATCTCTTCTTCTCGCACACCATTAAAAAACAAGTCTATAACCGGTCATTGCTGCAAGCCCTGCTAGAACGCAAAATCCGTATGATCGACTATGAAGTCATCACCTTTGATAATGGCAAACGAGCTGTTGCCTTTGGTCATTTTGCCGGTGTGGTAGGTACGCATAACGGACTAAGAGCCTATGGCCAAAGGACAGGCGCTTTCCATATCAAAGCGGCACATGAATGTAAAGATTATGCTGAGTTGCGGTCGCTTTATACCGGAATTAATCTACCTCCCATAAAAATTGCGGTTACAGGAACCGGTCGTGTAGGTGCAGGAGCACTTGAACTTCTTCATTTGGCCGGTGTACAACCTGTAACCGTGGAGGAATTTCTATTCCAAAATTTCGATGAACCGGTGTACGTTGAGCTGAGGTCGAAAGATTTATACCGACACAAACATAATCGACCTTTCGAAAGCAGTCATTTTCATGCTTTTCCTGGGGAATACGATTCAATATTCCATCCATTTACATCAGTAACTGACTTACTAATAAATACAATTTATTGGGATCCGTCTGCGCCAAGATTTTTCAGCAAATCCGACATGCGTTCGCTGGACTTTAATATTAAAACCATAGCCGACATTACCTGCGACATTGATGGTTCCATACCAAGTACCCTGCGCTCGAGTAGTATAGCGGCTCCATTTTATGGTTATAACCCCATGACCGAGGAAGAAACTGCGCCATTTCTTGCGCATGTAGTTGATGTAATGGCCATTGATAATTTGCCCTGTGAATTGCCAAAAGATGCCTCTCGTGAATTCAGTTACAATCTGCTTCAATACGTCATGGACCAATTGATAGTAGATCAAAATAGCGCCATGATGAATCGCGCTACAATTTGTATAGATGGTAAACTAAGTTCCAGATTTGAATACCTTCAAGATTTTGTAGAGGCATAATTCGCCAATAAGCTCATAGTGTATATGTAACACTATTAGCAACTGAGTATATTTTATGCAGAAATTGGTCAATTTATTTGAACAATTTCTTAATCATTGCTTAATTTGACTTTCCGTAAGCTTGTAATCCCTAATTACAGCTTTACAACTAGGCTCAACTTAAACAACGATTATGTTCAAAGTGCTACAATTCCCGAGTGTCATTGAAGGCAATAACGCAGAGCTAAGGCAGGTTGCCCCTGACTTATTACATGGTTTAAAGTTATTTGAAAAGCGTCGTGCTTATGTTATTGGTGACTTAGCCCTGTCGGAAGGTGTTGCACCTCACAAAAACATCAATTCAGCCCCAACCGAAACCGAGTATGCCTTACTCTTAAAATCGGGCTTGTTGCTGGCCAACCAGCAGTTGAATAAAGCCAAACTCACTGTATCCAGTGGCTTTCCCAGCTCCACTTATCCACTATACAGGGAGCAGGCCGTAGCGAATATTCAACGCGAACATATCATTGAATTTGATGCCGCCACCTATTCTACCGGATTACGCCGCAACATTCCGCTTCAAGTTGAACAAGCCCAAATCATCCCCGAAATTCAAGGGTGCATATTGGGATTGCGCAAAGGCGAACAAGCTGCCAAAGGCTCCTTTTTCGTAGTCAGTCTTGGATTTGGAACCTGTGAAGCCATATTAAGCACAGAAGCAGGCACTGTACAGCGGACAGCGGTGTCGGTGAATGGGCTGCGTTACGCAGTAAATTTACTGATGCAGGAAGTAGGACGTCAGTATTATCTCGAACTCAAAAACGAACACCAAATTGATATCGCTTTTCAAAAAGGCTTCTTATTCGCGAGCAGAAAGCGAGTCGATTTGAAAGAAGCGCGTGCTCGTGCACTTAGTCAGTATTATCAGGAGGTCATTTCCCCTGCTTTGCGCCGTGCTTTTGTGGACAGCGATTTTCAGCGTGCTGATACCCTTTATCTTGTTGGAGGAGGCGCCAATTATGACGACCTGGTTGAACAATTCAAAAATGAATTCAAGGATGTACTCAATATTGTCATTCCCACTGAACCAGCTGCTATAGCCAGCAAGGGCTATTGTCTGCATTCTTACGAAGTAAACGCAGATAAATCAGCAGCTGTTGGGATCGACATCGGAAATGCAACCACCATTGTCACCTTATTTGCTGATGCTGTACAAGGTCCTGCGGCATCTGCTGGTCAGGAAAAGCAAGAATCACCCCAGGCTGTGGAAACACCCAAGCTGGTAGTCAATGGAAAAGCTGAAATTAAAGCAGCTGAAAAAATTATCGCTCAAGCCCCTCCTGTTCTTATTGAAGATGAGCCGGAATTAGCACAACCGGCTGCAATTGTTACTAAAAATGTAGAAAGAACAGCGGCTCCAAAAGCCGAAAAACCAGCCACGCGTCGAATCCAAAAGTTTCTGATTACCGGCACCTGGTGATTCCAGTTAAGCCGTACGATAAAGCCCTGAATGAATTCATTCGGGGCTTTATTATTAAAAATCAAATAAACTTAGTAAGAAGTAGCGTCTTCATATTTGACGGCAAGACCTGCTTTGATTTTTTGGGCCGACTTCAAGCCTGAAGCATATTCCCAGTCGTTTCTTACGTCAATGATAGAAGTTTGCTAATCCAAAAGGACCTCTTTAATGG
>DAIQOK010000008.1:0-135104 GCA_036787895.1 Bacteroidota bacterium | reverse complement strand
TGCGAAAGGCGCTTTCGGTTTGGAATGCCATCACTTCGCGTTCGCGTTCCACCACCAAACGAACCGCCACCGATTGCACCCGACCTGCCGACAAACTTGGCTTCACCTTGCGCCAAAGCACCGGGCTAATTTCAAAACCTACCAGCCGGTCAAGTACCCGACGTGCCTGCTGGGCATTCACCAGGTCGTAATTGATACGTCGTGGTTTTTCGATGGCATTGAGTATGGCGTTTTTCGTGATTTCGTGAAAAACGATACGCTGAATTTTTTCTTCTTTGAGTTTGAGTACTTCCTTCAAATGCCAGGAGATGGCTTCTCCCTCCCGGTCTTCATCGGAGGCGAGCCAGACGGTTTCAGCTGCATCCGACAACTTCTTTAATTCAGAAACTACTGCTTTTTTGTCGGCCGGAACTTCATAGACGGGCGCATAGGCTTTCTCTATTTCCACGCCGTGGTTGCCCTTTTTAAGGTCACGGATGTGGCCATAACTCGACTTCACCAAAAACTCTTTCCCCAAAAAACCTTCTATGGTTTTGGCTTTGGCCGGGGACTCCACTATAACTAAATTTTTTGCCATCTGCTACTTCCGCACACTTGAATAATCCGCAAATAAAAGGATTCCAAACGCAAAAGAACAAGTCTTGTTTGCGAAAAGGAAAAGATTGCGTGATTTGCGACAGGTCTATACTCTGGGAATTATGCCTATTTTTGGCGATTGTTTCAATTTTTAACGCCCTCCATGACGTTTCAAAAACTTTCGGTCGTAATTCCTGCCTACAACGAAGGCCGGTACATCCACAACATCTTAAATAAGGTACGCGCAGTTGATTTGGTGGGTGGCCTCAGCAAAGAAATTATCATCGTTAACGATTGCTCTAAAGACGATACCGAAGCAGCTATACTTGAATACCGTGATGCACATCCGGAGTTAAACATTCAGTATTATAAACACGAAGTTAATCAAGGCAAAGGTGCTGCACTGCGGACCGGCATTCAACATGCCACCGGTGAAATTGTGGTTATCCAGGATGCCGACCTGGAATACGACCCCCGAGAATACAATATTTTGGTTCAACCCATACTCGACAATGTGGCAGATGTGGTGTATGGCTCGCGTTTTATGGGGGGTAACCCACACCGCATCCTCTTTTTCTGGCATACCATCGGCAACAAATTGCTGACGTTTTTGTCGAATATGTTCACCAACCTCAATCTCACCGACATGGAAACCTGCTATAAGATGTTCCGTCGGGAGATTATTCAAGGCGTAAAAATTCGGGAAAACCGCTTTGGCTTTGAGCCTGAAGTGACTGCTAAAATTTCGCGTATACCTAAAATTCGTATTTACGAAGTGGGCATCAGCTATTACGGTCGCACCTATGAAGAAGGCAAAAAAATCAATATGAAAGACGCCTTCCGGGCTTTGTACTGCATTCTGAAGTACAATTTGTTCCATTGATGAAGGCCTACCGCATCGACTTTAACCGCTTTTTGGGCATAGCTGTTGTGTTGTGGCTGCTCGTAATTGTCGGTGGCATGTTGGTAGAGGTCATGGAGGTTGATGCTGCGCAATATGCCGCCATCGGTCGGGAAATGCGCGATAATGGCTCCTGGCTGGAAGTGTATGAACGTGGTGAAGACTACAATTCTCTAGGTAATCCCGATAAGCCGCCCTTGCTTTTTTGGCTGACAGCAGCTTCTTTTAGTGTGTTGGGCGTCAGCTCTTTCTCTTACAAGCTGGTATCTGTGCTCGTCGCCTTGCTGGGTGCCTTCAGTGTTTATGAACTGGGTCGACTAATTTACGACGGCCGTACTGCCCGGATAGCTGCCATCATTTATTGCAGTGCGTTGGGTTTTATACTCATGCTCAATGATGTACGCACCGACACTTTATTAATTGGTTGGGTAGCTTATGCCTGTTGGCAATTGGAGCGTTACCTGCACACCAAACGATGGAGTGCCTGGTTCCTAGCTTTTACAGGCATTGCCCTAGCCATGTTGGCCAAAGGTCCGATTGGATTAATAGCCGTAGCCGCCCCTTTTGGTGCCGATGCACTTTTGAGGCGTGACTGGAAACGTATTTTCCGTTGGGAATGGCTATTTGGTCTGGCGCTTATTCTGGTTTGGCTTACCCCCATGCTCATTGGATTGTACCGGCAATGGGGTTGGGATCATGGCGTTGTCTATTATTTCTGGACCCAAAGTTTCGGCAGGATAACAGGCGAAAATGTGTGGAAAGACGACACTTCACCTCTTTTCTTCACCCACACCTTTTTATGGACGTTTTTGCCTTGGAGCATATTGGTGATAACTGCGCTGTTCCGCAACCTCTTTGAGTTGCGCCGACAACTAAATAATGCACTTTCAGGCGAGTTTATCGCCACTTCAGGATTTGTGCTTTTGTTTTTAGCCATGTCGTCTTCACACTTTAAGCTGCCACATTATATCTATATCTGCTTTCCCTTCGCCGCCTTGCTCACTGCCGACTTCCTCGCCGACTTGCAGGCTGGCACCCGGATTTTCCGATGGTTAAGCGCCATACAGTTGTTTATTTCAACTGTCATTCTGCTGATCTCGGCCGTAGTTATCTATTGGGTTTTTCCAGGAAGTTGGGGCTGGGGATTTTTGATCGGTTCTGCATTGATTACCATGATCGCTGCATTTTTTCAACAATTTGATGGTTTTTTAAAGCTTTTAGGACCTTCACTTCTCGCTTTACTGGTCTTCGGTTTAGTTGCCAATTATGTTTTTTACCCCAATTTATTAGGGTACCAATCCAGCTCAACTGCCGGCAAGTTTATTCATGCACAAGGGCTGAAGCAAGAAGAGGTTGCTTTATTTGCCATTGGCGAAGAAAGCATACATGCACTCGATTTTTATGCCGAGATGACCGTGCCTCATTACACCCACCCTGATAGCCTACTCGGAGCAGGTCAGTCACAACGTTATGTTTATACCAATCAGGCCGGTAGAGCTCAATTGGCAGCTGCAGGCTACCAACTCCAAACCTTAAAAAGCTGGCCTTTTTTCAGAGTAACCCATTTGAATGGACACTTCCTTAATCCCGACAAACGGGCAGAAACTTTAGAAGAACGTTATTTTATGCTGCTTAGCAGGTAATTTAGCGCCCTCGAATCCCCGCTCTTGAAAAACATCCAACTTCAGCATCCCATTTTTACGCAATTGGCACATTTCGCCCGAAATCGGCAAGCCGAATGTTATGTAGTGGGCGGTTATGTTCGTGATTTACTGCTCGACAGACCCAACAAAGACATAGATATACTTGTCATCGGCGGGGGTATCTCTTTTGCCCGAGATTTCGGCCATAGCCTGACGGGTAAACCCCATGTAACTGTTTATAAAAACTACGGCACTGCCCGTTTGCAATATGGCGATTTTGAGCTGGAGTTTGTTGGCGCACGCAAAGAATCCTATCGCAGCGATTCACGCAATCCATTGGTTGAAGACGGCACACTTGAGGACGATCTCAACCGGCGCGACTTTACCATCAATGCCATGGCCATTCAGCTGTACCCAGAGTTTGGGAAGCTGGCAGATTTACATAACGGTCTGGCTGATCTGAAGGCCAAACGACTAGTTACCCCGCTCGATCCGCATATCACCTTCAGCGACGACCCCTTGCGGATGATGCGTGCCGTTCGTTTTGCAAGTCAGTTGCAATTCGAGATTGATCCGGAGACAATCGAAGCCATTAAAACACATGCAGAACGTTTACGCATCATCAGCCAGGAAAGAATTACCGATGAGCTGAATAAAATTATTTTATCGGCCAAACCAAGCATAGGCTTCCGGCTGCTGTTCGACACCCAGCTCTTGCACCAGTTTTTCCCGGATATGGTCAAATTGCACGGCGTTCAAAAGGTAAACGGACGTTCGCACAAGGACAACTTTTACCATACGCTGCAGGTGCTCGACAATATCGCCGCCTTTACCCACGATTTGTGGTTACGCTGGTCAGCCATCTTGCACGACATCGCCAAACCCCAAACCCAACGTTACGAAGATGGCCATGGCTGGACCTTCCACGGTCACGAAGACCTGGGTGCTCGCATGGTTCCTCGCATCTTCCGTGATCTAAAACTGCCGTTAAACGAAAAGATGCGTTTGGTTCAAAAGCTGGTAAAACTTCATCTTCGCCCCATTGCCCTGACCAAATCAGTTGTAACCGATTCGGCCGTAAGAAGGCTGATTTTTGAAGTTGGAGAAGATATCGACAGCCTGATGATGTTGTGCAAAGCAGATATTACTTCAAAGAATGAAGCAAAAGTCCGTTTGTATCAAAAGAACTTCATAATTTTAGAAGGCAAGGTCAAAGAAGTCGCCGAATCAGACCGTTTGCGCATGTGGCAGCCCCCAATTGATGGGCAGGAAATCATGGATTACTTCGGCATTCCGGCCGGCAAGGAAGTCGGTATAATCAAAAACGCGATACGTCAGGCGATACTCGACGGCATTATCGAAAATGAACGTGAGCAGGCTCAAAAATTAATGATCGAAAAAGGTCAAAATTTGGGGTTGACACGAAAGGTTTAAGTCCTATTTTTGGCGCTTCAAAACAAGCATTCCGGCATGGCAATTTATCGCTTCAGAGTTGAAATCGAAGATTACGAAGGCATTTACAGAGAGATTGAGGTAAAAACTACCCAAACCTTTGAGGATCTGCATTATGCAATCTTACGCGCCTTTTCTTTCGACATTAAACACCCTTCCTCTTTCTTCTATTCCGATGATTTGTGGCATATGGAAGATGAAATTGCTTTCAAAGACATGATGTACACCATGACATCGAATGCTTTGCCGGCAAATAAAACCCGCATCAGCGACTATGTCGACGATCCGCACCAGCGTTTCATTTTTGTGTATCAGTCGGAAGAAGGCTGGGCCTTTTTGATTGAACTGGTAGATATCGACACCAACGATGGCGGTCGAGCTAGCTTACCGGCCACCGTAAAATCGGTCGGTGAAGCCCCAAAACAATACAATACCAAAATCATTGTCAAACCGACGATTGAGAAGGAAAAAACCAAAGCGGCCATACCACCCGCAGAATTACTAGATGTATTGGACGACGAGGAACCGGAAGCAGCCGATGATATGGTGGTCTTCGAAAGTTTCGAAGCCGAGCGTACCAAAGGCAAAGCCGACAATATCGACCTTGACCTGGATCTGGACGAAGATGTTGCCGACAGCGACGAAGATGATAGTCTGGATGACGATGATGACGACGATCTGGATGCCGACATAGATGATGACGATGACGATTTTGGTGGCGGCAGCAAACGTGGCCGCGGCAAGTCCGACTACGACGATGATTATTAGAAATCCCAGAAAAAGCCGCCTCCGGGCGGCTTTTTTATTAGATCCTCAGTTTTAACACAGCGTTTACAGAGCTCAGGGAGCCTCACTGAGGCTCTGCGGTACTCGAAAGACTCCCAGAACTCTGCGTTAAAAACTAGCTACGCTTCAGGCGAGGCTGTCTTATCTTTAGCCCAAAGCTTCCATTTTGCCCGAAAACCCGAAAAAACCCTTACTTATCCTCATTGTTGGCCCCACCGCCAGCGGTAAAACAGCATTGGCCATACGTTTGGCCAAAAAACTCGATACCGAAATCATCTCGGTCGATTCGCGGCAAGTCTACCGTGAATTACCCATTGGTACCGCCATGCCCACGACCGATGAGCTTCGGAAAGTACCGCACCACTTTATTGCCGATCGGAGTTTGCACGAGCATATGAACGCCGGCGTTTTTGAACGCGAAGGCAACGAACGACTCGAGCAACTTTTCCAGAAAAAGGAGATTGTGATAGCCTGTGGTGGTTCCGGACTCTTTTTAAAGGCCTTGGTCGAAGGATTTGACGACATCGCCCCTCGCGATGAAGTCAGGAGAAAACATTGGCAAGCCCTTTTTGAAAAAGAAGGCATCACGCCTTTGCAACAAGCTTTAACTGCGCTCGACCCTGCCTATGCCGCCACGGCCGATATGCAAAATCACCAGCGCCTCATCAGAGCTTTGGAAGTCATAGAAAGCAGCGGCAAACCTTATTCTACCCAACGTCAGGCGAAGCCAAAAAACCGGCCATACGACTGCTTATGGATTGGCCTGTCGCCCGATCGCGCCTTATTGCACCACCGTATTCACGAGCGGGTGGACGAGATGATAAAAGCAGGTCTCGAAGCTGAAGCCCGAGCTGTTTTTGCATTCAGGGAGATGGAAGCCTTGCGTACCGTGGGATATGTGGAGCTTTTCGACTACTTCGAAGGCAAAACCGACCTTCCCACTGCTATCGAAGCCATCAAAACCAATACCCGCCAGTATGCGCGGCGACAAATGACCTGGTTCCGACGCAATCCAGCCATACATTGGTTTGAAGACCCGCAATCGGCCGAAATTGATGCTTTCGTCGCTAAATTTATAGCCGAACGCTGATATGGAGCTTTATTACCACCCTGAATTGATTCAAAATCCGACTTTTTCTCTGACAGAAGAAGAAGCTCAGCATGCCTTACGTACCCGTCGGCTTCGGAATGGGGATCAACTGTATGTCACCGATGGATTGGGCAATCGCTACCACTGCGAAATACTCAACGATAACCTGAGACAACAGCTCCTACGGGTGATCGACAAAAGCAGCTACGAAGCGATTCAGCCGGTTATACAATTGTACGTAGCACCCCTTAAACAGGAAGCCCGTTTCGAATGGTTGATTGAAAAGGCGGTAGAATTGGGGGTAAATCGTATTCAACCCATCATAACCGACAGAACCGAAAAAGTACACTTAAGATACAATAGATTAGAAAGGATACTTATAGCTGCAATGAAGCAATCACTAAAGTATCACAAACCTTTACTTGCCGAAGCCCTGCCGCTGAAGCAAGTCTGGCCAAAACAAGGCCATTTGCTCTTCGCACACTGTATGGAAGGAGCAAAACAGCCCATTCAACCCGCTATGACCGACAAAACCATCTACCTCTTCATTGGTCCCGAAGGAGATTTTAGTCCGGCCGAACTCGAAAGCGCCCGACAACAGCAGGCCATCGAAATAAGCCTGGGGCAAGCCCGTTTAAGGACAGAAACCGCGGCGATAGTCGCACTCACCCAATGTCACCACGCCTGGCAATTGAATCAATTATGAAATTATTTACAAAATATACTTTAATACTTTTGGCGACTTTTGCCCTAATGAGTCCCATTGCAGGGCATGCGCAGCATTATAACTTAAAAATTGCCAAACTCAAGTACCGGGGTGGTGGTGATTGGTATTCGAATCCAACGGCTTTAAAGAATCTGGCTAATTACTGCAACCAACATTTAGGCACCCTCATCGACCCCCAGGAAGCTGTGGTAGATGTGGCCAGTCCGGATTTGTTCCGTTACCCTTTCGTGCATATGACCGGGCATGGCAATGTGGTGTTTTCGCGGGAGGATGCCGAAAACCTGCGTAATTACCTCATCGGCGGAGGTTTTCTGCACATCGACGATAATTATGGCATGGATGTTTTTGTACGCACCGAAATGAAGAAGGTGTTTCCGGAACTAGAGTTCGTAGATCTGCCTTTCAACCACCCCATCTACCAAAAACCTTATCGTTTTAACAATGGCATGCCCAAAATCCACGAGCATGACGGCAAACCCGCACAAGGTTTAGGGTTAATTTATGAAGGTCGTTTGGTGTGCTTTTACAGCTACGAAACCGATTTAGGCGATGGCTGGGAAGACCAGGAAGTACATAACGACCCGGAAGAACTCCGTCAAAGAGCCTTACAGATGGGAGCGAACATTGTACAGTTTGCCTTTACTCAGGGTTTATAAACGGGCGATTTTAGCTACCAAAGCCGGTCCACTGTAAATAAATCCGGTATACAACTGCACCAGAGGTGCTCCTGCATTGAGTTTTTGTTGGGCATCGGTTGCAGTCATAATGCCACCTACGCCCATCACAGGAAAACGGCCATTGGCTTTTTGAATGAGGTAGTTCAGCACAAAATTCGACTTCTCCCGAACCGGGGCACCACTCAGTCCACCCGCACCTATCCGTTCAACGGCATTTGCAGCCGTTGTAAGCCCACTTCTGTCAATCGTAGTGTTGGTGGCCACTACGCCATGAATGCCGCTCGTAGTGACGATTTCTACGATATCGTCCAATTGACTTTCATTAAGGTCGGGCGCTATTTTGAGAAAGATGGGTTTAATTGCCTTTTCGGCCCGATTCAATGTCATTAAACGCGCTAAAAGCTCCAATAATGGACCCTTTTCCTGGAGTTCGCGGAGATTAGGCGTATTGGGCGAACTTACATTTACCGTGAAATAATCTACGTAGGGGTACAATGCCGTGAAACATTTGGCATAATCGTCCGACGCTTGCTCGTTGGGCGTGATTTTGTTTTTGCCAATGTTTCCACCAATAATGAGGCCTTCCGGCCTGTTTTTGAGCTGCTGAATGGCATAATCCAATCCTCGGTTGTTAAAGCCGAGTCGGTTAATCAGCGCGCCATCCTGGGGCAAACGGAACAAACGGGGTTTGTCGTTGCCGGGTTGTGCCAAGGGCGTAATGGTGCCTATCTCCATAAAACCGAAGCCCAAGGCCTTAAAAACGTGCATAAAGCGCGCGTCTTTGTCGAAACCTGCTGCCAACCCTACCCGATTCGGGAAACTTAATCCTGCCACTTCCACTGGCTTGTTGATGCGCGGGTAAATCAAGGGGAAAACCCAGGAGGTCAGCGGAAAACGCACCAAAAACGACAACATATGCATGGTGACATAATGCGCACGTTCGGGTGGCATCAGAAAAAGCAGGGAACGGACAAGTTTAAACATGGTTTGGTTTGGTAATTCTCAACATTTCGCGTTTTCCGGGCGGTCCGGGCAGTTTTTCGGCCGTACATCCCAAAGCCATAAATGCTTTGCGAATATAGCCCCGTATGCAATAGGTCACCAAAATAGCACCGGGGGCCATGAGGGAGACGATTTTAGTGACCGAATTCTCGTCCCACATATCGGCCTGGGTAGTGGGCGAAAAAGCGTCGTAAAAGATCAGGTCGTAGGTTTGATGGTCAGTGTAATCCAATAATGTTTGTTGAACCAGCCTTACCCGGCATTTTTCGTAGGTGATGGTGTTGCCTTGTAAGAGATACTCATAATGGTCCTGCAGCATGGGATGCGCAGCACCATTTTCCATCAGCCGTTTATAATTCAAACTTTGGAATACCTCTACCGGTACCGGAAAGGGCTCCAAACCGTTATAGATCATTGGGATTTTATGGGCATGCGACCAAGCCATGGCCAAGGCAGTATTTAGGCCAGTTCCGAAGCCGACTTCCAATAATCGTATTAAAGTTTTACTTTGGTCAATCGCATCAAGTCCATGTTTTACAAACACATAAACAGATTCAGTTAATGCGCCGAATTGAGAATGATAATGCTCGCCGGTCGACAGTAACTCTAAACTGTGCGACCCATCTGCGGTGGTGACCAGGCGAACTTCGGCAAAGGGCATGCGTATAAATTTCCACAAAAATACAGGGTCAGGTGAAGGCGTTTAACTTTATGTCGAGAAAATGAACCGACAAGTCCCTTTAGCCGAACGTATGCGCCCCCGCAAGCTCGAAGATTTTATCGGGCAGCAACATTTGGTGGGACCTGAGGGCGTAGTGCGTCGCATCGTTACGCAGAAATTATTGCCGTCGATGTTGTTTTGGGGGCCGCCTGGCGTGGGCAAAACCACTTTGGCGCAATTGGTGACTACGGCTACCAATCGTCCTTTTCATATCCTCAGCGCCATACAGGCCGGTGTGAAAGACCTGCGGGAAGTCATTGGCAAAGGCGGTGGCTTGTTCGCTCCCGTCCTTTTCATCGACGAGATACACCGATTCAACAAAGGCCAGCAGGATGCTTTACTTGCTGCAGTAGAAAAGGGACAGATTACACTGATTGGCGCTACGACCGAAAACCCCTCTTTTGAAGTCAATGCCGCACTTTTATCGCGCTGTCAGGTCTACATACTCGAATCTCTGGGCGAAAAAGACTTGCTGGAACTACTCCACCGCGCCATGCGGGAAGATGAGTATCTCAAAAAGCGTGAAATTATACTCAGCGAAACCCATGGTTTGATGCATTTGTGTGGCGGTGATGCCCGTAAATTGCTGAATTTGTTCGAGCTGGTCACCGATGCCCATCCACAAAACCCGCTCGAAATCACCGATGAGCTGGTTTACGACAGCGCCCAACAGCATATGGCGCGCTATGATAAAACCGGCGAACAGCATTACGACATCATCTCTGCCTTCATCAAATCCATGCGTGGCAGCGACCCGAACGCGGCCGTTTACTACCTCGCACGGATGATAGTCGCAGGCGAAGACCCCACTTTTATCGCCCGGCGTATGGTCATTCTGGCCAGCGAAGACATCGGTAATGCCAATCCGACGGCCTTAATTTTAGCCAAAAGCTGCATGGAAGCCGTAAAAATGGTTGGTTATCCGGAGGCACGTATCGTATTGTCGCAAACGGCCATTTACTTGGCCAGCTCGCCAAAAAGTAACGCCGCTTATGTCGCAATCGACAAAGCCATCGATCTGGTGAATAAAACCGGTGATCAAAGTGTGCCTCTGCATTTGCGGAATGCCCCGACCAAACTCATGAAAGAGATTGGCTACGGCAAACATTATCTCTACGCCCACGATCATCCCGGTAATTTTATAGCTCAGGAGTTTTTGCCAGAAAGTTTAAGTGGCACCCGCATTTACGAACCCGGCAATAACGCCAGGGAAAGGGAGATACGCGAACAGCTCAAACGCTGGTGGCAGGATAAATACGGCTATTGAGTCTAATTCGTCATTTTTTGGTCTGATTATACTTTTTAACTAAAAAGTTAGTTAATCAACTAATTCTTTAGTTATACTTGTGGTATGAAACAACTCACTGCTGCCGAAGAGCAACTCATGCATTTACTTTGGGAAACGGGTAAATCGTCGGTTAAAGTCCTGCTTTCAGCTTATCCTGAGCCCAAACCGGCCTATAATACGGTATCCACCATCATCCGCATACTTGAACAAAAAGGATTTGTTGGGCATGAAGCCGTAGGCAAAACCCATCTCTATTATCCTTTGCTCGATAAAGCCAGCTATTCGGCTCAGGCCACCAATCAGCTGGTACAGCGGTTTTATGCCGGTTCGTTGGGAAATCTCGTTTCTCACTTCGTAAAAGCCGAAAAAATGGACAGTAAAGAAGTTGATGAACTGCTGGCCTTACTCGAAAACATCAAAAAATCGGAACAATGAGCCTATTCCTGATAACCCTCCGCTCGGCCCTGATACTGGCACTTTTTTTAGGCATACTCCCGTTGCTTCAAAAACGAACTTCTTTCAAATTTCAACGCATTTTCCTGATTACGGGACTTATTAGTGGCATTTTGCCCTGGCTGGCTCATTTTTTCCCGGCCAACCAATTGTATGTAGCGGTACTCGAACCTGTACTGATAAGTGGAGAAGCTATGGTCAGTCAGCTAGATAGCCGTTTTGACTTTAGCTCCTACCTCTGGCCGGCTTATTGGGCAGGCGTATTGGCCAGTTTGAGTTTGTTATTTCGGGAGATGCTTTTACTTCGGCGGCTTTTTAAGGGAGCCCAACAAGTCCGTCAAGGCAAAATGACCCTGGTGTATACCCGCCACCAGCAGCACAGCATTTTTTCGTGGTGGCATTTTTTGTTCATCCCAAAAAATCAGGCAGAAGCCGGTTTAAGCGACGCTATTCTCCAGCACGAACTGGAACACATACGCGCAAGACATAGTATAGATAAGTTACTTATGCAGTTATTTATTGCTTTGCAGTGGTTTAATCCACTGGTCTACTTCTACCGCATCGCACTTCGCGACTTACACGAATTTGAGGCAGACCAGGCAGCCATTCAAAAAACGAATAAAAGTAATTACGCCACTACCCTGCTTTCGCAGGCTTTTCACACACCTGATTTTGTTTTGGTGAACCAGCTCGTCAATCATTCCACTCAACTTAAAAAACGTCTAAAAATGATGCAAAACACTTCCAATCGCAGTTTGGGTCGCCCACTGGCTTACGCTGTACTCGCCTTAGCTGTCGTATTTTCGACCCTAACCGCCTTTGCCGGCAATCCCATCGACAAAAGGCTGAAACAACTTGCCCAACTGGAGTCGCTTTCCGACACTGTAGTGACCGCTGCCGAAAAAATGCCTGAATACAAAGGAGGTAATGAGGCATTGCTGAAATTTATAGGCAATAATATAGTCTATCCGGAAGCTGCCCGAAAAGACAGTATTCAAGGCATCGTAATTATGTCATTTGTGGTGGGCAAAGATGGTAATGTGAGTAATTTAACTGTAAAAAGGGGCATTCATCCGCTGCTGGATGAAGCTGCACTAAACGCATTACGTAAAATGGATAATTGGACACCAGCCGAAAATCAGGGCCAAAAAGTAAGTTTAGAAATGAATTTACCCATCAAATTTTCCCTCAAATAACCCAACTCAACCCTAATTTTGTTAGGCCCGCTACTCTGGAAGCGGGTTTTTTGTTTTCGGCTTAATCCAAACCAATAACCCTGATAACAAGTCAGTTAGCTTAAATCGACCAGAAGTAGTCAAAAAACAAACTTATGCTTCCCTATTCGCGTTTCTTAGGCGAACTTTGCACCGTAAAAAAACGACGACTTATGAAGCGTAGTCACATTATCCTGATTGTTTTGATAGCCACCGCCATCGGCGTAATTATCAGCACGGTAGGCGATTCCAGCTCTTACGAAACTTTCGAAGTAGCTATCGAAAACCCGGATCGTGAATACCATGTAGTAGGCACCCTCACCCGCATGGAGGAGATGAAATACAACCCTGAAGTGGATGCCAACCACTTCACTTTCTTTCTAAAAGACAACAAAGAAGTGGTTAGGGAAGTCGTTTATTTCGGCACCAAACCCCAGGATTTTGAGCGTTCGGAGCAAGTAGTGATTGTAGGTAAAATGATGGGTGAGCAGTTTAATGCGCAGAAAATTTTAACCAAATGTCCTTCGAAATATGTTGAAGACGAGGTTGAAATCACCGAACACCTAGCTCAACCCCAGTCGGCACAATAATGGACGTACAATATATCGGTGAAAACCTCCTGGCTGGTCGCCTCGGCCATGCCTTTGTTATTCTCTCTTTCGTAGGTTCTCTCCTGGCCTTCTTCGCCTACTTTTTCAGCGCCATGAAGCTGGAAAACAAAGAGGCTTCCTGGAAAAAACTGGGCCGTATCGCCTTCTGGATTCACGCCATCGCGGTAATTGGCATCGTTGTCACGCTTTTCGGCATCATCTACTTCCATCTCTACGAATATTTCTACGCCTGGTCGCATGCCTCCCGAGCCTTGCCTACTCATTATATCGTTTCCGCCTTCTGGGAAGGTCAGGAAGGTAGTTTCCTGCTCTGGACCTTCTGGCATATCGTCATTGGTATGGTACTCATGTATTCGGCCCGGAAGTGGGAAGCACCTGTGATGAGTGTGATTGCTCTGGCACAGGTAGCGCTGAGCTCGATGTTGTTGGGGATATATGTGCTCGACTACAAAGTGGGCAGCAGTCCGTTTATACTGCTGCGCGAGGCCATGGAGGCTCCCATTTTTGCTCAGGCCAACTATCTCTCCTTCATCACCGACGGCAATGGCCTCAATCCCTTGCTGCAAAATCCGTGGATGGTCATTCATCCGCCAGTATTGTTCCTTGGTTTTGCATCGACCATCGTTCCTTTCGCCTTTGCTTTAGCCGGTTTATTCAAACGCGATTACAGCGGCTGGATCACGCCTGCCCTCCCCTGGACGCTATTTGGTGCCATGATTTTAGGCACCGGTATCATCATGGGTGGTGCTTGGGCCTATGAATCCCTGAACTTCGGTGGTTATTGGGCTTGGGACCCGGTCGAAAATGCCTCCTTGGTACCCTGGCTGACGATGATAGGCGCGCTTCATGTGATGAATGCCTATCGCCGCACCGGCAATTCGTTGCCGACTACCTTCATTCTGGTCATTGCCACCTTTATCCTTATCCTTTACGCCACTTTCCTCACCCGTTCCGGTGTTTTGGGAGATTCATCAGTGCATTCGTTTACCGATTTGGGCATGTCGGGCCAGCTGCTGGTTTTTCTGTTTATATTCGTTATTCTCGGTTTTGGGCTCCTTGTTTACCATTGGAAAAAACTGCCTAAAACCCAAAAAGAAGAAAGCACCTACAGTCGGGAGTTCTGGTTGTTTATTGGCGCGTTGATATTATCGTTGAGTGCTTTTCAGGTATTGGCTACGACTTCCATCCCGGTCTTCAACAAAATATTTGGCACCAATGTCGCCCCGCCGGTCGACCCCATCGGCCACTACAACCGCTGGCAGCTCCCTATGGCCATTTTGATCCTCATCCTGATCACCATTGGACAGCTGATGAAGTACAAAAAGAGCCATCCGGCCGAATTTTATAAAAAGCTGATGTGGCCATTCATTGCCTCGGTAGCTTTAACGATAGGAGTATTTATTCCCTTCCAGATTTACACCTGGCAGTACATCCTCCTCATTTTTGCTTCAGCATTCGCTTTTTTTGGCAATCTGGAGATGATTCGCCAGCAATGGAGCAAAATCAAGTCGGCCGGTGCGGCCATTAGTCACATTGGTTTTGCCCTGATGATGCTGGGCGTTTTAATCTCCTCTGCCCGCAAAGAAGTGGTCTCGATCAACAACAGCGGCTTCAGCTATGGCGAAAATTTCGATGCCAAAGCCACCCGTGAAAATGTGTTGCTCTGGAAAAACGAACCCCTCACCATGAATGAGTACCGGGTGACCTATCTCGGAGACTCAGTAGCAGAACCCAACCATTACTACAAGGTATTTTACGAGAGGTTGAATAAAAACGGTGATGTGACTTACAGCTTTATGCTTACCCCCAACGCCCAGATCAATCCTAAAATGGGCTTGATTGCCAGTCCGGATACCAAACATTATCTCGGGCACGATTTATACACCCACGTGACCCAGGTCATCGACAAAACCACCGTAAAAGACCAGCCCGAATATGGTGAACCCAAAGCATACACCTTCAAAATAGGCGAAAACGACACCATCATGCTGGCCAAAAACCTACTCTTTCTGGAAGGTTTAAACACCAACTTCGATTCGGCAACGGCTGCCAAAACTGCCGGCGCCGAAGTAGCTGTGGCTGCGCGATTAAGGGTCAAAACCCTCGCCGGAGAAAGTGTGCTGGAACCGGTTTATGCCATCAAAAACGGCATTGAGTTCCGTTATGATGTAACTGATGCCGGTTTGCGTGTGACCTTCAATAAAATCGACCCTAAAAGCGGCAGCATCGAATTGCTCATCGCCGAAAAAAATCCCGGTCCACGCGAATACGTCATTATGAAAGCACTCAAGTTCCCGATGATCAACCTGCTATGGTTGGGCACAGTGGTGCTTGTTATTGGCTTCAGCATGGCTGTTATGGACCGTTACCGCGAGGCCAAGCGCATCGAAAGTCGTGAGACCGCCTGATTTACATCTGATAGGTAGTGGCAGGCTGGCCCATTCCCTGGCGCTCGCCTGGCGAAAGGCTGGCGGTAAGGTGGCGACTGTATGGTCTCGAAATGCAGCAAGCGGTCAGCATCTCGCCGAATTAAGCGGCGCGAGCTGGCTAGAACAGCTGGAAGCTCCTCGATCAGGTTGGCTGATGCTAGCCGTGAAAGACGAGGCGGTGGAGGAAATCAGTCAGCAGCTTCTACCTCAGGCAGATTTACTCGTTTTACACGCCAGTGGTACCCTTCCCCTTGCCGCTTTAAGTCGGCATGCTAACAGTGGCGTCATGTGGCCTTTGCAGAGTATGCAAATGGCCGGCAACGATTGGTCCGCAATACCCCTATTTATTGAAGGAGCAACCGCCTCAGCTAATCAACAACTTCACGATATCGCCGGTTTATTGTCGCCAAAGCTACACACCGTAAACAGTCAGCAAAGACTGTATTATCACCTGGCAGCAGTCATGGCCGGAAATTTCAGCAATGCCTTGTATCAGCAAGTGTACGAATTGCTAAGCAGTCGCGGACTTGACCCGACTGTCCTTCTCCCCCAATTGCAGGCCGGCTTGCAGGGATTGATGGAGCAGCCACCGGCGCATCGTCAAACCGGACCAGCGGTGCGGAAAGATGTTAAAGTGATGGAACAACATCTTGCGCTGCTGTCAGATCAGCCGGAGTTGGCTTCGCTTTATGCACTTTTCAGCAAAATGATACAAAAGCAGGCCGACAGCCTACGCTCAAAATAACTTTCTTTGTTTAATGAACATTAAAGCCGCATTCCATCCCATTAAAGCCTTTGTGCTTGATGTAGATGGTGTACTCACCGATGGCAGTATACTCGTCACCAATACTGGCGAAGAGTACCGCATCATGCATACCAAAGACGGTTATGCCATTCAACATGCCGTGAAACAGGGTTATTTTGTATTTGTCATCACCGGCGGTAAGTCGGAAGGGGTTGCGATTCGTTTGCAACGTCTCGGTGCCCAGGAGATACATTTGGGAATACATGATAAAAAGTCGGTTTTAGCCAGCCTAATGACCCGCTACGGCCTGGAGCCGGAGCAAGTAGTATATATGGGCGACGATTTGCCCGATCTCAATGCCATGCCTTTGGCCGGATTAATTGCCTGCCCTAAAGACGCCGTTCCCGAAATTAAGGCCATTGCCCATTATCATTCGCCTTTTGATGGCGGTAAAGCCTGCGTACGCGACCTCATCGAGCAGGTTTTACGTTTGCAGGGAAAATGGCATGTGTCAGACGCAAGTAGCACTTAAGATGATTTACATACGTCAATTTCGCCCTATGAACCTCGTCATTATGGCTATAATGATGCTGAGTATTCATTTTTTCCTGATGAAACCCATTTTTGGCGCGTTTCAGCTGGTTTTTGTGCTCGATAATCTCCACCAGGCGTTGTTGGCACTTTCCTGCGTTTTGGTGGCTGCCGGGGGTTACCTCATCAACAACTATTACGATTACGAAACCGACCAGCAAAATCGCCCCGACAGGGTAATTGCCGATAAAAACTGGCTATTGAACGCCTATTTCCCGGTTACTTTGGCGGGCATAGGCCTTGGGGTGTATGTGGCTTATCGTGCCGGTTTGATGAATCTGGGGATAGTTCACATCCTCTGCACCTTTGCGCTTTGGAAATATGCCGAAAGTTGGAAGGGTATCGCCCTGTTCGGAAACCTGTTGGTGTCGCTGCTTTTAGGCATTTTAGTTTTGATACCGGCTTTGTTCGAGTTTGTGGGCATGGGCGTGCTTAAATCGGTAGAACCGGAAGCTTTTCGTTATCTCGGACTAACCTTACTCATTTATGCCCTTTTCGCCTTCTGGAGTAACCTTTGTCGGGAATTGGTCAAGACACTCGAGGACAGCGACGGCGATGCTGCCACCGGCTGGCAAACCGCCGCTGTGCGTTTCGGGGCCGCCCGAACCCGGCAGCTGGTCTGGGTAGTTTTAGTTCTGGCCTTGGCAGGCATAGGTCTGGTGGTTTGGTACCAGCAACAAACTACCGATTGGAAGCCGATGGCGTATACCCTGTTGGCCGTGGCCCTGCCTTTGGTGATGAGTCTTTTTTACTTCTACCGAAGTGAAACCCGCACCGATTACAGCCGGTTAAGTTGGTGGCTCAAAATCTGGATGTTGGGTGGTATAACTACCCTACCCGTTTATTATCTCTTTTTCTACCTCAGCTGATATGTATACCCTGCCTTATTCGCTCGTTTTGGGTTCGGCCTCTCCTCGCCGGCAGCAACTGCTGGCAGGCATGGGTTTCGACTTCCAAATCCGGGTAAAAGAAGTAGATGAAACCTATCCTGAACATATCGCCTTGCCGGAGGTAGCTGAATACCTGGCCATCAAGAAGGCTGAGGCCCAACGCAAGGAGCTCAAAGATGAACTGCTGATCACCGCCGACACCATGGTAGCTCTGGAGGGTGAATTATTAGGCAAACCGGTGGATTTTGCCGACGCGGTAAGCCTGCTCAAAAAACAATCGGGCAAAAAACAAACTGTGTATACTGGCATTTGCCTGCTCACCGAAAGTGAAGAAGTGAGTTTTACCGTCGCCACTGATGTTTATTTCCGACAACTCACTGATGCCGAAATCCGCTATTATTTAGATAACTACCAGCCCTATGACAAAGCCGGCAGTTATGGGGTGCAGGAATGGATGGGTTATGTAGGCGTAAGTCGTATTGACGGCTCTTATACCAATGTGATGGGCTTTCCTACTTCGGAAGTTTATGAAGCATTAGGGGCTTTTGCTTTGTGAGATTTAATTTTCAGAGCTAGTTCATTAAAAATCAAAAGTACCTTATTTGGTAATGGTTATGCTTTGGTCAAATTAATGCCTTTTCCAAAATTTCCTGAACAAGCTTCTTATCTTTTTGATAGCAAATCAAAAAGAGGCTTGTTGATGTAATAGTTACCTGTGCCTAACTTCCCTTTGATTAACAGCCCATCGTCCGACAATTTATTTAAATAAGTTGCGGCAGTTATTCGAGAAACCTTTAGGTCGTTCACCACAAACTCTATTTTGGTATATGGGTGTTTGAATAAGTTATTGAGCAAATCTTGACTATAGAATTTATAATTTGACCTAATCTCCAATTTATATTTAGCCATCAAATTTTTAATCGCTACGATTAATTCAATGGTTTCTTTAGCTGTTTCTTGGACACCTTTTATTATAAACAATAACCACTCTTCCCAATTATCCTTCTCCCTCACTTCTTGAAGCAATCTATAGTAATCAGATTTGTATTTGATAATATAGCTACTTAAATACAAAATCGGTAAAGTTTGTAATTTCTCTAAAATCAGATAGAGGATATTAATAATCCTTCCAGTCCTTCCATTGCCATCATAAAAGGGATGAATACTTTCAAATTGATAATGAATAATGGCCATTCTTACAATTGGGTCATAATCATCCTGTGCTTCAGTGTTAATGAATTGTTCTAAATTCGACATCAATTCATGTATCTCCTCTATATCTTGAGGAGGTGTATAAATTACTTCTCCTGTCAATGTATTTTTCAGCGTTGTGCCGGGCAATTTTCTAAATCCTGCATTATTTTGTTCAAGTTCTTGCTGGATCAATAAGATAGTTTTATTTGTAATCAGACCACTTCCAGAAACCAGCTCAAATCCTTTTTTAAGTGCTGAAATATAGTTTTGAACTTCTTTAGCATTTAATCTGTATGTGTCTAGCTTAAGTTCAGATTTGTATAAATCATCATGAGTTGTAATAATGTTTTCGATGGCAGAACTATCCTTCGCTTCTTGAAGACCAAGAGTATTTATTAAAATATGTTGATTGGGAATAGTAGCGGCAATACCTTTTAACTCTGCTAGCGAAGCATGTGCCGCCGGAAGCGCTTTGAGCACATTTTTCGTCTCCAAATCAAACTTTATTGGTAAATGCTCGAGTTTCCAATCAGCCCGCATAAAGTATTGGTTAAATATTTGCAGTTTTCTTATCAAAGAAACGTCATTCTGTAAAGAAAATCAAATTATCTATACATAAGGTGGTCGATATGTATAAAATCAACGATAAAACCAACCTATCAGTTAGGCTGAAAATCGACCATCGCATCTGGCAGCTCGCAGTATAGCCTACAAATCAAAACTAAAAGGCAGGAAATGCACCAAACCCGGAGCTTTCCAAACGGTTGTGCCCGAGCCTTTCAATAAAACCGGAATAAGGGCATCCTGGCGTTTCTCCACCTCCCGCAATACCTGCAGACAAGCACCGCAGGGCACGGCAGGGCCGCTGTCATTATGACGGCCCGAACGTGCGGTAATGGCCAATCCTACTATTTTTTTGCCGGTATGCTGTACACCTGCAGTAAAAAAAGCTACCCTTTCGGCACAAAGGCCACTGGGATAAGCCGAATTTTCCTGATTACAACCGAGAACGAATGTGCCATCTTCGAGCTGGATGGCGGCACCGACATGGAAGTCGGAATAAGGGGCATGGGCCTTTTCGGTGGCCTTCAGCGCTTGATCAAGTAGGCTGAGTTCATTTTTATTTAAGTCAGCCGGTGCCTCTACCACTTCCAACCGGCAGTCAAATGCTTTCATTTCTTTCATTGTACAGAATATGCTAACGCATAGGTCAGCGATTTGCTAATATTGCTGAAATTTCTCAAAACACCGCTCAACGTGAAGCAAGTCCTTGTTATCGGCGCCGGCCGTTCGTCTACCTTTCTTATCGATTATCTGCTCGAACACGCCCCCAGCCAAAATTGGAAGCTAACCATAGCCGATTTACAACTCGATTGGGCCGAAAAACGGGCCAATGGTCATCCAAATGCCCGACCCATCGCCTTTGATCTTGAAAATCAGCATCAATTGGAAGCTGAAATTGCCCAGTGTGATGTAGTCATTTCTTTGGCACCAGCTGATAAACATTTGGCCATTGCACAAGTTTGCCTGAAGCATAAAAAATCACTCTTCACTGCCTCTTATGTTTCACCGGGCATGAAGGCCATGGCGGCTGAAGTGGAAGCGGCAGGCATACTCTTTTTAAATGAATTGGGTTGCGACCCGGGCATAGATCATATGTCGGCTCTGGCACTGCTACAGGAGATCAGACTACAAGGCGGCGAAATAACCGCTTTCTACAGTTATACCGGCGGGCTTATTGCTCCTGCCTCCGACAACCAACCCTGGCACTATAAATTCAGTTGGAACCCCCGTAATGTGGTGTTGGCCGGACAACCCGGTCCGGCGCGTTACCAGGCCAATGGGGTAATCAGATACATTCCCTATTTACGATTATTCCGGGAAAAGTCGGTGTTGGAGATCCCAGGTTTTGGTCCGCTTGAAGCCTATGCCAACCGCGATTCTTTGCCTTATATCGAACAATATGGCCTACAAGGTATCCCGACTTTATTACGAGGTACACTTCGCTACCCCAGTTTTTGTGATGCCTGGCATGTTTTTGCGTGGTTGGGCATGACCAACGAACAACTGCTTTTTTACAACTGTACGCAACTGCGTTACCGCGACTTCCTACTCGCCTTTTTG
Source organism: Bacteroidota bacterium (assembly GCA_036787895.1). Taxonomy (GTDB): domain Bacteria; phylum Bacteroidota; class Bacteroidia; order UBA7662; family UBA7662; genus UBA7662. The sequence continues at coordinate 113,990 of DAIQOK010000008.1, read as the reverse complement.
TATCCGGATGATGCACCAACTGTGCGTGAAAGTTTTGTGCATACGCTGACCAATCAGCTGGGCTACAATCCTTTCCAAATTGCTGATTTGTTGGAGAAATTCGACTATCTCGACTTTTTCAGCGACCGTTGTTTTAAACAGGAAACAGGCTCAGCTGCCAGCTTATTACAGGAAATACTCGAAGAAAAATGGCGCTTAGGCGACGATGACCGCGACTTAGTGGTGATGCACCACTTGGTTAACTACAAACAAAACGGCAAACTGCATAGTCGAAGCGCCACCTTAATTCTCGAGGGCGACGATAATTTTCATACAGCCATGGCCAAAACAGTTGGCTTGCCTTTGGCGATGGCGGTCCGGCACTATTTGGAAGGGACCATAACGCTCAAAGGGGTTCATATACCCATACAGCCCGAAATTTATTTGCCCATACTAACAGAATTGGCCAATTACGGCATTCAATTTCAAGAAAGTCAGGCATAACCTTCGGAATAGCACGTTAAAAAAGGCTGCCCGTAGGACAGCCTTTTTCTCAATCAGCCTGATTTATCGACTAATCACAATTTTATGAACCTGTGTTTTTTCTCCTTTCATACTTTGAAGGAAATAAATCCCTACCGGCAGATCTAGCAGGTTGAGGGTTGCTTCTCCTGCATTTAATTGTGTTTCCCGAAGCAAACTGCCCTGTATATTCAGCAGTTTGAGCTGGGCTTGTCCTCCCTTTTCATCTCGCACATACAAAATATCGCTTGTTGGATTTGGATATAGCTGTAGTTGGATTTCATTTTCGACTTCGGCTACACTAACAGTCGACACATCTAGGCAGGATGGAAAACGACCTGTTTGGAACCAATGTTTTACTTTAGGGATATCGGCAAACAACTGGTTGACCGAGGCAGCGGCACCATTCTGACTGGACCGACTGATGATAAAGGCCATGGTAATTTCTTGAGTCGCGCCTGCGCTGAAAGTAAATCCATTCATTGCAGCAATATTTCGACGGTCAGCTGGCACATTAGGAGTACCCCCAATACCCGGATTAGTCTCCGACCAGGGAAATGGCGGAACTATTGGGGTTTGTGCTGTTCCTCCGAGACCCCAACCTATGGTCATATCAGTATTTCCGGGAAACATCAGGCTGGTGTTAAAGTTGGTAGCGCCGGTCGATCCCGCAAAACCATTGCCGCCGTATACCACCTGGCTGCTGTCACGCCACCTTCCAGTCATATAGTTATAGGCATGCTGACCCGTTACTGGATTGCCGATAATTGTTCCATCGTTATTAAAGTAATGATGTGCCATTAATCCGATATCCTCACCCGCCTCATCAATAATACCATTGCGGTTATTGTCCTTTCCATCCCCTACTGGCGCGAGCGGCCCCTTTAATATGGTGGTTCCAAAAGCTGGCATGTTTTGGCCATAACCGTTAATGCCTTCGTCATCATCGTCACCATTATAAGTGTAAACCGTATTTAGCGGCACATGACAACCAACAAAGTCATCTGTAGCATTACCTAAATCAACGTCCTGCCACAAAGCTAGTGCGGCGTTGGAATAATTATTTGCAGATCGATTGGTCACCTTTAAATTCATCAAAAAAGTAGTGTTGAGCACACTGCTGTCAGCATTAATCGTCGGACAGCTAAAGCCGTATACCGAAACAGCGATTTCAACACCCAGTGCGGGTTCGGTTATGCCTCTGGAATCCGGTTTGGCATCATTGTAAATCCACCATAACATCTGATCGCCCTTAATGTCCGGATAATCTCCATCCATGGGGTTGTAGCTGCCATTGGCATTCACATCAACATATGGTGCTAAAACAGCATTGCTGCTCGGACGGTTACCCGGCCACTCCAGTATATCCTGTGGTATGACATAATTCGGATCGTTCAATTGACCTGCCTGATGTTTTTGCTTGAAGGCTTCAATGTCAAAACGATTTACTTTCCATACCCGATCAAATTTCCGTTGTGTATTCAAATCAACCGTTCCATTCGCTGTTAATGGTCCAGGCCAGAAATTATGGCCCAATACTGAAGTTTGTCGATAGGTCTGTGCACTTGCGTGCAAAGTAGAAGCATCACTTCTACCTCCTATCCATAACGCCCCGGCAAAGGCAACATTCTTCTTGGGATCGGCATTAGATGCCCGTTTCGGATATTCGGCAAACGCAGTGCCGGTAGTGGGATCCCAGAAAAAGTCTCCTTTGGCGCTAAACAGCATTTTGTAATTGCCGATATCCAAAAATGCGGTATTCAGGGCATTGTTTCTGTCGGAATAAAAAGTAGCACTATCTATTCTGTAAACGCCTTGTACACCTACAAAATAGATACTCCCTTTCCCATCAAAATTTAAACGGGTATTGGTAAGAGGCGCGCTAATATGGTAGATATCCCTGCGTTTGGTCAGACTTTGAACTCCGAGATTACTCAATCCCCAAATGGTACCATGAACTATACTTAAATCCCTGGCACTGCTCGCACTTTTGAAATAGTCATCTTCTGATAAGTCGACTTTATTGTTACCAATTACGTAATAAACAAGCTGGGGGGCCGACACCATAACCCCTCCGAATCCAAATGGTGCAGCATACAAAGTGGCCGTACTCGTAACACCTAAAAAGCTTAAATCATAGTGCATCCAGTTTTGGTTTCCGGATTTAATCGACACACCGCTATCGGTTACAGCCACAATATTATCTGCATCGAGTCGCACCTTATTCACCCTATTGGTAGCAAATCCGGCATTGGCTGAGGTATAAACAGTCCAATTACCCCCTTCCAAAACAGCCAGACCATCATCGGTTGCTACAACCATTTTACCACCAAAGCCATCAATTGATCTGACTTCATTCCCGGGCAAACCATTGCTGTTGTTATAGCTTACGCTCAAAGTTGGAGTCCCACCAGTGGTCGTAAAAACATTAACGCCGGTAGATGTGCCCATCCAGAGTTTGCCATCATACCAGCATAAGTCGCGTACCACGCCCTGGTTAATGTTGAGCTGGCTAGCCGAGTAACCCGTCCATACGCCGTTTTGATATCGTCCAAGCATATTGGTTGTACCGCCCAGATTAATCCAAAACAAAGTACTATCTTCCGCTACGACGCGTGTAGTATTGGATCCCAGCGTTTGATCCCGAGGAATAAGATTAAATCCCCTAAGTGCTTGACCAGTCAGCTCTCCGGCGAGAAGCATAGCCAGCAAAAACAAGCCATTCATTCGTAGATAGTGTTTCATAGTCTTATTTGTTAAAAAGTTTAAATTACATTAAACGAAATAAAAAAACACTACCCATATTTAGGTATTTATCAGAAAATGAGGCATTTTGACCTTTTGCTGACACTTTAACATGTAAGAAATACTCATCAGTACAGATTTTGTTGACCCAAAATCTGTCCATACAAATGAAAGCTGAACTGCCAAATAAGGCCGATAAGTATAATATGGGTTTTAGACCACCAAAGCGAACTACTGCTAAAATTCAAAAAAAAAAGCTTCACCCTTTGCAGGATGAAGCCTTAAGTTCAGCTCATTAGCTCGCGGACTAAACTTGCGCAAGTACTTTAGGTGCCGCAGCCAAAATCTCCTCGCTGGCACCTTCGCTATACTGCATAAAGTTTTTCACGAATGCTTCGGCCAGTTGATTGGCTTTGGCATCGTAAGCAGCCTTATCGGCCCAAGTGTTACGCGGGCTAAGGATTTCATCCGGTACATTGGGACACGTTTGTGGCATTTGCACACCAAAAACCGGGTGAGTATCAAAGTTCACCTTGTCCAGATCACCTTCGAGCGCGGCCGTGATCATGGCGCGGGTATATTTCAACTTCATACGCTCACCTACACCGTATGGACCACCCGTCCAGCCGGTATTCACCAACCACACGTTTACATTGTTCTCGCGCATCTTTTTGCCTAACAAATCGGCATATTTGGTAGGATGCAAAGGCATAAAGGCTTTACCAAAACAAGCCGAGAAAGTTGTTTGTGGTTCGGTTACCCCAACTTCAGTTCCGGCTACTTTTGCGGTATAACCAGAAATAAAGTGGTACATGGCCTGACCCGGGCTGAGTTTGCTGATCGGAGGCAATACCCCAAAAGCATCGGCAGTAAGGAAGAAGATATTCTTAGGCATACCGGCCACCGATGGCTCGACCGCGTTTTCGATGAAGTTGATTGGATAGGCACAACGGGTATTTTCGGTTTTTGCACCGTTATCGTAATCTACTGTGGTGGTTCCGGGCAGAAATTCAACGTTTTCTACGATTGAACCAAACTTGATGGCATTCCAGATTTCAGGCTCTTTTTCTTCACTCAAATTGATACACTTGGCATAACAACCCCCTTCAAAGTTGAAAATACTGTCGCCCCAGCCGTGTTCATCGTCGCCAATCAAACCGCGATTAGGATCGGCTGAAAGGGTGGTTTTGCCGGTACCCGACAAACCGAAGAATATAGCCACATCGCCGGCATCACCCACATTCGCCGAGCAGTGCATGCTCAAGGTTTGGTAGTTGTGTGGCAACAGGAAGTTCAGCACCCCAAAAATGCCTTTTTTCATCTCACCGGTATAACCTGTACCGCCAATGAGAATCATTTTGCGTGTAAAATTGAGGATGGCGAAATTGTGCTGACGGGTTCCGTCGATGGCCGGGTCGGCTTTGAAACCGGGGGCGCATACGATATACCAATCCGGATCGATGGTATTTTGTATTTCTTCGGCAGTTGGGCGCAAAAAGAGGTTGTGACAGAATAAGTTGGAATAAGCCAATTCGGTAACGACACGAATATTCAAACGGTATTTGGGATCAGCACAAGCATAGGAGTCTTTCACGAAAACCTCACGACCGGCCAAATAAGCCTGCATGCGGCCCAGTAGGCTATCGAATTTTTCAGGAGAAAAAGGAATGTTCACATCACCCCACCAAACGCTGTCGGCAGTAATGGCATCTTTCACCACAAAACGATCTTTGGGCGAACGACCGGTAAACTCGCCGGTATCGGCAGCCAGGGCACCGGTGTCGGTTAACTGACCTTCACCACGGAGGATGCACTCTTCTACCAGCTCAGCCGGACTGAGGTTCCAGTGGGCGGCGGCAACGTGTTGCAAGCCAATAGCTGCTAAACTGGCTTTTTCTGCTTTGAATCCGAATTCATTCATTTTGCTACAATCAGGGAGTAAAAAGATGGTTAAATTTTGATGGCGCAAAGGTACGTTTTATAGCTGCGACATAAAATAGCACGGACAATAATTCTGGCCGCTTGCCAGCTTAAAATGTCAGTCCGTAATTAATACCATCGAATAGAAAAAGGAAGCTGCCCTGCAACATTATTCCGGCACCGTGCCCCTGCCATTGGGTATTACCATATTTCATCAAAGCTGCACCCGTTCCTACATACAATAGGTCAAGCAGGCCATTAACAAGCAGCACTTTACGGAAGGTTTCCCTTTCCTCCACCAGATTCAGCCGACCACTTTGTAGTTTTTTATTCAAATCGTGAGTTGCGTAACCGGCAATCAAACCATCTATCAGACCCCAGCTTAGATTTTGAATGCCAAAACCTCTGATTTGCGCATTGCTGCTGAATAACTGAGCTGTTCCCATGCCTACCGACAAAACGCTCCAACCCGTCAAAACCCCCATGGCCCGGCGCTGGTGTTTAATTACATCATAATTATCCGGTAAAAGCGTCAGGGTATCCGGCCCAAATTGGCCAAATACCCTGCTACTGCTGATTATTAGAAGAAAAAAGAAGACATATCGCATGCCATAAGTTACAAATTCCCTACCATTTTGTTTTTGGGATATTTTATTGAGAAGCTATAGTTCAGCTCCTGGCTGCCACTTGCCGGCAAGTTAAGCTTCCAACGAATCAGCCCTTTGTCGTTCATCAGACTGGCATTGCCCAGCTTTACATCTATGACTTCAATATCCTTATGCGCCGAGATGGGTATAACATCTTCCACGACTAATTGAATAGCTGTTTGGTGACTATTTTTGACTTTTATGATGTATGCATAATCCTTTTTCCGTGTATTGAGGAGCTTACGATCGCTGGTAAAGGTGCATTGTTGGTCGTAGATCACCTGTACACGTTTGTCGATGCCGAGAGATAACTCCAGGGTATCGTTCTCGCCAGCCTGGAAGTTCAGCCAACTTTCACCTACTAAGGCATTTTCCATATAAATGCGTGCGTTGCCGGGAAGCAGATTAAGTTTTTCCCAATCGGTTACATAAGCCATAAGTAGCACTTCCTTTTGCTGTTTTGGTGCAACATAGTGCCCATAGCTGTTCTGCAAGGTTTTTTCTTCGAGGGTGACTAAGCTTGCCTCGTTGTGTTTGATGGTGACGCGTTCAGTTGGCTGGTATTCGTAATTCAGATAATTGACCTGCTTGGTTGGTATGCTGCTTTTGAGGTTAGTAAATCCACCTTGTGCTGATTCCATTTGAACCACATCAGCATCATAACGTGAGCTTTTTGCTGCAATAGGTTGATACATTTGGACGAAGTCAAGCACCCACGGATTGAGAATGGGTTTGCTCACGAATTGAGTCGGTACAGCCGAACTAATGGCAATAGCTACATCTTTCCAATCGATGGCGGTTTGTTGTATGATGCGTGCTTTGGCTATAAGCTGCAAAGGTTTGGCCAGACTTTCAGCGCGTAAATCATAAAAAGGTTCCCAATAAACGTTGGGTGAAGTGTAGGTTATTTCTAGTTTACCGGTTACGGCTGTACTGCTGGCTACATCGAGTACCAACTCCTGCACAAACTCAGGCAACAACGCCTTGCGTTGGGCCAATTGCTGTCGAAGTTTTTTAATGCGCTCAACATGCACCTCATCACCCCTTTTGGCTTGCAGGATTTTCAGATTGAGTTCAGCAAGCCGGCTGCGGTAAAAATCAGCAAGTTTCTGAAGCTCCAACACACTCATACCGCTGTTAGCTCCTCCCACTTGTTTGTTGGCAAGTATCATTTGCTGCTCCTGAACCAGAACTTCCCAACGCACCTTATCGTCTTCCTGCAAACGAGTAAAATAATGAATGGAATCGATCAGACTTCTGATTTCAGGCAAGTCATCATTTTGTTTGAGATAATTCTGGCGTAATTGATAGGCAAGTATGGTTATCCCGGCCTTGTCGGCCGCTAAACGTATGCTGCGGTCGTCGATTTGACCGGCAAGCCCACTGATAATAATTTGTTGTTCGCCTGGCTGAAGTTGGACCGATGTCAGGTGGCGTAATTCGGCGCCTTGCAGATACACCTTGACAGAATGTAGTTTGGCCGGGATAGCAGCTGTAGCCGCATGAATAGCTGCCAAAAACAGCGCAAAAAGGATCATTTTCTTTTTCATGGTAAAAGGGTTAGTGGGCAAACGTAATATAGGCCCTGTTCTTGCATGCTGCAGACCATAGTCGTGCCATGAAAAGTTAAAAGAAACTTAAAGTCAAAAAAAGCCCCCTGCTCGGATGAACAGGGGGCTTCAGTGGTCAACTTTCTTTATTCAATCACAAACTCAATACGGCGATTGCGGGTACGGTCGGCCTCAGTAAATGAGCCGTTTGCACCGCTTGGGCCAAACTTCGGCTCACTTTCTCCACGACCTTCAATATTGATCCGATTTTCATCAACACCCATACTTACCAGTCGTGCCTTTACACTATTGGCTCTTTCGAACGATAAGGTATTGTTCAGTTCGGCATTACCTACATCATCGGTATGACCGATAATACGCAATTTGAAGCCAAGACTTTGTGATTCATTCAAATAAGCCACCAAACTGGCCAGATTTTGCATATCGGCTGCTTGTTTGGCAGCACAGGCATCCTGCAAAGGTTTGGTGCGTTTTTTCGAACAATCCACAAAATCGCTTTTGCCTGATTCAAACTCCAGACCTTGCAAATCAGTCAATATTTTGATAGTTTCTTGTTTGGTTTCAGGCATACATCCATGGCAACTTACCAAACCGGGTACTGTCGGACATTTATCTAAATGATCCGGCACGCCGTCTTTGTCTACATCCAAGGCTACACCACTACCATCGACATTAATTTTTTCTTTACGATCGGCACGGGCTTTCAGCTGCGATAACTCTTCGGCCGACCAACCACAGCTCGACACTTGTAAAGTACTCAAGTCCCATTTAGTAAACTCTTTATCAAACACATCCGGCACACCATCACCATCACTATCTTTTTTCATTTCCACTTCCGACATGCGCATCTGGCGTTCAAGGCTATTGATTTTCTCTTCCAACGCTATTATCTGAACATCATGCCGTTTTATTTCTTTGGAGGTCTGGTTCAGTTTATTCTCCAACAAATTCAGGCTTTCACTATATTCAGCATAAGCCTGTTGCAACAAGGAACGTGACCAATAGGCTGAATTACCCTGACGATTTGGCCCTAGATGAAAGACAAAATTCAAATTTAAGGTCCCGACTTTGTCGAGATTGCGACCAAAATTATATTCACCCGCTCCTGCTGCACCACTGGTTTTTTGGATGTTCATGCCGTCAAAGTTGTCGGCAAGTACATTGTTCATACCTGCTTCGAAATCGATATGAAATTTAGGGCTTAACTTATAACTCACACCAAGACCAATCGGAATCATAACAGCCAGACCATCGCTTGTACCGGCATCCGTGATATCGAGGAATTGATTGGTATTCATATTGCGTAACCGGGCAGTGTAATTGACTGCTCCTATTCCAACTAAGCCATAAAACCCTAAACGACGTTCGTTAACCAGCGGTTTATACTTATCGAGCGCCATGCCACTGAAGTTCAGTATGCCCACTATCGAGCCGGAAAAGTAGTCGGTTGAAGCTTCTACAGGCCCAGGAAGACCATAGTTAGTGATAAAAGAACTACGATTTAAGGTACCTACTACATTTCCGTAATTCAGATTTCCTCGCAAGCCAATGGAAGGTCCGAACCAATAGCCCAATTGTGCACCAACATTATAGCTTACATCTCCCAGATTGATATACTCATTGCGTCGAATATCATGGTAAGGCAAAGTTGCACCACCGGTAAGCGCTAAAGTCCAACGGTTAGGGGCTTGCAAATTTCTTTTTGTGCGCTGTGCCTGGCTGAGCATCGGGAGTAGCATCAAAAAGAATAGGACTAGATTTAATGGATTTCTCATAAGCTACTTTTAAAATTCGGAGCAATTATTTGATAATATTAACAAATATGAGAAAAATCCAGTCAGTTTAGTCGCCCAAGTGCTGTTAAGAATACTGCTTACGGCTTAAACAAATTGTTAACACTACCAAAATAGACCTTCGTCTAGTGCCAGCTTACAATCCAGGCAATCTTTTAACTCAAAAAGATCAAGCTATTTATAAGTAATACAAGTGTATTGCCACCGAATGGATGGGTTAATTACCAAGGCAGCTTTTTAAAATAGGCTGGACTTTCGATTAATCGGCTACCATACCAGGAAAAAGCTTTTCCATCGACCAGCATTATTTTACTACCGACTAATTTCAATTGCAGGTCCTCGAGATGTTTGTCGGCAAAAGGAAATGGCTCTGAGCTCAATAAAACATAATCCGGTTGCATCTCCCCTAATTTCTCAGTTGGAATCACAGGATAACGTTGATTGTAAGCCGTTGCCAGATTAATGAGTCCAAAACGTTGAAGTACATCATCAATGAAAGTGTCTTTACCAGCAGCCATCCAAGGCTGCTGCCAGATGAGATAAAGCACTGTTTTACCGGCAATCAACCGAGGCAAATCTTCAAAACCTGCCAAGATAGCTGTTGTAATGCTTTCCGCTTCAGCGGATTTACCGGTGATTTCGCCAATTTGTTGCATCATCGCAATCGCCGACGGCAAGTCCACCACATCGCTCGCCCAAACCGGGAAACGATCTTCCAGCATTTCGATTTGTTCCAGCTTATTTTCCTCTTTATTGGCAATAATCAAATCGGGTTTCAGATTTCGAATCAAATCGATGCGTAGATTTTTTGTACCACCAATACGTTCTTTGCCCAGGTACCAGCTTTCAGGCAGCATACAAAACTTGGTAATGCCAACAACCTCTGCTTCCAGACCTAACGCTGACAAGAATTCGGTTTGAGAAGGCACCAGAGATACAATCCGTTTTGGTTTTAACGGTATCTCTACTTTTCGGCCGGTCTGGTCAGTGTAAACTGGCATCAGGCAAGAGCCTGTATTATGTCGTGATTGGTGATGATTTGAACGGTAGAAGCATCTACCTTCACCAATACGGCATTGTTGTTTTTGTCGATGTGTTTAGCCAATTCCGACAAGGGGGTATCTCTGTCGATTATTGGGAAGGCCGGCAACATCACTTCGCTTACTGCTTTGTGCCGGGTATCAGCCGACGCCAGACACATTTTAAGCAGATGCGCATCCGATAACGAGCCTACAAACTCATCTCCCGATTTCACCGGCACCTGACTGATATTAAAATACATCATTTTGTGCATGGCTTCTCCTACGGTTTGGCTAGCTTCAACCACCACCATTGGTAAGTGGAGACGATTGCTGATACAGTCGATGGCACGTTTCACCTCAGCCTGCAAAAAACCGCGTTCACGCATCCAGTCGTCATTAAACATCTTACCAAGATAACGCGTGCCGTGATCGTGGAAGATAACCACAACTACATCCTCAGGCTTTAATTTATCCTTTAGCTGAATTAATCCGGCAATGGCAGAACCGGCACTGTTACCAACAAAAATGCCTTCATCACGCGAAATTTTGCGGGTATAAATGGCGGCATCCTTGTCGGTTACCTTTTCAAAGTGATCGATGAGGTTGAAGTCTACATTTTCCGGCAAAAAATCTTCGCCTATACCTTCAGTGATGTAAGGATAGATTTCGTTTTTATCGAAAATACCTGTCTCTTTGTACTTTTTGAAAACAGAACCGTAGGTGTCAATCCCCCAAACCTGGATACCGGGTTTCTTTTCCTTCAAGTATTTGGCCACACCTGAAATGGTGCCGCCTGTACCGACGCCAACGATAAGATGTGTAATTTTTCCTTCGGTCTGTTCCCAGATTTCAGGGCCGGTCGACTCATAATGCGCCTGTCGGTTCGACAAATTATCGTATTGATTTGCTTTCCACGAGTTGGGTGTTTCTTTTTCCAAACGCGAAGAAACGCTGTAATAGGAACGCGGGTCTTCGGGATCTACATTGGTGGGACAAACAATCACCTCTGCTCCTAATGCGCGTAAGGCATCCACCTTTTCTTTCGACTGTTTATCGGTAGTCGTAAATATGCATTTATAGCCTTTCACTACCGCGGCAATGGCTAAACCCATACCTGTATTGCCTGAAGTGCCTTCTATGATGGTGTATCCTGGTTTAAGTTTGCCGGCCTTTTCAGCATCTTCAATCATCTTCACGGCCATGCGGTCCTTGATGCTGTTTCCGGGATTAAAAGTTTCGACCTTGGCCAATACCGTTGCTTTGATATCGCCTTTCACTTTGTTCAGCTCAACCATAGGGGTATTACCGATGGTTTCGAGTATGTTTTTATGCCACATAGACTGCAAAAATATCCCTTAGTGCGGAATAATCTTCTTTATGATTGAAAAGTCTGTGTGAATACTGCAATTTTGACCCCGACACTATGAAAATAAGCGCTACCATAATTTGCAAAAATGAAAGTGAGCATATAGGTGCTTGTATTCAATCGCTTTGGCCTGTTGTGGATGAAATAATTGTAGTCGACTCCGGCAGTGAAGATAATACGGTACAGCTGGCTGAATCCTTGGGAGCTCGGGTATTTCATCAGCCCTTTCTGGGGCATATTGGTCAAAAAAACAAAGCAGTCAGCCTGGCCACCCATCCCTATATTCTATCATTGGATGCCGATGAGGAACTCTCTCCTGTTCTGCAACAGTCGATACTTGCAGCCAAAAAACAAAATCCTGCACCAGCCTACAGCATGAATCGGTTAAACAACTTTTGCGGGCAATGGATACGGCATACCGGCTGGTATCCCGACCGCAAAGTCAGGTTATGGCAGCGTGACTGTGGACAATGGGGCGGCACCAATCCGCACGACAAAGTTGTCTTACAAAAAGGTATCCGCCCTTCGCATCTCTCCGGCGACATTCTTCATTTCACTTACCAAAACGTGGCAGGATTTGCCGCGCAAAGCGATAAATTTGCCCGTATAGCCGGTGAGGCCATGTATCAGCAGGGTAAAAATCCGGGCATATTCCCTCCGGTGTGGCGGGCAATATTTAGATTTATCCGTGACTATTTCTTTCAACTGGGCTTTTTGGATGGTCGTGCCGGCTTAATCATCAGTCGGGGAAATGCGCGCTACACCTATTTGAAATATGCACTTTTACGTCAACTTTATTTGAAGCGGTAGGATGTTTATTAGCGGATTTACTTTTGTGCGCAACGCCATACAATTCGATTATCCCATCATAGAAGCCATTCAATCGATACTTCCACTATGCGACGAAGTGGTTGTGGCTGTGGGTAATAGCGATGATGACACCCTCGCGCTCATTCAAAGCATCTCCTCTTCCAAAATCAGAATAATAGAAACGGTTTGGGACGATAGCCTGCGTGAAGGCGGTCGCGTGCTCGCTGTAGAAACCAATAAGGCATTTGATGCCATTGCTCCAGAGGCTGATTGGGCGATTTATATTCAAGGAGATGAAGTAATTCATGAAAAATATCATGAAATTATTCGCAACGCCCTGCATTTCTACAGTGATAAAAGCGAGATCGAAGGGCTGCTGTTTAAATATCTTCACTTCTATGGCTCTTACGACTATATCGGCATCAGCCGACGGTGGTACAGTCATGAGATTCGGATTATCCGCAATGACAAAAAGATACGCTCCTATCGCGATGCTCAAGGTTTCAGAAAAGAAGACAGAAAATTACGCGTTGCAGCGATTCCTGCATTTGTTTACCATTACGGCTGGGTGAAACACCCCGGTTTGCAGCAGGCTAAACAGCGGAATTTCCACAAAATGTGGCACGACGACCGATGGATGGCCGAAAAAATACCGGATGTTTCAGAGTTCGACTACAGCAATATCGACCTGCTCAGACGTTTTGAAGGCAGTCACCCGTTGGTCATGCAAAAACGCATCGCTGCTATGAACTGGCAATTTGATTTTGACCCGACAAAAGCCCGCTGGACATTAAAAAGTCGACTTTTGTACTGGATCGAAAAGTTTAGCGGTCGACGCCCCTTTGAATACCGGAACTACAATATCAGACGTATATGAAACAGCTTTCCTGGCTGGCTATTTGGGCCATTGTTAGTGCTTTTATTCAGGGCGAGGTGTTGTCTATTACTGAAAAACGTCTTCCCGATTATTGTTCTGCGCCAAGAACCAAGGCCGTTCGTTATGTTATGCTGCATTATACCAGCAATGCACTCCAAAATCCTTCCCATCCCATGGAAGTCGACAAGGTGCTCGACATCTTCAAACGATACAAAGTTTCAGCACATTATCTCATCGATCGCGACGGCAGCATCTACAGTCTGGTAGCCGAAAACCGCATTGCTTTTCATGCTGGCAAAGGGGTATTAAAACACGATAGCAGCACCCAAAATGTGCTTAATGGACAAAGTATTGGCATTGAACTCATGGCTGTGGGTACAGCAAGCGAAATGCAAAAGTTGGGTGTTATTAACTACCAGCTTATACCCGAGAGCGCTATTGGTTTTACTGAGGCCCAGTACCAAAGTTTGAAACAGTTGTTAACTGCTCTTGCAGAACGGCATCCGGAATTTGAGTGCAACAAACGTCAGGTGATTGGTCATGACAGCTATGCTCCTGACCGGCGTGGTGATCCCGGTAGCTTATTCGATTGGCAAAAGCTTGAATTGGCCGACTAAAATCCGGCATTGTAGATTAGCTTTGTGTAAAACCCGATTTATGCGTTATCTCCTGTTTTTTTGCGCCTTCTTGTGGAGTTCAACTCTGGAAGCCCAGAACAAAAAACTTGTCTACCAATATAAAATTCAGGAAGAAATTGGTCCGGCTGCCTGGCGCAATACGCAAAAAGCGGTAGCCGAAGCTGAAGCCATGCAGGCCGACTACATCCTCATCCACATGAACACCTATGGCGGATTGGTGGATGCTGCCGACAGCATTCGCACCCGTTTGTTGAATGCTAAACCTGTCGTTCTGGTCTTTATCGATAACAATGCAGCATCGGCAGGCGCACTCATTTCTATTGCCTGCGATAGTATTTATATGCGTAAAAGTGCCTCCATCGGTGCAGCCACGGTAGTAAACCAAACCGGCGAGGTGGTGCCCGATAAATACCAATCCTATATGCGTGCTACCATGCGTGCTACAGCCGAGTCAACAGGAAGAGATCCCCGTATAGCTGAGGCCATGGTTGACCCAAGTGTGTACATCGAAGGTGTCATAGATTCCGGCAAGGTGCTCACCTTTACCAGTTCAGAGGCACAAAAGTATGGATACAGTAATGGCACAGCCGAAAGTATCAACGAAGCCCTCGCTCTAGCCGGTGTTCGGGAATATACCATCGTTAAACAGCAGCTAAGCGGACTTGACCGCATTATTAATTTATTGGTTTCACCGGCTGTAAGTGGCATTTTAGTACTGGTAATTTTGGGTGGCATCTATTTCGAACTGCAAACCCCAGGTGTAGGCTTCCCTTTACTGGCTGCGATTACGGCTGCAATTTTATACTTCGCTCCGCTTTATCTGGAAGGCCTGGCAGCCAATTGGGAGATATTACTTTTCGTCCTGGGTTTGGTCTTACTGGCCGTAGAAATATTCGTCATTCCCGGCTTTGGTGTAGCCGGCATTGCCGGTATAACAAGTATTCTTATTGGCCTGGTATTTTCACTTTTGCAAAATGACGGCTTTGATTTCGAATTTACCGGAGGTACAGAGGTGGTTCGAGCTTTAGCAACCGTACTCATTCCTTTCACAGCTGTGCTGGTATTTTTATTTCTGTACGGTGAAAAGTTATTAGAGCGGGGCGCATTCAAACGACTCGTTTTACAAGAAGTGCAATCGCCTGAAGCAGGCTATGTAATTGCAGACCAACATCAACTCTTGGGCAAAAAGGCGATGGCAAAAACTTCCCTTCGTCCTACCGGAAAAGTAGAAATTGAAGGTGCACGCTACGATGCCCGTGCCGAAAGTGGTTTTATTGATGCCGGAACGGCGGTAGAAGTAGTTGGGCAGGAGCGATTTGAGTTGATTGTACGAAGAGCTTAAAGGAATTGTCAGCTTTAGCCGATTATCTTTCGGTAGCCGCTGCTATTTCCCTACCTTTGTATCCCGTACACAAAATCACGCCATGGCATCTGTGAAATATATTTTTGTGACGGGAGGTGTTACTTCCTCACTCGGAAAAGGCATCATTTCGGCATCTTTAGCCAAATTGCTTCAAGCCCGCGGTTACTCCGTCACCATTCAGAAATTCGACCCCTATATCAATGTCGATCCTGGCACACTGAACCCTTATGAGCACGGCGAATGTTTCGTAACCGACGATGGTGCCGAGACCGACCTCGACCTGGGGCACTATGAGCGTTTTTTGAATGTTCCTACCTCCCAGGCAAACAATGTGACCACTGGCCGCATTTACCAAACGGTTATCGACAAAGAAAGAAAAGGCGATTATTTGGGAAAAACCGTGCAGGTTATTCCTCACATCACCAATGAAATTAAACGTCGATTCCAGATTCTGGGCAAAAGTGGCAAATACGATATCGTTATCACCGAAATTGGGGGAACTACCGGCGATATTGAGTCCCTTCCCTATATCGAAAGTTTGCGTCAACTCCGCTTTGAGCTGGGCGAAGGAAACTGCCTGGTAATCCATCTTACCCTCATTCCCTACCTCACTGCAGCGGGTGAGTTGAAAACCAAACCTACCCAACACTCGGTTAAAATGTTGCTCGAACAAGGCGTTCAGCCGGATATACTTGTCTGTCGTACGGAACACGCCATTAACAAGGAAATACGCCGTAAAATCGGACAATTCTGTAATGTGCAACCCGAAGCAGTCGTCGAAGCGCTCGATGCGAGTACCATTTACGAAGTGCCTATGCATATGCTCAAAGAAGGCCTGGACGTCATTGCGCTGAAAAAACTGCACCTTAGCTACGACCAGGAACCGGATATGGAACACTGGAAAACGTTTCTTACCCGCTTGCGTAAACCACTCACCGAGGTACGCATCGGTTTGGTGGGTAAATATGTGGAGTTAAAAGATGCTTATAAGTCGATAGCTGAAGCCTTTTTGCATGCCGGCACTTCTAACCAATGTAAGGTAAATCTGGAGTGGATTCATTCTGAACACCTCACTCCCGACAACATCAGCGAAAAATTAGGTCAACTCGACGGCGTATTAGTAGCCCCGGGTTTTGGACACCGTGGTTGGGAAGGCAAAATCGAAGCCATTCGCTATGTACGTGAAAACCATATTCCCTTTTTGGGGATTTGCCTGGGAATGCAATGTGCGGTGATTGAATATGCCCGCAATGTATTGCAATTGGAAGGCGCCAACTCAACAGAGATGGATCCCGACACGCCATTTCCGGTCATTGATCTGATGCACGATCAAAAAGAAGTCACCGACAAAGGAGGCACCATGCGTTTAGGCGCATATCCGTGTAAACTCAAAAAAGGCAGCAAAGCAGCGGCAGCTTATGGTGACTTGCCGCAAGTTAAGGAACGTCACCGCCACCGTTATGAATTTAATAACGAGTTTCTTGACCGTTTTCAGCATGGCGAAATGCTCATTTCAGGTGTCTATCCCGGCAAAAACCTGGTGGAGATGATTGAGCTTAAAAACCATCCTTGGTTTGTCGCAGCCCAGTTTCACCCCGAATATCGGAGTACGGTGATGAACCCGCACCCCTTGTTTGTGAGCTTTATCAAAGCCTGTATGGATACCATTCCTTACAGTCGCGTACAGCAGTCGAAAAGCAAAGTGAAAAACTCCGACAATAAAGTAGTTATTTAAGTAGTTTTGTGCCCTTTATAAATCAACATTATGGATCGTAATTCGATCATTGGCTTATTCCTGATTGGTATCATACTTGTAGCGTTTAACCTCTTCTTTTTGCCCGAGCCGGCAAAAAAAGATGCCAGCGCTCCTCAAGAAACAGTTATTGCCGACTCCAACACCCAAAGTCCAGAAGCTGAAACGCAATTGAGCGAGGCTGCGCTTGTGGATAGCTCTCAGCAAGCCGATCTCACGGCCAACTTTGGCATTTTTGCTCCTTTCGTTGCGGGCGAACAAAAAATCATCACGCTCGAAAATGCACTCTTTAAGGTTACGTTCGATAGCAAAGGCGGACGCATTAGTCAAGTTGAACTCAAAAACTACCGTACCTACGACAGTCTTCCCCTCATTTTGTTTTACCCTGAAGATAGCCGCTACAGCTACCAGTATTCGAGTGGTTCGAGGGCTATTGAAACAGCCAACCTGTTTTTCAGTGCGAAGGTCGAAGGCAACAAAGTCATATTCCGTTTACCCTTCGGCGAAGGCAAATACATCGAGCACAATTACAGCATAGCCGATGATTCTTATCTGGTAGACCACCAGGTTAAAATCGTTGGTATGGACGATGTACTCGCCAGTAATATCGACTATACGCGATTGAACTGGTCGTTGGCCAGTCCCCGTCAAGAGCGTGACATTAAGGATGAGCGTGCCAAAAGCGATATCTACTACAAATACCAGAACGACGATCCGGATTATCTGAATATCACCAAGTCAGACAATGAATCACTCGTGAATACGGTTAAATGGGTTAGCTTCAAGCAGAAGTTTTTCACTACTTCACTCATCGCCGGACAAACATTCGAAAGTGCCGAAGTTTCAGGTGGTCCGCACCGCAGCGACACCCGGGTGGCCGATTACAAAGCAGAATTGGTTTTGCCACTGACCAATAAAAAAGACGCCCAGCATGACTTTCAGTTTTTCTTTGGCCCGAACAAATACAGTCTGCTGAAAAGTATGGATATGGGCTTAGAAAAGCAGGTGCCTTTGGGCTGGGGTATCTTTGGCTGGGTCAACAAATACATCGTCATTCAGGTATTCGGCTGGCTGGATAGTTTCCATCTCGGCTATGGCCTGATTATCTTTTTGCTGACCATTGTCATCAAGTTGATTTTGATGCCATTTACCTACAAATCCTATCTCTCTACCGCCAAAATGCGTGTTTTAAAGCCTGAGATAGATGAATTGAAGGCCAAATACGAGAAGGAACCGCAAAAACAGCAGGCCGAGCAGATGAAACTTTTCCAAAAGGCCGGTGTAAATCCTTTAGGAGGCTGTTTGCCGCTGTTATTACAGCTGCCTATTTTAATTGCACTCTTCAACTTCTTCCCAGCCTCCATTGAACTGCGTCAGCAGGCATTTTTGTGGGCGGATGATCTTTCAACTTACGACAGCATCTGGACCTTCGGTTATGTGCCACTGATCAATACCATTTATGGCGATCACGTAAGTTTGTTCACCATACTTATGACCATCTCTACCCTGGTTTACACCCGATTAAACAATCAAATCAGTGGTGTTACCGGTCAGATGAAGGTATTGAGTTATGTCATGCCTTTGATGTTCCTTGGCATCATGAATAATTATTCTGCAGCGCTGAGTTATTATTACTTCCTGGCCAATATGATCACCTTTGCTCAACAGTGGATTATTCGTCGTTTCGTTGATGATGATGCGATTCACCGGAAGATTCAGGAGAATAAAAAGAAGCCAGTTAAAAAATCACGTTTTGCTGCCAAGCTTGAAGAGTTAAGCAAAACCGCCCAACAACAGCAGCAAGCGAGGAAAAAATAACTCTGATACGAGCTAAATCAGCATATCTTACTCTTAAACGGCTGTCGATAATGACGGCCGTTTTTGATTTTAGCACTTTGGATGGCTGACCATGGCTGTTAAATGATATAGGCCTAAAGTGTAAAAATATTCCAACTATAAGTGTAGTATTGCTAAGAAAATCAGATGCCCTGGCATCTGCCTACAAGAAAAAGTTATCATCATGAAAAACTGGAAAAAACTCTTGCTGCTTGGTGTTGTTGCAGCAATAATAGGTGGCTCCATTGGCATCTATTTGTGGAACAAACCGGTAACCAGCACTTCCAAACTTGATGCAGAAGTACAAATAACCGCAAACGAGCTGTTTGATGCTTATACTCAGGATGAAGTTGCTGCCGATGTAAGTTACCTGGGTAAAGTCCTGGAGGTTAGCGGCACTTTAAAAGAAATTCGTACAACCGACAACGGAAAACCTGCCTTGGTACTCGAAACGCATGATGCACTATTCGGTGTATTATGCGAATTTGAGGATGAAGCAGTCGCCAAAGCGCTGGAACCCGGCAGTGAAGTCAAAATTAAAGGTGTCTGTTCTGGCATGTTATTCGATGTGGTGCTCAATCGTTGTGTAATTCAAACTTCTAAATAATACTATCATGAAGAATTTAATGCTCAGCCTATGTATGCTGTTGTTTGTCAGCTCAGGCTTTGCCCAAGGTAAGTATATGACACGTAATGGCGCTGTCTCCTTTACGGCCGAGGGTGTGGTGAAAGATGGGGTTCAGGCCAAAAATGATCAGGGCGCCTGTGTGCTCGATGCAAGCAATGGCGAAGTGGTCTTTCAAATTCTTATCAAGTCCTTTCAATTCCAAAAAGCCTTGATGCAGGAGCACTTCAATGAGAATTATATGGAGTCGCATAAATATCCCAAAGCTACCCTTAAGGGTAAAATCAATGAATGGGCCAGCATCGACCTGAAAAAAAATGGCATTCATCTGGTAACCGTCACCGGTGAATTGACTATTCATGGTGTAACCCAAAAAGTAACAAAAGCGGGTAAAGTGGAAGTAAAAGATGGCAAAATCCGCTTAAGCTCTGATTTTGAAGTGGCACTTGCCGATCATAATATAGCCATCCCTAAAATTGTGGAGGATAAAATTGCCAAAACGGCACAGGTGAGTTTGAATATGCTTTTGGAGACGGCTAAATAGCTGCTAAATTTCGAAAAAAAGCCCCGTTATGAACGGGGCTTTTTTATTTAAGTACACGGTAATTATCAATTGTTCTTGGAAGCATGCCAGCTATTATACTCATCAACAGCTTTAAGCAAGTCTACATAAGTCAACTCCTTGTTTTTTATTTTAGCACACAACTCCGGATAATCACTAAAATAAATTGGCGCATACCGCTTGAAGGTAGCATTGCTGTTCACACTGGCAACCAACGATACCAGTCTTCCACCGGGTTCGCCTTCTTTAAATGCAAAGTATTCTTTAAAGCCTGCTGTTCCGGATGTAGACCCCATTCTGGTGTAATACAGATAAATGCTCACATAGCCGGGTTGAATAAGTTGAAACCATTCATCATGTATCAGACTATTTGACTTAATGGTTGTGTAACGGCTTAGCCGATCAAAAACATGACTTCCCTTGGAGTCGAAATAAGTAACTCTTTTGAGACTCGTATGCTCAAAATATTCAATTTCTCCTTTTTCCGAAGTTTTGAATTTGATCCTTTTATGCGTTTCCAGAACAGAATTAGCTAAACCCTTTTTAACCGTTCCATCATTAAAAACCAGCTCAGCGGAGTAAAAAAGCTGCTGTGCCTGAAGTGATGATGCTATTGAAACAAATAGCAACAAGCATAATATCCTTTTCATACTTTATTTTGTCTAAGCACGAATATAAGATAACAAACATAATCGAAAGAGCCCATACGTGAATTTGACCTGAAAAGCAAATGCCTACCCGATTAGTTGGAGCCAAGCTTCAAGTACCGGCAAGAGCTATATGCTCAAGAAAAGGCTAACCAGCCTTTAATAACACAAATTTCTTAGTCAAAGGATCAAGCGAAGTACAACAACTTTCAACCAATGAACGGCCTTCGGACAGATAAAAATTCATAAAATTATCATGGCGCTCCTGGAGGTGGTTGTCAGGAAATAACTTGGCTTTGAGCTGGCGGATTTGGTTGATGCCCGTTTCGTGGCGTTGTTTCTGTGCTTTTTTCACCCGGGCTTCAAGTCCACGCAGCTGACCTTCTACTTTTTTACCTTCTGCCAGGGCAGCGGCTTTGAGGCTGGGGTCAATTTTTTCGATGTGACCCGCCAATTTATCAAACCAGCTTTCCAGTTCCATTAATTCAGCATCCATCCCAAACAGCTCTTTTTCCTGGCTGGCGAGATAGTGTAGCACCAATTCCTCGGTGGGCAGAAATAAATCCTCGCTGTTCAATCTAAGTTTATCCAACTTCGAAAGGCTGTTGCGGTCGATATACAGGACCGAGCTACGCAGCATTACCACTGGCATGGGCACTTGATGCAAAGCAAACACCTCTTTCAATAACATCCAGTAAGCTACCTCTGCCCCACCACCGATGAAGGCGACATTTGGCAGACTCATCTCCTGATATAAAGGCCGCAATACTACATTAGGACTGAAGTGTTCAGGTTGTAGCTCGAGCTCCTTCAATATTTCAGACTCCGACCAGGATTTATCACCATGAGCAAGCTGATAACGGTTGTTTTCAAAAAGGATACGCTCGCGTACACCATCGGCCAACCAAAACAGATTGATTGGACGCGGGAATATTTGAGCTGCATAACCAGCAGCTTCAAGTTTTCTCCCGGCTGCTAAAACAAGCGCTTCCGAATTTCTCTCCAACAATTCAGTACGCATTACACCCGAAAACTGTTTTTTCAGCAGCGGAGCATCGCCATCTAAAACCAATAAGCCGTATTGTCCGAAAAGGGCATGTACAAACAGCCGGGTGGCTTGGGCCCAGCTGTAATCCGGGCGAAAACAGCTGCTGATGAGTTCTTTGAGTTCCAATGCTTCCGGTTTTTCGCCCAGAAGTGTATAAACCTGATCTAAAACAGGTTGCAAAGTCGTTAAAGGCATACGTCCCACCGGTCCGTGCAGCCCATTGTTCCATGCCAGTTTTTGACCAAAAAGATGGAGGTGGTTAAGTTCCTCTAAATCATGGTCTTCGGCGCCCATCCAATACACCGGCACAAACATTTTTTCGGGGTGAGCAGCGTTTAATCGCCGGCTCAGTGCCACTGTGCCTGCGATTTTATAGATAAAATAAGCCGGACCAGTGAGTAAATTTGGCTGATGCGCCGTTACCACCGTAAAACAGTCCGGCAATAACAGTTTCTCCAGCTGACTCGCAATATCCTTTTCTTCAGCCACCTTTCCGTATTGTTGGCGAAGTGTTTTTACCAATATTTCCCTGCTTTCGGCACTGAAAGTTGATCGTTCCAATAGCGCCGCTTCCACGCCGGCTTCACTAAAACTATGGGAGATAAAATCGTTAAAAACGGTCTTACCAGCCACATAATCGAGTGCTAAACGACTGAATGAGGCGGTACTTTCGAAAGAAATGGTCTGTGTATGCATCAATTGGTGGGATCGCCGTATAAATCAAAGGCATCGGCCTTGGTAATAGTGACTTCTGCAAAATCGCCAATACGTACAAAATGGTTCCGTGCATCAACCAAAACTTCGTTATCCACTTCCGGTGAATCGTGTTCAGTACGCCCAATAAAGTACTGTCCTTCTTTGCGATCGAAAAGTACTTTCAGTCTCTGACCCACCTTAGGCTCGTTTAATTCGAACGAAATCTCCTGTTGTAAGGCCATTATTTCATCGGTACGGGCTTCTTTTACTTCTTGAGGCACATCATCCACCTGATTATAAGCAGCCGTATTTTCTTCGTGCGAGTACGGGAATACGCCCAGACGTTCGAAGCGGTTTTTTTCGATAAATGCCATCATTTCCCGGTGATGGGCATCGGTTTCACCCGGATAACCGCTGATCATGGTGGTGCGCAATGCTATCCCTGGTACTTCGGTGCGTATAGTATCAATGAGGGCCTGGGTGCGGTCGGCGGTGATGCCGCGGCGCATAGCTTTAAGCATGGCATCGGCACCGTGCTGAAGCGGCATATCCAGGTAGTTGCAGATGTTGCTGCGTTCACGCATCACCGGCAATATATCTTCGGGAAACTGAGATGGATAAGCATATTGTAAACGTATCCAGGCCAGTTCAGGCACGTCAGAGATACGTTTAAGTAGATCGGCGAGATTACGTTTGCCATACAAATCCAAACCATAATAAGTCAGGTCCTGGGCAATAAGCACAATCTCTTTTACACCACCTTTAACCAAATTACCGGCTTCGGTCACGATGTCCTCCATCGATTTGGAAACGTGTTTGCCGCGCATCAAAGGAATGGCGCAAAAAGAACAGGGCCGGTTACAACCTTCCGAGATTTTCATGAAGGCGGTATGGGTTGGGGTGGTGATAATCCTTTCCCCTAATAATTCATGTTTATAGTCGGCGCCGAGGGTTTTGAGTATACGTGGCAGCTCCATGGTGCCAAAAAAGGCATCTACCTGGGGCATTTCGGCTTCCAGCTCGTCGCGGTAACGGTGCGAGAGGCAACCGGTGACATATAATTTGTCGATTAAGCCATCTTCTTTGGCATCGATGAAGCGTAAAATGGTATCAATCGACTCCTGTTTGGCTTGTTCCACAAAGCCGCAGGTATTCACAATGATGACCTGAGCATCGTCCTTGCTGCTTTCGTGCTCGACTTCAAACTGATTGGCTTTGAGCTGGGTGATTAGGTTCTCAGAATCGACCAGGTTTTTAGAGCAACCGAGGGTGATGATATTGACTTTGGGTCGGGTAGTGTTTTTGGTGCGCATCTCAGTTGTTCGAAAAAAGTGAATCGACGAATGCCTTGCGGTTAAAGGGCTGCAGATGTTCAATGCCTTCGCCTACGCCTATGTATTTGACCGGTATGCGGAATTGATCGGATATACCGATGACCACGCCTCCTTTGGCCGTACCATCCAATTTGGTGAGCGCCAAGGCATTTACTTCGGTGGCTGCGGTAAATTGTTTGGCCTGTTCTACGGCATTCTGGCCGGTAGAAGCATCCAAAACCAACAAGATCTCATGCGGCGCACTTGGTACTACCTTGGTCATCACATTGCGGATTTTTGACAATTCGTTCATCAAACCCACTTTGTTGTGCAAACGACCCGCCGTGTCTATGATCACCACATCGGCCTGCTGCGCTACGGCTGATTTGAGTGTATCAAAAGCCACCGAAGCCGGATCGGCGCCCATACCCTGGGAAACCATGGGTACACCTACCCTATCGGCCCAGATGCGAAGTTGATCAACGGCAGCAGCCCGGAAAGTATCGGCAGCGCCTATCATTACCTTTTTGCCATCCTGCTTAAAACGCCAGGCGAGTTTGCCGATGGTGGTGGTTTTGCCCACGCCATTCACCCCTACCACCATAATGACGTAGGGTTTAGTGTTGGCCGGAAGTTCAAATTGTTGATCACCGGTGCCATTTTCGGTGAGTAAGGCAGCTATTTCTTCGCGTAAAACCTGGTTGAGTTGGTCGGTACCTACGTATTTATCGCGTTTTACCCGCTCTTCTATCCGTTTGATGATGCGGATGGTGGTATTTACACCAACATCGGATGAAATGAGGACTTCTTCCAGTTGGTCGAGCACCTCATCGTCAACCGAACTTTTGCCCAATACAATTTTGGCCAGTTTGGAGAAGACGTTTTCTTTGGTCTTCTCCACCCCTTTGTCGAGGTCCTCTTTATTCTTCTTACTGCTGAAAAAATCGAAAAATCCCATTATCTGTTTGGCTATGAACGAAATATAAACACAAAAAGCTCCTCAATCGAGAAGCTTTTCGGTAACCTATCCGTTAAATATTATTTGCTGAAGTAATCTTTCACGCGGTCGGCAGTGATAAACTCCTCCTTGAAGGTGTATGCACCACTTTTGTCCGAACGACGGGCACGAATTACTTTAACGACCTTTTCGTTTTCTGCGGCCTGGCGCTTCAGGGTTGCTACTACTTTCTTTGCCATGATTACTTAATTTCTTTGTGAACGGTCACTTTTTTCAGAATGGGGTTGTATTTCTTCAACTCCATACGCTCAGTCGTGTTCTTTTTGTTCTTCATCGTGATATAACGTGAAGTTCCCGGCATGCCACTGGCTTTGTGCTCGGTGCATTCCATAATTACCTGGACGCGATTGCCTTTCTTAGCCATGATATCTTAAATTTTACCGTTTTTCAGGAATTTGTTGATGGTAGACGTGATACCATTTTTGTTAATGGTTTTCAACGCAGAAGTAGATACCTTCATAGTAATCCACTCACCAGTCTCCGGAATGAAGAATTTCTTCGTCTGGAGATTAGGATAAAATTTCCGTTTCGTCTTGATGTTCGAGTGAGAAACACTGTTCCCAACGATCACCCGCTTACCGGTTAAAATACAAACTTTCGACATGTCAATAGGTCTTTAACTGTATTTTTGCAGAAGACATAAATCGCCTTTGCAAAACGAGAAGGCAAAGATAAGACTATCAAACGAAAACACAAACGTAGAATCGCGATAAATTGAAAAAAGAAGTATGAATATCCTCCAATCCACCACGACCATGAGCCACATCAGCAGTGAAGAAGCCATCCGCCTTGAATTTGAGTACAGCGCACACAACTATCATCCCCTGCCTGTAGTGCTCGAACGTGGTCTGGGCATTAAGGTATGGGATCCGGAAGGCGTTGAGTATTACGACTTTCTATCCGCTTATTCTGCCGTCAACCAGGGACACTGTCATCCGCGCATCTTACAGGCATTGTTTGAGCAGGCCCAAAAAATCACCTTAAGCTCACGCGCCTTCTACAATACGCTGTTGGGCCAATATGCGCAATACATGACCGGATTATTTGGTTACGACCGCCTTCTTCCCATGAATACCGGGGTAGAAGCCGCCGAAACTGCCGTAAAATTGGCGCGTCGCTGGGGTTATGAGATTAAAGGTATACCCGCTAACGAAGCTAAAATCATTTTTGCAGCCGGTAATTTCTGGGGTCGCTCGTTAGGCGCCATCTCCTCCTCTACCGATCCCAGCTCCCGCAAAAACTTCGGCCCGTTTATGCCAGGCTACATCATCATCCCTTATAACGACCTGGATGCCCTGCAGCAAGCGCTGAAGGACCCCAATGTGGCGGGCTTTATGGTGGAGCCCATACAAGGCGAAGCCGGCGTGGTGGTACCCGATGCGGGCTACCTCAAAGAAGCTTACCGTTTGTGTCACCAGCACCAGGCCTTATTTATAGCGGATGAAATACAGACTGGCATTGGCCGCACCGGCAAAATGCTCGCCTGCGACCACGAAAACGTCCGCCCCGACCTATTGGTACTCGGCAAAGCCCTCTCCGGCGGCGTCATGCCCGTTAGCGCGGTTTTGGCCGACGATGAAATTATGCTCACCATTCAACCTGGCGAACATGGATCCACCTTTGGCGGTAACCCCATGGGTGCTCGAGTAGCCATGGCCGCCATGGATGTGCTCCAGGATGAGGGCATGATTGAAAATGCCGATCGTTTAGGCAAACTTTTCCGTGCAGAGATGCAAAAACTGGTCGACCGTTATCCTCTCTTAAATTTAGTGCGTGGTAAAGGCCTGTTGAACGCTGTGGTAATCAACGATACCGAAAACAGCACAGCTGCCTGGGAATTGTGTATGAAAATGAAGGAAAATGGGCTGTTGGCTAAACCTACCCATGGTAATATTATCAGGTTGGCACCGCCATTGGTGATTACTGAGGCGGAGTTGATGGAGAGTTTGAATAGGTTTGAGTCGTCGCTTTAGACGTTATAAAGTGCTAAGGTTATAAGGTTCTAAAGTTGGTTCGGGTTTTTAACGCGGAGTTCAGGAGTTTGCTGAGTTTCGCTGAGCAAAGGCTTAGCATAGGGTATTCTATATTACATAGTTTTCCATTTGCATACAGATCAATTCAGCAAAATAAATTATGACCATGAAATGGCCCGTATTGAAGAATTCATGTAACGCTCAATGTATGAATTGGCAGCATTCACTTCACTATTTGAGGCGAAGCGTTTCGTCGAGCATTTTAATTTTAATGGTTATTTATGCTGAACCTATAGCTGCTCAGCAAAGCTCATTTGTAGTTCTGAAAGACAGTCTTGTTGTTGATTTTCGGCCTGTTCAAAATCCTGGAAGTAGAATATATCTCTCTCACATGACATTATTTCAAAATCGTTGGTATTGTGTAGTTGTTGAGCAGGACCTTTATTCATACAAAGAATGGCAACATAGAGTATTTATCATTAGCACGTCAGGTAAGATTATTAGCGAAACCCCGTTGCCAACAACTATATCTGAACGTGGATATCTTGATTTATTCGTCAGAAATGAGAAACTATATATACAACCATATATGGAAGATCACGCTTATGAATTTGAGCTGAAAAGTGAAACTTGGCGTAAAATCAAAGAAAGAACACTGGAAGTATATGTGGATGATAAATTTCAGGTTCATTATGTAAATAATGGGGAATGGGGAGAGTACAGCTATTTTGTAGATCGAAAAACCAAAAAACAATATGTATTACCTCATAATTGTTCCAAATTAACTGAGTTTAAGGGAAAGTACTATGCAACAACTGGAATGAGCATTATTGAAATTGCAGACCCTAAAATGCTCACTCCTTGTCCTCGAAAATCTAAAATTGGCCGCCGAAAAAGGTGGATAATATATCCTCAATTGGAAGCCAAAGGATTTGAGTATGTCTATGATGACACCACAGATTACCCCTTATATAGTAAATTTGACCCAAAATTTTGGCTTCATTGCAGTTGGGTGAAGGATGACAAGCTATTTCATCTATATTCTGATAGCACTCAATTATATGTTGGAAAACTTGAGTCTGGTCAAATCACTCCCTTACTTTGTTTAGGTTCTAAATTGAAGTTTGTTCGGAGTCATTACGCTTACCGTGGTCAAAATCCTACAAATGAAAAACGGCTTCTAGTCGATGACCAACCATTCAAAGTTGATTTGATACAGATTGATGGCAAAAATTTGCATTTGCAGCATTGGCAACTGTTGATAGATACATTATTTTACACCAAAGAGCCGGGTTTGGGTGACTTATTGTCTGTGCTTAAGCAAGGTAAAGTCCTGAAAGAGTTGGTTCATGACCATGAAAGCCGTTGGCAAGGAACCCGCTTAGCTTTGGACCGACAAGGAATGAAAAGATCAGGATATCATATGCCAAAAAATGAGAACGACCGGTTTTCGAGCCAATCCTATATTAAGGTGCTTAATAATTATATAGCGCTTGAATCAGAATATATTTTTCGGGAGTCGGATGGTGTGCTGGTCGCCATCAGTTTGGATTGGAAGAACACTAATCCTTATTACAATCCTGAGTCATTTAATCTTTCTTGGGATGAATGTGATATTGCAGCTCGCTTTGATTCCTTACAATTTGGAATTTTTGAATTGTTAAACTTTAATTTTGGCTTGCCTACCGATTCTTTACCTGAAGGAATGGGCTATTTTCAATATAAGTGGACTATGCCAAAAGAATGGGAAATTCGGTATTCAGGCAAGTACGATTACAATAGGCATCAAAATATAAGGATGAACTTTTATTTGAAGGAAGAAGAATTTTAAGACTGAAGTTTGTCTAGATATTGATTTAGAAGCAATCAGCTGAAACCACTAAAACAAAATTTTGCCTTTGCTCTGCTAAACTTTTTTTGCTCAGTGCCTTCTGCGTTAAAAATTGCCGAGCCCAAACAAAAAAAGCCGCACCGGAATACCGGGCGGCTTGTTTGTTTAAACGTTGTAAGGCTTACTTAACCTTGTTCACCACAGCCGAAAAAACTTCAGGGTGGTTCATGGCGAGGTCGGCCAATACTTTGCGGTTGATGCCGATACCAGCTTTGCCCACCTTGTTGATGAACAGCGAATACGACATACCCTCGATACGGGCAGCAGCGTTGATACGGGTAATCCACAAAGAGCGGAAGTGACGCTTCTTCACCTTGCGGTCACGGTAAGCGTAACCGAGGCCTTTTTCAACGGCGTTTTTGGCTACAGTGTAAACGGTCGAACGGGTTGTGAAATAACCCTTCGCCATTTTCATGATTTTTTTGCGTCGGGCGTGTGATGCGACGTGGTTGACTGATCTAGGCATAATGTTTAATTTTTATCAGTGGTCTTGCGACTCTTGTAAACTGACTCGATTATTTTCCGATGGTTAAAAGACGTTTGATCAGCGCTTCGTTGGTTTTGTCAACCAAAGCACTGTGGGTGTTTTCGCGCTTACTTTTCGTCGATTTTTTGGTCAGGATGTGACGTTTGTAAGCATGTTTACGCTTGATTTTTCCTGATCCGGTAAGGGTAAACCTTTTTTTGGCACCGGAGTGAGTTTTCATCTTAGGCATATCTGTGTGTTTGAGCGTGTATTACTTTTTTGGGGCAGTCTTGGGGGCAAGAAACAAAAACATACGTTTTCCTTCCAATTTTGGAAGGCTTTCCACCTTACCATATTCGTCTAACTCCTGGGCAAAGGTCAGCAGCAATAATTCGCCTCTGTCCTTAAATACGATGGCTCTTCCTTTGAAGTGCACATAGGCTTTTACCTTCGAACCCTCTTTGAGGAATTCTTTGGCATGCTTGAGTTTGAATTGAAAATCGTGGTCGTCGGTATTTGGGCCGAAG
The DNA here is from genome assembly GCA_036787895.1 of Bacteroidota bacterium. Taxonomy (GTDB): domain Bacteria; phylum Bacteroidota; class Bacteroidia; order UBA7662; family UBA7662; genus UBA7662. The sequence goes on along the minus strand of DAIQOK010000008.1, from coordinate 84,382 downwards.
CGGATTTCTTTGATTACTGTTTTGGCAGTATTCGCTTTGATTTCCTTCTCACGCTTTTTCTTTTCGTAAACGTACTTGCTGTAATCTCCAATACGGCAAACCGGGGGGTTGGCTTTATCGGTAATCATGATCAGGTCGAGACCCAATTCATCGGCAAGCTTAATGGCTTTGGCTGTGGGATAAACACCATTCTCTACGTTTTCTCCAACCAAGCGCACTTCTGGTACGCGGATGTTTTCGTTGATAGGGTCTATCTCCTTTTCACGTCTGTTACCACGTGAAAACGCCGGGGGTGTTTGTGCGATAGTTCTTTCCTCCTTAGTTTTTGTTCGTTTCTGTGTTTGTTTCTGATTTGATCAAGTCAACAAACGCTTCCATGCTCATCACACCCAGGTCTCCCTGACCGTGCTTGCGCACAGCGACTTGTCCGTTTTCTTGTTCTTTTTCACCGATTATGAGCATATAGGGCACTTTTTTGACTTCCGCGTCACGGATTTTGCGTCCTATTTTTTCGTCTCTGTCGTCAATGAAGCTGCGAATATCGGAATTAATCAGATTCTCTGAAACTTTTTGCGTGTATTCTTTGAATTTCTCACTGATTGGTAATACGGCCACCTGCTCCGGCGAGAGCCATAATGGGAAGTTACCACCGCAATGTTCAAGCAATACTGCTACAAAACGTTCCATCGAACCAAAAGGTGCCCGATGTATCATTACCGGCCGGTATTTTTGGTTGTCGCTACCGGTATATTCGAGCTCAAAGCGCTCCGGGAGGTTGTAATCGACTTGTATAGTGCCCAACTGCCATTTGCGGCCGAGGGCGTCGCGGACCATAAAGTCGAGTTTTGGACCATAAAATGCGGCCTCACCGAGCTCAGTAACAGTCTTCAACCCCTTTTCGGCAGCGGCTTCGATAATGGCTGTTTCGGCTTTTTCCCAGGCTTCGTCGGTACCAATATATTTTTCTTTGTTTTCGGGATCCCGCAAAGAAATCTGAGCGGTATAATCACTGAAGCCTAAAACGTTAAAGGTATGCAACACAAGGTCGATGACTTTTTTGAACTCATCTTTTACCTGGTCCTGCCTGCAGAATAGGTGTGCGTCATCTTGCGTAAATCCTCTTACCCGGGTCAATCCATGAAGTTCACCGCTCATTTCGTAACGGTAAACGGTCCCGAATTCGGCGAGTCGAACGGGCAAATCGCGGTAGGAACGTGGTTTGCTTTTGTAAATCTCGCAATGGTGCGGACAGTTCATCGGCTTGAGCAAATACTCCTCGCCTTCATGTGGCGTGGTAATGGGCCTGAAAGAATCTTTGCCGTATTTATCCCAATGACCGGAAGTAACGTATAAGTCTTTAGCACCGATGTGTGGGGTGATGACTTGCTGGTAACCGGCCTTGGTTTGTGCTTTACGCATGAAATTTTCCAGTTTCTCACGTAATAAAGCCCCTTTTGGCAGCCATAAAGGCAAACCCATACCTACTTTTTCGCTGAAAGTGAATAATTCCAGCTCCTTACCCAGCTTGCGGTGGTCACGTTTTTTGGCTTCTTCCAGCATGAACAGGTACTCCTTCAGCTCTTTGCTGTTGGGGTAGGTAATGCCATATATGCGGGTCAGTTGCTGGTTTTTTTCGTTGCCACGCCAGTAGGCACCGGCGGTATTCAGTAGTTTGATGGCTTTGATGCGGCCGGTATCAGGAATATGTGGTCCGCGACAGAGATCGGTAAAATTGCCTTGTTGGTAAAAGGTGATTTTTCCGTCTTCCAGGTCTTGGAGTAACTCTACTTTGTATTGATCTCCCTTTGCCTCGAAATAAGCCAGGGCCTCGCCTTTGCTGACTTCTCTCCGCTCGAAAACATTGGCCTGTTGTGCCAATTCGAGCATTTTAGCTTCTACCTTCTCAAAATCGAGCGATGAAAAAGCCTGACCGTTGAAGTCGATATCGTAATAAAAACCGTGCTCCACGGGAGGACCAATACCGAATTTAACTCCGGGATATAGTGCTTCGAGCGCTTCTGCCAAAAGGTGGGCCGATGAATGCCAGAAGGTATTTTTACCGGCATCGTCTTCCCATTTCAACAACTTTACTTTGGCCTGATCGGGCAAAACACGGCTTAAATCCCATACTTCGCCATTCACTTCTGCGGCCAGGACTACACGAGCCAGCCCCTCACTGATATTTTTGGCCAAGTCGAGCGAACTGCTTCCTGCTGCCAATTCCCGCACGCTGCCGTCGGGCAAAAAAACCTGTATATTCATGATTATTTGAGTCGTTTGAGGGCGGTTACCGCCAAGTCGTAAGCCGGTGCCAGGGTAAGTGTACGTTTAAAGTCGTTGGCGGCTTTTTGTTTGTCGCCGGCCAGCTCATAACACAACCCCCGGTTATAAAAAGCCTGGTTGTAGCTCGGGTCGCTTTCGATGGCACGGGTATACCAGCCTATGGCATCGGTATATTTTTCCTCCATCATGCTGAGGTAACCCAAATTAAAGAGTGATATGCTGTGCAAAGAGTCTTGCTGCAAGATCACACGATAATCTTGTCGTGCACTGTCGGCATATCCCCTATCCTGCAAAAACATGGCCCGGGCATATCTGGCTTCTATGCTCAGAGGGTCTGTTCTTAAGGCGTTCGTGAAATAATCGTGCGCTTTACTATCGTTTTTGGCACTGTACAAAAGCCCCAGCTGCATATAGGCTTCATGGTAATCCGGATCCTGTTCGATAGCAGTCAGAAATCCGGATATGGCTTGCTTTTCATTGTTCTGCTCCAGGTAAACCATGCCTTTCCAAAAATAACCTGGCGCATAATTTACATCCTGACGTAATCCATCATTGATGTGTTTTATGGCGGAGTTATACAATTTCTGATAAAAAGCGAATTCACCTCTTTTGACATAGGCTTTGGCGAGTTTAGGATTTTTGACTGTGGCCACCGCCAAAACTTCATCGGCCTCGGGTAAGGCGCCTATTTTGAAGTAAAGTTCACCCAGGGTATAGAAATAATTGGCATTGGTGGTGTCGAGCAAAAGAGCACTTTTCAGGTCGGCCAGGGCGTCATCTACCCTATCTTTCCCCTGCCAATAGCGGGCGCGTTCGTAATACGCATTCGCATCGCGCGGGTTGCGGGCAATGGCTATATTCCAATGGCGCAACACACTATCTACCTCAGCAACAACGTTTTCCTGCGGCTCGTTTTCCGTTTGCTCCGGGCTATTGCTACAGGCAACCGCTACAAATAAAAGCACGAACCAGCGTCCGCAACTGCGTAAAGTCATTATATACCCTATTTTTGCAATGAATCACAAAATTAGCCGATTTCAATACTTATTCAGCATAACAACCATGGAAAAGAAATTAGCCTGTCTATTCAGCCTCGGAATAGCCTTTTTTACGCAACAAACCGGCCAGGCCCAGGTACCTGAACTCTCTGCTAGCCCACCCCTACCTACGCTTCAAATGGAGGCAGCGACTGACGGTGAACAAAAATCAAAAAGTCAGCCCCTCGATAAGGAGGTAAACTTCAAAAATATGGTGCAGCTTACTGCCGGCGGTGATAATGCAGAGGCTTACTGGAGCTTCGACAGTAAAAAGCTCGTTTTTCAATCGAACAACCCGGATTGGGGCGTTGCATGCGACCAGATTTTTGTGCTTCCCAACGTAAATGAACCACCGTCGGAAGTGCCCATGGTTAGTACCGGTAAAGGTCGCACCACCTGTGCCTATTTCATGCCAGGCGATAAAACCGTGATATATGCCTCAACCCATCTCGCTGGAGATAGCTGTCCGCCACCTCCGCCGGCCCGCAACGACCGCAAATACCTGTGGCCCATAGATCCGGGTTACGACATCTTTGTTGCCGATATGCAAGGTAAAATTGTCAAGCAACTGACCAATAGCCCCGGCTATGATGCAGAAGCGACGGTTTCGCCCAAAGGCGATAAAATTGTATTTACCAGTACACGGAATGGTGATCTCGATCTTTACATCATGGATATTGATGGCAAAAATGTCAAACAAATCACGAATCAGCTGGGATACGATGGTGGTGCATTTTTTTCACCGGATGGCAAAAAGCTCATCTTCCGAGCTTCTCGACCAAATACCCCGGAAGCCATAAAGGAATACAAAGATTTGCTGAAAGAAGGTTTGGTTGCCCCTACCGAGATGGAGTTGTTTGTGGTTGATGTAGATGGCAAAAACCTACGTCAGATCACCAATTTAGGCAAAGCCAATTGGGCACCTTACTTTCATCCCGACGGAAAACGCATCATTTTCTCCTCCAATCACCATACAGAAAGAGGCTTCCCTTTTAATCTGTTCATGATTGGTATCGACGGAAAAGGACTGCGTCAGGTGAGCTTTGACTCTACTTTCGATTCTTTCCCTATGTTTTCGCCCGACGGTAAAAAGCTGTCGTTTTCTTCCAATCGTGACAATGGCGGTACCCGCGATACCAATGTTTTTGTGGTAGATTGGGTAGATTAACCAAACTTAAAATCCTACTGAAGGCGTTTCCCAGTTCGGAAGCGCCTTTTTTTATGGCCGATTTTTAAGTTGATAGTCAATAACTTAATCAATTTCCTGTATTTTTATTTAGATTAATTATGAATAAGACTTGTAATCTCCGTAGCGGGCCTTACTTTTGTCTCGCTATTTATAATCAATCTAATTAATGAAATATATTTCTACCTCTTTGCTGGCAGTTTTGCTCTTTCTCCACTTAAATTCTGCTGCGCAAATTCAACAACCACTAGTAGCCCGACCAGGTGATACCTTACAGTTCACAATGCCCCAAATCGAAATTATGGCGGAACAAACAGGTGTTTTTCAACACACACCTGGATCGGTCACAGTTGTGAATCGGCGTGAAATACAGCTTTTGGCTCCAGTCAGTGGGAATGAAATCATGCGTCGTTCGCCGGGCGTGCATGTGGTTGATGAAGAAGGCAGTGGCCTCCGTACCAATATTGGCATTCGTGGTCTCGATCCTGATCGTAGCAGAAATGTCTTGATACTCGAAGATGGCATTCCTGTTGCACTCAACCCTTATGGAGAACCTGAAATGTACTATACCCCTGCCATCGATCGCATGTCACGGGTGGAAATCATCAAGGGCAGCGGTCAGATCTTGTTCGGGCCACAAACCATAGGTGGGGTCATCAACTATATTACTGCCGATCCTACCTTATCTCCCGAAACAAATTTTCAATTCCGGGCCGGTGGAAGTGGTTATTTCAGCGGCCAATTGCGGCACAGTCAGACAAACGGTAATACAGGGGTGATGATCAATTATCTCCACAAACAAGCCGAACAGCTTGGCCATGCCGGCTTCTCTATCCACGACTTTAGCACCAAACTCAAATTCCGTTTATCGGATAAATCCAGCATTGGCGTAAAACTTGGCATTTACGATGAAAACTCCAATGCCACCTATATCGGGCTTACACAAAGTATGTTTGACCAGGCCAATCAGGATTTTGTACTCATGGCCCCCGACGATCGATTGAATGTACGTCGATATGCCTTGAGCACCACCCATCAATACCAGTGGACCAAACGCCTTTCTTTAAAAACCACTGCCTACGCTTATACCACTACCCGCGACTGGCAGCGACAGGATTTTTCGACCAATGCCAGCAGCAATACACCACCGGCGAATTTCACCGGGCAAATGTGGGGTGATAGCAGCATTTCGAATGGTGCCATTTTTATGCGTGAAACCACCACCCACCGCAATCGTCAATTCGAGGTAGCAGGTGCCGAAAGCAGGTTAAATTACCAATACCAGGCCTTGGGCAGGGCACAACAACTGGATGGTGGTGTACGACTTCAATTTGAACGGGCCTACGAGCAACTCCTGCAAGGCCGAAAAACCGATGCCCGGAGTGGAGATATGCTCGAAAATGAGATCAGAACCGGTTTAGCTGCAAGCGTTTTCGTCCAAAACCGTACAGATCTCACCGATAAAATCAGTTTGACCGCTGGTTTGCGCTACGAAAACTTCAATTACGAGCGCGACATCGCCCGACGTCGTTTTAATAATGTTGTTCGCGACACCACTTTGGTTGCCGGTAGTGCCGTCAATCAGCTTATCCCAGGCATTGGACTGAATTGGAATCTAAACTCCAATACCACCCTTTTTGCAGGTATTCACCGTGGTTTCGCTCCCCCCCGTGTTAAAGATGCCATCGACGGTAGTGGTGCGGTACAAGCCCTTGATGCCGAGCTGAGTTGGAATACAGAAGTAGGTGCTCGTATGCAACCCAATGCTGCAATCTCTATAGAATTAACTGCATTCAGACTCGATTTCAGCAATCAAATTATTCCGGTAAGTCAGTCAAGCGGTGGTGCCGGTGCAGGTCTGGTTAACGGTGGCAAAACCCTCCACCAGGGCATTGAATTTGCTTCGGCACTTGATTTTGGTCAGTTACTCGAACAAAACTACAGCCTGCAATTGCAACTTATGGCGACTTATATCGATGCTCGTTTCGCTTCCGACCGTTTTGTTGCTCAAGCAAATGACACCCTCAATATTAGTGGCAATCGCACTCCTTATGCACCGGAATGGTTAATGACAGCTACCTTAAGTTTCGAACATAAAAGTGGCTTCGCTATGCGTGTGGTAGCCAACCATGTGGGTGAGCAGTATGGCGACATCCTCAATAGAACATCAGCTACCGCCAACGGTCAGGAAGGCCGTATTGCCGCCTATACGGTCATTGATGCTACGGCCTTATATGCCATTAACAAGCGTATTAGCGTGAACTTGGCCGTTAAAAACCTCACCAATGAACGTTATATGGTAAGTCGCCGGCCACAAGGCATACGGGTTGGCCTGCCTACATTTGTTACCGCTGGTATTGATATCCGCTTATAGGGTTTGGTTGTAAGCGTTTGGGCCGGCTCCTGCGGGGGTCGGCTTTTTATTTTCAATGGGCTTAAGTGCGGTATTGGGTAAAAGGGAGATTTGGGTTAAACGGAGTTTTTGGTTAGACGTATTTTTTGGCTAAACGGTGTTTCTTGCCGCGAGTTAATCGCACAGTGGGTTAAGCGGTGAATTAAGTAAACGAGGGCTATGGGTAAACCTATATTTAATTTAATCGGAGAACAGGCGCTATTTAAGTTTGTGGTTACATAGGTTGGCTGCTTGTTAGTTTATAATTATAGACCAATCTATCCGAAAAATTTTTGATGCTATTCACCAACATTGGTAACTTTGTAGTCTTACTGTAAGCCAATGCCTATTTACCACCGACTGGGTAAAATCCCTCCTAAACGTCACATACAGTTCCGCAAACCCGATGGCGAATTGTATTACGAGCAATTATTCGGTACTGTAGGTTTTGATGGAATGTCATCGTTGCTGTACCAGGTGCATCGCCCTACCATTATCCGGGAAATGGGTGAAAGTGTAGATATGCGGCCAAGTATAGCCGTTGAACACAACATTACACCGCGCCGGATGCACGGTTTTCAGTTGGCTCCTCAAGCCGATTATTTGGAAAGTCGGGTGCCTTTGTTTGTGAATAAAGATGTCATTTTTGGTTTGGCTGCACCACAGCAGTCATTACGCAGCTATTTCTACAAAAACGCAGATGCCGATGAATTGCTTTTCATTCACAAAGGCACAGGTACGCTACGTACACAATTAGGCAATATACCTTTCGAATACGGCGATTATCTACTGATTCCTAGAGGCATCATTTATCAGATTGATTTTGACGGTACCGATAACCGGGTTTTGTATCTGGAGGCTTTTAGTCCGTTGTACACACCGAAACGATATCGCAACTGGTTTGGGCAAATGCTGGAGCATTCACCCTTCTGCGAACGAGATTACAAAATGCCTTTGGAGCTGGAGACCCACGATGAGAAAGGAAATTTTGAAGTAAAAGTCAAAAAACAAGGCATATTACACACCATTGTTTATGCCACCCATCCTTTTGATGTGGTTGGTTACGATGGCTACAACTTCCCATACGGCATTTCGATACATAATTTTGAACCCATTACCGGCCGTATTCACCAGCCACCACCTGTGCATCAGATGTTTGAAAATGCCGGTTTTGTAGTTTGCTCATTTTGTCCTCGTTTATACGACTACCACCCACTCTCGATACCCGCACCTTACAACCACAGTAATATCGACAGTGAAGAGGTATTATATTATGTGGATGGTGACTTCATGAGTCGAAACGACATTGCACCAGGCCATATTACCCTCCATCCGGGCGGAATACCCCATGGTCCGCATCCCGGTGCTTATGAAAGGAGCATCGGCAAAACTTCAACCGAAGAGCTTGCAGTTATGGTTGATACGTTTAAGCCGCTGCAAATCACCCAACAAGCCATGGGTATTGACGATGGCAAATACTTCCGTTCCTGGATGGAAGGCAAATACGAATAAACTCTCCTAAATACAAGCAATGGATACCCTAACCCAAGCCCAGACCTCGCAAGCTGTAGATTTTTTGCCACTCAACGGCACCGACCACATTGAGTTTTATGTCGGCAATGCCAAACAATCGGCTTATTATTATCAGGCTGCTTTTGGCTATAAATTAGTGGCCTATGCCGGCCCGGAAACCGGTCTGCGCGACCGCTCTTCCTATGTGTTGCAACAGGGAAAAATACGTTTGGTACTTACTACTTCACTAGATCCTAACTCAGAAATTTCAGAGCATGTGCGCAAACATGGCGATGGCGTAAAGGTACTGGCCTTATGGGTTGATGATGCCCGTAAAGCCTATGAGGCTACCACCAGCCGTGGTGCCAAATCGCATACCCCGCCTTTTGTAAAAAAAGACGAACACGGTGAGGTAGTCATGGCATCTATCCATACCTATGGAGAAACTATTCACACTTTTGTAGAACGGAAAAACTATTCAGGCCTCTTCTTACCAGGCTACGGTGAACCAAGCTGGTCGGTGCCAACCACTGAAATTGGTTTACTGCATGTCGACCACTGCGTAGGCAATGTGGGTTGGGGTGAGATGAACCAATGGGTAAAGTTTTATGAAGATGTAATGGGCTTCAAACTCCTCCTCACCTTCGACGACAAGGACATTTCGACTGAATATTCTGCATTAATGTCGAAAGTTGTGTCGAATGGCAATGGCTACATCAAGTTTCCGATTAACGAACCTGCCGAAGGCAAGAAAAAATCTCAGATTGAAGAGTATCTTGATTTTTACCACAGCCCCGGTGTTCAGCACATTGCTATAGCCACCAACGATATCATTAGCACAGTTACAGAATTGCGTCGTCGTGGTGTGGAATTTCTGGTGGTGCCTCAGTCGTATTATGATGATTTGCTGGATCGCGTAGGTCATATCGATGAAGACATTCAACCATTGCGGGATTTGAATATTTTGGTCGACCGCGATGACGAAGGTTATCTCCTTCAGATATTCACCAAACCCGTTGAGGACAGGCCTACCCTCTTTTATGAGATAATTCAACGAAAAGGTGCCAAATCTTTCGGCAAAGGCAATTTCAAGGCCTTGTTTGAGTCGATTGAGCGTGAACAAGCCCGTCGTGGTAATCTCTAGCAATTAAATAGTGTAAAAAGCCGGCTCTTCGAGCCGGCTTTTTTATTTCAGCTACGGGCGTAGAGCCAGGCAACCAGTGGCCATAGCATGGTGTAGAAAAACGCGTAATCAATGCCAAACCAACACAATACCACCCAAATTAAGCCCAAAAACAGCGGGTAGCTGAGCATCAGCACCCCGAACAAAGCTGCATCGAAATGGACTGTATGACCGGCTTTTTTTCGTATGAAATTGCGAATGGGCCAATAATAAATGCCATGCAGCAACAGAGTAATCAAACGTAAAAACTTTCTTAGCAGGGTATTTTTTACCGTTTGGGGCAAATTTTCGGCTGCTTGAGTTTCATTTTGGGCTAGCCACACTTCTTTTTCAAGGGCCGATTTTAGTAGTTCATTGAATTTTTTCTGAGCAAGCGCAGGCTGTGGTTGATGATTAAATACGTCTTTATAGTTAATGGGCGGCAAGGTGGTGGTGCTCATGAATTTACTGGGGCCTGAAAAATGCTGATAATTAAAGGCTGTGGGGATAATATCCAGTTCCAAGCCCTTTTCCCAGGCCGACTGCGCCAGTCGCGCCGTTCCTTTGGGCAATGGTCGAAGCCGCCATTCATTTACACAAAGTCCTTCTGAAAAAATAATTACTGCGCCACCTTTTCGCCAGATTTCAAGACAGCTCTCAAAGGTGGTGTAATTTGATTTCAGATTATCGCGGCCTTCCCGTTCCCGCCAAACCGGGAGCAGTTTCAGGTATTTTTTTAAAAAGCTGCCCAGTGGACCTGCTAAGGCATCGCCTCTCACCAAAAAATGAATAGGATAAGGCACATTAATCGCCAGCGAAATGGGGTCGACAAAGGAGTTGGGGTGATTAGCAGCAAACAATTTGCCCCTGCCATTAAGCGCAAGGCTGGCAACATTCAGCTGCCTGAAATTTTTTCTAAAATACATGCCATGGGCGAGTTTCACCCACCATTTCACCAGACGATAAATCATGCTCAATGATGCGAAATTTAGGTAGTATATTGAAGTAAGTGGCCAAAAATGTTCCTTTACTCTCAGAAAAGTAAAGAAATTCTCTCGTTACCTTATCTTCAAGTATGCAAAACACCGCGCTCATAACCGATCAACTTCTTCCGCAACTCGACAGCGCTGCCCGTCAGGCTTTAGCCGAAAATGGCATCATCAAAAAATTCAAAGCCGGCGATTATATTGTTGATGTTGGACAACATTTCCGATCAACCATGATATTGTTGGAAGGTCAGATCAAGGTGTACCGGCCAGACGAAGAAGATCGCGAATTTTTATTGTATATGCTCGAAGCTGGTCAGGCCTGCGCATTGTCCATGATCTGCGAAGTTCGCAACGAAAAAAGTGAACTTCAGGCAGTAGCGCAAACCCCGGTTACCATGCTCATGCTGCCTCTTGGTCTGATGGATCAACTTATGCTCGAAAACCGGAGCTGGTACCATTATGTGCTGCAGAGTTATCGGGAAAGATTTGAAGAGTTGTTGCAGGTTGTAGATCAAATTGCCTTTCAGGACCTGGATGAACGTATGCTCGCATACCTCAAGAAATCACAAAAACAAACCCAAAGCAGTACGCTTCACATCACCCATGAAGCCATTGCCCGCTACCTTAATTCCTCCCGGGTTGTCATCTCCCGACTGCTCAAATAACTCGAACGTAAAGGACGGCTAAAATTGCATCGCAATGCGATTGAATTTATCAAGCTATAATTTTTGCCTCTGTAACCTATGTAACCGAAGCAAGTCTGAGATAAACCGAACTTTGAAGAAAAAATAAGCATGTTCGATTTTATCAAAAATCTGTTTAAGTCTAATTACACGACGCTCACCGGCCACGACTTCAAAGAACGTTACAAAAACACATCTGGTGCAATGCTGCTCGATGTACGCACGCCTGCAGAATTTAAACGTGATAGCCTCAAAGGCGCAAAAAATCTCAATTTGCATGATTCGGCGTTTCAACAAAAGATGTCTGAGCTTGATAAATCAAAAAGCTACTTTGTTTTTTGTGCTGCCGGCGCCAGAATTGGCGCAGCTTGTAGCCGGATGGTAGCTGCTGGTTACCAGGTTTATAATTTAAAAGGAGGCATCATGAGCTGGCCAAATTAAAAAAATGAGCGACAAAGCTAATTTTAATAGTCTTATTCAAGGTGAGCAGCCGGTTTTAGTCGATTTTTCGGCTGAATGGTGTGGCCCGTGTAAAATGATGGCCCCTATTCTCCAAGAATTGGCTGCCAGCGACGGCGACAAAATTCGCATCCTAAAAGTAGATGTTGACCGCAATCCAGGGCCTTCAGCTACTTATCAAATTAACAGTGTACCTACCCTAATTTTGTTTAAACAAGGCAAAATTCTTTGGCGACAATCCGGCGTTGTAGCTGTACATCAACTCAGAAAAATTATTCATCAATTCACTTAATCACCTCCAAATGCAACTTTATTTGGGCATGATAGCCTGCGCGCTTCTTGGCTTATTGTATTACAAATTCATTGGCTGTAAAAGCGGTACTTGCGCAATTACCAGCTCTCGTTTCGGAAGCTTAGCTTATGGTGCCTTATTGGGCGGTGTTTTACTCAGCAATTTTAGTTTCGGGCAGGGAAACGGAATTGTTAATATCGACAACGAGCAATTCGTTCAAAAAATGAAAGAAAAAAATGTGGTCATACTTGATGTGCGTACTCCTGAAGAATACCGCAGTGGCTACATCAAAGGTGCTAACCTTTTGAATGTGAACTCAGCTCAATTTGAAAGTGCCATTCAGAATTTGGATAAGCATAAAACTTATTTGGTGTATTGCCGAAGCGGGGCCCAATCCATGAATGCCGCTCGTAAAATGAAAGCCGCGGGATTTGAGCAACTCTATAACCTCCAAGGTGGAATTATGGGTTGGACTGGACCATTGGTCAGCTAAGCAGCTTTTAAGCTTACTGAAAAAGCCACTTCTGTAATAGATGTGGCTTTTTGTCAATAAAAAACCCCGATTAGCAAGCTAACCGGGGCACGCAGGAATTCACGCGGCAGATCAGAAGCCCACCACGGCCTCCAACATCAAACCATTGAATCGTCCACCCGAACGAAGATCAGTCCGCGGAAAACCTGTGTAGTTTTGGTTTACGTATTCGCCTTTGATAACAATGTTATCGGTAATGAACCAGCCTGCTCCGAGTTGGATACGGTCCTGGGTTACATCCCTAAGGGCGCCTGCAAATCTTAAATCACCTTTCACCTGGTTGTATTTGGCGCCTACGAAGATGTCTTCAGTTTTGCCGAAGCGATAAATCAATTCACCGGCTATCTGGTTTACGCCACGGCTGGCCACTTCATTCCGTGCACGACCGCTGGCAGTTTCGAAAGTGCCGAAGAACTCCAGACCTCTCCATTTCACAAATGGGTTGATCATGATGGCAGTCACTTGGTCGTTAAAGCCGGGTACATACTGACCGGAAAGGTGTGGGCTGGCGGTGGTAGCAGCAACGTTTTCCATGATGAGATAGTAGCGTGAGCCGGCACGGTCGCCATCGTAGAGATAGTTACGCTCAGAGCTGGCAGTGTAGTAGAATGAACCGGTGAGTCGAACTCTCAAATCCTCATTCAATTGTTTGTCGTAACCTAATTTACCATAAAAGGCAGGGCTCATTTTTGAACTATTATCCAAACTATCGAAAGTTGGTTTGGTAATTAATCCTTTGTTTTCACCCGAGCTAACAGCCAACATGGCGATTATACCCATAGGGTTTTGATAAACAACTTCAGTGGCAATCTGGGTATCAAAGGCATCCAGGATGAGGTTGCCGATGAACGGATTGTAAAGCGCGTTACCATTGTCGGAACGACGATAGTGAGCATCACCGTAGTTGATTTCCATATGACCGGCGCGTATAGTCAGGAATTCCATGGCGCGGTCGACAGCCGCACTATTCAAGAATTTCAGTTTGTCGAACTGCATATACCCACCTTTCACCCAAGATTCGCTGTGGTGACGTGAAGAGAGATATGTTACCAAATTCAAACGAATACCATCGGCCAGTTGGACATCGATATTCATATTGGCAGTGGCCAGGTTAAAGCCGGGAACGATAGCTTTGAGTTCGTTTAGGTTACGGGCAGTTGGCGAAGCATTTTCAGGACGTACATCAGCGTCGTTAGTATGGCTGAGTCCCTGAAACTGTAGGGCGAAATTACCACCGAGGCGAACTTTTACGCCTTCGAAAGGAACTGTATCCACTTTGGATGTTTCGAATACGTGTAATCCTTTTTGGTCGTAGGTACGGAAGAAATTAATGGGCGCTTGTTGTGCAAAAGCAGCTGATGCAAAGGCGATGAATCCTATGAGGATACCAAAGCTTAAATAGATCTTTTTCATGATTTTGTTTTTTGGTGGATGGTTGAAGTTGAATTGTTGTGTTATTGGAATTAGGGTTTCATGATGATGTCGAAGCGGACTATGACCTCATCACCGGTTTTAATGCTGCCCATCATAGCGGTAGGTGCTGCTATACCGAAAGTGCTCATTTTGAGCTTGTAGCTTCCCCAAACTTCTATTTCGTTATTGGGAAGTAGTTTGGTGTAAACCGTCATGTTCACCGGCCGGGTTACTCCGGCTATGGTTAAATCGCCGGTAGTTTTGATTTCAGTTACTTTGTTCGCCATTTCCATCGACTGAATCTGTTTCAAGCGGAAAGTGATGGTGGGGTGTTTTTCTGTTTTTAAGGCATCGTGTGTTTTGCCGTCCATAATGCTACCCTTATCGCTTTTAATGCTGCGGGCATCGGCGGTTAAGACTACAGTACCGATGGTATTAACCAGGCTGTTTTCTACGGCAAACTGAGCTTTCAAATTGAGTCGGTAGACCTTAGTTTGCCAATCATGTAAATTGGATGTGCCCTCAATAACCATTTGATGTGCCCTGTTTTCATAAGGCAACAAACCTTTGGCCGGCTGAGCAAATAAAATGGCAGCTGTGAAGACAAAGAGTATACTCATTTGAAAGCTACGTGCAAGCTGGGTTAGACGGGTGGTTCTGTGGTGGTTTTTCATGGTGTTTTTGTTTGACGATATAAAGATACTAATATCCGCTATTAACAAACAAATATTTTTTAGACTTTTTTGTCCGCTATTTGAAAAATCATCAATAATGCACCAGAATAGAAGAAATAGTTGTATCGCGTTTTTAAGAATAAAACCTAATCTACTCCAAATTTATCTCCCCGCGCTTTCCAAAGCCCAGTTCATCTCTTTTAAAAATGGTCGTAAACGCCCGGATAAAACTTCCAAATCGCGTGCCTCCCCTGCCTCGGTAAATAAAGCTTCGACATTGGGCACCGGGAACTGTGCCGGGATTACCCATGCTTTCATCTTCCATAAGGTAAATACCAACGACATGATGGCCTGTGAGCCTCCGAAGTCACCATCGGAGACGGTTATTATACCTATGGGCTTGTGATACCATTGGCTGTACAACAAATCAATCACATTTTTTAGTGCTGCCGGATACCCCCCATTGTATTCAGGAGTTACTATCAGTACACCATCAGCCGATTGGATAGCAGCCGCAAAGGTTGCCGTTGCCGGTGCAACGTCAGTCTGGAAGGCTAATCGTTCATTAAAAAGTGGGAACTGAAGCGTTGCCAAATCCTGAATTTGCGCGGTGTGATTGCTCTCTTGTTCCAGGTAATTTTTAAAAAACCGAGCTACACGATCACTACTACGACCTTTTCTGACACTGGCTGAAATAATCTCTATATGCGGCATGCTAATAAATATTAAGGCTAAATATCCGGAAAAAACAACAAGCGTAATTCGCTCAGCTTAGTCAAATACTTTGGTAGACTCACCATCAGTATGCGCCCAAACCATATGAGGATGGGAATCTTGCCAAATCATCTCACCTGTGGCCGTTAGCACAATAGCTCCTGCAAAACCATCGAATGACTTCAATTCATTGAAAGTGCGTTCAACGGCCACAGTTGCAGCCATGCCATCGCTGACACGGGTAACGATTTTAGCAGCAATTGCCCCACTGACAATATCTTCACCAACACCTGTGCAGGAAACGGCGCAAAATTCATTGGCATAATTACCAGCCACAGTAGCTGAATCAGATATTCGCCCAACTCTTTCGAATCCTTTGCCCCCGGTTGAAGTAGCGGCTGCAAGTCGCCCTAAGCCGTCTAAAGCAACACAACCAACTGTGCCGATGCCGGTTGCTTTTAATTTCGCCTCGTATTCACCCCTACGTTGCGGTATTTCCGGATTATAAAATGGGAAACCCGCTTCTTTGGCAAATTTTCCGGCACCCTCCCCGCCAAGTACCCGATCATCTTCCGAAAAAAGTTGTACAGCCACCTGAATGGGGTTTTGTACATTTTCAAGATTGATGACCCCACTGAAGCGAGCCGACTGTCCGTCCATGATGGCAGCACTCATGCGTATGATGCCGTCGCTTTGGATTTGAGAGCCGGTGCCGGCATTAAACAGCGGGTCATCTTCGAGCATTTGCACAGCAAAAGCTACTGTTTCTAAAGCCGAATGGGTTAATAAATATGCATGTGCAGCTTCGGCGATACGTTTTAAGGCTTGCTGTTTGGCCAGTTTAACCTCGCTACTGGTCGACGATTCGCTAAAAAAACCGCCATGTATCATCAATTTAGGCTGCATTTCAATCGCCGATAATGTGGTGTGACTTCCGAATTTGCATTTTGTGCGTTGCCAAATGATATTCATCATTCATCGACATCACATGCACCACCAGATTTTCGATGCTGATCGGTGATCCAAGCGAAACATCGGTAATGTTTGTATCGCGTATCTGGCGACCATCGACCAAAATGACCAGCCCGGAGCCCAGTGCCTCCATCGCTTCACCATCTTTGATGAGCAGACCAGTATCCTCTCCCAAACCAACGCCCAAAACCCGTGGATTGCTGACTACAGCCTGGAAAAGCCTGCCAATACGACCGCGATGCACAAAGTGTGTATCTATGATTAAATCGTTAATCAGGCCCAACCCACTGGTAATTTTAACCTCGCCTTTCAACAAAGCCTCACTGGAAGAACCCTGGTAAATCATATTGTTGGAGCAAGCTGCCGCACCTGCCGATGTTCCGGCCAACAAGAACTCCTCTTCCCTATACTTTCGCAGTAATATGGTATGAAACTCGGTGCCGCCTAAAATTGAGGTCAGGCGCAATTGATCACCACCTGTAAACACAACCACATCTGCAGCTTGCAGTCGGGCACAATTCTCGGGGTCGTTGGCTCCTTCCCGATTATCAATGGCCAAAACGTCTGCATTGTGCGCGCCCAGGTAAGAAAACGCCTTTACATATTCATTGCCAACATCTTTAGGTATTTGAGAAGCTGTTGGTATAATTTCGATACGAGAATCTGTTCCGTGAGCCGATTCGGTGATAATTCTCTTTAAAATACCCCGCTCAAAGAAGTTGAGATTTTTTTCAATATCGTCTTTATAGTCCTTTTCGGTAAAACTACCGGTATCTACTGCCCCCCCGATTACAATCAATTTACCCTTCGGTGTCATGGAAATAGTCGCTTGATGTTCGCTTAATAAAGGCGTAATGATACTTGAAACAAGCCTAAATTCAAATAATGCAGTGAACAGTTGTGTGCAATTGTCCTGCTTTTGGGGAAAAGAATTGTATTCTACGGAAAACTTGCGTTTGTTACCGATAAATTCATTTATTTGAGACTTTAGTCCTACCAAACCGAACAACAGCTACCCTATTTCACTTCACCTATGCAAATACTAAAAGTTCAGGCGCTCCGCGGCCCCAATATCTGGAGCATCAATCGCAAAAAACTTATTCAAATGCGGCTCGATTTAGAAGAGCTGGAGCAAAAGCCAACAAACAAAATACCCGGTTTCCGAGAGCGCTTAGAGGCTTTGTTCCCCTCGATGTACGAGCATCGCTGTTCCGAAGGCAAACCCGGCGGTTTTTTTTATCGGGTAGAACGAGGCACCTGGATGGGTCATGTAATTGAGCATATTGCACTCGAAATCCAGACGCTCGCAGGTATGGAAACGGGATTTGGCAGGACACGGGAAACCAAAACACCCGGTATTTATAACGTAGTATTCAGCTATGTAGAAGAAAAAGTAGGCCTTTTTGCAGCTGAATCAGCTGTCCGTATTGCACAGGCACTTATTGATGGCAAGGCGTATGACTTAGAAGCTGATATTATGGAAATGCGGCGTATCCGTGAAAATGTGCGCTTAGGGCCATCCACCGGCTCTTTGGTAGACGAAGCTGTAGCTCGCGATATCCCCTGGATACGCTTGGGCACCAATAGCCTAATTCAATTGGGCTATGGGGTAAACCAGGTGCGTTTTCAGGCTACGATTACACAGCATACCAGCAATATCGCAGTAGACATTGCCTGCAACAAAGAGCTCACCAAACAGATGCTCGACGACGCTTCCATGCCGGTACCCAAAGGGGATATCTGCATAGATGAAGAAGATTTGCAAGCCTGTATCGACCGCATTGGTTATCCTATCGTCATCAAGCCACTGGATGGCAATCATGGCAAAGGTGCCAGCATTAATGTTAAAAACTGGGCAGATGCCGTTGCAGGACTGGAATTTGCCAAAAAATATTCGAGAAAAGTTATTGTCGAGCGTTTTATCACCGGCTTCGACTTTCGGGTGCTTGTTATCAATAATCAGGTGGTGGCTGCAGCGCAACGTGTGCCTGCCCATGTGAAAGGCGATGGCAAACACAATATTCAGGAGCTCATCGACATCGAAAACCAGGATCCGCGTCGGGGTTATGGTCATGAAAATGTACTTACTGAGATAGAAGTCGACCGCGACACCATGGATTTGCTCGAAAAACTGGGGTATACCCTCGAAACAGTACCGAAAAAGGGAGAAGTTGTTTATCTCAAATCAACCGCCAACCTCAGCACCGGCGGCACCTCGATAGATGTAACCGACATGGTACATCCCGAAAACATCTTCCTTGCTGAGCGTGTATCCCGGGTTATTGGCCTGGATGTTTGTGGTATCGACATCATGGCGCCTAACCTTACCCAGCCACTCAAGGAAAGCGGAGGAAGCATACTTGAAGTAAACGCCGCACCCGGTTTCCGCATGCACCTGGCTCCGGCTGAAGGTCTGCCACGCAATGTGGCCGCGCCGGTAATCGACATGCTTTACCCACCCGGCAAGGCCAGTCGAATACCGATTATTGCTGTAACCGGTACCAATGGAAAAACCACCACCACGCGTTTGCTGGCTCATATGGTCAAAAATGTTGGCTATCGTGTTGGTTTCACCACTTCCGACGGCATTTATGTGCAAAACCACATGCTCGAAAAAGGAGATACTACCGGACCAATAAGTGCTGAATTTATACTTAAAGACCCTACCGTAGAGTTTGCCGTTCTCGAAACTGCCCGAGGTGGCATTCTCCGCTCCGGCTTGGGCTTCAGTCGATGCGATATCGGTATAATCACCAATATCCGAGAAGATCATTTGGGGCTGAACGACATTGAGACGCTCGAAGACCTCGCCCGGGTAAAATCGGTTGTGGTTCGCAGCATCAAACGTGATGGCTGGGCAGTGCTCAATGCCGAAGATCCGTGGTGCGTAAAAATTGGTGAAGAGTTACAATGTAACATTGCTTATTTCGGATTAGATGAAAATCATCCCGTACTCAAAGCCCACACTAAAAAGAATGGCATAGCGGCGGTATACGAAAATGGCTTTATCACCATCAAAAAAGGCGATTGGAAAATCCGAATTGAAAAAGTGACCACCATCCCGCTCACCATGGCCGGCAAAGCCCGGTTTATGATCGAAAATGTACTTGCTGCCACCCTAGCCGGTTATTTGCAAGGCTTCCGCACCGAAGCCATCCGATTGTCGCTTGAGACCTTCATTCCGTCACCGGCACTTACGCCCGGCCGGATGAATATTTTCGACTTCAAGGAATTTAAAGTAATGATCGACTTCGCTCACAATCCGGCAGGCTATCTGGCCATTGAGGACTTTTTGAGTAATGTAGATTCACCGAAAAAAGTGGGTATCATATCAGGCGTTGGCGACCGGAGAGATGAAGACATTACCGAATGTGGCAAAATTGCTGCCCGCATGTTTGATCACATCATTATCCGCCAGGAAAAACACTTACGCGGACGGACAGAACAGGAATTGATTAATCTGATTGTTAGCGGTATCAAACAGGTTGATAAAAAGATGACCTATGAAATTATTCCTAAGGAGATTGAAGCCATTAAACATGCCATCTCCATTGCTGAGCCGGGAACTTTTATTACTGCCTTGAGTGATGTGGTGACCAATGCCATTGGCATAGTGCAGGAGTATTTAGATAAGGAGGCCGATTTGCGCTAGAAATCTGATTAGTATAATGCTGAAAATTTTGTTGCTTTCATTCTGGGGTTTTCTGATTTTACCACTGAGAGCTTATACGCAAAAGCCACCTATATTGGCAATTGGTGTTGGCTTTCCGGAGTTCACCCACCTAAGTGTAAGATTACCATTTGAAAAAATTCAAATCGGGCTTTCTTGTGGCAGAGCTTTAGGTGTATATTCAAACGCAGACAAACCTCAACCGATAAGTATTTCGGCTGATTTACGCTATTACTGTGGTGGCAAAGCCCGTTATGTTGAACGCCAACCTTGGTATGGCAAACTCGGACTTTCGTTCAACAGATCTGAATCCACAGAATATCGAAGAGACTTTATCTTTCTGAATCCGAGGATTGGGCGAGAATTTAACTTAACACCCAGACTTGGACTCGAATTGGATTGGGGAGTTAGCATTTTATTAAAACATGTCCGAACCAGAAAAATGCCGCAAGGCCCATTGTTGAATGACTATACTATTGATTTACCAGTATTTACGGGCATAAGCACCAGCTTGTTTTTCAGGCTGTAAAACGAAAAATCGGAACGTAAGCAAACTGTTAGCAGCCATCAAATCATTGACTTAGTCTTGATTAACGCGGATCACATCTACCACCAACTGACAAAATTTTATATCAGACATGGATCAAGTTTCCAGTACTACAAAGGGTGGACGTTTGATTTGCAGTCATTCATGGCGAATAAGAAAATATCAGGATGACACTGGCTATTCAAGAACAAATTTAAAATTTACACGTATATTTACCATTAAAACACACGTGTCATGACCGCCAAACTTACGTTAACTATTGATGATGAAGTAATTACTTCAGCAAAAAAGTATGCTAAGCACAAGGGAGAAAGTTTGTCTGCGCTCGTGGAGAATTATCTGATGACACTTTCTAGTGATGAAATTGAAGAGGATGCCATCTCTCCGAGAATTTTAAAACTGATGGGAAGTGTGCAGTTAGCGGTAGATTATGAGTACGATCAAGCGCTCACGGAAGGACTTATGAAAAAATTCAAATCGTGAAGCACTTCTTCCTTGATACGAATGTGCTCATCGATTTTTTGGCTGATCGAAGACCTTTTGCCAGAGATGCGGCCAAACTTTTTAATTATAGCCTAAAAAACGAACTGACCATATATGTCTCAGCTGTATCTTATAACAACATTTACTACATACTCAAACAAACCAATTCACATCGCGCAACCTTAGCGGTTTTAGCTGAGCTACAGGATTGGACGACAGGAATTGCTGTTGACCAGCAAATCATACGAAACGCACTCAAATCAGATTTTAAAGACTTCGAAGATGCCATACAATACCATAGTGCTTTGGGCATTTTACAACTCGATGGCATCGTTACCAGAGAAACCAAAGATTTTAAAACAAGTACTTTAGCTGTTTTTACACCTCTTGAGGCCGTTGCTGTAATGAAAGGCATTCTAAGCTAACTCAAATCAAACAGATACGCTATTGACGTTTAAACCTATCCCTTTCCATTCATTTAGTCAACTGCAAAAAAAGATAAGCGTCTTCGGTTGTATTTTTTCGTTGATTCTACTTCTTCAAACTCAAAAAGCTCATGCACAAGTCAGGCCAAGTTTATCCATAGGTTTTGGCCTACCTGAGCTTGTATGTATCGGCGTAAACTTTCCTTTTGAACAGGTTCAATTTGGGGTAAGTTATGGTATGCTAAGATGGAGTGCTGAAGACTTTCCAATGACCAGTTTAAGTGGTGATATCCGTTATTATTTCGCGGAAAAATCACAGTTCACCGAACGTAATGCCTGGTACTGTAGATTGGCCTTGAGTGTATTTAGGACCGAAAACAATAAGTATATCAATGAATACACTTACCTCAGTCCGAAAATTGGAAGAGAAATCAATTTTAGCAAACGATTTGGTGTTGAGTTAGACTTAGGCGCAGCATTTGAAGTTCAGCATAATCAAATTCGGAAAACTCCTCCCAGCCTATTCGAATTCGGGTTCTTGGAGTTTCCGGTGCTTCCCGCTGCAAGCGCCTGTTTGATTTACAGATTAAAGTAGTAGAGCTTTGAATGAACTCACCGCAGCGTAAACCTATCCCCTGCCCATAAAATAGTCAGACGTACATTGGTCGAAGAAAGTAAACCCGCTTGAGGCGGGCGGGCTTTCCGGCTGGTGATAACCACTACCTGAGAGGAACCATACACCTCAGCCCGACCGTCTTTGACATAAATGGCAGTCTTTTCATCTATGCCGACACCTTTTACACCTTTGTTTTCGAGCACTGCACTGATTAGTCGATTATATCGGCTTCTTTTTATGAAATGCTGATCTATAACCGCCTTCTCAATTAAACCCAGGCCTTCGGCCAGTTCCAGATTCCCTGCCTGCAACCGCGAAAAAGTAGGTTCATAGTCCGCCGTTTTCAACTGATTGCCTGTAATCATCCACTTACTCATTACAGCTGCACCAGCACTGCTTCCTGCTATCATGGCACCCTGCTGATAAGCTGAAATAAGCGTTGCTTTAATGTTGAGCTGGTTAATTAATTGCATCAACCTGGTTTGGTCGCCACCGGTCATATAAATTAAACGTGCACCCAAAATACTATCCAGCTGCTGCTGGCTTGCTGTGTCTGTCTGCCCCACAAACATACTGGTAACCGCCCTAACATCCTGCGATTCGAATAACTTCACAGCATTCAAAGCAGCTGAATCTGCCTTTTCGCTGGCCAGAGGCAAAACAACGATATAACCACCGGTACGGGCATTCGCCAACTCGGCCATGCGCAAAGCCAGACTAGTATCGAGCGCACCGCCCACGATAAACAAACTGCCCTTCACCTTTGCTGCCTGAAGCTGAGTTACCGCTGCAAGTAGAAATAATGCGCATAAAAGGCAATGTTTCCAAAACCGCTGGTGGGCTAACGTAAACATCTAGAAAAATCGAAAATTAAAAAGTTGTGTCAATATGGGATTTTTTCTCAATTCGGAAAAAACATATCTTAAAAACATCTCTTTTCTCCTCCTTGTTTTACCTTTAAAGGTTGCAGCAGACTTTCCAATCCGTTCGACTTAATCACGAGCATCGTCTCCAAAAGTTGTCCCAATTTACCATTTGGGAATCCTTTACGTGCAAACCATTCGAGATAGTAGACAGGCAAATCGCAGATTAAAGTTGACTTGTATTTACCAAAAGGCATAGGTGTGTTTACCAGCTCCAATAAAAGTTGTGGGTTGGGCGCTTGCAAGCTACTATTATCCTAAAGACTAAGTCTATTGAATGGCTATATCCACCGATGTTTTATCCCAGGCCAATCGCATACGTAAAGGGTTGGGATAAAGGTAAATCGTAAACATTTCCTCAACTTCATTCAGCTCTGTTACTGGTATTTCAACAGCGAGCACATCTAAAGCCGGGTCACGACTGGCTTTACCACCCCAGCTAACGCCCCAGGGGTATTCGCCGCTATTAAAATAGACTGTCCAACTGGTAGCTTCTGGTTTAGTCCAAAGCGTATAGGTAGCTGCGGGTAATGTTTTGCCTTCGATAATCAAATCGGTAGCGGTAGTGAAGGTGGTTGCTTCATTAGCGCCTGTCCGCCATATTTCACCGAAGGGAACCAGGGCTCCGAAAATTTCCCTGCCCTTTTTAGAAGGGCTACAATAGGTAACTTTTATATTGTAATTGTCGGCCTGATAGGTGGTTGTTTTTTCGGGACTTGCCTTTTTGGTATTGGCCGTCATGACCCGAAAGGCCAGCCAAAGTCCAAGAATGAGGACTGTAAGAACAATGAGCGTCCATTTAATGTATTTGTTCATAAGAAGTAGTTGACACTTGTAAACTTAAGCTTTCTGCTGCAATATATCCTTAGCGGGCAGTACCATTTTATTTTTATCTTGTTTCAAAGAATTAATGATGACCCAAGCCAAACTTCCCTGTGGATTTCGCACTTGTTTATTGCTGTTGATGAACCTTTGTTTTTATTCCTCGTCAGTTGCCCAGCCTAAAATTTTCATTCCTCAACCACAAGAAGTGCGTTGGCGCACCGGCCCCATGTTCGAGCTTAAAAAAGCGCAGCTTATAGGCACAGACCAATTCCCGATAGCAGCGCGTTTCCTGCAGGAAAGTTTACGCGACCGAGGTCTGCAACAACTTTCTAAAGCAACTGTCGCATCACCCAAACAACCGGCAATAGAATTTGTGCTAGCCGACTTGATGTTACAAGAAGGATATGAACTGGAAGTAAGCGCTTATCAGATCCGGATTGTTTCCTCGAGTCCTGAAGGTGCATTTTATGCTGTAGTTTCCTTGCTTCAATTGTGTGACGCCTTTCCTACCCTGCTGCTGCCGCAAGTGAGTTTAATCGACGAGCCAACTTACCGTTGGCGTGGGATGCACCTGGATTGTAGCCGCCATTTTTTCACTGTTGCCGAAGTGAAACATTACATCGACTACCTGGCGATGTACAAAATGAACAGCTTTCACTGGCATTTGACCGACGACCAGGGCTGGCGGGCAGAAATCAAGGCCTATCCATTGCTGACTGAAGTTGGTGGATGGCGGAAGGAAACGCTGATTGGTCGTCCTTCATCCGACATGAAATTTGACGGCAAAAAATACGGCGGTTTTTATACCCAGGAAGAGATGAAGGAGGTGGTTGCCTATGCTGCTGCCCGGCATATTACCGTTGTTCCGGAAATCGAGATGCCCGGACATGCACTGGCCGCGCTGGCCGCTTATCCGCAATATTCCTGCACTGGAGGGCCATTCGAAACAGGTCGCTGGTGGGGTGTTTTCGACGATGTTTTTTGTGCCGGCAACGACAGCACCTTTGTATTTCTGCAAACCATACTCGACGAAATTATCGCCATATTTCCTTCAACCTACATCCATGTGGGTGGCGACGAATGTCCGAAGACACGCTGGAAAAGTTGTGCTAAATGCCAGCATCGTATGAAAGAAAAAGGCTTAAAAGATGAACATGAGCTTCAATCCTACTTCATTACCCGCATGGAAAATTTCCTGCACAGTCGAAAGCGCAAGCTCATTGGCTGGGATGAGATTTTAGAGGGTGGTCTGGCACCTTATGCTACTGTGATGAGTTGGCGGGGAACTGATGGCGGCATTGCGGCTGCTAAATCCGGGCATTATGCTGTGATGTCGCCTGGAAGGCCATGTTATTTTGATCATTACCAAAGCGAGGACCGTGGCGCAGAGCCCCTGGCCATAGGAGGCTTTAACTCCGTGGAGGCAGTTTACGCCTACCAGCCAACACCTGCAGTTTTGAATGAAACCGAGGCCGAATACATACTCGGTGCGCAAGGCAATGTGTGGACGGAATACATGCCTACTTTCAAGCAGGTCAGCTATATGGCCCTACCTCGGATGTTAGCTTTATCCGAAGTACTTTGGACCAATCCGGAGCACAAAAACTACCCCGACTTTCTGTGGAGGCTCAAATTACACAGTCAGTGGTTTGATCAGAAAGGCATTCCTCATGGCAAACATGCCCTTAAATCACTTAAATGAATCGCAGAAGCTTCTTCAAATGGCAGGCATTGGCAGCAGTCGGACTCGCGCTGAAACCTTTACAAAGTCTCGCCATCAATGCTACCCCAAAGGTCTCTGAACCACTGGTACTTTCGACCTGGAATTTTGGCATTCAGGCCAATGAGGTTGCCTGGAAAATCCTCCAAGCGGGTGGGCGATCGTTAGACGCTGTTGAACAAGGCGTTCGCCTTTGCGAAGACGACCCCAAAGAACGAAGCGTAGGATATGGAGGCCGTCCAGATCGCGATGGCCGGGTTACACTCGATGCCTGCATCATGGACGAAATGGCCAATATTGGCGCCGTAGCTTGTTTAGAGCACATCAAAAATCCCATTTCGGTAGCCCGAGCTGTGATGGAGAAAACCCCACATGTGATGTTAGTTGGTGAAGGTGCATTGCAATTCGCCTTAGCACAAGGCTTCAAAAAAGTGAATTTACTCGTGCCCGACTCCGAAAGAGAATGGCGGGAATGGTTGAAAACCAGTGAATATAAACCCATAGTAAACATCGAAAATCACGATACCATCGGCATGATTGCTCTGGACCAAGCCGGGAATTTATCGGGAGCCTGCACGACCAGCGGCATGGCCAATAAAATGCATGGCCGGGTAGGCGACTCTCCCATCATCGGTGCCGGCTTGTTTGTCGACAATGAAATAGGTGCTGCCACAGCTACCGGACATGGTGAAGAAGTAATACGCGTTGCAGGTTGCCACCTGGTGGTGGAATTGATGCGTCAGGGGCGTACAGCCGAAGAGGCTTGTAAAGCGGCTGTGTTGCGGGTGGTGAATGCACAAAAACGTCGTAATAAGGCCCTAGATGCCATTCAAATTGGCTTTATCGCTCTTCGACGTGACGGAGGATTTGGCAGCTACTGTCTGCAAAAAGGTTTTAGTTATGCGGTTCACAACACACAGGGCAATCGATTGATCCAAGCCGATTATTACCTCAAATGAGACCAAAACTCGAAATAGCTTGTTTTAATCTGCCTTCAGCCCTTATCGCCGCTACTTCAGGTGCCGACCGCATTGAACTTTGTCGGGATTATGCCAGTGGCGGCTTAACCCCCGACCCTTTTGATTTGGCCCGAATACGCGGTCGAATCAAACAGCCCATTTATGTGATGCTGCGGGATACTGCTGATTTCAGCATCAGTTTCGCCGGTTTACAGCTACTCAAACACCAAATGCAGGCCTTGAAGTCAGCCGGGGCAGATGGATTCGTCTTTGGTTTTCTCGACAAACAGGCCCAATTAGAAGAAAAAAGTAATCGCCTGTTGATCGAATTAGCCGATGGCTTGCCCTGCACCTTACATCGTGCTTTTGATGTTTGCATCGACAAGGAAAAAGCCATAGAAACCGCCATTCAATGGGGATTTACAGGCATTTTATCGGCAGGTGGTGCAAAAAATGCACTATTGGGTAGCCAAAAGCTAAATGAATGGCAAAGGAGTTATCCCTCAATATCATTTATTGCCGGAGGTGGCATTCGAAGTATAAATTTACCTAAGCTGCTTGAGCAATGTTGGTTAAAATGGTATCACAGTGCAGCAATGCTTGGCGATAATCAGTCGGTTGATGCTGAAGAAATTGCCCAACTCAAAACCCTTTTGCTGTGAAGAAATTTGCGCTGCTACTTTGTCTTATGGGTGGGTTTCTCAGCGGCTTTGCTCAAAGCAAGATAGTGCGACTCTCCGGAGACTGGGAGATGAAATCGAATGCGGATAGTAATTGGCAGCCAGCTCAGGTGCCGGGTAATGTTTATCTCGATTTAGCACGAAATGGGCATATTCAAGATCCTTTGACAGGCATTCATGAGCAAAAAGTGAGGTGGGTAGATAGCCTGGAATGGCAGTACCGGAAAGCTTTTAAGCTGAGCAAAATGCAGCTTAAAGCTGCGCATATTCTCCTCCAATTTGATGGAATAGATACCGAAGCCGACATCTATTTGAACGGCCAAAAGCTGGGACGAGCTAATAATATGTTTCGTAGCTGGGAATATGAAACAAAAAAACTGCTTCGATCGGGTGAAAATGTACTCATACTTCATTTTTCCCCTGTAATTGAAATCGCCCGCAAATCAATCGAAAACGCGCCCTTGCCATTGCCTGGGGGCGATGCCCCTTTTATCCGCAAAGCACAATACCAATTCGGTTGGGACTGGGCGCCCCGTTTATTAGGCTGTGGTATATGGAAAGATGTGCGATTGACCCTAATTTCAGCACCGAGGCTCAATCAGCCCCTTTTGACCATTGTCGAGCTCGATTCCAGCCAAGCTAACATTCGTCTGAGTGGAAGTATACAGCTTGCCAACAATTCTAATTGGGAGGTTGAAACCCGACTATTTGATGGCAAAAAGTGGCTATCTGCACGCCAGAAAAAAGCGAACAGCTTGCATGAGGTAGCATATTCGATACCCATACAAATCCCTCAGCCGGAGCTGTGGTGGCCGAATGGACATGGCCAAGCCCGACTTTACCCAGTGGAGGTGAATTTGTATGTCGACAACAAGCTGGTTGATCAAAAACACTTCAAAACCGGCCTCAGAAGCCTTAAGTGGGTGCAACAGCCCGACTCCATTGGCGCCTCCTTTACACTCGAAGTAAATGGCAAACCCATTTTTGTGAAAGGAGCCAATTGGGTACCTCCCGACCAATTTCCAGCCCGAATAAGTGCTGAAAAATACCACCAACAAGTTCAAATGGCTGCAGCCGCGGGCTTAAACATGCTCCGCGTTTGGGGAGGTGGCACTTATGCCGATGAAACTTTTCTGGATGCCTGCGACTCATTGGGTATTTTGGTCTGGCAGGACTTTATGTTCGCTTGTGCGCTCTATCCGGGCGATAAATCATTTCTAACCAATGTTCGTCTCGAGGCGAGTCAGCAAATCGAACGTATGCGCAACCGTACCTCACTCGCATTGTGGTGTGGTAATAACGAAATCAATGAAGGTTGGTTTAACTGGCACTGGCAGGAAAGTATGAGCTATAGCCTGGAAGATAGCCTCCTCCTCTACCGGCAATACGAAAAACTTTTTCATCAAATCCTCCCCAAATTGGTGGCTGATGGTCATCCTGGGGCATTTTATCATCCCAGCTCACCCGCTAACGGTTGGGGCCGGGATACGGCTTATAAAAGCGGTGATGTGCATTATTGGGGCGTATGGTGGGGATTCGAACCATTCGAAAACTATCGACTCAAAACCGGCCGTTTTGTCTCTGAATACGGCTTTCAGGGCTACCCAAACACCGAAACACGGGAACTGATGGTTGAAGGTTTATCGAAAGATTCAGCCCTTTTCGGGATGTCAGCTCATCAAAAACACCCCATTGGAGATTCTACCATACGTATTTATATGGCTCGCGACTATCCGTTACCTGATGATGCCGGTAAATTCGCTTATGTTTCTCAATTGCTGCAAGCGCGAGGCATGCAGATCGCCATGGAAAGCCACCGTTTTGCCCAGCCTTATTGTATGGGGAGTTTGTTCTGGCAGTGGAACGACTGCTGGCCGGCGATTTCCTGGAGTGCCATAGACTATCTGCAGCAGCCCAAAGCATTTTACTATCAGGTAAAAAGAAGTTGGGCGCCTGACCTAATTCGGGTAGATACAACTGCAGATTCCTTCGTGTTTCAATGGGTTAGCGATACCCATCAACTCGAAAAAGGTACTGGCATTCAAATTCAGCTAGGCTCAACCAAACACAACTATCTGCTGAAGGATACCTTGATTTATTTTGATGAGGAGAACTTCCCGATTCATTCCATCCGATTAACGAGAAGCTTCTTACCGAAGCGCGTTTCAAAAAATGAAATGTACATACGCACTGTGCTACTTTCAGAACAAATAAAAACCCGTTGGTCTGCGCCATTTTATTTGGTGCCTCCTAAATCATTGGCTCTTGTACCAACAAAAATCAACTGGGTCATTCAAGCTGATAGTTTGCTCATCCTGGATGCCGACATGTTGGTCAAAGATCTGGAAATCATTGCCCCGGGATTTGAACTGGAAAACAATTACTTTGACCTGTTAGCTGGTGAGAAAAAAACAGTTCGTTTCAGGCAGAAATCAGCGAATCAAACATTTAAGCCGCAGTTTCGCAGTTTGGTTGATTGTTTTTAAAATTAAAAGACCCAGCTCTATCTTTTAATAAATCGCGCCAATTGAATGGTTTGGCCATGTTGAATTCTGACCATATACATGCCTGTATTCCATTGTGAACAGTTTAGGCTAGCTATATCACTTTCTGTGGAACTGCCTGCTGCTACCGCCCTGACTATCAAATACATCCCAAATCACTTGCTCCTGTAGCGGATTGTCTAATTTGAGGTATATCCAATCCTCGGTTGGGTTGGGATATACGACGAGTCGTTGTGGCTTTTGGATGTGGGAAACCACCGTCGCAAATCCGTTGTGTCTTCCAAAAGTTGGTTGTTGAACAACGAAACTTCCAATTCCGTTAGGTATGCGAGCATAGGCCAGGTCGGTTGCCAAGGCCGGGAAAATCAACTGATCGATGGTGTTCAAGGCAGAATCTGAAAAAATAAGGTCCTCTCCCAGTGCTGATAATTTAAAGTTGGTATGGTAGGCCCCTTCGAATTGTTCTTCATCTGCCCATAAAAGCAAATAACCATGGGCAGGGATTATGGTGCCGGCTGGAAATCGCCGCTTACTAATATTTGCCGGATTATCAGTAATGCAGAAGCTGCTGATGTCGACCGCTTGCGCATTATTGTTATAAAGTTCAAGCTAGTCGTCGTGGTCACCAAATGAATCAACAGCACCTGAGGCATTACTGGCGACCAGCTCGTTAATAACGATGCCGTTTTGCGTAGTGCTCGTAGCTACTTTGTATACGGAATTAGTTTAAACAATTAATAAACTGAATACCAGCAACTCATTGCCTACTGAATCAAGTTCTGGCATTATTCATTGCCAGAAAAACCTAAACCTTGAATCATTTTCCGATACAAAACTTACTAAAAATATTCCCCAGCAAGTCATCAGTCGTGACTTCACCTGTAATCTCACCCAGATAATGCAGCGATTGGCGAATTTCCTGGGCTACCAGATCAGTAGGTAATTCAGCATCCATGGCATGCACGGCCGCTTGCAACGCGGCATTGGCTCTGCCTAGGGCTTCGAAGTGGCGGGCGTTGGCGACAATGGGCTCGTTCTGGATTTTCCCTGCCTCGACGAGTGAAAGCAGTCTTCCCAGCAAATCATCTAATCCTTCTTTCTTTTTGGCGGAGATGAATAAAACATCACCCAGCTTGCGGTAAGCTTCCAGGCCATCTAAACTTTTAACCTCATCCAGTTTGTTGGCCACCAAAATAAGTTCAGCATTGTGTTTGACCATACTGCTGAGCTCAGCTTGCAATTGGGCCGGACTGGTTTGGGTAAGATCGAACAGATACAATATGATAGCCGCCTGCCCCATCTTTTCGAAGGTGCGTTCCACGCCAATCGACTCAATCATATCTTCGGCTTCGCGTATACCTGCGGTATCGTAAAAGCGGAATTTTACACCACCTATGCTTATTACATCTTCAATTACATCGCGGGTCGTGCCAGGAATGTGACTCACAATGGCTTTTTCCTCATTCAGCAGTGCGTTGAGCAAGGTAGATTTACCAGCATTCGGTCGACCGGCAATCACTGTTGCCACCCCATTTTTAATTACATTTCCCAGCCGAAAACTTTCCTGTAAACTACTTACTACCTGGATGATGCGTAGCAACAATTCCTTTAACTGCCTGCGATTAGCAAACTCAACATCCTCTTCACTAAAATCAAGCTCCAGTTCCAAGAGCGAAGCGAAATCAACCAGTTGAGCCCTAAGCCGACCAATTTCAAGTGAAAATCCACCTCGCATTTGGTTTAAAGCCACCCGATGTGCATGTTCGTTATCTGCCGCTATCAAATCGGCCACTGCTTCTGCCTGACTCAAATCAAAGCGGCCATTCAAAAACGCACGAAAGGTGAACTCACCCGGTTGAGCAATTCTTGCACCCAGGCGAACCAATAATTGAATAACCTGATCGAGTATAAACGAAGAACCATGGAGCGAAATCTCGACCACGTCCTCCTTGGTGAAAGACGCAGGTGCTCTGAAAAGGGTAAATACTGCTTCATCAATTTTTCTCCCTTCGTCTTCCACTATGCCAAAATGAACCGTATGCGACGCCTGTAAATTCAAGTCTTTATTGCGGCAAATCTGGTTGGCCAGCTCAATGGCTTTAGGCCCTGATAAACGTAATATGCCTATGGCACCTACGCCAGCCGGAGTAGCCAAGGCCACTATCGTATCATCTGTATTGAAAATTTGTGGTCGGTTCATACATTATTGCCACTTAGGCTTTATTTTTCGGCTGTAATCAAATCATGAACAAGCTCGAAAAAATCCGTCAGTGGGCTGCCGACAAAGATAGCCCCATCATCTGTTTTTTAAATGGTACTGACCCCGAGGTAATTAAAACTGCCAAAGCGCTTATACTCGACCATGTGGCTGAAGTCATGGTTTTCGG
The DNA here is from genome assembly GCA_036787895.1 of Bacteroidota bacterium. Taxonomy (GTDB): domain Bacteria; phylum Bacteroidota; class Bacteroidia; order UBA7662; family UBA7662; genus UBA7662. Next base: position 52,343 of record DAIQOK010000008.1, on the reverse strand, counting down.
TGATGAGCTCGAAGTTTTTGACGTTTGTAAGATGTATCGGCTGAATGAGACCATGTTATATGGTGTAGTAAATCCGAACGATCATCCTGAGCTCGATCATTACACCGAACTTTATATGGAAGAGCATGGCGAAACTGACCGGAAAAAGGCAGTGAAAGCGGTTAAAAATCCACGAACGCTGGCCGAAATGTTGCTGGCTGAAGGGGCTATCGATTTGTATATAGAAGAATTGGCAAATTTTTAACGCTCCCCATTAAATCCCTTTTCGAGCACACCCAGTCCGAAAAGGGCAAAATCGTATTTCACTGGGTCCTTCGGGTCAAATTCACGCAATGCCCGGGTAAGGAATATAGCGTGTTTCCAGTCACTTTTTTCAGCAGACAGTAATCCTAAACGGACAGCTACCCGTTGAACATGTACGTCCATAGGCACAATCAGCTCACTCGGTTTAATTTTTTTCCATAGCCCGAAGTCCACTCCCCTTTCATCTCTACGCACCATCCAACGCAAAAACATATTCAGCCGTTTACAACTTGACTGAGTTGCTGGTGTAGCCAGGTGTTTTCGGGTACGCTGAGGCGCATGAGCGGCAGTAAAAACAAGCTGGTGAAAGTTCGACAGTCGTTGATAGGCCCTTAAGTCAGGATCTGACGTTGCAGCATCTACCTCTAAAAATGCGTCTTCAAGGCTTTCAAATCTGGAATAGTGGCGATGTAGGAAGTCTATAAGGTAGAGCAAGTCGGTATCATTAAATGTCCGATGCACAAATCCTAGAAGCCTTTTTAAATCGCTTGCTTGATGATTTCGCACAAAATCGGCTGGCGAATTGTCCATTCTCCTCATCAATTCCTTGCTTTTTGCAATTATTGTAGCCCTTTGCCCCCAGGCAAAAATGGCAGCAAACAAAGCTGCTATTTCGATGTCGGCTGGTTTACTGAATTGATGCGGCACACAGATTGGGTCGGTGCCTATAAATTCAGGTCGATTATAGTAGACATAAGCGGCTTCGAGTTCTTGCCCAAGCATCGCTTTCACTATAGTTGGCTCTATTTTGTTTTTGGCAGGCAACATGTCTTCAAATGTCAATTATTCAGTGCTTTACACCCAATGGTCGTTAATTATTTTTGTTTAAATTTCGACTATGAAAGTGACCATCCTTTTTTTTATTGGCCTTTTTGCGATGAGCTGTTATCGGGATGAAGGCTGTATCTGCCCCGCCATCTACTCTCCGGTTTGTGGCGATGACGGTAAAACCTACTCCAGCCCATGTGAGGCCGACTGTCAAAAGATGAACTACACCGCAGGCGCCTGTCCGGAAACCGGTGTTTTCAGAATCACCTACTTTGGCGATCCTGCGGCCGATGGTTGCGACTGGGTGGCTCAACTTTCGGGCACGACTTACCACATTATCGGCCTACCCGATTCGTTAAAAATCGAAGACAGCATGGTTCGTCTGCGCTATCGTAAACGGCTCGACTACTTCCAATGTGGTTTTTCGATGGCCTATGAGAAGCTCGACTTACTCAACGTATTGCCGAACTAGATTTTAGCAAGCGCTTGTTCCAGGTCGGCAATCAGGTCTTCCACATCTTCTACGCCAACACTCAAGCGTAATAATCCATCTTCAACGCCGGCTTTCAGTCGCTCCTCGCGCGGAATACTGGCATGCGTCATACTGGCAGGATGACCGACAAGCGATTCAACGCCACCCAGTGATTCGGCCAGGCTGAAGATTTCCATAGAAGAAGCCAACTGCATGGCATGATCGTAATTACCGCTTTTAAGTGTAAAGGATAACATTCCACCAAAGTCTAACATCTGCTTTTTGGCTATAACATGACCCGGATGATCTTCGAAACCCGGCCAGTTTACCAAGCCAACTTTAGGATGTTGCCGCAAATAATGCGCTACTGCCTTGCCGTTTTCGCAATGTGCTTTCATACGTAAATGCAAGGTTTTAATGCCACGAAGTACCAAAAAACAATCCTGAGGACCTGGATTTGCACCACAGCTGTTTAAGATAAAAGCCAGTTTTTCGAACATGGCAGTATCGTTGGTACACAAGGCCCCCATCACCACATCACTGTGTCCACCCAGGTATTTTGTTGCAGAGTGCATAACCAAATCGGCGCCTAAGTCGAGTGGATTCTGGAGATAAGGTGATGCGAAGGTATTGTCGACCGCAAATGCGACACCGGCCTGCTTCGCGATAGCCGCGATAGCAGCTATATCCACAATTTTCATGGTAGGATTGGTGGGTGTTTCAGCCCAGATCAGGCGGGTATTGGTGTTCAGGTATTTTTTGACATTATCCGCGTCGTAGAGATTGATAAAATGAAATTTGATGCCAAAATCGAGGTATATTTTGGTAAAAATGCGGTAAGAACCACCGTAAATATCATCTCCTGTAATGACTTCATCGCCTGGTTTCAGCATTTTGATAACGGCGTCGATGGCACCCATACCACTTGCAAAACAGAGCCCATGTTTGGCATTTTCCAAAGCCGCAATATTAGCTTCCAGCTGGGTACGTGTTGGATTTTTACCCCGGGCATAAGCATAACCCTTGTGATTTCCCGGCGATTCCTGGACATAGGTCGACGTTTGATAAATAGGTGTCATGATAGCCCCGGTAGTTGGATCAGGGTGCACGCCGGCATGTATGGCTTTGGTTCCGAATTTCATATAAAACTGCTTATTGCGCGTCAAAGATAGCTTTTTTAGTTACGATTTAAGCAAAAGGCAGGAGTATAAAGGCCCGCAATCCGAAGACTTGCATACCAAATTCAGGGTAAAATTTATTCTTTATTAACAGAGCGACTTTTATCTTGCACGCCAAACTAAAACCGAATAGATGATTAAAAAGCTCATGCGTTACATACTTCTGTTTTTACTGCTGTTCAATGGCATATACTCCTATGGGCAGGAACGCATTACTTTCGACCGGAACGGACGTAAATGCACCGAAAATTTAGCTCTTTACTACAGAAAAGCCATGGCAGACAGTGATGGGAACTATCGTGCCTATTATATCAACGGTGACGCCTTGTACTTTGAAGGTAAAATCCTAAAAACAGACAATCTGGATGAAAGTAATAATCTGTTTCAAGGCACATGCAGCTGGTACTACAAAAATGGCAATCGTAAAATGGTGAAAAGGTATGCTGCTAACGGTCTTCAGGATGGTATGGAGGAAACCTATTATGAGAATGGCAAAATTAAAAAAGAAATCAATTTTCAGGCAGGGCAAATAGCCAGAGGGCCTTATTACGAATACAGTGAGACAGGACAAAAGTCGAATATACTGGAAGAAAACTTCGATGATAATTACAACGACTGGGACCTGTATAAAAGCGCGGTTTCTTTTGCCCGTATTTCTAATAAAAAATTAGAGCTCAAGGCCTTGACCAAAGAAGGGACTTCGCGATTTATTGCCTTCCCGAAAAGTGGTGATATATTTTCATTTGAAGCAGAAGTGGAAAATATAAGCGAAAAAAAAGGCAAATACGGGCTGATTTTGGGCTTTAAAGACTGGGAGAATTTCACCTATTTCCTGGTGAAGGATAATTATTTTTATCTCGGAACCGTCATCGAAGGATTAAAAATTGAGTTTAGCGACGGCTCATATGCCGGCGCCATAAAACCTGCTGAAAAAAACACATTTAAAGTCATTGCTACCGGGGATAAGACCATTTTTTCTATTAATGGAGAGATGGTTTTCCGCAAAGAACTCTCTTTTGCCGGTGATAAATTTGGTTTCCTGGCAGGTGATATGCAACAAATAGTAGCTCATAAAATAACCTGGAAAGAATTCGGTACCGGTAACGCAAGCCATTCAGGTGACCAAAATATCAAATCGACTGGTACAGGATTCTTTTTAAGTTCAAATGGAATATTAGCTACCAATTACCATGTGGTTGAAAACAGCCAGCAACTTGTGGTTGAAATGATGCGCAATGGCTCGCCGGTAAATTATAATGCGAAGGTACTTACAGTCGACAAAGCCAACGATTTGGCCATCATTCAAATTGATGATCCTAACTTTGTTCATTTACCTAAGTTACTTTATCGTTTCAAAACGGGTGGGCTGGCAGAAGTAGGTAGCAGTGTTTTTACTCTCGGGTATCCCTTTGCTTTAGGCGGCATGGGGAAGGAAGTCAAATTTGCCGATGGGAAAGTAAGCTCAAAAACCGGTTTTAATCAAGAAATAAACAGCTATCAAATCACCGTCCCTACCCAACCGGGTAACAGTGGAGGTCCGTTGTTTGATCAGCAAGGGCAATTGATTGGAGTAATCAATGCTAAATTCAAAAAAGGCGACAATGTGTCCTATGCCATCAAGTCCAGCTATCTCATCAACCTCGTCGAATTGGTATCAGAAAAAGTCAGTCTACCCGACCATCAATACCCTATACAGACTACAACCGAAGAAATGGTGAAGCAAATATCCGGTTTGGTAGTATTGATAAAAGTAAAATAAACATGAAAAATATCCTTATGCTAATTCTGGTCACCCTAGGTGGCTTACTCCAAGTTTATGCTCAAAACGACCCCAGAGACAACAACTACACCCCTCCGGCCAGTCTGAATTTGATTTATTCATCAGTCACCAGTTCGAACAGCAACTTATCCGGTGACTTCAATATGCTTCTAAAATTTCACCCAATGGAGTTGTTAAGGGGTCAGTTACTCTTTTCATTTGAAAAATCCATAGGTCGAAGCTCGAGTTTAGAGCTATTTGTTGGGCAGACCAGAAATATCAATACATTTGGGGCAGGCAATGGCTTTGGCTCTGGTATTGTAAGAGAATTTATCGCTGATTTTTCTGATAACTCACAATTACCGTCTGACCTGCTACAAAGAGGAACTTTTGTAAACGCATTCCGGCCCGCTTTTGGTCTGGGTCTTAAATTTTTTGATGATTCTGACACCTTCGACAATGCTTTAAGGACCATCCAGGTATTTTATCGCTTCAGTAGTGCCAAACTAGATTTGCCCGGAGGTTATGATAGTGAAGACCGCATCATCAGGGCCGACAGTCGGCAAACCAGTTTAAGCTCGAACGAAATCGGGGTACGCTACGGCCTTCAATTTATTCATTTCAAAAAACCTAAATTAAGTAATGAAATTGGCTTAAGTCTGAGCTTAAACATAGTAACCTACGACGTTTATGAATTTGTAACTCCCCAAAGCGGTAACTATTACCGTGAGTACATTCAAATGGGCAGCAAGGACAACACTTCCTATCCCAGCATTCGACTATACTACAATATTGGCTTAGGTCTTTAAAATTGAATCAAACCAAACATTATGATAAAACAATTTCTACGATTAACGCTCGGCTTGCTTTTGCTTAGCAGCAACCTATTTGCACAAAAATTAGACTTTAAATGGTCCCAAAATGTACGTTTCGACAATAAAAACGCAGGTCTGTTTGAAAGTGTCAGCGGGGGAAATTCGAAATTCACCTACATACTTAACAAATCATATAAAGATGGCTATTCAAGTGCGGACTTCTATTTACATGCTATTAACAACGATAATGGCAAGTTGAGCAGTAGCGCCATTTTGAGAAATAACAAAAACAAGGACGCCAAGGGTATGCATCTAAAAGGTGTTTATGTACAGGAAGAAGTTATCTATGTTTTTTGGATTAATGACGTTAAAAGTCAGGAAGAGATACACGTTCAATCCTTCGATCAGAATCTGAAAGTTATTGGCAAACTCAAAAAAATACAGCAATATCCTAAATCTAAAGAACGTAAAACGCGTGAGCCTGTAATTTTTATCCTTTCCAATGAAAAACAGCGAGGTAATATCTTGTTAGGTGCAGAATTAAGCTTAAAGGAAGGAGAAAGCGTTAAAGTTGAAGCAAAAATTCTCAAGTCTGATCTTTCCTTTGAGGGATTGGTCAAAGTTGAATTGCCCATCACTGCTAAACCATCCAACAGAAGATTAACATCAGATTACATATTCGGTGATGATGGCAACTTACACATCAAAACCAGAATTAAAGAGGATAAAGGCAAAAATTTGACCGACTATTTTGATTTATACACTTATGCAAATGTGGAAACCGGAAATTCTTTCCATTATCCGTTCAAATTTGAGGGTAAACAGATTTTCGATTTCAAAATATTGGAAAAAGACGGAAAGGTAAGCTTCGTGGGCATGTTCATGAATATTGAACAACAGAAAAAGGTAAGAACCATGAAGCTAAATGGTTTATTTCAGGCCAATCTCGACATTGAAAACAAAACGCTTGCGAACGTCAATTTTGAACAATTTGATACTGACTTCCTCCGTGATTTGTTCAAAAATGACACGAAAGACCTTAAAAAGGATAAAAAAACAGGCAATTCAGATGAGATCAATAACGACTATGTCATAGAAGAATATCGCATTGCCGACAATGGCGAGATTACACTGTTTACGACCATTATGAATAACTACAGTATAACCATATGCCCTCCCAAAGGTGCTTGTTACACCAATTATTATTGCCTTAAAAGTAATGTAACTGTCTTCCGATTTGACAAAGAAGGAAATCTCATCTGGGGAAAAAACATCGACCGTACCTATGAATACAGTGGCTGGTACATTTCTGATGTGAATGTAATTGAAGACGAAAGTAATTATTACATCACTTACGGCACCAAACCTGATATCAAAAAACACTTCGCTCCAGAAAAAGCCAAGCAGTTTAAAAGAAGTGATGTGCTGGAATATGCCATAATGGACAAGGATAATGGAACATTTAAAACTACACTTTACGAAATCAATCGTCCGGGCATAGCGCGTGCAGAAAAAAAGGACTTTGGTGCTACCGATATCAGCGTCCTGAGTAATCGGATGTACGCTGTTAACAACGACCTAAAAAGAACAGGGGGTGGTAAAGTTATTCGTTGTATGACGATGATTTGTTTCCCAATTGGCGTGCTGACCAACTTTGGAGATTTCGGTGCTTATAAATATACCATCCTTCAATTGGGAACCTCCAGCATTAAATAAAAGGTTCATACACCAAAGTTTGAATCCATTCTTCCCAGCGGGCTTGACATATTTGGTTCAGGCCCGCTTTTTTTTGTGTTTCGTGAAACAATTGATAATTCGACAAGGCGCGATGACTTCCACCATAAAATAATATTTCCCATGATCCGGCCCAAACCAAAGCATTCACCGGAAGAGCAGCTGATATAAGAGCTAAGCCTCCCGTTACACCCATGGCATTTAATAGTAAACTTCCAGCTCCGGTAGCCCATTGCCCATAAGTCATCATGCCACTTCCGGGTATTAAATAGTTTAGGTATTTTGGCCATTGAGGTGGATTTAAAGCTTTGACTGTCTCTTTTAAACATTCAAAACAGTCATTTATCGAGCCTTCGCTCGCTAAATTCAACCAGCCTGTATCAGTGGAAAAATCGCCTAAGGCTAAGCTATTTAAGAAATAATATTGCATAGAATCCACCCTTGTCGGTCTCGGCTTCAGCGACATATATTCATAAAAACTTTGTGCTGCTGCTTCCCATTCTTTGTTTTTGTAGTGAAAAACTGTTCGGTTTTTTAGGAGCTGCAACTGTTGAATTGGTTCTAACAACTTCCAATTCAATCGATTGAATGTCTGTAAGATGTCAGAGGAACTGGTATCCTTGTTTAGTTGATAGCTCAACTTAATCAATAGCGCTTCATTTTGAGATTTAGCATCTTTGGCCTGCCATACGTCATACTCAAGCCGCAATAAATCCTCGTTAAATGTTTGCCCTTGGAGCTTAAGGGCAAAAACATCAAAAACAAGAATACAAAGAAGTATATTTTTGAACTTCATGGTAATAATTACGCTTAAAACTTGCTTTCCTAGTCTTGTGGTGGTAGGCGGTCCCAAATATATTCGACAGATAAACTGTACCTAAGGCCGATACATTTACTATGCTCCAAGCCGATGTCCAACCGTATTTCTGGATGCTTTCGGCACTCGCCCATCCCAATAGTGCCATTAAAAATGCCGTTTGCAGACCATGTCGCGGCATGCCGAGATAAGCCTTTCCAGCACCTGGAATTACCAAATCAAAACCAACAGCTACAGCCAAATTTTTCTGCTGCGCTCTTCGCATATGCTGAAATGCAGGATATATCCTACTGTCAAAAGTCGGCGACCATAAGGTATTTTGCTGTTCTGCCAACCGGTACAATTGTGCGGTTTGACCATTGTAGCTGCTCCTTTGTAATGAAGTAAACCAGTACTGCCTTATCGAATCATCTGCTAAGATAAATTGCTGTGACGCCTTTTCAGTGAGACAACTATCCTGTTTTAAATCAGGAAATGCCTGCATTAATGCTAAAAAAGGAGTTAAAGAGGCCGCCTGAAGCAAAAACCTGGCATAGCTGTCGGGCAGGTCATGCTTGCCAATATTGTTCGATTGCCACCAGACATTTTGTTCCCGTGACAGCTGATGGGTTTCCAAATGCCTGTAAAAGCTGGTATCCAGGTTCTGTGCATTCGACGGCAGTGTTTGAAAAAGACACAGAAATAACCAAAAAAACACCCTAATCACTGATTACCTTTCCAGCTATTCGTTGATTTGGCGGATAGTCCAGCTCCATTCCTGCTGTGCAATGAATAAACTGATCTAATCCTACAAAAAATCCAATCACGCCAGCTTCCTTTAGTTTTTTTCTTGTAAACCGGGAGCAACTGGGATGGTACAAACAATCGGCCTGGATTTGTGGGCTCAAATAACGTTGGTAAAAACGAAGTAAGCCGTCTAATAGGTTAAATTTTGGCATTGGACGATTTATTGCAGCCGTTTGGGCTGATGCAGTCGAGGTATCCGCATGCGCAAATACGGGGAATTGATGCAGCAGCGCGCCAAATATGATGAGCAAAAAAACGTAATGTTTTAAGTAACCAGAATTTATCGGAGGAGCCATGGAACAAAGATAAAGAAGATATTTTGCCACTGATGCCGTGAAAAACGCAGCGCTATTCAGACAAAATAATGCAGGAAAAATCGCATTTTTGAAGGTTCATGATCAGCCGTACTACCATCGACCGCGTAATGGAATCCGCCCGGATTGAGGAGGTGGTAGGCGATTTTGTGACGCTCAAAAAACGGGGCATCAACTACCTGGGCCTTTGCCCTTTTCATAATGAAAAAACGCCGTCGTTTAACGTAAACCCAAGCCGGGGCATGTACAAATGTTTTGGTTGCGGGGAGGCGGGCAATAGCGTCGGCTTTTTGATGGCGCACGAGCACCTCAGCTATCCCGATGCCATCAGGGCCTTGGCGCAACGCTATAACATTGAGGTAGAAGAGGACTTAAGCCTGCCCAGCCCGGAGCAGCAACAAGCGCAAAGTGAAAGAGACCGACTTTATCAATTGCATGCCTTTGCTCAGAGTTATTTTGTTCAATACCTACAAAGTGATGACGGACTAGCCATTGGTATGAGTTATTTCAAGGAAAGAGGAATAACGGATGCCAGTGTGCAACTTTTTGGACTCGGCTTCGCTCCCGACAGCCTGACTGCCTTTAGTGATTTTGCCAAATCGAGTAATTTCACCGAAGCTGAAATTGTCGCCGCAGGACTGGCCAGTCAGCGTGAACATGGTGGTCTGGCCGATCGTTTCCGGGGACGTGTGCTTTTCCCATTTTATAATCTTAGCGGAAAAGTAGTCGGTTTTGGCGGCCGCACCCTCAAAAACGATAAAAAAGAGGCCAAATACCTCAATTCGCCCGAAACCCTGCTCTATAAAAAGAGCGAAACCCTATATGGCTTGTTTCAAGCTAAAAAGGCAATACAGAAAGCAGAAAACACCTATTTAGTAGAAGGTTATACCGATGTTATCAGTCTGCACCAAGCCGGTATCGAAAATGTAGTGGCCAGTTCAGGCACTTCGCTTACCCAGGAGCAAGCCCGATTAATCCGTCGTTTCAGTAAAAATGTGACAGTTCTATATGATGGTGATGCTGCCGGAATTAAAGCATCGCTGAGAGGTATAGATATCTTACTCGAGCACGATCTTAATGTTAAGGTGGTATTGATGCCCGACGGCGAAGATCCCGATTCACAAAGCAGAAAATTAGGTCCACAAGGTTTTCAGGATTATCTGCAAACCGAAGTAAAGGATTTTATCCACTTTAAGGCCGATTTATTATTCGAAGGCACTGAAAATGACCCTGTTTCCCGTGCCCAGGCGATTCATGATATTGCTGAAAGCATAGCCAGGGTAAGCGACCCCATTTTACGGGCCACTTACAGTACGCATACAGCCGGTTTGTTACACATCGAGGAACAGACCTTGGTCTCAGAGATTAACAAACATCGTCTCAACAAACTCAAAAAAGTTAGTCCGGAAGACCGGAATGCGGTGGACCAGCTGCAGGATTTGTATAGTCCCACGACTGAACCCAAAACCAGGATACTCGACGATAGCAACCAGGAAGCCGACATTATTCGGTTACTTTTGTTATATGCCGACCAAAAAATGGCATCAACCGATCGTGCTGTGGTTGCCTATATCACTGAACAGTTGGATGAGATTGCCTGGGATAATCCGGCTTACGGGAAAATATTTGGTATCTATCACGAAGGCTGGAAGGGTTACCAGGCCGTACCGGATATTCATCAGCTCATCAATCACCCCGACCAAGAAATCAAAAGCGCTGCAGCCGATATCTATTCAAAACATTATGTCATTAGTGATAACTGGCTCGCCAAACATGATATTTTCATTGTAAAAATTGAAAACAACATTGAAAACGATGTCATTTCAGCTGTGTGTCGTATAAATCTCAAAAAGATTCACAAATTGCTTGAAGAAAGCCGGGCCAGGTTTAAACATGCCCATGAGCTCACTCCTGAAATGGAAGAAGAATACCTTCAGGAGCACCTCAAGCTGGAGGAAATTAAAATCAATCTTGCCAACCAATTAGGCACCATCATTACCCGCTAGCCGAGTCGGCTACCCAGCTCATCACCAGCCCATCAAAAATGCAATAATTTACCTGAAACAATGGCTTGCTATCCACTTTGTGCAAACGAAGCTGGAGCCGGTTTTCAGACTCGTTCACAGCTTCAATACACATATCGGTTTTAAAAATGAGACCTTTTTGACCGTATAATTTGTAAATCGCCTCTTTAGCACTCCATGCCAACATCAACATGGCATCGGTTTCACCTAGCATTGCCAATTCATTCGCCGCTAAAAAACGATTTTTGACGCGTTGAACACGTGGCGATATGACTTCTACATCCACCCCAACCGCTACCTCAGCCGATATAGCTGCAGCAAAACCTTGACAATGACTTAGGCTAATAAAGCGGGTATCATGCACAAAATGGGGTTTGCCGTGTTCATCTTTTTCCAATTCCAATACAGCAGTACGTGCCAGTTGTTGCAAAACAAAGCGACTGGCTACCCATTGTAATCGTACCCCATCTGCCCGAATCGACCTGAATTCTTTTTCCAGTGCTTTAGAAAGTGTCATTCGATCATAAAACCACTTTACATGTTCTTTGAGCTCCCATAAAATGAGCTCCCCACCGTGCTCAAAGCTTGAAGTGTATTTAAAGGGCATAAAGTTGTGTTTCGGGAAATGTAAGTAGCTTTACAAACATAAACATGCCTTTGGAATTCCGCCCACTTTTTCGTTTAAAAGGTCATCGCGATAGCCTTTACAGTCTCTCCACCGACCGGGAAGAGGATCATATTTTATCGGCAGGTGGTGATGGTCTGATTGCCCGCTGGTCGATGTTAAAAGAGCAGGACGCTACCCTGGTGGCCCGGGTTCCAGCAACAGTTTATAGCATGCTACTACTTGGAAACCAGCTTCTAGCAGGCACGCGAGAAGGAGGATTACATTTGATTGATTTGGCAGAAAACAAAGAGATCAAACGTTTTCAATGGAATAATATGCCCGTTTTTGCTTTAAATGAATGGGGAAATGGCTGGTTATCAGCACATGGTGATGGTCGGTTGTTGTATTGGGTGATGGAAAAAAACGAAGCCCGGATTGTGGGCAGGCATTTGCAGCCAAATGCCCCTTTGCGGGCTTTAGCAATCCAGGACGATTGTATTGCTGCTGCCTATTCCGATCACCAAATCCGCCTTTTCAATCACCAATTGGAAGAAATTAATCGCTTTGAAGGTCATTCCAATTCAGTTTTTACCGTCCTCTTCCTAAACAACGGCAAATACTTGCTCAGTGGTGGTCGGGATGCCCTCCTTCGCGTTTGGGAAGTAGCTTCAGGAAAACTCATGGAAAGTATACCTGCCCATCTTTCAACCATCAATCACCTGATTGCTATCCCAGGATTGAAACTAATAGCATCTGCTGGCAGAGACAAAACCGTCAAACTTTGGGATGCACAAAATATGGTATTGAAAAAAGTAGTCGATTACAACAAATTCCCGGGTTTGGCCCATAGCCATTCTATCAACCGTCTCCTCTGGAGTAACAAACATCAGGCATTGTGGTCAGTAGGCGACGACAGATTGGTAATCAAGTATAACATTTCGCTTTACTAAAAAATTATTGATTTCTCTTTCGGTAATATTCACCATAATACCTGAGAAATGCTTAGCTTGGTTTGGCTGAGCATTACTTAAATTTTATGGCCAAGAAAATCAGCTTTACTTACCTTTTCATTGGCATACTTTGGATAGTTGTCAGCGATTTGCTTTTGGGTGATTGGGCGACAGCAGATGCCGAATCGCAAGCGGAGATAATCACCAATATCAGCAAGGGCATACTCTACGTTACCGTAACAGCCGCTTTACTTTATTGGTATTTAAGGGTACAATTCAGAATTCGAGCCGAAAAAGAATCCCAATTCTTACATCTCTTCCAAGACCACCCTAATCCAATGTTGGTTTGCGATGAAAATGGCCAATTAGAAGCTGTGAACCCGGCTGCCGTCAATTTATACGGCATGTCAGAATACCAGCTTTTACTTCAGGATTATGAGAAACTTAGTCTTGGTTCAACTTTCAATGAAAGTGCCAATGGTCAAATACAGGAACATCTTCATGCTTCAGGTAATCGGGTTGCTGTTCGGGTTCACTTTAAACGAACTCGCTTTTACGGTCATGCCAGCTATTTAATCATCCTCAACGATATAGCCGAAGAACAACGCATACGCTCTCAAAATGAAAGTCTCCACAAAGAGGTAAAACTCAAGGAAAGTTATTTATTCTCACTGGTTGAAGCACAGTCGACCTACCTCATCCGAATTGACCTCCATGGCAAGTTTTTATTTCGAAATAAAGCTTTTCTGCAGCTATTTGGTCATTCGGCTGGATTACAACAACCCCAATACTTGCCGGAATTATTACTTAAAACCGAGCACAAAAAATTGAATGCCCTACTCGCAAAGTGTTCCGAGTCGCCCGGAAAAAATTTCGCCATATTGCTTCAGTTGAGTCTGGTAGAAACGCTGAATCGTGTCAGCGACTGGGAATTTGTAGCTATCACCGATGAAAATGGACGAGTAACAGAATTTCAAGGGGTAGGCAAAGATGTTACCGACAAGCTGCAGTATCTCGAGCAGTTGTCGGCCTATAAAGAGCAACTTGAAGGCATCTTACGTACCCTCAAAGATGTAGTTTGGTCGGTTGACGCTGTAACATTTGAAATTCGCTACCTCAATCCTGCTGCTAAAGCTTTTTACGGTCGCTCACCGGAGGAATTTTACGCGAACTCCAATCTGTGGATGCAAGCTATAGTTGCAGAGGACCGAGAGAAAGTCATGCAGCATACCGAAAAAGTGAAAAGGACAGGTTCAGGTGAGATAGAATACCGTATTCGAAGAACAGACGGCAGCATCAGGTATTTACGCGACCGCTCAGTTTTGGTCAAAGATGAAAAAGGTAAACCTCGGACCATCAATGGGATTGCCACGGATATCACAGAACTTGTATCCAGTCAGCGGGATGTGCATAGAATGAACAACCAGATTCAAACCATACTTGAAACGATGACAGATGCATTTTTCACCCTCGATGAAAATCAATATTTCCAGGCAGTGAATAAATCCATGGAAAAACTTCTGGGTAGAAATCGTCAGGAACTCATCGGGCAGTCATTTGGTCAATTTTTCGGTGAAACAGGCAGCCTAATTTATGGACCTGTCTTTGAACAAACCTTTACTTCAAAAGAAGGAGTAAAAAAGGAATTATACGATCAGCATTTGAATAAATGGTTAGCCTTAGCGGTTTACCCACTTTCGAAAGGTGTAGCGGTTTTTATCAACGACCAAACCGACAACCACCAATTACAGGAGGCGCTGATTCGGGAACAACGTAACCTGGAAGGTTTAATCAACAATACCAATGACCACATTTGGTCGGTTGATCGTGAATTGCGGTTGATTACATTTAACAATGCATTTAAAGAGAGATTCAAATCCATTTTTGGCATTGAGGCCAAAGCAGGAGAATTGGTATTGTATGAAAATCAACCTCAAATTTATTTTAACAGTTGGAAAAAACTATATGAAAGGGCGCTGTCGGGTGAAGCTTTTGTCACCATTCAAAGCAGTGAAATTGATGGTAAAACCTATTATAGCGAAATAAGCTTTTATCCGATTAAGGATAGCCACGGAGCCATTGGCAGTATAGGCTGTTTTGGAAAGGACATCACCGACAGAACCGAGAAGGAGATGAAAATCAAGGAACAGAACGAGCAACTGCTCGAAATTGCCTGGATCGAATCGCACAGACTACGCGCCCCTTTAGCCAATATGTTAGGCCTGATAGAACTGCTGAATATGCAGCCTCCGGGTGATGTAGAGCTCGAGTTGCGAGAAAAACTAAATTTATCCTGTCTGGAACTCGACAAGATTATTCATGAAATAGTGCACAAAGCCAATGCTGTAAGCTATTTCAGCAAGAACTAAATTATCTAATCAGTAAGATCAAGGGAATTCGATATAATATTTTGTATATCCTAATATTATTATTCATCTTAAATTACAACTAAAGTCACTTACGATGAAGAATATACTCATTTCAATTCTGCTAACCTTTGTATGTTGCAGTTCGAGTTCAATGCACAAATTAGTACCTGTAGTAGTTTCAATTTCATTGAACAGCTTAAAAATTTCACCAAACCCAGTTGTTGACGAATTTTGGGTTGAAGGAATTGACGCTGGTCAGTTAGTGCAAATTTTTAATTACAAGCGTGAATTGGTTTATGAAGTTGTAAGTAAGGGTGGAACTGGTGCTACAGGCAATGTAGGTGGAATTAATCCAATTCCTGCTGGAACTTATACAGTAATAGTCAATGATTTAGCTGGAATACTCATAAAAGGTGACAACCAATTATGATTTTGATCAAGCCAATTTCATTGAACAGATAAACTACGCTTACTTTAGTTAGACTGAAGAGGGGTTGATAAAAAAATAAGGTACTGAAATTAAACTCCAATTCAAAAAAGTCCGTTAGCTTTCCACCACCATGAAGCCGCAGGACATACTCCACGAAAACTACTTCAGTCGTTTCGACCCGCTGGTCGAAATTACTTTGTCGGAATTAGAGGAAATTCTTCCGGAAGAAACACTGTACAGCTTTGAGTTTACACAGCAGAAAGAAGGCTATTGTGCCCAATGCAAAAGCCGTCATACAGCTTTAATCCCGATACATCAATTGTTTATTGACCAAAAAGGCGATATCCACCTTGACGGTTCTTGCACCAAATGCAAAGGACCGGCTTATGCCTGGTTTAGCCTCGAAGAGCAGTCTGAATTGGCGGAACTGGCACTTAGTCTTGCCCGACGCAAGACCGGTTGGAATTCAATTGGCGATGAGTAGGCTTATTTTGCCCGTAATTCCAGGTCGACCAAAATATTCAAATAATTATTATAGGCATCATAGGCCGAAGGGAAAGGGCTGAAATGATGGCGTTCTCCCCTTTCTTCGAAACGTGGCGTCATATAAAAAAAATGATCGGTGGATTGTAAACGCCGCCAATCACGGAGTAATGCTTCATCTTTTTTGGCGTAGATGCGACTTGCCAAATCGTAAAGCCGGTTGATGGCTTCCTGCTGAATGTCGCTTCCGGTAAAATAACCTAAATCATAGCTCGGATAGGACCAGGTAACCGGGTATGGTACATCATACTTCCCGACCGGACTATACTTCAGAAAAACGGCGCTGGGCGTGGCAAAATCAAAACCGGGTACCGACAAGACAGCTTGCGGTAATGCTTTGAAAAAGTCGAAAATGCCGGTGGCTGCTTTTTTATGTTCACCTATGGTTTCATAATCCATGAACAGATTGATGGTATCGGGCACTTCCTGCAGTTCAAGCAACTTTTGCACAAACTTTTCCGGTGTCAATGGTTGACCTGGGCGACCGGGTTCCGCGAACCAACGCGTAATTTCTGCTGTTAAACTTGAGTTTTTAGGAAGACAAAGCGTTTTATTGTGAAGCGGACTTTTATACACATGATTGGGGCTTTTAACACCCAACAAACGTTCGGTTGAAGGCACCAGCAATTGGGTATAGCCTAAATTCACCAATTCGTTTACTATATCATTGCTGAACAGCAGCTCGGTATTGCGAAAAGTTTTAGGTTTTTGTCCGAATAAGCGTTTTAGTTGTGCTTCCTGGATTTTTACCTGTTTACCAAACTCCTGGCGGTTATATATGGCAGCAAGACTGTGACAGCAGGTTTCGGCTATCCATTCCACCTGTCCGGTTTTGGTTAATGCCTTGAAACTTCTAATCACATCCGGCCGGTGGGCTTCGAGCTGATCCAGCGTTGTTCCTGTGACAGAAAAGGCGATAGAAAACTGTTTGCCATAGGTTTGTATCAATTCGAGCATCAACCTATTCGCAGGTATATAACAGTTATCAGCCACCTGATTGATGTACTTTTCATTGGCGACATCATCAAAATAATGGTGATCGTTGCCAATTTGGATAAAATCGTACTGACGGGTCCGAAAAGGTTGATGTAATTGAAAATAAAGGCAAATACTCGGCATGAGCTAATGTATTAAAAAGTCTCTGTAAACCCGCACCACCCGAAGTGCTGCGTCGTCCCATTTCATCTCATTCAATTGTTCCCCTATTTCCCCAGCTACTTGTTTTCGATAGTCATCGTCCTGTAGCAACCTAACAATTTCACGGGCGAAGGTATCGGTGTCGTAATAGTCGGCTTTGATAGCTTGATGTAATATTTCTGCCACACCCGATTGTTTCGATATTACACAAGGTACACCAAACTGGGCAGCTTCCAGGGCGGTTAATCCAAAAGGTTCAGATACAGAAGGCATAAAATATACATCGGCCACCGCCAGCAATTGTTCCACTTTTTGGCGATTGATAAAACCTGTGAATAAAAAATTCCGACTTAGTCCTTTGTAGGCTGTCCAGTCTATCATTTCTTTCATTTTATCGCCGGTACCTGCAATAACAAAGCGGACATCAGGATATTGGCGTATGACCTTTTCGGCGGTTTCGAGCAGGTAAAATGGCCCCTTTTGGTGGGTTAAACGGCCGATGAAGGCTACAATTTTTTCAGGCACATGATGTTCAAAGCGAAAAACAGGCTGCGGGTCGATTCCGTTATGAATAGCTACAATTTTTGCTTCATGTATACCATAATGTTGCTGAATGGTTTGTTTGGTATATTCACTTACGGCTATTACCATATCTGCCATTTGTAAGCCCAGTCGTTCAACAAAATACATGACGTTTCGGGCATCCTTTCCGGCCCGGTCGGTTTCGAGGGCATGTACATGAACTACCAAAGGTTTACCGGTTTTCTTCTTAAGCCTTACACCTGCCAGATAAGTGAGCCAATCATGGGCATGAATCAAGTCAAAGTCAAAATGATCGCCATATAAAGCGGCCACAGCCTCCGCATAGGCAGAAACTTTCTGGAGGAGTTTTGAGCCATAGACTTCTTTATCATTCATCAAATCGGCAATAGCGATGTGTTCCAAACCTGGTTGCGACAAATAACCGGCGCGGATTGCATCGGCGGCCATAGCACTGATCTGATAAAATTCCAATTCGGGCAATCCACCTTCCAGTCGGCTTAATTCCGGGCGGGTGATTTGATATTTGGCATCAAGCTGATTTAGGCCCACCAAAGTCACCCCTTCGAGCACCGAAGCTTCTGTTGTACGTGGCACAACAAATGTCAGATCAATAAATCCTCGCAATGCACGCGCAAGGCCGTAACAAGCCACTCCTAAACCTCCACTGTGTACCGGTGGAAATTCCCATCCCAACATCAAAATTCGTTTTTCTGAAAAAGCTTGTAAACTGGAGGACATGGCGTGAATTTGGTGATTTATACAGCTTTCAGGGCATAGTCTGAAAAGATTAACAAATTAGTTATTTCGTTGAAATATGCATCATTTGCCGTCTTTTTGTACAACAAATTAGCAAGCTTGCCCTGAGCTCTCTATTTTTGTCGCCCAAAGCATTCAGCCCCATGATATTAACCGATCAACGGATACTCGACGAAATCGAAAAAGGAAGTATACTTATTGAGCCGTTCCGCCGCGAAAACCTGGGAACCAATTCGTATGACGTGCATCTCGGACGTTATTTAGCGGTTTATCGCAATCTCATACTCGATGCCCGTGCCGACAATCCCATCGACGAAATCATCATTCCCGCTGAGGGT
Source organism: Bacteroidota bacterium (assembly GCA_036787895.1). Classification (GTDB taxonomy): domain Bacteria; phylum Bacteroidota; class Bacteroidia; order UBA7662; family UBA7662; genus UBA7662. The sequence continues at coordinate 33,700 of DAIQOK010000008.1, read as the reverse complement.
TATGTACTTCAACCCGGAACACTTTATCTGGGAGTAACCGAAGAATATACCGAAACTCATAATCATGTCCCTTTTCTCGAAGGTAAATCGTCGGTGGGCAGGCTAGGTATCGACATTCACGCCACTGCCGGTAAAGGAGATGTTGGCTTCTGCAATACCTGGACCCTGGAGATTTCTTGTACCCAAGCTGTGCGCGTATATGCAGGTATGCCGATTGGCCAACTCATCTATTTTTCGGTAGAAGGCGAAATCATTAATAAATACAATACGAAGAAAAACGCCAAATACAACGTACGTACAGTTAAACCTGTGGCGTCGCAAATGTGGCGGAATAAGTTCTAAGGCTACTTTTTAAGCACAATGGTGCTACTGGCCTGAGCTGTTGGCATAATCACCAGATCAGCGATGTTCACATGTGTTGGCCTGTTGACCATAAAAAGCAATGCTTCGGCAATATCGGTGGCCTTTAAGGGTTCAAAGCCGGCATATACCTTGGCTGCCTTTTCAGTATCACCCTTAAAACGCACTACCGAAAACTCTGTTTCTGTGAGTCCCGGAGCAATGGTGCCTACCCGTATACCATAAGGGTTTAACTCCATGCGCATGCCTTTGGCAATGGCTTCAACCGCATGTTTGGTTGCACAATACACATTGCCGTTGGGGTAGACTTCTTTCCCGGCGGTTGAGCTTATGTGTATTATTTGTCCCTGAATGTGCCGGTCGATCATCCATTGGCTGACTATCCGGCTCACTGTGAGCAATCCTTTCACATTGGTATCAATCATGGTATCCCAGTCCTCCGGATTTCCCTGGTGTACCGGGTCTAGTCCTTGGGAAAGTCCCGCATTATTGACCAATAGCTCAATGTTCTTCCAAGCTTCAGGGAGGGTGTCGAGCGCCAAGGTGGTTGCTGACCGGTCACGGATGTCGAACGACAGGGTTTTAACGCTGACTGATAAGCGGGCAGCCAGCAACTCCAAACGTTCTGTGCGCCGGCCGGTAAGTATGAGCGACCAACCTGCCTCGGACAACGCTTCAGCCATCGCCTCACCAATACCAGCAGTTGCGCCGGTAATCAGGGCAATCCGATTCATTATTCGAAATTTAAGGAAATCATGATGGTTCTGCCGCGCAAACCTTCAATTGGATTACTGTATACGTGGGTTTCCGGCACCAGTACATTTCTCAAACCCTGAGCGAATTTAATTTCCGGAGAAAATTTGAAATAGGGCAGATAAAAATCGAAGCCGAAGCCTATTTCATAGGCAATGTCGGTACGGATGATTTTGACTCTTTCTACATCTTCAACTACCTTTTCCTGGGAGGCCATATCGATAGAATACTTAAAGCCACCAATGGTGTACATGCGGAAATTGTCGATACGGTCGCTACGAAACTTCAGTAAGAGCGGCAAATCAACATTGGCAATTTGCAGGCTGCGTCGAATATCGTTTAGCGGATTAACAAAGCTATATTGAATATTGCGTTGCGAGAACATCAATGTTGGCGTAAAACGCAGGGTAGCATGTTCGGCCAGTCTCAAATCAGAAATGATTCCAAGTTGAAAGCCAGGCCCCCAACTCGGCGCCATATAGGTCATGGTATCATTCAGTACATAACGAGCCGCATTAGGCTGCAAGTGAAAAGTGCTGGAGTTATAGCCGACCAAAAAGCCAAAGTGAATGGTTTTATCGTCGTAATAAGGGTTATTGCGTTGCCCCAATACTGGTGATGCAGCCAGTAATCCCAACAACAGTACTAATCCCGACTTTTTTCGCCTACATAAATTGAGCATATCCCGAAAGTTAAGCGTTTCTCCTTTAATTTTTCAAATCCGGCCGCTTGCATATGCTGCAAAAAGGCCTGCCCTTCCGGAAATGCCTGCACCGATTCCGGAAGATAGGTATAGGCCGTCTGATCTTTCGACACCAAACGCCCTACCACCGGCAGTATAAAACGGAAATAGAAGTTGTAGCATTGTTTCACCGGAAAATATGCTGGCCGACTGAATTCGAGTACTACCAACTTAGCACCCGGGCGTAAAACACGTAAAATATCTGACAGTCCTTTGTCGAGATTTTCGAAATTCCGCACGCCGAAGGCGACAGTAGCTGCATCGAAGGTATTGTCTGAAAAAGGCAAACGTTCAGAATCTCCCTGCACCAATTCAATTTTTTTATCGAGGCCTTTGTTTTTCAATTTTATGCGGCCCATTTCCAGCATTCCCGACGAAATATCTACGCCAGTTACCTTTTCTGGGTTCAAACTCAGCGCTTCAATAGCGAAATCGGCAGTGCCTGTTGCCAAGTCGAGTATATGTTTAGGTTGATCTGCCCGAAGTAGCTTAATCGCCTTTTTTCGCCAGATAATATCAATACCCATCGACAAAACACGGTTCAACAAATCGTAACGTGCCGAAATATTGTTGAACATGGTAGCGACCTGCTGTTTTTTACTCCCTTCCTGTGTTGGATAGGGTTTCACGATTTCTGCCATTTGCTGAATTTGTTGCAAATATAGACAATGCCAACGGCCCTTTGTTTCGTGCCAGCCTTGCCTTGTTTTTAATGTATCTTTGCGTCATGAAGATTAAGAGTTGTCGTTTCGAGAAAAGCAGTGCCAAAATGAGTGAACTGCCGGCCCCCAACAAGCCGGAATATGCCTTCATTGGCCGCTCGAATGTGGGTAAATCTTCTTTAATCAATATGCTTACCGGTCAGAAAAGTCTAGCGAAAACCTCGGCCAAACCCGGTAAAACCCAGCTTATTAATCACTTTATCATCAACGAACAATGGTATTTGGTGGATTTGCCAGGCTACGGTTATGCCAAAGTATCGAAAGGCAAAAGAGAGGACTGGGAAAAGATGATACGGCATTATTTCACCAAAAGGGAGAACCTCGTTTGTGTATTTCAATTAATTGATGGCCGATTATCACCCCAAGCCAACGATTTGGAATTTGCCAACAAACTGGGTGAATACGGTGTTCCCTTCGTGGTGGTGGTTACAAAAACCGACAAATTAGGTGGCGCAACCATACAGTCGAACGTGGCTGCCTATAAAAAGGCCATGCTCGAACATTGGGACGACCTGCCTGCTTTTCACCTCAGCTCTACTGTAACTGAGCGAGGCAAGGAAGAAATCCTGCAATTCATAGCGCAATGTAACTTGACCTATGCCGCCAATCCTCCGGAGATTCAGCCGCGAACTACTGCTTGATTATTTTACCTGCACTCAGCCTGCCCTTTTCATCTTTCCAATCCAGTAAATACATGCCCTGAGGCAACTGCTGCAAGGAAATATCTGTTTTCAATTGGTTACTCACTTCAAATTGATGAGAAGCCACCACATGACCTGCTAAATTTCTGATTTGAAGGCTAATGATTTGCGGCACGACGGTTTCAATCCAAATGGCCATTTGATCCTGATTCACACTACTGTAGCCCAACACCGGCCGGGATAATTTTTGAACACTCACCGCGCTATCGAGACGAACAGCCAGTTTAATCACCACCGGCAAATGATCGGACGCAGCCGCCAGAGCATTGGCCACGGCGGGTGGTACCTGTTGATTACTGGGCGAGTTCACCGCGCCATTAAAGCGAATACCATCGTTACCAACGACCAAATAGGAACCTGGCACATATTGTACCCGAGCCGAGTCATCCCTGACAGCGCTGTTAATCATAACATGATCAAATCGATCGTCCATTCCTCCACCTGACGTACATCCGTTATTGGTGATGGTTGGTGCTTGGGTGTGCAAATCCGCAAAACTGCTGTTGTTGGCCCAATTACCTGGCCGACTCACCGGGTCGTACAAGCGTGTATTCAGGTTTGAAGCTGTGATAAATTGCTGATAAGCTGCCTCCGAAGAGCTGGCCACATTAAAGTCGCCCATAATTACCAGATTTCCTCTGAAATCCATATTCGCCAGGAAATTCATTAATTGCTGGGCCTCCTGACCACGTTGTGCCTGATCGCTGGCTGTACTGCCGGCTTTGAGGTGCATGACCGCAAAATAGATGAAAATGGTATCGTTTTGCGGCTGGATATTTTTGTGATACAAACGATACAAAATGATATCCCTGCCTACGGTAGTAATAGGAAAATGCGAATCAAATCCCAACTTAGATGTATTGAAGTACAACAAGGAAACCAAGTTAGAACTATTGGTATTGGTATAAGGCGCCCTGCTCCAGCTTGTTATGCCATTCGTATTCAAAACATTCTGTAAAAACCCAACCGACGATGAAACACCACCCATTTCCTGCACACCTATTACATCAGGCTGGCTATGCTGAAAAATAGTTTGGAAATGCCCGTTTTTGGTATTGACGTTATTATTGGCTGTGGTGCAAAAATTGGTATTCACCCCATAGTACAACAAATTGTAACTCATAACCCGGACTGTGTCGGTAATCTGGGCTTGAACAGAACTGCTCAGCAGCGAAAGCAATAAAATCAAATACTTCATGCTGTAAAAATAGGGCTTATCACTGGAGTCAAATCCAAAATCGTAGGAGAAAAGATGATAGCTTTCGATTTCTCTGCAAAAGCTCTCGAAATAAAAAAGCTGCCTCTTTCGGGGCAGCTTAGTATGCTTAGACTGGGTAGTTTATTTCTTTTTGTAACGCTGGTTGAATTTATCAACACGACCGGCTGTGTCGATTAACATCTGCTTACCGGTATAGAATGGATGTGATTTGTGTGAAATCTCCAGCTTTACCAAAGGATATTCTTTGCCATCTTCCCATACGATAGTGTCTTTGGTATCGATGGTAGAACGGGTCACAAAGCCGTAGTCACAAGAAATATCTTTAAATACAACCTCGCGGTAATTGTCTGGATGGATGCCCTTTTTCATGGTATTGCTTTTCAAATGGATGGCAAATATAGCTTTTCTATCTGAAAAAGAAAAGTAAATGAAAAAAATAAGGCCCTGAAATCAGGGCCTTATCTCTTTTTAAACTTTAATTATTTGCTGATAATCATCTTTTTGGTAAGCTGCTCACCACCAAAGCTGACGGTGTAGAAGTAAACCCCACCATTCAGATTCCCTAAATCGATTTCGGTGCTGTACTCCCCTTCGAGCTGTATTCCTTGCGGATAACGAGCTACTATTCGGCCCACCATATCACGGATGGTGATGTCGACTTTACCGGCAGCCGGAATTTTGTAGTCGATTGTAGTCGTACGATCAAATGGATTCGGATAATTCTGTCGCAAATCGAAACCAGCTTTAAAGGCTTCCTGAACAGAGGTGGGCAAACAACTGCCGCTGATTTTGACAAAACAGAAGTCGTCTATCGACCAGCCTTCTCCATTAAATCCATTGTCGGAAGCAAATCGGAAGCGGAACAGTACTTGCTTAGCTACATCCGGATTAAATGGGTGTGATAAACGGGTATAAGTGTCTGGGGAACGTCCCGACCAGCCTAGTCCGGGCAAGAAAGGTACACTTCCCTGTACCAGCATGGCTTGTATATAACTTACATACCAGCTGATAGAATCGATACCGCCGAGGTAATCCCAATCGGCACCACCATTGGTCGAGTATTCTACCGTTCCGCCATCGCCACTTAAAGGTGCGTCGGTTGTGTCGTTGTTAAAGAAGTCGGTCAACCATTTGCTGGAGAACTCAATTTGGTAGCAGCTATCTCCCTGCAAATCGAAAATAGGCGTATATAATGCCGAATTCTCGAGCTCACCATACACACTATCGGCGCCAATATACCAGGCATTGGTTCCACTGGCAGCACCATTAATATGCCCTTTTTGTGGGTTACCAAATACCCAGGTACTTTGACTAGCTCTTAAAGTAAACGGATTAAGTGTTAGCCAGGCCGGTTGCCCCTGGTCAAAGTCGTTACAATACGGGAAATTACTAATCACATCAAAACCTATCGCATTGACGCAAGCGGTATCATCCAGCGGATAGGCGTCGGGCTGACCGTTCGGTTGGGATGAGGTTACACAAACAGCATTGGAGCCAACCAAAGGCTGGAAAGTGGTCGTAAAGCTGAGTACAGAATCCTGCAAGAAGGCCAGACCAGGCTGGAAATTCACCGCCTGCAGCGCTGAGCCATTCACATCAGCAACTACAGTTACCGAATTCAATACCGATTGTCCGGTATTCCTGATTTTCGCCCGTACCGTAACCGCTGTATTTGCTGTTGGGAAAGGAGGCGTATAAGATACCTCTTCTACATTGGCAGAATTAGGTACCGAATGATAGATAGTGATATCATCAAGCAGGTTACCATTTCTGTTATTACCTGTTTGCAGGAAGGCAAAGCGGCATTTCGACTGAAACTCTATTATCAACGGTTGGCCAGGCGTATAATATGAACTCAAATCCAGGTCATGCGTTTGGAATGGATTGGTCGGTGGTGTTGCACCCGCAGGTTGGTAACGTTGAACCTCTACGCCATTGGCCAATACACGGAGGAAAGAGAACGTATTTCCGGCACCGGCAATCTGCAGAAGTTTGAAACGAATATGGATATTCGGACGAGCAGACGTTATTACCGGCAATACCATACGTGTCAAAAACAACGGCTGATAGTTCGGATCCCATGGATTGGTTGTAGCTGTCCAGGCTGTAGCACCCGCAGAGAGGGTACCCATCAGTACAACCTTACCTGAGGTATTGCTTGGTGATTGTACGTTGTTGAGAATTTGTACCAAGCCCAATTGCGAACCTGCGCTGTTAGAGAAGGTCTGGAAACAATAGGGTGGTTGCTGACCTGCCGGGAATGATTCGAAGGTCTCCCGATATGGCAAATCGTAAGGAATCAAACCTTCTAAGGCCACGGAAGCACTGTCGTTGAAGTTTCTAACATCCAGGCTGGAATTAACGTAAATACGCAAACCTGCAGGTCCAATTGGAATACGAAGTGGAATAGTCATTTCTACGGTATCGCGACCATTGGGTGGAATCGACCGGTTTATGACTTCCATGACATGAGGAAGCGTATCCAGCTTATAATAAGCATTGTAGGTGGTAGTTGCGCTGTGACCGATATTACGAACCACAAACTTCACCGTTACAAAACCTGCTGGGTAACAAAGCGTAGGAAGAGGAGCCAATACACTTCCCATAATTAAGTCTACCGGTGGGATAGTTTTCACACAGCGCGTCAAGGTATCGTTTTGTGGTCGGCCATCACCGGGTTGTTGAGCAAATACCTGCAAGGTATAGTCACCATAAGGTGCAGGAGGCGAAGGGAAGCCCGGAAGTTGTATGGTTCGCGTAGCAGCCGGCAGGATGGTATCCGGTGCGTTATATATGACACCATTCACAATTGCTCCGGTAGCAAGATGCACAAAACGATAGTTTAATCTCACCCCGCGTAAAGTATCTGTACCGGAGTTTTTCACCAATACCTGAATGGTATCGGTGGCTTTTAAGCTGTCGGGACAGGCAACGGGGCGGCTTATGCTTAACAAATTCACATCAACTGCAGGTGGCGAGTAGATTCGAAAATTATCCATGGCTACTCCTTCGTTAATCGAGCTGATTGATCCGAATTCTACCCTGAACCTTACCCGATTTGACCGATAATTAAAGGCTGCAGGCAACTCAACAATATGTTCCGAATAACCAGTGCTAATACCGCTGAAGGCAGGGCCATTTTGTGCAGCAATCGCTACGGTGCTATTGTACCAGTTGCTGGAATTAGGGTTCGGATCGTTAAGCACACCCAAAGTTTGCCAGAAATTGGTGAAATTTTCATCGGCATAGGAAATCCGCAATCCTGATCCAGTGCCGAAACGACGGTTCAAACGAACGGAGAGCAAACCGTTCACTGAACTGCTGAAATCGAATAATGGCGAATACAGATAACCCTGGGCATTACCGGGAGGATTGCCCGTTAGGTTGGTTACCCATGCATTGGGAGCTGAAAAGGCACTGTTAATATTGACTTTTGCAGGGGTTCCCAATTGCCATGGCATATTATTATTTCCTATAGCCACAGGTAACCAATTACAGGCCGCTGTTGAATCAAAATTATCGAGATATGGAAAACGTTTGATAGGAATACCATAAACAGTACTGTAGGTAGTATCATTTAAACGGTTACCATCGAGTGGATGAATGGCATATACCCGTATGTCCGACCAACAATCAATAGTCCCAGCACGCACTGTATCCAACATACGAGCGGTAGAAGTTCCATTTACAGCCAATGGTGGATTAAAGACTACGCGTGTTGTGTCCTTGACGTTATTGAGTTCCCAAACTACATCAACTGTATCCAACGGAATTTGGCCGAAGTTCCGCATGATTACTCCGAAATTGAACCTATCACCGGAAATAACTTGTGTACCGGCAAAAGGCTGACCATTGGCATTGACTACCCCGAGCACATTTACATCGACCTGTATCGGCCGTGTTATACTAATATCATCGATGGCAACACCATTGGCTTGAATTGAAGGCGTCGACCTAAATACAAAGCGGAAGCGTATTTTTTTCGGTGTATTCTGGAAGCGTGGATGAGTCAGACGAATTTCACTCTTCATATAACCTGAAGAAGTTCCATCCCAATAACCTCCAGTCTGTCCGAAAATAGTCCCTGTTTTATTGAACCAATTAGCTACAATACCAAACGGAACATCTGTAAGTTTAGTCCATTGTGGATTTGAAACGCTATCAGTAAACTCAATCCATAAAGCATCGCCACCATTAAACACATCTGAAATATCACGCCACATCCAAAAAGATAATGTAGGATCAGTTACAGTTGAAAAATCAAAAACCGGCGATTCCAAATAATAAAAAGCATTTGCCGGGTAATCTGCATTCAACGGACCAACTACCCAAGAATTAGCCCCGCTTCGTGGAGCATTAATGGTTGATTTATTCGGAGATCCTAAAACCCAACCACCAGGACTACTTGGATTTCCCAACTGCGCATTCCAAAGCGGTATGCCCTCAAAATTATCGACATAATTAGGGACTATACCTGATAAAGCCACAAAAGTGCGACAGCCTGTTGATGGGCTTATCTCTGTATTGCTTCGAACGGAAGCATCAAAGGCACGCACATAATAACAAATGGTATCGCTATCCGAAACTGCCGGTACAGTACCGGTCCAGTTTACAAAGCCACCTCCGGAAAGACGTGTCATACCTACTGAATCGACAGGTCCATTGTTTATCCTGTAAAACAAGTAGGCCGTATCAATGCCACTACCGTCGGTGAGTCTAACCGGAATATTAAATGGTCCCAGATTATAAACTCCTCCCAGGAAAATGGTTCCTTCTGCAAAAGTACTAGGCCACTGAATAGTAGGCGGACCAGAGGCGATGAAAGTCCAGGCCGTGTCCGGTATGCGTGTGCGGAAACGACGGGCACTCAGGTCGACAGCTTCAAGATAATAATCTACTGTATCACCATCTACCACAAAAATAGAGTCGCGGTAGTTATTGGTTGTGCCTTGCTGAACCATCTTTTTGATTTGCCATGGCCCTCGATTTAATCTGTAGTACAGTATTACGGAATCGATACCAGAGGCATCTCGCGATACCGCATTAATTTGAAATGGTCCTGCCGAAAACTGCCAGCCCAAAATAGGGTTAGCATGGGTCAGTATTGGTACGCCTGAGGTAATAAATGTCAAGCAACTGTCGCCCGGGTTGGTTTGATTGGGGAAATAGCGAATATTACGATTGGGAGAAGAGTCGATGGCTCGCAGGAAATAACAAACTGTATCTCCATCTGCGACCTGTGGACGTTTGATTGAGTCTCTCCAGGTTAAAGTAGTGCCTACGCGTTGTAGTTGTACTGAATCCAATGGGCCATTGTTGATGCGGAAAAAAGTCCATACCGTATGAATGCCTGTGGTATCACAACCTGGGCCATCGTTAACATTGGCAGAAATAGGCACATCGATATCGTAAATAGGCCCGAGAAGTGCTGTATGGTTAATTACCGGTGGCACAACTTCTGAAAATGCAGAGGTAACCATCACGCTGTCGATTACCCAACCATAACGATTATTTAAGCCAAGGCTTCCCTGGTCGGTATACCTGAATCGAAAGCGCACATCAGCCTTGTTAGCAGCGATATAGGATATATCAAAACGTTCATGTTTCCACCAGCTGCTATCTGGTACCGCAGGCCAACCATTAAAATCAGGTCGCCAGGTGGTTCCGTAATCAATTTCAGAAAATGATCCGTTCCTTGTACGCATCGCCAAGGCAGCACCATTATAAATACATGCCGTTGTTCCCAAAGTAATCCAAGGACCACCATCTATTGAAACCTGCACCTGGGCTGAGTCGTCTGGCGCAATTTTGGCGATGTGGTTAAAATCGAGCCAAACCTTAAACTGGCCGGTAGTAGAAAAGGTATTGGAGGTAAGCGTAACCGTCGAACCAGTTTGAGGTACGTTCACACTCGAACGAACCGACTGCCCGCCTGATGGTGTGCTTAAATTGGTGATTACGTTAAAGCTACCGTTACCGGCAGCGGTCATGCTGTCGAAAGGATTGGGGTTTTCAAAACTTGTAAAAAAGCGCAAATTCACCCCTGGAGGTAATTGTGCGTATACCGAAAAGGTACAGAAAAGCAAAAGAACAAGCGAACATAGACGTTTTACCATCGGTCGAGAAACAGTTTATCTCGCTAATTTATGGAAACCAGCCTAAAATCAGTAGCCCAACAAAGACTTTAATTTGTTTTTAAAGCGTTCCTTGCCCAAAAATTCCTGCTCAAGGGCCACTGAAAATGGTACTGGTGTATCCAGGGCACCGGCTCGAACAACAGGTGCATCCAGGAACTGAAAACAATGTTCAGCTATCTCCGCTGCAATTTCAGCGCCTATACCACCTGTGAGCGTGTCTTCATGTAAAACCATAACCCGACCGGTTTTGCGTACCGATTCGAATACGGTCTCCTGATCCCAGGGTAAAAGTGTCCTCAAATCTATAATTTCCAGGTCGTAGCCTTCATGCTGTGCCAATTCCAGGGCCCAATGAACCGGAGCCCCATAAGTTACAATGGTAGCCTCCTCTCCTGCCCTACATATCCTGGCTTTTCCAATAGGTAGCGTATAATACGCATCAGGCACCATGCCACTTACTGAACGATACAGTGCTTTGTGCTCAAAATAGAGATAAGGATTAGGATCTTCAAATGCAGCAAGCAACAAACCTTTGGCATCTTCAGGGGTTGAAGGATAAACTATTTTCAGTCCCGGTGTATGAAAAAACCAGGCTTCATTCGATTGGGAATGAAAAGGTCCGGCACCCACACCGGCACCGGTAGGCATACGGACTACCACATCAGCATTTTGCCCCCAGCGATAATGGATTTTCGCCAAATTATTCACAATTTGGTTAAAGCCAACGGTTACAAAATCGGCAAACTGCATTTCCATCATGGCTTTATGCCCCTGGATGGAAAGTCCCAAAGCAGCACCCAAAATGGCAGATTCACAAAGCGGCGTATTGCGAACACGGGCCTTGCCGAATTGCTCAACGAATCCTTGGGTGATTTTAAATACGCCTCCATATTCGGCGATATCTTGTCCCATGAGCACCAGTTTATCGTGCTTTTCCATGGCCTGCCGTAAGCCATCTGAAATGGCATCTACCAGCCGTTTTTCCGTTTGCGGTCCACTGGCCGGCGTAAGTTGTTGCTGATATGGGGCATATACATCTGCCAGTTCGTAGGCAGGATCAGGAATAATTTCAGGCTCACTGAAGGCAAAATTTAAGCCTGCTTCAATCTGCTGTTGAAATTCTTTACGGGCTTCGGCCACATAGGCATCGTCGATAAGCTGATTTTCACGGAGGTATTTCTCGTAATTTTCAACCGGATCCTTTTTGCCCCAGAGGTCGAACAATTCTTGTGGAACATATTTGGTTCCAGAGGCTTCTTCGTGCCCACGCATGCGGAAAGTGATACATTCGAGCAACACCGGACGCGGATTTTCGCGCATGGATTGGGCCAATTTGCTCACTGTGTCATATACTTCCAAAATATTGTTGCCATCTATTTGCACCGCCTCCATGCCATAACCAATACCTTTATCAATAAACTGTTTGCAACGAAACTGTTCATTTGATGGGGTAGAAAGACCATAGCCATTATTTTCTATCAAAAAAATAACCGGCAATTCCCATACAGCAGCTACATTCAATGCTTCGTGAAAGTCACCCTCTGAACTGCCGCCATCTCCGCTGAAAGTCAGACTAATCTTTGGTTCTCCCTGGATTTTATGCGCCAAGGCAATGCCATCGGCTATGGCCATCTGGGGCCCAAGATGAGAAATCATACCAACAATGTGGTGCGGATTACTTCCGAAATGGAAAGAACGTTCCCGGCCTTTGGAAAAACCTTTGAATTTGCCCTGAAACTGTGCGAATAACTGCCCTAAATCCATACCACGACCGGTAAAAACACCCAGATTGCGGTGTAATGGCATGATATACTCATCGGGATGAAGTGCCAGGGTAGCACCTACAGCTATGGCTTCCTGGCCGATGCCAGAAAACCATTTGCTTACCTTGCCCTGACGCAGCAGCACCAACATTTTTTCTTCAATCATGCGTGGCAACAACAAACCACGATAAAGTTGACGCAATTGCTCGTCGGTGTAATTTTTACGGTCGAATACCATAGGTATACTGCTTATTTTTTATGGCTTTCACGCCAACGTTCATTGAAAGATTGGGGAGCTATTTCCGGCATTTCACGGCGATTTCCCCAGCTATTTTTGACAAACAGGCGCATAGCCAGATTTTTAAGCTTGCTGTTAGGCATATTCATCAACTTACGGCTCATCATCGCCCGCCGCCAGAAATACCAGCTGCGGTCTTCGTTTTTGGTGGTGAGCTCTTGTGTTACTGATTGCCGGCGATTCACCAGCAAAAGTTTATGCAGATCTATTTTTACCGGGCAGACTTCCGTACAATTGCCACATAGAGAAGAAGCAAAACTCAGGTGTTTGAAGTTTTCCATGCCCTGCAAATGCGGGGTAATTACTGAACCGATTGGGCCACTGTAGGTTGATCCGTAACTGTGTCCACCTATATTTTTGTAAACCGGACAGGCATTCAAACATGCCCCGCACCGGATACAATACAGAGACTGCCTTTGCTCGGTATCGGCCAGGATATTGGTACGGCCATTATCCAACAGTATAACATACATCTCTTCCGGACCGTCGCTTTCGCCGGAACGTCGGGGACCACTGACCAAGGTGTTGTAAACAGTCACAAATTGACCGGTACCATGGGTTGCGAGTAACGGCCAGAACAAGTTCAAATCGTTAACCGAAGGCAACACCTTTTCGATGCCGGCGATTACGATGTGAACTTTCGGAAAAGTAATGCTGAGTCGGGCGTTGCCTTCATTTTCGGTCAGGGCAATACTGCCAGTGTCGGCAACAATAAAATTGGCCCCTGTGACACCTACTTCTGCACTTTTGTATTTATCGCGAAGTAGTTGGCGGGCAATATTGGTGAGGGCTTCTGGACTGAGATTGGGTTCGGTTTTCAATTTTCGGTGAAATAGCTCAGCTATATCCTCCTTGCTTTTGTGCATGGCGGGCGTAACGATGTGATAAGGCGGCTCACCATCTATTTGCTGAATAAATTCACCCAAGTCGGTTTCAAAAACTTCTATGCCGTTTTTTTCCAAAGCTGCATTCAGCTGAATTTCTTCGGTAACCATCGACTTCGACTTTACCAGTGAACGACCTTCTACCTTTTTAAAAATATGGAGTATCTCTTTGATTGCTTCTGCCCCATCCTGCGCCCAGATTACTTTACCCCCATTCCGCTGGAAATTGGTCTCGAATTGCAGTAAATGTTGCTCCAGTTTTTCAATGGCCGACCACTTGATGTGATTGGCTCTGTTCCTTGCCAATTCCAGGTTACTGAAATGTTGCAAACCTTTTTCAACAGCCACATGGTACTTGCCCATATTGAAGTTAATGGTATTGCGGTGTTTGAGATCAAACACCTTTTTTTCAGCAGCTTTCAGAAATGTATGTGCAGCCGTGCTCATTGTTTATCGATCAAAAGAGCTTCTTCCCGATTTGCCAATTCATAAGCCGTCAGAAAAATCAGATTTGCAATGCGGGCAATTCGATTGTAGTCAATTTTATCCGGCGTATCACTAGGTTTATGGTAATCTTCATGAACACCACTAAAATAAAATATCACCGGAATACCGTATTTGGCGAAATTATAATGGTCGGAACGTTGATAATACCGGTTCGGATCATTGGGGTCGTTGTAGGTATAATCGAAATTAATACCGCAACAACTGGCGTTCACCTCCTCGCTTATCCGATGTAAATCTGAACTCAATCTATCAGACCCAATCAGGTATACATAATTAGGTTCATTCAGATGGGCTTTATCTACCCGACCAATCATATCCACATTCAAATTAACCTTTATGCTCTCCAAGGGTACTGGCGGAAATGAAGTAAAGTATTGACTGCCCAATAAGCCATGTTCTTCGCCGGTTAACCACAAAAAGACGATGGTTTTATCCGGCAAATTTCCCTGGTCTCGGTAAGCGAATAACAAACGGCTCATTTCCAGCAAAGCCGCCGAGCCGCTGCCATTATCATCAGCGCCATAATAAATTTTACCGTCGTGTATACCCAGGTGATCAAGATGTGCGCTCAGCACGATATATTCCTCGCTGTTTTTTTTGCCTGGCAGCAAACCAGCCACATTAGGCGCTTCGAATGGCTCCGAAATTACGGTAGCCTTGGCTTTCAATTTAAATGCCTGTCGCACTATGGGTTGGCTACTAGTTTGACCCGTTCCAGCCCAACTTTTCTTCCAGTCGAGTCCGGCCGATTTAAACATTTTTCGACCGACCTTTTCACTGACGATGATGATTGGGATAGTGCGACCGGCGGTCGGACTTACCCCATATTCCCTGTCGCGGCTGTAATCAATACAGATATTTTCTGCTGCAAGGGCATTGGTAATCAGGGTTGGTTGGGAAGGAAATTCAGCATCGATAACCAGAATGGCTTGGGGAGAAAAACGATTCAGGCTGCGGGCAATCTCCCGGATTGATGGGCTACGCTTAGCTTTTTCAACTTTTTGACGCCAGATGACCACGACCTGATTTTGAAGTTGTGCCGGCAGAAGTTGACCAAGTTGATCATAAGCTACAAAACTTAGTGAGTCGCTATATATGGCATCAGAACCAAAGGCCCGGTTGGTATAAAAATCCTTACCGTACTTCCAGTTTTTTTTTCCGGTTTGCAGTTCCACCGAAATCAGCTTTTCCTTGATTAAAGGAACCTGGTGAAAAAAATCCTCAGCCTTTTCAGCAGGCTGATTTTGGGAGTTAAAGCTGTGAAACCCGAGTTCAAGTAACTGATTAGCTACATAGTTAGCCGCTGCCAGAAAACCGGTATCACCGGTCCCCCTTCCGCCATGCTCGTCGGAAGTAAGCATGATCAAGTCCTGGCGGATGGCTTCCACATTGGGAGCTACATTCTGAGCATATGCGGCCGACACCACCCAAAACCAGGCGGCAATAAAGAAGAGAAGGCGGTTCATCAGCAAGCTATTTTGTCGACGCGTGTTTTGTGCCGGCCACCTTCAAAAGGGGTATTAAGAAAGGTCTTGACCATCTCCAATGCCAATTCCTGACTTACAAACCGGGCGGGTAGGCAAAGAATGTTGGCGTTATTATGCTGACGTGCCAAAGCTGCCAGCTCTACTGTCCAGCATAGGGCCGCTCTGATGCCGGCATGTTTGTTGGCGGTCATACAAACACCGTTACCGCTACCACAGACCAAAAATCCCAGGGTTTCAGCTGTCACCACGGCTTCTGCCACAGGGTGCGCAAAGTCAGGATAATCCACTGATTCGGCCGAATATGTCCCGAAGTCATGAACTTCCTGGTCTAAGGCTTCCAGTTGTCGTATAATGGCTGCTTTGAGCTCAAAACCTGCGTGGTCGGCTCCTATCATGAGTTTTTTCATGCGATATCCTTCAATTTTTCAGCTTTATTTTTTTCAACGCGTGCTACCACCCTAATACTAACTTCGTAGAGCAGCAATAAAGGTATTGCCATGAGTATCATACTGCCAATATCAGCAGGTGTAATTATGGCAGCGAGAATCAAATTAATGACGACGGCTATCCGTCGGGAATTACGAAGGAATGTGGCCGTTACAAAGCCAATTTGTGCGAGGAAATACGCCAGTACCGGCAGCTCAAAAATGAGGCCCGTTGCCAGAACGAGTGTGGTAAGTGTACCGATATAGGACGAAAGTGTGATTTGATTGAGTACTTCGTTGCTAATTTGATAGGAACCGAGAAAAAGTATGCTCAACGGGGCAAGCAGGAAATAACCAAAGGCAACGCCGGTAAAAAAGAGGGCACTCACATAAAAAATCATACCTCGGGCGGCATTGATTTCTTTCTTCTTTAAACCCGGCTTAACAAATCGCCAGAATTCCCAGATGATGTAAGGGAAAGCAATGATAAATCCAGAAATGATGGAAACCGTAATATGCTGCATGAACTGCCCGGTCATATCAATATTGATGACCACAAATGGTATCTGTTCAACGCATAATCCACTCAACATACTGTATTGTTGCCCTATCCAACAAAAGAGCCTGTATGTTAAAAAATCGATGTTTTTCGGGGCCAATATGATTCCATCAAACACTATACTTTTCGAACCAAATGCTAGCACAGCCAATACCACTATTGCGATGGCAGAACGCACCAGGTGCCCCCGAAAAGCATCAAGGTGGTCGAGAAACGACATTTTATTATCTTCCTGATCGAATTGGTCGGTATAGTTCAAGGAATGCGGTAATTTGCGACAAAGATAAGGTTCTATCAGGCTAAAGGCGGTGTTGCGTGTATATGTTCAAAAAAATCGTAGTCCTCTGGCTCTTTGGCTTAGGCAGCTTGGGTGTTGAAGCTCAAACCACTGTGCTCAAACCTGATTTGAAACTGGTGGGCGGACTCGACATTCGTAATTCTTTCATCAATCAAAACCCGGTCAAAATTTACGGCGTATCGGCAGGTGTAGTCATTGATGATATAGAACGTTTTACGGTTGGTGTTTATGCTTTAACCCCGGCTTCAGTCGACCAAATCATTGCAGAGCGCAGCACAAATACCATTAGTATTACCCAGGCGAGTTTGTATTTTGCCGGTATCGGATATACCAGGCGTATAATCAACCGTGGGATATTCGAGCTCGCTATTCCTTTGGAGGCGGGCATCGGCTTTACCAATATCACCCGTATCGAAAGACGTGGCGGTCAGGACATTACCCTAAGCGATGATCATGGTTTTTTACCCTTGCAAGCCGGACTCAAAATCGAACTTAAACTTAGCCGTTGGGTGGGTGTAGGCGGAAGTGTGGGTTATCGCACAGCCATCATTAATGAAGAATACAAAACAGATTACACCGGTTTGTATTTTACCTATGGTGCCAGTATTTATCTGAGCCAGATTTACAAAGACATATTGCGCTATGAACGCCTGTATGGAGATGATTGAGCAGCCCCTTTAGTTTCATGTACTAATGAATCGGAAGCATCACTTACTGAGGCGATCCCTGATATCCAGGCGGTGTTTCCGGGCAGTATCTTGTGCAATGTCATAGCCGGCATCCAGGTGACGAATCACACCCATGGCCGGGTCATTATGCAATACGCGTTTCAAGCGGCGTGCTGCTTCAGGGGTACCATCGGCTACGATGACCATGCCCGCATGAATGCTGTACCCCATGCCAACGCCACCACCATGATGTAAACTCACCCAGGAGGCCCCTCCGGCGGTATTGATCAAAGCATTGAGTACCGGCCAATCGGCTACGGCATCACTGCCATCCAACATGGCTTCGGTTTCCCGGTTGGGCGAGGCTACTGAGCCGGTATCGAGATGATCGCGACCAATGACTATAGGGGCTTTAACTTTGCCTGTTCGAACGAGTTCGTTGAATGCCAAACCAGCCTTTTCGCGATCGCCCTGACCAATCCAACAAATACGTGCCGGAAGTCCTTGGAAGGCTATCCTTTCCTGTGCCATTTTTATCCAGCGATGCA
Source organism: Bacteroidota bacterium (assembly GCA_036787895.1). Lineage (GTDB taxonomy): Bacteria > Bacteroidota > Bacteroidia > UBA7662 > UBA7662 > UBA7662. Next base: position 15,629 of record DAIQOK010000008.1, on the reverse strand, counting down.
GTCCCTTATCGTTCGGAAACAATTTAAGCATCAATTCGTCGGTAACGCGAATATCCTCCGGGTCGCCTGATAATGCTGCCCAACGGAAAGGCCCTTTGCCTTCACAGAATAAAGGTCGAATATAGGCAGGAACAAAACCCGGGAAATCAAATGCATTCTCTACGCCAACTTCCAAAGCTCGACCACGCAGATTATTGCCATAATCAAAGGTAATGGCCCCTTTTTGTTGCAACAGCAACATCAATCGGGTATGTTGAGCCATGGCAGCATAACTCAGACGTACATACTCCTCCGGATTAGCTTCCCGCAGCACATTACCTTCTTCTACCGACATGCCCTGCGGCAGATAACCCACCAGCGGGTCGTGGGCCGAAGTTTGATCGGTGAGTACATCGGGGATAATGTTGCGATCGATAATTCGTTGGAGTAAGTCGACTGCCGTACAAATCACACCTATCGATTTGGCTTCTCCCTTGGCTTTGAATTCGAGTGCCTTATCAATGGCTTTATCAATGTTGTATTCAATGTAATCGAGATAACGGGTTTCGACGCGTTTTTCGGCCCGCCAGGCTTCCACCTCAGCCGCCAGACAAACCCCATCGGCCATGGTGATGGCCAAAGGTTGGGCACCACCCATACCTCCCAAGCCTGCAGTAACGCACAAACGACCTCGGAGGCTGCCACCAAAATGTTTATCAGCGACGGCATTGAAAGTCTCATAAGTACCTTGAACAATGCCTTGTGAGCCAATATATATCCAGGAACCAGCCGTCATTTGGCCATACATCATGAGACCTTTTTTGTCGAGCGCTGTAAAATGATCCCAATTCGCCCAATTCGGCACCAACATAGAATTAGAAATAATAACCCGCGGAGCATCGGGATGCGTAGGTAAAATGGCTACTGGCTTACCACTTTGGACCACCAGCGTCTCATCATCTTCCAAGTCGCGCAAGGCTTTAACGATGAGTTCAAAGGCATCTACATTTCGTGCTGCCTTACCTCTTCCGCCATAAACAATGAGTTCCTCCGGCCTTTCGGCTACCTCCGGATCCAGGTTATTGTGCAACATACGCAAGGCCGCCTCCTGTACCCAGCCTTTACAGCTTAGGGTAGATCCTGTGGGCGTTTTGGTTTTGGAAAGATCGAGTTTGCGTTCGGTTGCCTGTGCCATGGAAGTGGGTTTGATGAGGCAAAGTTAACAAATCCGACTTCGAATTGTTGGGAGAAAGCGAGTCAAGTCCTAATTCAATCCAGGAAAGTTATTGGCAAAATCACCGGCGCACCTATTAACTTTTAACTTATGATTGGCGCATTTATCCTGGTCAACTAAGTTGAAGTAGTGCATTTTCTGTTACATCTTATCTGGCCGAGGTCAAGCCAAATCTGAGCTATTAGCGCTTTTTATTCAAGTGTAAAGTTCTTTCTACCACTTCCAAACTCAAATTTAGCCGCTGAATTAATCGTTCAAAAAACCACCTAATCTCAGTATAGCCGGTTGGGCTCTCCTGCCACAAAGCTGGCTGGCTTTTGGCTAGTTGAAAGGCTTGATTTTGCAGTTTCCATAAATCGGGCTGTATGTCCAATTCTGTGAGTTGTTGCAAAATCTGATACAGATTGATCAGGTCAGTCAAGCGGTCAGGCTCAGCTGCGTAAGCCGAAAGCAGTTCATTTAGTTTTTGGGTAGCTACAAAGGCAATGACTTCTTTTTCCAGCGGGATTTGCCATTTGTGTACTTCCTCCGTAATCCGTTTCAATTCGGCAGCTTTCAGTTCGGGCTCCTGGAATATTTTTCTCAGTTGGTTATTGACAACCAACTCCAGGTTCTTCCGGAACAACATAGGCATATGAATATCTACCCTTTGCAGCACATTCATGAGGTTATAATTGCGGTCGTAGATGTTCTTTAAAGCAACCTCTGCTAGTTCTGTTTCTTGTTTGACCAACAAATTCAGCACTTTTTTCTGTTCATCCTTAAACAATTGCCAGAACGAAAAATTGGACTTACCAAAATGTTGGGTAATCAACTGAATGACTTCTGCCAGATTTCCTGCTTCAAAAGCGGTTCGAAGTTCATCATACAATCTATTAAAAAGGGCTTCGCTCATTTGGTCGGCAGCATTGCCGATGAGGTGATGTTGACCCAAATAAATGACGGCAAAAGAAAATTGTTTTTCAGAGCTGGTGATTTTGCTCCGAATGCTGGTTCGACCAATGGCCAAACGATAGAGTCCTGCTTCCAATCGTTCGAAAAAGTCACTTTCAAAAGCAAAGGACTTCACATATAGCTTCTCCGGATTATCTGAAAAAAGTGCATTCACTACATAATGCATCCCTACTTTGGTCAATGATAATCGGCTTGGCACAATCGACTCGGCGTAAATTCGAGCACCATCTTCCCAATTTGCTTCGTTTGACGGAGCTAAAGCCAGTAGTTTCCTGAAGTTTTCATCCAATTGAAGCTCCGATTCTGTCTCTGCGAGTTGAATGGCCCGATTGGCATATTGCAAAATCTGCAAGGTCTCAATGCCCGAAATCTCGTCGAAAAACCAGCCACAACTGGTATACATCAGCTGGCATTGCCGCATCATTTCCAGCAAGCGTAATACCTTGATACGCTGTCGGGTTTCAAGTTCGAAAGGAATATAGGTCGCAAAAAAGGTTTTGAGTTGATTCGGACTTCGGTCAAGTATGATATCGATATAGGCATTGCGAACTTTCCAGACATCTTCTGTGAAAACTGCCATTTGACTGGCGTATTCAGCGGTAAGCTGATCCCGCAGCCAATTGAGCGCTTCGCGCAATGGTTTACGCCACTGCTGCTGTGTGCCGGGTTTGCCGGTATTACAGCCGCAATCGGCTTGCCAGCGATCTACACCGTGATAGCAGCTCCACGAGCTGTTTTCATGAATTTGTACATCACCAGTTACCGGAATCTCAGCGGCGTAACGCGCATAATTGGTGATTTCCGCCAATGCATTGCTTTCGATATGGTGCAGGCAGTAAGTGAGCGCCATTTCTCCGAAACGATGGTGATGCCCGTAGGTTTCGCCATCGGTAGCAATGTGCACCAGTTGAGGTGAATTGGTATCGGAGCCAAAAGCCGACATCAACGCATCGGCCATAGCGCGACCATCTTTCAACAGACCACCAAAAGCGAGTTGTTGCGCCAGTTGGCCATGGTAGAAAAAAAGCAAAATCGACTTGCCGGAAGGTAAAACACAACGGTAATGCTGGCGAGTATCCAGTGTGTTTTCATTCACCTCTTCCCACTTCAAATCACCTATTTTCCGAATGGCTTTGGCCTGTCGAGGAGCCAGAATAGTGAACTGAATGTCGTTATCGGCCAGAATTTCGAGCGTTTCTAAATCGACCGCTGTTTCGGCCAGCCACATCCCTTCTGCTTTACGACCAAATCGTTTTTCGAAATCGCGTAAACCCCACAACACCTGGGTTTCTTTGTCACGTCGATTCGCCAAGGGCATGATGAGGTGGTTATAAACCTGGGCAATGGCCGAACCGTGACCATGATGATAGCTAATACTGGCCCTATCGGCTTCGAGTATGGCTTGGTAGATGTCGGGTTGTTTGGCTTCCATCCAACTCAAAAGCGTTGGACCGAAATTGAAGCTGATTTTAGTGTAATTGTTAACAATATCAACAATACGGCCGTTACTATTAAGCATGCGGCTAACGCTGTTTGGTCCATAGCATTCAGCCGTGATACGCTCGTTCCAATCGTGAAAAGGAAAGGCGGTATCCTGTATTTCTATTTCTTCCAGCCAGGCATTTTCGCGCGGTGGCTGGTAAAAATGACCATGTAAGCAGATGTAACGCTTTGAAGATTTCATCTAACACTATGCCCTTTCAGCTTCAAAGCCAATCTTAATTTACTCATTTTGTCTTTTTCAGGGACTTCATAACTGTAGTTGGTGCCTTTTGAGCCTTCTCCTCCTTCGCAGCTTTGGTCTGTGAACCGGATTTAGTCGTGGTTTTAGCTGTAGCAGTTGTGGTTCTATCTCCCTTTTTGCTAATCCTGACTTTTGTCGGCTTTGCCGTTATCTTTTTACTGCTTGCCTGCTGTTTGAGCACCAAAACTGCCAAAGGAGGTAGAGTCAGAACCAAAGAATTATCTTTCCAATGATAACGCACTGGCTCCGTGCTTGGTAGATCTACGCCTACCCCACTACCCCAATATTGTTGGTTATCAGTATTCAGTAAAACTTCATACTTTCCTTCGACCGGCACGCCAATGCGGTAATTATGTCGTACGACCGGGGTTAAATTGGCAATAACAACTAATTGTTCGCCCTTGGCTTTGCCCTTTCGTAAGTAGGCGATTACACTATTGGTGCGGTCGGAGCCATCTATCCATTCAAATCCAGCCGCTTCAAATTGCAATTCATGCAGGGCTTTTTCCTTTTTGTAAAGTTGATTCAGATCACGTACCAGCTTATTTATGCCCTGATGAGCAGGATAGTCCAACAAATGCCAGTCGATACTGCTATCGTGATTCCATTCCCGCACTTGCGCCAGTTCCGAGCCCATAAAATGCAGTTTGGTGCCCGGATGGGTGTACATATAAGCAAACATCAACCTTAGATTGGCAAATTTCTGCCATTCATCCCCGGGCATTTTGGCAATTAGTGAGCCTTTACCGTGAACCATCTCATCGTGCGAAAACGGCAGCATGAAGTTTTCACTGAATGCATACATGATGCTGAACGTAATCTTATCGTGGTGGAAAGGCCTATAAAGTGGATCTTCCTTAAAGTACTTCAGCGTATCGTGCATCCAGCCCATCATCCACTTCTGACCAAAGCCCAGACCACCATCGCTCGTAGGCCGGGAGACCAAGGGCCAGGCGGTCGATTCTTCGGCTATGGTTTGCACCTCAGGAAAGTTCTGATTCACCACCTCATTGAATTCTTTGAGGAAGGTGATGGCACTCAGATTTTCGCGTCCACCAAATTCATTGGGAATCCACTCCCCGTCGTTGCGGGAATAATCGAGATACAACATAGAGGCAACAGCGTCTACCCGCAGTCCGTCGATATGGAATTTATCTAACCAGAAAACAGCGTTACTGAGCAAAAAACAACGTACTTCCGGTCGGTCGAAATTGTAGATGTAACTTTTCCAATCGGGATGATAACCTTTACGCGGGTCGGCGTGCTCATAGAGGTGGGTACCATCAAAATAAGCCAATCCATGGCCGTCGCTGGGGAAATGTGATGGTACCCAGTCGAGTATAACTCCAATGCCAGCAGCGTGGAAAGCTTCTACCAACTGCATAAATTCCTGTGGACTACCAAACCTGGAGCTGGGCGCATAATAACCGGTAATCTGATACCCCCATGAACCAAAAAACGGATGTTCATTCACCGGCATCAATTCCACATGGGTGTAACCCATATCTTTGACATAAGACACGAGTTCCGAAGCCAGTTCGGTATAGAGATATGACCTTCCTTCATCTGCCAATTTGCGGCGCCATGAGCCTAAATGAACCTCATACAAAGAAAAAGGCTGGTTAATTTGCTGCTTTTTAACACGGGCCTTCATCCAGCTTTGGTCCTTCCAATTATGGCTGATGTCCCACACCACCGAAGCTGTGCGCGGCGGGCATTCCCAAAGCATGGCATAAGGGTCGCCCTTTTCCATGGGCCGACCACCAAATTGAGATTCGATATGATATTTGTATTTCACACCCTGCTCCAGCAAGGGCACAAATCCCTCCCAAATACCTGAACCATCGCGTCGTTTTCGCAAATCATCGGCACCTGCCGTCCAGAAGTTGAAGTCGCCAATAACACTCACGCGTCGGGCATTGGGCGCCCAAACAGCAAAATAAACGCCTTTTTCACCCCCAAACTCCAGCAGATGTGCTCCCATTTTTTCGTACAAACGGGTATGTTTTCCCGCCCGGAAGAGGTGGATGTCGTAATCGGTAAAAAGCGAATATTCTTTAACCATAGCCGTAGGGATGAAATAATGAAGGTAACTTACTGGCGAAATCGGTGAGCCAAAATAGGAAATTGTGTCCTATTTTATTGTCAGAAACCGCCTTTAAAGGTGATTTCGGGGAATAGTTGGCTAAGGCTTAAGCTGAAAGAAGGTATTGCGTGAACAGTTTGCCTGTATAGCCGCTGCAAGATAAGATTTGTAAAGTTTTAAAGTCTTACACAGTTTGCCGGCTGGCGCTTTTTTCACGCAAGGATCGCTAGGGTTCGCTAGGGCGATACCAATATTGCACGCAGGGCGCGGGGGCGCAGAGAGGCGTTTGAGCGGCCATCGGTTAAACGGGGTTTTTGGTTAAACGGTGATTCGGTGGGGCTCACGATGACGTTTTGAATTGTGCGCAAATGCTAAATTTCCAGCCATCTAGCCCTCTCTATACTTAATACTAGATACTAAATACTCCTAAGACGCAATTATCAAAAAATACTGCTTTTTGCCTTTTTGGGCGAGCAGGTATTTGCCATTGAGCAGGTCAGCAGCGGTAAACCGTTGATTTTCATCGATGATTTTGGCTTTATTCAAACTGGCGCCGCCTCCCTGAATCATTTTACGGGCTTCGCCGCGGGAAGGGAAAACGCCAGTGGCTTCGCTCAGCAAGGTGACGGCATCAAGACCGTTAGCCAACAGGCTTGCGTCCAACTGATGCTGGGGTATGCCTTCAAAAACACTCAGGAAAGTTTCTTCCTGCAAACGCTGAAGCGTCTCAGTGGTGCCTTGACCGAATAGTATCTGTGAAGCCTCTATGGCCTGCTCCAAATCAGCAGCACTGTGTACTCTTTCAGTGATATCGGCCGCCAGCGCCTTTTGTAAGATGCGTAGATGGGGTGCCTCAGCATGTTCGGCTTCCAGTTTTTCAATGGTGGGCTGGTCGAGTAGCGTAAAAATGCGGATGTACCTACCGGCATCTTCGTCACTCACATTCAACCAAAACTGGTAAAATTTGTAAGGAGATGTTTTGGCAGGGTCGAGCCAAACATTACCCCCTTCCGATTTGCCGAATTTGCTGCCATCGGCTTTTTTCACCAGTGGTGCGGTCATGGCAAAAGCTTCGCCACCTTCCATGCGCCGGATGAGCTCGGTGCCGGTTGTGATATTGCCCCATTGGTCGGAACCGCCCATTTGCAGGCGAACGCCCAAGGTGCGGTAGAGATGCACAAAATCGTAACCCTGGATCAGTTGGTAGCTGAATTCGGTGAATGACATCCCCTGTTCGAGGCGGTTTTTCACCGAATCTTTGGCCATCATATAATTCACACTGATGTGTTTGCCCACATCGCGTATAAATTCTAGAAAACCCAGTTTCTGAAACCAGTCGTAGTTATTGACGATGCGTGCCGGATTCGTTTTCGACTCAAAATCGAGGAATTTACGCAGCTGTTTTTCCTGACAGGCCAGGTTGTGCTGAAGAGTATCCAGATCAAGCAGGTTACGTTCAGCGGTTTTGCCAGAAGGATCGCCCACCATGCCTGTAGCACCACCAATGAGGGCTATTGGGTGGTGACCGGCGCGTTGTAAGTGCATCAACAACATCACCGGCACCATATTACCGATATGTAATGAATCTGCTGTGGGGTCAAAGCCGATATAACCGCTTATTTTTTCTTTGTTGAGCAGTTCTTCGGTACCTGGCATGATGTCGTGGAGCAGACCACGCCATTGGAGTTCTTCGACTAAATTCATTTTTAGAGATGCGTTGAAGCGCAAAATTAGGCATTCGGCTTAAAAATCCGGTACCGGCAACAATTTAAGCGAACAACTGTTGTTTATAATCCCGTATTATTGCCCTCCAAGTCCCTACATGAAGCTTTTAACCGCCGTAATTCTATTTGTCTGCTCCGCTTTTAGCGTAATGGCGCAGGCACCTAAATACAGTAACGACTTTCTTGCCATTGGTGTGGGCGCTCGTGCCATGGGCCTCGGTAGTGGCACCGTAGCCGGCCTGGCCGATGCCACCGCTACCTACTGGAACCCAGCGGCCATATTGCAGAATAAACACCGCTGGCAGGGCAGTTTGATGCATGCCGCTTATTTCGGGGGAATTGCCAATTACGATTTTGCTGCCGTTACCCACCAATTGGATGATAGAAACGCCGTTGGTTTGAGTTTTATACGCCTTGGCATCGACAATATCCAGAATACGCTCAATCTCTACGACGCCAACGGCAATATCAACTACAACAACATTTCGATGTTTTCGGCGGCTGATTATGCCTTTGGCTTCACCTATGCCCACAAACTCGAAAACGGCTGGCAGTTGGGCGCCAATGCCAAAGTGATCCGCCGCATTATCGGCCCTTTTGCCGATGCCTGGGGATTTGGTTTGGATGCCGGTATCAGCAAAAACTGGGATCGACTTCAACTTGGTGTAATGGCGCGTGATATCACTTCCACTTTTAACGCATGGGCATTCAATACCGCCGAATTCGCCGATGTTTTCCGCGAAACGGGCAACGAACTCCCGCAAAACTCGCTGGAAATTACCCTGCCCCGCATTATGACAGGCGTAGCCTATTTATTTGATTTACCCTACAAATTCCAACTACGTCCGGAATTCAGTTTAGAAATCCTGACCGACGGTCCACGAAATAACATCGCCAATCTGGGCCGTTTCAGCATTGACCCGCGTTTAAGTCTGGAAGTGAATTATGCCCGAATCGTATATTTCCGCACCGGTATCAACAATATTCAACGTACCATCGACTTCGGTGGCGAAGAAAAAACCAGTGTGCAGCCTAATCTGGGGCTTGGTTTGCAGTTCAAACGTTTCGGTATCGACTACGCTATCACCAATGTAGGCGAACGCAGTCGCACCTTCTTCTCGAATATAGTTTCGGTGAATGTGAATATTTGAGGAATTAAAAAATCGCTCAGCTGTGCATAATTAGGAAACCTACCCTTCTGATAATTGTCTAGAAAGTTTTGTTAAGTCAATGTCGATACGACCGAAACTTAACTAAACAGCTACAACAAATCATTCAAGGCGGGTAGAGTTTAAATCCTACTCTTTTTGTTTCAATGGAAGCCGAAAATAGAAAGTTGAGCCTTTACCTTTTTCACTTTTCACGCCTATAGTACCCTGATGTAAAAGAATAATTTGTTTAGAAATAGCTAAGCCCAACCCTGTACTCTCTTCCCCGTCGGTTGGGCGCGAACTGGTAGTCTGAAAATATTTAAAAAGATTAATCTGATCTTCTTGGCTAATGCCAATGCCCTGGTCGGTGACTTCTACAATTAAATGTTCATTTTCAACATGCAAACAAATTTGTACAACAGTGTTCTTATTCGAGTATTTGATAGCATTCGACAGTAAATTGTCGACAATCTCACTGAAATAGTGATCATCAAAATCAAGCAATAAACTATTAAAATCGGTTTTCAACTCAATTTGAATATCTTTTTTTTGGGCCAGTAACTGACTTATGTAAATCTGGTTTTTAATGAAAGGAATAAAATCCTGACTTTTCACATTCAACACCAACTTACCTGATTCAATTTTTGAGACATCCAGCAGATTTTCAATAAGATTCAGACTCTTCTTACTTGTGTTTTTGATAATTTCTAGAATTTCTATAATCTCATTGTTGAGTTGATTTTTGTAATCAACAATGATGATGTCGGACAGAGCGTATATTACCCCTAGCGGGCTTCTGGTATCGTGAGCTGCAATCCCAATAAACTTGTTTTTTTCTTCATTGATTGCCTTTAATTTCTCATTCAGAATTTTAAGTTTTTTGTCTTTCTCCTTGTAGTAGTAAATCAACATTCCGATTGCACCAAATATCAGCAACCGAACTGAGGCATTCCAAATTGGAAAAAAGATATGCGAATATTTATACTCTAAAAATTCGGCTGAAAACCAAAAAGAAGCTGCTAATAACGCGCAAAACAGAATGAAGTATCTGTTTGAGCTTTTATATGCTGCAAATATGGCTATAGGAATCAAGTAAAAAAATGAGAAACCGAACTCTACCCCGGTTTGATAATCGAAAATTCCGATGATTGATATGATTAGTACAGCTAAAAGAAAAGCCTTCCAGCCTTCTATACTTTTGACATTTTGATCGGTCGTCCTTGTAAAAGGAGTCACTGGTTGATTTATCATGAGCTGCTAATCAATTTTGTTGTTTTTTGAAGCTCAGCCATGATCTTCAAAATTATAATTATCGAGTGGTTCAGTTACGCGAATATCTTGCATTTTGCCTGAAAAGCAATATTATGGGCAATATCCATTGAAAAGCACGATTTCCCTCCCCGAATATTTTGCTTGCTGCTTTAATCCCCTATTTTTGTGGGCAAGCCATTTACCATGAGTCAGAAAGTCCACAATTTCAGCGCAGGTCCGGGCATATTGCCCGATGAAGTTATTCAACAGGCCGCACAGGCCGTTTTGAATTTTAACGGCACCGGTCTCTCCTTGCTGGAGATGTCGCACCGCAGCAAAGAATATGTTGCGGTGATGGTTGAAGCCCGGGCTATTGTAAAACGCCTGTTGGGTTTGGGCGACGACTATGAAGTGATTTATGTAGGCGGCGGTGCCAGTCTGCAATTCGCCATGGTTCCCTTCAACCTCCTCACTACCGGCAATTATGCAGCATACACCAATACGGGTGTTTGGGCGAAAAAAGCCATCAAAGAAGCCAAAATGATGGGTAAAGTAACGGTTGTTGCCAGCTCAGAAGACAAAAACTACAACTTCATTCCCAAAGACTATAGTGTGCCGGGTGATGCCGATTATTTTCACTGCACTTCGAACAACACCATTTATGGCACGCAAATGAAGACTTTCCCGAAATCGTCGGTGCCGCTGGTTTGTGATATGTCGTCGGATATTTTCAGTCGTGTACTGGATTTCACCCAATTCGACCTGATTTATGCCGGTGCCCAGAAAAATATGGGTCCAGCCGGTGCTACCATGGTGGCCGTGAAAAAAAGCATACTTGGCAAAAATGGCCGCACCATACCATCTATGCTCGATTACAACGTCCATATCGAGGGCGAATCGATGTACAACACCCCACCTGTTTTCCCGGTGTATTGTGTGTTACTTACCTTACAGTGGGTTGAAAAAATGGGTGGTATTGCTGCCATGGAAAAACGCAACAATGCCAAAGCAGAGTTGTTGTACAATGAAATTGATCGCAATTCGCTCTTCGTAGGCACTGCCGCCAAAGAGGACCGTTCCTATATGAACGTTTGTTTTGTGATGAAAGATGAAAGTAAAGAAGAAGCCTTTAGCCAGGCTTTGAAAGCTGCCAATATCAGCGGTCTCAAAGGCCACCGTTCGGTAGGCGGTTTCCGCGCTTCAATCTACAACGCCATGCCCATCGAAAGTGTGCAGGTATTGGTAGATGTGATGAAACAATTTGAACAAACCCACGCCTGATGCTCAAGATACTCGCCAACGACGGCATTGATACTGCCGGGAAAAACCTGCTCGAAGAAGCCGGATTTGTAGTCGTCACCGACAAGATTGCCCAAGACAAACTCGACACAGAGCTACAGGCCTTTGATGGCATCATCGTGCGCTCGGCTACCAAGGTGCGTCGGGAGCTCATCGAAAAGTGCCCGAACCTCAAGTTCATCGCTCGTGCCGGCGTGGGTATGGACAATATCGATGTAGAATTTGCCCGGGCGCGTGGTATTGAAGTCATCAATACCCCCGCTGCCTCTTCTATTTCGGTAGCAGAGTTGGTATTTGCGCATTTGTTTAGTCTGTGTCGCTTTTTGCAGCTCGCTCATCGAGAAATGCCAGAACAAGGCGCGACAGCTTTTAACAACCTCAAAAAGAATTATGCTGAAGGCATTGAGCTCTTCGGCAAAACCATAGGTATACTTGGTTATGGCCGTATTGGTCAGGAAGTAGGTCGCATTGCTAAAGGCATCGGCATGCAAGTCATGGTTTTCGACATCCTTTATAATACCGACGCCACATTGGCTGCCCGAATTGAAAAAATGCATGGCGTTAAAGTGGGCTCTTTAAAAGAAGTGATTAGTGGCAGCGATTTCCTAAGCATACATACGCCGGGCATGGACAAACCCCTGTTGAGTGCTAATGAATTTGGCTGGATGAAGCCAGGTATTGGTTTGGTAAACTGCTCGCGCGGCGGAGTAATCGATGAGCAGGTATTGCTTGATCAGATAGCTGCCGGTAAGGTGCGTTTTGCGGGTTTGGATGTGTTTGTAGGCGAGCCTGCACCCCGTGCCGACCTCCTCAATCATCCAAAAATCTCGACTACCCCACACATAGGTGCTTCTACCGAAGAAGCTCAGGAGCGCATCGGTCTCGAGTTGGCCAACCGTATCATCGACGTTTTCGGCAAAGCCTGATATGCCTGAATTCAGGCCATTTAGAGGCTTTTTACCCCAAGGCGACTTCGTCGAAGCCGTAGTATTGGGTCCGGATGAAGCCTGGAAACCCAACGCCAATTGTTTGGTGAAAGGCCATAATCCCTGGTCTTTTCACCACGTGATGCAGGCGGCTGATCCTTCCGGAGCACCCGAAAAGTTGACCGAAGTTTGTGCGCTGGCGAAAACCATATTCGAGCATTTTGTAGCTCAAAACGTTTATGCCCAGGACGAAGAAGTGGCATACTATCTGTACCAAACCAGTCATAAAAGTCTGGTACAAACCGGGCTCATTGGTCTCTCCAGTATCAACGATTACAACGAAAACCGCATCAAAAAACATGAGCACGTCCGCGACGATCGGGTGCAGCAGTTGCATGCATTTTTGTCGGCCACAGCTTTGTACACCACCCCCGTTTTCCTTACTTACAGTCCGGATAAGGTGGTAAACGATGTGCTTTTCGAATTGAAACACCAAGCACCCCTGATTGATGTAAAATCCGGGCCGGTAACCAATCATCAAATCTGGAAAATCAGTCGTGCCGATCACCTTACCCTGCTCGAAAATCGCTTTAAGGCCATGGATGCTTTCTACATTGCTGATGGTCATCACCGGGCAGCAGTAGCCGCTTATCATGCACAAAGCACGGGTGAAAAAAACAGTCATTTCCTGACCATACTCATCCCCAGCAACGATCTGACAATCTATCCCTTTTATCGCAGGGTGCATCAGGATTCAGCTTTACCGAGTCTTGAGGCTTTGTGTGATTTATTAATTGATAATTATCATTTACATCCGGTTTTATTGGATCAGATGTATTATCAATACCTGCCGCAGCAGCATTTTCTGTTGTGCAGTAAGGACAAAACCTACTTACTACAGCCCAAACATCCTGAACATCACAACGACCCCTTAAAAGACCTAGATGTGAGTCTGCTGCAGGACAATATAATTTCCAAAATACTTGGCATCATCAATCCCAAGGCTGATAAACGTTTGTCGTTTGGCCCCATGAGCATCAAATTGGAAGAGTTTAAACTTCTGCTTGCCGATGCCGATACCCGCTACATTTTTGTACCCCGAGCCCCTTTGCCGGAATCCATTTTTGAAGTCGCAGATCGAGGCGAAGTCATGCCACCGAAGAGTACTTCTTTTGAGCCGAAGATCAAAAGTGGGCTTGTCCTTTACCGGAGATAATTCAAAATTTCAAATTCACAATTCAAAATTGGTTGAAGCCTATTAAAAATCAATTCGCTAAAACAGGTTTCTGGCTGTCGATGATATAAATTTTTGCGTCATTGCCCTTTTCAATGACAAGAAAGGAACGCCATTGAATATTGCCACTTTGGTATTTGAGCTTATGCTTTTTGAATGTATCTCCCAACCTTTGGTTGTCGGGTACTAATTGCGTATTTCCAGGCAGATTTAATTGTTTTCGTAGCAAGTCGAGCTCCTTCAATCTGGTATTACGTGTAATAAGGCTAATTTGATAGTTTTGTAAATCACGGGGTAAGGTTTGTTTAACCATTTCGGGTATATACCGATTACACTCCAGGCAATTGTCCAGATTATAAACAATAGTTATTCGTCCCTGCGCAACTTTTGGCTGAGCATAAGTATTGAATAAGCTCAAGATCAATAGGAAAAGGACCATAAGTATAGAGAATCGTTTTTGGAGAGAATAAATTTTGCTCCGGTGAAGTGGTTGTTTCTTTGCTCGACAATCTTTTTCAAAACAAAACCTTCGGGTGGTACAATCGCCAAACTATCTTTTTTCTGAAGATTAGAAGCAATAAAATAGCGCCGAAATGACTTTTCATTAGGTTGATAATCCAAATACAACAACTGATCTGGCCTACCTTTATGTCTCACAGCTTGAATGAGTAAAGAATTCGAGTTAAGAACAATGGGTATTCCATTATTTAAATCTTCTCCTAATCCGTCTTCTGAAATCGCCAATAAATGAGATTTGTTCTGATGGATAAATGAAATTACACTCGCAAAAAAAACTGACCCATTTTCATTATCTAAAAGCTGATTGGCCGGCAGAAAATTGACTGTTTCACCTCTGGGCGTAATTGCTTTTACATGGGCTAATTCGGTAATATCCCAAACCGAAAAGGCTGGTAATTTTTTTATCGTTTCATTACCTTCTAGATAATAGTTTGGAATATATAAGCTGTTATTAATGATGTCACCACTAAGAAATGCATTGGGATAATATGCAATAGTTGGTGGTGATGCAGATATTTGTACTGATGCTGGAAAAAGGAGACTGCCAGAAATCGGCACTAATTCCTTATTGAGTACCAATAGTACGTTAGCAGTACCTTCCTTCTCAGAGATTTCCGTCTCAGGACGACGCGAATAAAGAGCATAACCTACAAAAATTATATTCCCGAGGTGACTGGTAAACCAGCCTGGGCTAATACTTAGGAGCCTTACAAACTGCGGGTCGGCCTTCTTTAGCTCTGTCATTAAGGATATCAGATGCGTCGAAATGCTTGGGTTAAAAAGTTCAGTATAAGACTGTTCATTCACTTTTCTCCCGCTTTTTGCGTCTAACAATACGAATTTACCCTGGTTAGGGAGGTCGATGATCAACTGACTATCGAGCTCATATGTAGAATAAGGGTCGGTAATCAAAAAATCATCTTCCTGAATAAGGATGGGGGTGTAATTTTTCCTGTCGTGACCTGGAGTACAGGCCACGAGCAGGAGAATAATACAATAGCAGAACCGCATGACTATTCAATTGGCGTAACAGTAAAACTTTCGTTGCCTGAATCATCGGAACCTAAACTGGAAACAGCTGAAAAGTAGACCGTTTCAGTATCCAATTCTGATGCCCATTGAACTAACCCGTTGTCAAATTCAATGCGAATTATGCAACATCTGGTGTTGTTCAACATACAAACCAAAACATCTCGTTTACTGCTGTAATGTGGGATACCTTTCTTTTCACAGCTCACTTTGGGGCCAAGAGCAATAGGACTTTGGTTTGCCTGAACGGCGGTAAAAAGCAGGGTCAAAAAACAAATGATGACGCTGCGAAGCAGAATTAGTTTCATGATAAAAGTGGTTTAACACGTTCGAAACCAGTCGATACCACTGGAAAGGCCTTTCACTTACAATTGTAGAAACTAAGGTATTGATATACAAGGTATTCATCGAAAAATAACACTACAAAAAATGCGTTATAATTGAAAATCATTGCTGTCCGGAATCGGGAAATCTTAGTTCATGAAAAAACCCGCTCTTT
>DAIQOK010000032.1:3920-6251 GCA_036787895.1 Bacteroidota bacterium | reverse complement strand
TATAAAAATCTAAACAGTCCAAAAAGCTGTTTACACACTTTGCGGGATAGTGTCGGGTTGCCTTAATTAGCAGCTATAAGTCGAATAATTTTGGCGTAAAGCTCATCTTGATCGAATGGCTTAGTGACAAAATCGTTCATTCCATAACTGGCTACCTTTTGACGTGTTTCGAAAAATGCGTCAGCTGTGAGGGCCATGATAGGGACTTTCTGGTTTCTACTGGCACGCTCACCTGAACGAATGAGGGCAGTAGTCTCGAAACCACCCATGATTGGCATCTGAAGGTCCATAAACACAAGATCAAAGTCTTCCTGCTCCATTAAATCCAATGCTATTTCGCCATTTTCAGCCAAACTTACCTTGGCTTTCCAACGTTGTAAAATCTGTTTCGCGACAAACTGATTCATCTTATTGTCCTCTACAACGAGTATATGTATGCCTTTCAAATCTTTTTCTTCCATGGACAGTTGTTGATGTTCATTCATATGGGTAATTCCTTGTGCTTTTCTAAAATCAATAATAACGGTAAAGACAGACCCTTTATTAACCTGACTCTTTACATGAATTTCGCCGCCTTGCAAGCGCACTAAGTTCTGGGTAATTGCCAAACCCAATCCGGTTCCGCCGAATAAACGTGTGGTGTCGGTGTAGGCTTGGGTAAACGACTCGAAAATGGTGCTTAATTTCCGTTCAGGAATGCCAATTCCTGTATCAATTACCTCAGTAACCAGGGTTATTTTATCCGGACTTTTTGATTCGCCCAAACGTATGGCTATTTCCACATAACCTTTACTGGTAAATTTGATCGCATTGCCGGCGAGATTAAGCAATATCTGATTCAAACGATAAGGATCACCGTTCAATACTGTCGGTACGTTGGAGCTGATGTTTTTACGCAGTTCGATACCCTTTTCATCTGCTTTGTAGCTGATGGTTTTGGTGAGCTCCTCCACAACTTTACGAATGTCAAAATCAATGGCTTCCAGGTTAATTTTCCCACTTTCTATTTTTGAGAAATCCAGGATATCATTAATGATTACCAACAAATTGTCGGCAGAATATTTAATCGACTTCAGGTATTCAAGCGTACGGTCACTGTGTTTTTCCTGCAACAATAACTCTGTGAGGCCAATGACCGCATTCATCGGTGTACGGATCTCATGACTCATATTGGACAAAAACTCAGTTTTAGCTTTGGCGGCCTGCTCTGCTGCTCTTTTTGCCTCAAGTAACTCTTCTTCCGTTTTTTTCTTTTCGCTGATGTCGCTTAAAACCGATACCACGAACTTCTGACCGCTATCGTCGGTATAGAGAGAATTAGAGACCGATAGCGTTATTTTTTGCCTATCCTTCCGCTTCAAGACCCATTCATCGGGCACCACACCGGCCATTTCACGCATAAACAACTGGTGTAATTGACGTGCTGCCTCGTGAAATTCAGGCTTAAACAGTAAACTAAAATGATTGCCCAACATTTCCTCCTTGGTCCAACCTAAAATGTCACTAAAGGCTTGATTAACCCGAACAAATAAACCTTGGTCGTTGGTCAGGCAAATGCCTACATGTGTTGCATTAAATACGATATCGAGTAGACGTTCATTTTCGTGCAAGGCCGATTCTGCCTGGCGTTTGGCTGTATCAATACCAACCACCATGATGACTTGCCGAAGCACTGCCTGCAGTTTATCGGGATTCACTTCCGACTTCAAAAAACAGTCGAAAGCCCCCAGCTTCATCATTGCCACTGCCAATTTTTCGTCGCCCATTGAAGTCAAAACCGCAATAGATGTAGTAATGCCTGTCGCACGGATGTCTTTTAAAAGCTCAACTCCGGAAGCATCAGGAAGGAGATTATCGAGAAATATGCAGTCGAATTCCTGAGTTTTGACAAACTTCAAGGCTTCCTTAGCTGTTTTTGCCATTTCTAATCCAGCATTTAAGCCGGTTGCTTCAAGCGCCTGCTCAAATTTAGTGGCTTTCTGTAAGTCATCTTCAACAAGCAAAATGCGTATAGGGACATCCGCGCCTAGCATAAAAATTTAATGAGGAAGCGGAGCTTGTATTACTTCGATACATACTCCGTTTCATAAAGTTAACCAACATTCCGGAATGCCTTTATAAAAGCTGATGTTCCTGCCTAAAATTCTAAAATAGTAAGAATAATACCCGGAAGTTTAGTCGCGTCCAAATCAATGACACCGGTCTCAAATAAAAAATCCCGGTCAAACTTAGGTTTGACCGGGATGGTGCCCAGGACCGGAGTCGAACCGGTACGAGTGTAACCTCACAGGTGTTTGAGACCAGCGCGTCTACCAATTCCGCCACCTGGGC
>DAIQOK010000032.1:0-3910 GCA_036787895.1 Bacteroidota bacterium | reverse complement strand
GGAAGCGGACTGCAAATTTAGCAGTGAAAGCTGATTTTGCAACCACAGCCAAAGAAAAAAGCCCTTACGGGCTCTTTTCTGCTGTGTATGAAGCAATTAGTTTTTCGAAAAATTCCTACGAATGATATTTAAGGCACCACCGGCAATAAACCACTCGATTTGCTGTGCATTATAGCTGTGGTTGACCACGATGTTGGAACTACTTCCATCATTATGACGGGCCACGATTGTAAGTGGCTGACCGGGCGCAAAATTGGTTAAACCAATGATATCGAACTGGTCATCTTCACGTATCAAATCGTAATCGGCTTTATTGGCAAAAGTGAGCGCCAGCATGCCTTGCTTCTTCAAATTGGTTTCATGTATTCGGGCAAATGACTTCACAAGTATAGCCCGCACACCCAAATGACGTGGCTCCATGGCGGCATGTTCACGCGATGAACCTTCACCATAGTTTTCATCTCCCACTACAATAGAGCCAATGCCAGCTGCTTTGTACGCACGCTGTGTGGCTGGCACCTCGCCATATTCACCGGTCAACTGGTTTTTCACCTTGTTGGCCGAGTCGTTATAAGCGTTGATGGCACCAATCAGCAGGTTGTTGGAGATATTGTCGAGGTGACCACGGTAACGCAACCATGGACCTGCCATAGAGATGTGGTCGGTGGTACATTTACCTTTGGCTTTGATCAGGAGTCGGAGACCTTTTAAATCGGTACCTTCCCAAGCCATAAAGGGATCAAGCAATTGCAAACGTTCTGAAGTTGGTGAAACCAAAACCTGCACCTGGCTGCCGTCGGCGGCTGGGGCCTGGTAACCGGCATCTTCAACGGCATAACCATTCACAGGCATTTCATAGCCCATTGGCTCCTCGAGTTTCACTTGCTGGCCTTGGGCGTTGGTTAAGCTATCTGTGATGGGGTTAAAAGTCAGGTCACCTGCAATGGCCAGGGCGGTTACAATTTCGGGAGAAGCCACAAAGGCGTGTGTATTAGGGTTGCCATCGGCACGTTTGGCAAAGTTGCGGTTGAAAGAAGTGATGATGGAGTTTTTCTCCTGCTTCTCGGCTCCATGTCGTGCCCACTGTCCGATACACGGACCACAGGCATTCGCGAGCACAACCCCGCCCATCTGGTCGAAAGTTGCCAAAAAGCCGTCCCGCTCAACCGTATAGCGCACCTGCTCAGAACCCGGCGTGATGGTAAATTCAGATTTGGCAACAAGTCCTTTATCCACTGCTTGTTTTGCCAATGAAGCTGAACGACTGATGTCTTCATAAGATGAATTCGTGCAAGAGCCTATTAAACCTACATCGAGTTTGGCAGGCCAGCCATTTTCACGAACGGCTTGGGCAAATTTGCTGAGTGGCCAGGCCAAATCCGGCGTAAATGGTCCGTTGATATGCGGCTCAAGCTCGCTTAGATTGATTTCGATGACCTGGTCGAAATAAAGCTCTGGGTTGGCATAAACTGCAGCATCACCGGTGAGATGTTCGGCAATCTGATCAGCAAGTGCAGCCACTTCGGCGCGACCGGTGCCTTTGAGGTAGGTAGCAATTTTATCGTCATAACCAAAAATAGAGGTAGTTGCACCTATCTCAGCACCCATATTACAAATAGTGCCTTTACCTGTAGCTGACAAAGAACGGGCACCTTCGCCAAAATATTCTACTATAGCATCAGTACCTCCTTTAACAGTGAGTATACCGGCTACTTTGAGGATAACATCTTTTGGTGAGCTCCAACCGCTGAGTTTGCCGGTAAGTTTAACTCCAATAATTTTCGGGAATTTGAGTTCCCAAGGTAAGCCGGCCATGACGTCACAGGCATCGGCTCCGCCCACTCCGATGGCAACCATACCCAAACCACCGGCATTTGGGGTGTGGGAGTCGGTACCTATCATCATACCACCCGGAAAGGCATAGTTTTCGAGCACTACCTGGTGAATGATACCCGCACCGGCTTTCCAGAAGCCGATACCATATTTATTCGAAACAGATGCCAAGAAGTCGTAAACCTCTTTGTTTTTATCGTTGGCGGTAGCTAAATCTGCCTCTGCACCAACTTTTGCCTGAATGAGGTGATCACAATGTACGGTTGAAGGTACCGCTACCTGGGCACGACCGGCTTGCATAAATTGCAGCAAAGCCATTTGTGCGGTTGCATCCTGCATGGCTACACGATCAGGCGCAAAATCAACATACGACTTAGCACGACCATACATTTCGGTGGCATCTCCTTGCCAAAGGTGGGCATAGAGAATTTTTTCGGTCAGGCTGAGTGGTTTGTTAACTGCTTTGCGGGCAGCGGCTATGCGTGAAGGCATGCGGTCGTACACCGCTTTGATCATGTCCAGGTCGAATACCATATGTTTTGTCGTTTATGTTGCTGGAGTTGGTTGTAAATTGCTGCGAAATTAGCGATTTAAAGGCAGATTTTCAGCAGCGTCCCCTAGCAAAACAGCGGGTCGGAGCTAATAATTCCCTCCACAGCAATGAATGTGAGCAAAAGCCTCCTATTTTTGGGCTTGTGAGAAGGGTTTGGCTCGAAAATTTGCGCATCGCAATCGATGCTATCCGCAGTAATCTGCTGCGGACAGTGCTTACTGCTCTTATTATTTCTTTCGGCATCATGGCCTTGGTAGGCATACTTACCTCCATCGACGCCCTTAAAGCATCTATCAACGATACCTTCACCAGCATGGGGGCTAATACGTTTACCATCCGGAATCGTGGATTGAATGTCAGTTTTGGTGGAGGCCAACGTCGACCGCCGCCTAAACGGCCCATTTCCTGGCAAGAGGCTCAAAAATTTAAAGAGCGTTTTGATTTCCCGGCCGAAATATCCATCAGCGGACTCGTCTCACGCAACTCGGTCATTAAGGCCGGTGCTATCAAAACCAATCCCAATGTGATGGTATTTTCAAGCGACGAAAATTACCTAAGCACTGGTGGCTATACGCTCGAAAGAGGCAGAAATTTTACGCCCAGCGAAATACAATATGCATCAAATGTCGCTTTATTGGGTAAAGAGATCGCCGACTTGCTCTTCAAAGACAAAGATCCGGAAGGCAAATTGGTGAAGATTGGAAACGGCCAATACCGCGTTATTGGCGTGCTCGAGTCGAAAGGTTCAAGCTTTGGTGGCAACAGCGACCGTTCGGTAGTAATACCGGTTACCAACGGACGCAGTTTTTTCCCTGACCCCAACCGGTCTTATGTCATTAGCGTATTGGTAAACGGGGCAGAATACCTGGAAGCTGCGGTAGAAGAAGCCACCGGCAGTTTCAGGGTATTGCGTAAACTACGCGCCGAGCAAGAGAATAATTTTGACATCATTAAGTCGGATAGTTTTGCCAGTAGTTTGATTGAAAACCTGAGTTTTATATCTGTGGCTGCCACAGCCATTGGTTTTATTACCCTACTCGGTGCCGCCATCGGTCTGATGAACATCATGTTGGTTTCGGTTACAGAACGCACCCGGGAAATTGGGGTGCGAAAAGCTTTGGGTGCCAATCAGGAGACCATACGCCAGCAATTTTTGTTCGAAGCCCTGGTAATTGGACAGTTAGGTGGTGCAGTGGGTATTGTTTTAGGCATACTTATCGGCAATTTGGTAGCTATAGTTGTTGGGGCAGGTTTTATCATACCCTGGGCCTGGATAGTAGCAGGTGTAATTTTATGCCTTATTGTAGGACTCGTATCTGGCTATTATCCAGCGGCTAAGGCTGCAAAATTAGATCCTATTGATGCCTTGCGTTATGAATAGGAACTTTTTGTAAGGAACATCCTTTATATTTGCACTCCCAATCAACAGGGTCGGATGGCCGAGTGGCTAGGCAGAGCTCTGCAAAAGCTCCTACAGCGGTTCGAATCCGCTTCCGACCTCATCCACTCGGTGGAAACAAAGAA
>DAIQOK010000026.1:0-35250 GCA_036787895.1 Bacteroidota bacterium | reverse complement strand
TAAATTGGCATTTTTTAGCTTTTTCTCTTATCCTACTGAAAGTTTAAACAGCTTCATTATATGGCCAATGATTTATATCGTTAGGTGCATTAGGCAGTATTGTTTCAGTTATATCAGTAAATCCAACAAATAATACCAGTACATTAAGCTCTCCCCTTGGAGTATGAATACTCCCGTTGGTAGAATGGTAGCCATGCTCAGTCTCGATTGGCCATTCGGGCGTTTCCCACATACAATTAAATGGTTGAGCTGGGATTTGTTGAGCTCCTGCAGGTATACTAATTGCAAACAACAGCCCATAGAGGAGGTATTTCATTTGTTCAGTATTTAATGAGTTTAGAATAATGTATTTGCTGGTTTATTAGGAGGCTAACTATGTATAATCCTGCTGGAACATTAATCAAGTCAATTACCCGAGTACTTAGCCCAGTATTATCTAATTGGAAAATATCAGAAAACAAAGTACTTCCATTTATGCTGTTGATATTAAGTTGTGCAGCGCCTGGCTCATCAGTCCAAAATTCAATGGTTACTTTATCATCAGCTGGATTGGGATAAACTTTAAATATTTCTTCAGGTTTGACTACAGGTCGTGGACTGAAAATCACACCCTGTGGATTGTAAACTGCCAGACCGCCGGGAGTGGCTATCCAGGTATTGCCCAAAGCATCAAATTCGATATCAGCAATTGTATTATTAGGTAGAAAACTATCACCGGCCTTAAATGTGGTCCATTGTCTGTTGCGATAACATGCCAAACCATTGAGTGAACCCACCCAAATGCTGCCATCAGGATGGCGTTTGAGGTGACCGATATAATTAGAAATACCTGTTTTATCAGCTTTAACTATCTCTACCTTTTGCCCATCCCAAATGCCAATGCCACTGCGGTGTTCCTGTTGCCCTTGCCAGAGGTAAGCGAACCACAGTTTACCACCTAAACCTGTTGAAGCTGAGGCATCAGGTTCAATGCTAAGCGCATTGATGTTACTATTCGAAAAATCGAGTGAATCACTGATAATGGGCAAGTGTATTGTATCTGTGCCGTTAAACATGATAACTCCCTGGTAGCGAGTACCGAGAATGAACCAGCCAGGATAGTCCCAATAAATACTCCAACAGCCAATGCCCGGATTTGACACCGTACAATTGCCGTCTGAGTCGTAAAAGCGTATGCTACTCCGGAATACCGCTAAGGCAGTATCGAGTTGTTTCATGTCATAAGATTCATTGGATGCTGCACAGTCTGAATGAACTGCTACTGTACCGTTTACAATGCGGTATATTGATCCTGGAAACGAATCATACCAGTTTGAGTAATAAGTTGTGTCACCATTGCCGACACCTAACACTGTAATACATGATGCTGTATTATACCACCCTGGTTCAGTTCGTTTATCCCATATTTGCCAATTTGTCGAATCAAGTCTGGCAATGCCCCCCCTGTGTTCCATCCAAATTGCTGACAAAAGCTTAACCATTTGTTGCCTTTACTGTCGATGGCAATGTCTGTTACCCGATTAAATGGGATTGGAGAGTTATGTTCCTGCCAAACCATCCAGTGTGGTGGATTGTGCATCGTATCAACGATTTGTGCATCTGCCATCTCAAAACCTAAGGCAAGTAAAAGAAAACTCCAAACTCTCATAAGTTGAAGCTAAACAATACAGGACACATTGCCAAATGGCTTTTAACATGCATCAGTTAACCTAAAGGTTAAGCTACTTCTAGGTTTTAAGGAATAGCTGTTTTTTCTTTTGCTGCTCTCTTCTTACTACCATAAAAAATCAAATCCTTACATTTATAGGATACTAATTCCCATGAAAAAAGCATTACTACCATTGCTTGTACTGTTTGCCCTTGTAGCTTGTAAAGACAAGTCTAAACCCGAAGAAAAGGCAACATCCAGCGCTATAGATAAGCCTACTGTTACTGTTCCTGTCTTTGCTGCCGATTCTGCTTATGCATGGGTAAAAGCGCAGGTCGATTTTGGGCCGCGTAATCCGGGCAGCAAAGGGCATGCAAAAACGGCTGATTTTTTGGTCGCGGAATTGAAACGATTTGCGCCGGAGGTGGTGGTTCAAACAGCACCCATCCGCATGCACGATGGCAAATCATTCCCGCTCAAAAACATCATCGCCAGCTTTAATCCCGATGCTACCAAACGTATAGTGCTCGCAGCACACTGGGATACCCGCCCCTGGGCCGACCATGGCGAGGAGCGTACCAACGAACCCATACTTGGCGCCAACGACGGTGCCTCGGGCGTGGGCGTATTGCTCGAAATCGCCAGGCAGCTGGCAGCCATGCCGGTAAAAGTTGGGGTAGATTTGGTGTTATTCGATCTGGAAGATTATGGTTTGGGTGAAATAACCGATAGCTACTGTAAGGGTTCACAATACTGGGCGGCTAAACCGCACAAAGCCGGCTATAAAGCCGATTACGGCATTTTGCTCGATATGGTCGGCGCCCGCGATGCCCGCTTTTTCCAGGAAGGTTTTTCAACCTACTATGCGCCCCATATAGTGCGTAAAGTTTGGAATGCCGCCTACGACATAGGTTATGGCCGTTTTTTCCCCTTCCAGACTTCAGGACCAATTACGGATGACCATTATTATGTGAACAAAATCGCCGGCATTCCTATTATCGATATCATCCAGCACGACCCGGCAACCAGCACTGGTTTTGGTGCTTACTGGCATACGCACGAGGATGATATGAATGTCATTGATCCGGCCACTTTGAAGGCGGTAGGCCAAACACTCTTACATATTCTTTATCACGAATAAGGCGAGCAAAAAATCCGTATTTTTGGCGACATCTGTCCGCTAGCTACTTTTTGATGCGCAACGAGTTCAAGAAAAAATCTACTTCTCCCGAACGTCCGGCACGAACCAAAAGCCGTATCGACCTCTCGAATTTTACCGGCATGCTGTCGGGCAACGGCGCACGAAATATTGCGGGCTTTACACTGCTATTGTTCACCGGCATATTGGCTATTGCCATGATTTCCTATCTGTTTACCTGGAAAAACGACCAGAGTCAGATTACCGGGAGTGCTTTCAGCTTTTTGTTTAGCAGCGATACCGAAGTCGATAACTGGTTGGGCCGTTTGGGCGCCTTACTTTCCCACGCCTTCGTCTTTCGCGGCTTCGGTCTGCCTACTTTCCTGCTTGTATTCATTTTCCTGCTTATTGGCTTACGACTCGTATTCGTCGATTTGAAATACAAACTGGCCGCGCCCATTTACCACAGCTTGCTGCTGATGGTAAGCTTATCTTGGTCGTTCGGCTATATTTTTAACGAAGTGGCCCGTCTGCCCTTTCCCTGGGGCGGTGAATTTGGCCTGTACACCAGCCGTTGGCTCATCGGTTTTATGGGTATTATTGGTACCGGTTTGGCTGTTGCCCTCTATTGGGTGGTGTATGTGGCCGTACGTTACAACCTCAGTTTCAAAGCCGCCGCGCTCACCGACCGTTTCAAACGTAATCCTGAAGTAGCGGGAGAAGAAGATGGCGAAGCCAGTGTCAACATCCAGCGTTCGGTGCAACGACCAATTCAGGAAGAAATTAGCGAAACCCTCGATTTAACCGATACGGAAGAAGATGAGGCACCCTGGGAAGAAGAGCTGAACGAAGAAGAATTGGCCCAGGCCCTCGATTTTGAAGCCAGTGTTGGTCCGGAAGAAGCCATTGCACCTCCGCCTGTGGCTGCTGGTCCGCACGCTCTCGAAATCGAAACGCCTGAAGAAGAAGAAATTCTCGAAGGTGCCCAGGTGGCCTTAAATGCCCAGGAATTATACGACCCGAAGCTGGATTTGTCGAGCTACAAATACCCGCCCATCGATTTGTTGGTCGAACACGGCTCCAACAAAGTCCAGATCAATCCCGAAGAGCTCGAAAAGAATAAAAACCAGATCATCGAGACCCTCGGGCACTACAATATCGAAATCGATAAAATTCGTGCAACGGTTGGACCTACGGTTACCCTCTACGAAATTGTGCCTGCTGCCGGCGTACGTATCTCCAAAATCAAAAACCTGGAAGACGATATCGCGCTGAGTTTGGCGGCTTTGGGCATACGTATCATCGCCCCCATGCCGGGCAAAGGCACCATCGGTATTGAAGTGCCCAACCAACACAAGGAAACGGTGAGCATGCGTACTTTGCTGGCCTCGGAGAAGTTTGTGAATGCCGAGATGGAGCTGCCTGTGGCCCTGGGTAAAACCATTTCTAACGAAATATTTGTGACCGACCTGGCCAAAATGCCTCACCTGCTCATGGCAGGTGCTACGGGTCAGGGTAAATCGGTGGGTTTGAATGCCTTGCTGGTGAGTTTGCTGTACAAACGCCACCCGAGCGAGCTCAAATTGGTGCTCGTCGATCCGAAAAAGGTGGAACTCTCCCTCTTCAAACACATCGAACGCCACTTTCTCGCTAAACTTCCCGATACCGACGACGCCATCATCACCGACACCAAAAAGGTGGTGAATACCCTCAATTCACTCTGTATTGAGATGGACAGGCGCTACGATCTGTTGAAAGATGCCCAGGTGCGTAACCTCATTGAGTACAACGCCAAATTCACCAAACGCAAACTCAACCCCAACGATGGCCACCGTTTTCTACCCTATATCGTTTTGGTGGTCGATGAATTTGCCGACCTCATCATGACCGCAGGTAAAGAAGTGGAAACGCCCATCGCCCGTTTGGCCCAACTCGCCCGTGCCGTGGGGATTCACCTCATCATTGCCACGCAACGCCCGTCGGTAAACATCATTACCGGAACCATCAAAGCCAATTTTCCGGCACGTATAGGCTTTAAAGTCAGCTCCAAAATCGACAGTCGTACCATACTCGATGCCGGTGGTGCAGAGCAGTTGATTGGTCGCGGAGACATGCTTTTATCGCTGGGCTCCACGCTAATTCGCCTGCAATGTGCGTTTGTAGATACGCCTGAAGTGGAAGCCGTTTGTGAATTCATCGGCAACCAACGCGGTTATCCCGATGCCTGGCTGTTGCCCGAATATTCCGATGGCGAGGAAGGCGGCGGCAGTGCCGACTTCAACCCCGACGAGCGCGACCCGCTCTTCGACGATGCCGCACGCGTGATTGTCACCCACCAGCAAGGGTCGACCTCACTGTTGCAACGTCGCTTAAAATTAGGTTACAACCGGGCAGGTCGATTAATCGACCAACTGGAGGCCGCAGGGGTGGTTGGCCCCTTCGAAGGCAGCAAGGCACGCGAAGTATTGCTGCCCGACGAATACGCCTTGGAACAGTTATTGAACAGATTGAATGAAAAAAAGTAAAGCCATGAAAGTCCTTAGCATCTTCTTCCTATTCATACTCAGCACTACCCTGGCTTTAGCTCAGAACGATTTACGCTCTCAAACCATACTCAAAAAGCTGAGTAAAAACTATAAAACCTACCAAACCATACAGGCAACCGTAGCATTCACCATCGATAATAAAAAGGAGAACATCAAAGAGAACCAAAAAGGCCGGGTAATCATGAAGGGTGAAAAATTCCGCCTGGAACTCGGAGAACAAACCCTGATCAGCGATGGCAAAACCCTTTGGGCCTATCTCAAGGAGGCGAATGAAGTAACCATCAGTCCTTTTCAGCCCATGGAAGGTGAACTAAGTCCGACCAATCTGTTTACCATTTACGAAAAAGGATTCGAATCGTACTACATAGGTGAAACCAATCGCGGCAAAAACAAGGTCCACACCATCGATATCGTACCCACCGACAAATCGAAATCTTTCTTCAAAATCCGACTTGTTATTGATCGCCAGAAAGAGCAAATTATTCAGGCCATTGTCTTCGACAAAAATGGCACCCTCTATACTTACGACATCCAGAATTTCGTAACCAATGTCCCCGTAGCCGACTCCCAATTTGGTTTCGACAAATCGAAATACCCCGGGGTGGAGGTGGTAGATTTGCGTTAGCATTGGGGAAAATGTGCTGATGTGCTGATTATAAGCTGCACTTTTGCACATCTCTCTGGCGAGCCCTACGAGCTGCTATATGCGTAAATCCAATCATAACGCCTAGCAGTACAGCTATTCTCTGACGTAAATCAGGTAGTTCATTTTTTTGTCCAATCGCTCTAATTGTGGCCACACCGTTGAAATAGCACTGAAATCCTGTGCTGCCTGAAACATAAAGTTATAACGCCAACTTACCGGGCATTCTTCGGTGCGATGATCTAACAAAACATCACTGCTGGGCTTTAATTTTATCCAATATAATCCTGGCTTTTTGGCCTCGAGTCCCCAGGAAACAACAACACTGTCCTTTGTTAACTGTCCTTCGAATACAGCCTGGGTATGGCCGTTGTAGGCCGATCGGCTATTCCCACTTTTTAAAACAAAAGGTCGTATGGTGGTGAAAGTATAGGCATAACCCGGTACCTGCTGTATCAGGCTATCAGTCACAATCCCAAATCCCACTTGGTAGAAGTCCATCCTTAAACTGGGAGCGTAGGGAAGGCTTTTTTCAATGGTTTTTCGATTTTTTAAATCGGGTTGAGGTTTGCCGCCGTAAAACCAAATGGTTTCGCCCAGCTCCAGACTATCCGCTTCCAACGGGGTATTAAACACCATAGCTTCCTCTACCAGGGGCTTCACCGAACAATCTGTAGGCCGGAGGCAGGCTGTAAGCAACAGTACCACACCAAAAACTGCAATTTGACTTATTTTACCCATATCAAACGATGTAAACCGGGTTTGAAGCTATTGGCTTGTTCCAGTTGGTTAAAATAGGCCGCAGCCGGATCGGTAGCTACGGTGTATTTGAAGTTCATTTGCTCCTGTTGCTGACACTTATACCGCTCCCCACCATAAACCGGATAAGCTTCGGAGGCAACCAATTCGAGCAGATACAATCCTTGACGTTTGGGTTTCAGGCGCAGTCCACCTCTGAATCTGTTATTCTCACGTTTCACTATGGCCATATTAATGATGGTATCGTTACTTCCCAGGAAACTGTTGGCCTCCATTTCGCTGAGTTCAAATAAGTTTACCGCTGCCCGATGCACCGGATAGGGTGCCGCAGTATCTATCTCAAATACCCGGATGGAAATGCCAAACATGGGTGGTATGTCATTCACCAATCGGCCACCAATCACGTTCCAGATGCCGACATGATTATAACTGATGGTATAATAACTGTCGGTGGTCAGACTGTCGGTTAGCGGTGGTGCACTTACCGGGAAATCATAAATGGCAGTATACTCCACACATTCGTAAGGGTCGCCACAAGCTCCCAGGCCCAGGAGTGCTATACCAAAGAGGAGGTTGCGTTTCATGGTGCGACGTAAAATATAAAGTTGCGTTGGTAATCAACACTGCCGGGTAGTTGGGAAAAAATAGGGATCAACTCAACTTTCTCTTCACAGTTCCGGTATTTTCCGGCGGGAATCAGGTTGTCCTCTGTGGCAGTCATATCCGAGAGGTAAATATTATAAGAGCCTGCCTCGTTCATTTTCAAACGGAGTTTAACCCTGAATGCGTTACCCTCACGCACCGGCGTGATTTTCCAGCCGCTATTCGAGCCAATGGCTTCGGCTGAGCCCGTTTCGGCTAGGAGTTCATATCGGGTATTGGATGTGCTGGTGTAACGTCCATCACCAATACGCAGTTGCCACGATAAATCAGCATCGGCAGGAAATACAATGACACGACCATTTTGTCGTGACGGGAAATAGTTTTGAATAAGTACCAACGTATCACTGAGCTGGTAGGTTTCCCGAAAATCCAACAATTCAACAGGCGCTTTGGCCTGGCTGACGAATTCACATTTGCGTTCCTCGTAAGTGCAGGCCATTAGCATAAGCGCTAAACAAAAACACAAAAAGGAGAGTCGCATGACCAAAAATACAGCTTAGCCTGAAACAAACAATAGCTGATAGATTAAGTATTGTTTAATGCTGCTGACCGGGCATTTAATGCGAAAGCCAAATGTTTTGGCAGATAGCCGGCCTGAATACGGCCCAAGCTCACCAATAAGTTGAAAAATTTCCTCCTAAAGACAACGTGCTTCAACGACAAGGCTTAGTCTTCCAGCTCGGCGAGTTGTGTGTCTATCATTTTTTCGATTTGCGCACGCTGTGCTTCGCTGAGGTCGGCTTTGGAAGCGTTGATACGTTTGAGCGTACGGAACATATTCTTTTTATGGGCTTCCATGGCAACGTAATGGATGTACTGACCGTTTTCCTTTTTAAAAGTTTGCTGGTCATGTACCGAAGCATTGGCTAATTCCGTATTCAGCACTTCCCGACTCAGCTGTTCAAACGACTTCTCAAATATTTCCCGGTCACCAATGTCTTGCTGTTTCATGTATTGATCGGCTACTGCCTTGATATTGGTCTGCACCTCCGAGGCCAGGTTTTTCCGGGCTTCGAGCTGGGCTTTTTGTTTGGCGATGTTCAGGTCGGCACTGGTACCACTGCCGGTACTCCGCCAATACCGTTTGCTTGAAAAATATTTACTGCTGGTAAAAGGTTCTTTGACCTTTTCGCCCATCTGACTGCTTTTACAAGCTGTGGCCAAAACAATCAAAATCAACAGGGAAAAAAATGACGTTCTCATGGGTTTACAATTTATGGCTGCTGTGCAACAAATATGCCACTCCAAGCCGACGCGACAAACTACCTTTTCCAAAAAACTCAGGCACAAAAAAACAATTGTCCCAGCGCTACTGCTTTCGGCCCTTCCACTCCCAATCTAGCACAACAGCGCCTAATCCCGTTATCAATATGTAGATTGGGTGAATGATACTGCTAAACACAAATATGGAAAAGGATAAATGAATGCCAAACCGATGCAGTAAATTGCCAACTACCCATTTTTCGATAGCTATTTTACTGCTCCATAACATCAAAAATACCAGGCAAGCCAGCGGGCCAAAGAGGAGTAAAATTGGGCTTAACAAAAAGAGAAGCTGCATGCAAAAAGGTATCAAAGCCGAAACAGTGTGTCCGATGTTTTTATGTGCGGTCCACTTGGAAGCCCAACGTGCCCGCTGGGAAAAAAGAGCACGCCAGCTTGTTTGGCCAGCGGTTTGAACCAGAACTTCCGGATGATTGACATAGGTTGTGGCAGCGGGTCCGTAAGCCCGCAGGATTTTTTTCAATAAAAATTCATCATCGCCGGAAAGCAGGTGGCTGTTGCCATCATAGCCTTTTAATTCGAAGAAAGTCGCACGCCGGTACGCCATATTAGCGCCACTGCACATGAGGGGATGCCCTAAACCGAAAGCAAGTTGGGTCACCAATAATATGCTCGACCATTCAATTTGTTGAAAACCGCTGAACATGGGCGACTTCACCGGCAATGTCATCACCGGGCCGGCAACCAATAAAATTTTTGGATCAATGAATGGGGCTACGAGCTGCCGTATCCACTCGGGATGGTAGCGGCAATCTGCGTCGGTAGATACGATAATCTCGCCGGTTGCCGCTAACAAAGCTGTGGTTTGGGCTGCTTTTTTACCGGCTTTGGTACTGTGAAGTAATTGCCAATCTGCACCACGGGCATGAGCTGCCACTATGGCCACTTCAAGCAGTTTTACACTCGCATCCTCCGAAAAATCGTTGGTAAAAATAATTTGCAGTCGGGGATAACGCAGTTGCTCCAAACTCGCAATCAATGCTGGAAGTTGCTCTTCTTCGTTCCTGACAGGTATGAGCAAACTTACCGAAGGTGTAAAGTCTGTTACCGCTTCAGCCGGCCTTACTTTTCTCCAGTAAAAATTGAACAATACAAAAATCAGTATGTAGCAGACGACGTAAATCAGATAGAGGTACAACAGCCAGTCAGGTAGCAACATAGGGCGCAAAGGTAAGCAAGGGCAGCTAACAAAACATCAAAAGCCACCCGAAGGTGGCTTCTGTCTAAAAGTTTGATTTTTTATCAGGGTTTCAACATCTCGTCGCAAAGGTGACCGGCACCGGCAAATTTGTCGATAACGAACATCACATAACGTATATCAACACTGATACAACGCTGCATTTTATCGCTAAACATCAGGTCACCTGTCATCGATTCCCAGTTACCATCGAAGGCAATACCCACAAGCTCGCCTTTGCCATTGATGACCGGGCTGCCGCTGTTACCTCCGGTGATGTCGTTGTTGGAGATGAAGGCAGTATACAACACACCGTTGGTACCATAGCGACCATAATCCTTCTTCACCAGCAATTCTTTCAGTTTGGCAGGCACGATGAACTCTTCATCTTTTGGGTTTTCTTTTTGGAGAATACCTTCGGCTGTGGTGAAGTGTTTGTAATAGACCGCGTCGCGAGGTACATAACTTAAAACATTACCATAGGTTACCCGCAAGGTGCTGTTGGCGTCGGGTGCGAATATTTTATTGGCATCATACTCCATCATCGCCGCCATGAAAATTTTACGTTTGGCAGCGAGTTTTCCATTTAAAGCAGCACGCGGTGGGTTTACATCGCTCATAAAAGTGCTGAACATTTTTTCGCCGAACTGCATGCCTAAATCTTTGCTCAATACTTTAGCATTGGGTTTATCGAGAAATTTATTCAGTCGATCTTTAGAGCTAAGTATGGATTTGGCATATACCTCGGCAGCGTATTTCTCAAAAGATGTTTTGGCATCTACAGCTTTGTATTTCGCCAGTATTTCGCCTATCAGCTTCGGATGTTTTTCAGCCGGTATCTCTTTATAGTACTGAAACAAGAGCGCTGCAAAGGTTTTTTCGTCGTTTTTAGGAAAAAACTCTTTAAATGTTTCGTCGAGTTTGCCACGAACGCTTTCGGCTTCCGTTTTTATTTTTTCAGCATCCGGCTTTTTCTCGGCAAGCAGACCTTTTAATCCACCCAACAAATTAGAGTGATTAAATACTCCATTACCCAGCATGCCAATAGCGAAGTACATATAATGCTGGTTGATTGGGCCGAACTCTGCAATGTCTTTGGCCAGATCGTCGACGATATTGCCGTATTTGGCTTTACGCCCGGGATCGGCATTAATCCAAGCCATGAGGTTCTTTTCGTATTCCGTCTTTTTCTCTACTAAACCATCGTTACGCAAACCGTTACTCTGACCGATGAAGTATTTGTACGTATTCATACCGGAGGCATAAGTCGATGCCAATGCAATTCGGGTAGCCGGATCAGCATCCATATCTTCTTTCATGATACGCATTTTGGCACCGTAGAGGTCGATAAAGGCCTGGTTGTAATAGGTTAAATTGCTTTCCAGATTGGCAGCAGTCAAATAGCGGTTGGTGGTACCTGGGTAACCCATCACCATGACATAATCGTTCTGATCGACGCCTTTCATGCTCACCGGCAGGCGTTTTTTTGGCTTTAAGGGGATGTTGGTAGGACTATAGTCGGCTGGTTTACCATCGGCACCAGTATAGATGCGCAATATGCTGAAGTCGCCGGTATGTCGAGGCCACATCCAGTTATCTGTATCGCCACCAAACTTGCCTATGCTGCTGGGAGGGGCTCCTACCAGCCTGACGTCTTTGTAGGTGATGTACACCGACAAAATGTATTGATTGCCGTAAAAAATAGCTTTCACATCGGCTGTATAACCTTCCCCTTCTTTTTTAGCTTCGTCGGCGATTTCTTTCGAGATTTTGGCAATAACACCTGCCTTTTTACCCTCTTCCACCCCGTCGAGAGCGGCCATGATGCGAGCTGTTACATCTTCCATGCGCACCAGTATCGAAGCAGTAAGGCCGGGATTGGTGAGTTCTTCGCTGCGGTTCATGGCCCAGAAACCATGCGTAAGATAGTCCTTTTCGACCGAGCTGTGGTTTTGAATCAGGTCGTAGGCACAGTGGTGGTTGGTGAGCAATAAACCTTCACCGGAAACAATTTCAGCGGTACAAAAACCACCGCCCAAACGTACAATCGCATCTTTCAGGCTGGCCTGGTTGATGCTGTAGATATCTTCGGCCGTAAGTTTGAGGCCCTTTTCCTGCATTTTACCCTGCAGTTTGGCGACTTGTATGGGCAACCACATGCCTTCATCGGCACGGGCCTGACCCAGTGAGAAAACGAGGCCCAGTACGAGGACGAGCTTCAGGATGTTTTTCATGATTTCACTTTTGATTGGCCAAAAATAGGAGGCTTTGTCGCATTATGCTAAAGCCGAAGTCCTAATTTATCTTAATCTATTTTTTATTGGGATGGTAGTGAGCTGGTTTTGCCTACCAACTTGAACATTTTTGAGTTCTGCCAAATAGCAAGTAGTGATATTCGCATGTCTTCGCTTTGCAGGTATTGGTTGTATTCATCTCTTTCTATTCAATGAATTTCGCTCTTTTGTCTCCGATCAGCTATTTGGCTAAACCGGCGGGTAGGGTAAAGAGTAGGTTATTCAAAAAAAAGAGCTGCTCCCTGACCGAAGCAGCTCTTTAAAAATGAATTCAGATTACAGCTGAAACACTGCTGCTCCAACCTTTAAATCATCGTAGCCGGATCAACCCACGCATCAAACTGCTCCTTGGTGAGCAGCCCCAGGCCAACCGCAGCTTCGCGCAAGGTGGTGCCTTCTTTATGGGCTTTTTTGGCGATTTTGGCGGCGTTTTCGTAACCGATATACGGATTAAGCGCGGTAACCAACATTAGCGAATTTTCGAGATGTTGTTTGATCATGGCATAATTCGGCACGATGCCTACTGCACATTTGTCGTTGAATGAAACGCAAGCGTCGCCTATCAAACGAGCACTCTGCAGCACATTAGCGGCAATTACCGGCTTAAATACGTTCAGTTCGAAATGGCCATTGCTGCCACCGATCGAAACAGCCACATCGTTGCCCATTACCTGCGCGGCGACCATGGTCATGGCTTCGGGTTGGGTGGGGTTGACTTTGCCGGGCATGATGGATGAGCCAGGCTCGTTGTCGGGGATGATGATTTCGCCCAAACCGGAACGTGGACCGGAACTCAGCATACGGATATCGTTCGCGATTTTCATCAACGACACCGCCACACGTTTCAGCGCACCCGACAGTTCCACCATAGCATCGTGGGCAGCCAGTGCTTCGAATTTGTTGGGAGCAGTTACGAATGGCAGTCCGGTGAAATCGGCTATTTTTTTGGCTACCAATACATCGTAGCCTTTAGGCGCATTTAAGCCGGTACCTACTGCCGTTCCCCCCAAGGCCAGTTCCGAAACCATCTCGAGTGCATTACGCAGGGCACGCATGCCGTTGTCGAGCTGCTGTACATAACCGCCAAATTCCTGACCGAGGGTCAAGGGCGTGGCATCCATGAAGTGGGTACGACCGGTTTTTACGACATCTTTAAATTCGGCTGATTTTTTAGCTAAAGTATCCCGCAACAATTGCATACCGGGTAATGTAATTTCCACTACTTGTTTGTAGGCGGCAATGTGCATGGCCGTAGGGAAAGTGTCGTTCGAGCTTTGCGATTTATTGACATCGTCGTTGGGATGCAACACCTTTTTTTCGTCGGTTAAGGCACCGCCGGCCAATACATGAGCGCGATAGGCAATGACCTCATTGCAGTTCATATTACTCTGGGTACCCGAACCGGTTTGCCAGATGACCAGTGGGAATTGATCGTCCAAACTGCCTGTCAGTATTTCGTCGCACACCTTACCGATGAGGTCGCGTTTATCGGCAGCCAAAACACCCAAATCGTGATTGGCGTGTGCCGCTGCCTTCTTCAGGTAGGCGAAAGCCTTGATGATTTCCTTCGGCATGCTGGCCTCAGGTCCGATTTTGAAATTATTGCGAGAACGCTCAGTCTGGGCGCCCCAATACTTATCGGCAGGTACCTTCACCTCGCCCATGGTGTCTTTTTCGATGCGGTAGTTGGTCATTGTTGTTGATAGGTTTTAATAAGATCTTTCTTCAATGTATGCTTTTGCTCCTTGTGGTATTCTTTTAGTCGATGGTCGATGGTCTATGTGGCATCTTGCTAAAGGACAAAATGCTGCATTATCCTGACCAGTCCATGGTCGATAGTCGATGGTCCATTTAGCTGCTGTTTCAATGACAAAATGCTGCATTTTCTTGGTCAGTCTATGGTCTATCGACTATGGACTTCTCCCTGAGAAAAAGCGTCAAATCTGTCCACCGTCTCGGCACCAGCATTTTCAAGGACAAAGTTACTCAATCAAATACTCTTTCTTAAGTGCTGGATAGACTTGATTAATTCGGTAAACAAAACATAATATTTATCATACTGATATTGATCAATCAAGTCTCGTTTTCGGGCAAGTTCTAAACAAGCAACCACCTCTTTGCCTGAACGCAGAGAAAATCCTAAAAAGCGTTTAAACTCAGCATCTGATTGACCTGTACTGCCTTCAGCGATATTTAAAGCAACCGAATCTGCTGCCCGCTGTATTTGTGGTGCAAGTACATATTTCTCTCTATCCGGGAAAGATCTCCGAACCAAGTCAATTTCAGTAGCAAGCTGAGTTGCTGAATGAAAAACGCGTAAAGATTCAAACTTAAACATGCTGACGGTATCTTCAAAAGAAGTAAGGGACCGTCATCCAAACAATGATTTTGGTTAATGTATAGTCAAATGTATAGTGGGTTTGCCAATCAGTGACTGTTTCTAACAGACAAAAGGCTACTCCCTTTCGGGAAGTCCATGGTCAATAGTCCATGGTCCATGTGGGTTACTGGCTTTCGGACAGAATACTGCTTCTTTTCGGTTGGTCCATAGTCGATGGTCTATGTGGGATAATGTCTTGCGGACAGAATGCCACCTCTTTTCGGTAAGTCTATGGTCATGGAAAGTTATGTCTCGGCATCGACCATCGACTATTGACTATCGACCCCAAAATCAACTTACGTAGAGCCGACATCTTGCTACCTAAATTCTCACACCATGCACTGCCTCCAACTAAAACTTAGCCGGCCTCTTTTCTAAAAAGGCAGTTGTTCCTTCTTTGAATTCAGGCGTCTGAAACAAACTCCCGAAAGCTTCTATCTCGTTGTGGAAGCCGTTTTCTTCTTTGTCGAAGAAGTCGTTGACCAGGATGATACATTGCGCGACGGCTTTGGGGCCTTTGGTGGCAATTTTTTGGAGGATTTCGGTGGCTTTGGGAAGGAGTTCAGCGACCGTTTCTACGGTGTGATTCACCAGACCGAGGCGGTAGGCTTCATCGGCTTTGATGACGTCGGCAGTGAGCAGGAGTTCGAGGGCTTTGCCTTTGCCGACGAGTTGTACGAGGCGTTGGGTGCCGGCATAACCGGGTATCAGGCCAAGGTTCACCTCCGGCTGACCAAAACGGGCATTGGCCGAAGCGATGCGCATATGACAGGCCATGGCGAGTTCGCATCCGCCACCTAAAGCGAAACCATTTACGGCAGCAATTACAGCTTTGTGGGAATTTTCGATATTGTTGAAGATGGCATGGCCACGGGCCGACAAATCCTGCCCCTGATCGGGTGAAAAACCGGCGAATTCACTGATATCGGCACCTGCTGCAAAAGCTTTTTCGCCCGCACCGGTAAGTATGATGCCGCTTATCGACTTGTCCTTTTGCGCAGTACGCACGGCATGGTCAATTTCTGACAGCGTTTGAATATTGAGCGCATTCAGCTTGTCCGGACGGTTAATGGTGATGGTAGCCAGGCCTTCAGCAGCGGTATATAAGATGTTGGCGTATGTCATACTTCTTCGGTGTTTTCGCCTTCGGCGGGTATGTCTTTTTTGAGTTTGTTGTTTTTATGGTCTTTACGGTCGACTAACTTTTTATCGGCCACATTTTCATCCAGGAACTCGTTCAGGCGTTTGATGTCCATGGTCGAGCTGATCTCCCCGAAAGAATTGATGGTGATATTAAAACCGGCCAGCGATTCGTCTAATTGCGGTTTGTTTTTGTCTTTTTTAGCCATGATTTCCCAAGGTTTGCAGGGCGCTTCGCAGGCGGTTGACCACCTCATCGTGCCCTAATAATTCACTCATTTCGTATACCGCCGGACCTGCACCCTGGCCGCTGATGGCCAGGCGGTAGGCCTGCATCAATTGACCGGGTTTTAAGCCCATATTTTCAGCTGTTTTATTGAATTCTGCTTCAATTTCAGGCGCTTTGAACGACTTCATCTCTTCAAAAACCTCTGCCAACTGCTCAATAAAACCCGGAACGGCATCTTTCCAGCGTTTGCCAGCAACCTCAACATCGTAGCTGGAGGGCGCTTCGAAAAAGTAACGCGAACTTTCCCAGAAATCACTCACCACCGACCAACGTTCTTTCATCAAACGGCAGACTTCCTGCACATAATTTTTATTGAAATCGTGACCCTGCGCTTTGAGTGCAGGCATCACCATTTTCGCCAGTTCGGCATCCGATTTATGGCGGAGATATTGTTGGTTGAACCAATTCAACTTCTGGAAATCGTAACGGGCGCCATGTTTATTCACCCGGTCGAGGCTGAACACTTTGATCAGCTCTTCCATGCTGAAAATCTCCCGGTTGTCGCCCGGATTCCAGCCCAATAAGGCCAGGAAGTTGATATAAGCTTCGGCAAAATAACCGGCTTCGCGGTAACCTGCGGTGGTTTCGCCGTTTTCAGGATTGGTCCAGGCAATGGCATAAAACGGCAGACCGAGGCGGTCGCCATCTCGTTTGCTGAGTTTGCCGTCGCCATCGGGTTTGAGCAGAAGCGGCAGATGCGCGAATTCGGGCATCACCTCTTCCCAGCCAAAAGACTGGTAAAGCAAAACGTGCAACGGTGCACTTGGCAACCACTCTTCACCACGGATGACATGGGTGATTTTCATCAGATAGTCATCTACCACATTGGCGAGGTGGTAAGTAGGCATGCCATCGCTTTTGAAAAGGACTTTATCGTCGAGTTGGGCGGTATTTACTACGACCCAGCCGCGGATGATGTCTTTCACCTTCACTTCCTCGTTGCGCGGCATTTTGAAGCGGATTACAAAAGGATCACCGGCATCTAATCGACGCTGGGTTTCGTCGGCGGGCAGCGAGAGTGAATTTTTCATATTCACCCGGGTAATGCTGTTGTATTGGGGCGAAGCTACATTGGCGCGTTTGAGGCGCTCACGCATTTCTTCGAGTTCTGTTTCGGTATCGAAGGCATAATAGGCATGACCATCTGCGATGAGCTGATCGGCAAACTGGCGGTACATGGCTTTACGTTCACTTTGGCGGTAAGGACCATAAGGGCCGCCGATATGTACCCCTTCGTCGAAGGTGATGCCGCACCAGCTGAGGGAATCGATGATGAATTGTTCGGCGCCTTCCACGAAACGGGTTTGGTCGGTGTCTTCAACCCGCAGAATAAAGGTTCCGCCTAATTGTTTGGCCAACAAATAATTAAAAAGCGCGGTACGTACGCCTCCGGGGTGTAAAGGGCCGGTTGGACTAGGAGCAAAACGTACGCGAACTGGTCTTGACATGAGCATTTCTAATTGAGGTGCAAAGATACGGGTTTTGTGTGGTGGGAGTAATTTGTCTTTTCAGTATAATCGTGCTTCCCTTGGGGGTTTGCCATTTAAAATGATGACGAGAAGTCGATGGTCGATGGTCCATAGCGTGATTTGTCTGCGAATGACGTGCTGTCTAACTAGGCGCGAGTCCACCGCTGCGCTGACCACGTTTTTCGCTGCGCGAAAAGGACGACAAGCTGCGCTGACCACCAATGAGGCGTTGAAGGAGTTTAAAATATGAGCGAAGGCTTATACTAATGCCGTGGTCAGCGAAGCGGTGGACCAAGGGCATTGCTAACATGAGCTTTATGTCAACCTATATCAGGAATAGACAAGATTTCTCAAGCTAGCAACGCTAAAAAATGAAAACTCTCCATCCACACTTCCACCCAAAAATAATCGTTTGTATTTTCGCGCCAAATGACCACCATCCGGAAATATCGTTTACCCATACTGTTTAGCTGGTTGCTGCTGCTGGGCAATACCTTCTTATTTCCGTTGTATCCGGCAGGTGACTTCGACCCTATTAACTCCATGACCGAGCTTGTACTCGAAAACATGGTCGGTCTCGAAGATTTCACCCCCGGCGACGAACACAAAGACGAAGGTGCCGATCCTTTAAAATCTGGTTTAAAATATTATACCAGCATTGCGGCTAAGGCCGATTTTATGGTCTTGTCGGACCAAGAGAAGGAACAAATCATCCCGCAACTTCCACCAAACTACCTGGCACCTACCTTTGATTTAAACGCGCCACCGCCCGACCATTTGATTTGACCCCTCGCCTCCTCAGGCCCTCTTTTTTACGTCAAATCAATTTTTAACCATGAAATTATTCGTCACACTGACAGCCCTGCTGCTGTTCAGTCAATTTACGTTTGCGCAAAATCTTCACCCCAACGATAGTTTGCCCTACAAGGTCAGACATGCCGAACCCTTATATATCGACCTCATCCGCGACCTGGGAGCCCGAAAAGGCGAAAGCGAATGGAATGTGGGGGCCGCAATGGTCGATCAGTTGAATTACGACAAATACGAAGCTCTCATTGAATACGAATGGGCAGTGCGTGACCGGCTGGGATTGGAAATTGAATTGCCCTTCACCTTTTATGCGCCTGTGCTGCCCATGGAAGAAGCCGCCAAACCCAACAACAAACTTGAATCCTTAAAACTGGCGGCGCAGTGGAGCTTTTTGGTCTCCAAAAAATACCAAAGTTCACTTGCCTTGGGCTATATCCATGAGCTCACCCTGAACGACTTTACCAGGTTGAGAAACGAACAATTCTGGACCGGCAATGTCTACAATCCCTTTTTGGTCGCCGCCAAACGCCTGGGTCCCGACTGGCACAGCCTC
Source organism: Bacteroidota bacterium (assembly GCA_036787895.1). Classification (GTDB taxonomy): domain Bacteria; phylum Bacteroidota; class Bacteroidia; order UBA7662; family UBA7662; genus UBA7662. Next base: position 16,457 of record DAIQOK010000026.1, on the reverse strand, counting down.
ATTTACACCGGCCCCGAAATTCACCAGCATTTTGTGACCGGAAAATGGAGCACTTCCTATGCAGCACATACCAATTTGCATTATATGGTTCCCGGCACACGTAATTTTATTGGTATAGAAGTGAACAAATACTGGCATCCCGGCGATTTCGACATGACTTTACGGCCGCAAATGCGCCTGGCCATCAGCGATCAGCTGCTGGTAGGCATAGTAGCCGGCATACCCGTTAAGCGGGAAGATGAGCGGATGAGTGCCTTTGTGCGACTGATTTATGAGCCGAGGCATCGGTAGGTTTTAAATGCGGAGTCAAGGAGTTGAGGAAGTTGAGACAGTAACCCACCATCCTGTGAACTCATGGCAGGATCAGCCAATTACACGCCATTCGGTCAAACGGACTTTGGTGCGGCCTTTGGTTATATCGTTCTAAGGTTATAAAGGCCTCTCTGAAATTCGTGGAAAAGCGAGTTAGCTTGGCATCAGTGAAACTTTCGAATAATTTTTCCTTTTTCAGTCGACCCGCTAAGTCCAGAGAAAGAATAGATAATCTGCAACAGAATTTTCCTGCGCTGAAGCACCATGGTACACCATGCAGCTCGATAATAAAAAAACCTCCAGTTATAGCGGGTTCACATCATAATCTAGAATAACTTCTACGGAAGTTATACTTAAATCCAAATTCCATAAAATTTGTACTGTATGGGTCGTTAAATCCTCTTCCTGAATTATGAATTCTATATCCCCAACCGAATGCTGCTGTAGCATATAAAGTAAAATAACTGTTTAAATTTCGCTCAAAGGTTATGGGCAAAAGCGTAGTTAAGTACAAAGATCTCCTTAATGGAACTTCACCCCTTATTGTAAAATAATCTACATAAATCTGGGAAGAATCTGCATTATACTCACGAATTACAAAATTGTCTTTAGCTACTCTAAGAACTCTGTTATTAAATTCAGACCCAATTCTTAGATCGATACCCAGATAAACTCTGAGCGGATTTTCAACTTTTGTCAATCGAACTTGATACCTGGTAAATAATTGAAGTTGATCCAACCGCTCAGTTAAATTGACACTAATATCGTTGATTTCTGTCCCAACAGGGGGTAAAGGATCTAGTGCTTCATTCTTTCCATAGTATATAGATCTACCCATAGCAGGTAAATAGGTCAACCCCATCTCTATTCTTTGAGCGTCGTTGATTTGATAATTATCAAGATTTACAGGGTTCAAACTAATTCCAATGTTGAAGTGCTTGTAAGTCTCACTTTTGCCTCCCATATGTCTTTGAACGGGATATTTTTCTACATCAGGAATAAATCCACTTCCAATGGTCGGCTTAGAGACAAGATTGTAGTAATCTAAGTAGGAAGTAAAGGACATGGATCCAGAAAGCGGACTAGAACCAATCAAAATTTGATTTACCCTCCATTTCACCTGAGCAATACACAGATTGAGACTGCTTAGAAGGAATACAATTACAAAAAGGGATTTTACTAGAATCATACTTGGATTGAAAAGTAATTAGGCGAAATTGAAATTGTTGCAGTAGCACCAGAATGTATCAATAGGTAAATATCGTTAATATTCGAAGGTCGTGTAGAACCTTGATATCGCTCGTTATCATATAAAATATCTGGGAAAGCAGGACCAGTTCCGTTATTGCCCCAAGAACTCGGACCTACCCAGTTTCCACTTGCTTGGTTGTGATTGTAAACAAGTATTCAAAAATTCCCATCCAATTTTGAATTTGAAATTTTGAATTTTGAATTGTTACATCAAAGTGTCATTCTTCGACTCAAGATATCGTATCAACTCCTCCCCACTCATATGCATGGTTTCGAGCAGCACCTTCGCATCCTGGGCGAGGCGGTGATCGGGGTATTCACGTACCAAACGTTCGAGATAGGGAGTGGCCCGCAAATGCTGGCCTAAATCGTTGTGCAACATAAAACCGGCAAAAAAGAGGGCATTGGGTACACGTTTGTCGGTGGGGTATTGGTTGACCAACTGTTCCAGCACCTGCACGGCATTGTCCCAACGGAACTGGCCGCGCATCACATCGGCGGCTTTGAAGAGATAATCGGGTGCAAGTGAGTCTTTTGGATAGGTTTCGGCATAACGTAAATAGGCTTTCACCACATTGCTGGCCAAAGAATCATTCAAACGGTCGTTGCCCGAAAGCGTAGCCGGATCGGCCTTTAGCTTTTGTTCGAGCGCTTCGACATGCTTTCTGGCTTCAGTTTGTGGGTCGCCTTTTTTCTCGCCACAGGCTACAAACAACAAACTCAAAAACAAGGTCAATACAGGCAGTAAACGCATCTTTTATCCGATTAAAAACCCAAAGTTAAAGTAAACACAGGCATTTGAATCCTGCCGGGGTCATTTGTTCGTCATTCGTGACTAAACGGCAATATACTGCACTTCAGCACCGGTATTTCGGAAAATGGCCTCTACCCGGCCCCGGTCGGTATCGGTCAACAAAATCTGCCCAAACCTTTCCTGACTTACCAAACGCAACAAATTAGCTACCCGCTGGGGGTCAAGTTTTTCGAACACATCATCCAATAATAAGAATGGCGCTTTGCCGGTGAGCATACCTAAATAATCGCTTTTCGCCAATTTGAGGGCGATGATAAAACTCTTTTGTTGTCCTTGACTGCCAAATTTTTTCACGGGCTGGCCGTCGATGGTAAAAACAAACTCATCGCGATGTACGCCGGTTAACGATCGGCCGGCATCCAAATCAGCCTGTAAACCGCTGCGCATGAGGGTTGCTGCATCGCCCTGATGGAAAACAGAATCGTATTGTATGCCTGCCTTTTCGTGTCCCTGGCAGATTTCGAGATGTAATTCTTCGAAAACAGGATTAAATTGATCTAACAAAGCGGCCCGACGCGTATAAATGAGGCGGTTGAGCGGTGCGAGTTGTTCGTCGAGTACTTCGAGCAGGGCTTTATCGAGCCGGCGCTCTTGTGCCCAATTTTTCAGCAGACTGTTTCTCTGGAGCAGCAGTTTGTTGAATTTCATCAATCCCAACAAATAATCGCGGTCGGTTTGCGACAGCAGCATATCTATAAAACGGCGCCTTTCATCGCTGCCTTCGTGGATGAGATTAAGATCTGTTGGCGCTATCATCACCACCGGAAACCGACCGATATGATCGGCGAGGCGCGGATAATCCTGTCCGTTGAACTTCACCACCTTTTTACTTCCGGGCTGATAGGCGCAAAAAACCTTGTTTTTTTCGCCCTCATCCTCAATTTCGGCAGTGATATTGAAGTATTCCTGCCCAAATCGGATGAGTTGCTGGTCCTGGCTATTGAAGTAGGAACGGGTGAGGCAAACATAGTGCAGCGCGTCCAGCACATTGGTTTTCCCTGCCCCGTTGCGGCCTGTCAAAGCCACTACCGGCGCCTCAAAACGGTAGTCGCGTTGTTCCGCATTGCGGAAGTTGTTGAGCTGTAGTGAAAGCAGGTACATTTGAGGGTTTCGGGAAATGACAAAGAGCCGTATATTAGCGGCTCGATTTTCACGCAAGAATAATGGCAAAAACGAAGATAACCAAAGAAACCTATCTACAGTGGTATGAGCAAATGCAGCTTATCCGCCGTTTTGAAGAGAAGTGCGCCCAGTTGTATGGCCAGCAAAAAATCAAAGGTTTCTGTCATTTGTACATTGGTCAGGAAGCCGTTATCGCCGGCACTTACTCGGTGATTAGCAACGACAAAGACTCGGTGATCACCGCCTATCGCGACCATGGCCACGCCATTGCAAGCGGTATGAGTCCTGAATCGGTCATGGCAGAGTTATACGGTAAAGTCACCGGTTGCTCCAAAGGGAAGGGCGGTTCGATGCATATGTTCAGCAAGCAGTTCCGCAATTTCGGTGGACATGGTATTGTGGGTGGTCAGATCCCACTCGGTGCCGGCATCGCCTTTGCCGAGCAGTACAATGGCACCAAAGGGGTAAACGTATGTTATATGGGCGATGGCGCGGTGCGTCAGGGTGCCTTGCACGAGACCTTTAATATGGCCATGTTGTGGAAGTTGCCCGTCATTTTTGTGGTAGAGAATAACTTCTACGCCATGGGTACCTCGCTCGAGCGCACCACCAATATGAAAGACATTTCGCGTATTGGTCTGGCCTACGACATGCCTTCGAAAGCTGTCGACGGCATGAGCTGCGAAGCCGTACATGAAGCCATGGACGAAGCCGTAACCCGTGCCCGTAATGGCGAAGGACCTACTTTCCTCGAAATCCGCACCTACCGCTACCGCGGCCACTCTATGAGCGACCCGGCGAAATACCGCACCAAGGAAGAAGTGGAGCACTACAAATCCATCGACCCGATAGAGCAGGTGAAAGCCACCCTATTGAAGAAAAAATACGCCACCGAAAAAGAGATTGAGGCCATCGACGCCAAAATCGAAGAACAAGTGAAAGCCTCTGTTGAATTTGCCGAAAATTCACCGTGGCCGTCGGATGCCGAGCTATATACCGATGTATATATGCAAACCGACTACCCCTTCATCATGGATTAATCCGTATTCAGCTAAACCATCAATATCTCCCGCCTCATGGCTAAAAAACACACCGAAGAAGAAAAATCATTCGACTTCACCCAGAATCTCGACATACAGGAAACCATCAGTCGTTCCGAAGCTTTTTTAGAAAAGTATAAAAACATCATTTACGGCGTATTGGGCGGCATTATCCTGCTCGCCGGTGGCATTTATTATGTGAATGGCATCTATCTGCCCAACAAACAAGCCGAAGCGCTCAATATGATGTATGTGGCAGAGCGTTATTTCGAAGCCGATTCGTTGGATCTCGCCATCAATGGAGATGGTAATTTCCCTGGTTTTGAAGAAATTGCCGACGATTACGGCTGGACCAAAGCCGGTAACCTAGCCCATTATTATCTCGGCATTGCCTACCTCAAAAAAGGCGAATACGAAACTGCCATTGATCACCTCAGCGACTTCGACGGCGACGACGTCATCCTAAGCAGCATTGCTTTAGGTGCCATGGGTGATGCTTATCTCGAGCTCGACAACAAAGACAAGGCGTTGAGCTACTACAAAAAAGCAGCGAACAACAAAGCCAACAATCTCACCACCCCCATCTATTTGCTCCGCGCCGGCGAACTGGCCGAAGAAATGGGTGAGAACAAAGATGCACTGGCCTTTTATGAGCGCATCAAAGCCGATTACAAAAGCAGCACTGAAGGTCAGAACATCGACAAATACATTGCCCGCGTAAGCGAAAACTAAGATGGCCACTGCCCTCAAAAATCTTTCAGAACACGAAAAAGTAGCACTGCGCAAGCCCGAAAAGCTGCGCATTGCTATTGTTACTGCCAACTGGAACACCCACTTCACCCAAGCGTTGGAAGATGGCGCGGTGGATTGTCTGCGCCAGCATGGTCTCAACGATAAACACATCCGCGTAGAAAAAGTCGCCGGCAGCTACGAATTGCCCCTGGCAGCGCAATGGCTGGCTACCGAATGGAAAGCTGATGCCGTTATTGCTTTAGGCTGTCTGATCAAAGGCGAAACTCCCCATTTTGAATACATCAGCGAGGCGGTGGCCCATGGTTTGATGGAAGTGAATCTGAAACTCAACAAACCAATGATTTTCGGTGTCATCACCGTGCTCACCGAACAGCAGGCCCTCGACCGGGCGGGTGGCATTCATGGTAATAAAGGCGTGGAAGCTGCGGTTACTGCGCTGCAAATGCTCGCTCTCCGCGACAGATTGTAACTTCTGCTTAAGGTTGTTAGGTTTAGACGGCCCTTGGCCTTGGTTGAGGTGTGGATAGAAGAGAAATTCATCTAAGCTGCTGCTGCGTAGCAGGCTTAGCGCAGCTTCGCTGCTGGTTTTGCGTCCGTCTGCGACGGACTGGTTTAGCTGGAGGCTTTTCTGCTTGAACAAGCACTTACCTCTTTAAGGCAAACCTAAAACTCCCCGAACACAGCCTCAGACTGTCAAAGCCGTGGAAAACCAGCTAAAGCCAGGCGAAGCCATCTCAAACCTCAGCAAAAGACCGCTAAATCTCAGCCGCAAGTTGTTTAAAGCCAGGCCGAAGGCCGTCTAAACCAAGGCGAATTCGCCAAACGCCAGCACGAATAATTTGCTAATATGGCATTCAATGTCGAATTTGGACAACGCGATAAAATGCATGTCTATGAAAACTACCATATTTGCCGTATTTGCCGCTTTTATGCTTGCCACCACCGCCTGTAGCAATACCGAAACCCTGACTTTCGACAGCGAAGAAGTTACACTCATCGCCGAAGGCCCCCTATACGACGGCTCCAACACCGCCTCAGCCGACTGGACTGCCGATTTGAGCGCAATGGGTATTGAAGCAGCCGATATTCAGTCGGCCCGGGTAAAAACCATAAGCATAACCACCGCAAATCCCGAAGATATAAGCTTAATCCAGGACATCACCTTTCAGTTTGCAGGTAAAGATGTGAGTATGAAACAAGTGGGCTTTTTAAACCCGGTACCTGCCGGTTCGTCTACACTCAATCTTCAAATCGCCGATGAGCAAAAGGGTATTGCTAAATTTTTTCAATTACCCAACATGACCTGGGTAAGTGATATTAATCTGAATGCCGAAAAAGAAGACAATCTCGAACTGAAAGTCCGTTTAAGCTTTGAACTGGAAGTAAAAAATAAATAATCCACCCATGAAAAAAATCATTTTCTCCACCCTATTCCTGTTATTTTCCGCTTTACTTTTTCAAGGCTTTTATCCTGCCCAGGAGCTGGATGCCGATACGCTCGTAGGTGTATGGGAGCCCAGCCACGGTAAAGCCCGCGTTAAAATTGAAAAGATTGCAGACAAATATTACGGCAAAATTGTCTGGTTAAAAGAGCCCATCGATCCCGCTACCAATGCGGCGAAAGTCGACAAAAACAATCCCGATGAATCGATGCGTCAAGTACCCTTGAAAGGTTACCGCTTGCTCAAAGATTTCACTTATGCCGGTAAAGGCGAGTGGGTTGATGGCACCATTTACGATCCGGAAAATGGCAACAATTACAGCTGCGTGATTAAGGCCAAAGATGTGAATACCCTCGACATACGCGGTTATATCGGCGTCAAAACCTTCGGTCGAACCGATGTGTGGAAACGCGTATCCATCAAAAAATAAAGGGCGATGAAGCAAGTACTTCTTCTGCTCTTTTGTTTTTCAGTAACCAGCACCATAGTTTTTGCACAAACCACCGATAGTACAGCTGTAGGTGACGAAGAGGACTACGACCAATATGGTGAGGTGGAATATGCCGATGGTAAAGCCACTAAAACCTATGCCAACGCCCGCATTGTTGGCACCGCTCCGCAGCGATTTGTTTCGATAGGTTGGGACTGGCAAGCACCTTACGCGATGCAACTTTCACGTATTGGCAGTTATGCCGAAGATGCCGTAATACCTGATGAACAATTTGCCAATGGTGATGTGATTTCGACCGGCGGCTTTCGGCTGAATGCCAATATTCCGGTAATTTCCCGCAACACCTTCATCTGGCAGTTGGGCGGTACTTATTGGGAAACAGGCTATAAAATCAACAATATCAGAGGCGATTCGTCGGGTGTTGGTGTGATGAATGAGCTCAACCAAAAAGGTTTACGTACGGCCGGTTTGAATACAACTTTATACAAACCACTCAACGAATACCAGTTTTTACTTTTTCAGGCATCGGTGGATATGAGTGGCGACTATGATTTGTCGTTGCAAAGCCAGACCCGTTTGTCAATGGCAGCTTTGTGGGGAAAACGTCCGCACGACCGGCTCCAATGGGCAGTTGGTGCTTCACGCACTTACCGTGTAGGTGCCGTAAACTACCTGCCGATTTTTATGTATAACTGGACGTCGATCGACCGCAAGTGGGGTATCGAAGCGTTGTTGCCGGCACGCGGTGCAATACGTTACAACTTCAGCGGCACCAGTTTGCTCCTGGCCGGCTTCGAGCTTGAAGGGCAGAGTTATCGCATCAATGCCATCAGCGAAGCACCAGCCAGCAATGGCCAAAGCCTGGAGATTCGTCGCGGTGAATTGCGGCCTCGGCTCGAATATCAACGCCAGTTATACGGCTTTTTCTGGATAGGCGCTCAGGTCGGTTACCGCATCAACTATATCTATCATGCCGACTATCTGCCCAATGGCAAGGAATTTTTCCGCGGCTTTTTCGGCGACCAACCTTATGCCATGCTCAACAATTTAGGCAATGCCCCTTATGTGAACCTGACCATCAATTTCGTCAGTCCGTAAGGGCCATTAACACCTCAACAACGGCGACCGTGGAATACCCATGGCTCGCCGTTTTTGTTTTTGGTGAAAAACAGGTAGTCGTCTCCCCCATCGGCCAGCTTTAAACGTTTCCGGATCTCGCTCACTTCCATAAAAAACTCCCTTTTGGCTACATTGGCCTTAGTTATACCCAATTGATGTAAGACAGTTTGCAGTGTTTTCGGCTTGAAAGGCCAGTGTTGCACCAGTTTAAACCAACGCCCTGCAGCAGCCGGTTCGGCTTGGTGATGCAGATAATAATCGGCCTGACCATTGATAGCCAACCAACCCTGTTCATCAGCAAAGGCACGGGCCTGCCGGGTTTTGATTAGCGCTAAATGGGGCTCGACAAAATAAATGCCATCAGCCGGATCGGCGAGTGGTGGTTTTCCGCCAGTTTGCCCAAAAATGTGTCCCCATTCGTGCACAATTTCACCGGCAGCATTTAGCTTAACGCTGCGCAACTCAGCCGCCTGGTTTTCCGCTAAGCCTATTTCGAAAAGCAACTCCTTCAATTCGTGCTCCACAGCCACTGCACGGCAACTTTGCACTGCTCCCAACTGTATTTTCGCCTGCTGAATATCTAGCATGGGTGATGCCTTGAGCCATAATTGGCATTTTTTTGCCCTTATTTGAGGCAGGAGTGCTAATATATCGGGTGAACTATTGGCCAAGCCACTTACTTTTTGGCCGCCCGGTCGGCGGTCGGGATCTGCGAATACCACACTATACTCTTGCAGCTCCGGCAACCATTTTTCGGCTGTTGTTTCTACGATTTGTACCGCCGGGAAATGACTGAAATTGTGACGCAACAAGGCGGCCCGCTCGGGATGATTTTCGAGCAGCATAACTTTTTCGAAATGCTGGCTCATATAAAAGGCATCTATACCTGCCCCTGCTGTCAAATCCACCAATACTTTTCCTCGGATGAGGCCGGCCTTGTACTTCGCTGTAGCCGATGAGCTGGCCTGCTCAAAGCTCTGCGGACTGAATAACCAGCCCAATTCTACCATTTCAGGGAATTTTTGTTTCGCTTTGCGACGCAAGTCGAGCTGCTGTAAAACCAAAGCCGCCGCTGCGCCAAATTGCTTCTGTGCCCGGTTGGTGAGTTCCGGTAAAGGCGTTTCGGCTGCATCCGACCAGAAATTCTGGGCTTCTCTACCGGTTAACACGGATACAAAATGAGCAGGCTCCTGCATAATTGAATTATTTTTCCGTTACTTCGTTGTTTGTGAAGGGCAATGAAACGATTTTTGCTATTCCTTTTGGTGCTTGGTCTGGTTGCTACTGCTTGTCAGAAAAAAACCTGTCCGGCTTTTAATCAACAGGAAACGCGAAAAAAAGCGAAAACACCCAAAAACAAAAAGAAGTTGTACGCGAAAGATCGTGACGTCTTCGGTAATAAACGTTGAGAAAGATGAAAAAACTAGTTGTATTGGCCGTTCTGGTGTTAGGTGGCTTAACCCTTGGCAGCTGTAACCGCAATGCTTGCCCGGCTTTTAGTCAGGTAGAAGTACAGCAGCCGGCAGTTCGCTCATAAGTCGTGCCCTGGCCGGAGCTTACCCATTTGTCGCAGCTCGACGAATGGCTGGACCGTTCCTTTCATCAGCCCATCCTCTTTTTTAAACACAGCACCCGCTGCAATATCAGTGCAGCCGCTTATGGTCGCATGGAGCGTGGAATGGCAGATTTGCCCGCAAATTATCAGCTCGTCTATCTCGATTTGCTCGCCCACCGCGACATTTCTAATGCCCTGGCAGAACGATTGGGGGTTGACCACGAATCGCCTCAATTGCTTCTGGTGAAAAACGGTCAATGCGTTTGGCACGACAGCCACCTGGGCGTCAGGCCTTCGGCTGTACCGCTCGACTAAATACCATACCTAAGCATAATGAAAGCTGAAATCCTGCACCAAATCAGGATGCAGCGATAAAGCCACCGGGCAAGTCCTGGCGGTGCGTTCCAAAATCAGCCTTTCTTTTTCTGTATAAGTTTTGTCAAAATAAAGATTGACCTCCAACCGACTGATACGTCTGGGATCGCTAACCATATGTTTGGTTACAGTAGCCCTCAAACCGCTTAAATCGATCTGGTGGGTATTGGCAGCTATGCCCATGACTGTAATCATACAACTTACGAAGGCAGCACTGACCAAGTCGGTAGGCGAAAATGCCTCGCCTTTGCCGTGGTTATCCAGGGGTGCGTCGGTAATAATTTCCTGACCGGAACGTATATGGGTTGCGCGGGTGCGCAAATTGCCGAGATAAGTGATTTCTGCTGTGCTCATAATTCGCTAATTTAGAGAACTTTTATTGCCTGCAAGGGTTTGAAAAAATGATGAAAACGACATTCGGCTTGTTGCTGTTACTTTTGCTGCCCTTTTGGGTAGCTGGGCAGGTTACGTCGGAACCGGTGAACATCAATTATTTCAAATATGCCACCGTGGGTGGCGGTGCCCATAATCTGGGTTGGTTTGTGAGTGGGAGATATGGCCTCAGCAAGACCAAAAACAAGGATATCATTTACGAATTCGACATTTGGCGCACCAAACACCCCAAAGAAGTGCGGGTGCAAAATCAACAGTTCGTTAATCCCAAAGCCTACACTTTTGGTAAAATCAACGATATGTACAATACCCATCTGGGTGTTGGTACCCAGCGGGTAATTTTTGATAAGGGCGAAAAAAGAGGGGTAGAAGTGCGCTATCATGTGAGTGGTGGCGCATCATTGGCTGTATTGATTCCTGTTTATCTCGAAGTTTTATACGCTACCAGCCCGAACGATCCTTTTCGTTTTACCACCCGCACAGAATTGTATGACCCCAGCCGGCATTTTGCCGATAATATTTATGGCGGTGCCAGTTTTGGCACGGGCTTCAGCGAGCTAAAAATCCAGCCGGGTATTTATGGCAAAGGCGGTTTTGTGTTCGAATGGGGCAGTTTCAGTGAAGAAATCCGGGTATTGGAAGCAGGTCTCGCTGTTGATTTTTTCCCGAAAGCTGTTCCGGTGATGGCCCTCATCGAAAACAACCAACTTTTCCTGTCCTTCTACCTGGGTATTCACCTCGGGAAGCGCTGGTAATTGTGTAATTTTGTGCCATGCAAGAACCTCTTGTCCTCGATATACGCGAACAACGCCGCAAAAAGCCTGATTGGCTACGTGTAAAACTGCCTACCGGCAAAGAATATCTCCGCGTCCGTAATCTGGTCGACGAATACAAACTCCACACCATCTGCGAAAGCGGCAGCTGCCCCAATATGGGCGAATGCTGGGGTGCTGGCACCGCCACCTTCATGATATTGGGTAATGTATGTACCCGCGGTTGCTCTTTCTGCGCGGTGGCTACCGGCCAACCTACCGAACTCGACCTCGACGAACCTTACCGCGTTGCGGAAGCCATACGTTTAATGGAAGTCAAACATGCCGTAATCACCTCGGTGAACCGCGACGAGCTCAAAGACCGTGGCGCCGGCGTTTGGGCAGCAACCATACGTGAAATCAAAAAACAAGCTCCCGCCACCACCATGGAAACCTTAATTCCAGACGTTAAAGGCAATTGGGAAGCCCTCGAAACGATATTAGCCGAACGCCCACATGTGGTCTCCCACAATATGGAGACGGTTAAACGCCTCTATCGCACTGTACGGCCTCAAGCCAAATACGAACGCAGCCTCGAACAAATCAAACGAATCAAAGACTTCGGACTGCGCACCAAAACCGGTTTTATGGTCGGCCTGGGCGAAACCCCGGAAGAAGTCTACGAAATTATGGACGACCTTGTGGCCCATGGTTGTGATGTATTGACCATTGGTCAGTACCTGCAACCCACCAAAATGCACCTCGAAGTAGCCGAATTTATCACCCCTGAGCTCTTCCAGCATTACCAGGAGGTAGGCATGCAGAAAGGTTTCAATTTTGTGGAGAGCGGTCCGTTGGTTCGTTCTTCTTACCACGCCGAACGCCATCTGTAATGGCGATACGCGGCAAGGAACAGTCCCTGGGCGAAGTGCTCGAGCAATTGGTGAGCCGCTATAAAATGCGGGCCAAACTCGACGAAGTCCAGCTCCACCAATGGTGGGACGAGATACTCGGACCGGATATTGCCCGACAAACCGAATCGCTGTTTCTGAACGGTACCCGTATCTTGGTTCGCATTAGCTCGTCGGCTGTTCGCAACGAACTCGTATTTGCCAAAACCAAAGTCATTGAAAAACTGAATGGGCGTTTCGGCAGCAACCGCATCACCGAAGTCATCTTCATCTAAACCCATACAAGCTCATGTCACAACTCGTCATTATTCGCCACGGTCAGTCACAATGGAATCTCGAAAACCGCTTTACCGGCTGGGTCGACGTGCCGCTTTCAGCCAAAGGAGAAGCCGAAGCAACCGCGGCAGGCGATAAACTCAAGGGTTTTGTTTTTGATGAAGCTTTCACTTCCGCCTTACAGCGCGCCCAAAACACTTTGGCACTCGCCATGAAGCAAGCTGGTCACCGGGACATACCTGTAACCAAACATGAAGCTCTGAACGAGCGTATGTACGGCGAACTGCAAGGCCTCGACAAAGCTGATACCGCTGCCAAATATGGCGATGAGCAGGTGCATATCTGGCGCCGCTCTTACAACATCGCTCCTCCCGGCGGTGAAAGCCTGAAAGATACGGCTGCCCGGGTCATACCCTACTTCGAAAAGGAAATTGAGCCCAAGCTGAAAGCCGGTAAAAACATCATCATCGCTGCTCATGGCAACAGCCTCCGCGCGCTGGTCATGCACCTCGAAAAGATGACTCCGGAAGAAATTCTGAAATTCGAGATTCCAACCGGCCAGCCGCGGCTTTATGAGCTGGATGCCGATTTAAATGTGCTGGATAAACGGTATTTGTAGGGAAAATCATTTGTCGTAATCGATTCGCTCCTTCAGGGCTTTCAATTGTGCGGCATCATCCTTAGCCCTGAAGGGGCGGCATCCTTAGGCGATGGGGAAAACCCATCGCTATGCATTTGCAAAAAATATGCAAAGCCCTGAAAGGGCGAAATCTATCGAGAGTGCTCCCGATTAACGGGGCTGTATTGGTAGACATGCCATTTATCAGAGCGGCGATACCAGTCTTTGTATTCGAGCAGCACTAACCAGGCTGGCATATCCCGGTATAGGGGAGAGATGAGGGCTTCTTCATCGACCAAAGTGGCTAATTTAGCGCTATCATAAGGCAAGGCTTGGTTCACGATGACCAATGTATTTTCATAAGCTGCCGCATTGAAGGCACTGTCATTATCTAGGCGTTGGCGCGTCCATAAGGTGTCGCGGAAAAAGCGTACCTGCAGGTTTTCGTGTTCGTAGGGAATATCGTTTAATCCCAAAATGAGGGTATTGCTACCCGCATAATTGCGGTAGAGGTATTTATACAGCCCCATATTGGCTTCGGCGGGTTTGAAAACGACAATAGCTAAGGCTATTGCATTTAATCCCCAGAATAACCGGACCCAAACAGGTTTTACAAATCCGCTTGTCCATTGGAAACGCTCCGGTAACTTAGCTGCCATAGCCACCACCATCCACGGCAAAAAAGCCAAGGCAGGAAATAAAAAACGGGCTTCTTTATGACCTACGGCAATGTGTAATAATACAAATGGAATTACGCCCCAGGCCACCGGACTTTTAGGGAATAAAACGGGGTACAAAAGCCCAAAAAACAACAATAATATGCTGAATGGTGGTATCCCATAACTGATTAAGTCCACAAAATACTGGTACCAGGGACTCACTCCAAAATTGGATACTTTATCCTGGAGAATATTCAGATCGAGATAATGCCAAGGGGTGAAAACCCACTCGTTATAAAACCAGCGATCGGCAAGCAGTCCAAGCAATATCGCTAAGCTGATGCCTGAAAAAGTGGCACCCAACTCCTTCCAGCTATTTTTTTGGATGAACAACATCCAGGCACCCAAACCAAAGACAAAAATTCCGGCTTGAAACCGAAATACAAAAGCCAAACCCAGTAAAATACCGCCGAGCAACAAGCGCATTAGTCGCTTCTCATCTACCACCACTACCAAACCCACCAACATACCCAAAGCCGACCAGGCCTCCGAAGAAAACCGAAGTCGGCTGAATACCAACATCCACAAGCCCAAATTCAGCAGCCAGAACCAGTTTTTATGCTGTTCGCTCGCCAAACGCGCCGAAAACTTCTGATAAAATAACACGGCTGCACCCAACGACAATAAAGCCGTGAGCCAGCGGAAAAGGAACATTTGTAGAAAAGGATCGGTAAGACCTATCGCCTTCATACTTTGGAGTCCAACATAGGCCATGGCCGGTTGTAAGGCCGGCCGCATACGTTCGTGAAACTCCCAGGTGAGATCGCTCGCGGCATTCAGCCCCATTTTGTATTGGGCAAACTCGATGATCTGAAAATGTTCATCAAAGTGGTGGAAACCAGAGCTGAACCAGGCGCCCACGCTGTAGACCACTATCCAAAACCAGAGGCGTTTTTTCATAGCCTCAAATATAGCAGCCCCGCCTTCAATTGTCGTGTTTGCCGCCAGGGCATTTCGGACTTAAGCGTACAACTCTGCCTTAAAAACGGTAACTGCCCGACCGTGGATTTCTACCTTATTATCAAGTATAACCAACGACAATTCGCCTGAGCGCGCCGAAAGTTGCCGGGCTTTCAGCTGGTTTTTACCCAATTGTTCCGCCCAGTAGGGCGCCAAGGCACAGTGAATGGAACCAGTTACGGGATCTTCATTGATGCCCAGGTCTGGAACAAAGGCGCGGCTTACGAAGTCGCAGCTGTTGTCTTCACTTTTAGCGGTGATACCTAAATGACCTAAACCCAGACGTTTGAGACCCTCAAAATCGGGACTGGCATTTAAAATAGCATCCTGATCAGGCGCAATGGCCATTTTCCAGTTGTTATTGCAGCTGAACAAAGCCAAGGGTTCAAAACCCAATATTTCCTTGACACCCGCTGGTATGGCCATCGGTTCAAAGAAAAACTTCGGGAAAGTCATCACCAAAAAACCAGCCTCATAACGCACCGTCAAACGATCCTTCTCCGCCTGAAAAACCACTGTTTCCGATTTATCCTTCAAGCCCAAGGTGTACACCAAATGCGCACTGGCGAGGGTAGCATGGCCACATAAGGGCATTTCGGAAGTTGGCGTAAAAAAGCGGATGCGGTACTCCTCCCCCTGCGGTATCAAAAAAGCCGTTTCCGATAAATTCATTTCCATCGCCACTTTTTGCATCCATTCGGCACTACAATGTTCATCTACCAGCATTACCCCGGCCGGGTTACCGTGAAAAGGGATGGTGGTGAAGGAGTCGATTTGGTAGATGGGGCGTGGGGCGTTCATGGCGGATTTTTATTCAAACTTAGGCAAATTTTGGGTGGGCGGATTTGTGTTGAGATGACAATATATTAGTTCAATAAACCTAAATAGAGATGTTATTTAACCTAATTCAGCAGCAACTTTCATAAATAAAATTTACTATTAAAAACACTGCACTAATTCCCAGACCTGATTTGTAGTTTGGTTGATACTTTTAATTAAACCTACATTTGGCGAGAAAAAGTAATTTATTCTGTTATAGTTCATTCCCGGCTCACCAAGCTGTTCAATTTGAGCAACATTTGAATATACCACCCCATTCACGTTATATGAGACGTGTATTGCAACAACACCGGATTCTCCAAATGATGTTCGATGTTTGAACTTTTCAGATAATGGTGTATGAACAAAAGTATAAGTTCCAAAATCAATAGTTTTTGAAATTGTACCTGTCTTTGCAACAAATGGGTCGTGCATGTTACTCCCATAGTATGTTGTTGTCTTAAATCTTGAGCTATACAACTTCAGCGATTTTATAACTGCAGTGTAGTGTGGTATGTCAGGGTATTTAGAATAATAAACATCAACAGTATCAACCTCTAGCTGTACTAATGTAACTGTATCCAATGCCTTGGTGACAGAATCTTCATAAATCCAAGTAGTAAGGTTAGATGGGAAAAAAGATCTGTCAGAAATGGAGTCCATTTCTGACCAGCCATTGCGGTATAACTCATCGCGGATATCCTGTTTTTTGCAGGATACGACACTATCCCGCAAAGTGTGTAAACAGCTTTTTGGACTGTTTAGATTTTTATA
>DAIQOK010000025.1:0-36643 GCA_036787895.1 Bacteroidota bacterium | reverse complement strand
CCCCTTGGGCGCCAGGGAGGGCTAATAAGCAAAAAACCCAGACGCGCCAGCGGCTCAAGGGATTTTTCTTGTAGGATCCCCACTACAGGATATTTAATCCCCCATATTCGGCGACCCCTTGGGCGCCAGGGAGGGCTAATAAGCAAAAAACCCAGACGCGCCAGCGGCTGAAGAGATTTTTCTTGTAGGATCCCCACTACGGGATATTTAATCCCCCATATTCGGCGACCCCTTGGGCGCCAGGGAGGTCTAATAAGCAAAAAACCCAGACGCGCCAGCGAATGAGGGGCTTTCCTTGGCAGTTTATCCCCTCCAGGAGACCATGTCTACCACCAACAGTTTTAAAATGACAGACTGTCAACCTAAATCAGGAGGAGATAACCTTAGTAATTTATAACCAAGTATTGATTTAATGCGACGATGCCAGCTCCACTTCATCCACAGCTATACCTTGCCGACCTAAAATACCTTTCACCAACCAGGCAAAAAAAGCGAGATATGCAAAACAAATCACAGCCAAAAAGTAGGATTCATGGATACCCACGATATCCGATAATTTACCCTGAATGGGTGGGATGATACCTCCACCCAATATCATCATCACCAAAAAGGCAGCGCCCTGGGCGGTGTATTTGCCTAAGCCCATCAGCGACAGACTAAAAATGGCAGGCCACATGATGCTACAGGCTAAGCCACCGGCGAGGAAAGCGTAAATGGCTGTGGTGCCAGTGCTGAACAAACCAATAAGCATGGCTGTCACGCCGAGTAAGGCAAAGAGTATAAGGGTGCGCGCCGGTTTGTCTTTACTTATAAAAAAAGCGATAATCTGTACAAATACGCAAAGGATGTAGTAATACAGGGCCGACATATCTTTACCTGCCAGGCTGTTGGCTCCCAAAATCACACTAAAGGCAATGAGAGGCACGATAATCAGCGCCATTGATTTTTTCCAGCCACCCAATTTAAAAACGGTAATCGCTGCCGCCCAACGCCCTATCATGAGGCTACCCCAATACATGGAGATATAGGGTGCAATTTCGGACGATTGTAATCCGCCAAATTCAGGCAATTTCAACAATTCACCCAGATTAGAGCCAATCGCGACTTCTACACCCACATAGGTAAAGATAGCTAACATGCCCAGCACCAATTGTGGGTATTGCATCGCACCCCAGCCAGCCGGTTTTTTGATGGCCGAACGGTTAGCGAACAACAAACCACCGATAACTACTACCAAAGCTGCCAATAACCAATACATCCGGCTGTTTTCCAGCGGACCGCGAAGATTTTCCATTTCTTCATAAAGCACAGGAACAGCAGCTACATCAATAGTCGTTTTTAACTCCAGCTCAATGGCTGAAATACGCAAGGCCGCTTCGCTTTGGTAACTGCTAAAAACCGGTGCAAAACACAAAGCCAGCAAAACAGTCATAGTAAGCAATGTAAACATCGCCTTATTGGCCTTTTCCATGGGTTCATCGGCAATACCGGCAGGCACCTTCCTGGAGAACCAGAACAGGGCAGCAGCAGCGACAAACAACAAACCCACACCTATGTAAAGTAAAATTACTTTGCTCAGCTCCATGCTGCTGATTTGCTCATCCGTGACAGCAGCAGTAGTACCGAATAGCGCAAAAGCCACAATCAACGGCCCGATGGTGGTTCCAAAACTGTTGATTCCACCTCCCAAATTCACCCTGCTCGCACCTGTTTTTGGGTCGCCCAATAAGATGGCAAATGGGTTGGCCGCCGTTTGTTGGAGTGAGAAACCTAGCGCTACGGTAAACAAGCCCAGCAACATGCCGACATACATATTCGCTTGAACGGCAACAATCATCACACCCGCACCTACAGCTGAAAAGAGGAGACCGTAGACAATACTCCTTTTGTATCCCCACGAACCCACCAAATCTCTTTTTTTGGAGGCACTGTACATAAACAAGCCCAAAGCGCCGAGATAATAAGCCGTATAAAAGGCGAAATCGATCAATTGCGACTGAAACTGATCCAGCGAGAAATAGCTCTTACAAAAGGGAATAAAAATACTGTTGCCGGCAGCAATAAAACCCCAGAAAAAAAAGACAGTAATCAGGGTATAGAGGGCTGGATAGTTGGTTTTCTGCAAGGGCATACGGGTTTGGTTTTTTGACTTTACGAGTATAGCATATTTTCCTTTGTCAAGTATGTAAGCTAGAGATTTAGCGCTAGCATGCTTTTGAAAGCACATCACTTGTCAATACCCGCGGATGCCGGACTGACCTCTATATACATTCGACCAAGCGCAACCCTGACCTGCGAAACAATAGACCAAAAGAAATTCCGCCCATCGAAATAGCCTCAAGTAAGCGGCTAAAACATATTTCCCAAACTCAAAAAGGTGGTATTCACCCCAGCTGAATAGGTCAGACTTTGGCTGGCCCGGATAAAATAACTCCGGCCACCCAATCCAAAGTAAACCGCTGCCGAGCCTATGCCGGCCCAATGTCGGACTTTATCTCCCAAAAAATTAGCACCGAAATATTCGGCGCCAAGTCCTACACTTAAACCAACCGGAAAATCGGCCATTCGGGTAGCCAAATGGCCAATATTGTATTCCGCCATCATAGGCAAATAAATCGCAGTAAAGGTGCCCAAACTGCCGAATTGTAAAATGAAACCTGCATTGGAGGCAAGACTTAAACTTCGGTTGTCGCCAAATTCTTTCAGATTGAGGCGAGGAGCCATACTCACCAAGGGAATAAATCCCTGAATTTGACCACTGAGTAAATAAATGCCACCACCACCACCGAAATAAAACCGATCTTTTAAGTCGTCACTTCGTGAAATCGTCTTTGGCTTTTTGTTCTTTTTCAAATAATCATCGTAGGTAGATTCCTGCGCCCGGGCCGCGAAAAACAGGCTGAAAAACAAAAAAAACAGGGTTAAAGTCCGCATATGGCTTTGAAAAACGTCCAAAAATAGACAAAATTGCGGCTTGCTGCTGACCAGTTTCCTTGCTCTAAGCTAAAGTCCTATCTTTAGGCCTCGTTCAGCCCACATTTATGAATTTTACCCAGCTCAAAGAGATGCATATCCAGGTCAAAAACCTGCGTAAAACCCTGTCGTTTTATCAGGACATACTGGGTTTTATGACCTTGAGTTATGTTAAAGAGAAACATGCCATTTTTAAAGTAGGTCGCACAGTTTTGGTTTGTCATCTGGTAAAGGGCAATGAACAAGAAGGACCTGCGGCTGAATACCCGAATAGCCATTTGGTACTCGAATCTTCGAAAGGAGAGTTTGAAGCTAACAAAGAAGATTTGGCTTACGACGACATTGAAATCATTGAAGAAACCACCCGGGACAGCGGACACCGGGCTATTTTTATCAAAGACCCTGATGGCAATCTGGTAGAGATTACCGAATACGGCATCTGGGAAAATTGAACCTTAGTTTGGGCCATATCTTTAGTCATTTATGAAAAGACTGTTGCTTCTCCTGCTTCTGCTGAGCGCCTCCACACAGGCACAGATACTAACTCCGGTGAAATGGAGTTTTGCCGTCGAAAAAATCGGGCCGGATGAAGCCTTGCTGAAAGCTACGGCTAAAATTGATAAAAACTGGCACCTCTATTCTATGGAAGAAGTGGAGGGGCCTATCCCCACCAGTTTTGTTTTTGAAGACCACCCTTCATACAAACGCATGGGCAAAATGACTGAAAAAGGCGACCTCAGCGATGTTTTTGACCCGGTTTTCGAAGTCCAACTGAAATATTTCAGCAACCAAGTCACTTTTACCCAGAAAGTGAAAGTTTTACAGGAAAAACTGGTAGCCAAAGGACAACTCGAGTTTATGGTGTGCGACGACAAACAATGTCTCCCGCCCGATGAAGTTCCCTTTACCTTTACTGCTGATGGTTTTCTACCTGGCTCTACAGCTACAACCACTACCAGCGAGGGCAGTTCATCCGACACTACCCTGGCAAGTACCGACAACCAGCCCACCGAAGAGCTGGCTACCATTTCGGCCACTAAAATTGAGGCTCCCGGACATAATCCGGCTACGCCGGTTGGTTTGTGGGGCATTTTTATCGCCGGCTTTTTAGGAGGTCTACTCGCCTTGCTCACGCCTTGCGTATTTCCCATGATACCGATGACGGTTAGCTTTTTTACCAAACAAAGCAGCAATCGGGCACAGGGCATAATTAAGGCGCTGTCTTATGGCTTGAGCATAGTGGTTATTTATGTGGGCCTCGGCATGTTGGTCACTTTGTTGTTTGGAGCTGATGCTTTAAATGCGCTGGCCTCCAGCATTACCTTTAACCTTGCATTTTTTGTATTGTTGGTGGTATTTGGTGCCAGTTTTCTTGGAGCATTTGAAATTACCCTGCCCAGCAGTTGGGTTAACAAAGCCGACCAGCAAAGCGACAAAGGTGGCATGATTGGCATTTTTTTCATGGCTTTCACGCTGGCGTTAGTCTCCTTCAGCTGTACTGGCCCCATCATTGGCACCTTGCTCGTTCAAGCGGCGGTAGGTAGTAATTACCTCGGTCCGGCCATTGGCATGATAGGTTTTTCACTGGCCCTTGCCATACCCTTTACGCTATTCGCCATTTTCCCGGGTTGGCTGAAAAGTTTGCCTAAATCAGGTGGCTGGCTGAACAGTGTAAAGGTGGTGCTCGGTTTCCTGGAGCTGGCCTTTGCCCTCAAATTCCTGAGTAATGTTGATTTAGCCTATCATTGGGGCATACTCGACCGGGAAGTGTTTCTCGTACTCTGGATTTCGATCTTCCTTTTGTTATCTCTTTACCTCATTGGCAAAATTCGTTTTTCACACGACTCACCTGTGCAATACCTGAGTGTAAGTCGGTTGTTTTTTGCCATAGCTGCTTTTAGCTTTACCATCTACCTCATACCCGGACTATGGGGCGCTCCTTTGAAAGCGGTGAATGCCTTCTTGCCGCCCATGGCTACACAGGATTTTGATCTCACGTCGGCACAATTCCACAAGGAATCGGCTGTTAGCAGCACACCCAATAAAAAATACGCTAATCTGTTTCACTGTCCGCATGGCATCGACTGTTTCTTCGACCTGGAAGAAGGATTGGCCTATGCTAAATCGGTGAACAAGCCGGTAATGATTGATTTTACCGGTCACAGTTGCGTGAACTGCCGGAAAATGGAAGCCAGCGTTTGGGTTGATCCAACGGTTTTGGGCATGCTCAAAAACGATTACGTACTCATTTCACTTTGGGTAGATGACAAAACACCGCTGGCGGAAGATGAACAATATGTTTCGACTTTTAGCGGCAAAAAAATCAATGAAGTGGGCAAAAAGTGGAGCGATCTGCAGGCTTCTACCTTTAATATCAATTCACAACCGTATTATGTATTGATGGACCACGATCAAAGTTTATTGGTGCCACCCCAGGCTTACAATCTAGATATTTCGAATTATGTAGATTTTCTTCAAAGTGGTCTCGCTGCCTTTAAAGCCAAACACTAAAATGTCGCGTCACGATCCCATTCGCCGACAATTAGAGGAAGCACAAGCAGTGCTTACCTCATTTCTGGCCGACGAAAAACAGCTGGAAAACATCGCCTATGCTGCCGATTTGATGGCCCATGCGTTCCGGCAAGACCGAAAAATCATCAGCTGTGGCAATGGTGGTTCGATGAGTGATGCCATGCATTTTGCTGAAGAGCTGAGTGGCCGCTACCGGGCCGACCGCCGGGCGTTAGCTGCCATGGCCATCAGCGATCCTGCCTATTTAAGCTGTACGGCCAATGATTATGGCTACGACGCTGTTTTTGAGCGTTGGGTGCAGGCTTTCGGACAGAAAGGCGATATTTTGTTGACCATCAGCACAAGTGGTAATTCCGAAAATGTATTGCGCGCTGCACGGGCAGCTAAATCACGAGGCATGACTGTAGTCGGCCTCAGCGGGAAAGATGGCGGCCAACTTGCTGCCTGGTGTGATGTCGAAATTCGGGTACCACACAACGGTTTTGCCGACCGTATTCAGGAAATCCATATCAAGGTGATTCACATTTTGATTGGACAAATCGAGCATTTACTCGGTCTTTAGGCCATTAATTTGTCATTCCTTCTAGCTGGTGAAATATAACTCATTATAATGCGTATATTTGGAGCTTTATATCCTGAATATGAAATTCACCCGTCTGCTCGAGCGTTACAATCAAGCCGTAGCTCGATATACCAGTTATCCCACTGTGCCTCATTGGTATGAATGGCCAGCCATAGAAACGGAGTTAACCGGCCAATGCGGCGGTAGCGAATTACTGAAGTGGGAAGCGTCGGTCAAACAAACATTTCGTTTGCAAAATCGACCGGATGGCATCAGCTTATACATCCACCTGCCTTATTGCGAACTACTGTGCACTTACTGCGCTTGTAATAAAAAAATCACCACCAACCATGCCGTGGAAGAACCCTATATACAGGCAGTATTGGCCGAATGGGCCATGTATACCGCACTTTTCCCTGAAAAACCAATCATCCGGGAGCTGCATTTAGGTGGTGGCACTCCAACTTTCTTTTCTGCTCAAAACCTCAAAAATCTCATTACAGGATTATTAGCCAGCAGCGAATTACATCCTGCCTTTGAATTCGGCTTTGAAGGCCATCCAAACAATACCAGTCGGGAGCAATTGCAGACCTTATTTGATCAGGGATTCAGACGGGTAAGTTTTGGCGTGCAGGACCTCGATTCGGAGGTACAGCGTATCATTAACCGTATTCAGCCGCTGGAAAATTTAATTGAAGTCACCCTCGCTGCCCGGGAAATAGGCTATGATTCTATCAATTATGATTTGATTTACGGGCTACCGAAACAAAATAGCAATAGACTGGCCCTGACGCTCGATAAGGTACTTGCCCTGCGCCCCGATCGAATTGCCTATTACAGTTATGCCCATATTCCCTGGAAATCGAAAGCCCAGCGATTGTACAATGAAAACGATCTGCCAACTACCGACGAAAAAATGGCGCTTTATCTGCAAGGTCGGGAGGCATTTCAACAGGCAGGCTATACCGATATCGGCATGGATCATTTCGCACTCCCCAACGAGCCCCTGGCTATGGCAGCCCGTGAAAACCGGTTACATCGCAACTTTATGGGCTATACCTCCACCCAAAGCCGACTGCTAATCGGCCTCGGCGTTTCGAGCATCAGCGATGCTGCCATAGCCTATGCCCAGAACACACGTGAACTCGGCCACTATTTGCGGAAAACAGCTGCCGGTGAATGGCCCCTCAACAAAGGTTATTTTTTAAACCGGGAAGATCAGCTCAACCGCAGGCACATTTTAGATATTAGTTGTACCGGAAAAACAGTACTCGAACATGATTTCGAGCTGAGCCAGGCAGCCAATCACTTTCTCATTCAGCTTTTGACCGATGATTTAATCCAATTTGATGGAAGCACATTGATAGTAACGCCGAAAGGAAAACTTTTTACCCGAAACATATGCAGCCTTTTTGATGCCTATTTATGGGGAAGCGAATTCACACCAAAAAGATATTCCCAAGCTATTTGATTCATCCGGTAAGGTCGAATACAACAGAAAAATTTAAAAACAACTGGCTACTTCCAACAGCCAATCAACTGCGCATCTTTTTGTAAATGCGGATGGCCAGTGCAAGAACAAGCATAAAGCCGAGTAAACCGACCAATCCCCAGGCCATCGACAAGGTATTTTTAAGCACTACCAAAAAAACAATGGCTACCAAAAACAAGGTCGCTACTTCATTCCAAAGTCTCAACTGCATGCTTGTCCAGGGAAATCTGCCCGACATTTGTTCCTTATACAGCCACCAACAACTACCATGGTAAAAATATAATCCAATTACAAACGCCACTTTGGTCAAGAGCCAGCTTGGCAAACTGCCATACAAACTGAACATCCAATATCCAAATATGCCGGTAAGTACCGCCGAAGGCACTGTGATACCCCGCCACAACCGCTTCAGCTGGCCCGCGTATTGGTCGAGTAGAATAGATTTAGCCGGCTCGTCTCTTTCGTTGGATTCGACCTGATAAATGAGCAGGCGGACAAAATAGAACAGCCCAGCGAACCAGGTCACGACAAATACGATGTGCAGTGCTTTGATGTAGAGGTACATGTTTTGCAAAAGTAACGCGTCTTTTGTCTCGAATCACGCATCTGCTTGGCTTTTCTGTGAACTGCACTTATCATTGCCCTAAGATGGCCATGATTAAGACATACGGCAGTGCAGTAATGGGCGTGAGTGCCTATACCATTACGGTAGAAGTAGATGTTACTCCCGGTCAGACAGGCTACTACTTGGTTGGTTTGCCAGATTCGGCGGTGAAAGAAGGCCAGCAGCGTATTGAGGCAGCCATTCTCAACAGCGACTTCAAATATCCCCGTTACAAATGTGTCATCAATATGGCCCCGGCCGATATACGCAAGGAAGGCTCGGCTTATGACCTGACCATTGCGGCAGGTTTTTTGGCAGCTACCGGTCAGCTCAAACATGAAGCTTTGTCGCGGCATATTCTTATGGGCGAATTATCGCTCGATGGTGCACTTAAACCCATTAAAGGCGCCTTACCCATAGCCATACAGGCCAGAAAAGAAGGTTATGAAGGACTACTGCTACCGCGTGCCAACGCCCGTGAAGCTGCCCTGGTGAGTGACTTGAAAGTGTATGGTTTCGACGATTTAAATGAAGTTGTGGCTTATTTTAACGACCCATCGGGCTTTGAACCGGTGCAGGTGAATACACGGGTTGAGTTTTTCGAGCAGCAATCTCAGTTTGAAGTCGATTTTAGCGACGTCAAAGGCCAGGAACAAATCAAAAGAGCCCTGGAAATAGCTGCCGCGGGTGGACATAATGTGTTGCTCATCGGCCCACCGGGCGCTGGCAAAACCATGCTCAGCAAACGTTTGCCAACCATTTTGCCGCCACTTAGTCTGCATGAAGCGCTCGAAACCACCAAAATTCATTCGGTAGCCGGCAAATTACCTACGCAAGCCTCCTTAGTGGCAGTAAGGCCCTTTCGCAGTCCGCACCATACCATTTCAGATGTCGCGCTGGTCGGCGGCGGCGGGCACCCACAACCCGGCGAAATTTCGCTGGCCCACAATGGGGTGTTGTTTCTCGACGAATTGCCTGAATTTAAACGCACCGTACTCGAAGTAATGCGTCAACCCCTGGAAGAAAGACGGGTAACCATATCCCGGGCCCGATTTACGGTCGATTATCCGGCCAGTTTTATGTTGGTAGCTGCTATGAATCCCTGCCCCTGCGGCTTTTATAATCATCCCGACAAAGACTGTATTTGTGGCGTGCACAATGTGCAGCGCTACCTCAATAAAGTGAGTGGCCCATTGCTCGACCGCATCGATTTACATGTTGAAGTTACCCCGGTGCCGTTTAACGAACTCACCGATAGTCGAAAAAGCGAAAGCAGTGAAGTCATCCGCAACCGGGTGCTGATGGCCCGCGACAAACAAGCGGCACGTTTGGGCGGCAAGGAAATCAGCTGCAACGCTCAGATGAGTGGCAACCAGGTGAGGGAATTCTGTGAAATCAGCAGTGCCGGAATGTTGCTGCTCAAAACCGCCATGGAAAGATTGGGTTTGAGCGCCAGGGCTTACGACCGCATCTTAAAAGTGTCCCGAACCATAGCCGATTTAAGCAATGCCGACAGTATACAAGTCGAACACCTCGCCGAAGCCATCCAATACCGTAGCCTGGACCGAGACAACTGGGGGTCATAATTGACTTCAAACGACCTATTGAAAAAACTCTATACCGTTGTATACTTGCATATGGAAGCTAAGGCGCAACTAAATTGCACCCAATGTAACACCCAGCTGATAGGAAATTACTGTCATCATTGTGGGCAGCAACATACAGGCCAAAAAGCAAGTTTACTTTTGTTATTACGGGAAGGTTTAGGCACCTTCTTTTCCTTGGAGCGCTCGGGCTTGGCCACATTACTTGGCTTGGTCAAAAATCCAAAACATATAGTAATCAATTATCTGGAAGGCAACCGGGGCTTTTATCAACCACCAAACAAACTAATATTTTATGCACTGATTGTATTCGGACTTCACTTGTCCTTGGTCGACAATGAAGTGCTCAACTTGTCTTTCGATGTTGAAGGGATTTCGCCTTCCCTATTTTTTATGATACTCGTTATCCCATTGCTGTCTCTCGCAGGCTGGCTATTGTACGGTCCACGCAAACACCGCTTTGCCGATCATCTGGTGATGAATAGTTATATCGTTCCGGTTTGGTATATGCTGCTTACACTGTTTGGAGACTTGTTGGATCTTATCTACCAACGTGACTGGGATTTTGTGGATTTTCTACTTTTTTTGGTAATAACTCCACTTTATACTGGCTTTGTATTTCAACCCGAAAAATCCAGAATACGTCAGATAGGCATGGCTTTGTTACACCTCTTGCTTTACTTTTCGATAATTGCAGCTATCACGGGAATTATTTATCTGCTGGGTGGTAGAGTAAGGAGTACGACGGTATAGTTCATTGGTAAAAGAAGCGAAATAAAAAGCCTCCAGTGAACAATCACCGGAGGCTTTTTATTGCCATGCTTTTTTATTGTTTCACCACTTTGAGCACTTTGGATGCCTTAGCTTGCTGCAATTGCACCAAATAAATTCCTGCTTTTAAAGTTTCGGTATCAAGCTGGTGTTCACTGCTGCCCGGCGCCAATGTACCGGCTATCAAAACACGACCCTGGAGATCGGTTAAACGATAAGTCGTGTTTTCATTAGCCGCTTCGAAGCGCAGATGCAACCGATCTCCAAAAGGTACCGGATAGGCCGTAGCCTCGATTTGGGTTGGCATAGGGGATGTACTGCTAAACATGCCTGAACAGTTAGGGGCGTCGGCGGTATAAAAGGCACGAACGGCATCGACACGACTTTTCAAGGCTGTGATTGAATTTAGATTAGAAGTACCACGGGCGTAGACATAAGCCAGGTCGATACACACTTCAGCACCTGCCAGCAAAGAAATTGGGCCGATTACACCCAAACCACGGCGGTCGCCGGCGACATTGGCGAGGGTAAGCTCGTTACTTCCTGTTCCTTCCACCGGATTACCATCGTAAGCAAAGGCAGCAGGACGGGGCGTGCCATTTTTGAACTGACCCTGCAAATAGGCATACTTTTGGGCTGGGGTAATGGGGTCGCCATTGTTTGAAGTGTCGTTGTTGTAATACACAAAACGCGACATATTCTGATTCAGAAATACGACGGCCATGGCAGGTGGATTGGCTCCGTAACCTCCCTGGGCCGGGTCATCGTTGTTGGTGGCATTGTAGGTATAAAACATTTGACGGGCGGGATCGCTGCCGATATAATCATCGCCATAATAGCCCAAATCCATATCGCTCCAATGCCCGATATACAACGAATCAAAATTTTCGTTGCTGCGGTTGATAACGCGGTAGTTCACAAAAGTGGCGTACGATAAAGCCGAATCCACGCCAGGTTGGGCATAGGCATACACTGTAGCTTGATAGTCGAAATTAGTCGGCGTATTGGGGTTAGCCTGGACTACCCGGGTATCAGAAAACAAGGCACGGGCAGCTTGATCTCCACGAATAACCGGAAAATCTGCATCAGCAGCATTAAATCTGCCATCGCCATTGCTGTCGTGAAAAGGCGCAAGCCGCAAGCTCACCCCTTTAGTGGTATCGCCTAAACCCGGATAGCCGGAGATGGCTGTAGGAATGGTGTAACCCGGTTGACCAACCAACAACCGAAAAGTATCAATGGTAGTTTGATTCAGTTTCCAGGTTCGGTTAAAAAGTGAATTGAGCTGCGGACTGGTATAGGCCCCGGTTGTGGCCCATGGGCCTATGGAAAAACCTGGTCCTCCATCAGCAGCCTGGCCATAAGCTTGTGCCGCTACATGCAAGACTTGTTGCCGATCGTAGCCGCCAACCCAAATGTTTGCAGCAAATACCGTGGTTTTGCCTGAGCCTTTCGGCACTTCCAATCCAACACTGGTACCACTGTAGAAGAGTGCTCCGTTGGGGAAAACAGCCGTTTTCATATTGTTAACATCCACAAAATTAGATTGAGCAGAAGCAACAACCGATAAACAGAGCGTTAAAACAAAAAGTAAAGATTTTTTCATTTCCGTAGGGTTTGATTATAGCAAGCTCCTCAAAAAGAAGCACACAAACAATCACTGGTTTAGGGTATTTTTGACCCAACAAGATAAATTTTTAGATTACTCTAAATATTTCTTTAGATTAGCTATATTTGCAGCATGATTCGTTGCGTCATTAGCCTCCTATTTTTGCCCATGCTTGCGCTTGCCCAAACACGTATCGATGGTCGGGTGCTAGCTCATGGCCAACCCTTGGCTGGCGTACATATTCATCTGGTAGCCAGCAGTGATGGCACTACAAGCAAAAAAGATGGCAATTTTGTGCTCAGCTCCAACCGACCTCTGCCCTGGCGGCTGCAACTCACGGCGGTCGGTTATATTCCCCTCGACACAGTAATTTCGTTTCCCCTGCAACAGCTTCAGCTGGAACTGAAACCGGATGTACTTGGCTTGCAGCAGGTGGTAGTTAGTGCTAACCGCGATGCAGTAGTACAGCGTGATGCGCCGGTACTTGTGCAAGTCGTTGACAGGCGATTACTGAATAGTATTCAGGCGGTAGATGTAGCCAATGGCCTCAACTTCATGCCGGGTGTGAGAACAGAAAACAACTGCCAGAATTGCGGATTTATGAGCGTTCGTTTGAACGGTTTACCCGGTGCTTACAGTCAGATATTGATAAACAGTCGGCCGGTTTTCAGTGCCTTGGCCAGTGTATACGGTCTGGAACAACTACCGGCGACCATGATTGAGCGGATAGAAGTAGTCAGAGGTGGTGGCTCAGCTTTGTACGGTGGCAATGCTGTGGCCGGTACCATCAACCTCATCACCCGGGAAGCACTGACCAATAGTTTGGAAGCCAGTGTCCAAAGTAGGTTAATTGGCCATCAAAGTCCGGAGAATTTGTTACAGTTAAGTGGTAGCCGGGTAAATGAATTTCAAACCAAGGGCGTCACTGTTTATGGCATGCACCGCCGGCGGCAGGAGTTTGATGCCAATGGCGATGGTTTTTCAGAGCTTACCCGCTTGCGCAATTACACCATCGGCACCCAGGCCTTTTGGAAACCCAATAAATACCGCAAACTCCTCTTCAATGCCCACTTCATCGATGAATTCAGACGTGGTGGCAACAAATTCGACCTTCTCCCCCACCAAACCGATATTACTGAGCAGCTCAAACATCAAATTGGTGGCGGTATGCTGCAATACGACATCCTCAGTAAAAACTTTCGGAACAAATGGAGCTTCTACAGCTCGGCCCAATACACCCGCAGAGGCAGTTACTACGGCGGTGGCGGAAGGGTAGTCCCAGCTGGCGACACGCTGAGTCCGCAAGATATTCTCGCTCTCAACGCTTATGGCAACGCCAGCGATTTGGCAGCCGTAGGCGGCATGAGTTTGCAGCGCTACATCAACGACCAACTTCAAATTGTAGGGGGTACAGAGTTTGTTTATAACCAGGTTAACGACCGAATTCCCGGTTACAACCGCATCATTGACCAGGCAGTTAAAAGCTGGGGAAGTTTTGTTCAGCTGCAGTATAAATTTGGTAAACATACCCTGCTCGCCGGTGGACGCTGGGACAAGTTGAACATCCGTGGTGCCTATATCCTATACGACACCAGTTTTATCGAAAGCCGGCCGTGGTCGGTACCCGTACCGCGACTTAGCTGGATGTATCAACCCAATGACCACTGGCGCACCCGACTGAGTTATGCCCGGGGCTATCGTGCTCCACAAGCCTTCGATGAGGATTTACATCTCGAAACCGTAGGAGGTGCAGCCCGTATGACCAGTTTTGCGCCCAACCTAAATACCGAACGCTCGCAGAATTACACAGCATCCATCGATTTTGCCGATTACTGGCAAGACAAGCCGGTGAATGTGGTACTTGATTTTTTCTTAACCGACCTACAAAACCCATTTGTGTGGAGCGACCCTGTGGCTTTACCCAATGGCATTTCGTTATTGCAAAAAAGTAACGGGCCAGGTGCCAGGGTGCAGGGTTTAAACCTCGAAATCAGGATGGCTGAAGGCGACCGTTGGCTGGTACAAAGTTCACTCACCTGGCAGCGCAGCCGGTACAACGAAGCATTGCTGTTGTGGTCGGGCAACCAAAATGGCAGTTTTACTGTCGTAGCCACCAAAGCCATGCTCCGCAGTCCTGATGTATATGGTTATGTTCAAAGCAATTATCGAATTAATCGCCATTGGAACGTCACACTGATGGGTAATTTCAGCAGCGGCATGTGGTTAGCTCACGTCATCGATCCTGAAACGGAATATACTGATGTAAAATTCACCCGGGCTTTTGCTGATATCAGCTTTCGGCTGGGTTACGACTTCTTCCTGGGCAAAAAAGCACGTCTACTTGCCACCATTGGCATCGACAATCTGCTCAACAGCTACCAAAACGACTTCGACAACGGTGCCGGCCGGGATGCCAATTATGTTTATGGCCCAGCTTTGCCGAGAAGTTTCATGACGAGCTTAAAGTTCGGTTTATGAGCCGGATTCGCCCGTAAATACCCTTTTTACAAACTTACCCATGCGGTTAATCCGGTCGATATTTTCCTGTATCGGAGATGGCATTGAGGCATCCATCTGATAGTTGAGCCCATCTTCATAGCCCGGCTGCTCTGGAAATATGAGAATAAAGCTGTTGTCCTGGAAATATTTAGCCAACTGCAGCGGTAGTTTGTCTAGTAGCGGTTGATAAGACAAAGTGCCTTTACGCGCACTGACCGTTATAAATAAATCATTCTTTTGAACGTCTCTGGCCAAAACCAAAAAGTCATCGAATTTGTCAAAATGAGTTACAGAATAGTCAAAATTCAACTTTTTGGAATTGGTAATGGCCTTAAGTTTTGAAGCAAAACTTTCATTGCCATAAAAGATGACCTTTGAGCCCATTTGTTTCGACAAATTCCGGATAATGCCTACCCAGCGCAGTAAGCCAGGTTCATATTCGGCGTGTTCCGGCACTACAATTAAAATCCGTTTAATGGTATTGATGGGCTGCACATTTCGGGACACCAAAATACTTTGATCGGTGCGTTTCAGGAGATTATCCATAATGCCACCAAACAGTTTGTCGACAACTTGCGGCTTAGGATTCCAACCCAAAATGATATCCGAAATATTATGTTCTGTTGCCGAATGAACAATACCATTGGTGGTATTCATATCCACACGTGTAATCATTTCGAGGCTATTATCCGTGGCAGCAGCCAATTTTGCAGCCTTCTCCAGAATTTTTCGTCCTTGCACCAGCTGTGCCGTGGCAGTTTCGTTATCCTGGACCACAGTAAGTGCGTAAATCGGGCCCTTATTACTGGCATCTTTTACCAATACCGCCAGGTCGATGAGCTGATCAACATTTTCAGGATTCGAAAGCGGCACCAATATTTTCTCCACTTTTTCTTCCGCCTCAGTCAGGTCGGTTGCTTCCAGCAATGCCATCTTCCGTGCAGCGCGCTCTACGGCAAAAGAACTTATCAGGCAGGTCACGAGTATCATGAGGATGGTCCCGTTCAGGACATCCTCAGATAGAATGCCCAATTTAAATCCAACCAATACAGCTGCTAAAGTAGCTGCAGCTTGTGCATTCGATAGACCAAATATCATCTGCCGGTCAGTTGCACTCAACCTAAAAGATTTTTGGGTAAGAAAAGCTGCCAACCACTTGGCAACAGTGGCAACAGTTATCATAGTTGCTGAAACGATTAGCGCACCGGGACCATTAAACAATACCCTTAAATCGACCAACATACCAACGCCTATCAAGAAAAAAGGAATGAACAGGGCATTGCCCACAAATTCTATCCTGTTCATGAGTGGCGATGTATGGGGAATAAGTCGGTTGAGTGCTAAACCTGCTAAAAATGCACCAATTATTGCTTCAATACCTGCCAATTCAGCTAAAAAGGCAGCCAAAAACACCATGGCCAAGGTAAAAATGTATTGAGAGACGTTATCCTCAAACTTCTTATAAAACCAGCGACCGATATAAGGGAAGCCGATAAGCACAGCGGCTCCAAAAATTAATACGGATATGCTAAGATTCAGCCAAAAGGCCTGATCGAGCTCCCCTTTAGCCGAACCGGCAATCACCGCCAAAACAAGGAGCGCTAGGGTGTCTGTAATAATCGTTCCACCAACGGTGATGTTCACCGGCAACGATTTACTCACCCCAAACCTGCTCGCAATGGGGTAAGCTAAGAGCGTGTGTGAAGCAAACATCGAAGCGAGTAAGATGGAGGAAGTTAGACTAAACTCCAAAAAGTAAAACCCGGCAAGTGTGCCTAATCCCATGGGGATTAAAAAGGTAAACATGCCAAAAACTATGCTCTTATTCCGGTTCTTTTTGAAATCTGACAAGTCGATCTCCAAACCTGCCAGAAACATAATGTATAGTAAGCCAACAGTTCCAAAAAGCTCTATGGAACTGTCGCGCAGCAACAAATTGAACCCTTTGGGACCGATAGCCACCCCGGCAAGTATCAATCCGATGATGCTAGGTACCCGTAGTCTGTTCAACAGTATAGGAGCAAATAGTATAATAAACAGTACCAAGGAAAAAATCAGTACCGGATTTGTCAGCGGAAGTCGCCAAATAATTTCATTGAACAACATAGATTATCTTTTATGAAAGAAGAGAATACCGGTTCTTTTGGGGATGTAACTCAAAACAATATAGCTAATACGTAAAGTAAAGACGCGTTGGCCGTTGCGAAAACCTTAACCAAAAGACGATTTTTAAGATATTAACTAGTTTGCCATGAAATTACCGTTTAGTTGGTGCATTTTAAAACGCGCTCTTAAATTCCGGGTCGGAACAAGTCAAAAATGCGCTCTACCTTCAAACCTAATCCCTGCTGAATGATGCGTTTACTAAATAACTAATTTGGCTTCGAGCCAATTACTGCAAATCAAAAGAAGCTAATCTGCAGCAGAGAAAGTCTTGTTGGTCAAGGCAACCAAACCAATCAGGACCAGCCAATGACAAGAACAGTACGCAGAAAGTGTAGGTTTAAAACCAACTCTGTATTTTCTCCCAAAGCTCCTGCTGTATGGTTTTATTCACCGAAACAGCGAGTATTATACTTACGGTTAATCCTATTCCGACATACAATATGTCTTTACCGATAAGTCTGAAAGTTTTTTTCAACTTCACCGGTCCTTTGCGGAAGCCGGATGTTTTCATGGCGATTTCGCGACCAGCCAGCAAGCCAATAAACACCCAGGTGGTGCTCATTGGTATGGTGTTGACCTGCGTAAACCAAAACAAGATGAGGGCGTATACCAAATCGATAATGGTAGCCGACCGTACATCCTTCACATCCGATTTTTCATTGACGATACCCTGAATTTTGTCTCCCTTCAAGAAGAACAAAACGCCGAGACCCAGGAATATAAAGCCGATGAAAAAGCTAAGCTCCCAAACATCGAGTTGACGAGGCAAATAAACGGCAATATTGGCTGCATCCTGGGCAATCCACAAATACCATAAGGCACCGCTGGTTAACCACTGAAAGACGGTCCAGAATTGGTGGGCAGTGCCCTTGAGCAGACTATTAATAGGCCTTGCCAGTAAAAACCAGATGAGCAACGAGGAGAAGAAAGCCACGAAGTAGCCACCCATACTTTTAAACAACATGCCCTCTACGGTAGATAAATGACCCGAAAAGGAGGTAAGTAGCATAAAAGTTGTCGACACCGGTATGCGCATTCGGGTAAGAATGAGCAGTACAATAGGCGCTGCAACCTGTAAATAACCAAAAGATGTAGGTGCTTCACTCAATCCTTTACTCGCCAAACGTTGGAAGGAAACGTCGCCGTTGTACATAAACCAACTCGACAAAATCGCTGCAATAAAAATGGCGCCGATGTACAACCAGAGCCAGTACCATTTACGCTCGCTATTCGAAGAAATGAAAGTACCGATGGTTTGAATACTGTCGTTGGCAACAGCCGAATAACCGGCAAACATAAATCCAAGCCACATGGCAGCTTGTGGATAAGGATAGGCAAAACCGCATAAAAGCAAGGCAGCGGTAACCAAGATGTAAAACTTACGCTCTTTACGGGCGTATACCACAAAATATCTGACGCGTTGCGAAGTGGACAGGCCGGGTGACGGAATATTCTTGTTCGAACTCATCAGTAGAAATGTGCTACAAAAGTGGCAGGAAAATGTAATTCTCCCACGCGCTGTCAGGTTATCTTTTTGTTAACAATTTCGTAATATAACTCAATTCTGCAAAATCGGCGCATGCATGGTAAAAGCAGGTATTTCCACTTGAAAAGCTACATTGTCTATCTCCCGAACAAGGGTATAATGACCCTGCATATGTCCAATGGGGGTTTTTAAGTTGCAAAAAGAGATATACTGATGACTTTCATTGGGTGCAATTAGTGGCTGTTCGCCTACAACACCTTCTCCTTCAACCTCCCGACTGTGACCTAAACTGTCGTAAATGAACCAGTGCCTCCGCATCAACTGTACGGTATACGGGCTCTTATTTACGATGGTAATCCGGTAGGCAAAAAGATATTCCGAACTATTTGGCACAGAATATCGCGGCTCAAACTCAGTTTCGACCTGTACAGTAATATCGTGGGTGGTGCAGCTTTGCATTACCCAAAAATGCTAAATGGGTTTGAATTGCTCAAACGCCTGTAAACAATCGTAACAATAATGCATCGAACGACACAAAGTAGGTCCGAATGGGGTCTTCATGGTGGTGTTCACACTATTACAATGCGGGCAGGCGGTATGCTGTAGCAAGTTGAGATCGGGCTGATCTTTATATTTAGGTGGCGGAGCCAGTCCGAAATTTTTGATGATCTCCCGCCCTTTTTCGCTAATGCGGTTACTGCTCCAGGTGGTATCGAAATTAGTCGCCACCTCTACCTGCTTATAACCAAGCGCCTCTACGGCTTCTTTCACCTGCTTTTCCATTAAGCGTATGGCAGGGCAGCCCGAAAAGGTGGGCGTCATCCTTACTGTAACTTCGGCGTTGTTTTGAACTTCGACCTCGGTAATGATACCCAAATCTACCACCGACAAAACTGGTATCTCCGGGTCCATTACCGTAGCAATGGCCGTCCAAATAGCACTAATTTCAGGCGTACGCTGTGCGGTATCGGTGCTATTTTCTACCATTCAGCACTGGGATCTACCCGAAAAACTTCGGTCATTTCGTCGAGTAAGGGCTGCAGATGCTCGGTGTGATAAGCTTTACGTCCGCCCAAAACAGCCTGTATGGCCTTCATATCGGGTGTTTTTAATCCCCATTTACTCAACAGACTTTCAATGTGAGCGAACCATTTGTCGCGCAACTCATTTTCCATAGGCGAAATCCCGGCAGCTACCAGCAAGTTTTCATCTTCCAGACTTTCAAACAAACCAAGCGCCAGCGGAAACACTTCGTTGAGGGCCGATTGCATCCGGGCTTTGCTCTCCTCATTGCCTTCGGTGGCCAACTGACGCACCCAGCTATCGGCATGAAATACGTGGTATTTGATTTCGCCTTTCACTTTTCGAGCGAGTTTGGCCAGCGGCTCATAGGTCGATTCCGACCAGGCATCAAAACGAAATTGCGCGGCATGGTCGAATAAAAAGTGACGCACCAGACTGAAGTCGTAACCACCGATGGGATATTCTACGAGCTGGGCACAATAGAACTCCTTTTCGTTGCGCATGAAAGCCACCGTATCGGGGTCGGCTTCGCCGAGATGTTCATGAAGTATGCTGTACAAACCCAGGGCATGGCCAATTTTATCCTGCGCGATGGAGGAAAAAGCGATGTCTTCTTCGAGTATGGGGCCTAATCCGGTCCATTCCGAATTGCGGTGACCGAGTATGAGGTGGTCGTCGGCATGCACCAACAACATTTTTTTTAAAGCGGCGGTAGTCTTCGGATCAAACATCGATCTGTGATTTTTTGTAGGCTTCAATTTTATCATTCACCTTGTATCCGGCCGGATCACGGTAGATTTTTTCAGTAGTTGTGCTGAAGATGTCGGTATC
Source organism: Bacteroidota bacterium (assembly GCA_036787895.1). Classification (GTDB taxonomy): domain Bacteria; phylum Bacteroidota; class Bacteroidia; order UBA7662; family UBA7662; genus UBA7662. The sequence goes on along the minus strand of DAIQOK010000025.1, from coordinate 16,491 downwards.
CTCATAATCCATGGCGAGTACATGACGGGTGTTCACCACCCACATATTCACGGTTTCTCCCCTTCGTGCATATTGTTCTTTGGCAAAAATCAGGGCCATTTCATCGGAAGGGGCATGCACTATACCTACACAGATGTGTTTGTCGCCACGTTTTTTCTGGTGAAAAACCTGATAGGTCTGAAAATGGTCTTCCGACTGCAATACCTGGTCTTCGTAAGTATGTTCTGCATCCAACTCGAGGCGGTTAACACGTGGATCTATCGATTGAATTTTCATATGAACTTAGGCTAAAGGAATGGTGTAACGTTCATCGGCTTTGTGGAGAGCAGCACGCACCCAGCGGCCGTTTTGTTCGGCGGCTTTGCGCACAGCTATACGTTCGCTGTTGCAGGGGCCATTGCCTTTGATTACTTCATAGAATTCGTTCCAATCGGGATCACCGAAAATCCACTGGCCGGTTTCGGCATCCTTGCGCAACTCTGTATCTGGAAGGGTCAAGCCCAGTTCCCAGATTTTAGGCACATACATATTCAGGAACTGCTGTCGCATATCGTCGTTTGAGGCCATTTTCACCTTCCAACGCATGAGCTGTTCGGTATGCTGACTCATCACATCGCTCGGCCCGAAAAAGTGCATGATGGGTTTCCACCAACGGTTCAAAGCATCTTGCACCATACTGCGCTGGGTAGGGGTTCCGGTAGCGAGGTAAACGAAAATGCTGTGACCCTGTTTGAGGTGAAAACTTTCCTCGTAACAAATACGCTCCAGCGCCCGGCAATAAGGGCCATAAGAACCTTTAGAATTCGCCACCTGGTTGACAATTGCTGCAGCATCAATCAAAAAACCTATAACAGCAACATCCGCCCAGGTTTTGGAAGGATAGTTAAAAACGTTGGAGTATTTCGACTTGCCATTGATCAAGTCGTTGATCATATCTTCCCGGCTTTTACCCAAGGTTTCGGCTGCGCTGTAAAGCAGTTGAGCATGGCCTACTTCATCCTGTACTTTAGCCATGAGGGCCAGTTTGCGGCGAAAACCCGGGGCGCGGGTAATCCAGGTGCCTTCAGGCAGAGCGCCGATGATTTCGCTATGCGCATGTTGCTCAATCATACGAATGAGCTGTTTGCGGTAAGCTGTGGGCATCCAGTCGCGTGGCTCTATTTTTTCACCCCGGTCGATACGCGCCTGAAAATCGGCAAGCAATTGCGGGTCGTCCTGAACGACTTCACTTGCCTTTTTAGTTTCACTTTCGTGGATATATCCTCCTCCGTACATGGTTGTGGGATTTAAGTGGTTTTTTGAATGCCGTTAATAAATAATTCTGCCTGGTGGGCAGCAATTTCGTGGGGTTGGAGCGAGCCATCGGGCCGGTACCAGTCGTACAGCCAGTTGAGCGAGGAAAGCAGACTCAAAACCGACAGTTTTTCGTCGGTGGGCCGGAAATGCCCGTTTTTAATGCCTTCTCTTATGATGTTGGCGAAATAGTCCTCGTATTCGTTTCGCATACTCCGGAATACGCTCAGGTCGGGCTCACTCAGGTGGCGCCATTCGTGTTGGAATACAGCTGAGGCATCGCGCTGTGCAGTGATCACCTCCACATGCTTTTCGATGGCCAGCCGCAGTTTTAGCGGAGGAGCAAGATGCAAACTCTCCACCTCGTTGCGGGCCTGGAAAAAGGCCTCGGCCAACTTAAAGCAGATACGGTGTAACAATTCTTCTTTCGAGCGAACGTGATTGTATAAGCTGGCAGCTTCAATGCCGATGGCCGATGCCAAATCTCGCATCGAGGTAGCGGCATAACCCCGCTCCCGAAAAAGCCGAGTGGCCTTTTCAGCAATTTGCGTTTTGCGTTCGGATTGAAGTAAACTCATCGACTAACTAACGTACGTTAGCAAAGATAGTTTTAGAAAATTAAAAAACAAGTTTTCCTGTTTGCAGAGTAGAGCTCAGGGCAGGTGATACAGGAGATTTCGAAATGTGCGCGCGAAGTAGAGAACTAATTCATCCGCTCTAGGAAATCGAGGTAGGTTTCGATTTTGATATCCTTCTTGTCCAAGGCTTCATATTCGGCTAATAAATCGGGATAAAGCCGCATTAGCGACATAAAAGTGGTATTGTTCAGTGGATAGGTTTGTTTGTTCTCCAAATCGAAAAAATAAATTGGCACATTGGTGTTTGCATTTCCATTTTCCCCTAACGCACTCACTATCGGATAAGCAAGCAATAAAGGAATTAGGCCACCAACCAAAGCAACTGCCGACAGCATCGCTTCCTGTTCGGTACTCATGCCATTGGGATAAAAAAATGGCAGATATTTACCGGTAGCACTGCTGCCAAAAAAGCCGTATTCCTGATCTATAAATGCCCCGCGGAAGTATATTTTTCCGGCCGAACTGTAGGCAACCATTTTTTTGAACTGCTTATTGGTCAAACAGTTATCAATTTTATGAATTAAATGAAAGTGGCCTGGCATTAAATAAATCTCTTGTGTGCTTCTGGTGCTTACATCTAAAGTACAGTCAAAGTCGGGACGGCGATTCTCTATCGCCTCAAAACTCATATACACCCCGGGAGGAAAGGGTCTTGGCCCGACCGTGGTCTGGGCACACAACTTTTGACCGGAAATCAAGCTAATGTGGAAAAAAAGTAAGCCAATGCCTGTTTTAAAATTCATGACAGCATAAAATGAAACGACGAATTTAAGACTTGAAGGGTAAATGTTGTGGTTTGGACGTCTATTGACTCAATTATTATCTCTGCTTAAAGCCAAATTCCCAAACTTATGGCGGCAATTAAGTCTACAAATTGAGGAGAAATTCCCCAGATTTCTGGTAGTCGTCTACCTCACTAATTTATCCAAAATATTATAATACAGCCAGTTATATAAACAGGCATAGTACTTGGCCTAGAATCGATGTAAGCGAACAATTCTTCTGACTTTGGAAGTAAATGGTTTAGATCATGAGGAGTTGTTCGCACCGGTTTAAAAATCAAGTCATGCCAATAGCACAAGTAAAAGCCACCAAATCGAGTAGTACAAACCGTCAGGCGCCCCGTCTAAAAGCGGTTAAATCCAGGCCTGAAGCGCGTTTAAACAGTTTATTGTTGCCTTTAGATGCCCATGCATTGGCATGGATTTTCTCGGCTGAACGTTGGCGCCGGGCCGAGCCTAAGCCGGAACTTACTTCCGTCGTGGCGAAAAAACCGACTGCCCTGCGTGATAAATTGTTGCTCATAATTTCCTTTCTGATTTTATCCGGCGGGGCGCTTATGTCATGGCAGTTGCAGCCCGATTTCGAAGCTATGTATGTGCAGCGAATACAGCATTGGGGTGGAATTTCGCTGATAGCAATGGGTTTGGTGTTGTTGGTATATAAGTTGGTTTTTCTGGCCTATCTGGGCATACAGTTTTTGCGCTACCGACCGGTTATCGGCATTGAAGACACTCATCTCCCCCGAATCACCGTAATTGTTCCGGCATTTAATGAAGGCCGCCAGGTTTGGGCTACTTTACAAAGTCTGGTTGAAAGTAATTATCCCGCCGAAAAATTGCAGCTCATTGCCATCGATGATGGTAGCGAGGACGATACCTGGTCGTGGATGAAATACGCCAAAGCCAATCTAGGTGATCGGGTGGCCATTTATCAGCAGCCGCACAATCAGGGGAAAAGACATGCGCTTTACCGCGGCTTTCAGCTCGGTGATGGAGAGATTTTCGTAACAGTCGATAGCGATTCAATCGTTGAAACCGACACTTTACGTAATCTGGTCTCTCCTTTTGCAGTAGATGACCAATGTGGCGCGGTGGCTGGCAATGTTCGTGTACTTAACAAGCAGGAGGCCATTATTCCACGCATGCTCAACGTTAGTTTCCTCTTTAGTTTTGAATTTATACGTTCAGCTCAAAGTAGCTCAGGTACAGTTTTGTGTACGCCGGGTGCCTTGGCAGCTTATCGCCGTGAAGCAGTGATGGCTTGTTTACCGGAATGGATTAACCAACAGTTTATGGGCAAGAAGTCGGACATAGGCGAAGATCGCGCCATGACCAATATGATACTGAAGCAGGGTTATAAAGTCCGTTTCCAACGGAATGCCAAAGTACTGACCAATATACCGGAGAACTACCGGGGTCTTTACAAAATGTTTATCCGCTGGGAAAGAAGTAATGTGAGAGAAAACCTGATGATGAGCAAGTTCGCCTTTTCCAACTTCCGGCGCGGAAACAAAGCCGATGCCCGGTTTTTATTGGTAAATCAATGGCTGAATATGTTGATGACCTATCCGGCCTTGTTCTTTATGTTCTATTTTCTTTTTACCCAGCCAGGCCTCTTTATAAGTGCTACCCTGACCAGTGTGTTGTTTTTTTCAACCCTGCCTGCGTTGTTCTTCGCACGCAAAAAACAATCGGTTGAAGCTGGCTGGGCATATGTTTATGGTCTCTTTTACACCTTCGGTCTTTTCTGGATTGGTCCTTATGCCTTAGCTACAGCCGGTCGTCGTGGCTGGCTTACGCGCAGCCTGGCCGATAGGCAGCGCTAATTCCAACGATTTATTTACTGGCGCGGATGAGCTCTTCCAAAGCCTGAATGTGTAATTTGAAAGCTGTTTTACCAGCGGTCGTTACTTTGTATTGCGTATTGGGTTTGCGGCCGATAAAGGTTTTTTCCACGGCTACAAACCCTTCTTTCTCCAAACCTTTCAAATGACTGGCCAGGTTGCCATCGGTAAGTGCGAGAAGTTCTTTCAGGTAGTTGAAATCGAGGGTATCGTTCACCATAAGCGCCGACATGATGCCGAGCCTGATTCGACTTTCGAAAGCCCTGTGCAGGCTATTGATCTTCGTTTTCAACGCTCGTAAGTATAATGGAGATAAAGGCCATAGCCGATATGTACCAACCCAAAACCCAGCGCCCAAAATAAAAGTGCATAGGTAACAAAATTGAGCCCAAGTAAGCCAAGGCCAATTTGGATCAAGCCCAAATACTTCATTTCTGCATAGGTATAATTGCTGGCCGATAAAATAGCCAGGCCATAAAACAGCAAACTAACGGGCACCAACAATCCGCTTAATCCTTGTAGCAAAAGAATAATCATAAACAGGCCACCGGCCAGCAACGGTATGGCCAAGGCAAACAACATTCGCTTAGAAGTAGAATTCCAGGCATTTCCGCCGCTTTTTCCAGCTTTCCTGGCCGATAGAAATACGGCCGTTGCCAGGGTTAGCACCAAGACACCAACTGCCAAAATCAAAAAGGCCGGAAGCTGCTCAGCTACAGGATTGGTTTGACGTAAAATGGCTACCCAATCGAGCGCCTGGTAGTCGAAATAGTAGTATGCGAGTACCACACCCAATAGTGCATATACGCCTGCCAATATGCCCGACCAGCCCGACAAGGACAAAAATTTGGAAGAGCGCTCCATCATTTGCCGGATGTCAGCAAGGTCTTTTTCGAAATTCTGATTTTCTTTCATAAGAAAGTACTTTTCACTTCAAAGTTAAATGAAAACGCATCGAATAGAGAACAACATGATTTTCTGCTTTAGTGACCCGGTTTTTTCAACTAATTAACGCTGAACTAGCATTTTACCGCGTTGCAATAAACTACCATCCTGTTGGATTAAAAAGAAAAAGTAGAGCCCGTTTTCAAGGGTTTGGGTAGAAAAATGAAGGGTATTGTCGCTAAAGGTTAGGGTAAAACGCCGTTGGCCACGACCATCAAAGATCAGAAGCGTTACCAAACCATTGATTTCTCTCGCAAAATATAAATTGGCCTCATCTATGACCGGATGTGGTCGGAACTGGTAGGCATGACCAGACAAATCAACCAAGGAAACCCGCACAAAATCTGTGAAAATACGTGGACCAAGTTCAAGTCGATAAAAGCTGGTTTGATTCGCCAAAGGAAAACTATCCAAAAAAGTATAACTCACCGGCCGGGCTAAATCGCCACAAACACCGGGTATATAGTGAATGAGCGTCATGCCGACCGTGTCACTACCGCGGTAAACGCCTATCCCATCGCAAGTTGCACCCGCAGCAACCACCCAGTCGAGCAGCACCTTTTCGGCTACTGGGGAGGCTGTAAACCGGCTCAAACGGGCATTTTGTGCCAGTACGGGCTGAATGACGGATAATGTCAAAAGTCCTAGGCCAAGTAAAACTGCTGTAAGCCGGTAATTCATTGGTTATTTAACGAAAATACACGGCGCAAAGTTGCAAGCTTTCCGACATTGAGACGAACTGTGCCTTAGGTTAGCTTGCCCGTTCGGGAGTTGATGTAGATTTGTCAAAAATACATTCATGGAAATAGCGGGATACCTGTCAGCCGGATTGATTGGTCTGACGTTAGGATTAATTGGTGGCGGCGGTTCTATTCTCACCGTACCCGTACTGGTCTATCTTTTTGGCATTGAAATGACTACAGCATCGGCCTACAGCTTGTTTATCGTAGGTGCCACCAGTTTGGTGGGTAGTTGGCAAAAGTACTGTTCGGGATTGGTGGAATTGAAAACAGCGTTGTTATTCGGCCTTCCGAGCATTGTAGCAGTATACCTGACCCGGGCTTATCTGGTACCGGCCATACCCGGGGAAATAGCCGATTGGGGATTTATAGTGCTTACCCGCAATTTATTACTTATGCTAATTTTTGCGGTACTGATGATATTTGCCGCTATTTCTATGATCAGGCCGAGCAAAACCAAAGCCAGTCAGACTAAATCCGGTTTTCGGTACAGTTTCATCCTGCTCGAAGGCAGTGTGGTTGGCATATTAACCGGTTTGGTCGGTGCAGGTGGCGGATTTTTAATTATTCCAGCACTGGTGCTATTCACTGGCTTGTCGATGAAAATGGCCGTAGGCACCTCCCTGGTAATCATTGCGGCGAAATCACTCCTGGGTTTTACAGGCGATCTCGGGCATCTTCATCCCGACTGGACCTTGGTGCTGTCCGTAACCGCGCTCGCTATTGCCGGTATCTTCGTTGGCAACTATCTCGCGCATCGCATCGACGGTGAAAAGTTAAAAAAGAGTTTTGGTTGGTTTGTATTACTGATGGGTTTGTACATTCTGGTGAAAGAATTATGGGCTTGACATAAGCTCTACTTCCACGCTTCATGACATTAGATTCAGGGAAACAGCCCGCTGAAATCTACAGCATTTTTATAGTAGAAGTTTTCTGTATCTTCCCTTTCCAAACTCTACTATGAAAATTATTTTATCCCTGCTACTCAGCTTATTGAGTCTGTCGCTGCTGGCGCAGCCATGTGCCACGGGTCAGGTTCAGGTTATTATTCGTATCATCCCCGACAATTACCCGCAGGAATCGTCCTGGCGCCTGCAGGCTGGCAATGGCAGTATACTCGCAAGTGGAACTTCCAATAGCGATACCCTTTGTGTACCTGCCAACACCTGCATGACCTTTACCATGCGCGACAGCTATGGCGACGGTATGTGCTGCCAATATGGTGTGGGGTCCTTTACGGTTTTTGTAAATGGGGTAGTTGTGGCCAATGGCGGGAATTTTACATTTCAGTCGGTTCACAGCTTCAATTGTGGCCCCGGCCAAAGCTGCGCCACTGCCATACCGGCCGATACCTTAAGCTATACTGCGCCCCATACCAACAGTTGGTACCGGTTTAAGCCCGATACCGCTGGTGCTTATGCCATTTATACCTGCGGTTTGGCCAATACCTGTAATACCGCCATTTGGGTGTACGACAACTGCGGTGGCCCCATACTGGACTCCTCTAATATCGGCACCATCTTATACAACGACGATGCGCCCGGTTGCGGACAATTATCGCGTATCCAGGCTTATCTCGATACGTCGACTACCTACTTGATTCGTGTTGGTGGGAATTCGAGCTGTTTGACGGATAGTATACGTTTTCGAATCGAGTTTATTGGCGCGATTATCGGCTGTAACGATACACTCGCCTGCAATTATGACCCCCTGGCACTACCTGGTGGGCCATGTTATTATTTCCCGAGTCCTTTGTGCCCACCGGGTCCCGATTTAACCGTAGTACAAAGCGTTTTTGAAAATTCGCTGCGACTCGACAGCATCAATGCCCAGAATTGTATGGTTCAGGAGCAATGTCTTACTGGCTATGGCATGCGGACGCTGATTCGTTTTACGACGGATATCCGCAATATCGGTCAAACCGACTTTTACATTGGCAATGCCAACACCCAGCCCGGGCAGTTTAACACAAACAATTGTCACGGCCACGCCCATTATGAAGGTTATGCTGAATATGTGCTTTACAAACCCAATGGCAATACCTTGCCTGTAGGCTTTAAAAATGGATTTTGTGTGCTCGATTTATCCTGCCCGCAAGGTATTCCGGCCAAATATGGCTGCAACAATATGGGTATTACTGCCGGTTGTGGCGATATATACGGAGCTGGCCTCGACTGCCAATGGATAGATATTACCAATGTTCCGGACGGGCAATACATTCTGGCCATGAAAGTGAATTGGGACCAGTCGCCCGATGCTTTGGGTCGCTACGAAACAACCTATACCAACAATTGGGCGCAGGTTTGTCTAAACATCTTTACCAATAGTGCAGGCAAAAAACGTTATACCAAACTTCCCAATTGTTCGCCTTATATCGATTGTAGGGGTACGCTTTATGGCAATGCCCGACCCGACTGCAATGGCGATTGTGCCGGTACCGCGCGTTATGGCGACTACAATCGCGACAGCTTGCGCAATGGCAGTGATTTACACCAGTACATGACCGGCCTTGCGCTCGATACCATCAATTACCGGCGCTGCCTGGATGTAAGTGGCGATTCCCTGATTACGGTTTGGGATGCGGCTTTATTGGCCAATTGTCTGATCCAAAACGCATCAACAGCATGTGAATTTCCACGTGGCGTACGTAACGCACTACAGGAAGCCCGATTGAACATTCTCAGCATTGATACCATGCAGCGTACCATCGATATCGGCCTTACAAACGACGATGGCAATATGCTTGCTTTTGAGTTTGGTTTGCATGGTTTGGCACTTCAAAGCGGCTTCAGTTTGTTGCCGCCTCAGGAAACTACCCTTAATTTGTACATCCGGCCCAATGGCAGAGTGGTAGGTATGATTGCCAGTCATTTTCAAACCATCAACCGCTCTGGGGTTGCAAGGCCGCTTTTACGTTTGTTGTATAGTCACACCACCGATAGTTTGGTTCATCTGCTGCAGCAACTCGAATTGGTAAATGCGGCTTATGAAGCAATAAGCAGCAGTGTCGACAGCACTATTTATGCTGTTAATTTTAATCCAACAGCAGTTCGTACTGATTTTCAGGGCCCTACTTTTATAGTTTATCCTAATCCAAGCAGCGGTGAATTACACTTACGCACTTCGGATTTGCCTGGAAGTACCCAATTGCGGGTTGTAAATGCCCTGGGTCAGACGGTGTGGCAGCGTCAGATAGATTTGAGTGGTGGTTATGCCACGCTCGATTTGCAAAGTTTGCCTCCGGCGGTATATCAGCTGGTGCTGGAACATCAGGGCAAACGCAGCAGCAAACGAATTATTCGACAAAACCCCTAAATCCGGCTGTGTTTATTGGCTTTCATACGATATTCGTAGATTCACCGAGTAAGAATTATATAAAAAATGACGAAAAATAGCTTATTCCTGGGAATTGCCTTGTTGTTGGGCGTTGAAGTGCAAGCCCAATCGCCTGCCGGATTTCCGCTGTCAAACCTCGATCCATCGGCTGATCCCTGCACTAACTTCTACCAATATGCTGCAGGAGGTTGGATGAAAAATAATCCGATGCCATCGACGGAGAGCCGTTGGGGTAGTTTTAATATGCTTGCCAAGGCCAACGACCTAAAAATCCGCGCTATACTCGAAGGGGCGGCCGCTAAAAAAGCACCCAAAGGTAGTGCAGAGCAGCTGGTTGGCGATATGTATGCCGCCGCACTCGACACTTCAACCCTCGATAAGTTAGGTGCCAAACCACTAGCCCCGCTCATGAATGAGATAAACGCCCTCAATAGTACCAAAGAGATACCATCTTTGATGGGTAAACTACGCCCCCTGGGTATTGGTGGTTTATTCAGCTTTTATGTGGGGATTGATGCCAAGGACAGCGAAGCCAACCGGGTACAGCTCGGTCAGGGTGGACTGGGCTTGCCTGATCGCGACTACTACCTCAAAATGGATGAGGAAAACACAAAAATACGTACTGCCTACGTCAAACATATCGATGCTATGTTTGCTTTGGCTGGTCAGAAAGACCCCAAGGCCGGCGAGCGTATTTTAAATTTGGAAACTGAGCTTGCGAAAATCAGCATGAGTCGTGTTGAGCGCCGCGATCCGGATAAAACCTACAACAAATATACAGCGGAGGAATTTTTCAGCCATCCCGATTGGTCGGCTTTCAACTGGATGGAATATTTCACCCTGCTGATGGTACCCGATTTTGATGCGATTATCGTTGGTCAGCCCGATTTTTTAAAAGGGATGGTGAGTCTCTTGCAGCAATATCCGCTCGCCGATTGGAAAACGTATTACCGTTGGCAAGCCATTAATGGCGCATCGAATATGCTTACCACCGCCATGGAGCGTGAAAGTTTCAATTTTTACCGCGGTGTTTTAAGTGGTACCCAAGTGATGAAACCGCGGTGGGAGCGCGCCGTTGATTTGGTGAATGGCAGTTTGGGTGAAACTCTAGGCCAATTGTTTGTGAAAGAACACTTTTCTCCGGCAGCTAAAAAGCGGGTGAGTGAGATGGTAGAAGAACTGCGCACAGCTTTTGGTGAGCGCATTCAGGCTTTGGAATGGATGAGCGCTGAAACCAAAGCACAAGCCATGGTAAAACTGGCGGCTTTTAATTATAAAATAGGATATCCCGACGAATGGAAGGACTACTCCATGGTTGATATCAAACGGAATACGCTCTATGCCAATATGCAAAATATCAGCAAAAGACGCTTTCAGCTGATGATTGAAAAGATTGGCAAACCCGTTGATAAAAACGAATGGGGCATGACACCGCAGACAGTGAATGCCTATTATTCGGCTTCGCGCAATGAAATTGTTTTTCCTGCCGGCATTTTGCAAGCTCCATTCTTTAATCCTCAAGCCGACGATGCCGTGAATTATGGCGGTATTGGCGCAGTAATCGGCCACGAATTCAGTCATGGCTTCGATGATAAAGGCTCGAAATTCGATGCCCAAGGTAATCTGAGGAATTGGTGGACCGAGGCTGACCGTGCTGCATTTGAAAAAAGAACTCAAAAAATCGTTGAGCAATATGGCCGCTTTGAGGTATTAGATGGTCTTTTTGTAAACGGTGCACTTACCCAGGGAGAAAACATCGCCGACTTGGCCGGATTGACAATGGCTTATTATGCCCTCAAAAATGCGATTGCGAAAAATGGAGAGCCACCATTGATTGATGGTTTTAGCTGGCAGCAACGCTTTTTCCTGGGCTGGACCCATGTGTGGAGCCAGAACATCAGCGAAAAAGAATTGCGTCGCCGCATACTCACCGATTCTCATTCGCCGGGCAAAGAGCGGGTACTTGGCCCACTTACCAATATGCCTGAATTCTGGGAAGCATTTAATTGCAACCTGGGTCAGCCCATGGTGGCGGATGAAAATGTACGGGTGACGATCTGGTAGATTGGCGCAGGTCGCTTTGCGTTTAGCAGAGTTGAATTTCGCACCTACAGGGCTAGTGAGTAGCCCCGTAGGTGCGGCAACATCCTAGGAAAACAATAAAAATCTCTCCTACCAAGCCCGGAGAGGCAGTACAATACCTTGCCGAACCAAAAGCTAAGTTCAGCGAATCAAACCAGCCTCAGGACATATGCTGAACGAGCATCTTAAGATTATGCCAACCCGCTTGAGCTAAATTAAGCCCAGCCTAGGAAGAGCGAAATAAAGAAGTCAACACCAAGGGTATCAGCAGCGCAAGAATCCGGCAAGATTAATTTTTGGTCACCTTTTAGATGAAGGGCAAGGTATATCTTAGTTTGCTGAACCCAATTCGTCAATATCATTTCGCTGTTCGATTACACCTACCGGCAAACAAAAAACCCCGGCAGCGCCAGGGTTCATATTCTTAGAGACGCCTTAAGCCATATTATCAAACACCTGCTGTACGTCGTCGTCTTCCTCGAGGGCCTCAATGAGTTTCATCACTTCTTCTTCCTGAGCCTCGCTGAGTTCGGTGGTACTGAGCGGCAAACGAACCAATTCCGAACTTATAACATTCACACCCATCTGCTCCAACGCCTTTTGCATAGCGCCAAAATCGGTGAAGGCAGTAGTAACAATGATTTCATTTTCCTCAGCCCGAATATCCTCTGCACCATGATCGATGATTTCAAGCTCCAATTCCTCTATATCAATACCTTCGGCAGCTATTCGGAATATTCCTTTGCGATCGAATAAGAAGTTAAGGGAGCCGGAAGTTCCCAGCGAGCCACCGTATTTGTTAAAATAATGGCGGATATTGGCTACCGTACGGGTTGGATTGTCGGTAGCCGTTTCAATTACGACAGCTATACCATGCGGACCATAACCTTCGTACACTACTTCTTCGTAATCTTTCTCCTCTTTACTCGAGGCCTTTTTGATGGCCGATTCTACCCGGTCTTTAGGCATACTCGCCCCTTTGGCGTTTTGAATAACAATGCGCAAACGGGGATTGCTGTGCGGATCAGGTCCTCCGGCCTTAACAGCCATGGCTATTTCCCGGCCTATGCGGGTAAATACCTTCGACATCTTGTCCCAACGGGCAAATTTTCTGGCTTTTCGGTATTCAAATGCGCGTCCCATCTATTTGTTCTTTTTAGCTAATGCTGCTTCTACATATTCAAAAGTCGATAAAACATCGGCTTTTCCATTCACTACGGCCACATCGTGTTCAAAATGTGCAGCCGGTAATCCATCTGCAGTAACAATGGTCCAGCCATCCTTCAATTGGCGGATAGCCCGTTTGCCCATATTAATCATTGGCTCAATGGCGATGACCATACCATTCTGGAATTTAGGCCCACTGCCCTTTTTGCCGTAATTCGGCACCTCCGGACTTTCATGCAATTTGCGGCCTATGCCATGACCCACCAACTCACGAACAACACCGTAACCGTTTTTTTCGGCATGCGCCTGTATGGCATAACTCATATCACCCATGCGGTTACCTACTTTTACCTGTTCAATGCCTTTGTCGAGCGATTCACGGGTAACGTCAAGTAGCTTTTTCACTTTCGGGTCAACTTCGCCAATGGCGAAGGTGTAGGCATGGTCACCATAAAAGCCGTGCAGTATGGCACCACAATCTACACTAATAATGTCGCCTTCCTGCAATGGGCGGTCGTTGGGTATGCCATGTACTACCTCGTTGTTCACAGAGGTGCATAGTGTATATTTATAATTGTAAAGCCCTAAAAAACCGGGTTCAGCACCTTGATCGCGGATGTAAGTCTCGGCAATCTTGTCGAGCTGGAGAGGGGTAACGCCTGGACCAATGATCTCTGCTACCACACCCAGGGTACGACTCACCACCTGCGCGGCTTCGCGCATCAGCTCGATTTCTTCAGGACTTTTGTAAATAATCAAAATAAAAACAGATTAATGCGCCGCAAAAATACAATTTCAGTCTCGTTTTTGGGTCAATGCAGGATAGGACACGGATTTTAAAGGCAGCCACAGCTGGACCCGATTAAATCTGGTGTTCTCCAGTTTTGAATTTGAAATTTATATTTTAAATCTGAAGGTTAAGAACCTAAAATAGCTCCGAATTGAGTGTTTAATGGATCAACACACATCACCGGTATGCCTGCCTTGTTATTCACCAGACTTTCTTCGGGCGATTTGCTGAAAATATCGAGCAAGTCGCGGTCCTGACCGGTCATGATGACAATGAGGTCGGCTTTGTTTTGAGTGGCAAAAGCTTCAATTTGTTTAGGGAAGGAGGCGCCTTTCGGGTCTTCGTAGCTGATTTCGAATTTCACGCCATTCTGAACAAAGGTACGCTCCGCAAACTGTAGATTGAGATTAACCTGCTGCTTTACAAAGTCATCACTTTCGGTAGCTGCAAAAATCAGTATTTTGCCGCCAAACAAACGCGCCATAGCTGCAGCCTGAAAGGTTTTTTGTTTACTCTCCCGCGACGAATCGATGGGAAAAACAATGGTTTTATACCCATGCTTCTCGGGCATGCGGGTTTGCACGATGATATCGGATACGGGAGAATCGGTAGCGACTTTGAGGATGTTGGCACCTGTTATATGTTGTAAACCCTGTATACCATGAGTGCCCATTACGAGCAAACGGGCGTCGGTTTTTTTGCAAAGTTCCGGAATGAGATCAAATACACTACCTTCTTCAAGCTGGTAACTGGTGCTTACGCCGGTAGATTTTTGGTTGGTGGCTGCGATGGCGGCGAGGTCGTCATTGATGTCTTTCAGACTTTTTCCCAGCTTTTTCGCGCGGCTTTTGCTTTCGCTGTTATAGATATGAACCAAAGTAATGGCGTCTTCAGCTTTGCTGGCAATCACAGCAGCGTGGGCCAGGGCGCATTCCGAACGATCGGTGAAGTCGTAAGGCACCAGAATAATATGAGCGTGGTTGGGATTGTACATCCAGTTTGGTTTTGCGTGCAAAATTAAGATAAAAACATCTGATTCTATACGCCCTTTTTTCGCCCGATGGTCGCCAGCATGTTAAGGGCGCAAGGCGTTACCAAGCAATAGGTGGCAAGGATAAGCTATTGAATCAAAGGAAATACATTAATGAAGTTGAGTGGTCGCAGCAGTTGCAATATTGAGGGATTTACAAATAAGTCGTTTTAAGAGATTTTGGTTAAGCGGAATTTTGGGCTAGAGGCATTCCGACAGGAAGAACTTCGACTTTTGGGGCCTGAAATGGCAATATCCTATTAATCGTTCGCCAAAAAAAATGCGAATAAGCCGAGCACCTTGAGCTATTGAACCCCACTCAATATTAGCCTCCTTTAGCCCCTATTCGGTAAACTCAGGGCAGGGAAAACACCACTTAAATCCAAACCGAACTGAAGTAAGTGGCGTTATTCTACCCGTTCAAGTGCGCCCAAAGTAGGCTGCATGCCTCTAGGCGTACCTGCCAAATCGGTAGCGAGCTGCGGGAAAAACGGGATAAGGTTTTCGCCATAACGTATGGCCAGACTCAGGGTATCAATGCTGTAATCGCCGGTGGACGCGTTTTTAAAGCGCGGATCGGCATTGTAGAGATTATTCACCCCTATATCATTGGGGCGTTCGGTGCGGACAATATTGTGTCGTAAGGCTACATTCAGCGGTATGCCCGGAAAAGTATCCAACACCATTTCTTCGCGGCGATTACCATAAATGATGCTGTTTCGGAAGGAGGCCTCCAGCGAATAACGTATGCCCGAGCTGCTTCCGGCATTGCTTAGCAGAACTACCGGGGTAGACCGGCTGAAATTAAAACCAAAACTCGCCAGCGTACAATGCCGGAAATTGTAGATTCCGCCTACATCGCCATACACATTAAAGCGACCACATTCGGCTATCAACACATTATCAGCTTCGATGTGAGCAGTAAAACCTACCAGGCCAGCGATCGCAAAATTCTGAATCACGGTATTCCGCAAACGTAAATTGGGTGCATTGCCGCTAACGGGTAACGAATCGACCTGTATGCCCACCGTACCATTGCGGATATTAGCGTAATTGATCACATTGTTCACGCTTCCGCGTAAAAAACGTATGCCGCTCCAACTGCCGGCAAGTTCGTTGTAAAAAGGATCCAGGCGGTCGCCGCGGAATTCTACCGGCTTCTCCTTACTGCCGTTCACTTCAAGTGTGCCCAATACAAACAAAAAAGCATTTTTTGCGAAATATATGCGCGTACCAGGCTGAATGGTTAGTTTACAGAGGGTATCAATAGCCACACTTTGGTAGACGACTATGGGCAGCATATCGGTCCAAGTGGTATCACAGGGCAAATATTCGTTGCCCACAAAATGCGCATTCTGCCCAAAAGCCGTAAGGTTAACTTTGCTGGTTTTGTTACCCGAGCGGAACATCACCGAATCGACCACCAGATAAGGTGTCAAGGACGAATTTGGGTCGATGGTTGCCTCCACGAAGATGTACAGACTGTCACCTTTGAGCAATTGCACATTTCGGGCATCGTTCATGGGCTGACCGTTGATGTTCAGGCGATAATTGGAGGAACCTGTTGCTCGTCTTCCACCTAGAAATATTTCATCTATGCTGATGTTTTGATTGGTTGGGTTGTACACCTTAAAACGTTTGGTGATGGTGCCTACTGTCGCAAAAACCGTATCAAACAGCACCGAATCCGTTTCAAAACGCAACTCAATATCAGCATTCGCTAGAAAACGATCCTGCCGGCAAGCACTCAGCCAGACCGACAAAACCACCAAAATAAGCAACAGATACCTCAAAATCTTTCAATCAATATAGCGAAACGAAGATAAGGGGGATTTCTTATGGGT